>SHNE01000004.1 GCA_004295015.1 Bacteroidota bacterium | reverse complement strand
CGCCCTGACAAACAGTTGTATCATTTGCACTTGCTGTTACAGTACAACTGGTATCACAACAATAAATAACATTGATAGTATTTGCTATAGTAGCTGAACATCCAAGGCTATCTGTGTATGTATATATAATCGTATGTAATCCAAGCGTAGTCGGATAGAAATAATTTCCAACTACTCCCGGTCCACTAAACACTCCCGTACCACCTGTGCTTGTGACCGGCACCCAGTTAGGATTGACAAACACTAAGATGTTTGAAGCATCAAGGAAGATTGAATCTGAATTCTGACACACGTCAGGGTAAACTGTCGGCCATTGAAGATCCGGATGTGGAGTTACGGTCACACAAATCGTGTCGGTGGAGCAACACACAACCGGACCAGGGCAACAACATTCGACAACATAGCAGCTTACACCTACTTGCGGGAACACATCTACTTCAGGGCCTTGTCCTACGACTACAGGCCCGGCTGCTGTTAATTTGTACCATACTATCGTTCCTGTACATCCGCCCGCTGTGAGAATTGCAGGGTTGCCTTCGCAAATTGTAATATCCGGCCCGGCACTCACTACACAACTGGTATCACAACAATAAATAACATTGATAGTATTTGCTATAGTAGCTGAACATCCAAGGCTATCTGTGTATGTATATATGATCGTATGTAAACCAAGCGTAGTCGGATAGAAATAATTTCCAACTACCCCAGGTCCGCTAAACACTCCCGTACCACCTGTGCTTGTGACCGGCACCCAGTTTGGATTAACAAACACTAAGATGTTTGATGCATCAAGGAAGATTGAATCTGAATTCTGACATACTTCACGATATACAGTCGGCCATTGCAGATCGGGATGCGGGTTGACGGTGATACAAATTGTATCAGTTGTGCAACATAAAATCGGACCCTGACAGCAACATGTTACTACGTAGCAAGTCGTGCCTACTTGAGGGAAAATATCCACAACCGGGCCTTCTCCGACAAATACCGGACCATCCGGACCCAGCATGGTCCATGTCATAGTTCCGGT
>SHNE01000051.1 GCA_004295015.1 Bacteroidota bacterium | reverse complement strand
ATGTTATTTATTGTTGTGATACCAGTTGTACTGTAACAGCAAGTGCAAATGATACAACTGTTTGTCAGGGCGATGTTGTTATACTCAGCGCAAATGGTTGTACCGGAACTATGACATGGACCATGCTCGGTCCGGATGGTCCGGTATTTGTCGGAGAAGGCCCGGTTGTGGATATTTTCCCTCAGGTAGGCACGACTTGCTACGTAGTAACATGTTGCTGTCAGGGTCCGATTTTATGTTGCACAAGCGATACTATTTGTATCACCGTCAACCCACATCCTGATCTGCAATGGCCAACTGTGTATCGTGAAGTATGTCAGAATTCAGATTCAATTTTCCTTGATGCATCAAACATCTTAGTGTTTGTTAATCCAAACTGGGTGCCTGTCACAAGCACAGGTGGTACAGGAGTGTTTAGCGGACCGGGGGTAGTTGGAAATTATTTCTATCCGACTACGCTTGGATTACATACGATCATATATACATACACAGATAGCCTTGGATGTTCAGCTACTATAGCAAATACTATCAATGTTATTTATTGTTGTGATACCAGTTGTACTGTAACAGCAAGTGCAAATGATACAACTGTTTGTCAGGGCGATGTTGTTATACTCAGCGCAAATGGTTGTACCGGAACTATGACATGGACCATGCTGGGTCCGGACGGTCCGGTATTTGTCGGAGAAGGCCCGGTTGTGGATATTTTCCCTCAGGTAGGCACGACTTGCTACGTAGTAACATGTTGCTGTCAGGGTCCGATTTTATGTTGCACAAGCGATACTATTTGTATCACAGTCAACCCGCATCCCGATCTGCAATGGCCGACAACGTATCAGGAAGTATGTCAGAATTCAGATTCAATTTTCCTTGATGCATCAAACATCTTAGTGTTTGTTAATCCAAACTGGGTGCCTGTCACAAGCACAGGTGGTACAGGAGTGTTTAGCGGACCGGGAGTAGTTGGAAATTATTTCTATCCGACTACGCTTGGATTACATACGATCATATATACATACACAGATAGCCTTGGATGTTTAGCTACTATAGCAAATACTATCAATGTTATTTATTGTTGTGATACCAGTTGTACTGTAACAGCA
>SHNE01000031.1 GCA_004295015.1 Bacteroidota bacterium | reverse complement strand
TGAAACAGTTTGAATTAACAAACCATCTCGGAAATGTGCTAGCGGTGGTTTCAGACCGGAAACTTCCACACCCTAACGGAGGCTTGATTGCCTTCTATCAACCTGACATAACCAGCACTTCGGATTATTATCCCTTCGGGATGATGATGGATGGAAGGAGTTATAGTGCTTCGGAGTATCGGTTTGGATTTAATGGGAAGGAGAAAGACGATAATGTAGCGGGCTTAGGAAATCAATATGATTATGGATTTAGAATCTATAATTCTAGATTGGGGAGATTTTTAAGTCTTGACCCACTGCATGGAAATTATCCTTGGTATACACCTTATCAGTTCTCAGGAAATAAGCCTATTTATGCAATCGACCTAGACGGGCTAGAAGAACTTGTAGTCACCAAACCTCAGTATAATAACCGTACTTGGATTAGCATAACTTATGTTTATCCTAACAAACGAGTAAACATCGATCCAATTGGAACAGGAGGAGTTGACTATATAAGTACAGATGGTCAAAAAACAAGAAAGGCTAACCTTAACCCAAATAGTGTTGAACAAGTCTTGTATCGTCAATACCAGGTAACATATTTTGAACAAGAAGGCGATAAATTTATAGCTAAGAAAGGTGCAATTAGTGAAGCAATTGGGAAATACAAATCTCCTCCAGGTTCAAATCCAAATAACGCCAAAAATTATTCGGTTTGGAAAGGTTTTTCCGCTGAAATTATTGGACAAGATCAAATTTTCTTCAAAAATGACAAATCAAGTTTTAGTTCAAACGGGGTAGAAGGCGATTTTGATGAAATGAAATCTAAATTAGACATCCTTGGAAATATTTTAAAAAACAATCCAGATGTGATAGCAACTATCACAGGTTTTACCGACAAGGACGCTGACGATAATTATAATACCAACCTGTCAAAAAACAGAGTCCAACAGGTTTCAAATTATTTAATTAAAAAGTTTGGTATTGATAGCAAACAAATTCTTCAAGCGTGGAAAGGTGAGACCGAAGCAAACCAGGATTCGAAGACTTCAACGGATAGAAAAGTGGAAGTCACGATCGCAATAATAAATTAATACGATGAGCCTAATTATTTATTTAATTATTTTCTTTCTTCAAAATCAGCACGAAAATTTGAATATTGAAATCTACTATGAAGATAAAATAATGTACGAGCCGAAGTATAATTTAACTGTAATGTCTAGCACAGATACCATAAAATTCGAAAACAGAGTAGATTTAAATTTGTTCTCTTCAAAGTTTCAAAAAGATACTGTAACTTTCGTTTTTTACTTACTATCGGATAGTCTTGTTTTTTCTAATATTGTAGCCTCTTCATTTATTTCACCACCTACAATAAATCTAATTCAGCTTAAAATTAGCTCATCGAGACCTTTGGAATATAGTCAATTGGACACTTCGCCTCAAAATAACATTCAATTATTTTGCAGCCTTTCTTGTGCACTGTGTGGAACAGAATACATTTACTTTCGATAGTAAATTATGATGTTAATTCTTCAATAAGAATAGCTGGAGTCGCGATGAACATGGACTCCTTTAATTCTATGTTATCTAATGCAAACTAACCCAAGGTTTTCACAGCACTAATTTTATTAATCCATAGCGAGTTCATTATATGCAACTGGCCATTCTATTAAACCATTATGTAGTTTTTAAAATTCAAAACCCAATCATATAGTTCAAATAATTTTTATATTTGTTTGTATCTAATGTTTTACAAAATCATTATCCCTTCGGGATGATAATGGAGGGGAGAAGTTTTACAAGTGAGAACTACCGTTTTGGGTTTAACGGGAAGGAAAACGATAATACCGTGAATGGTAGAGGTACTCAACAAGATTATGGAAATAGAA
>SHNE01000038.1 GCA_004295015.1 Bacteroidota bacterium | reverse complement strand
AACCATTATGTAGTTTTTAAAATTCAAAACCCAATCATATAGTTCAAATAATTTTTATATTTGTTTGTATCTAATGTTTTACAAAATCATTATCCCTTCGGGATGATAATGGACGGCAGGAGTTTTAGTGCTTCGGAGTATCGGTTTGGGTTTAATGGAGAAGAAAAAGACAGCGAAGTTAAAAGTATGAATAGTAATTCTTATGACTTCGGAGAACGAATGTATGACCCTAGAACTGGTCGATGGATGTCTGGTGACCCCAAGGAGGCTAAATATCCAAGCTATAGTACCTATTGTACATTTTTCAACAACCCAATAAGTATAATTGACCCCTCCGGCGAAGGTGGAGTGCTTTCTGAAGAGAAAGATGAAAAGAGTGGCAAGACGTTCCTGAAAGTGACAAGTATTATATACATTTATTCTGAAGTAGTTGATGGTGAACAAATGAAAGCACTCGGTGCTAAAATTGAGAAGGATATTAACGACCAGTGGAACCATCCTGACGGAATGGCTCAAGGTACAGCTTATTACAGAGGCAAAATGGTTCCTTTAGTTTTTGAAGTTAAAGTAGTTGTGACATCAACTTCCGCAGCCGAAGAACTTGCCATAAAGGCCAAAGAAGAAGATGATTACTCCGCTAATTTTCTATTGGTGACCAATGATGGGACTGGTTCAAGAGTGATTCCTATTTTCCCATTATCACAGAGTGATGGGTTGTCTTTTAATTATGGGACATTGGATATTAATTCTGTTTTAAATGCCGGCGATTCTGAAGGACCTCATGAATTTGGACACCTTCTTAATTATTATGCCAAATCAACGGATCCAAAATTAATGCCAACAACTGCTGGGCATGCTTTGAAAAACGAAACAACTTCTATAATGTTTGAAACTGGAAATCCCAATGGTCAAAAGAATAGAAGAGTGAGCAAAACTGATTTGCAAAGAATTGAAAATGGAAACGGAAAATCTTTTAGCAGCAAAGAAATGATAAAAAATGGGCGCAAGAACATTGGGTCAAAACCAAGTGGTGTCATCCTGAAATAAGCAATGACCAACAATTTGTGATATGAAAAAATTACTTACTATAATGTGTCTATGGATTTGTATAGGTTGTCGTACGCAAAGTCACATCAAAACTAATTTTAATGATAAAAAGGAGTTAGTAAATTTTCTTGAATCAATTAGCTATTTTTGGAAAAATGATAGTATGGCAAATAATGGATACCGAGACCTTGTTGTACGTCAATTAGTGAAATATAATTTTAACGCCTTTAATAAGGATTCTTTAATAGAATACTTGGGTGCACCCTCTAGAAAATCAACCTTGAGCGGATTTGAAAATGAGACATATGACTACTTCTTTATCAATCCAAAATTTTTAAGTCGGACGACAAGATATGTTCCACCAAACGAAGCAATTGGCACGCTTATATTTCAGATTCAAAGTGACAAAGTTGAATATTGTGTAATTGGCCATATCGACATCACATTTTAATCTAGGCATGTAGTTCGGTCTCTGCTTAAATCATTCACCTTCTGCTCAGGATTCCACCTTCATATTGACAGCCACCTTGCCTACTCAAACTTACTTGGCGTTTTCACTTGGAAAATTAAAACAAGAAGATCTAAATGAATATCCCTTCGGGATGATAATGGAGGGGAGAAGTTTTACAAGTGAGAACTACCGTTTTGGGTTTAACGGGAAGGAAAACGATAATACCGTGAATGGTAGAGGTACTCAACAAGATTATGGAAATAGAATTTATAATACTAGAATCGGCAGATTTTTAAGTATTGACCCCATTACTTCTAAATTTGCGTACCTCACCCCATATCAATTTGCATCTAACAGAACCATTGACGGGTTTGATTTAGATGGGTTAGAGTATGCTACATTTACAATTTTAGTGGTTGATGGAAATGTAACTGAAATCTCAGTGACTAAAGATTACGAATTAAAAAATGAAGAGACAAAAGGACCCGGAATTCAGTACAATTATATTTATGTTAATTCCGTCGAAAATACGATTCAGACTAAGACGGAATTTAAGAAAAATTTATATGGCATTTATCAAGGCGGAGAAAATCCTCAGCTACCTAAGAAAGGGCAAAATCCAAACAAATTATATGATGACTACAGTTTAGAGCCAATAGATGAAGCTGATGCAAATGCTAAACAACATGATTTAGATTTTGATCTTGATAATTTGTCGGGCCTTTCTGGAATATTAGATGACAGGTCGACCCCGGCAAATGTCAAGTACATAAAGAATGCGAAGAAAATTGAAGAAAAGTATAAACGACAAGAAAATGATGCTGTAACTAATAAAGCCATTACTAAACAGGCCGTGAATGCAAGCACTTTTGGGAAAAAGTGGTTTAAGAGGTTTGAGTCCTTAAAAGGGAACGACGAAAATGGAAATAAGAAAACAAAATTACCAAGGGAAGTTGGCCCAAAAAACTAAATTGAAATTGTATACAGGAATTTCAACTTTAATATATTGTGGAATTCCTGTACTACAATTCCACTTATTTGATTCGATAGAAGATAGATTTAATAATCATTGGTTTCTCTTTCTTTCCATGGAACCTTTTGAGCTCACTGAGTTGTTATACACGAATTCTATAATTCCATACCTAATCCAGATTATTATATGGCTGGTATATTGGTGGTTTTTGTATTTGATTGTGCGCGCTCTATTCAAGACCATTAAAAAGGATTAATAAGATATATCCGAAGGCCCTTCAATAAAGTGGAATTGTAAGCTCCCCCAAAATTCGGCCAATTAAAAGTAGGGAAATTTAAAACAAATCTCTAAATTTAATGAGCCATGAAAAAATCAAGATTTACCGAAACACAGATTGTCAACATACTGCAGCAGTATG
>SHNE01000003.1 GCA_004295015.1 Bacteroidota bacterium | reverse complement strand
CCCCTATCAGCTGTCAGATTTAAAACCGATAAAGGTCTTGCTATTGAAACTGTGAAACCACATCCGTTTCAACAATCATTTGACTTGTCTTATTTTCTACCACATTCGGGCAGAGTTTGGATTCAACTGGTAGACGCAAATGGTAAAATCATATCCACAAAAACTTTTGAAGCCCCTCAAGGAAAAAACGTACACATTTTTCGTGACCAGGAAAACATTGCCAGTGGAGAATATTCTCTTGATTTAATCTTTGAAAATAAAAAAGTATCAACAAAAGTTGTAAAAGGATAAAAAATAGTTGAAAAAACAAAAGCCGGAATCAGAAATATATTCATCCTGATTCCGGCTTTTCATTTTTATACCGGCTTACTTTCCCGGCTTACTTGCTCATCCGGGTAACTTTAAACTCCGTACGGCGATTGGCCTGATGTTCTTCCTCTGTACATGCAACCTTGTTGGCACATCTGTTTACCAGCATCGTTTCCCCATATCCTTTGGCCGTAATCCGTTCACTGCTCACTCCCTTGCCTACGATATAGCTCACGGCTGCCTCTGCGCGTTTCTGACTCAAGGTCTTATTATATTTATCATCTGCCCGTGAGTCGGTATGTGAACTCAGCTCCACGCTGATCTCCGGATTATCCTCCATGATCCTGACCAACTTATTTAATCCGATCGCTGCATCCTCACGGATATCATACTTGTCCAGATCATAATAGATATTCTCCAATACGATCGGCTTGTTTACTACGATCTGTTCCATCTCCAGCTTCAACTTCACAAACATGTTCTCACTTTGCACTTTACCTACCGTACTGACTGGTTCGGTATTGGTAAAATAACTATCCTTGCTTCCTACAACCGAATAATCCGTGTTCGGATTTAGTTTAAAGAAAAACTTCCCATCCTCGCCTGTAGTTACTTTTTCCTTCTCTCCCGTCTTGCGATTCGTCAGCTCTACCACTACTCCCGGCAGTGGCAGCTGACTTTGCTTCTCGACTGCGATTCCTTCCAGCTTAAAGCGAAGGTCATTGATAGTAAAACTGTAGATCTTATCCAGCTGCGTGTTTTGCGTGTTGCGGTTGGAACTGAGCAAGCCCGCTGTACCATCTGCATTCATGGCCACTCCAAAGTCATCGTAGCTGCTGTTAAAAGGATAGCCCATGTTCTGTGCCATTGACCAGCTCCCGTCTGCATTTTTGCTGCTATAAAATACATCCAGACCGCCTTGTCCAAAATGTCCCTCGGAACTAAAGTACAGCAGGCTGTCTTTCCAAAGCATCGGAAAACTCTCATTGTACGGACTGTTTATCTGCTTGCCAAGGTTCTGTGCCTTGCCCCACTGTCCGTTTTCTTTCCTGATCATATAAATATCACTGCCTCCTTCTCCTCCGGCCATATCGCTGGTAAAGTACATCGTCTGACCATCGGCACTCAAGCTTGGATGACCCGTGCTGTAGTCATTGCTATTGAAAGAAAGTGAGCTAAGCCCTCTAAAGGTCGTATCCTTATTAAAGGCTTCATACAATTGAAGGATCACCACATCCTGATCTGACTTCACCGCTTTACGTTTCACGTAATTATTCCGTGTAAAATAGATCGTATCGTTCCCGGAGCTGAACGTTGCAGGACCTTCATGATACATTCCGTTGACATCTCCTTGAACAGGCATGGCTGTTCCATAATTCCCACTCTGATCTTTCTTTGAATAATACAGATCTAAAAACGGACGACCGGTCCACTGATAGGTTTTTGATTTGCTGTTTCTGTCACTGACAAAAACTACTCCATCTCTATACCATACCGGGGAAAAGCTGGAACCTTCCGTATTGAGCTTACTGACCTCGATCGTATAGCGGGCACTATCTTGCTTCCAGGAGCTGATGCTGTCACAACTCTGACGTTGTTTCTGTGCAGCGTGGTCGTTTGGCTGACTGCCTAGGTACTGATCAAAATAATTCTTAGCCTGTTCGTATTTTCCGCTACGCATCAACAGTTGTGCATAACGCAAGCGGTGAATCGGCTCCACTTCCTTTAACTGAACAACTTTGGAATAAGCTTCCTCGGCTTTGGACAGATCATTCATCAGGCGGTAGCTTTCCGCTAAGTTGATCTGGGCCTGTGGTATGCTTTTCTTGCCTAAGGCTTTTTGATATTCCTTGGTCGCCTGACTATAAGCCAGGTCACGGTACAGACGATTACCCTGACGGGCATGATAACTGGCACAGGAGCTCAGTAAGAATACCACCAGGGTCAGTACAGATAAATATGAAAAACGTTTGTTCATCGGAGATCGTTATTCTTTTTTTGGTGCGTTCCAATCCCACTGGATCAGAATCTATTTCTTCTTCTTTAAAAGTAACGGGGTGTTTTTATCTTCATGATATCATAGCCAAAATCATATCCCAGCATGATTTCATGAGATCCTGAGGAATAGTCCTTGATATCGGTAAATGTAAAATCATAGCTATAACCCAGTCGGAGTTTTTTACTCAATTGCAATTCAAGGATACCTACAAAGCTGTCTCCCGTCCGGTAGCTTCCCCCGATCCAAACCGTATTGGCAAGAAGAAAGTTTAAATTAAAATCAACTTCAACAGGTGCTTTATCTACATACTTCACCAGAACACTGGGTTTCATCACCACATCCTGACTCAGTTCAAGAGCCGTTCCTACAGTGGCAAAATAGTGTCGAACCTGATGTGGTACCACTTCGCCTCCACTTACATCAAGACTTAAGCTCTTGCTTGGATCATAACTAAGGATCGTGGGTACAGAAACTCCTGCATAAAATTTCTTGCTGTAGAGATAAAGCCCTGCCCCTACATTGGGTAAAAACTTACTTACACGGTTACCGGCAAAGGCAGGATCGCCTTCATCCCAATAAGTCAGGTCACTGTTCTTGTAACTATAGTAACCGCCGCCGCCGCGAAGGCCCAGGGATAAACGAAGTTTGGCACCAACTTTCAGATGATACGCTGCATTGAGGTAAGCATCCGTGCGGTCGGTGACTCCAATCTTATCGTGGCTTATCAAGGCTCCCCAGCCAAATTGTGATAAGCCCAAGGGACCGTGGAGAGAGGCTACCTGAGTCTCCGGTGCACCTTTGAAGTCTACCCATTGTTTGCGGTAGAGCAAGGTGGCCATCATGTACTCATGACTCCCCGAATAGGCAGGATTCAACAGTAAATGATTAAACATATACTGGCTTACAAGTAAATCCTGCTGTGCATTGGCCCCGATACTCAGGCTTACTATTAGTATAGTGATGATTCTCTTCATTGGTTGGGTTTGTA
>SHNE01000054.1 GCA_004295015.1 Bacteroidota bacterium | reverse complement strand
ATTAATAGAATTAGTTCCTGTAAAAACATATCCGTTATCAAAAGTTTCCTGAATACATAGAACTCCGTAACAGCCTAACGTATCAATAATTTTTTCGAAAGTGTTTTGCGCTTGCACTTTTATGGTGTTCAACAAAATAATAAATAGAATGAGGACTGCTCGTATGTTTTTTAGTTGTTTTTTACTCATATTTGGTTGATTGAATTATGTTATTCCATTGTAAGTACACTTTTTTAATTTCTTTACAGTTTTATCCTCTAAGGAGAATGACTTCTGTTTCACTCTCCTATGAGGATGCTATCTTTTTATTTTCTCACCGTCAACTTCCCTCTTGCCAAAGTTTTACTACCTGCTTTTATACTAAAATAATACATACCGCTTTTAACAACAACTGTCTGCCATTCTATTACACCTTCTTTTTCTGTTATCCTCACCTTCATTATTTCTCGTCCTGTCATATCTCTTATCTCAAACTCTGGTTTATCTTTTAAGCTGTTGATGCTATATTGAAATGTTGCCTTGTCAGTTGCTGGATTCGGTAAAACCATCACCCTGCATGCCACTACATCTTGCACCTCCTGAAAATGCGCTGCAGGAATATTTGTATTTCGCATTTGTCTGTTGTTTCCTGTACCTGTGGTATCATAATTATCCTGTGTACATATATCATAATAAAAACATAGTGCGTTTTCAGCTATGCTTCCGGCTATATTTGCGTTGTTATTTGCAAATAAAATCAACTCATTGATCTGACTGCTATCCAGCATGGACAAGGTTTTTCCAGAATCTAAAAGATTCTTTCTGTATTGATAAATGTAGTTGTAACTCGTTAAGGTTTGTTGTTCTGCTTCTGTCAATCGGTAGCATAGTGGTATGGATAGTAAAACATCTTCTGCCAATGCATAGCTGCCCTCTTCAAAGTAATGTTCTGCCATCTCATATTTTGCCTCCAGAGTTTGAATCCGATTTAACCAATAATTTATTTGTTGTGAAATATTGGTGGTGTCGCCCGGATTCGATTCTTCAATAGTTTGGTTGTTCTTATAATTTAAATCTGATAATATCTTGTTTGACACCAATGCCATTTTTTCATTGTAGTCGCCTAGTGTGTTTTCCATTACTGTGCGCGAGGTGCCTACATCCCACGTTGTCTCAATGGCGGCTATCATATATGATGGCAGGGGTGATGGTATATCATATTGCAAATAGTCTAAAAAATCTTCGCTTCTTGTTGCATCAGGATTGGCCATACATACTACCAATAGCATGGCTGGTGGCAGTATGCCTGTGCCTGCAACATCACGCAAAACCTCTTGCGATACATAAGGTGACAATAACAACAACTCGTCTCGTAATGTTGTTGCCTCGGTGGACCATGTTTGCTGTATCTGTGTCAGCAGATTGTTTGTACTGCCACCATCCATAAGCGTATTATATGTATAGAGTAAATTCAAATAGGCCGTCTCGGCAGAATCATATTCCATATACAACTGTGATAGCTCTACCTCATCTAAGGGCCTCAATGCACAAGGTGGATCGCACAGATTGGATGGGCATGTTTCACTTCCGCTTATTGGAATTGTTGTTACCTTATACGTACTTACCGGAGTCTGCTGTGTATTGCCGGTTTGGTAATAATAACTTAGCTGTGCTGGTGAAAAATTGTAAATATCATTCCCTTGATTTACCCCGCCTACAGAAAAAGTGTTTCGCGCAGGACTTTGCAAGCTGCCCTGATTCAACCTGATGCCATCCCACGTTGTCTCGCCTGAGGTATATATATAAAAATCATAATTTACGTTTTGAGTATTCTCATTACATAAGTATTGAAGTCCCTGAAAGTTTGGATTTGTACTGCTGCGGTTGATGCCCCATGCATAGTTTCCAAAGTTAACTTCGTTGAAAGTGTTTTTATATATCTGATTACTCGATGTGCCGGTTTGGTAGCTGGCTATACCAAATTTTGAAGGATTGTATGCTGGGTTGTATGACTTGTTGAAATGATTCTCCTCAATAGTGAAGCCTGTACCATACATGTTTTGTATGCCTAACTGTACTGTGGCTCCGGTCATTTGATTTCCACCTACATTAAATGTGTTTAACAACAGATTGAAATTATTGACGTAGCTGGTATATATCCCCGTTTGATTATTGGTAAAAGTGCTGTTTGCCACAGTAAAGGAAATGGGTACTCCGGTACTTCGTGCATCAATGGCCCTATATAAGTTATTAAACGATGTACCATTGTTAACTATGAAATTACTATTCATGGATTTGATTCCCATACTTTTTTTGTTAAACATTACCACTGAATTATGATTGTTGAATTGACAACCCAAAAAACTTATGCCTGTGCAACCATCTATATATACATGCTGCGGTGTATTTGAAAAAATATAGTTATTATCGTTCATAAAATTTACTCCGTAAAATAACTCCTGTTGCCATAATTCTTGCCATTATATAAATTTACATAAGGCAAAAACTCCACATCCATAATGCAGTTTTTAAATGTAGCTCCGGTAGTGGCAACAATAATTCCGCCTCTGTGTAAATTCACGGCAGGGTTATAAAACTTTTGCGCGCGGACACCACATATTGCATATTCTATTGTTGAATTATTCATTATGAGCTTACCCACTGCAAGCGGCATTATATTCTGACTTTGATTGCTCTGGCTGCCCCATACTTCTACACCCTGCCAGGTATAGGCAACATTACATGGGTCGCCCATATAGTTTGACGTTAACAACGTACCATCTGTAAGTGTTAGCGTGCTGCCGGGCTCTACAATAACTTTAGCATCCGGACTAAATTTAAACGTCATACCGGAAATAGTGAGGTTGGAGTTTTGCCTTATACGTAATTCTCCTGTTACATGTATTGGCACACTTACTCCCAATGGATTGTTTGATGTACCATAACTCCATGTAGCGGTTTGGTTGGTGCTTGCATTGGCAGGATAATTCAATGTATGCGTGGTTAATACCTGTGCTGAAACAGATGGTGTTATCGAACTATAATCCTGCCCGTCTATCTGATCGGGTAGGGTGTAAAGCGTACTATTCGGGTTTACACCTCCTAGTGTATAGTCTGCTTTTGGCGGATTGGGGAATGCAAATGGCTCATTCCCTGTTAACATTACAGGTAATACAATGCTAGGGGCGAATGCTCCAATATTCTTGCCGAAACTTCCACCCATTAAAGAAGATGCATACATGTAACCGTTTTTGGCTAATTCTATTTGTGAAAATCCGAAGGACAGTACTGTATTAGGGTTATTTGATCCTGTCACAGAGATAGGTGTTTGATTGGTGTTAAAAGGAATGGCAACATCCACAGAATAAATACCGTCAGTGCCTGCTCCTACAAAAAGTTTTGTGGTGCTACCATCTTGATAAAACTCTACTCCGCGAAAACCTGATGTGCTTAGATTATAATTAGCTCCGGGAATATTAAACTCCTGATAAACGTTGGCTCCATAAGTGGTTACATCTGCATCTCCGTTGCCATCTAATGCCAAATAGTGATAGCGCTGTTGGGTGGGGAAACCGCCTCCATAATTTCCCTTTGCATAGCTTGCCCAGGCCAACCATTTTCCATCGGCAGACAGTTCCAACTCGCGAGAAAAAATTCGTGCCCCATCATTATCCA
>SHNE01000009.1 GCA_004295015.1 Bacteroidota bacterium | reverse complement strand
GGTTGAATTAAAAGCCCTCATCAATTTGGAACCGGTTCATTTTTCACAAGCCATAAATTACCTCGAAGCCTATAATCTCGAAATTGGACTACTGATAAATTTCGGTTCAAAAAGTCTGGAATTTCATCGATTCAAAAATTTAAAGTTCCAGCACATCGTCTGAACTGGGATTTGTGAGATTTTTTTGGATTAGTGAGATCATTAAAAAAAACCTGAGAGCAAGGCGCGTCTCGAAATAATTAACATTAAATAAACTGGAATTAATTTATCTTCCTGGTAGGCTTCAAAGAAGGACGAATCAATTCTCAAAAATCCCATGCATCCCAAAAATCCCAGTTCAGACAATTTTAATTTTTCACAAACCTCTTCACAACCCTCTCCCCTTTCGAAACAATCTCCAAAAAATAAACCCCGGGAACAAGTCTTGAAGTATTTACTTCAGTATATTCTCCCTGATTAATAAGAGTTATATGCAATTTTGGCTAACTATTCGATTCTTACAAGTGGTATTAAATTCTTAAGTATGAAACAGATTTTTGGTTTGTTGATCTTTTTTTCTGCTTTTTTAGTTAAAGGACAATCTTCCGTGTATCACCCATTTCCAACTTCTGATGCGAATTGGGTATATACTGACATACATGGTCCTTATTATGCAACATATGCTTTTAATGGGGATACTGTCATTTTGGGTCTTAATTATAAGAAGGTTTTTGAAAACTCCAACTATGCAGGGGCCCTTCGAGAGAGTGGAAAAATAATTTACTTTATTCCTGACACATCTTCCAACGAGGTTGTATTGTATAATTTTAATCTTAACCTTGGAGATAGTGTTATTCGTCCTTATGGAGGAGCTGTTTGTGCTAATGATACTGCAATTGTTGATCTGGTTGATTCAGTTTTATTATCTGATGGCTATCACAGAATTCTTTATTTTAATTCATTCGCACAATGGATCGAGGGAGTAGGAGCTATTCATTATTTTTTAGAACCCTGTAATGTTTTGTGTGTATCTGGAGGGCCTTATTTGGAATGTATGCTGACAGATTCTGGTTTTTCCTATCCTCCCAATATTTCAAGTTGCATAGCAGGGGTATTGGAAAACTCTATAGAGATCAGTGAAGTTGTAATTTCTCCAAATCCAATTAGTGATTATGGAAAAATTGATTTAGGCGAAAATTATAGAAATTCTACAATGAGAACATATTCAATTCAAGGTTCCTTAGTCCGTGTTGAGAAAATTGAGGGAGTAAAGGTCTATGAGTTTAGTAGAGGTCAATTACCTCGAGGAGTATATTTTTTAAATTTTGTCAATAATCACAGTCTTCAAGTCAATCTGAAGATTATTATAGAATAGAAGAAGAAAATTACTCGTTTTCATTAGTTTGAAGAGAAAGAGGATGTAGAAAAATTGCATATAACATTGGGTTAAATGAAATGGCTGGGATATAGCTTGGCGGCCGATCTGTTAATTTTTAAATATATTGCTTCGGCCGCCAAAGATAAGTTGTAGCTTCGAACTCCGCCACTTCATTAACCCGGAACGTTATCGGAATACTTAATGTTTGCATGATGGAGTTATAGATAATAATTTCAGCACTCTGGTTTTGAGTAGTGCTGCGGACATATAATTTATCACGTACAGGATTAGGGAAAACGGTATAGGCATCCTCGCTTTCATTGAGAGGCTTCCTGATTCCAGTTGGTAGGCTATCGCAAATTGATGAACCTAATGCGCCGAGATGATAATTAGGGTGGTTGGGGATGGTCGTTGCATTAAATACAGGGAGAGAAATACAATGCTGACAGACACCGCAATCCAACCCTAGGCTATCCGGTTGATCTATAACATGCAAGGTACCCACACCATTTGTACTGCTTAAATAAATTTTATTATCTGGCGCTAGTTGAGCCAAATAAAATGTTGTTGCAAAAGGAGGGCTAGGGGAATAGAATGTATCCCAAACTGCAACTGTTGTTTGAGTAGAAAGAATATTTGACGCGGTTAAATCATATTGGTAAACATAAGTACTGGACGAAACATACAATACTTGAGAGTTTGCTGAAAATGCGACTCCACCACCTGCTGCACTGTCATTTATGCTCACGTGAATGGGATTGCTAAAAATTCCAGAGCATCGATCAAAGTCAAAAAGATGTAAATCATTTAATGGATCATATAATGCAAATTTACTACCGTCTGGGGAAAAACAAACCTGTCCTTGAGCCTTGAAAAGATTACCTCCAATTTTTTGAATTGCATGAAAGTGAATTCCATTTGGGTCCACGATATATACATAATATTCATCATTCTTCGCCCCATGAAAAACAACCCACCAATCTCTTCCATTGGCATGTTTGGCTGCAGTGAGCCTACCATACATCAATGTATCAGCGACCAGTACGTTATTTTTACTTACTACCGCTCCAAGTCCACCATCTAAACTCATGTCTATTTCAGAATAATATTGTCGATACGAATAGGCAACACTATCATCGACGGTATTATGAAATAGAAAGTACTTTGATGGATTTTCTGGCCAGGGAATTGCAAGGGCCGCTTGAGGGATAAACAATCCGTATCCAACATTGGTAGAATAATAACTAGGACTGAGATCAGCGCCATTCAGCATTATATTGTTCAATGCATTTGCAATGTAAATTCCATTAGAATAAAAGAGCAGATTTCCCATTTCGTTGCAATGTGTTACTGAGGTCGTGAGAAACTGTAAATTTCTTGGTGATTGATATACATTTCGTGTGCCTGAATAAAAATCAATATTTAATCCACCACCCCCTCCGTTATATCCCATCATCCATAGATTATCAACCCCTTGGCCAAGCATACTCTGACTGCACATCAATAAACAAGCAACATACAGCATCAATAATTTTCTCATACAGTAAATATCTGAAAAATACCTCAGATTACCTCAGTATTACCAGTTTTTCTTGTTGCAAAACCTGCTTGTCGAGGACTATTTTAACAGTATAGATTCCGCTCATCAACATTTGAATATTTAAATTTAACTCAGATTGGTCCCCGCTCAATTCATGTAGCTGTAAGGATTGGCCTAAACAATTCTGAATTATTAAATTTGCTTTTTGCTCCTCCCCAATGTGGTAGCTGATGGTGACTTGATCATAAGCCGGATTGGGGAAAATCTTGAAAATAGTCGGAACATCCTGATTCTTTTGCGTACGATATAAGATACCTTGGCTCAAACAGATATTTGCATTATCATAGGTTTTTTCAGGATCTATTATAGAGTACATAGCACGTGCACGATAAACTGCCTTGCCACCGGATAGTGGACATTGTTCAGCTATACAGAGATGGAAAATTGTCTGAACTGGGATTTGTGGGATGTGTTGGATTTTTGGGAAAGGGAAATTGACGTGTTCGTATTCGTTAATATAATTAATTGAATATTCTTTTTAAAAAATAATGCTTTTTAATTATCCTGCTTTTATTGGTTGTGAACAAACTTGATCTGATTTACATTGGTGTCATGATTAATATCAGATGAAACACGCAGAATTAACGAGAGAAATTATTGGACATGCAATGACCGTGCACAAAGCACTGGGAAATGGCTTTCAGGAATTGATTTATCAAAGGGCTTTGGAACTTGAAATGAGTTTTCATCTTCTTGATTTTAAAAGGGAATTCG
>SHNE01000023.1 GCA_004295015.1 Bacteroidota bacterium | reverse complement strand
GTTCCGGGTTAATGAAGTGGCGGAGTTCGAAGCTACAACTTATTTTTGGCGGCCGAAGCAATATATTTAAAAATTAACAGATCGGCCGCCAAGCAATGTCCCAGCCATTTCATTTAACCCAATGTTATGCGATGTTTTCTTTCATACTGAAATCTCAATTAATAATAAACTTTCCACTTGCCTTATAATTATTGTTACTTCCAAGTATAAAAAAGTAAATTCCGACAGGTAGAGCCCCCCTCTCAACCATTATTTCATTGCCCTCCGGCTTTTCCGTTCGGACTCGAATCCCGATTGAATTAAAAATCTCTAATTGATCGAATTCTGCATATGTAACAATTTTTGAATATGCTCCAAAAGGATTCGGAGACATTTTATATAGCACCTTTGGACTCAATAGCTCATCTATTGTGGTTATTAAATTACAGTCTCCCGTAGAAGAAGAAGGCCAAAGTGTGACTCCATTTTGCTGAAAGCAATTTAAATATTCACTGTATCCATCTCCTTCACAAACCCATGAACCTAATAAGCCTATTGAACTACCAATCCCTTCAATGAATTCAACTGAGCCATGAATACTTCCGTAAGAAACCCACCGTTTCCTATAATCAGACCCAATTAAAATTGAATCTATTGAAGATACAGTAACTGCACAAAAAGTTCGAGCAAGTATCGTATCGCCAACATTCAAATTAAAATTATATAGAAGAGATTCTAAAGAGTCATGTGGCGCAACAAAAAAGACTTTCCTGGCAATAGTATCCTCACGTATTGCGCCTTTATATCCAGTTGATATTTGTGGTCCAATGAAATGAGGAGGAATATATTGATGCTGGACAAATGGAGTAACAAGCTTATGATAGAAGATACCATTTATCATTGTGTCACCAGTTATTGCAATCGAGTAATTATCTATACAAATTGGTGACGGATAAAAATCATAGTAGTCGTATTGTTCATTCCAAACAGCATTTGAATCAGGAAATGGATGATAAACATTAGACTGTGAAAAAAGAAAAATAGGGTTAAAGAAAAACAACAGAGATAAAAATCGTTTCATAAATATTTAGTTTGAAGCGAAAAGTTAGTTAAAATATCGCATAACGTTCCGGGTTAATGAAGTGGCGGAGTTCGAAGCTACAACTTATTTTTGGCGGCTCAAACAACTCTTTAAAAAATCAACAGATCGAGCCGCCAAGCAGTGTCCCAGCCATTTCATTTAACCCAATGTTAGCAGCATGTGCTACTCTATCAGTAACCCCTTACCCAATTGCATTAAACAGTTTCCTGTGTCTAATAATTCCTTCTAGATTAATAGTTATAAAGATTCTCAAAGTCAATTTGATCGTAATCAAGGTAAGTTACCGATACTTTATGATCAACGTGGTTATGAAAGTCAAATTTAACTTTTACTTGTGCCAAATAGCCTTTCCTCAGCTCAATATCTTCAACAAGTGTGTCTATGAAGACGTATATAATTTTATAAATTCCTGCTTCGCATGCTATGAAATAAAATTTTCCATCATAGTCAGCATATGCTTTCAAAGTGTCAATTCCTCGTATAAATTTAATATCAGTGTAAGGCAGTGGTCTTCCCTCACCGTTTTTGGATGGCAAATTATCTTCCACAAATCCTTTCACTATTGTCTTAGTTGTGTCAGATACTTTCATTATCCATTGTTGATGTTCCTCAGGTGTAGTTTCAATTTTCGCATTAAAACCTGGACATACTGCGTTCCTGCGTAGCAAACAACTGCTAAGCGCCATGAACCCAAGTATAAGTATAAGGCTAATTCTATGCATTCCTAATTCGTGTCTTCGAGTTCCGATGTTGGCCAAGCATTGCTGCTAACGTTCCGGGTTAATGAAGTGGCGGAACTACGAAGCTAAGACTTTTCTTTGGCGGCTCAAACAACTATTTATAAAATTAACAGATCGAGCCGCCAAGCAATGTCCCAGCCATTTCATTTAACCCAATGTTAGCCCTAGTGCAACTTCACCGTTGTTCACCTATAATCTCATCTTAATATCAATTGCCCACTCCTCCCAGCTGCAATCAACAAGGAATTTAAATGCAAACTTTTAATGCTATCCTGAACAGGAATAGATTTCACTCTGTTATAAATTCTTTGAATATCAACATCCATAATTGGGTTCTCTAATTCATCTAAAATTAAAGAAGTCTCAACATCATCTAATTGAAAAGCTACAAAATATAAATCGGTTGCCTTGTCAATCACTTTGAATAAAGTTTCGTTGCTCCACTCAGAATATTCCACATTAATTTGACACGATGAATCAAAGGTGCAAATAAAATCAGTAACCATCTTTAAATTCAAGTTATCCATATTTTGATTAACAACTGATAAAACTTCGATATCACACTTATCACATCCTAAAGAACCTTCAAAGCTGCAAATAAAAAGAAACAAAAATAATATAAGCGAATATTTCAAAGTTGTAATTTAAAGATCAAGACCCGACTTTGCATTGGGGCTAACGTTCCGGGTTAATGAAGTGGCGGAATTCGAAGCTACAACTTTTCTTTGGCGGCTCAAACAAAATTTATAAAATTAACAGATCGAGCCGCCAAGCAGTGTCCCAGCCATTTCATTTAACCCAATGTTAGCGGCAGTGAACATCCGAAGTAAGTTTAATCTAACATTATTTTGAAAACCATAAAGTGTTTAATTTGAAAACAATACTTCTCAAATTCTTTAAAACTAGAATTTATTGGTGGTAGAGAATAATATATAAAGTTTTTAATCTCCTTTTGGACTAACAATGGCAAATCATAATCAAATTTTAGATTAGATATTTTACCACTCAAACTAACTTCAAAAATAGCATTAAATATCAATGAAGTATCGGGAAGTAAATCAGAAATACTTTTCGACATGCTAAAATGATCATTGAAGTACGTATCAATAAAATAATTGGAATCTCTTAGCTTATAATTTCTCTCTAATTTGACGCCTTCAGGACAACTTCCACCAGTTCCAGTATGCATCATAACGACAATTTTGGCTTTACTTTGACAATAAACACTGGTAAAGGCTAAACAATACAAAAATAATAAACCAAAATAAAACGCAAGTATTCGAAAACTATTCATAGAGAGGGACCATTCTTTTCATTGCCGCTAACGTAAAGGGTTAATGAAGTGGCGGAACTACGAAGGTACAACTTAATTTTGGCGGATCAATCAATAATTTAAAAATTAAGAAATATATCCGCCAAGCAATATCCAGCCATTTCATTTAACCCGATGTTATGAGTGCGTGCTTTACCTCTACTTCGGAACTCATACTTTCAATTTTGTTGATACTTTTTTCGAGCTTTAAAACTTCCGTACTTTTTACAAAAGAGAAATATTTATGAAAACTTCTATTTTAAAACGACAAACAAAACCTCTCGGAAATGCTGAATAAATTACTTTGCCAATAGCTTAGCTGCACGTACGCATAATGTAAGTACCCCCTTTTTCCTACAGAGCTAAAGTAGACAGATTTCTTTGAGTTTTCATATTCATAAATTCAATAGGGCTCATATTTCCTAAGCTTGCATGTGGGTGATTGTAGTTGTAATCCTCCATCCAATCGTTGGTTAAATCCCTGACTTGGCTTATCCTTTCAAAGATATTTGCATCCAGCACGTCTTCTCTAAATGTTCTATTGAACCGTTCGATGAATCCATTCTGAGTGGGTTTTCCTTTTTGAATGCGCACATGAGTAATGCCTGAGTTTTTGCAAAAGCCTTCAAAAGCTTTTGC
>SHNE01000052.1 GCA_004295015.1 Bacteroidota bacterium | reverse complement strand
CTCATGACTCCCCGAATAGGCAGGATTCAACAGTAAATGATTAAACATATACTGGCTTACAAGTAAATCCTGCTGTGCATTGGCCCCGATACTCAGGCTTACTATTAGTATAGTGATGATTCTCTTTAACATTCTTTTCGTTTTATTATCTACTACCTGACAAGAAATCAATCTTTACTTTCCAATATTTCTTCGTAAGTCTACATAAGTAGAAACCTTAGAATCCAGGCCGGGAATGATAAGAACCACAAAATAAGTACCCTCCGGAAGGTCGTCGCCATTCTTATTTTGACCATACCATTGAGTATTCTTATAGTTATCCTGATGAAACACTTCATTTCCCCAACGATTGAATACAGTAAGAGTATTATCAGGGAAACGATCAATTCCACGAATGAAAAACCCGTCATTATAACCATCTCCGTTTGGAGAGAAAGCAGAAGGTAATTCAAGTTCACACTCACCCGCTTCATGCAAATGGATAACAATTGAATCTACACCGGAACATGTACCATCACTGACCGTCCATAAGAAGACATTGTCGCCATCTGCCAACTGAGTAACAGACGTGGTAGGAGAAATTGTATTAGTTATCACACCATAGCCTGAACTCAATGACCAGGCTCCTGTGTAACCGGAATTTAATACAGCATTCAGCTCGTACTCTTCTTCACATCCACTGATGTTTTGTCCGGCGTCAGTAATTATTTGTGCAGGTTGTGTAATACTAACGTTGCTCGTATATGTACAATTTTGAGCATCCGTTACTGTGACTGTGTAAGTACTTTGTGATAATCCTGAAACTGCAGAGGTAGTAGCAAGACCCGGATTCCACAGATAAGAATAGGAAGGAGTACCACCTGATACGGTGAGAGAGGCGGAACCATCTGCATCACCAAAACATGTTACATCAGTAAACGTGACGTTGGCAGTAAGTGCAGCAGCAGGTTGAGTAATAGTGGAACTTAAATTCAGGACGCAGGAATTAGAATCTGTAATTACAAGATTTATTGTACCTGCAGCAAGACTATCTGCAAAGGGTCCGGTATCGCCATTTGACCAAATATACGAATAAGGACCTGTTCCTCCGGTAGGAAGATTTACGGAAGCTGAAGCATTTGCAGCACCAAAACAGGAAACATTTGAAATAGTTGTCAGAGTTGCTGACAATGGAGCCGGTTGTAAAATATTAACGGAATCAATTACAGTACATGAATTCGAATCTACGATTGTAAATACAATATACCCTAATCCAAGACTATCGGCGCTGAGTCCACTATCTCCATTTGACCATGACACATTCAATGGATTAGTGCCACCTGAAATTACAAGTCCGGCAGAACCATCGTTCAAATAACTACAGCTTGCATTAGAGCTTGAAGGGTTGGCTATAATTTGCATGCTTTCCGTAATCGTAGTTGATACTACCTCAGTACAACCACTGGAGTCGGTAATTGTAACTGACACAATCCCGGCAGGCAAACTATCGGCAGTTGAAGTTATATCACCATTCGTCCACAAGTAAGTAAAAGGAGAAGCTCCGCCGCTCACCGAAACGGTTGCAGAACCGGTTGATCTTCCAAAGCAAAGATTATCGACCTGAGACGATATAGTTCCGGTCATAACCGGTAGAGCGGTAACTTCTACACTATCCAGTCTAACACAACCTACACTATCAGTAATTACAACTTCATGCCATCCCGGAGGAAGACCCGATACAGTATCCGTCGAGAGTGCAATCGGGGTCCAGAAATAAGTATATGGACTCAGTCCGGCAGTTACGCTAACCCAAGCTACTCCGTTATTCAATCCGCAGGAAGAGGATTGAGATGAAATCGAATTTTGGATTTGAGGAGGTTCAGTTAAAGTATAAGAAGCGGTATCGACACAACCATTCGTATCAGTAACCTGAACCTGGTACGACTGTGCGATCAGGTTGTTCAGATCTTCAATAGTATCGCCGGTAGACCATGAATAAGTAAATGGCGAAACACCACCTGTTACTACAAGATTTACTGACCCATTGTTGAATCCAAAACATTCAACATTAAATCCACTATACTGAGATAATACTCCATTCAATCCTATAGGTTGAGGTGCAGTGAGAATGAAAGTTGAATCGAGAACACAGCCATTATCATCTGTAACGCGCAAACCAATAGTATCGGCAGGCAGATTACAAATCATCGGCATATCTATGGAATCCTGAATATCCCAGGAATAAGTAAACGGACTGGCCCCACCTGATATTGCAACGGTGACGCATCCGGATGAATCACCATAACAAGGAACATTATAACCATTGAAATCTGACAAGGACGCAGTAAGACTAAAGGACATGGGCTCTGTGAATGTAATGCTGTCAGATACCATACAACCATTTGTATCAGTAACCGTGAGGAAATGAGTACCGGCAGGTAAACCAATTGCCGTGTCAGCTACATCACCATTTGACCATGAATACTGGTAAGGTGCTACTCCACCTGAGATAGTAGCACGGCCAATTCCGTCGTTATATCCTATGCAACTTACATTAAATCCTCCACTGAATGTATCGGCAGTCAGACTTAAATTCAGTGCGGACGGTTCTGCAAGTGTAATGGTTGTATCTTTCGTACATCCGTTGGAATCCGTCACAGTCACAGAATAGCTGGCTGCAATCAACGCGAAAATACTATCAGTTGTTGCAGCATTCGACCAGGAATAAGAATATCCGCCGGTTCCCCCACTTACGTGAAGCGCTATATGACCATCACTTGCACCAATACAACTAACATTAAAACCAACATAATCGGAAGTAGATACCGGAGTGGACATAGAGTCAGGATCGGAGAGAATAAATCCTACGCTATCCTTGCATGTATTTAAATCTTCTACAATTACATGTGTAATACCTGATTTTAAATTTCCTGTTGAATCAGTATTAGCTCCGGTTGACCAAGCATACGTGTATGGCCCGGTGCTTCCCGAAGCGTTCAATGCAATATAACCTGACGAATCTCCGTAACACTTTGGATGACTAATGACAGTTGCATACTGAAAAGGACCGGGTTGAGTAAGTGGTCTGTCACCGCTAATTGAGCAGCCGTTAAAATCGCGAACGAAAACAGAAATTGTTCCGGCAGGCAGATTAAAAAGTGTATCGGCTGTCGATCCATTACTCCATTGATAAGTGTAAGGTGAAGTACCTCCGGTCACCTGAACAGAAACAGTTGCTGTGGAATCTCCATAACAACGGACATTTACATCACCAAAAAACTGAATTGAGGTAATTAACGGAACGAGTGTATCAGGTTCATGGACAGTAATCGTATCATAAATTTGGCATCCATTTAAATCTGTAATGGTCACATCATAAAAACCGGTTGGTAAACCTCCAATGCTATCAGTCGTTTGTAATAGTGGTGACCACAAATAACTATAAACAGGAGATCCGCCAATCGGATTAGCTTTGATCCAACCAGAAGATTCGCCTTTACATACTACATCCTGCTTAGTGAGTGAGTTAGTAAATGCTGTTGGCTCAGTAAAGATTGTAGTATCATTATGGACACATCCGTTATCATCTGTAATTTCCACCCAATAAGTACCGGCAGGCTTAGACGTTATGGAATCCAGCGTGGAAGCATCAGACCATAGATAAGTATAAGGAGGAGTTCCCCCAAACACAGACACCCTTACTTCTCCATCAGACAATCCATTACAACTAATGGTAGTTCCTGCAGGAGTTGTCGAGAAATTTACAAATTGAGAATTCAGTACAGCTGGTTCATTGATCGTAATAGCGGTATCAAAAGTACAACCGTTACCATCGACAACGGTGACAGTATAGATTCCTGCAATCAGTGAGTCAGCAGAATTTCCAATATCCGAATTTGACCACGATACATTATAGGGCGGCGTACCTCCTGAAGGAATGATGTTAGCCGTTCCATCACTTCCACCGTTACAATTTACATCAGTGCTTGAAAGAGATGATGCAGGAATTCCAACAGCACCACCCGGTTCAGTGATAGGTTGTGAAACGATAACCATACACCCTTTGGAATCGCGAATAGTATCTGTAAAAGTGCCAGGTCCTAAATTTGTTACTGTTTGTGCGGACCTACCGTTCGACCAGGAATGTGTATAAGGCGGTGTGCCACCGGAAACATTGATACTGATTACACCATTCGCATTTCCATTACATGTTACGTTGCTAAAAGAACCTACAGAGCCTGACAATGGGGTTGGTTCAGTGATTACAACTGATCGTTGGCTTGTACACCCGTTATTATCCGTGGCAACTACTGAATATGAATTAGCCGTCAAGCCTGTAGCAGTAGCGGTAGTCTGCAAACCGGGACTCCACGAATAAGTGTAAGGAGAAAGGCCACCAACGATTGATGTACCTGCCATTCCATCAGATCCACCATTACAACTTACATTTACTGACGTATCAATCGATACTGAAACAGAATCCGGAGGGGCTGTAAGTGTAATCGATGCGGGTGCCGGACAAGAATTTGCATCCCTGACCGTAACTGTATAGGAAGTAGCAGACAATCCGGTAGCAGTTGCAGTTGTTTGGCCGGAAGGACTCCAGGAATAGGTATATGGAGGAGTTCCACCACCGGGTACCGCTGTAGCGCTACCTGTGGCTCCACTGAAACATGCAACATTATATCCGTTAAATGTCGGAGATGTAATACTTGCTGTGACCAAAGGAACGACTATAGAATAAGAAAATGTTTGTGATCCGTTTGACGGGCAGGCATTATCTCTTACAGTAACAGTAAATGTATAAGGCTGTGGTCTGGCTTGGGCGACAGTTGGCGTCCATGTAAATGTACCAACAGGAATTTTAGCACCTACTGTCGTAAATGTTCCACCCGGTATAACATTATTCCAGGTCATGATAACGGTATCAGCAGCGTTTGCATCTGATGAATTAATGGTGAATGAGAGTGGAGTTCCGGGACAAGCCACCGCAGAAAAAACACCGGTGCCATTTATTCCCGAAGCAGAAGGAAGAAAGTTTAACGTACAGGTAGTTGTCAGAAATTGCAAATCACGGATAACGCTACCTATAAGAACTCCATTTCTATACTCACGGATTAATATAGCAGCAACACCAATCTCATTATTAGATGTTGGCCGCATATTTATATCTCCGGTTGTGGCATTCAGACTTACTGCGGGACTGGATGTAAGAGGGCTGGTTGCCGAATAACCAGAAATAAATGTTACAGCACCCACTGTGTTGTTACTTGTATTATATGTCTTAGGGGTGATAAAAGAATAGACGAGTGAATCACCATCCGGGTCAACAACTCCATGGTTGTAGGTAAAACTCTGGTTTGTACATAAGAAAGCAACAGGTATATTGGTAAACTGCGGAGAGGAGTTTGAAGGAGCTAACACATTGTTTAGCGTTGCCTCTACATACATATTATCATTACACGGATTATTAAGCGTAGTAATCGCACAGTTTCTGCAACATACATAATAGCTCAATACCCAATCGGAACATTTCTGAGGAAGCGTAACATTCGCTTCATACTTATACTGCTGATAACCGGCATAGATTGAAGAGCTATTGCTACATTTTGTAGAAATGGAGTTACACGGGAAACTGATTTCATTTCCGGAACCTGCAACTTTCGCAAGCGTGTAGGACTGATTCCTGTTACAACTTGTTGATCTTGCATTTAAGGTAATGGACGTTGGTGCTGCTACTCCGGCACAGTCCCTGAAAAAAGAGACTGTCACCTTGAATGTATTTCCACTTACCCATGTATAAGTCAAATCTGAGCCGGAAGCATGTGTTGCAAATGTCTTTTGAACCGGTAGAAAAAATAAAAGTACTGTGAAGAGGACAAGACAAACTTTCTGTAAAGGTTTTGACTTGATAGATTTTGTTGTTGCCTGGTAATTAAATGAAATCATGCGTCGATATTTTTGTTTCTGCAGAAGCTTGGAATGCAGCATATGCAATATCTCGCAAGTTCGTGGTATCAAGGCTTGCCTTCTCTCTGAGTTGACATCGCCTTTCAACACTTTTATTAACAATTTTTAGCTGTTTAGGAGAAAATTTTAAGACTTCTGCATGGTAAAAACCTTATTTGTAATATCAAACTAAATAAAAAACACACAATGAAAAAGCCGGAATCAGAGATATATTCATCCTGATTCCGGCTTTTCATTTTTATACCGGCTTCTTTTCCCGGCTTACTTGC
>SHNE01000005.1 GCA_004295015.1 Bacteroidota bacterium | reverse complement strand
AACCTTTAGATTTGTTTCATGCTAAAAATAGCAATAGTTATAGTAACTTTTGTGGGTAAGTGGATTACCGTTTCGGTTATCCATCTTATCCACAAAAAAGCAGCCGGAGCACTATGCCGCCAACCAGGTTGAAGGCTTATCAAACGATTTAGTCCGGCTGCTGATTTTAAACCCGTGAGCAAGGGGTCAAATAGATATTCAAGGCATGAAGGCCTATTATAAAGGTTTCGATCCAAAACTCACATTGTTAAACATCTAAAACAAAAGGTATGGAAAAGTTACAGCAAAATCAATCCTACGAATGGATACTTGGGGTCGATGTATCCAAAGACAGTATTGACGCCTGTCTGGTTCGGCAAATCGATGGTCAGTTGTTTGAAAGTAAATTTCACAACAACCTTTCAGGTTTTCGTCATCTCAAAACCTGGTGCAAACAAATGCAATGTGAGTGTGATCAGCATACGCTGTGTTGTATGGAGCATACTGGACTGTATACCCGATTGCTGGTTCATTATCTGGTAAGTCGGGAAGTAAAAGTCTGGCTGGAGGGTTCCCTTCAAATCAAACGCAGCCAGGGATTAATCCGGGGTAAGTCTGACAAAATTGACGCACAACGCATAGCGCGCTATGCACATGTGCATCAAAACAAGGCTCAAATCATGCAAATCAGCCTGCTAACGCTCGAGAAATTAAAAGATCTTCAGGCCAACCGAAAGCGATTAATGAAAGCTCTTCAGATGCTTCGCACCAGTGCCGAAGAGTTAAAGCAGTTTGATGCATCTACTGCCAAAGTGGTGGATAAAGTTAATCGTGAAGCTATTCATGGATTGGAGAAAAGCCTCGATAAAGTCGATGAGCAAATTCTCACCTTCATTACCGAGGATGAAACATTAAAACAGAAATATGATTTAATGCTTACCGTAAAAGGCGTAGGAAAAGTACTGGCCACCATGCTTCTCATTTACACCCATGGCTTCAACCGCCTGGCCGATAGCAGAAAATTGGCCTGCTACAGCGGTGTAGCCCCGTTTGTTTATGAAAGCGGAACATCCATCAAAGGTAAAACGGGTGTTTCTAAATTCGCTAACGGAGAGCTGAAGCGGACCCTGCATATGGCCGCCATCAGCAGTGTACAGCATAACCCCGACCTGCATGAATATTATCAACGCAAGGTGCAAGAAGGCAAAAATAAAATGTCGGTAATCAATGCCGTGAGAAACAAATTACTGCATCGAATTGTAGCCGTAGTAAACCGGGGAACTCCTTATGAATTACAACTCAAAAATAATTAACAAAGAGATTGTTTTGATCATAGATATCGGTTTGGGGCTTTGTGAAGTGGCGGACTTTTTGCACAAACTTTCAATCGAAGCACCGACTTCAAAATTAGCAAAAAAGTTTCAATCGAAGCCGTTATCCCGCCATTTCACAAAACCCTTGTTATAGCCAGTGGTTCTTGGCCACCGTCCTTGTGAACCATTGTCAATACTGCATTTCTCCGTCTTTGTCGTGTCGGGATGTGCGGTTGCGTATTTTTTATTTTCAGAAAGGGTGGAGCTTTTTTTTAATTCAATTTTGTTTGGGCGGAAAAGGGATAAGCTCTTTTGCAAACTTTGGATTGTGTTTCGGCTTGTGCGGTTTGCAAATGTGCTTACACCTGTGTCGGGGCTTACATATAAATTATCCTTACACTAATCGTTTTGTCTGTGTTCAATTCAAAACTTGCTTTGGAAAAATTGGACCTGTTTTTTAACCCTATTGACTGATAATTAGAAAATCCAATTCCCTCTTTGGGTAAAAGCAAACCTTTATCAATCTTTCCGTTATTGTTTTCATCGTGTAAAATATTCACGGCATATTTCCCTTTGGGCAGATTTTTAAAAGTAATTTCGGCTTTCCCATTTCCGATTTTCGCTTTCTCTAATCGGTAATAATTTCTGTAATCTTCATCAGGTATTGAGCCGTCTTTGTTGTAAAGGGCGAACTGTACAACGCCTTTTGAGTTTTGTAATTTTTCTACCTTAACGGTCAATGTGTAGGTTTCTGCCCGATTTCCCGAAAACGAACAGAGAAAAAAACATAACCCAACTGTCAGTATAATAAAAATTGTTGCTTTCATTTATTATTGTTTTTTATTTGAACCCAATTTTTCTTTTATTCTATCTACTCCGTAGTACACCATTGGCACTAAATAAACCGTCAATGCCAATGAAGAGAGCAAACCTCCAATAATTACCCACGCCAAACCGTTTTTCCATTCGGCTGCTGTTCCGCTGGCTAATGCTATGGGCAACATTCCTATTGCCATTGATAAAGTCGTCATTAAAATGGGTCGCATACGTTCTTTTCCTGCGGTAATCAATGCTTCTTTGTAATGTTTCCCCTCCGCTTTCAGTTGGTTGGTAAAGTCCACAATCAAGATGGAATTTTTTGTTACCAATCCCATTAACATAATCAAGCCGAGCAAAGCAAATAAGCTCAAATTGCTTAACGATAAATTCAAGGCTAAAAATGCTCCGATAGCTGCAACGGGTATGGCAAATAAGGCAACAAAAGGATAAATGTAACTGTCGTATAAGGCTACCATAATCAAATAAATCAGTAAGAATGAAATCAGCAATACTGAACCCAAAGCCCCGAAGCTGTCGTTTTGCCGTTTAATATCGCTTCCCCAAGTCATTTGTATGCCGTTTGGTAAGGGATTGTTTTTGAGATATGCCACGACATCGTCTGCTACTGTTCCCGAAGGTCTGCCGAGTGCATCGGAAGTTAATGTAACGGCAGGTTGTCGGTCTTTTCGTTCTAAAAGCGAAGGCGAATTATCTCTTTCAATAGTTGCAAACTGTGAAACTTCAATCGGAATGCCCATTGGATTTATAATGTTGAGTTGATTTACATCATCATAATTTTTACGGCTGAATTTATCCAACCAAATCCGTACAGGATATTCTGTTCCGTTTTCCGTTAAAGTGGCATCGTCATTTCCTGTAAAAGCGGTACGCAAATTCATTCCCACATAAGCCGTGTTCAATCCTAAACGCTGCATTTTGTCTTTGTCAGGAATGACTTTTAATTCAGGGCTTCCTGCTTCTACCGAAAGCCGCACATTATCTGCTCCAGGTATTTTTTCAATGACTGTTTTTAAGTCATTACCTGTCTGCATTACCTGGTCTAAGTCGCTTCCGCTTAATGTAATTTCTATCGGTGCAGAACGTGGAATTAAGCCTAATGTTATCATTGAAAAATTGATGCCTGAATATTCTTTTTGCAAATCAGTTCGCAATTTTCGCATAAAGGTTTCGGTAGAAAGATTATTTGTTTCTTTCCTGGATTTTAGCTGAATAGTAAATTCGGTTTTATTGGCAGAACCAACTCCCAAACTTCCGATACCTGTGCTTGGTCCGCCTACATTGCTGAAAACAGTTGAAACTTCGGGTTGCTTCAAAATATAGTTTTCTATTTTTTCTGAAACCAAATTGTTTTGCTGAATGGAAGTGCTTTTATCAAACTCTAATGCCAAACGGAATTTCCCTTGGTCGCCTGTGGAAATGAGTTCCTTTCCAATAATTCCTTGCTTCATCATTACTGCTGTTCCTATAAAAAGAAGCAAAACAAAAACTGTAAAAACAAGTTTGTGATGTAAAACCCAATTTAGCGTTTTGCCATACCAACTAATAAATTTGTCTAACTGATGTTCAAACCAAAGTAAAAAACGATTGAAGAAATTAGTCGGTTGCAAATCTTCTTTTTTTCCGATGCGTGAAGCCAGCCAAGGCGTTAAAGTAAAACCTACCAATAAACTTGTAAGCGTAGATGTGATAACCACTACCGAAAATTGTTTGAGCATATCGGCAACAAAAACCTGTAAGAATAAAATCGGCAGAAACACAACCACATCAACCAATGTAATAGACAATGCCGAAAAACCGATTTCCATTCTTCCGTCCATAGCTGCCGTTCTTTTTTCTTTACCCATATCCAAATGACGTTGGATATTTTCTAAAACTACGGTAGCATCGTCCACCAAAATACCGATGATTAAAGACATTGCAAGCAAAGTCATCAGGTTGAGCGTATAACCCAAAAGCCACATCACGGCAAAAGCGGTAATTAAGGAAGTAGGAATGGCAACCAAAACAATCAATGAGTTTCTGAAACTTCTCAGGAAAAGTAACATTACCAACGACACTAAAATAACGGCTAAAATCAAGTCAAACACCACCGAGTTAACGGCTGCAATGGTGTTATCGGTGCTGTCGTCCGTAACTACAAATTTTACATCTGCATTGGCATTTTGTTTTTCAATGGACTGAAATTTTTCCCTAATCAGTTTAGAAACATCAACGGCATTGGCATCGCCTTGTTTCTTAATCAATAAGCCAATACCGTTTTTACGGTTGTAACGGCTATACGAAGTAATTTCTTTAATGCCGTCTGTTACTTCCGCAATATCTTTCACATAAACAGGACTGTTTGGAAAAGGCATTGCGACCTGAACATTCTGAATATCATTGATAGTATTGAATTTGCCTACTAACCTTACCGAATTATTTTCCGTATCGGTTTGCAATTTTCCGGCAGGTAAATCTATCCCCGAACGATTCACCGCCTCCACCACCTGATACAATGAAAGTTTATATAATTTTAATTTTTCCTTATCTACTTTAATTTGAATTTCTCGCTCTTCACCTCCTAAAATGGTTATTTCTGCAACTCCTTTTAGTTGCTGGATTTGTGGCAGATAATCATCTTTCATTTTTTGATAAAAGTCTGTCGGTTTTAAATTGCTGGTGGCACTCACCGACATAATCGGTAAATCATTAGGAGACACTTTACTCATCACCGGACTTAAAATGTCTTTCGGTAAATCCTTTCGTATATTGTCTATGTAGCGTTGTGCATCCTGCATTGTTTTGTCCAAATCCGTACCATATTTTAGATTGGCGATGATGATAGATGCATTGGGTAAAGATTTTGTTACTAAATAATCTACACCCTCCAAATTAGAAAGTGCATCTTCAATTTTTCGGGAAACGGAAGTTTCTACTTCATTGGGTTCTGCTCCGGGATAAACTGTTTTAATTACCACAACAGGCTGGTTAAAATCGGGCATTAATTCGTAACTCAAATTTTTGTAGCCGATAATTCCCAACAGGGTAAACACGCTGAAAAGAACAATTATCAGCGAAGGGCGTTTGATTGATATTTCTGTAATGTTCATAGCACGCTGATTTTATTTAGTAATGATATTTGCTCCGTCAAAAAGATTGATAAATCCGTTCGTAACGATGATATCGTTTTCATTCAAGCCACTTGAAACAAGCGTTTTGTTCCCAATAGTTTTTGAAGTTGTAATAGCTTGCAATACGGCTTTTCCGTTTTTTATGACATATACTTTTGCTATCCCGTTTTCTTCGGTAATGGCAGATGTTGGAATAAGAATACCTTGAACTTGTTCGCTTTCAGAAAGATTAACTTTGCCAAACATTCCCGATTTGATACTTAGATTTTTGGTGTTTGCAACTTGAAATTGAATTGGAAAACTGTTGCCCATATTGGCTTTGCTTCCTATCATTGATACTTTTCCCGAAAGTGAAATGTCGGGATAAACATCTGCATTGATTTTGTAAGTTTGGTTGTTTTGGAATTTTACCAAATCATTTTCGGGAACATTGACTGTAAAGCGTAAAGTGCTTATGTCTGTTATTTGCAACAACGGAACTCCCGGTGCTGCAAAACCGCCTTCTTCATTAAGTTTGGCAGTTACCACACCATTAAAAGGTGCTTTAACAGAAGTTTTGCTGATTTGCTCTAACAAAGTTGCTCTCTGAATTTTTGCCGATTTCAACCCTAATCTTGCTTTTTCCAACTGTACACCTTGAACGGCATCGGCTTCCGTTAAAATGGTGTATCGTTTTACATCATCTTCCAATCCCTCAATTTGCACTTCAACCGTTTGCAATTGTAGTTTCAATAGTGAATTATCCAACTGAATAAGAGTTTGCCCTTTGCTTACATAACTGCCTACATCTACCAAAACCGCATTGATTTTTCCTTGAATGTCTGCACTTATTTTTGTTTCCTTATTCGGCTCAAAAGTGCCTGTATAGTTGCCTGCATCAACAATATTTTGTAATCGGATTGTATCAACACTTACCGAAATTGGCTTTTCTTTATCGTATTGATATATTCTGTTTTCGGTGGTTTTTTTGTTGCTTAAAAGTTTGAACATCATCATACCAACTACAGCAACTCCAGCTATTATCCAAATTATCTTTTTCATTTTATCTATTTTAAATTCGTAATTTTTAATTTTTAATTGAAGTAATTGACCCAGTCAGTTTTTTAAGTTCTAAATCTGCTTTCAGAAAATCAATGACTGCATTCAGGTAATTTTGTTGTGCTTCACGAAGTGCGTTATCAGCTAACAAAACATCGGTAAGGCTCGCTGTTCCCTGTTTTTGTTGTAAAACAGTTTGATCATAAATCGTTTTGGCTAAAGCAATT
>SHNE01000013.1 GCA_004295015.1 Bacteroidota bacterium | reverse complement strand
CTAACGTTCCGGGTTAATGAAGTGGCGGAGTTCGAAGCTACAACTTATTTTTGGCGGCTCAAACCATAATTTAAAAATTGACAAATCGAGCCGCCAAGCAATGTCCCAGCCATTTCATTTAACCCAATGTTATGGGCAGTAGAATTTCCTCCGTACGTCACCTCCGAACTTCGGATGCGCACTTCGGAAGCGAATTTCGGATGTGCACTTCGGATCTGAACGTCAAGGATGGTGTGACTAGCCTCTTAGTTTGAAACACGCTCAGGAATTCTAAAAATCGCTTCTTTGCTGGTGAATCTATGAGTAAATATCAATAAAGTCTATTAAATGCGGTGGTAAGTCTCATTATAAACCCTGACCTTGCCTGTTTGAAAATCGAGTCACTAAAATCAAGCTTTCACTGCCTCGCATTTCAAACTGGCGAGACATTTCAGAAATTGTACGGATAATTATCTTCCAAGAAGTTCAGAAACCTAAAATGAACTTCAAAATATTTTACCAAAAATTCAGATGCTTACTTCCGTAGTTTAATTCTATTGCCCATAACGTAAAGGGTTAATGAAGTGGCGGAGTTCGAAGCTACAACTTATCTTTGGCGGCCGAAGCAATATATTTAAAAATTAACAGATCGGCCGCCAAGCAATGTCCCAGCCATTTCATTTAACCCAATGTTAGCGGCAGGTTTTTATGTCCATTTTGTCAATTCCGTTAATAGTTGTTTTCTTTCGGCACTGTCTAAGTCGTTAAAAACTTTAATGGTTTCACCCTCATAGTCAAACTGAACTTGTCCGATTATATGACTAAATAAAACTTTACGGGTCAACCTAATATTGACAACAATTTTGTCAAATAAAGGGATATTGTCTTCGTCAACGCTTTGTCGGACATTTGAAACTAAGTCGAGCGAATATGTTTTAGGGCGTGTTAAAAACGTACCTTTTTTTGTCAAGGTTAAAGTTCCATTTTCAATTGTCAATTCTTGTCTGCCGTTTATTAACCACAAAAACTGTCTAAGTGCTGCAAGGCCAACGATAAAATGAATTACAAAAATCACAATTACAAAGGCACTAGTTATCTCGGTTTTTTTTATAAATACCTCAATAAGTCCTGTAAATAAAAGTCCACAAGCAAACAAAGTAAATAATAAAGAAAGGAATGTGTTTTTTGAAGTGTTCATAGCGAACAGTTTGTCCTTAGTCGTAACACACTCAAACTTTTTTCTTTTAAGTCCTAAGTTGAAAAGTCTGCTATACTGATACTGTAAATTTAATAGTGTGTCCTTAAGGTTTGCCATATGTCCGTTTGCTGGTCAGGGACGCTTGCTAAACTTGCCGCTAACGTTCCGGGTTAATGAAGTGGCGGAGTTCGAAGCTACAACTAATTTTTGGCGGCTCAAACCATAATCTAAAAATTGACAAATCGAGCCGCCAAGCATAGTCCCAGCCATTTCATTTAACCCAATGTTAGCTGAAGCACTTGCTTGCCCCTATTTCTGGTTACATTTTGACGAAAGGTTTTTGAATGAGTACACCACCCAAATCCATTTCGATAAAATAAATCCCCTTAGATAGACTACTTACATCAATACTATTTCGATTGATTTGAAAGTAGCATTTCTTCAAATCACCGTAAATGCTATAAACTTTTAAGTATGAATTCTCATTAATAATATTTGGCAATTCAATAGACAAGGTAGAGTTCACAGGATTTGGATAAATGGAAACCAAATCCTTTTGTTCAACCTCATTCACTCCAATTGTGTTGCACACACATTCGTTATCAGGTGAAACAGGAAAAAATTGACTTCCATCAAATTGTTGGAGACCGTCCTTAAACTCAAAATCCAACCAGCTCCAGCATACTCCGCAGTTGTATATATAAAATCCATATACAGCACCAATTCCTTCAACCCATTGAAGATAATCATACTCATTAAGTAGAAGATTTCTTTTCCTGAGAAAGGTTAGAGTTCGGTTACCAACATTAGTATTCACCAGTGTAGTTGAATCCACATAGTACCAATCCAGTGGTATATTACTAAACTGTGACCATTGTCTATTTATATTTGGGTCATTAAGAAAAACACTATCACCTAAAGTCAAACTGAAATCAAAATAAAGAAATTCTGTTGAATCGAGTATATTTGGGTATCCATACCTCCTGAGAAAAACCTTACGTTGTACGGTATCCTCTCTGATTAATGCAACCAATGCTGAATCATTATTAACGCCACATGATGAGCAAAACAATTTAAAATAATTAATACCGAGAATTGATGTATCTCCCACTGTGAAAGATGTAAATGTACCACAACCCTCAAAACTTGAACTAATGTTCCATTGGTTAGTTGTGCCCAATAACCTATTATAGGACTGGGATGATACATTGCTTGAAACAAGAGTCACAATAATTAGGACGAAACCAAATTTGTTGTACTTGACTTTCATATGCTCAAAGATCAAAAGGTTATTTGTGTTTCAGCTAACGTTCCGGGTTAATGAAGTGGCGGAGTTCGAAGCTACAACTTTTCTTTGGCGGCTCAAACAATAATTTATAAAATTAACAGATCGAGCCGCCAAGCATTGTCCCAGCCATTTCATTTAACCCAATGTTATGCGCATGTGCAACTCGTATTTTTAACTGCAATTCTAGCTATCCGCTTGTCATAGTTGCTTTATTGTCCGTTACAAACTTTTTATACAGAGGATCTATGGAATACATATATGCAGCTGCCCTAGAATAGAACACATACATATAATTGTCTATGTAGCATGTAAAAGCTCCACAATTCATAAACACCATTTTTTGTTTTGATCCTAGTTCCTCACTAGCCTTTTTCGCTGAAATATTATCAGAAAACTTCCATTCTTCAATTACTCCATCTGGAAATTCTTTCGTTCTCTTTCCTTCATAGTCAACAAAGCGTCGTGGTATTTTTTTCACAAAGAAATACTGAACTATTTGTTTAACCTTAATAAAATTATTCGTGTCCAATTTCCATCTCTCACACCAATTTCTTGATTGTTCAGATGTGTCAATATCACAATCAGCACAATGAAGTCGAGAAAACCAAACTAGTGGTGTTTCCTCGTAGGATATTTCATAAAATGTCCGATGGTCAATAATATGTTTTACTGCCACTTTATGATAAGCTTTTGCCGAACTGTTACTAAACCTAATTGTATCATCGGAATATCCAATCGAGTCCAAATAATTTACCCATGTAAGAACTCTATCTGTAATAATGCCATCAGTTTGTGAATTCAAGGTAGTATCTCGGAAAACAGATCGCTCAACAATTGTAGTATCCCCCTCGATTTGCTTTTCTGTTTGAAGGTTGTGGCATGCATAGAAAAAAAACAAAGAAAGTAAGATGGTAGGTAATCTCCTTGCATTGCGCATAACGGTTCGGGGCTTAACGAAGTGGCGGCTTAGAAGCACTAACCTGTCGCCAAGCACAACACTTTATAGAAAGCACAACTGTTTGATTAACCACTTCACCCGCCATTTCGTTTAAGCCCATGTTATGCGTAGTAATACTCTGTCGAAGCTATTCACATGTCTGATGTCTGCAAGGCTTAGTCGTCATGCTCCTTTTTTTCTTCCTTCTTTTTCTGTTTATCCTTTTCTTGTGATTTTATATACTTTTTTACATTTTCTACTTCACCCTGATTTAATTTCAGATTTGTGGAATTGTCAATCCTAATATCATGCTTATTGCTGTTGCGATGACACGAGGCACAGTCGGTGAAGTTATATATTCCATGCTCATTATGTTCTTCCAGTAATTTGCTTTCGGAATGTTCATGACAACCGTAACAAGTAAAGGCACTGAAATTATTATTTGTATGGCATGTCTTACATTCCACATTGTGGTCTTTGTCGAGCTGAAAATATGTTGAATGGTCAAAGGTTGAGGGTTTCCACTCGCTTGCAGTATGGCATTTATCGCAATTGTTTTTTAGTTGCTGATGGAAAGAATAATCAGGTTTTTTATGGCAGGAAGCACAATCGTTTTTGGCATTACCTTGTATCATATCATGGTTAAATGTTACCAAAGATTTCCAACTTTTTGTATTGTGACAACTGTTGCAATCAGTTGTTAATTGCTTATGAAGATTGTCGGAAGGTTGACCATGACAACTTTTACAATTACTTATCATGGTTATCGGCAGCATTTCATGATTAAAGCTGCTCAGAGACATATTGGGTTTCATTCCAATATGGTCAGTATGGCAGGAAGTGCATTTCTGATTTGAAAGATGCTGGTGAAATAAAATATTTTCATTTGCTCCGTTAGAATCGTTTAGCTTGAGCGTGTCCTTCCCAATATCAGATAGTTTATGACAGGAAATACATTTATCATTTGAGATTCCCCAAAATGGATTATGACATGAAAGACATTTCTCATTTAATTTTTGATGCCCTTCGACCAACTCACCCGGATTGAGCATTGCATGAGGAAACTGATACATTAGCCCAACGCATACAATAATTATCACGAGAACAATTACCTTTTTCATTTGCTAAACATTACAATAGTTATAATGTGCATCAGTGCCAGTATGCCCAAAATTAGAGTAATGGGCAAATGAACTGCTCGCCATTTCTTCATAAGGTCAACTGTTATGGAATCGAAGAAAAGTTTTTTATCAGCAACTTCTGTGCTGAGACCTGAATTGATTAATGCCTGTCTTTTTTCTTTCAATGTTTCATTTGCTTTCTTCAAAAGAAATTTTCCAACTAACCCGCTTGCTACCGCAATTAAAAGCATCAGGATTGCAAGCCAGGGTAACACGGCATTAAAATGAATGCCAGCATGAACCAGCAGCATTATTGAACCAAGCCATGCAAGATATTCATGCAGCAGTAAAAGTTTTTTCGGAGACCCCGCTTCAATTATTTTCCGCTTGCGGAGTGAATAAATAAATGAGACGGCAATGACTAATGTTCCTGTAAAACCAAGATAACGCCCCACATAAACCAACTGAAAGCGATGAAGGAAATAGTCAATCGCAATGGCAAGAAAAATCATTAAGGCATACCACTGGAAAAAGGGAAGAACATATTTTACAAGCAATGATTGCTTCATGATGTGCAATGGTCAGTTATTCATCGTGCTCTTGTTCGCCACTTTGAACAGGATTGCTGATTGATGAGTTAATTTCTGTATGCCTTATTTGACCACCGATGTAACCGGTTCTGGCAATTAATCCAAAACTTATAAGCGAAATAAAAAGTGCTACAATCGCAACAATTCTCGTTAATGGAGATTTTTTTATTGTCAGGAAAAATCCAATAAGAGAAACAACTCCTAAAATGCTTAAAGCCACCAAAGCAATTACGGAAAAATCTTCATGCTGTTCAATAAGGTCTTTTGAAATCCCCTGAATATTCTCTACTGCTTCTTCGGCAACTTCACCTGTCAGGTAGGCGATAGCCGCACCGATGGATGAAATTATCAAAAGGTAATAGGCAGCAATTTTTGTTTGGTCGCTCTTTGTCCAAAGTCCATGAGCAAGAACAAGTCCACCCAGTATGGACGCGAAAATCGGAAGGTGGTTAATCAATAAATGAAGATGTGTTTGATTCATAACTTAAATTTTGTTTCAAAGGTTGTCATTTGTCGGCATAATAAACATGATAAAAGTCAGCAAGTTCGATGATGCACGGTCGCTAAAATTATTACGCATAACGTTCCGGGTTAATGAAGTGGCGGAACTACGAAGCTAAGACTTTTCTTTGGTGGCTCAACCAAAATATTAAAATTAAACGCTCGAGCCGCCAAGCACTGTCCCAGCCATTTCATTTAACCCAATGTTATGGGTCGTTTTAATTCATCACAATTCGACCTCTATTTTTATTCTTGGAACCAATCACTTCGTAGAAATAAAGTCCAGATGAGAATTGTTCTCTGTCCAACACATTACTTCCTTCAACACAGTTTATTCGTTTGACTTCAATTCCTAATAAATTATATAGTATGAAGGTGGATCTATAGTCAACACGTATTGTGCATGCTGTATTAAAAGGATTAGGAAAAATATCAACATCATCCTTAGTTTGCATCTTTTCATCGATACTAGAAATTAAATCACAACTAACTCCTGGAAAATATTGGTACAATTCAATACCATCTTGAATGTAGCACACCAAATTTGGAGTAAGGTCGAGTCTTTGGGTTTCAAGCAAACCTGCCAAGGATCCTATTCCTTCAACAAATGAGTTGCCAATTGAATGTAACACCTTTCTATATTCCGATCCTATGAGCATAGAATCAATACTAGTAATAGTTGTATAGGACAATCCGAAGAGGTCAATGAAATAACTTGGTAGTGTGTCACCCACTGAAAGATTGAAATCGTATAAAAGGCTTTCATTAATACTATCTCTTGGAACAAAATAAATCAGCCGATTTAAACTGTCTTCACGTAGTCCTCCCATGTAACCATTACCTTGTGGATAAAAAGGACCACATCCTATGGACGATCCATATTCACGCTCAATCTTGTGATACGAAATACCGTTAATAACGGAATCCCCATTCATGATATATCGATAATTTGCCTGTGGTAATCCACTAGAAAAACATGACTGCTCGCCCCAATCCACACGCCAAACACCATCGCTCACCGGGAAAGTGTGATAAATATTAGATTGTGAATTTGACTGAAACCAAATTAAATTGAAAAGAAGTAAAAATGTGATTCGCATGGCGGTAGCATTAAAATGACCCATAACGTTCCGGGTTAATGAAGTGGCGGAGTTCGAAGCTACAAATATTTTTGGCGGCTCAAACCATAATTTAAAAATTGACAAATCGAGCCGCCAAGCAATGTCCCAGCCATTTCATTTAACCCAATGTTAGCGGAAGTTTTTATTCCTTTACAATTGCTCGTCGTATGGCCCTTGCTGAAGATCTAATCTCCATTATATAAAATCCGGTATTTAATAATGATAAGTCAAATTGAAAGTTGGGCCCGTCGAATGATTTATTCAAAATTACTTGCCCTAAAGAATTATATAAAATTATATCGCCGAAATTAATCGGATCCGTGATTTCAACATTCAAATAATTATGTATAGGATTGGGAAATGTTTTGATTGAAGATATCTCATCTTCATCGACACTTGCCAACATACTTGGATCAATAAGCATTTCTCGATAGGTAGAAGACAATAAACTACCTAGACGCCATTCCTCAACCAAAATATTTATGGCGTAAACACCCGTTGTAAAAGGCATTTCAAATCTTCCAGTGTTTAAGTCAATACTGGCTCCTGGTGGTGTACCATAGGTCGTCGAAGAAGTTGGGACTAATCTATAAGTCAAACTGTCACCATCAGGATCGATTGCATCGGCTAGATGAACGAAATTGTTTCCAACCCGACTCACATTGGTCTGCTTGGATAAAAACAGTGGACCTGAACTTTCCCCCATAATAGGATCAATTTTGAACGACAAGCTACTCAAGATACTTTCAGTAGATGAATTCACTATGTTTTGAATATTGTAAACTCGGAAAGCATTCGGGAAATTTATGCTAAAAACGCCATTTCCATTGTAGGTATGATAAAAAACATACTTATACTCCGTAACATCATTGGGTAACTGACTTGAAACGCCAATTAATGTATCGCCTTGCATACTTATTAGCGTATCACGGCTCGTGCCAATACTGGTTTGAGTATATAAATACAATTCAAAAGTATAGGTGTTAAATCCGGATATATAATACTTCATTTCCGTCCCTCTAATATCTTGGCCATTAAGGATTGTACTAAAGAGTGTAGAAACTGAAATCAAGATCAAAAGCTTTTTCATGGTGAATATTTTAATAAAGTTAGTTAATTGCAATGTTCGCCAGCATAAAAATTTCCGCTAACGTTCCGGGTTAATGAAGTGGCGGAGTTCGAAGCTACAACTTATCTTTGGCGGCCGAAGCAATATATTTAAAAATTAACAGATCGGCCGCCAAGCAATATCCCAGCCATTTCATTTAACCCAATGTTAGCGGTTGTTTTTTTTCGTTGTTCAATGATCTCGCTGTATTAATTATTCTTAAATCAATCCGTTTTTGTAAAAAGATTGTCACAAACATCTATATAACTTCCATTAAATAAAACATCATCATCACAAACTAAAACT
>SHNE01000016.1 GCA_004295015.1 Bacteroidota bacterium | reverse complement strand
CCGAATAGGAAGGATTCAACAGTAAATGATTAAACATATACTGGCTTACAAGTAAATCCTGCTGTGCATTGGCCCCGATACTCAGGCTTACTATTAGTATAGTGATGATTCTCTTCATTGGTTGGGATTGTATTTTTCTAAATCAATAATGTTAAGAGTTATGCTCTGATTTTTATTTAGCAACATAGCGACGCAAATCAACGAAAGAAGATTTACGCAGGCCGGAGTCTTTTACTTCGAGGATCACGAAGTATGTTCCTTCGGGTAATAATTCCTTATTTGTATTCTGACCTATCCATTGACCATTTACATAATCAGATTGTTTATAGACCTCATTACCCCATCGGTTGAAGACGCGGAATAAATTTATCGGATAACCCTCAAGTCCCCGGATGACATAACCGTCATTAAAACCATCGCCATTCGGTGAGAAGGCGTCAGGTAATTCAAGGTCACACATGCTGTCAAAATCAACTGAAACTGTATCTGAGCTACTGCATTGTCCGTTCTGAATTGTCCAAAGGAAAACCGTTTTGCCATTGTTAATGGAACTCACTGTCGTGCTTGGTGATACTGAATCTGAAAATTGAGCTACACCGGGAAACTGAACAGACCAGAGTCCTTGTCCGGCTGTAAAATTTCTTGCGTTAAGTTCTGCAGAATTAATACACACATAAACATGATCACCTGCATCAGCAACAACCGGTTCATAAACACTCAACACAAGGTAATCGGATGCAACACATGCATTATTGGTTATCGTCCAAACCAGAGTATCAATACCATAATCCACCTGCGAAACCATGGCATTAGGAAGAGTACTGTCATCAAATGTTGACAAGCCGGTAGACGTCCAGTTACCGGTGAAATTATTATAAATAATTCCATTCAACTGAAAGATACTTACATCACAAAACGAAGTATCGTTCCCTGCAAAAATTACGAAGCTTGTAAAATTGTGAATCGTTATAGTTGCTGAACCGGTGCAACCATTCTCTGTTACTGTCCAGGTTAAATAATTATCACCCGGTTGAATATTATTTGCAATAGTTCCCGGATCAGTGTTATCTACAAATGTAACTCCTCCACCGGTAGACCAAATTCCGGTTTGGCCTGATAACAACTGAGCAGCCAATTGCATGGAAGACCCTGCACAAATAGCAGTATCACTTCCCGGATTGACATTAACAGGTGGCGGTTGATTTACATTAATTGAAAACTGTTTTGTACAAATGTTATCTGATACTGAAACAATGTAAATCCCAGCATCAATACTCGATAAATCCTGTGTAGTTGCCCCACCCGGATTCCAGAAATAGGTATAAGCTCCAACACCTCCTGAGACAGAAATATCGATGGAAGCATCATCACTACCATAACAGGATGGTTGGACTATCGAATTAACAGTCAGCACAATTGCCGGAGGTTCGGAGAGAGTTACCTGAGAAGAATCGCTACAGCCATTTGCATCACTCACTACCAACGTATATGTTCCTTCAGGCAATCCTGATGCTGTTGAAGCAGTTCCTCCGAAGGGTGACCAGTTATAGCTATAAGGAATAGTACCACCTGTAATAAGCTGTGCTGATGCTATACCGGTACTATCACCGGCACAATTAATATTTGAAGAAAATATGGTGATGCTGAATGGAGCAGGTTCAAATATCTGTACGGTATCAAAAGCAATACAGCCAAGTGAATCTTCAATACGTACTATGTAAACTCCAGGGGATAAATTTGTCACCGTATCTGTAGTGTGAGCCTGGGGAGTATTCCATAAAAAATAAAATGTCTGTGTTCCACCCTGACTTTGAACCACAGCAATTCCGTTCGTGTCTCCATTACATGATACACTCTGGAGTGCAAATGCATTTGGAGGTGGTATAGAAGCGTTAGAAAGTGTAACATTTTGCGATAATGTACAACCATTAGAATCTGTCACTGTAACATTGTAAATACCTGCAGGCAAGTTATTCACTGTTGCATTTGTATCTCCTAAGACCGCCCAGAAATAATGATATCCAAATCCATAAGGAGTACCTCCCGTAACAGAAACAGACACGCTTCCATCAGAAGCATTGCAGGATGCAGGTATTGAAGATCCTGTAAGTATGTAAGCAGGCGGTTGTGTGATTGTTACAGAATCAACTCCTGTACAACCTACACTGTCAGTGATCGTCACAACATAGGTGCCGGCAGGAACATTACTGATTGATTGACCTGTTGTTACAGGAATCGTGTTCCAGGAATAAGAATATCCCGGCATACCTCCGCTTGCAGAAACAGATGCAAATCCGGTATTATCACCATAGCAATTAAGCATTGGACTAATTGAATCAACAGAAACGAGAACAGCTGTTGCCGTTGGTTGAATCGTTACAGAATCCGTTACAGTACAACCGTGGCTGTCAGTTATAGTTACCCGATAAACTCCAGCAGCCAAACCGGAGGCAGTATCGTTTAAAGTCGGAGGGGAAGTATCCCAGCTATACGAATAAGAAGGTGAGCCTCCGGATGCTGCAGTGAAAGCAATTCCGCTGTTCGCACCTGCGCATGTTTGATTTATAACTCCGCTGGAGGCAGTCAATACAGCCGGATCGGTAAATGTGACGGAAGCAGAAGCTGAGCAACCGGTGCTTTGATCTGTAACAAACACAGTGTCGGTTCCCGGACCTTGTCCGGAAATCCCTTGTGTTGTTTGCCCTCCCGGAGTCCATAAATAAGTATGAGTACTCCCAGGATTTGAAAGTACTACAATGGAAGAACCATCTGTATCCCCATTGCAGGAAATGGGCATCGTGTTCAAGGAGCTTATAGGAGAACTAACTCTTATATTATATGAAAAAGTCTGAAACCCGTTATTAGGGCAAGCATTATCTTTTACAGTAATAATAAACGAAAACACTTGTGTTCCGACGATAAATCCGGGTGCAGTCCAGCAAAAAGTTCCGGTTGGATATGGGAATCCACTAACCGTAAATGTTGCCCCGGGAATTGCCTGATTCCAGGTCATGGTTACAATTTGTCCGCTATCAACATCATTCGACATTACATCAAAACAAATTTGAGTGCCGGGACAAATGGTTGTATCTCTGATATTAGTTCCATTGATACCACTTTCTGTAGGCAAGTTGTTAGAACAAGGTCTGACATAAACTTCCATATCACGAACAACACTTCCAACCAGAACTCCATTTCGATATTCCCGAACAAGAACCGACAACACCCCAACTTCGACCATAGTAGGTGTCATAGTTATATCCCCGGTATTTGTATTAATACCCAGCGCAGGAACAGAAGTAATCGGATTGCTTGCAGAATATCCACTGACAAAAGGAATTGAATCCGTAGAACTCCGCATAGGATTTACTAATGAATAGACAAGCGAATCACCATCAGGATCGGTTACTCCATGATTGAAGGTGAAGCTTTGACCCAGACACACAAAGCTCACCGGAATATTTGTGAATCGTGGAGATGAATTACAGACAAAATTCAGATTATCTAAGGTTGCCTGAATGTACATTCCCGGATTAGAACCACTGACACAAGGGCTCTGCTGAACCATGGTTGTTATATCGCAGTTACGACAGCAATATGACCATGAAATAACCCAGTCTGCACATTGCATTGGCAAAGAAATAATTCCACTGAACTTAAACTGTTGAATTCCCGGTATTGAAGATGTACTGTCTTCACATGAAGTAACTTGAGTTGCACAAGGATATGTGATCTCCCCTCCTGTTCCAACCACTCTTAATAATGTATCGGTAAAATACTGATTACAACTTGCAGAACGGAATTCGATACCGACTCCAAGCGGGGCAGGTGAACCTGCACAATCTCTGTAAAATGTAAGTTCCACTCTGTATGTATTGCCTCCGAGACATGTATAAGAGATGTCAGAACCGGCAAGATGTGTTGCCATCGTTGTTCTTGGCATAATGCTTAGTGTTGATGCCAGCGAAATTAAAAGGATCAACCTGCGCACGATTGGTTTCATGGTGAATGAGTTAGAAGCACTAATTAATTGCCCGGAATACTTTATCTGAAATCCGGCATTTTTGTAAGATTCAAGTGAGTTTTACTAAGAGAACTCATAAAAAGTTCCACTTTAGAAAAGAATTGAAATTAATTTGACAAAAACTCTCTTTCTGTTCCAAAATAAAATGTAAGAAAAAACCCCATTCTGATTAAGAATGGGGTTTTACAAAAAATCTGTTAAATTTTAAGCTGAAACTGTACTGGGTATATCTTCTTTATGGATCTCAAAATGATCCTCATCCTCTTTATACTTCATAATCTGCTCTAATGCATCAGGAATTACATCAGAACAAATCGTTATGAACGAACCCTTTTTAGCATTCTTGATTGCATATTCAATTGCAGCTGACTCCTTTGGTATTACCGTCACTTTTTTATCGGCACTCTCAGCTTTGATTCCTTTCATCATCAGGTCAATAATCTCCTCCTCAGTCCTACCACGCAAATTTTTATCCTGACGAATAATTATCTCATCAAACATTTGAGCCGCAACTGTCCCAAGTTGTACGATATCCTCATCTCTTCGATCTCCGACTCCGGCTATAATTCCTATTTTAGGTTTTGAATCAAGTTTATCGTGAAAACGGGCTAAAGCCTGGAATCCTGCGGGGTTATGGGCATAATCAACCATCACATCAAAATTCTTGAATTGGAAAATATTCATTCTGCCTGGTGTCTGTGTTGGAGAAGGAATAAATGTCTCTAAGGCAAGACGCATATCTTCCAGTTTAAATCCCTGAACAAAACCGGCAAGAACAGCAGGCAAAACATTTTGAATCATAAAAACAGCTTTTCCTGAAAATGTAAGTGGGATGTTCAGAACTTTATCAACCCTGATTTTCCAGGTTCCTTTACAAATTGTGATATAACCATTTTCAACGATGGCTGCTATTCCTCCGTTTTCACAGTGTTTAATGATTCGCGGATTATTCTCATCAAGACTGAACAATGCAATCTTTGCTGAAATGTTTCTTCTCATATCATAGACGAGATCATCATCCGCATTTAAAATGGCATAACCTTCCGGCAATACACTCTCAGGCACGACACTCTTAACACGCGCCATTTCTTCAATGGTATTAATGTCTTTTAGTCCGAGGTGATCGGCAGCAACATTTGTAACAATGCCAACATCACAATTATGAAACCCGAGGCCAGCTTTCAATATTCCTCCACGGGCACATTCAAGTACGGCAAAATTTACAGTAGGATCTTTAAGAACAAACTCAGCACTAACAGGTCCCGTGCAATCTCCCTGTTCTACCATTCTGTTCTGAATATAAATTCCATCCGTAGTTGTAAAACCAACTTTGAAACCAACAGTTTTCACCATATGAGCAATAAGACGGGTTGTAGTGGTTTTTCCATTTGTTCCACTGACAGCAATGATAGGTATCCTGTAAGTGCTTCCCGGCGGATACAGCATGTCAATTACCGGCTCTGCAACATTTCGTGGCAAGCCTTCAATAGGTGCAATGTGCATTCTGAAACCGGGACCTGCATTTACTTCAAGTACAGCTCCCCCATTCTCATGCATTGGCTCACGAATGTCGGGAGTCATTATATCAATTCCGCAAATATCCAGTCCGATGATTCGGGCAATTCTTTCAGCCATGAATACATTATATGGATGAACAATATCTGTTACATCCGTCGAAGTTCCACCAGTGCTCAGGTTCGCAGTTCTTTTTAAATGCAATTCTTCTCCATCAGGAAGAATTGAATCAACAGTAAGACCTTTCTCTTTTAGGATGGCCAGTGTTGTATCGTCAATCTTTATTGCCGTCAGCACTTTCTCATGGCCGTAACCTCTTCGCGGATCCTTGTTCACAATTTCTACTAATTGTTGGATTGAGTTCTTCCCATCACCGATCACCAAAGCGGGCGTACGTTTAGCAGCAGCTATAAATTGATAATTAATAACCAACAGGCGATGATCATAGCCTGTAATAAATCTTTCTACAATTACACCACGGGAAATTCTTTTGGCTGCCGCCAAAGCAACTACTGCTTCATCCCAGGTAGTAATATTAATTGTAGCACCCCTTCCATGATTACCACCTACAGGTTTGATTACAACCGGATAGCCGATTCGTTTAAGTGCAGATTCTAAATCTTCTTCATCATATACGACCCGGCCTCTTGGAACCGGGACGGACGCAGCTTCCAATAAATTTTTAGTTTCTTCTTTATCACATGCTATTTCGACGGCAATACTACTTGTTGTACTTGCAACTGTCGCCTGTATACGTCGCTGATTTACTCCATAGCCCAATTGAACAAGTGAATTTCGATTTAATCTAATCCATGGAATCTTTCGTTTGATAGCCTCTTCAACGATTGAACCGGTTGATGGGCCGAGCCTTTCATCTTCACGCATTTCGCGCATCCGCTGAATATCCTCTGCAAGGTCATACTCCTTCCCTGCAATGAGAGCTTCAACTATTCTTACTGCCGACTTAGCAGCAAAGATTCCAACCTTTTCTTCAGCATAATTAAATACAACATTATAGACCCCGTGCTGTCCTGTACTTCTGGTTCGTCCGAATCCACAATCCATTCCTGCAAGCGTTTGAATTTCGAGCGCAATATGTTCAACTACATGTCCCATCCATGTTCCATCTTTTACACGCTTGAAAAATCCTCCCGGATGCCCTTCAGAACATTCATGTGCATACATCGTAGGAAACATTTTTTCCATCCTCTCGGAAAATCCGGGCACCTTATTAGAAGGAAGTTCTTCCATTTCCTGGATGTCCAACTTCATGACGACCAATTTGTGTCTTCTGATTGACCAGTAATTTGGCCCCCGCATAACTCTTATATCTAGAATTTCCATAAAATATATTCAGTGATAAATATTACTGCCTTAAATTAACCTTTATTATTCAATCTGCAAAATACCATCCCCTAACAAGCTGTGATGCACTAATCGTGATAATTTAGAACATCCGGGAACTAAAATCAGAAGATATAATCAATACAGATAGTCGAAATGAAACTATGCCTCCATATTTATAAATAAAAAGAGAAGCCCCGGCAGACCAGAGCTTCTCTTTTCATAGATAATTATTACTGTACCGAAATCTTGCTTATTCTGATTTCTGCTCCTTCCCTTTCCAAACTGATGAAGTACAATCCTTTGCCGGCTGAACTCAAATCGAAGCTTACAGAATTCTCCCCGGCTACAGCTGCCACATCAATTTTGTGAATGATGTTTCCAAGAACATCAGTAATCCGAATGGAGCAATTCTCTTTTTGCTCCAAGGCAAACTCCAGCTTAAATACACCATTGTTAGGGTTTGGATATACTTCAAATTTATCAGTTAAATTGGAAGCAACATTGCTCTCGCGGCAATTTAAATTTACGGCCACAGGCTTATTATAAGGTTGACTTATTCCACAATTATTATTTGCCCTTGCTGTGATAATAACATTGCTTGAGGTAGCGCCATTAAAGTTTGCAATTGCACTTAAGCCGATACCTTGCGGGGTTATACCTGCACCGCCATTAGCATACCATGAATAGTAAGTTGCACCGGCCACCGGTGATACAGAATATGTAATTGCAGAAGATGATTTACAAACTGAACCGGCACCGCTAATACTTGTCGGAGCCGACGGTGCAGCAAGAACATTATAACACCTTGCAATACTTGTTCCGCAGGCACTGGCAGCACTCACACAGATATTTCCACTGCTTGTGAATCCCGGACCAAAGTTGACGGTAATTGATAAGCCGGTATTGTTTGTGATGGTGACTCCCGATGGAACGGACCATATATAAGATGTAGCCCCTGTGACAGCATTTATACTATACGTTACCCCATTCTGACCACATAGATTTGAGCCGGGACCAGTGATACCACCAGGCTGATTCGGTGCTGAGAATAATGTGTAACTCTTAGCAAAAGTCCCACATGGACTGGTAGTCGTAACGGTAAGCATACCCGTAGTATAGGCCGGACCAAAGTTTACAATGCAAGAAGGACCATTCGAGGACACAACATTCATATCACCTGAACTCACAGACCATGCATAGGATGTGGCCCCATTAACCGGTGCTATAGAATAATTAACTCCCATGCTGTTCGGACATACAAACGATGGCCCTACCAAGGCATTTCCATGTATGGCCAGTCCCGTTATTGTAAAGTCTCTTCTGGCTGATATGCCTACACAATTTTCAGCATAGACCGAAACACGTCCTTGCCCAAATCCGGCAGGAATACTAACGACAACAGAATTTGTTCCCTGACCTGACATGATAGCAACCCCTGTTCCGCTCACTGTCCATACATAGGAAAGTGCATTAAACACCGATCCTATGGAGTATGTATACAATCCCGGACCACAAGGATAAGCCGGGCCATTCATGAGGCCGGGATTCGATGGCTTCACAGAAATAACAGGTATGTTAAAGCAGGTTGTTGCACTAACTCCACATGGATTCACAACAGCCACACAAATGAATCCGCCATTGTAGGTAGAGCTAAAGTTTAACGTAATGCTTGAACCGCTTGAAGATCCGGTTACACCGGCAGGCAAAGTCCAAATATAGGAGCTGGCTCCGCTTACAGGCTCAACATAATACACAACTCCATTCTGACCACGACATGCACCGGCAGGTCCTAAGATAGGTCCGGAAGGAGAAGGAAGAAGTCCGGATGAAGCAACATTGACAAACAAGATTCCTGTACAACCGTTCGCATCAGTCACAATTACACTGTAACTACCTGCACCCAACCCTGTAGCGGTTTGTCCGGTTTGTCCGTTATTCCATAAGTAAGTATATGGAGCATTACCACCACTTGGGAAAACTGTAGCAGTACCATTGAGTAAATTACACAATGCAGCTGTGCTTGTAGCTGCACCTGATATTTTCGCAGGTTCCAGAATAACAAATGTGCGCGTGTTCATACAACCCAAAGAATCTGTAACAGTCACGGTATAAGTTCCGGCCGGAACATTGGTAATTGACTGTGTTGTTGCACCATTACTCCAAACATAACTGTAAGGTGAAGTTCCTCCTGATCCGGTAGCTGTTATGCTTCCGTTACTACCTCCAAAACAAGTTACATGAGAAACTGAACTGAAAGTGATCACCACATTTGGTATACATGGCTTAAGGGCTATCAAATCAATTCCATAAGTAAAGATTGATGAACTTGAATTCGTTTGGTAAACCTCTATGGAGCTTGCACTGATACCATTGAAGTGCGTACTGTACTCAGTCCAACCATTCGAAAGTGTCGAAGCAGCTAGTGTTAAAATCACTTGAGTGCCAACCCGGATTTCTAAATCAGGTTTGTCAATTTGATTTGTACCTAATGAAGGATTAATCCATATACTGAAGTCATATGTTTCAGTTGCATCTATAGTAACATTTTGTCTCCACACTGCTCCGGAACCAAGACCTTCAACAATGAGGAAATTATCCTGTGGATCAGAGCTTGGACCAGGTACATTCTGATTGTCGATACACTTGCGATTTGCATTTGTTTCAATACAATATGTAAATGGCATACAAATACAAGTTGAAGCCAAGTCGCTATTGAAGCCTGTGTTGCCAAGATCAAAACCTCCATTACTAATGACACTAATACCCGGATGATAACAAGGTCCACATGGACAAGCTATCACTCCAATAGTATTTGTAACTGAGCCTGTACATCCGGCACTATCTGTATAATAGTAAGTGATGGTATGTATACCAAGCGTATTAGGCACAAAAGTATTTCCAAAAATACCAGGCCCTGAGAAGTAACCGGTGCCACCGGCGTATGGGACTGATACCATTGTCATATTGATGTCCACAAAAATATCACCCGGACTTAATGTAATTGCCGGAGAATTTAAGCAAAGCGTTGCGTAGGAAACCGGCCACTCCAATCTAGGTGTCGTATTGACTATGACACAAACAGTATCCGTCGTGCAGCAAACAATTGGACCCGGACAACAACATGTAACAATATAACATGAGTTCTGCGTAGGGTTAACATCAAGCTCTGGTCCCTGACCAATAACGACAGGCCCTTCAACAGTCAACAATGACCAGGTTACACTTCCTGTACAACCTGTAGCTGAGAGTGCGGCATAATTACCGGAGCATATGGTAATATCCGGACCGGCACTTACAACACAATTACTATCGCAACAGAAAATAACGTTAATAGTATTTGTAATTGATCCTGTACAACCTGCACTATCTGTATAGTAATACGTGATCACATGAGAACCTAGGGTATTAGGATAGAAATAAGATCCGGATACGCCCAGGCCGGCAAAATACCCTGTCCCCCCGGCGAACGGTACTGATACCATCGTCATATTAATATCCACAAATACATTTGCAGGATCCAATAATATTGGTGCAGAATTCAGACAAACTTCGTCAAAGATTTGTGGCCATTCTAATCGTGGTGGCGTTCTGACAATGACACAAACAGTATCTGTCGTGCAGCATACAATCGGACCCGGACAACAACAAGTAACAATATAACATGAGCTCTGTGTTGGATTAACATCAAGCACCGGACCCTGACCAATAACGACAGGTCCTTCAACCGTCAATAATGACCATGTAACGTTTCCTGTACAACCGGTAGCTGAGAGTACGGCATAGTTACCTGAGCATATTGTTATATCCGGACCGGCACTTACGATGCAACTGGTATCACAACAATAAATAACATTGATGGTATTTGCTATAGTAGCTGAACATCCAAGGCTATCTGTGTATGTATATATGATCGTATGTAATCCAAGCGTAGTCGGATAGAAATAATTTCCTACTACTCCCGGTCCACTAAATACTCCTGTACCACCTGTGCTTGTGACCGGCACCCAGTTTGGATTAACGAACACTAAGATGTTTGAAGCATCAAGGAAGATTGAATCTGAATTCTGACATACTTCACGATATACAGTCGGCCATTGCAGATCGGGATGCGGGTTGACGGTGATACAAATAGTATCAGTTGTGCAACATAAGATCGGACCCTGACAGCAACATGTTACTACGTAGCAAGTCGTGCCTACCTGAGGGAAAATATCCACAACCGGGCCTTCTCCGACAAATACCGGACCATCCGGACCCAGCATGGTCCATGTCATAGTTCCGGTACAACCATTTGCGCTGAGTATAACAACATCGCCCTGACAAACAGTTGTATCATTTGCACTTGCTGTTACAGTACAACTGGTATCACAACAAT
>SHNE01000018.1 GCA_004295015.1 Bacteroidota bacterium | reverse complement strand
CCAAAGCTCCACCCCGCACTATATTTTCTAACTCGAATCACGTCCGCCAGCTGGCGGATATGAGCCCAACGAGCTACCAAAGCTCCACCCCGCACTATATTTTCCAACTCGAATCACGTCCGCCAGCTGGCGGATATGAGCCCAACGAGCTACCAAAGCTCCACCCCGCACTATATTTTTGAAAGAATTCCTTAATTCCGGAATGCCTTGCTTTATTCTGATGATCAGGCCTTTCTGAAATAAATCATCCCTTAGGGCCTCTTTTTTAGGAGTGCAAAGATATAATTCGTTCTTTTACTACACTAATTATTTCCAAATAAATTTATGGGCCATAAAGCAGGATTTGTCAGTATTATCGGAAAGCCCAATGTGGGGAAGTCTACCCTTATGAATAAGCTTTTGGGCGTTTCCCTCTCCATTGTGACGCCCAAGGCGCAAACTACCCGCCATCGAATCAAGGGGATTTTCAATACTGAAGATGTACAAATAGTATTTTCTGATACCCCCGGTATTCTGGATCCGCATTATCTGCTCCATGAAAAAATGATGGAATCGGTAAAGTCTTCGCTTGAAGATGCCGATGTCGTGCTTTTTATTACTGACCTCACCGAGGCCTACATGGACGAAGACTTCCGTGCTAAAATTGCAGCGATTAAAACACCCTTGATTATTGTTTTGAATAAGATTGACATTTCAACTCAAAATGAAATCAATAAACTTGTTCATGCCTGGAAAAAACATGTGAATCCTCACGCCATTATACCTGTTTCTGCTAAAGAAAATTTCAACGTAAAACTTATTGAGGAAGCACTAATCAATCTCCTGCCCGAAGCACCGCCATATTTTCCAAAGGAAGATCTTAGTGATTCTTCTCAGCGATTTTTTATCTCTGAATTTATCCGCGAGAAAATATTTCTGCACTATCAGGAGGAAATTCCTTACAGTACTGAAGTAGGAATAGAGACATTTAAAGATGAGGGAACTCTTGTTAGAATTGGTGCTGTAATTTTTGTTGAAAGAGAATCTCAAAAGGCTATTCTCATAGGACATAAAGGAGAATCACTGAAACGAATAGGGACAGAAGCAAGAAAAGACATAGAAACATTCCTTGGAAAAAAAGTCTTCCTCGAGATTTTTGTAAAAGTTGAAAAGGACTGGAGAAAGAATGAGAACAAGCTCCGTCGTTTTGGTTACAGCTCCTGAAATCATAACCTTTAATTATGAAATGGATTAAAAGAATTTTTTTGTCTTTTACTCTTCTGCTGCTATTGTTATGCCTTGGAGTCTATCTCTATTTATATTCTCATAAACCTTCCTATTCCGGTGAAGTTGCTTTGAAGGGCTTGCAGAATAAAACAGAAGTATATTTTGATAGCTATGGGGTTCCGCACATTTATGGTCAATCGGAGACTGATGTTTACCGGGCTCTTGGCTATATACATGCTCAGGAACGATTGTTTCAGATTGAACTTATTCGCCGTGTCAGTTCAGGACGCCTTTCGGAAATATTTGGAAACGCAGTACTGGATGTAGATAAATTTTTCAGAATGCTGGGCATTAATGAACATGCTGCTGCTTCCGCAAAGGAGTTTAGTTTGCACCCGAATAAAGCATGGAATCCTGCTGCCTTAGCGTACCTCGACGGTATGAACGATTACATCGAGAATGGAAAAACGCCGATTGAATTTACTCTACTCGGAATTCCAAAAGAAAAGTATACAGTGAAGGATATGTATCTCGTAGTGAGTTATGTCTCCTTCAATTTTCAAATGGCTTTCCGTACTGATCCATTGTTGGATAGAATTAAAAATAATCTGGGCATTATATATTTACGAGATCTTGGATTTGTTCCGGGTGATACAGCAAATAGTGTATCAAAGCAGGAAGGAAATTTTAACGAAAGTAAGTTGCTTTCTGATTTCCAATCCATTCAAAATAATTTACCCTTCAGTGTATGGACAGGAAGCAATTCTGTAGTCATAGCAGCACAAAAATCTTCTTCAGGAAAAGTGTTGTTTGAGAATGATACACACATCGGACAACAACAACCTTCTGTATGGTATGAGTCCCACCTTGAATATCCCGGTTTCCGGTTTTATGGAAGTTCAATTGCCGGTTTCCCTTTTGCAGCATTGGGTCATAGCGAGAGGCATGCCTGGGGACTGACAATTTTCGAAAATGATGACCTTGACTTTTACAAAGAGAAAATCAATCCTGATGACAGCAATCAGGTTTGGGAGCGTGATCACTGGTCGAATCTTAGTATCAGAACCGAAACAATTAAAGTAAAAGATTCCGCTGATGTTATTCTTCGTTGCAGGACATCTTCGCATGGTCCTGTATGTAGTGATGTGATGAAAGAATTTAAAGACTATGGATCTGTACCTATTGCGGCTTGTTGGACCTTTCTGAGGGAGCCCAATACCATGATGGAAGTGACCTATGAAATGGCGCACTCAAAAAGCCTGGAAGAATTTAAAATGGCAGCATCAAAACTTGCGGCCCCCGGATTAAATGTACTCTACGCTGATGCAGAGAATAATATCGCCTGGTGGGCTGCTGCGAAGATTGTAAAACGTGCATTGAATGTAGAATCGTCCTTAGTTCTGGATGGAGCCTCCGGGGAACAAGATTGGTTGGGCTATCATGATTTTGATCTAAATCCTTCTTCGGTAAATCCGTCTGAAGGATTCGTTTATTCATGCAATCAGACTCCTGAAGCTGTAAATGGAATTATATACCCGGGTTATTATCTTCCTGATGATCGCTCTTTGAGAATGAAAGCCCTGCTCAGTGCGAAGGAAACTTTTTCACTGAAAGATTTGCAGGCGATTAATCTGGATGTAATAAATCCGATTACTTCGAGGGCTTGTGAAATTCTGCTCGCTCATCTCAGCAAGGACAGTATTCGCTCGGGTACTCCTGAGTTTGTTATTATCGATGCACTTGAAAAGTGGAAAGGGGGGCATAACATGGAAGATATTGCACCATCGTTTTATTACAGATGGTATTATCATATTTATATGTCAACTTTTTTGGATGAGCTCGGAGAAGAAGATGCAAATGCTTTTCTTAAAACACATTTTCAGAAAAGCAGTATAATCACCTGGCTTTTGAATGATTCATCACTTTGGTGGGATGATATAAATACAAAAGAGAATAAAGAAAGCATGTCTGAAATAGTAAACAATTCCTTTCGGTCAGCCTTTGATGAATTGACTTCTGCATACGGACCTAATCCAACGGCGTGGCAATGGAAAAAATTTCACAAACTGGAGCTTGAGCATCCATTAGGAAAACAAAAGCCTTTGAATTATTTGTTTAATGTCGGTCCATTTCCCATTGCCGGTGGACTGGAGACATTAAATAACCAGAGCTTTGCCTTGACAGCCTCTCCAACCTTCAAATCAAATCTCGGAGCTGCACTGCGACGTACCATTGACTTTGCAGATCCTGAAAATGGCATGAGTGTGCTGCCGGGCGGACAATCAGGTAACCCTATGAGTAAACATTATGATGATCAGACGGATTTGTATGTCAGAGGTGAGCTGAGGAAAGAAATGATGAACCGGGAGGAGATTATTTCTGTTTGCAAGAATAAAATGGTTTTTCTGCCTGTAGGTCGCTAATCCCTGTGAAGAAGTCGCATGATTCAGGTTTTCCGTCAAAATTGTATCTTTACCATTCTAAAAATAATTTGCTATGATGCGTAATTTGCTTTGTGTGCTTTTTGTTGTTCTTACAAGTGTATTATTTGCACCTGCTCAACAACTCGTCAATGTTGAAGTTCGAACAGATCAGACTAACGTCACCGCTGCAGCGGTTTTTGTTGATTATAATTTTCTTCGCCTTAGTCCGGCAAAGTATAGTGCACAATTGACTAATGGGGCATTTGTATTTCAGTTTCAATTGGAGAAAAATATAGTTGCAGAATTCATGTTGGGGAATTTCAGACTTCCACTTTATGTACAGCCGGGTGATAAGGTTTCGATTCAGATTACAGGAAGCGGAAATCCTTCGATTAATATTTCAGGAAATTCAGCAGAAGAGAATGCTTTTCTGCAACAATTTTTTACCCCCTTTGGATCCATGTTCAATGATAGCCTGAATCAGTCGAAAATGTTGAATAATTCCATAGATGCCTTTGAAGCTGAATTGTTCAAGCTTAGAAGGGATCAGGAGACCTTTTTAAAGGAGTCGGAAACTTTTGCCGGCCTTCGGTCAGAGTTCAAAGCATTCATAGAGAATCAAATTGTTTACCATTATTGGGGATCCTTGTTACAGTATCCAATTACCAGAGCAAACAGCAGCACCGGCATTTTAACAGTTGATCCTCTACCTGATCTTATGCTTGATGGTTTACAAAAGGTGAAACTTAATGATGAGAATGCCCTGATTGCCGATAGCTATCGCAATTTTTTAAAGAACTATTGTATTTACTACACTTCTAAGGCTAACGGATATAAAAAGTTTACGGATTATTCCATATCGGCGGATAAAAAAGTTGCCATGGCAAAGGCAAAGTATGATGGGCCGATTTATACTTATTGGCTGGCAAGATTTATTGCGGATGAGTGTGGACGTCTTGCTCCCTTCATGGTGAAGAAAATGCAGAATGATCTCAAGGACCTTGATACGAAAAACATATACCTGCCCGCTGTTAAGCAGTACTGTGATGCATTGCCGGTTGTAGATAATGTTCAGCAGAGCGGAGCCAAATCAAAGGATCTCTCTTCAAGTACGAATTCAAAAGAGTTGGATTTGGTTGATGTTGAAGGAAAACCTGTAGAACTTTCTGATTTCAAAGGGAAAGTCGTTTATATCGATTTTTGGGCTAGCTGGTGTGGACCCTGCAGAGTCATGATGCCATTCTCCAAACAACTTCATGATAAGCTTACTGAAAAAGAAAAGAAGCAAATTGTGTTTTTGTATATTTCCATTGATGCAGGAAAAGATGCCTGGCTAAATGGAATAAAATCTATGGATATTCAAGGTGCAAACGTCATCTCTCCCGGGAACTGGCAGGCTAAGGCGGTCAAGTACTTTCAGATTAACAGCATTCCACGCTACATGATCATGAATAAAAAAGGTGAGATCGTTGACTTTAATGCTAAGAGGCCTGCAGATCCGGCAATCCTTGATGATCTCAGGAAATACAATGCAGAATAAGCTTGCCTGATTTGACCTTGATCCTGAATTTACGAATTGCATTTTCAAATACTGCTTTGCCTTGGCTGAGAGCCATTTAAAATTTTCCATATCCTATAAAGGAAATTCTTTTTTTTAGTCATAGAATGCTATCTTGGGAATCTCAATCCTTAAGCAGATTTCTATGGCCAAAAGTAAAAGCAATCACCCCGCAGGGTTAAAGTATTTATTTTTTTCAGAGATGTGGGAACGTTTTGGTTTCTACCTCATGCTGGGTATTTTCTTTCTATACATGACCGATACCGAGAAAGGTGGAATGGGTCTTGCTAACAAGGAAGGTGCAGATATTTTCGGAACTTTTATTGCACTTGTATACCTGACACCATTCATCGGTGGTTTATTGGCTGATCGTGTTCTTGGCTATAGATTGTCTATCACCATTGGAGGAATATTAATGGGACTCGGTTATTGTGGTCTTGCCTTTGATGGTATGCCCATGTTTTATCTTTCACTCTTATTAATCATTATTGGAAATGGTTTTTTCAAGCCAAACATTTCGACTTTATTGGGAATGTTGTACAATAATCCTGAATACAAGAATCAGAAAGATGCAGGATACAATATTTTTTACATGGGTATTAATATTGGCGCTTTCATTTGTAACTTCTTTGCTGCTTACCTGAGAAATACTTTTGGCTGGGGACATGCATTCATAGCCGCCGGAATTGGAATGTTTCTTGGTGTCATTATTTTTTGGATTGGTAGCCGACACTATAATCATCTTGACGTAGTCAAACCTTCGAATCCGGAGGACATGTCTATCGCTAAGGTTTTTGGTGTAGTTCTTCTTCCTGCCTTTATTGCAGGATATATTGGTTGGATCATTCCGGATAATATTTTTGGTTCCGACTCAACAGATGCCTTTATTTTTGGCGCCCTCCCGGTAGCTTTGTTTTACGTTTCTCTCTTGTTCAGCCTGAATAAAACCGACAGAAGACCTGTTGCAGCTCTTCTCTCAATCTTTGGAGTCGTCATTGTGTTCTGGGCCATTTTCAAACAGAATGGAACTGCCTTAACTACCTGGGCAAAGAGTTATACGGATCGTGAGCTTCCTGCATCCATAGTGCCGGTCGCTAAGACATTAGGTATGGTGCAGGAAATGAAATTTGAAAAAGATTCACTGCCACTTATTGATGAACAATTCAGAGTACAAAGAGATGAAAGTGGTCAAATTATTATGGCTTATACTGAGCCCTCTTACTACAAGAATATTCCTCCCGAGAATTGGCCCGAACCCGGGACAAGCGTTTCATTGGTTTCGACGGAGATATTTCAATCGGTGAATCCCTTCTTTGTAATCTTATTAACTCCGGTTGTTGTAGGAATCTTTATTTTTCTGAGGCGAAGAAATCGGGAGCCGAGTACACCCGGAAAAATATTTTATGGCTTGTTGATCACCGCCATCTCAACACTCATTATGGTCGCTGCTGTTTATGTAACTCAGAATGGAGAGATAAAGGGATCTGCCTGGTGGCTGATTAGTACCTATGGTGTTATAACCGTGGGAGAACTTTGTTTAAGCCCTATGGGATTGTCTCTGGTTTCAAAACTTAGTCCGCCAAGAATCACTGCGCTAATGATGGGGGGGTGGTTTCTCAGTACAAGCATAGGTAATAAACTATCAGGAGTACTTGCTGCACTTTGGGATGGATATGAAAATAAAGCAGATTTCTTCTACGTCAACTTTATCGTGGCATTGATTTCGGCAGTAGCCATATTATTTATGCTGAAATGGTTGCGGACAATTGTGAAAGAACATTCTGCCTAGGATGAGCAAAATACTTTATTTTAAAATCATGGTGTGGAAATTAACTGCACCATGATTTTTTTTGTCAGGAAGGATAATATTTTCTTCGCAGCCAAAATGCGACATGCACTAAGCCTATGAGCGCAGGCACTTCAACCAGTGGACCGATCACTCCAACAAATGCCTGTCCACTGTTGATCCCGAATACACCAATGGCAACAGCAATGGCGAGTTCGAAATTATTTCCGGCAGCTGTAAATGCGATTGATGCATTTTTAGAATAATCGGCACCCATTTTCTTTGCAATGATAAAGCTGAGTAGAAACATAACAGCAAAATAAATAAGCAGCGGAATCGCAATTCGAATTACATCAAAAGGAATTTGAACAATGAGTTCTCCTTTCAGGCTAAACATCACTACTATCGTAAATAACAAGGCTATAAGTGTGATGGGTGATATTTTCGGAATAAATTTGTTCTGATACCATTCTAATCCTTTTACCCTGATAAGTGCATAGCGGCTGATTAGACCGGCAGCAAAAGGTATCCCTAAATAGATGCCGACACTCTTGGCGATTTCTGAGATTGTAACGTTCACGTTTAACCCTTCAATTCCAAAATAGGGGGGTAGAACCGTAATGAATACATATGCATATACACTGTAAAGTAAAACCTGAAATACACTGTTCAGGGCCACAAGTCCCGCAGCATACTCGCGATTTCCTTCTGCAAGTTCATTCCAGACGATAACCATAGCAATGCATCGGGCAAGGCCTATGAGTATAAGACCAATCATGTATTCGGGTTGGTCGCGAAGGAAGATAAGAGCCAGGAGGAACATCAGTATCGGTCCTATGATCCAATTCAGAAGCAGGGAGATTGACAGGACCTTTGTGTTTCGGAAAACCTCTCCCATTTTTTCATACTGTACTTTCGCCAAGGGTGGATACATCATCAGAATTAAACCAATTGCAATAGGTATGTTGGTTGTTCCGCTGGAAAAGGAGTTAATAAAACCGGATGATTCCGGAATATAATAACCGATACCAATGCCAAGGAACATCGCAAGAAATATCCAGAGCGTTAGGAATCTGTCAAGGAAGCTTAACTTTTTTCGTGATGCTGCCGGAGCACAATCGTTTTTTGACATTTTAATTAGCTGGTTTTTTTATACATCCGGACTTAAGTTTTACTAAACCCATCTCCGTGCACTCTGTCCTTTCTTCGTGAACCTAGTGGTTAAAAATTTGGCAGCTTGCTACTATATAACCTCTAATGACACAAAGATTGACTTTAAGTTGTTTTATGTCAAATCAAAAAATCGAATATTAATTCAGAATGCCTGTTCAACAAATTCTTTAGCCCAGACTTTGATTTCATCTCTAATTTTTCTGAATGATGCCGCTATCTCCTCCTCCGAACCTTTGGCTTGTGCCGGGTCCTGAAAGTTTCGATGAATCCTGATTGCCGAGCCGGGGAAATACGGACAAGCTTCTTTTGCATTATCACATACCGTTATCACAAAGTCAAAATTCAGATGAATGTATTCATCGACATGATTGGACGTTTGACCAGAGATATCAATTCCCTCTTCGGCCATTGTTTTGACTGCTCTGGGATTCAAACCATGAACCTCAACGCCTGCACTGTAAGTTTCAGCTTTCTCACTGGCAAATTTTTTTAAGTATGCCTCAGCGATCTGGCTTCTGCAGGAATTCCCGGTGCAGAGAATAAGAACTTTCTTCTTCATATCTGGATTATATTTTATTATGCATTCATCGGTTTTTCTGCATACACCGAAATACTTTCAATCCCCGGATTTGCTTTTCTAACCAGTGCCAGTTCTTCCTTACTCAGGTATTCTGCAATAAATTCCTCGGGTAATTCAATCGACTTTTCTTTTTGAATTTTAACATTCACGAAACCGGAAGATTTGATAATATCCAAATACTCAGATTTCGCAATTGCTCCACTCACACATCCTGCATAGAGTTCTGCAACTTTCCTTAATGACTCATGTAATGGTCCGGTAAGTACAACATCAGAAATACTAAAATGCCCGCCCGGTCTCAGTATCCGATAAACTTCATCAAATGCTCTCGCCTTGTCAGGCACAAGATTCATCACGCAATTGCTTACTACAACATCCGCTTCATTGCTTTGAACAGGAAGGTTTTCGATTTCACCCAAGCGGAAATCTACATTTGAATATCCAAGTGTAGCCGCATTTTGTCTGGCACGTTTGACCATCTCAGCAGTCATATCTACGCCAATAACTTTTCCGGTATCTCCCGTTTCGGCACGCGCCACAAAGCAATCATTCCCTGCGCCGGAACCGAGGTCTACTACAGTATCTCCCTTTTTGATGGCGGCAAATTCTGTAGGTAAGCCGCAACCAAGTCCAAGATCAGCAATTGGTTCGTATCCTTTTAATCCTTCATAACTATCGGCCATACTATTCTCATTACCGTCAACACAACAAGCAGGTGTACAACAGCTCTTTTTTTCTGACTTGTCGGCTAAAGCGATTTCAGCATATTTCTCACGTACGATTTCTTTTAATTCTTCCGCGTTTTTCATTTTGAATTTATTTAATAGGTTAACAACAAATCGGTTTAACATTTTCTGCTTCCAACAGACTTTTAAAGATGTCCTGAAATTTTTTCATTGATTTTAAATCCAGACAATAGCATACTGCATTTCCTTCAATCGTACCTTTAATGAGTCCCGCATTTTTTAATTCTTTAAGATGCTGTGATACCGTTGGCTGGGCCAGTGGGAGCTTCTCGACAATATCTCCGCATACACAGGCATTCACTTTTGCCAGATATTGTACAATTGCTATGCGTGCCGGATGTGATAATGCTTTGGCAACATTGGCCAGTTCATTCTGCTGTTTCGTAAAAAAGTCAACTTTGGATGCTCCCATTTCTTTAATTGTATATCGCAATATTACGATAAAGAATCACATCCTGCAAATAAATTTTTGACAAGACTGAAATTCAGTTAATTGCAAAAAAAAAGACCTCTGACTGAGGTCTTTTCAATTTGAAACGAAATCGGGGATTAAACGATTTCCATCGTACTTTTCTTGCTGCTGCTTTTCTTCGCAGAAGCAGGATTTAAAAATTCCTTTTTAAGTACATCAACATAGTTAAGATCTTCCCAAGGGAACAAGGTAACTTTAACTTTCCTTTCGTTTTTCTTTCCCTTATTAAAGATTTTCTCCTTTATCTGCATCTCACGTCCCATATGTCCGTATGCTGCAGTCTCCTGATAAATTGGTGTACGCAATTTGAATCGTTGCTCAATTGCATAAGGACGCAGATCGAAAATCTTTTCAATCTTACGGCTGAGTTCTCCATCCGACATATTCACTTTCGATGTTCCGTAAGTTGTAATATATAGTCCTACAGGTTCTGCCACACCAATAGCATAGGCAACCTGAACAAGCACTTCATCGCAAAGTCCGGCAGCAACCATATTCTTCGCAATGTGACGCGTTGCATAGGCTGCAGAACGGTCAACCTTGGAAGGATCCTTTCCGGAAAATGCACCACCACCATGTGCTCCTTTACCTCCATAGGTATCAACGATAATTTTACGTCCGGTTAAGCCCGTATCTCCATGAGGTCCGCCGATTACAAACTTACCTGTAGGGTTTACATGATATTTAATTTTATCATTAAACATTGACTGTACCCGCTTAGGTAATTTTTTCAGGATTCTTGGAATGAGGATATTAATCACATCGTCCTTAATCTTCTTCAACATCGCCGCGTCCTTATCGAAGTCGTCGTGTTGTGTGGAGATTACAATCGTGTCAATGCGTACAGGTTGATTATTGTCATTGTATTCAATCGTAACCTGAGATTTGGCATCAGGACGAAGATATTTCATTGACTTCCCTTCACGACGAATGGCAGCCAATTCACGAAGTAAAGTATGTGCAAGTTCCAATGGAAGTGGCATATAATTATCCGTCTCACGGCAGGCATAACCGAACATCATTCCCTGGTCCCCGGCACCTTGCTTCCAGGGGTCTTTCTTTTCAACACCTTGATTGATATCAGCCGACTGTTCATGAATAGCACTCAGAATTCCGCACGAGTTGGCTTCGAACATATATTCACTTCGGGTATAACCGATTTGTCTGATAACATTACGAGCGATTTCCTGAACATCAAGATAGGCTTCTGATTTTACCTCGCCGGCAAGAACAACCTGTCCGGTAGTAACAAGGGTTTCACAAGCTACTTTCGACTGTGGGTCGTAGGCTAAAAAATAATCAATCAATGCATCAGATACCTGGTCTGCGACCTTATCCGGATGCCCTTCAGATACTGACTCGGAGGTGAACAAATAAGACATGTTTTTTCTTTAGTTTTAAGGATTAATCACTTTTTCGTAAATCAGCTAACATCCAAGGATTGATAATCTTGTTTAGCTTCTGTATAGTAATATTTAATTTGAATTTTTTATCGGAATACCGTATTTCGATGGGCGCGTTGGCCCGACCAATTGCCGGGAAGCGTCAGCATGTGCGGCTGGCAGGGTCAATTGGTCTTGATTTTTTTGCTTACTTTTTTCATCAAGGAAAAAAGTGAGAA
>SHNE01000011.1 GCA_004295015.1 Bacteroidota bacterium | reverse complement strand
TGCATATCCTGTTCAGTAGAGGTTCGTTATGTAATTTTATTATCATTTTTTCGGGAAGTTTACTGATCCAATAGAATTTCCAAATCTGTTTTTATAAGTACCATGGACACGTATTGCAATGTTTTTCTTCTTTAATGATCCACCATTGCATAACAAACAATCTTTGCATGTTATTCCATGTGTGGATTCTGGACACATTATTTCACCTGGCTTCAAATGTTCATGCTCTCCAATCACCCTGAAAGTCCTCCAACCATTCTCTGTTGCTTGGTCGTATTCAGTAGCATTGTCAACGCTCGCCATTGACAGGCATTGCATTTCTGAAGCAGGCTCTTCCTTCCACTGATGCGTATAACATGTCCATTTCTTGCAAACTTTTGTCAGTTCGTTCAATACGCTTATTGGCATTGCATAAGGATCACCGTATGCACCAAGCCGGATAAATTTATCGGCAAAGAGTTGATGAAAATATCTTAAATCATTCACACAAGTGAGATTTGGGTAAGCGGAATTTTTCCAAGCTTCCCAGATCTTTTGTGGAGCTTTGGGTATTGTCACATAACAGTAGCCTCCTTTATTCTGCCGAAGGGAACATTCACCACACACAGCAGAATCATTGCCTGATATAAGTGCGTTAGTAGGAGACATGTCGGCTGGAAGAACCCATACTTGGGCCATGTTACCAGTCTTTCTATTTAATGAATCCATTGTGATGACAACAACAATCTGCTCCCCGTTGATTCGAGAAGGTCCGTGGTAGATGATCCATCCGCTACTATAAATTTTCATAAGTGAATTCTAAATGGTTGCCCGGAATATTGTTTTCAGAGAAAACGGAATAAGCTGTTTCACCGGCATTTCTAAACCTGTTCTTAGGTGTTATTGCTATACCGTCTTCAACCACAATATGCACATCGCAGTCGTGCACTAGCTCGTTACTGCCTCGTATCAACCCATCTTTTGTGGCCTGGCTGATTGTGATAATAGCTGAACCTTTATATCGGTTTCGCAATTCCCGTAATTCATCGACAGAGATCTTCATTGTATTCAGGCTGTCAATGAATATAAACCGATAAGATTCAGTTGCAATATTTCGGATGATGTCTTCATAACTCCTGAGATCTGCCACATCTATGTCGCCAGATAATGAATCCGTCAGCATAAATTTATTCTGAAGTGTTTTTGAAAAACCTTCTTCACCGCTGATGTAAACAACTCTTCCAAAATTGTCGGAAAGATATTTTGCAAACTGAATTGCAAGTGTTGATTTTCCGCTGCCGGGTTTACCATGTATTATGCAGTTGAAGTTGTATGTGGGACAGCCAATGAATTGCTCCCACACTCCGGTGAAATTCAGACTCATAAAACTCATTGCCGCCAAGTCAAGACTGCTGATTATATTTTTTTTCGGTGTTACGAATGTTGAGACAGTTGGAACAGTAACCGGAACGTTCGGTAGTGAGACTGGTATTTGAACAGGCGGCAAAGGTTCAATTGCTGAATTATTAAGTTCTGCTGGAATCTCTGTTATAATACCAGTTGTTTCACTTGGTGTTTCGTCAACTGCAACTGGAAGTTGCAGTTGCGATGAATCATTTTGTTCTGATGGTTCACCAACTACTTCTGTAACGGTGGTTTGGGCTTCTGCACGGTCGCCTTCGGCAGGTTGGTCTTCAATAGGAACCCAGTATCCATCGCCATCAGGTTTGACGCAGAGTATTTTTTCGATGATGATTTTGGCAAATGCTTTGGCAGCGGAGACGCAGACTGCGTTACCAATCGCCATTCTCACCTGATTATGCGGGATACCATCAGGAATAATATACATCCCCTTTTCTACATCAAAGCAAAGAAGTAAATTATCGATCGACGGTAGGAACTCCTTCCCGTCCTCATAAAATGCTTCCGGTGAACTACCAGTAACTGTACACATAAAGTCATTTTTGTCTTTGATGTTCTTATTGAACTGGCCTGGTCGGAAGTATTCAACGTGTGGCAGAAAGTCACGAACTCTTTTCACATTCACATCATCTTGTTCAGGAAAAACAGGATCAGTATTTAAATTATTATTTATTAGAAAGAAATATTTTCTGAGGCGATTCTGATTACCACCCATATGTAAGCTGCACAAATCCGCTTCGGCTATCCTATATGGAAGTTCAAGCATCGCTTTTACTACATCATCGTAAATTTCTGCGTGTTTTTCAAGTCCAAGATCGGTCACCTGTTCCATTATACATATTGAAGCACAACCATATTCGTTAAGTTCTTTCACAACCCGGACATACTCTTTCATTAATAAATTCCTGCTTCCTTCTCCAAGATTTCTTTTTGTATTTAGTTTCGTCAGATCGTGACAGACAGGGCCACCAATAACAATTACGAATACATCCTTACCGAAACGGCGCTCGATTGATTCAGCAATTTCACGACCGGAAACTTCAGAGATCTCTTTGGTACGAATGAATTGACCATCTGCAGTTTTAATGCAAGTATCCTCTAAGGGTTTTGTCTTTTTAACTTTGAATTTCTTTCGATAAATGTATTCTTCTTCACTGATATTTATGAATTCGATTACACTTGTACCATCAGGGTTTTTATAATTGGCTGCATGCATCAAGGCAGCATAGATATTTTTTTCCACTGCAAAGCCTGGAATCATGCCACTCAAAATCATTCCTAAAAGGAAAAGATCCATCCCGCTGAACAGAGATACAACCACTATTTTTTTTCTACCGAAATTAAATTGTTGTCTTTCTTTCATTTGCAAAGTGATTTAGGGATTCGAATATTTGTCTCCTGGTTGCAACATTCACAGATTCCACGCACAATAATATATTCAGCATCATCAGCAGCAGGTGTAACAGAAGTTGCAACAGGAACAGGTGTATTGTTTACAGATAAATTAACTCCTGGTGGAACGACTCCGGTAGAATCGGTTGTTGAAAATTCAGGTGGATTATTAGTTAAAGTCCTGATGAAAGTCGGTGCTTTAGGTTTTGGTGGTGCAGGCTCATTTCCTGCTACTTCATTTTTACATGCGAGGTAGGCTGCGTAAAGGCTGTGACGGGTGGTTTCAATTTGCTTAAAATGTAGTGAGTTCACCAAGCCAATTTTGCGGATGAATTTTACTGCATTACCAGAAAGTCCGATTTCTCTACCGATTTTCTGATAGATGTTTAATCTCTTGTTTTCGTCACTATACGGTTTTTCCTCATCGAATTGTTCATCGTTCAGATCACTACGATAACCCTGACCCTTGTAATGCAAAGGCCATAGGTTCTGAATAATTAGAAATAAAGACATGTAAGTGTTGTGGTTACTGAATTGGAGCTGCGCCATTATTTTTACAATCTCATCTGTGTCGTTGATGGTGATAATGCAGACGAATATTTTAGTTATTCCGGTAGCGGTAGCATATTTAAAGTAACGGTCGCCATCAATCAAAGCGAACATCGGTTTATCATCAACCATGCGTGGAATTCCGAAAACAGGTTTCAGTCTTCCGAACTTGCTATAAGATTCAATGGCGCCAAAAGCTCCTTCTTCTTCTGCATAATTGAACATATTAATATGCTCCTGAGACCTAAAACAATCAGCTGTATCAATGGTCCCGTATATTGCATTTTCAGTCCTAAAAAAGGGGATGAAAGATGTTGGGAAGGAGCTCTGAGTGTCTGTAACGGTAATAGCATCTTGTACAATCGCAGCCGTATTACCGATTGCCGGAGTAAGTGGTTTGATGTCAGCTGGCGACTCATCCGAGTAATGCATAGAGTTACCAAGGATAACTGAAGTTTCGGTGTCTGCGGATGGTGAATTAGGCCCCTCTGGTTCAGAATTGGTTGTGATGGCAACACTAATAATTTCAGTATTTTCTGTGTCACTGCTTCCGAAATGTTTTCTCGGTGTTTCCGGTTGGCTGTTTGTAGTGAGGGATTGAGCAGTTTGCTCTTGCTCGTTTGGTTTGATTGTTTCCATGTGTCTATATTAATTTGGAAGTTTAAATTATTGGATGTGTGCAACGGAGTATTTTGCATCACCGCGAAATTTTCCCCGAAGGTACAGGGATAAAGAAAAGACGACCATTGATCGTCTTCGGCATTGAAAAAATCATTGGATTGAAGTGATTATCAAGTCTGAGAATCATCCCCCAATTTTTTATTTACCATCACAACTGTATTTGCTAACTTTTTCTTTGTTACCTGTGCATATATTTCTGTCGACTTTATTGATGAATGTCCAAGAAACTTACTAACTGATTTTAAATCTACGCCGTTTTCGAGCAGGATGGTTGTAGCATAGCTGTGCCGTGCAACCTTATGAGTGAGGATAACGCTAATGCCAACCAAGGAGCCGATTACTTTCAAGTAAGTGTTTGTTTTCTGGTGGCAGATTCTTGGTAGAATAAACCCAGTCTCTTCCCTTTCTGATTGATACTTATCGTAAATCGTGACAGCCTGATAAAGCATTGGTACTTCAAGCGCTTCTCTTGTTTTTTTCTGAACAATCCTTATTTCCAGCCCTGTTTTTGTTTTTCTGATGTTTTGATTTTTAAGATTGATCGCATCGGAAAAGCGGAGCCCGGTATAAACAGAAAAAAGAAATATGTCCCGGACTTTGATCAGGCTTTGGTTCCCGCCCAAATCGTGCTCTTTTAAGGCCTGGACTTCTTCATTATTCAGGTAGGTTATCTTTGTTGTTTTATAGGTTGGCAGCTTGAAACCCATGAATGGATTTTTGGTGATTAGCTCTTTCTGCAACGCTTTGTTCACCGATGCTTTTACTTTGCGTAGGTATGTTGTAGCTGTGTTCCGGTTCATCGGATGATCTTTGCCGGGAATATTTGTAGAGAGTAGGTGATGTTCAAAACCTACAATAAAATTTCTTGTCAGGTTTATCAATTTTATATTTTCCAACTTTTGAGATTTCATGTAGTTCACGAGATGTCTTCTGGTTTTTGCATAGTGTTCGAGGACTCCTTCTCCATATTCAGAGGGCCGCATTTTACAGTCGTTGACGTAGCTGTCATAGTAATCCAGGAACAGCATCGAAGAGAATTCCGTAATCTCTCCCCTGTATTTCTGCCTGATTGTTTTTACCGAAAAATGTGTACTTCCGTTTTTTAGTTCGTCAAATATTTTTAGGAGTTTATCCTTTTCAGTTAAGATTTTGTTGTTGTGATAACGGTTAATGGGTTTGACGGGCAAAAACATTTCATTCTCTTTGTCCCATTCTTTTGAGCTGGCCGTGATGTGCAACGATATATCTGACTTCTGTCTTTGGAAGATTATCCTTGCATACACGGAGTATTTTATACGCCCCTTTTTTTTTGACTGTAGGAGATATACCTTAACTGATAATTTTGATTCGTCTGTTGCCTTCATTGTAAATGATTCACTCTTCGTTTTTATCCAGTAATTTTTTAAAATCCGTAAGCCGGTAATAGTTTTTCTTCCCCGAAATCGATGACCTTGTAATCTTTCCCTCTTGTCGCAGCTTTAGGAGCGTGTTCCTCGAAATACCTGTCATCAACATCAATTCCTTCTCTGATACCCATGTTCCTAATAGCTTTTCCTTTTTGGTTTGATTTTCTAAGGCCTCCAATATGAGATCAATCTTTTGTTCTAATTGCTTCAGATATGTAATTTCATCTTGGTTCATGCGATAATAGCAGTTATTGGTGACGGGAAAATATTTAGTTAAATTTCAGAGGTGCTTGCAGGTATTATCTTCTGGTGTGTGTGACCATTTGCGATAGTCTACCGGAGATTTCATTTATGCTTCCTTTGACACATCCTTCTTGAGCTTGTTATAGCTTCGGATGTGACTTTTCATTTTCGAGTTGTCAACTGAAAATAAAGTGGCTATGTGATTAATGCTCCTGCAATGTGTCATAAGTGAATATGGGTAAGCACGAGAGGGGGCCCGTAACCCGAAACAGCAATCGCATTTTTCTTCATCCTCTGGAAACCAACGACCAGCTTTGTCGAACCTTCCTGTTGGATGCTCAGATCGTTCAAGGCGTTTATAATAACAATCAATCGCCGCACTCATGTTTCCGGTTTGAATCTCTACTGTGGACATCATTTCCTCTGATTTCATCTTTTTTGTTTTTAATATCGGTTGTATTAATTCTATTTTGCGAAAATACAGGCATAAAAAAAAGACGACCATTGGTCGTCTTTGTCATATTAAAAAACATGCATTTCCTCAGCGAAGTTTAAAGGAGGCAGGGAACTTTTTTGGTTGGATGGAGAAATTGCTCTTCAGTGTCTCCGGCTTGTCATTCCTAAACTTGCTGAATCTTCGGATTAGCATTCTCCTGTATGAGCCATACTCGGATTGATCGCAGTATTCTCTGACGAATTGATAGACGAAGTACCTAATGTTAGCTTTGCTGCCCTTTGGGTTTAATGCCCGATTCTCATTCGTGATCTCGAAACCGGAAAATTCCGATCGCAAAAGGTAGTCGAGATCAGTGTTTGATAAAATGGAATTACCCTTATGAACTTTGGTTGTGAGTTGTTCGAAATATGCTTGTACTGTTTCTTTCTTGCAGTTATAGCTGAGTCTATAGTCTGTTTCGATCAGACGCATTCTGTCTTCTTGAAAATTTGTTCTAGCGTACTTTTGGAAACTGTGATCCATTTTGTCCAAATATGCCGCAGCAACATATGAAGAAAATTGCTTTGCGTCATCTTTTGAAATTTGCATGGCTGGATATTCTGCCGAAAACTGTTTATAGATCCAGTCTTCATTAATTTGATCTTTCGAATTCTGCAGTAATTCGTTATAGTTGCTTTTCAAAAGATCAATTCCAAATACTTTTTCAATCGTCGTGACATCGCCCAAAAATTCTGACAATTGTCTTTTAAATTGAATTTCAAGTTCATTAAAAAACACAGATAGACTGTATCCTCTGGACTTTTCGCTTTCCTCGGTTTTTCGCTGATCAGCTATTTTTTTTAGCTCCAGAAAATTCTTCATTGCCAAGGCAGAAGAAGCTTTGCTAATGGTTTCTCTGATGGCTTCGATTTCTTTAAGTCGTCCTCCCATTTTATATTTGATTTAGATTGTTACATTTTCTTTTTCTTCTCCGCATATTTCCGGATCACTTTCCTGATCTCAATCTCACACCATTTCTTCCTTGTTCGGTCTTCAAGTTCTACAATCTCATCCAAAAGTTTTCCTTCCTCCTTGCTTAGGTGTATTTCCACTTTGATTTTATCTGGGTCTCTCAACATAGTTTTGCTTCTTGGTAGTTTCGTCTCGCAAATGTAGGGATGAAATAGATAGTTTCCAAATAAACAAGGGATAAAAAAGAGTGTTTCAGGGATGTTTCAGTGCGAACAAAAAAAACATGTAAATTACAGCATATCAAGAGTTTATCACCTCGGTTCAAATCCGCTCGGGACCTCTCTTGTTTTCTCCAAAAGCCTTGATAATCAAGGCTTTTGGATGTTTATGACAAAGCTCCGTCGAAGTGTTTGTCGAAGTGTTTTCAATTTTTGGACTTGCCTTTCTGTTTCCTATTCGCATTTTCTGATTCTTTGAACTTTTTCCAGATTGGCTCAATTGATGATCCATTGATCGTTTTCATCATAGCTATGGCTGAACAGAGCAAGTATAGAAGTTGCTGTTTGAATGGAAACAAAATAAATTATTAATATATTTTGGCAGCTTCAATTCATCTATGATTTGTTAGGTTGCATTAAAATTTTTAATCCGATAGAGGAATCAAGTGTGTTTGAAAAGTAATAAACAGCACGTATCATAATAGCCTATCTTAAATTCAATTTTAAATCTATATTTGGAGGAATTAATGGGCTGTCTAAATTAATAGAATCGAAAGCATGCAATGAAAAGAAGATTGTGCTTTGCCGGAATGAGCTTATGAAAAAACAATTCTATTTATTCTTTCTTTTATTAGTTCAAGAGATCTGTATAGGGCAAGGCTTGGTTCCAAATGGTGATTTTGAAAGCTACACTTCTTGCCCCAATGGATGGTCATGGACAATCCAATGTGCACCATGGATAATACCAACAACAGGTACAGCAGACTATTTTAACTCGTGTGCTCCTCAGGGCCAGCTTTCGACACCTTCAAATGTTTTCGGATATCAACAGGCAAGAAGTGGTTCTGGTTATTGCGGAATCGTTTTTTGCGCAGATAACTACAGAGAGTATCTCGAAGTTCCGCTTCTGGACAGTTTAGTTCCTAATTTCTGTTACAAAATAGAATTGTACTTAAGCTTATGCGAAATGAACATCGAGTACTCTTCCAACAAGATCGGAGCATATTTTTCTGACACCCTTTTTACCGATCCCATCAGCAATGGCCCGATTCAAGTGACCCCTCAAGTAATATTAACTACTTCTGTCCCTCATGTAGATACTTCCGGATGGACAAGGATGACTGGAATATTTACTGCAACCGGGCATGAAAGATATCTGATAATAGGAGATTTCAGTCCTGCAAATACAGCCCCTATCATACAGTTAGGACAACAATCTATGTCCAGTCCGGTGATTTATTTCTATATAGATGATGTATCCCTCGAAAATATTTCATGTGTCACCAATGTTGCATCTATTGCAAACGAAGAAATTAATTTATATCCAAACCCATTTCGTGAGAGAATAAGTATTTCTATAGATAACAATCATGAAAATGTGATCAATTTGTTTGATCTGACTGGCAGGAAAATATTGACTCGTACATTTATTAATTCAACTTTTATAAATACTGAAAACGTTCCAAATGGAATTTATTTTTATGAGATTTGTAAAAATAATGAATCTCATAAAAAGGGGATTCTTGTTAAAAATTAATTCCGAATCAGTTTAATGTTTATGCTAGTTTTGAGCTTGCTGGTAGCTTTTGATAGCATATTTAGAAAAGTTTAGTTATACAATGCCTCGTAATTTAGTAAGGCATAAATTCTACATACTTCTATCTAGCCATCATCCGAGACACTAGCTCATCGTTATAAATATTTAACCGCTTTCATAAACATTAAATATTAGTGAAATCATCAACAGTTGTTAGAGGTTGAAGAATGTTGTGCTTGGGTCTTCAAATTATTATCTTGTCAGAATGAAATTTAGAATACTGATTTTATTCATTGGGCTTTCTCTTACAATTTTCGCTCAAGATTCAACATTTATTACTTCTGGTGTACCACCTGTTAGAACAATAGATGAACCAAAGGTGTTTTACGAAAGCCCGTTCTTCAACACCATAGTTGGCGTCGTGATTGCAACTGTGCTTACTTTTCTTGGTCAATTTATTTCTGAGAAAAAACAAAAGAGAAAAGAAAAATTTCAACAGCAAGAAAATCTTCTTATCCAACTCAAAACCATTAAATCTAATGCAGATTCACTTATCCATTCTATAATAGCTTCTGCTGCTGGATTAATGCAAGCATTCGAATTGGAACACGTAAATATTCATCATAGCACTGGGTTTATGCAGCAATCAATCAATAACCGTCTTGCAGCTCAAAACGAGTATTATAAAATCCAATCTGAGTTTATCAGGCAAGTTTATAATTTTATGACTTTTAGCAAAGAAGAAAATTTGTTTCAGGGGGACATTTTTAAGTTTCGACATAAACTATTGGATCAGCCTCTTGATCGGAGAAAATATTCAATGTTTGACTCTTATATTCAAGAAGAGGTTATAAATACTTGCGTTCAACCAATCATAAATAATATGAATCAGGTAATAATGAAAATCGAAAAAGATGAAGAAATTTTATAAATAAAGGGTCACTGTAATATTGGTTAGAGTGCTAATGCCACTGTTAATGGTGCATATCGTTCTCACAGTAATTATCAGCCAACTTTCCTCTCGATACTTTTGCATGAAAAGCTGCCTGCCACATTGCATCATCAGTCAAGATAAATTTTTATTAGAAAATGGTAAGCGATCTTATTTTTTCATTTCAGTTTAAATGCTTCAATTTGTTTTTTAATTCTCTCGTTCTCTGGATTCGAGAAGACTTTAAATTTTGTTGATGTCTTATTGGTTGTATAGTCCCGTATCACAAAGACTAGGATGTCATTGAGGCCAAACTGTTCATTATAAAATTTCTGTATCTGCGGTTCATCAAACATGCCATTTGTTCTGAATATCGGAAGACTTAATTCATTGATAGCCTCACTGTCAATGAAAAATATTCTGTTGCTATGATTCTTGTGTTGCTTTCTCTTTTTATTCAGGGAGTTTTCCAGCTTCTTTTGAATTTTGCTCTGAGATAACTCAAAATGTAACTGTACGTCTACACGGTAATGGTTTTCAATTCCGGGCGTAATTGTGAAGGGGGGTATCACCATAAACAAAACATGGTACTCGGATCTACTGTATTCAAGTTCTATTTTTCTGGCCTGTGAATATGCGACGACTTCTAATAATCCATCTTCATCTTCAACCTTATAGTACAGAGGCTTTCTCTCTTTTTTCTGAGAACTAAACCACGTCCAAAATGCTCTAATTTTATTGTCAAAGACAGGTTTCATTTTCACGTCTAAAGGATTCTTAAACTTAATAATACCTATCATGCCTGTTATGTTCTTTTGGCGTTCGATCTGTACCCTTAGTTTATCAAGAATGTAAAACCGAAGCTCTAATCCAGTTAGATAGGGGACGGTCAACTTTTTACATTCAAACATAAATTTCTGTTTATCAAAAAAGCAATACCCCTCTAACGTTTGCTTATAGAATTCTGGATTAATATCTATGATGATGTTGTTGAGGGAAAGAAGCCTATACGTATAAATTTCAAATAAGAAGTCACGTAGGCGTTGAGGATCGTTAATAAGGCTGTTGAATTTTAGTTCGAGTCCCGGTACCTTTATCTTAATCTGACCGAAGTAGTCCAATACTAGACATAATTCCGATAGTGCACCCAAGGATCCTTGATGTTTAGGTTGTACAAGTAGGTAATTTATCCAATTGGAATTACTTATGGTAAACTGGTCAGTTGCATTTACCTGAAAAAACGTATCAGGAAAATGTCTTTTCAATACATTGTAGATGGCATCTAAGCCAGCTCTTTTATATGGTGGCGGTTGCTGAATATACAAATCAGATGATAGAACATTTACTTCTTCTTTCCACCAGTTTAATAGGTGTCTCCCTGCAGGTTTCGTTTTCAACTCTCTGCCTGTATCAGCAAACTGTTCTGTTTTTTTCTTTGTTGGCATAACAATCAAAAGTGTTTTAAGTAAGATAATGGTTTTACGTCTGATTTTGTTCTGGGAATAGAAATTTTGCAATCTTCATTTATCAACAAATGGTTTAAAACTTTGGCGGTTTCAAGCGTACATTGGTATGTCGGCGTCAGATGTAAATGAATTTAATGCATGGTATAGGGCATATCACATAAACGGAGAGCCCCAAAACTCAAAAAAAATAACGATCTTTATAATCTACGTATTTAAAGCCAGATACAAAGATGGAGGAAATATTAGAAATTCTAATTGACAGAAAAGATTACACATCAATATTCTATAGAACTAATGGTGAAATAGCAATAAATTTTATTTTCGATCCTTTGCCAATTGTAACGTTTGTATTCAACGACGACAATGAAGTGCCAACACCCAATAGAATTGAAGTTATAACGAACGATCGAATTTATAAGATAACGGATAGCTTCAAAAATGAAATGGCTGAACTAATGATGAGACTAGATCCGATAAAAGTTAGAGAAACATTAAGTATATCAATAAAAAGGAATTTGGAAGCGCATAATAAAGCAATGCAAAAATTTATATCTGACAACAAAGGCAACTGGGATATTAATAGATAGGTTCATGTTCATTATAAGCTTAATGATTTTCTTTTGTTAGGTAATCCATTACATCAGCCCATCATCAGCCAGCGAGCTATATCCGTCAGCCGTCAAAATCACATGGTCCAACACTTTTATTTCTAAAAGCGCGCCGCCTTTTTTGATCTGCTTCGTCATGCTGAGATCCGCACTGCTTGGTGTTGTATTGCCAGAGGGATGGTTATGTAATAGGATTATCTGAGGAGCATGACATAAAAGAGCTGTCTGGAAAATAAGTTTGGCGTCGGTAAAGGTTGCGGTTATTCCGCCTTGGCTGATCTGCTTAAATCCAAAACACTCATTGGATCTTGATAACAGAAGTACAAAGAACCTTTCACAGTACTGGATGCTTCCAGGCTTATAAATGAATGTGCGAGCAAACACAGCCACCTCATCAGAACTGGTGAGTTTAATACGAGCTGTTGCCTTCCTGGTGTAGGATACCTCAAGCTCGAACACACCAGCCGGAAATACATCAGACGGAGTATGTTTGAACTTATTCCTTGCCATCCGATTTTCTGGTTGTGATGTTTTTGAATTCCACAATACTTCCGGCAACTTCCAAATCATCTGCATCGAATACCCTGATCCGTATCTCTGTGACCGTGATCATAACCCCGTTCTTGAGTTTGATGTAATCGATCTTGTTCTCGAAGCCGTTATTATTCACAACCTCGCTCCAAGCATCAAGTACATTTTGAGCAACAAACTTTATAGGAGGTTTGTCTTGTGCCAGCCATTGCTTAGCCGCTACCGCAAATCCAGACCATGTACCGTTCTTACTGATACCGCGGTTGATCAATTCTTTTTTCGCTAGGTAAACCGCATCAAGTTTGTCATTTGCTATTTGTAACAGAAGCTCAGTATTCGTCGAGCTAAATATGAACTGTGGGTTGTCGTCGTCTTTCATCTAGAATGGGCTGTTATATGTTTCCGGTTCATCATTTAATACAAAGCCTACTTCTTTTATACTTTGTATTTTCGAGAAATCTCTATCCTCTCTGTTGAAAATATCTGCCAGTGTCATCGGAGTTTTCGTGACAAGCGTAGAATTCAACTGGCGCAAAAGAGCATTCGATTTCTCAATAGAAAGTGGGCCAAAACAATACCTGCCTAAGATTCTTCCTTTGCGTAAAAATGCGCTGTCGATTTTTGCGATCTCAGTATTAAAGGTTGCGATTACTTGGATGTGCAGGCAATCTGCTAGTAAGCCATCCGATAAGTTCAAAAGATTGGCTACCGCAGAACGACTTCCGCTACGACGTTGTATCAGTACATCTTCGGCGTCCTCAATGATTAACACAGAGTTGGCGTGCCTCGTCAAGAAATTCAAAAATGATGGTTGTGATAAATTATCCGCCATGTTAGATGGCAGATAGATAAAGCTTTTCTGTACCTCACCAACTAGATGTCTCAGATACGATGACTTTCCAGAACCTGGAACACCGTGTATTAGGATGATCCCTTGCGAACTCTTGTCAGAAAGTTTTTGTACGATAGACTCATGAAATTCCGTGAAGTCATCATTATATAGAGTGGATATATCGCCCGAAAGGTTTTCGACTGCAAACTCGCGCGTTTCCAAATTGCCTGACGAGTCGGTGGTTATGAGATTGATCTTTTTTTCAGCCGTAGCCTTTCGTACACAATCAATTATTATTGATTCAGTCTGTTGGAGAACTTTTAAGTCTACATCATGGCTGTAAAACATCTCAACTTCCTGTCGAGTCATATAAATCGCGATTGTGATTTTATCGGATACGACGAGATAAGCGGAGTAAACTCTGTTGCGACTCATTGAAGGAGTGTATGTTTCGGAGGTGATGACTTTATCGGGTGTCAAGCCGTATTCTTTGATTAACCTATCATAGACTTTGTGAATATCGATTCGATAGAACGCTCTCATGCTCGGTATCTTTCCAGTCCTGAGATAATGAAAAGTAGTGCCATGCACGTATGAGGATTTATTGAGGGCATGTAGATAATTGGGTTCGGGTTTCTGTTTTGTCATAGTAAGTTGTTTAGAATACGAGTATAAGAGCAAAGAATTGAAAGGAAATACACAGTGTATATACTCTTTGGAAAAGGACACCAATACGTTAACTTTCTCTGTATAAAGAGTGAGAAACTCGATAATTCTTTCACAAATTGAAAATTGCACATTCCGCATTTGCCAGCGGTGTGCCATGAAGAAAAGTTTAGGTATTTGGATTAATTATGATAGATATGTTATAAATTACCTATGAAAACTTGACAATTTGAAATTGTCATACCGGAAAAGATTTTAGTAAATATTGATTTGACTAAAAAAGCGATCAATTCTCTGGCGATTTTATATTAAATCTCTTAGTTCTCTCCGCCACATTCGCATTTCTAATTCAAAAACAAGCTGCGTTAGGTGTGTGCCTTGTGTGCTCTCCGACGCAACTTTTTCTTTATCTATGATATAATGTAATAGCGGTTTCCAATGTGGTAGTATGAATAGCTATGGTCTTGTAGATTATAGCACAGCCTATGGTAAATTCAAATCTTTC
>SHNE01000046.1 GCA_004295015.1 Bacteroidota bacterium | reverse complement strand
AGGAAGTTCAAGATGCTCGTGAGCAGGAGCTCGAAGATTTACGTGGTGAAAAAGAGGACGAAAGAGGGGAACATGATTTAGAAAGATAAATAATTAGTCAAACAATCCTAAAAATCTACAACAATGAAAAATACTCAACTAGTAAAATTCACACGCCCACATGATCCAGTTTTGGATAGCATGACCCTCAGAACACATGAGGAACTAAAACTTCTGGCAAAGAAGAATGGAGAACATCATGGCAGACAAAATCTGCCCGGACCGAAAGAATCAAATCTTGAGCCTTATACCAATGACCTAAAAAATGGCTACCACAGGCTTGCGGCTCATGTTTTGAAACAATTACAACCGGATACACATTTTCCGGAAGCAAGAATGGATATCGATCACATGAAAGACAAAGACAAAAAGCTTGGTGATGAAATAAAGAAAAGGCAAGACGAAAACAAGCGCATTCAGTATGACTTAGGCGATTTCAATCCCAAAAATTTACAAAGCAGAGTGAGAATGGCTATATGGATTTCAGTAATAATCGCCTTAGGAGAAGTTGTTTACAATACCAAGGCATTTCAAATTGTTGGCGAAAACATCCTCTTCGCCTTAATAATCTCAATTGCCGTATCGGTAGGAGTATTTGCCTTCTCGCATTTTGTACCATTCATGCTCAAATCGATTGAGAATAAATGGAAAAGACGACTAACGTTGCTAGGGAGTTTAGCACTTGTTGCCGGATTGTTTACCGCACTTGCTATGTTTAGATCACAATACTTAGCAACACACGGGCTCACTGTGTCTCCTGTTTATTTCGTAGTAATCAATATGTTCTTTTTTATTGTGTCTCTGCTCCTCTCCTATTTCTTATTGCCTACGTGGGCTGAATTCAGAGAGAATTCTCAAAGGATTAACAAATACAAGAATATGGAAAAGAACAATAAAGAAATCGAAAATTTGAGTTCAGTACAAGAGGCAAATAAATCTGATTTGCTTGAGAAAAATAAAGCAAGACTTCAGATGAACTACTACGCACAATACTGCCTAAACGATGTCGCCGGAATGTATAAGGAGTCACTTGGAATCTTTCAAAGTAACAACCTCCTGTACAGAACTGATAAAGCTGTTCCTGCCTGCTTTTCTGCCACTGAAAGCAACTTAGAAATCGAAAGGCTAAAAATTTCATTTACAAATCCTAACAAATACACGTCATGATAAAAAATATTCTAATTGGAGGATCAATGATAGCTGTATCCTTGGCCTTAATGCTTCATATGTATTTCCCAATAAAAACTTCTGCCTTAGCTATCGTTGAAGACTTCACAGACGAACAAGTAGTTAAACCCTCCTACAAGGATGTCGAAACAATTCTTCAGGTGAACGATAACAAATGGGATGGTGCCGTATTTTATTATTCGCGGCTAACAGATGTAAGCTTGAATGAATTTCAAGTAGCATCACTTCCTGGACGTAGATTTTGTCTATCGAATGAATTTGAGCGACAAAAAGAAATCTTGGACTTCTCGACATTGATTCAGGAGGCACTAGCTAAACCAATAGTCAGTGGTAAGGCAAACTCATCGGTATATATACCCATTGTAAAAGCTTTGTCGTTTCTAAAAAGCACAGAGGCTGAAACAAAAGCCTTGTTAATCTACAGCGACTTAATGGAAAATGGAGAAAATATCTCTCTATATGATCAATCTTCATTAAAAAAGATGAAAGAAAATCCCGGTACACTCATTGACTTCTATGAATCAAAAATGACACTACCTGACTTAACTGGAATTTCTGTGTATTTGATTTATCGCCCATTAAACATAAAAGAAGATGAACGATTTCAAATAGTATCAGGGTTCTATAAAAAAATGCTTGAGAATAAAGGAGCAAAGGTATTCATACAAGCAAACATCTAACTAAACGAATAGAGCGTGGACTGGGAACATATACTATGGCGGTTTATTCGCTTTATCCTGCGAACAATCTGGAAGGTTAGCATAATACTCCTATTCGGAGTACTACGACTAATTGAAGTGATTCTGGGACAAATTAACAGCTATTTAAAAAAACTAATAAAATAATATCCTCCTATGTCTATCCTCGAAAATCTATTCATGCTTGTAATCAATACACTTGAAGCCATAATCAAATACATATTTGAATTTCTTGAAGTCGCAATCTCCGGAATTCCTAAGAAGAAAGGCAGTTACAATGCTGAATTTGCTTCCTCAGGTATTCTGCTCTCTCGAAGAGCCACTGGGTTTTGCCTGACCGGAAGAAGAAATCTTTCCGTTAAAAATTCTTATCAAAACGCCCTAATCATTGGTGGTACAGGTGTTGGTAAATCAAGTATCGTTTTACTTCCATCACTCTATACAATGCAATCCAGTTTTATCATTCACGATCCATCAGGCGAATTATATGCAAAAAGTTCCGGGCATCTAAGCCAAAGAGGTTATGATGTCCGGGTTTTAAACTTTGCTAATCCGGAAATCTCTATTCGATATAATCCATTATCACGAGCCAAAAGTTCTTCTGATGTTCAGAAAATTGCTTCAATGCTTGTTGATAATGCTTTTGGTGGAAAAGGAAAAGACCCATTCTGGAATACTCAAGCAGTCTCATTGTTAAGTATGATATTCTCAATCCTTAAGTCACAGGAACCCGAATTTCAAAACTTATTCAATGCAAGACAATTACTCAACCAACTTGGAGGAAATCCAAAGGGTGTTGATTCACTCTTTAGCAGACACGCCGATGAAATTTTGTTTGCAGAATATAAATCGTTCTTGGCTTATGACGAGAAAGTCATAAATGGAATTATAGCAACCTGCAAAGCTGCACTTCAAAAATTTAGCGATGATTATATAGCAAGAGTAACCTCTGACGATACTTTGGATTTTTCTACATTCCGGAAAAGGCCGGTCGCACTCTTTATACAAAATTCAATTGCAGACCAAAAATATTATTCAGTCCTGACTTCAATATATTTTGAACAATTCTTTTCGTATGTTCTTGGAAGATTCCCACAGGAAAATGAACTCGATATTTTTCTCTTGATTGATGAAACCGGATCACTCAACCTTCCCACTCTACCCTTGGCTGTAGCCAATGTGAGAAAACATCGCTCCGGAATAATGTTATTAATCCAAGATTTTAATCAGCTCATACACAACTACGGTCAGTTTGATGCCAATGCCATAAAAGCTAATTGCTTCGCTAAACTATTTTTCACAGGACAATCTCTTGAGACAACCAAGGAGCTGGAGCAGATTTTAGGCAAATTTGAATATGAGGACAAAGAAGGCAAAAAGATAGTCCGCTCTCTTATGACCAACGATGAAATTCGAACAATGAAAGCAAGCACAGCTCTGCTTGTTTGCGGGCACCATAAACCCATCCTGACAAGGATTAAACCGTACTACAAAATATCAAAATTAAGGGCTTACAGCGAGTTTAAAACGCCTGACATGCGAACCAATGTATCTGATGGAGCAATTCCATTATTACCACTAAATAATGCTGAAAATGAAGCGTAAAAGAAGCAAGATGTGGGAGTACTTGGAAGCCTCAGGAGTTCTGGAAAAGGGGAATGAGCATGAAATTAAAGCCATTAAACGAGAATACAGAAAAAAATACTATTTAGAGTACAAACGGAAATCTCGCACCGAAATGCCGGAATACACAATACGACTTTCAAAAAAGAATGGAGAATATAGCCGAATAATGAACGCTTCAAAAAAACACAAAAGAACCGTCACTCGATTTATTAGAGAATCAGCTTTGGCTTATATCGATCAAAGGTTTCTTGTACCAGACCCAATACTAATCGCTGACTTAGAACTTATACTTTCAAATTGCTTAAATGAAATCAAAAAAATAGTAGATAAGAAAACAAACTTCATATGGGGTACTGAAAATAAAATTGAATCGATTGAAAGAAGAATCACAAAACTGGAACAGGAGATAAATGAAGTCTTTAGAAATCCTAAGCAGGTCAAATGATTATAAAAATAAAATCGCATAAACGCCCCTCCTTCAATCGTGTACTTGAATACATGATAAACAATAAAGATAGACTATTCGACAACAAAGGGAACAGCTTTGTAATCACGCACAACTTAAAAGGAAACAACATTAAAAGTTGGGTGAAGCAATATGAACAGAACGAACAATATCGACTGAGGAGCAGAAAAGACAGTGTTAAACTGACTCACGAAATACTATCCTGGCACAACAAGGACAGAGAAAATATCACGCTGGCTAAAATGGAAAAAATGGCCAGAGAGTACATCAAACACCGTAACCAGAAAGGAATCTACGTAGCTATCCCTCATTTCGACAAAGATCATTTCCACGTGCATATATGCTCCTCAGGAATTGAGTACAAAACAGGGAAGTCGCTCCGGCTTTCAAAACAGGAATTGCAGAAATTAAAAAAAGGCATACAACAATACCAAATAGAACAATTCCCGGAACTATCTAATTCCATCGTAAAGCATGGTGTAAAAAATAAACAACGTTTATCTGAAAAAGAATATCAGGCAAAACTCAGAACTGGAAGAGCCACAAACAAAGAAGAAATCTTAAAAACACTTAATGATTGCTTCAAGCAAGCCAAAAATAAGGAATCATTCTTTGGACTAATAAAAAAAGTCGGACTGGAAACTTATAACCGAAACGGACAGGTTACCGGTGTATTACATAATAATTACAAATTCCGTTTCAACCGTCTTGGATTCAATGAAAAGAATTTTGACGAATTATCTAAAGTCTCAAAAAGAGAACAGGAAATAGGTACCACACGCGATAAATCCAAAGACAGAGGTATTAATCGTAATCGATGAATTACCAATGAAAAAGTCAAAATCTCCAAAAAAGCATATTGATGTATATTCAATCGTAAATGAAAGAATAATACAACACCTTGAAAAAGGTGTAATTCCATGGCGGCAACCCTGGACTAATTCAGGTCATCCAAAAAATCTTATTACCGGAAAAAACTACAGAGGTATAAACGTAATGCTACTTTCATCACTTCACTATGCACAAAACTACTTCCTTACCTTTAAACAAGTAAAAGAACTGGGAGGAAAAGTCAAAGAAGGTGAAAAATCATGCCCCGTTATTTACTGGAATTGGATTGAAAAAGAAAATAGTCAAGAACAAACCAAAGTGCCATTTCTTCGCTATTACAACGTCTTCAATATTTCACAATGCGAGGATATCCCTCAAGATAAACTCCCAGCTATTATAGAGAAGCAAAATGACCCCATAAAAGCCTGTGAGGATATAATCTCCAATATGCCCAACCGTCCGGACATAAGGCACAACAAACACCGAGCATATTACAGCCCTACTGAAGATTATATAAATGTCCCTGATGCCAAAACTTTTATAGATAGCGCAAGCTATTACAGTACTTTATTTCATGAACTGGTGCATAGCAGTGGTCATTCAAGTCGTTTAAACAGAATTGAAATAATGGGGAATAACAGTTTTGGCTCCAAACAATATGCTCAAGAAGAACTCACAGCTGAAATAGGAGCCTGCTATTTAAAATCACATTCCGGTATCCCGATTGAAAATTTGGGAAACAATGCTGCCTATATAAATAATTGGTTAGGGAAATTGAAGGATGATAAGAAGTTTATAATCCATGCCAGTGCTCAAGCGCAACGCGCTACAGACTATATTCTTAATGTTCAAAATAAAGAAATTGACCTTAAAACCCTCAATGAACCATACCTAACATCAGACAATATACTCGAATCTAGGATGGCACAACTGGAAAGCAGAAGAAATAAATCAATATATACACCTCTAGAAATGGAATAATTCTATAACATTAGAACTTACCCAATAAATAAAAAAACCCAAAATGATTACTAAATTAAAATAAAGTTAAGCAGATGTTTCAGTATCAGTTTTTTTTATTTCTTCTAAATATTTATTACTCAATTTACCCTGAGAATTATTGAGCGCCATCTCGAAATAGTTAATCACTTGCTTTTTATTTTCTACCTCCGGCCATTGCTTTATCCTTTGCATCAGATCTGTATAATCGCTTTCGAATTCATCGGAATTTAACTTTAATTTTGCAATTGAATCAAACATGCTTTTTATTAGAATATTTGATTGATCAATTTTTATATTAGTAAATAACAAATACACTAGCTTTTCTTTAAGTGCTCTAGGCAATTTTGTTACAATTTGTATAAAATAATCAATTACAGGTATATCGACTTCGCCAAGTCGATAGTCTTTCGCACCGTAGAAATCAAGCATTTCCTTAGTGATATCTCTATGATTTGTGTCGTTAATAAATGTTAATTCTAACAATGAGGTACCGAATAAAATCTGGTTTGCATCATTCGACTTCAAATATTCCAATATTGAATCATTAATATTTTTCTTTATTTGGTCGTCATCACTTTCTAAAACTTTTTCTTTAAGGTAATTTAGTATATCCTGCCTTTCTACAAGAGATAATGTTTTACATCTATCAACTAAAAGCTGAAGAACTTTTCCCCGGTCAGGAAGATCCTCTTCTAAAGATTTCAAGAATGCAATACCATAATCATGTTTCTTCTCTATAAGTTTACTAATGACTCTCAACTGCTGGCCCAATGTTCCAATCTTATAACATGCTTCTAAAAAACCATCATCAATTACAAATTTATTAGATAGTGTATCAAATTCTCTTTCTAATATCTCTTGTTGAGTATCCTCATTCCAATAGTTAAAGTATTTCTCAAAATTTGCAATATTTGAGTTTAATATAAAATTACCAATTATTGAATGCATTTGATCTACTTGATGCTTACTTGATAAACTAGTAATCAACCATTCTATTGATATTATAATGATAAAATATAGGTCATCATTCACTGAAGATTGATGAAGCGAGTTATTTAAACCATTTAATAAATCTGCTTGATCAGTTTCTGGCAGTTCTTCAAATGAATTAATATACTCACCAATAAAATTATTTAAATTATCAAAGAACTGAATTTTTTCAGCCGCGGTGTGTGGTGTCTCATTGTTTTGAGAATGTACCAAACTTGCAACTTTCTGTACAAGAGTTAAATCCAATTTTAACTCGATTAGAAATTCACGATAATTAATTAATATAGGAAAATACTTTGAAACATTCCGATTTGTTAAAGTTTCGTGAACAATCTTTTTCAATATTTCAGAATCAATAAATGCTCTTTGCTTCTCAATTGTTTGGAACTTATTAAGTAAGTCATGTTGACCTTCAAGATTGATACGAAGCGCTGAATTAATTCGTTCAATATGCTCTGAGTTTAATAAATCTAAATTGGCAGATAATTGTTCTAAAAGAATGAGTAGATAAGGCTTTCTGGCTTCTGTTTTTATTTCATCATTAAGTAAAACAGATGAGTAAAGATTAAAAATTACATTCCTGTCACTTGGAGTAAGTTTTGGCACCAATTTAAATATTGTAATAATTGGCAAGTCAAAATAGTTATTCCAAAGATTTTCAATTACATCCACAGAAACTTCAAAGTAGTCTTCTGTGCAATTTTCAATTAATCCAGAATTGTCTAAACCTTGAATTTGCGTTTTAAATATTGTAAATAAAACTCTATTCTGCGACTTGTAATTACGAAGTATGGTTACGATATATCGTTCTAATTTTCTCTTATCAGGTTCTTCTGTAGAAAACTTTGCAAATTCATCAATACTTCCACTCAATAAAACTTTTCGTATTTCGGCAGCATTCTTCAGCCCCAATTCAATAAATGGTTTTTTAAAATATATAAACGGTTCAACATTGTCCGTCGAAACACTACTGGTCAACGTAAGAAAGTCTCGTAGTTCAAGATCCTTTTCGTCAGTCATAAGTATTTTTTCTGGCTCATTCCAGAATTCCTTTAGTCTCAAATATGCTCTAGGAAACTTTTGTTTCAAAATTACTACCTTGGCAAAATATCCAATGTTATCCTTTGATAATATTTCATCAGCAACATCTGTTTTTGAAGCAACTAAAATTGCAGAAATGAAATTATTTATAAACTGCTTAAGTTCACGAGGATTCTTTTTAAATGCTTTTGTAATTACCGAAAGCACCTTCTGATCGTCAGTTATTTTTTTTATATCAGAACCAGTCAGTTCAAATAACGAGGATGCATATTGATAGAGATCTTCCTCAATAAACTCAGGGGTAAATATGACAATATTGAATAATTTTTTGAGGTACTCAGATTCATCAAATTCAGAATCGGCTTGGAGATTCTTATAATAAGATCTTATCTGCATGTTTATCGCATTCGAATCACACGGAACAATAAATATTACATTTGATTTACCAATATCAAGAAAGGTTTTAATTGTTGATAAAATTTTAATAGCCGTTTCGCCTTGAACTCGGTCAATATTATCGAAGACAATTACTAATTTCCCAATTTTTATTTCTGAAACCAATTTGGCAAATACAGACTCGAATTGCTCTGGTGAATTTAATCTTTCTTCCAAAACTATTTCTGTTTTTACTTCTGAAAAGGTTCTAGATGATTCAAACATCTTTTCTGTAGCATGTTTGATCATTTTCTCAGCAATTGGTTTTAAAAATAATGCTGCTAATAATCCCAACCAAGCAATGCCATTTACATAAGTCAGTACACTATTTATACTAAATAAAATAATATTTTCAGGAAAGAGTTCGTTGAGTGAGTAGAATACTACACCTAATACAAAAGGAACCAAAAGTAGCAGAATAATCAATTTGTATTTTTTCCACCAATCCTTAACTGATTTGGGATTATTTCTTTTATGTTCACTTTGAATGGGGGATTGAACTGATCTTGAAGTTTGCCTATTGGCGTAGACGGAGTCAAGAATATTTTCAGGCAATTTATACTCTTTATCCCTTAAAAATCGAACAAGTTTAATTAAAAATGTCCTTCGCAATGAATCATCCTGGTATTTCCAAGCATCAAACAAAAAAAGGTGGTTGTCTTTTTCGGCTTCTAAATCAATCTTTAATTGATCTACAATGGAACTTTTACCGGTACCCCATTTACTAAATAATCCAATTGTATGAGGACAAGTATCGGATAGAATCATATCCTTAAGCGCTGGCGAAAATGATTTGTGGTAAAAATCAAAGTAACCTGGCTTACCTGATAAAATTGGCTCATCTTTTATGAAAGAAAATTTTTTAATGTCCATTTATATATTTTTTGCTTGATTACAGATTAGGAATACCTTCATTTAACTTTTTATAAATTTTTCCAACAAGCCAATTTTTAACTTCGCCCCTAAACTCATCATTCTCCATTATCTTTTCGAAAATTTCTTCATTTGATTCCATTCGGTCAATTAATGCTTGGACAAATATTTCATCGAAGGCATACTTGAAATTTTCAAGCGGATTACTTTGAGCACGCACCTTCAATTCGTCATTTTCAATCAAGGCTTGTTCGAGTTGTTCAAAATATAAACGGTCGGATTCAGTAAAATCAGTACCAAATTTATTATTAAGAAGGGTAATGATGTTGCTTAACTTGTCCTTCTCTTCCTTCGCTCTACTTATACCAGCCTCCGTTGTCGGATTCAAATGATGAACACCTTGTATTTGTAAAACAAGGTCACCCTCAGCAATTTTTTCCAATCGATAATATTCGAGTGCAACCTCATTATCCAATTTTAGTCGTTCTGTATAATCCGATTTTGGAAGTTTAGTTAAGAGTAATCGACCGTAAGAGTAAAGTTTTTCAAGCTCTGCATCTTGAAAAGGCATGATCTGCGACATAAAAGAATAAAGTCGAACAAAAGCGACTAGTCCTTTTTTAAATTCATCTTGCTCTTCTTCATTCTTTTCTTTAAAACGGTCAACGGCAGGGTCGATAAACGAATACAAATTCCCTTGGTCCCTGAATGAAGTATGTTCCGGCTTATAAAAAACTTTGGCGAAAGCATCTACTTCAGATTGATGGTAAATATGTGTTGAATCTAATCTGCCTTTTAAATCATAAAGATGGTTCGGGTCAGTTACTTCATTCATTGTGGTCAACTCATAGTATGGCTGGAATGAATCAATTATTGTTTGCCTGTCATTAGCAAAATCCAAAACAAAAGTATCCTCCTTACCCGGGTGCATGCGATTTAAACGTGAGAGGGTTTGAACTGCCTTAACACCAGATAATTTCTTGTCGACATACATCGTATGCAAAAGAGGCTGGTCAAATCCATATTGGTATTTATCAGCAACCAACAAGACTTGAAATTCCTGCGAACTAAATTTTTCAGGCAATTCCTTTTCTCCAAATTTATTCAATTGGGTTTCCGTAACACCTTCAGGATACAAATCGTCAAACACTGAGCCGGAGAAAGCAACCAGAGGCTTAATACCACCATATCCCTTTTCTTTAATATATTCTTTGAATTCAAGGTAATACCTAAGTGCATGTTTACGAGAGGCCGTAACTACCATTGCTTTAGCCTTTCCTCCAATCTTTTTCATAGTCACTTGTCGGAAATGCTCAACCATGACTTCTGTTTTCTGAGAAATGTTCGTTGGATGCAGGGACGCAAAACGTCCAATAGTTTTGGCTGCTTTCTTCTTATTCAGTTCTGGATCATCATCAACTGTTTTACAAAAACGATAGAAAGCCTCGTATGTAGTATAGTTTTTAAGTACATCAAGAATGAAACCTTCCTCAATTGCTTGACGCATTGTGTACAGATGGAATGGCTTTGGTTTTCCGTCAACATCCATTGTTCCGAATACTTGTAATGTTTTTGCTTTCGGTGTTGCCGTAAATGCAAACAAGCTAATATTTTTCTGTGGACCTCTTTTGCGAATTATTTCTCTGATATTATCCTCATCGTCAAACTCCTCCTTTTCTATTTCTCCTTCAATCTTTTCAGAATCTTCAAGGGATACATTTTTTCCCACTAAAGCTTCTGTCATCTTCTTGCTGGCTTCACCACCCTGAGAACTATGGGCTTCATCTATAATTACTGCATAATTACGACTAGGAAGTTCAGATAAATGATTCAGCGCGTAGGGAAATTTCTGTAATGTTGTAATGATAATATTTGTGCCATTTGAAATTGCTTCAGCAAGTTGCTTAGAATCTTCATCAATGCGTTGAACAACCCCGGTTCTGTGTTCAAATTGGTAAATAGTATTTTGTAACTGTGTATCAAGAACATTTCTGTCAGTAATCACAATAACCGAATCAAATATTTTTTTATCCTCCGGAGTGTAAAGCGAAGAAAGCCTATATGCTAACCATGCTATTGAATTACTCTTTCCACTACCAGCAGAATGTTGAACTAAGTAGTTTTTGCCTGTGCCTTTTGCCTTAACATCAGCGGTAATTTGTCTTACTGAATCGATTTGATGATAGCGGGGGAATAGCAGTTTTTCTTTAGTAAACTTCTTTCCATCAACAGTAAAATCCTCTTTTTGAAGAAGAACATATCTTCCTAAAATTTCAAGCCAACTATCAATACTTAAAATTTCTTCCCAAAAATATGCCGTCCGATAATTCTCATATTTAGTTGCAGGGGGATTACCGGCACCACCTTTGAACCCCTTGTTGAAAGGGAAGAACCGAGTACCTGTGGTCTCCAACTTAGTTGTAAAATAAACTTCATCAGGATCAATCGTAAAATGAACCAAGGCTCTTTTCTTAAACTGAAATAACGGCTCTTTGGGGTCACGGCTGGTCTTGTATTGCTCCTTAGCATCTTTCACAGTTTGCCCGGTAAAGTGATTCTTGAGTTCAATAGTTGCAATTGGCAACCCATTCAATGAAAGCAGGAGATCGATGCTTTTATTATTCTTAGTTGAAAAGTGTACCTGCTGAGTTACATGAAGAATATTCTGATTATAAAGCTCAGAAGTTTCAGGGTTTAAGCCACTATCAGGCTTGAAATAAGCTAACTTAAACTTAGTACCACTATCGGTAATACCATGACGTATAACATCCAACATACCTCGTAATTCGAGTTCTTTGGCAAGCCGATAAATGAACTTATTTCCGGTATCTTCCTTATAAAATCCCGTTAGAATCTTCCACTCTTTTGGTTGTGTAGCCTGAATAAAAGAAAGAATAGCGTTCCTATCAAGAGCTAATTCAGCATCGAAATCACCTTCATTCCCTTGCTTCCACCCATGCTTGCAAAGGTGCTCAATTATGGCTAATTCAAATGCTGCTTCTGTGTGTATAGAGGGTTTTGTCATACAACTTTTATCTTACCTGTTACGGCTTCACTAATCAATGCTGTTCGATATTCTTGTAATAGTTCCACTTCCTGTCCAATTTTGAATAAGGTCTCATCAATTCGAATAGTTTCCTTTTGAATTAAATTAACAATTTCACTCTGAACATTTTTATCATTCGGGAATGCAATGATTAATTGACTTATAAAGTCATTCCAATTAGCTCTTGGCATTTTAGTACCTTGAGTTGATCCATCGACTATATCAATAAATTCCTTTGAAAACAGTTTATAAAATAAAAACTCCGGAGTCACTTCATTAGAAGGATAGATTACAAGAAGCTCCCCAAACAAGCCTCCATCACGTTCTGCTAAATACACTTTATGTAGATAAGGCCTTAGTTTATTAAAAATCGTATCTCCTTTTCTGAATCCTGATAGTTGACCCTCATAATTATTTCCACTCTCCATATTAACCAACCTTCCAGTACCACTTTCAATATTTTCAACAGAAATCTTAAAATCTGAATTATTGATTATCTCATCTCTCAATTTAGCTACATATTTTAACTTTTTCTGCTTCCAAGCCTTGTTTTTACCATTTACCGCTTCTGCAATAATTGAAATACGCTCTTCTTTGAGAAGTTCAATCAGTTTTTTCTTATTGGAAATAAGTTTGTCGATTTGGGAGGTTTTCTCGTCTAGAAAATTAGCTATGGCGATTTGTTCAGGTGGTGGAGGAATTGGAATGGATATTTCGCCAATTTGAGAGGAATTGATTGCCGGATAACTTACACCTACTGAACGAGAAATTATTTCACTGATGAGAAAATCAGATAAAAACAGATTGCCTAAGAAATCAGGAACGATTTCATAGGGACGGATAACTGCAAAACCAGTTGACACCACCAAATTGACTTCTGGTTTTTTTATTCTTGCAATTGCTTTGAGATAGGTCCTCACTGTCGAAACAATTATATCCCCATCTTTTACAGTTCTTCTTGCCCTTGAAGGTGCGTCGACAAAATAATAACTTTCTTTAGATGCTACTCGCCCTTGATCGATACTTGAAATATCAACATAACTTATTGCTAAATTATCGTCTGTGGTTTCAGGTAAAGTATCATCATTAATTGATGCTGTATATTTAATTTTCTTTACATTCCAATGGCTTGGAATTTCACCAATCCATTCAAACTCTATTGGTTTATATTTCTCGTATTGATTCATCAGTTAATTACCTCCTTAATCATATCTACTGTCTCTTCTTCCAAAGTCAAAATATCCCGTCGAATTTCCTCCAAACTTCGGAGAGGTTTGTACTGATAAAAATATTTCGTGAAATTTATTTCATATCCAATTTTGGTTTTATTCTCATCAATCCACGCGTCAGGCAAATGGGGAAGTACTTCACGCTTAAAATATTTTGCGATAGCCTCCTTGAGCGGTACGTTTTCGAAGTCACGCAAATCAGCATCTGGAAGAATATTTCCTTTCTTGTCCTTTTGAATTTCACCTTTGACGTTTCTCTTTGGCCTTTCAACTGTAATCCTACTGTAACCAAAATCCTCATTATCAAAAATTTTACAGTATTTTGATTCTTTGAATTCACTATACAATTCTGTTATATGTTTTATTGCTTGCTCATGAATTTCTTTACGCTTATTGCCAAGACTACGAAGCATTTTACTGTAAAAGGGATTGTCTTTGTCATCTTGCTCGGAGCCTGTAGCATTGATTAGCTGAACTTTCCCTTTCCGCTCCTTGCTTTTATGATCGGTAACAATCCAAACATATGTAGAAATACCCGTGTTATAGAATAACTGATCTGGCAAAGCAACAATCGCCTCCAACATATCATTTTCAATTATCCATTTTCTAATATCACTAGGGCCACTTCCTGCACCGCCACTAAAGAGAGGTGAACCGTTAAATACAATCCCAATTCTTGTTCCTCCGGCATCCCGCTTCATTTTACTGATCATGTGTTGCAGAAAAAGAAATGAGCCATCACTTATTGCAGGCAGTCCTGCTCCAAATCTTCCGGCAAAACCTTTTTTTGAATACTCATCCTTGATTTGTTTTTCGGCCTTCTTCCACTCTACTCCAAACGGGGGGTTACTTAACATATAATCAAACTTTTCGTCCTCTAAACCATCCTGAGTAAAACTATTACCATATTTAATGTTACTAGGATTCTGTCCTTTAATAAGCATATCAGACTTACAAATCGCATATGATTCAGCATTAAGCTCCTGTCCAAATACCTCAAG
>SHNE01000006.1 GCA_004295015.1 Bacteroidota bacterium | reverse complement strand
TAAAAAAGAGATTTTATATCTGTTCAAATGCTAAATTCATCCGGGTTTAGCATTTTTTTTTGCCTAAATTTAAATTCCATGAAGCTTATTTTTCTCATGAAGGTTCGAATTATATTCGCATTAAGTTGTCTGATGATTCTGACGTCAGTAGGTTCTGTCGCTCAAACAAAAAATCATTATCAGGCTGATTCAGATAAATTAACAGCTGAATTTCACAAAGAGAGGAGAGAACTTCTTCGTTCTAAAATGCCGGATAGTTCATGTGCTGTAATTTTCGCTTCTCCCGAAAGAATCCGATCTGCAGATGTTGATTTTGTTTATCACCAGAACCCTGATTTTTATTACCTCAGCGGACTGAATGAACCTAATGCAATGCTGATTTTATGGAAGGAATTTCGCTTGGTTGAAGGAGTAAAAACAAATGAAGTTATTTTTGTACAAGCCCGGGATGCAAGCAAGGAAAAATGGTATGGAAAGCGCCTTGGAACTTCGGAAGTTATTTCAACACTCGGATTTATTAATGCATATCCATCAGAAGAATTTGATATGATGGACGGTTTGTTCAATGGGCTTTCCAAAATTCTTGATACCGGAATTCCCAAAGGCCTTGTCGATGATAGACATAGTAAAGCAGATCTGTCAGACTTAGTGGAAGCTTTTCAACTCAAATCCTCTTACCCAACTGCAAAGCATGATGATTATCTGTTAGGCAAGCTATTACGTTCAATGAGAGAAATAAAAACTCCTGAAGAAATAAAGCTCCTTCAGAAAGCAGCAGACATTTCTGTCAAAGCTCATGTTGAAATGATGAAAGCCCTCAAACCTGCCATGACTGAATACCAGGTGGAAGCCATCGGTGAATACTTTTTCATGAAGGAGGGTGCTCAGGAACCGGCATATCCCAGCATCTGTGGTGCTGCCGAAAACGCATGTATTCTGCATTATCAAACTAACCGCCGAACGCTTAACGTTGGTGATCTCATCTTGCTTGATATGGGTGCAGAATATCATGGCTATGCCGCAGATATCACACGAACACTTCCGGTTAACGGTAAATTCTCTGAGCAGCAATCGAAGATTTATCAACTTGTTCTTACTGCTCAAAAAGCAGCCATTGAAGCTTGCTTGCCGGGCAATAACTTTTATGATCCTGACCGGGTAGCCAAAAAGATTCTTTCAGATGGTTTAATTAATATGCAAGTGATCAAATCGCCAGATGAATTAGGCCGCTACTACCCACACGGAACCTCGCACTTTTTAGGACTCGACGTTCATGATGTCGGTACTCACGGTACTTTAAAAGCAGGAATGCTCATCACTGTCGAACCCGGCTTATATTTTCCGGAAGGTAGTCCTTGTGACCCTGCATTATGGAATATTGGCATCCGCATTGAAGATGATATTCTCATCACCGAAGAAGGATTTGTAAACCTATCAGCAGCTCTTGCGAAGGAAATTCTCGAAATTGAAAGAACAATGACTGAAAAGTCCATTTTTGACCAAAATTAAGACGTCGATTTTATTTATTTAAGGCGAATTCTTTTTAATTTTTAGAAAATTTTGTATATTTGCAACCCTTAAAATAAAAGCCCAAAGGGTTAAAAACAATAAAAATCATGGCAAAGAAAGGTAACCGTATCCAGGTCATCATGGAATGTACAGAGCATAAGACCAGCGGAATGCCGGGTACTTCCCGCTACATTACTACCAAAAACAAAAAGAACACAACTGAGCGTTTGGAGTTGAAGAAATTTAACCCAATTCTTAAAAAGATGACTTTACACAAAGAAATCAAGTAATCTTCAGCGTAACAGCTGCATTGTAAAACATTAAATATTAAGCTTCATGGCAAAGAAAGTAGTTGCAACACTAAAAAGCGGAAAAGGAAAAGAATTTTCCAAAGTAATTAAAATGGTTAAAAACCCTCAGACGGGCGCTTACAATTTCAAAGAAGAAATTGTACATAATGACCATGTCAAGGATTTTTTAAAGGCCAAATAAAATTTACGATATAAATTTTAAGCTTCTTTCTGCATGAAGGGAGCTTTTTTTATTTTAAGTAATTCGTAACTATACATTCAAATAATTTCAAGATTCACAAATGGGTTTTTTCGGATTGTTTTCAAAAGAGAAAAAAGAAAGTCTGGACAAAGGGCTTGAAAAAACGAAGACAAATCTTTTCACCAGAATAGCGAAGGCTGTTGTTGGCAAGTCAAGCGTTGATGCAGAGGTTCTTGATAACCTTGAAGAAATTCTTGTGAGTTCTGACGTTGGGGTAAACACAACACTGAAAATTATTAAACGCCTTGAGGAAAGGGTAGCTCGTGATAAATTCGTTAGTACAGATGAGCTCAACCGACTACTCAAAGAAGAAATAGAAGCACTGCTCGCCGAAAATAACACCAAGGGTTCTGACTCATGGGATTTCAATAAACCTGAAGGCAAACCGTATGTAATCATGGTCGTTGGCGTAAATGGTGTGGGTAAAACCACAACCATTGGAAAACTTGCATACCAATTTAAAAGTGCAGGAAAAAAAGTTTTACTAGGTGCTGCAGATACATTTCGCGCAGCGGCTGTTGACCAATTGGATATCTGGAGTAAACGGGCCGACGTTCAAATAATTAAACAAGCCATGGGTTCTGATCCTGCTTCAGTGGCTTTTGACTCAGTTGAATCCGGTCTTGCTCAAAATGTAGATTTTGTAATCATCGATACGGCAGGTCGACTACACAACAAGATTAATTTAATGAATGAACTAAGCAAAATAAAAAGAGTCGTACAAAAAGTTATCCCGGATGCACCACATGAAGTTCTTCTTGTTCTCGATGCTTCAACAGGACAAAATGCGATCGAACAAGCAAGACAATTCACGAAGGCAACTGAAGTAAATGCACTTGCCTTAACCAAACTTGACGGAACTGCAAAGGGTGGGGTAGTTATAGGGATTTCCGACGAATTTAAAATCCCGGTAAAATATATTGGTGTTGGTGAAAAGATAGAAGACCTGCAATTGTTCGACAAATCTGAATTTGTAGACTCCTTGTTTGGTAGCAATAATATAAAATAGACGATTGAACTGTTTTTTCAGTTTTAATTCAACACGAGCACTCATAGAACAGGACGACTAATAGAATGAAAACAAAATCTCTTAAAAAAAACAAAGTAAACGTTGTCACTCTTGGCTGTTCTAAAAATATTTATGACTCGGAAGTACTCATGGGCCAGCTCCGTGCCAACAAATTTGAAGTGCAACATGAATCTTCAGACGACGATGCGTCAATAGTGATTATTAACACTTGTGGATTTATTGATAATGCTAAACAGGAAAGTATCGACACTATTCTGGAATTCGCAAGGGCTAAAGAGGATGGAAGAATCGACAAACTAATAGTTACAGGTTGCCTTAGTGAGCGATACAAACCGGATCTGGAAAAAGAGATTCCTGATGTAGATAGTTTCTTTGGCACACGACAATTACCCGATTTGCTAAAGTCATTGGGAGCAAATTATAAACATGAATTAGTCGGAGAACGATTTCTGACTACTCCTTCCCATTACGCTTATCTGAAAATTTCAGAAGGCTGTGACAGACCATGCTCCTTTTGTGCAATTCCTTTGATGCGTGGTAAACACATTTCAATTCCGATGGAAAATTTGGTGAAGGAGGCTCAGACTCTTGCTTCAAATGGTTTGCGTGAATTGATTCTCATTGCTCAGGATCTGACCTACTACGGACTTGACATCTACAAAAAACGTGAGCTCGCTGAATTGATGAAAAGACTCTCCGATGTAAATGATATTGGCTGGATCAGACTTCACTACGCTTTTCCCTCAGGCTTTCCATTGGATGTACTTGATGTGATGAGAGAAAGAAAGAATATTTGTAATTACCTTGACATGCCTTTGCAACACATCAGTGATAATATGCTCAAGAGTATGCGAAGAGGAATTACCAAAAAGAAATCTATTGACCTTGTTCGGGAAATCAGAGACAGAGTACCGGGTATCGCACTTCGTACAACCTTAATTGCAGGCTATCCCGGAGAAACTGAAGAAGACTTCGAAGAACTAAAAGAATGGGTAAGAACCACCCGTTTTGAAAGGCTCGGAATATTTACCTATTCTCACGAAGAAAATACACATGCATTCAATCTGGTTGATGATGTTCCTGACGAAATTAAACGCGACCGGGCTGCCGAAATAATGGCTATTCAACAAGAAATTTCTTTGCAAAAGAATGAAGAATTAGTAGGCAACGTTTTCAAAGTTCTTGTCGATCGGAAAGAAGGAAATCATTTTATTGGCAGAACAGAGTTCGACTCCCCTGAAGTTGATAACGAAGTTCTCATTGATGCTGAAAAACATTTTTTAAGGCGTGGTGACTTTTGTGAAGTCAAAATTTCAAAGGCTGAAGACTTTGATCTATACGCTGATCCGGTTTGATGTACTGAAGCCCTCGCAGAATTCACCAAAATTGTGTTTTTAGAAACTGAATTGGATTTCTGAAAAAGTGGAAATCGAATCTTCGTTAGAGGACAACAGGATCTATATAACAAGGACTTTTAACAATCTCGTCTTCTGTGCCGTCTTCATATGTTACTTTAACTCTAACTTTTGTACCCTTTTCCCAGTTCTTTAATACAACCGATTTCTTATCCTTCGAAATTTCTCCTTGTATCGGCAAGAAACTCTTGTCATACATAATGTGCTTAATTTCCTTGATAGGTTGCTGGAAGTGAATTTGATGATCCTGTCTATTTTGCGGTAATTTATTTTCACCATCCGTTGCTGCTTGTGAATAAACGAGCACAGAAAAAAAGACGAAAGTTAGGGTCGCAAATAGGCTTTTCATTTTCATAATGTTTATCCTAAGATACAAAAAATAATCGAACTACCCTGTGCTAATCACCAAGACTGATTGATACAAGGATGAAAAGGTGCAAGAATGAACTATTCTAGCGTAAATCGATCACTTCAGCCCCGGGATATTTTCCCGCATTGAAGGAAAACACTGTGTCATCATTGACGGTATTAGGGGAGAAGGTTTCTACGGTAATAGTCTGGATGCTCCCGTTTTTGTCGAAAATTTGGGCTGAAGCAATGAACTTGTCAAGCTTATTAATGGTTAACTTGACCTTGAAAATATTTTTGCTTTTGGGATCGATCGGCACCAATTCTATAAGCTGATAGCTTATGTTTCCTTTTTTGATTTCTCCTGTGAATTTCGAATTCCAACCTTTTTCATAAAGGGTAAATACATTGGTTGGTGTTATGCTGTTTTCATCAACTTTAAGATTGTCAATCTGAATTTCATTGGCATCTTTAAGAAATGTCCACCTGGTCTTCCCGTCACTGATAACATCCTGACCTGCAATTTCCAATTTATATGAACTCCCTTTCAAAGAGATGCTACCCTTTTGAACATCCTTTTTCTTGTCTTTGGGATTTTCCACTGAAATAGTGAAATGCGCTTTTAGTGATTTGAATGACTTGTACTTTGCGCTAACCCCATCAAGAATCTCTTTTGCTTTTTTATCGACTTGTCCGGTTTGTGCAAAAAGTCCTGTTGAAATAAATAACAAAAGAAATAAACTCAGTGTACTCTTCATTCTGCGTGATTTTTTCATTGATTTCGACTAAATTAATGGATTGCATTGAATATACAAAAAGCATTCCAAAGATGTCAAATCACAGAAATATTGAATATCATTATTAAATGAACTACAAATCACGCTATTACCTATTGTTCGAGGTTCTAAGATGATTTAGAGCTTTCTCCATGGAGCAACTGATTTAATGACATCGGGTCTTTAATAAGTACTTCCCTGGCCTTGCTACCTTCAAATGGGCCTATTATTCTGGCAGCCTCCAACTGATCAATTATCCTTCCTGCACGGTTATAACCAAGCTTTAATCGGCGTTGTAGGAGGGAAGCAGAACCTTGTTGATGCTGGACAATTATCGAAGCAGCCTCACCAAACAGAGGATCCCGATCTGCCGGATTCATATCACGGCTACCTTCACCGGATTCTTCAATAAATTCCGGTAATAGATGGGCATCAGAATAACCTCTTTGGCTTCCAATGAAATCAGTTATTTTCTCTACTTCAGGTGTATCAACAAAAGCACATTGTAATCGAATCAAATCAGCTCCGGTTGACAGAAGCATGTCTCCTCTACCGATTAATTGATCAGCCCCTCCGGTATCAAGAATAGTTCTTGAGTCTATTTTAGAGGTAACCCTAAAAGCAATCCGTGCCGGAAAATTTGCTTTGATCGTTCCGGTGATAATATTCACGGATGGTCTTTGTGTGGCAATGATGAGATGGATTCCAATTGCCCTCGCAAGTTGCGCTAATCGAGCAATAGGTGTTTCAATTTCTTTACCTGCCGTCATAATCAAATCAGCAAATTCATCAACAACAAGAATAATATAAGGTAAAAACTTGTGTGAATGTGTTTCCGTCGGTGGCAATTTCCTGGCAATAAATTTCGTGTTGTACTCCTTAATATTTCGAACCTGTGCGTCTTTAAGAAGCTCGTATCGTTGATCCATTTCAATACAAAGGGAATTAAGGGTATTAATAACCTTTTTCGTATCTGTAATAATTGCCTCTTCTTCTCCTGGAAGCTTAGCAAGAAAATGTCGCTCTATTGTCCTGAACAAAGTTAATTCTACTTTCTTGGGATCAACAAGAACAAATTTAACCTGTGAGGGATGTTTTTTGTAAAGCAAAGAAACAAGTATTGCATTTAAACCAACTGACTTTCCCTGACCTGTAGAACCAGCCATTAACAGGTGAGGCATCTTGGCTAAGTCAGCCACAAAAACTTCATTGGAAATCGTTTTTCCCAATCCTATCGGTAACTCATAATCTGAATTAACAAATCGTTCTGATCCCAGTACCGATTTCATTGGAACAATCTCCGGCTTCTGATTAGGAACTTCAATTCCAATAGTTCCTTTACCCGGAATAGGAGCAATGATACGTATACCTAATGCGGAAAGGCTAAGCGCTATATCATCTTCAAGGTTTTTAATTTTTGAAATCCTCACTCCGGCCTGAGGGACAATTTCAAATAAGGTCACTGTCGGTCCAATGGTGGCTTTAATTTTTTCAATTGAAATATTGTAATGGCTGAGTGTTTCAACAATCCTGTTTTTGTTTGCCTCAAGTTCCTCCTTGTTTACTTCAATTTTTTTGTCACCATAATTTTCCAAAAGATCAAGGGTAGGGTAGTTGTAAGAAGAAAGATCCAACTTCGGATCATAATCACCTTGTGCATGTGGAAGGCCTGAATCTCCTGCCAGCATTAATTCTTCTTCGGCAATGGTCTCTACTTCAAATGCCACGCCATCTTCAGACAATACCAAACCGGGTGTTTCAATATCTTCTTCCTCTTCTTCTTCACTTTCCTCTTCTTCTAATTCTTCGTCATCCTCTTCTTCTAATTCTTCGTCATCCTCATCTTCATCTTCCATCGATACATCAATGGCTTCGTCATCATCAAACTCTTCTTCTTCTTCCTCTTCTTCATTATCCAGTTCAAAATCAATTGTTCTGGCTTGGTCCTGCTCCTTAATGGCATTCTCTTTTGTTTCGATGACAGATGCCTGCGCAAGTTCTCCATGCCCCGATTCTTCAGCCGACATCTCAGCAGAGGATTTTCTCAATGGTATATTAAATGCAGCAACAAGAAAACCAATTAAGCTAAATACAAGGATCGCTCCTGTTCCAATAAAACCAAGCAGTCCGGATAAAACCTGACTCATTTGAAAACCATAACCACCTGCAAGCATCAAAAGATCAGGGGACTTATGAAATATGTATCCGAGAAAAGTGCTGAGCCATACTGTTGTAAAGAGAGAATATTTTAATGTGCGACCAAAGGGAAAGAGTGTCACATCCCAAAGTATTTTAACACCATACAAAATCAAAATGAATGGAATGAAAAAAGAACATATACCGAACCAATTGTTCTGAAATTGGAATGCCGTCACCGCCCCGATCTTACCCAGCCAATTTTCTACCTTAACGTCAGTACTGGTGAATAATTTCCATACAGAATCAACCCCGGCAATAGCCTGATCGTCTTTCCAGGTGATCAGATTTGATACGAAGGCAACAATCATAAAAAAGGCCGTCATAAGCAGAAAAATACCAAAGAGCTTTCCTGTTCTTTCATCAGAAATCAAGCTTTTAAATGACTCGATTTTTTGCTTAAAAGAACTTCCGGACTTTGACTTTTTTGATCTTTCTTTTCGCACAGGTGCGTCTTCGCTCGCCTCAGCCTTGAGTCGGTTTGCCATGAATTGGAATTTTTAGTACAAGTTTTAAAATTAGAACCTCTAGAGCTGCCTATCCCCGGCATTTTTTAAAGATATGAACAAGGTTTTCAAGAAGAATTCATATGAGAATAACTTTAAATGACTAAATATATTTTACTGGAAATGACCAATTAGACCAATTATTTTACAGTTTGAAAAAGCATCATGAATGAAGCTTTTCGCACATGATTATTTCACGCAGGAAATTTTTATATGGATCATCCTTCAATTTTTATTAATTTTCTACATTATTGGAGCACCGATTTAAACCGTTAAAAACCACTTTATGCTAAAGACCTTCAGCCTTCTCACACTGGCTCTATTTTCTCTCTTCCAATTCGGCTCTGCCCAAACCCATATGGGACTAAAGTCCGGGAAAATTGTTTTTGAAATCAGTTATAAAGATCCGAATATGGATGAAAACAATAAGGCCATGATGCCTAAGGAATCAATCATGTACTTTAATGATGATAAGATGCGTGTAGAAGTTTCAATGGCAATGGGCACAACCGTAATTATTTCAGATAACGTTTCTCAAAAATCAACCGTTCTGATGGATTTTATGGGAAAAAAAATTGCCATGGAGACAAACCAGGAACAGACTAAAAAGGAAATGGAAAAATCCGGAAAAATCAAGGTAGAAAAACTTCCCGGTTCAAAAGTAATAGCAGGATACACTTGTAAAAAAGCAAAAATTTCGCAGACGACGAATGGTAAAGAAAGCTCCTTTGATGTTTGGTATACAAATGAGATTTCAGCTAAAAACTCTTATACAAATGGTTTTGAAGGAATTGATGGATGCATGCTTGAGTTCGAAATTTTCCAAAGTGGGATGCAAATGAAACTGACCACAAAAAGCATCAGCAAGGAGGAAGTAAGTTCATCAATGTTTATAATCCCTGATGGCTACACAATCACCACAGCTGATGGTTTGAAGACTTTGCTAGGTGGAGGCTATTGAAAATAAATTTTATTTTTTGCAGTTATTTAACTCCATCCCATTGTTTACTTTCACGAAATGTTACAAAGATTATCGATACAAAATTATGCGCTCATTGACTCGCTTGAAATTACATTTCAAGATGGCTTGAACATTATTACTGGCGAAACAGGAGCAGGGAAATCAATTTTACTGGGAGCTTTGTCCATGATTCTCGGTCAAAGGGCAGACTCAAGTTCTTTACTTGACTCAAGCCGCAAAAGTATTGTTGAAGGAGAGTTCTTAATGGGAAAATCCCAAATAAGTATTTCTGATTTTTTTGCTGAGCATGAATTAGACCTGGAAAACACAATTCTTCTCAGGCGAGAAATTTCTGCAGAGGGAAAATCACGAGCTTTTATAAATGATACCCCGGTAAATTTGCAACAGCTCCGGGAACTTGGATCAATCCTCATTGATATACATTCACAGCACGAAACACTTCTTTTAAATAAATCAGACTTCCAGCGATCTACCTTAGATGCATTTGCCGGAATCACTTCAGAAGTAGAAGAATACAACAGTCAATACAAAACCTACATTAAATCGCTTAAACTTCTAGATGAATTACTTGAACAAGAACAAAAAGCAAAGTCGGATCAGGATTATTTTCAATTTCAATTTTCAGAATTAGAAGAGGCTTGTTTAATCAGTGGTGAACAGGAAAAACTCGAAGAAGAACTTCAATCTCTCACACATGCTGAAGAGATAAGTTCCGGTTTGTCCGAAATTGAACAGCTGATTTCCGGCGCTGATCAAAATCTTCTTCATGGAGTTCATCAACTCACGATTCAAATTCAGCACTTAACGAAGTTTCATCCGAAATTAAATACAATTGCTGAACGGGTAAAAAGTACTGAAATTGAATTGAAGGACATTGCCGATGAACTCACATCTGTTGCATCAGAGGTTGTCATTGACCCTGCCCGTGTGGAAATTGTTACAGAGCGATTGAACCTTATCTATAGATTACAACAAAAACACCGGGTTAATACAATTGATGGATTGAATGAACTTCAGGAAACAATCAACCAGAAACTGGCAGGAATAGGTTCTCTTCAAAACCAGATTGTTCAATTGGAGGACGACTGCACTAAGAAAAAGAACAAACTATTAAAGCTGGCAGATAAACTTTCTGAAAGACGAAATAAAACTATTCCTGAACTGGAGCAAAACATCAGGAAGCTGCTCAAAGAAGTTGGTATGCCTAATGCCGTTCTCAAAATTGAAAACGAGCAGCTCGATTCCGGGAATATCGGACCTAGTGGTAAAGACTCAATAAAATTTTTATTTTCTGCAAATAAAGGTGTTGCATATTCTGACATAAGCAAAGTAGCAAGTGGCGGAGAACTGAGCAGGTTAATGCTTTGCATTAAGTCTTCCGTCGCAAAATTAATACAACTACCGTCCCTGATTTTCGATGAGATCGACACAGGAGTATCCGGTGAGACTGCGTTTCAAATTGGAAATCTGATGAAACAGATGTCTTCAAAGCATCAATTGATTGTGATCACTCATCTCCCTCAAATTGCAGGAAGAGGGCAGAATCATTTTTTCGTTTACAAAGAAGTCCTTTCTAAAAGAACATTTACCCGGGTTAAACTACTTGATCAAAACGAAAGAATTACCGAAGTTGCCAGAATGTTAAGCGGTGACAAACCAACCGCGATAGCCATGGCAAATGCCAGGGAGTTAATGAAAGTTTAGTACTTGTTTGTTGTGTAGCTGTTTTAGAACCAATTACCAGTAACTGAGGCACTTATTTTAATTATTCAATTATTTGGGTCAAATTGACTTCAAAATATATCTTTGTCATTCATCAATCATTCGAACTATGTCAAACAATCTTTTAAAAGGAAAACGTGGGATAATCTCAGGTGCATTGGATGCAAATTCTATAGCCTGGAAAGTTGCACAACGTTGCCATCAGGAGGGTGCAACTATTGTCCTCACCAATGCTCCAATTGCCATGAGAATGGGAGAGATTAAAAAACTCGCCGAGGAAACCAATTCGGAGATCGTTCCTGCTGACGCAACTTCTATGGATGATCTAACCAACCTATATACCAAATCGATGGATATATTAGGCGGTAAGATGGATTTTGTATTGCATTCAATTGGAATGTCAGTAAACATCCGGAAGAATATTTCATATCCTGAAAGCAATTACGAGTACTTCATGAAAGGAATTGATGTGTCTGCTCTTTCATTACATAAAATGCTCAGCGCTGCAATGAAACAAGATGCTATTAATGATTGGGGTTCTGTTGTGGCACTTACTTATATGGCAGCACAAAGGACATTTCCATTTTATACTGACATGGCCGACATCAAGGCAATGTTAGAATCAATTACCCGCAGCTTTGGATACCATTACGGCAAATTCAGAAATGTTCGGGTGAATACAATTTCACAATCTCCAACCAAGACCACCGCCGGAAGCGGCATCAAAGGTTTTGAGGACTTTTATAATTTCGCTGACAAGATTGCACCATTAGGAAATGCAAGTGCAGATGCCTGCGCAGATTACTGCGTAACGATGTTTTCTGATTTAACCAGAATGGTTACTATGCAAAATTTATTCCATGATGGCGGATATTCAACAACCGGAATCAGTCAGGAAGTGATGGATAAATTTTCTTCCTGAAAATGTAATCCATAAAAAAAGGGTTATTGATCAAAATCAATAACCCTTTTTTTATTTGCTATGTTTTACTCTGAGTCCTGATCAGTTTTCTTCTTCCGTCCGGAGCCTGATTTAGTAGGAGGTGTTGCAGGAGGATTGGACATTGCCTTCTGAACAGTGATGATTAATTCCGATTTCTCCTTATCGAGATTCACCATCAAGGTATCACCTTCACCTAATTCGGTTTTAATAATCTCTTCAGCCAGTGGATCTTCCAAATATTTCTGAATAGCTCTTTTCAAAGGACGTGCACCGTAATTATGATCATATCCATGGTCAGCAATAAAATCTTTTGCTTCAGATGAAAGATCAATCTTATAGCCCAGTTCAGTCAATCGGCCATAAAGTTTGGTCAACTCAATATCAATGATTTTGTGGATGTGTTCCTTCTCAAGAGAATTGAACATTACGACGTCATCAATTCGATTGAGGAACTCGGGAGCGAAAGCTTTTTTCAATGCACTTTCAATAACTCCACGCGAATGTTCATCAGCCTGGCTAACTTTGGTAGAGGTGGAGAATCCAACACCCTGTCCAAAGTCCTTCAATTGACGTGATCCAATGTTGGATGTCATAATCAAAATCGTGTTTTTAAAATCCACTTTTCGACCAAGACTATCCGTTAATGTTCCTTCATCAAGTACCTGCAAGAGCAGGTTGAAAATATCCGGATGTGCTTTCTCAATTTCATCAAGAAGAACAACAGAATATGGTTTACGTCTTACTTTCTCTGTCAATTGTCCGCCTTCTTCATAACCTACATATCCGGGAGGAGCTCCTATCAAACGAGAAACTGCAAACTTCTCCATGTACTCGCTCATGTCGATTCTAATTAATGCATCGTCTGAGTCAAAGAGGTACCTGGCAATAACTTTTGCCAATTCTGTTTTACCCACACCGGTAGGACCGAGGAATACAAATGTTCCAATCGGTTTATTCGGGTCTTTCAAACCGGCTCTGTTACGTTGGATAGCACGCACAACTTTTTTAATTGCATCATCCTGGCCAATAACCTTGCCCATCATTTCACCCGACATTTTAACAAGTCTATTGCCCTCGGACTGAGCAACACGGGTAACAGGAATACCTGTCATCATAGCAACGACCTCAGCAACATCCTGGTCAGTTACCGTATAGCGATTATTTTTAGTTTCTTCTTCCCATTGCTTCTTAGCAACTTCAAGTTGCTCAAGCAATTGTTTCTCCGTGTCCCTAAGTTTTGCTGCCTCCTCATATTTCTGACTACGGACAACTTTATTCTTTTCATTTTTAATATCCTGAACTTTACTTTCAAGATCAAGGATCGTTTTCGGAACGTGGATATTGGTAATATGCACTCTGGAACCTGCCTCATCCAAAGCATCAATTGCTTTGTCAGGAAGGAACCGATCCGTAATATAGCGGGAGGTAAGCGTCACACATGCTTTAATGGCTTCCGGAGTATAATTCACATTATGATGCTCTTCATATCGTTCTTTGATGTTATGAAGAATCTCTTGTGTTTCATCCATTGATGCAGGTTCGATCAGAACCCTTTGGAATCGACGGTCAAGAGCACCATCTTTTTCAATGTACTGACGATATTCGTCCAAAGTTGTGGCACCAATACATTGAATTTCGCCGCGAGCCAAGGCAGGCTTAAACATATTTGAAGCATCGAGCGAACCGGATGCGCCACCGGCACCTATTATTGTATGAATCTCATCGATGAAAAGAATCACATCAGGTGACTTTTCCAATTCATTCATAACTGCTTTCATTCGTTCTTCGAACTGACCACGATACTTCGTTCCTGCAACTAAAGATGCCAGGTCCAGTGTGACAATCCTTTTATTGAAAAGCACGCGGGATACTTTTCTTTGTACGATGCGAAGTGCCAATCCCTCAGCAATTGCCGATTTACCAACACCGGGTTCTCCGATAAGGATAGGGTTGTTCTTTTTTCTCCGGGAAAGAATCTGTGAAACACGCTCAATCTCTTTCTCACGACCAACTATAGGATCAAGTCGTCCCTCTTCAGCTGCCTTGGTCAGGTCTCTACCAAAATTATCAAGTACAGGAGTTTTTGATTTTGCATCAGAGGATTTCTTGCCGCTGACACTTCCGCCACCACCCTCGTCATCTTTTGCATAAGGATCATCTTCAGAAGGGTTGTGTGGAGCTTCAGAGCGGAAATTTGCCTTGAGAACTTCCAGCTCTTCCTTAACGATTTCGTAGGAGATGCCGTATTGATTTAAAATTTGTGTGGCGATATTATCTTCGTCTTTTAAAATTGATAGTAACAAGTGCTCTGTGCCAATAACATCACTTTTAAACACTCTCGCTTCGAGGTAAGTAATTTTTAAGGCTTTCTCTGCTTGTTTGGTCAAAGGAATGTTGCCCATATTATTGCTGGCAACAGCACTGCCTTTAACGGTTCCTTCAATAGATTTTCTAAGCTCTGCAAGATTTATCCCAAGTGATTTGAGAATTTTAATTGCAATACCTTCGCCTTCCCGAATGAGGCCCAGCAAAAGGTGTTCTGCTCCTATGTATTCATGCTGAAGACGCATGGCCTCCTCCTTACTGAAGGAGATTACATCTTTGACACGTGGGGAAAATTTTGCTTCCATAAATCTGGTTATTTTACTAGTTTTAAACGATTGACTATGACTTTAGGTTCGCTGATTTAAGCACAAGTTATGAACAAAATCGGCTCTTTCAGCGGTAATGACTGCAATAAACGTGCTATAACTTACATGCTGCCATGTGGTCAGTTTATCTTTTCAACATTTCTATGTTCGTTTTATTCTCTGTAAATCGACCGAATTTCTTTATCTTCGTCACTTACAAAATGGCATAAAATGTGAGATTTCTTACCTTTTTTGAAGAATCTGCATCCG
>SHNE01000027.1:0-15000 GCA_004295015.1 Bacteroidota bacterium | reverse complement strand
CGCAGAGAAATGGCCCAGGCGACTGTTTAACAAAAACACATGGCTATGCGAAATCGAAAGATGAAGTATATGGCCTGACACCTGCCCGGTGCTGGAAGGTTAAGGGGGGACGTTAGCCGCAAGGCGAAGCGTTGAACTGAAGCCCCAGTAAACGGCGGCCGTAACTATAACGGTCCTAAGGTAGCGAAATTCCTTGTCGGGTAAGTTCCGACCTGCACGAATGGTGTAACGATCTGGGCGCTGTCTCAGCCATGAGCTCGGTGAAATTGTAGTCACGGTGAAGATGCCGTGTACCCGCAACGGGACGGAAAGACCCCATGCACCTTTACTATAGCTTCACATTGACATTGGGTAAATGATGTGTAGGATAGGTGGGAGACATTGATCCCGGGCCGCTAGGTTCGGGGGAGTCAACGGTGAAATACCACCCTTTATTTTCTTGATGTCTAACCTCTAATCAGGGACAGTGTGTGGTGGGTAGTTTGACTGGGGTGGTCGCCTCCGAAAGTGTATCGGAGGCTTTCAAAGGTATGCTCAGTACGCTTGGTAACCGTACGAGGAGTGCAATAGCATAAGCATGCTTGACTGTGAGACCGACGGGTCGAGCAGGGACGAAAGTTGGATATAGTGATCCGGTGGTTCTGTATGGAAGGGCCATCGCTCAAAGGATAAAAGGTACGCTGGGGATAACAGGCTGATCTCCCCCAAGAGCTCACATCGACGGGGAGGTTTGGCACCTCGATGTCGGCTCGTCACATCCTGGGGCTGGAGAAGGTCCCAAGGGTTCGGCTGTTCGCCGATTAAAGTGGCACGCGAGCTGGGTTCAGAACGTCGTGAGACAGTTCGGTCCCTATCTGTTGTGGGCGCTGGAAGTTTGAGAGGACCTGACTCTAGTACGAGAGGACCGAGTCGGACGTACCTCTAGTGTACCTGTTGTGGCGCCAGCTGCATCGCAGGGTAGCTACGTACGGTTGAGATAAGCGCTGAAAGCATCTAAGCACGAAACTCGCCTCAAGATGAGACTTCCTTTAAGGGTCGTCAGAGACTATGACGTTGATAGGTTGCAAGTGTAAAGACAGTAATGTCAAAGCTGAGCAATACTAATTACCCGTAGACTTTTTATCTACACATGAATTTTGATTATAAGCCTTGTGTTTTCTTCTATATATGTCAAAATATTCAAGACATTTATGGTGACTTTAGCGTTGGTGTCCACCTCTTCCCATTCCGAACAGAGAAGTTAAGCCCAACAGCGCAGATGGTACTTGGTTAACTCCCGGGAGAGTATGTCGTTGCCGTAAATTATTTAAGCCGCTTATCGAAAGATAGAGCGGCTTTTTTTTGTTCAAAAATTAGCCATCAAAAACTTCATAAATCGAAAATCGCCAATCAGCAATCTTAAATCAAATGCCGACTGCGAAGACTATTGATTAGCGAATGCTGATTTTTGATTTTCGAATGGCGAAGTTTTTTTGATTATCGATTGCTGGTTTTTGATTTTGGAATGGCGAAGTTTTTTTGATTAGCGATTGCTGATTTTTGATTTTCGAATGGCGAAGTTTTTTTGAGTAGCGATTGTTGATTTTTGATTTTCGAATGGCGAAGTTTTTTTGATTAGCGATTGCTGATTTTTGATTTTCGAATGGCGAAGTTTTTTTGATTAGCGAATGCTGATTTTTGATTTGCGAATGGCGAAGTTTTATTGATTAGCGAATGCTAATTTTTGATTTGCGAACAGCGAAGTTTTTTTGATTAGCGAATGCTGATTTTTGATTTGCGAACAGCGAAGTTTTTTTGATTAGCGAATGCTGATTTTTGATTTGCGAACAGCGAAGTTTTTTTGATTAGCGAATGCTGATTTTTGATTTTCGAATGGCGAAGTTTATTGAATTGTGATTTTTGATTTATAAATGTTGAATATATTATCTCGTATATATTGGTTGTGGAGGTTTTTCTCTGGTTCTATATTTGTTTCATGAATAAAATTCAACTTGAAGAAAGACTTATTTCATTTTCCGTTTCTATAATAGAGATGACTCAATCTTTACCTGAAACCAGAGCAAACAATCATTTAGGGATGCAATTGCTACGATCAGCTACGTCAACTGCATTAAATTATGGGGAAGCGCAGAGTGGAGAATCGAGAAGAGATTTCATTCATAAAATTAAACTTGTCTTGAAAGAGCTGCGTGAAAGTCATGTTTGCTTAAAAATTATTTTCAAGATCAGTCAAGGTAGTGATGCAGGAAAGCTTCCGTTGCTTTTGAAAGAATGTGATGAACTTGTGGTTATTTTCGTAAAAAGTGTTCAAACTGCAGAAAATAAACAGGTGGCTTTAAAATTTTTGTATTATTTTTTTAAAATTCAAAAATCTCCAATCTTCCTTCAAATACTTCATAAATCGAAAATCAGCAATCAGCAATCGTAAATCAAATGCCGCTGTTGAAGGTTTTTGATTTACGATTTTTGATTTGCGAAGTTTTTGATTGGTGAAGTTTGATTTTTGGATAGTGAATGGCGACGTTTAATTTTAAATCTCTGTCAAATTCCTTCTTTTTCTGATTCCTTGAGCATAGTGCGTAGGTAAGGTTTTTCGCAAATTGTATGATATTTCTGTTCAATAGTCTGATAAATTGATAGGTAAGTTTTTGGAATTTGAGTGATTTTGACTGTTTTTTTTTAACCATCAGATTTTAATCAAAATTCGATATTCATGCTGCTCTGCCTGGAAGCACAAAAGGACGTAAGATTTCGCTTCTTTTTTTTCAAACCATTAACAGTGAGATATGTATGAGGTTTAGAGATAAATCTAACACATCTTATTCACTCTTTATATTATAACGATGCAGGAAATGAAAAGAAAAACTGGTATCAAATTACGGATGCGTACTAAGCTGAAACACTCAGCTGTAGTACTGTCATTTGTGTTTTTGGGCGTTACGGTAGGCTTGATGTTCTATTTTAACTTTACTCAAAATAAGGCGGCATTGGGAGCTGTAACTAATGAATACAGATCTATAGCCTCAGGTAATTGGAGTAGTTTATCTACCTGGCAACGCTATAATGGATCGGCTTGGGTAGCAGCTACAGCAAGTCCAACGAGCGCCCATAATATTATTACAATTCAATCAGGACACACAGTTACAGTAAGCGGTGCTGTTACTGCAGATCAGGTGGTTATAAATTCAGGTGGGATTCTTAGTCTGAATAGTGGTGTTACCTTAACATTGGCAAATGGGACCGGTACTGATTTATCGGTCAGTGGAATATTTCTAAATGCCGGAGCGGTCACAATTAATAGTGGCGCATCAATTGCCTACCAATCCGGGGGCAAGTACCAGCATAATTTTACAACGACGGCAGGAGTTATCCCTGCAGCAAGCTGGTCAACAGGATCTTCATGTGAAATTATCGGTTACACCACAAATAACAGTACCCCGACAGGTATGCAAACTTTTTATGATTTTGTGTGGAATTGTCCTTCTCAAAGTTCACCAATCACATTGAATGGAACCCTTACTACAATAAATGGAAGTTTTAGTATTATCTCTACAGGTACCTCTGAATTACGGGTTGCAACTAATGCCTCTACTCTTGCCATTGGTGGGAATTTTGTGCAATCCGGTGGTAATCTTACTTTATCAACCGGTTCCGGAATTACATCCAATATAAATATAGCCGGAAATTATTCGATGGAAGGCGGATCGTTTTCAGTAGTAAACGGATCTAATAGTACAGGTAAAATTAATCTTTCAGGAAATTACTCACATACAGGTGGAATACTATTGGTTGGTGGAAATTCTTCAACAATAGCCCAAGTAATTTTTAAAAAATCTGGTGCACAAAATTTTGTTTCTATTGGAAATAATGTGAGCTCAAATGTTGATTTCATAGTCAACAGCGGCTCCATTCTGGTTATGGGAACGAATATATGTTATGGAAGAAATTTCACTTTGTCTTCAGGGGCAGGTATCGAGATGGGGATGCCTGACGGGATTTCACTCTCGGCAGCCAACGGAAATGTGCAATCCAGTGGCACAAGAGCCTTTAACACCGGTGCAGATTATACTTTTAGCGGAACTGTAGCTCAGACCTGCGGGGATGGATTGCCGAGCACGATTCGAAATTTAATTATTAATAATTCGTCAGACTTCACTCTTCCTTCAACACTAACAGTATCAGGGACTCTAACTTTTATGAGTGGAAGAATTATTACAAATAATAATACATTACACGTTTCTAATACATCAACTTCTTCAATAGTTGGAAATTCTAACTCAAGTTATGTAATTGGAAATCTTAGACGCTCAGTTCTTCCAACCGGAAATTATGAATTCCCAATTGGTACTAATGACTATTATGAACTGATCTCCAGCAATCTTGTGCTTGCTCTTGGGTTTACCAGCATCCTTGCTACTTTTACTCAGGCGGATCCAATGGTCCCGGAATTCCCCTTAACAGGAATAAAATCAAATAATGTTGAGATTGATAGCATGCTGAATTACGGTTACTGGACTCTTACACCTAATAGTCCAATAACTGCAGGCGTGCATACCGTGAGTTTAAGTGAACAAGGTTATACTAATGCAGTTGGTAATAAGACTCAGTTTTTCGCGCTCTCCAGAGCGAGTACTTCGGCACCTTGGCAACTTCCGGGTCTCAATGTTCTTGCTGCAGTTCCATTGGCTGGTGGTGTAGCCACAGGATTAACTTCTGGGCTTTTGTCTTTTAATCAGTATGCCATAGGTTATGGAAGCATTTTGGCATTCACAAATCCAACACTGCTATCAGGTTTGGCAGGACAAGTCGGTGCAGTTTACAAATTTCCGAATGTCTGTTCTAACGTTGATGCATGGATTGAAATTATCGAATTACAGGGAGGAGCAACATTAAGTTCAATTGACAATAATTCAACCGGGTACAATGAAGCATTCCAACCATTTGTAACTATTCCAGGAAACTCTACAGCCTCAATACAATGGAGAGTACGTTTTAAAGTTTCCGGGACATCTACAGATACAACCTTGGCAAAAGTTCAGCTAACCGGTGTGGATGTTGATGGAGGATCCGGGATCAGGGAATTTATTGAAGCAACAATGCCGACTAGTTATTCCTTAGGAAACCCAACCATACTTAGCGTTACAAACACCGGCGGAAATTATCGTGCCATCAGTAATACTACCACCGTTTCGAATATTGACACTACAGCCAAACAGGCTATGTATCAAATGAATTATTTTAATGTAAATACTTTTCTCTATCGAACTGGTGCGATAAGTACAAATTCAAGTTCAGAGACACGGCAAACTTCATTGTACTTTGCATCATTCCTTACCGGTGCAATTGCATTGCCTGTGACTTTGACACACTTCAAGGCTGTTTTGAAGGAGGCAAGAGTTATTCTTGACTGGTCAACTGCATCAGAAATTGACAATGATTATTTTAGTATTGAACGATCCAAGGATGCAAGTACGTTTGAAGTCATCGGAACGAAAAGTGGCATGGGGAATAGTACTGTTGTGAATAATTATTCATATGTTGATGAGTCGCCTCTTCAAGGTTACTCTTACTACCGTCTCAAGCAAACAGATTATGATGGTAAATATACTTATAGTCCAATCGTTTCAATAAAAAGCGGAAAGGTTGCATTATCTACCAGTTTGGAAATACAATCAGTGTCGCCTAATCCATTTTATGATCGGTTTAATTTAGTTTATACAATACCGACAGATGAGGCTGTAAGTTTTATGCTTGTGAATGTGAGTGGAAAAATTCTTGAACAACGTCGTCTTGAGTCCCATGTTGGTGTAAATCGTGTAGAGTTTGAAAATAAGTTCAGCCTCGACCCCGGAATGTACTTTGCAGTGATTTCAACGAAGGATCAACGAGTGGTTAAAAAAATATATAAAGAATTCTAAACAATAGTATTGAACAGAGCTATTACAGAATTTGATTTATATGTATGAGTTGAAATTATTTGATTCTAATCATAGGATTCAAATCGGACTTGCTTTCTATCATAGCCCATGTTTTTTAGCCTTTCTCTTGCTTCATGCAGCATGTCGGCCCAGCCACAGATATAAAAGTTTGCAGGTCTTTTATCCGAAAAAAGCTCTTCGTAAACTGCATGTACATATCCGCTCCTTCCTGTCCAGCCTTCGTTTTTTCTTGATAGCACAGGTATAAATTTAAACTCAGGATGCAGGGCTTCGAGTTCTTCCATCTCCTTTCTGTATATAATATCCTTTTCCCAGCGGTTTCCAAACACCATGTAAATATTCTTGTGGGGGATATTATTATTAAAGATGTGTAATAGCATAGAGCGGAGCGGTGCTATGCCGGTACCGGTACAAATAAAACAGATGTCGTGCTCGATAGGTTCGGTGATGGTAAATTTTCCTAGCGCCTTAGATACTTTCACGTCGGCTCCTTCACTCGCATGTTCAAATAGAAAAGGGGTGCCTTTTCCCTGAGGGTTTAATACGATGGCTAATTCGAAAATATTGTCTTCTGAAGGAGGTGATGCTATAGAATATGCCCTGTTCGTATATTTGGCAGGAATCGGAAGGTCTAACATAACAAATTGACCAGCTTTGAAACGAAATTCCACATCATCTGGAAATTTTATAAAGTAACGTTTTACAACATCACTTTCATCCTTAATATTTACAAACTTACAATCAGTATATGTATAAGCCATTTTAGTTAGATTCTGATTTTTTTAATTGCTTCCAGGATTTCGTCCGTCATCGAATCGGTAATATCCAAATGTGTAACCATTCTGATATCTCTTGGACCGAAAGGTACTGCCTTGATACGCATTGACAGAAGTTCTTCAATAATTTTTTTCACAGATTTTTCCTCAATAATCCGGAAAACAATGATGTTCGTTTCAACAGGAATTAGCTCTTCTACCCACGAACATTTAGACAGCGCATTTCCAATAGTTTTTGCCCTTTCGTGATCCTGATTTAACCTTGACACATGGTGATCGAGAGCATATATTCCTGCCGCGGCGAGGTACCCCGCTTGTCTCATCCCGCCACCAAAAGCTTTTCTGATTCTTCGGGCACTTTTTATTCCATCCTTTGAAGATAGCAACATCGATCCGACCGGTGCGCCTAATCCTTTTGAAAAGCAGAAGGAGAGAGTGTCTGCAACTGAACCAAAGTCTTTTTCAGAATCACCGCTCTCAGTCAGGGCATTGAATATTCTTGCGCCATCGATATGTAATTTTAAATTATTTTCCTTGCAAATTTTTGAAATTTCAGAAACGTCTGATGCTTTGTAAAAGCTGCCACCTCCTTTATTACACGTATTTTCAATGCAAACCAATGAAGATATAGCAGAGTAAATATTTTCCGGGTCATTAATATTTTGCAAAACCTGACCTGCGCTTATCCGGCCTCTGTTTCCTTCCAATAGCCTTATAGAAACTCCCGAATTTGAAAATGTTCCACCACCTTCATAATAATAAATGTGTGAGAGTTTATCACATATTATTTCGTGCTGTAAATGTGTATTAAGCCGGATGGCAATTTGGTTTGCCATTGTACCGGAAGGTACAAACATCCCGGCCTCCATTCCGAAAAGTCTGGCTGATTTTTCTTCCAGGGCCTTAACAGTAGGATCTTCTTCAAAGACATCATCACCCACTTCAGCATTGAACATTGCCTGCAGCATGCCTGCCGTTGGTCGGGTAACCGTATCGCTTCTCAGGTCGATATATTTTTGGATAGACATTTTCCAAAGGTGGGATTTTTTTTGTAATCCACCTGCTATTGATAGAGAAGGTGTTGGAAAAGGATCAGTTCCGCATACTCAATTGTCCTGAAAATCAAACCTTCGAATTGCTACATCCCTTAAGGGAGTGGAATGATGAAATAGCCACAATCGGCTTTAGCCAAATCATAACCCGGCGATCTGCTAGTTCACCGGTAATATGATGTAGCTTAAGCCAATCAGCTGCTGCAATTCCCGCCTATACCCTAATGAGACATGGCAATCACAATTTACAGTAGTGGATATCTTGTTGAAGAATAAATCCGTATAAATTACCGGTTCTTAGAAAAAAATGAATCAAACAAAATTCTTGCAGGTGCAAGTAGAAGCTGGAAATTAGTTTTCGATTGTTTTTTTATCAGCCGGTGTTTTAAGATTCCCTCTCATTTTTTGTCTGTGTTGCTTCCTCGCATCAGTCCTTTTCTCCTTTAACAGTTCAAATTCCTTCAGTTGTTCAGGCGTGAGGACTTTTTTTATACTTTCCTGATTTTTTTTAGTTCGCGCATTTCTTTTTATCCTCTCAGATTCTTTCTCTTTTTCCTCTTCAAGAATTATCTGGTAGACTTTTGATTTTTGATCTTCACTTAAATTCAATTTAGCACCGAGGTGCTCAGATCGTATTTTGGCAATATCTGCAGGAGTTTTTTCGGTTTTCGAAACAGAGTCCTGGCCATACATAATGAAGGAAGTAAAGAGAAAGCAAACTAATAGGCAAGTATTTTTCATTTGGATTGGTTTTAAAGATATGACCTCCTTAAGGATAATTGGTTTAAAGGCTAGAACTGTTTTTTAGAGTTGCAAGAATCCAGGCCTGGGTAGAATAAAAGTATGGATGAACGAATAAAGATAGTTTTATCGAACATTATTTTTTTCTGATGAGCATGATTCCATCCCTCACAGGAAGAAGTACATTTTCTATACGGGTATCCTGTTGAATTTTCTGATTGAAAGCGTGGATTGACTTAGTGTCAGAATCCATTTTTAATTCGTCGTCCAGAATTTTCCCGCTCCACAAAACATTGTCAGCTAGAATAAAAGCTCCTGACGGAATTTTGTCAATTACAAGATCGTAATACTTCGAATAGTTAATTTTGTCAGCGTCTATAAATACCAGGTCAAATTTTATGTCTAGTCCCGGTATGATATCAAGCGCATTTCCATAGTATGTTTTAATCTTCTCCTGCATGGATGCTTTCCGGATATAAGTCCGAACCATGGATTTTAACTCGTCGTTGATGTCGATAGTGTGAAGGCAGCCGTCATCCTGCAAGCCTTCAGCCAGACAAAGAGCAGAATAACCAGTATAAGTACCAATTTCAAGGATTTGTTTAGGGCGAATCATATGACTCAACATACTTAATATTCTACCCTGAAGATGGCCACTAAGCATTCGTGGCATTAGAATCTTTGCATTCGTTTCCCTGTTGAGGGATTCGAGTACATCGTTTTCAGAACTTGTATGAGTTTCGGTGTACAGATTTAATTTTGAGTCAAGGAAGTCCATGGATTTAATTCCAGTTCTTCACGTCCCCAACAGCAACCAATTGAACATTTTCAACACGATGAGAGGTGCCATTGCTTCCGTATTTATCCACGAATGCGACGATTTGTAATCCGGCTGTATTAATACCTGTCAGATCAACCGTGAATGTCTTGGAATAATCATTTCCGCGATAGGTGCTTCCTGCCGGAATAATATCTCCTTCCGGTCCATTGTCATTAATGACTTTCACCAAAACATTTTTATAGGCATAGTTTATTAAAAATGGAGCCTGCAGATAAAAGACACTATTTGAGTCCGGAGTAGGACCGTCAATACTGAAGTCATTGAGTTGGGCATAGGCAGTATCAGGTGAGCGAAAGACACTTCTGATCAGGTATGCATGGATCCTGTATTCTCCGGAGAGCGTGGCACTGAAACCGGTATGAACGACAACCTTTAATGTGTTGCCGGTAATATTTGTTGCATCTATTGCAAGTCCACACCGGGGAATAGTTCCAAGGGACGAGTTGATGTTAGATCTCCAATTCGAAGGTGAGAGATCCGAAGTGCCACTGATTTTTCTGTTTACAGCACCTGCAGGTGAGAGGCCACCCGGATTAAATAAACTATCCATGTAATTGAAACCGCTCATACCTGTACTGGATAAGTCAACTAAAAGATCGTTCAAATGTATCGCTACAGGATAAACTCTTCCGGGATTTTCCGAAGCAAGAGAATCCCGGAGCAAGTCATTTTCCGGGCAAACACCACAGTTCGACGAAGTATAAGTTTCTAAAAGGATTTTCTGGTCGAAAGTTGTTGGGACTTGAGTGATAGAAGGGGCCATGGCCGGATCATCAATTTCGGCTACATCATTATTGCAAGCCAGGAATGTGAAAAGGCAAGCAGTCAAAAGATACCGGACAAATTTTGTTTTCATTTAGCGGAGTATTGAATATTGAATTCGAAAGGTAAGTACATTCGGTCAAATATAAAGTATTTTGCAGTTTTTTTTTTTAATATCTTCTTAGCTTTCTTCTATCTTTGACAAATATTCAAGCACATGAAAAATTTCACAAATATTATTCAGATTGTCCTGATTTTGGCAGTATCGGGACTATACATCTTGCATTTTAAAAATGAAAAGGATGTATCTGTTGGGCCGGCTTCACATACAGAAAATGTGGGCAAGGATACAAATCCTGTTGCGTCAGGTGGGGTGGTTTTTATTAATTCCGATTCCTTGCTTGATAATTATGTCTATTTTAAGAATAAGAAGCTCGAATTCGAATCGCGTCAAAACAGAATTAAATCCGAATTGGAAGGAGAGAACAACAAACTCCAAAGGGATGTGGAATCATATCAGAGAAGGGCACCAGGGATGACAGAAATCCAACGCCAGATCGAAGAAGAGCAGCTTATGATGCGTCAACAAAAACTGATGCAGAGAAAAGATGAATTGTTAGACAATCTCGATGAAGAGCAAGCCAAATCCTCTGAAGAGTTATATGACAGGCTTGCAAAGTTCCTTAAGGAGTATAATGTGGGTAAAAACTACCAATTTATATTAGGTTTTCAGAAGGGTGGCGGTATTCTGTTTGCAAATGATAGTCTTGATATAACCGGACCGGTATTGAGAGGACTTAATGAAGAGTACTCCGAGTCGAAGCCTTGAATTATCATGCTGAATGAAGTCTTTTTTATATTTTAATTTATAATTTCATTTATTAGATTTTTGTTTTATTTTTTTTAACCTATGATAGGCGTTACTTTCGAACCTGCCAAAGCCTAGCTCAAGGCTTGTTTGAGGGGGCGATTCACAAATACAACGGGTTTAATATGGTAAAATGTTTGATTTTTTCGAATTTTGGCGGAATTTGTTTTTTTTTAATTGTTAATAAAGTCTTGTTTGCTTATTTTTTAAAATATGTACATTAGACAATTGATTTATTGATAGAAGGATTTTGTTTTTGTTCCAGCAAACAGACTTGTCTCTAAAGAATAGTAGGAGCCAGTTTGATCGTTAAACTACTTTCGTTGGTATTGTCATGGATATTTTTCATACAACAACGTAATTTTAAATTTAAAAATTTATCGTCGCACTTTTATAACCCCTCAACCATGAAACACACCTTACTCTTCCAGCTTAATCAAAATTGTTGGCGTTCTCTTCAAGCATTGTTTTTGATTAAATCAGCACCTTTTAACAAGATGACAATAAAATGTTTGATGGTTCTCTCATTCATTGCTATGTCTGCAGAAATTGCTGCACAAAGTCATATGAATATATTGGCTGAAAAACAAAATCAAGTCGAAAAACAAATAAGTCCTGAACTAAAGGACATGCTACAACATTTCGACAAAGAAATTTATTTCACGCAGAATCAGGGACAATGGCCTGAGCATGTACTTTACAAGGCAGACTTTGCTCTGGGACAGGCCTTGGTTACTCAAAAGGGAATGATTGTCGGAACATTTAATCCTGCAGCATTATTTGCTATGGAGCAACAGGCCGATAGCATTGAACTGTTGTTGGAAGATACAAGTAGCGCTCCTCCTGCCCGTATTGCGATCAATGGGCATGGCTGGTTGCTGAATTTTGTCAATGCTTCTCCATCAATGCGCATAAGCAGTCACAGCCCATATAATGATGTGCGGAACTATTTTCTTGGTCGTGATGAAAAAAGCTATGCGTCTAACGTTAGGAGTTATAAAGAAATATGGTATAATGATGTTTACGATAATGTTGACGTTCGGTATTACCCCTCTGCTACCGGGGAGTTGGAGTATGATATAATTTGTCACCCGGGTGCAGATTTAAAAAAGGTTGCCGTACAGTTTGATGGAATTGATAAATTACGTATTGATGAAAATAGAAATTTGATATTGAGTACAACGGTTGGTGAGATAGATTTACCGGCTCCGGTGATTTATCAGCAGTTTAATGGAGTCCGAAAGTCAATTCAGGGAAGTTATAAACTTGAGGCAAATGTTTTGAGTTTTAATGTGGGAACTTATGACCAGACATTGCCATTAATAATTGATCCAATTGCCTTGCGTTGGGCAACATGGATTACGAACAATTCGACCGGTGATTGTCATGTTCATGGTATTTGTGTTGATTCGAGTGATGGATCTATATATACTGTTTCAAGGGTAAGTGGGGTTGGACTTATAACGGTTAATGCCTTCCAGAATTCGTCTGTCGGAAATATGGATATCATTGTAAGCAAATATCAGGATCCCTCAAGTGTTGGAGGGGCAGGTGTGAGAGTTTGGCAATCTTATTTTGGGGGAAGCGACTACGATAATGCATACGCTTTAGAGCAAGGCCCGGACGGGAATTTATATTTCACAGGAATCACAAAGAGCAGTAATTTCCCTCTGTTGGTTGGCTCGGCCTTTAGTGGAAGTAGCATTGATAAACGATCACAATCCGACTACAATATTTTTGTTTCTAAGTTGAACACAGCCGGTAATTCTGTCAAAAGTGCAGTTATAGGAGGGAACAATATTGATTTGGCTTTTGACATCAGGACTACCAACACAGGAAATGTATTGGTTTGTGGTTATACAGAGAGTACAAATTTATCATCTCAATTCTCGGGTTCGGGTGCGACTAATACAAATTATGGGGAAGCTGATGTGTTGATTTTTTCAGTTAATTCTAACTTGAGCACCATGAATTGGATGAAAAATTATGGTGGATCCAAGGATGATAAAGCAAGGATAATGCTGGTGGATCCAAGCACAAATGATATCTATACAGCAGGATTTACCCGTTCTTCGAATTTTCCAACCGTTAGTCCACGACAAAATTCATTAGGTGGTGATCAGAGTGGTTTTCTGCAAAAGCTCACGTCTTCAGGTTCGACTACATGGTCTTCATACTTTAGATCTGCTTCCGGTAAAACTTCGATCATTCAATGCATGGACTTTAATTCTGCTAAGGACAAAATAATTTTTGGGGGACTAACAGACGGATTGAATTCTTCGAATATTTCTTCATCCGGAGTATATAGTAGTTCCATTTCAGGAGGAGTTGACTATTTTATTTGCAGAATGGCAACCAACCAAACATTTGAGTATGGAACTTATCTGGGAGGAAGTGCTGCGGAAGAGAATTTAATGGGAATCAAGCTCGATGTCAATGATGATATATTTATTTTTGGATACAGTTCAAGCACAAATTTTCCTGTGACAGCCGATGCGTTACAAAGTTCAAACAATGGTTATATTGATAAGACTTTTTCGAAGTTAAGCGCAAATTTATCCACTCTACAATATAGTACTTATTATGGTGGGGCTAAGAATGAATACGACCCTATTGGAGAGAGGGGAATTCAGCATTTAAATTGCAAGACTTATTCTGTGGTTACGGCAGAGTCAAATAATATTCCATTGACTGATGGAGCCATTACCACAAATAAATCTAGTTCAACTTCCATTTCAGAACCCGGATTGATAGTGTGGTCCAATCCACCGGATTTATCTGCAAATACAATTTCAAATTCTCAGAATATTTGTTCAGGAAATGTGCCTTCCAATTTTACAGGATCTGCAGGAAGTTATGTTCTTCCGGATTTAAGTCGAAATGGGACAACAAGCAACCACCCTTATTTAGCAGCAACTGTTTCATTCACCTGGCAAATGAGTACTGATTCGGTGAATTGGACAAATGTTTCAGGTGGCACTTCGCAGAATTTAAATGGATCAAGTCTTGGTGCCATAAATCAGAAGACTCATTTACGAAGAATAATGACTGGATCATCTTGCAATCAATCTGACACAATCAGTAATGTTATTACAGTTCAGGTGATGTCAGTCACTTGCGCAGTCGGCAACCATGGTTCATGCTCAGGTGGCTCGAATGGTTCTGTGATTATAACACCATCCGGAGGAACTGCACCCTATACGATCAGTGGCGCCACCACCGGACTGACTGCAGGTACTTATTCTTTCACCGTGACAGATGATAACGGATGTACAGCAACTTGTTCGGTCACGATCAATGAACCTTCATTGATATCTTCCTCATATATGGTCACAGCATGTAATAGTTACACTTTGCCGTGGGGAGGAGTAGCAACCAGTTCGGGTGCGTATAGTCATAATTATACAGCTTCGAATGGATGTGACAGTGTAGTAACGGCTAATGTGATTATTAATTCGAGCACAACATCAAGCAGCACGGTAGATGTGTGTGATAGCTATACATGGAACGGCAATACTTACACCACATCGGGTACTTATACTTATTCAACAACCAACGCAACAGGTTGTGATTCCACCGCTACTTTGAATCTGACGATTCGTTACAGCACAACATCAAGCAGCACGGTAGATGTGTGTGATAGCTATACATGGAACAGTAATACTTACACCACCTCGGGTACTTATACTTATTCAACAACCAACGCAGCAGGTTGTGATTCCACAGCCACGCTCAATTTGACTATTAGAAATAGTTCAACATCCAGCAGCACGGTGGATGTGTGTGATAGCTATACATGGAATGGAAATACTTACACCACATCGGGTACTTATACTTATTCAACCCTTAATGCAGCCGGATGTGATTCCACAGCTACCTTGAATCTGACGATACGTTACAGCACAACATCAAGCACAACAGTTGATGTTTGTGATACTTACACATGGAATGGAAATACTTACACCGCATCGGGTACTTATACTTATTCAACGCTTAATGCAGCAGGATGTGATTCCACAGC
>SHNE01000036.1 GCA_004295015.1 Bacteroidota bacterium | reverse complement strand
ATGTATAAAGAACAAAAAATTCGGAAATTGAAATCAACAGCTTCAAGACTGGGTTTCAATGTAATAGAACGAGAGCGAACTCAAGTTACTTAAGAGGAAAAAAGTGAGAAGGGTTTAGTGAACAGTATGGGCACGTGTGAAATGGTAGTCTGGAACTAGATGGCTAAACCTAAAAAAATTTAACAATTTTATTCTACTTCCGGAGAAGCCGGATCCATTGGCATTCCTGCAGGTTCCTGCATCAGGCCAAGCTGTTCCATCATTTTCATTTCCTCATAATAACCCCAGTGTTCTACAGCCTTACCATCTTTAAATTTGATTATGTCAACTCCATCGATGTTCATTGTTTTATTCGTTGCCGGCATCTCACCCATCGGTCCAGAGTTGGTTCCGGACATATTGAAATGTGTAGTTACCAAGTCCCCTTCGGCAGTCATTGAAAGCACATTCATCTTTAAGTCAGGGAATGACGATCTGTACAAATCAATGGTCTTTTTCAAGCCTTCCAATCCTGTTTCCTTGATATTCGGATCAGGCTGATGCTCAATTAGGTTTGCGTCAACAAGATTTCCCAAATCCGCAGTATTACCGGAATTAAAAGCTTCGTAAATTTTACTCATTGTTGCCTTATTCATGGCAGGCTTGTCATCGACAACATCTTTGGTCTGCGTCGAACAAGACATAAGAAATGTGCAGATCAATACACCTGCACCAAGAAAGAGAGAAGTATTTTTCATGGCTTTGGTTTTAAAAGTTCAAGTCTAAATTAATAAAATATTTTTTTCTCTCGAAAACCAGGCTAATTAGCCTTCTTTTAGCTGAAATCACTCTTGAAAACTACAAAGCTATTCAGGTGCTTGACCCATTTGATTGAGGAATTTGAGAGCATCCCAATAGCCCCAGTGTTCAACAATCTTTCCATCTTTGACTTTGATAATATCCACCCCATCAATATTTACAGATCTCATGGTTGGTTCGGCAGAACGGATAGGGCCTGTATTCGTTGCGGCCCAGTTAAAATGAGCATAAATAAAATCTCCCTCTCCGCTAATATTATATACTTTGATTTTTAAATCCGGAAATGCAATATGGTTTACTCGAATTAATTCTTTCAATCCTTCAATGCCGGTTTGCACAATCAAAGGATCGGGTGTATGTTCCATCATATCTACATGTACAAATTTGTGTATTTGATCTATGTCTCCTGTCTCAAACATTTTATAAATGTACCCAAGTAAAAGCTTGTTCGCTTGTACTGTATCATGTCTGTTTTTTTCATGCTCTTGTGAAGAACACGCAAATAGAAAAAAACATAAAATGCAAATGAAGTGTCGCAGAAATAAATGCATAATAAGAATTGAAAAGTCAAGGTAATATTTCCTTTCACTTATCCAAAAAATAAGATACTGTTTATGGCGAACAGATTCATGCAGGGGTAAACGCAGGTAAAAAGCCTTATGAAATCCGTTAAAGGCATAAAAAAAGCCTTGCTGTCAAGGCAAGGCTTTCAAAAAAAGAGCTTTTAGAGTTACTTTTTAAGCACAACACGCTGTGTACTTTCACCAAATTCGCTTTGCACACGAAGCATATAAATACCCGCATCAAGATCGTTCAGACTAAGCTGATACTGCGAAGCAGGTGTGTTTAATACCACCCTTTTAACTTCTTTACCAAGTACATTAGAAACTGTAACAGTTAAGCCTTTGGTTTGAAAAGTGCTGGTCTTAATATTTACCATACCATTGCTTGGATTTGGGTAAACAGAAACTGCCAGATTATTCTTTGCAATTCCGAAAATTCCTACAGGGCCATCAAGAGCACAAAAATCATCGAAGGCAACGTTTCCTGATGACTTGTGATAGAAAAACTTTACATACTGTGTGCCGAGAGTGACATTGTATGCTTTGGGATGACCGGCTGTTGCAATATTGGCGCTTGGCTGAATAGAATCAATCAATGTCCAGTTTGTACTGTCCATAGATTCATAAACATAAAACATGCTTAATGGATCCGGTCCCGGAGGAGTTCCGAAATTGCCCTTCATCCAAAATGCAATGGATTGAACGCCGCTAATGTTCGGACTGATCAATGTCGCACTGTCGACTCCGAATTTGTAGGAGTTAGGACCACTCGGTCCGGAACTCTGCGTGCTTGTATAATAGCTAAACTGCGTATTATAGCTTATGTACCAGCCGTGCCAGTCAACCGCAGAAACCAGTGAGTCGTAGTTATTAAAATTTTCACAGAGAATAGGACTCTGTGCGTATGAGCCTGATTGAAGTGTAAAGAATAAGGCAAGTAGAGTAAAGATTTTTTTCATAGAACTGATTTATATATTTCTCAAAGTTATGCAATAGATTCCTTCTTTTCAAAATAATAAACCTATTTTTTGATGAATTTTGTATGTATTTCTTTTGCTCTAGCTGCAAATTCAGCTTACTTATTTATGGCTTTAAGGCAAATTTAAGACCCTTCTTTACTTCAATTGTTAAAATCAGTCATAGTCCGTTCAATTCCAATCGATATGAAACTCTTTGCAATGCTCACACATTTGTCGATAAGCTCCTGCAAGCTTTTTTGCTCCTGTTCATCCCATTGTCCTAAAACATAGTCAACTTGCTTTCCTTTTGAAAACTCATTTCCGATTCCGAAGCGCAATCTTGCATAATCTACCGTACCAAGTGTTGTGATAATGTCACTTAGCCCATTGTGTCCACCATCACTTCCTTTCTTTCTGAGTCTAAGTGTACCAAAAGGTAATGCCAGATCATCAGTGATTACGAGAAGGTTTTCAAGCGGAATTTTTTCAGTCTGTAGCCAATAATTAAGAGCTTTTCCGCTCAGATTCATATAAGTTGTTGGCTTAATGATGATCAAATTCTTTCCTTTGAATTTAGATTCATTCACCATTGCAAGACGATCGTTTCTAAAAAGTTTAGCTGCACTACTTTCATCCTTCTGTAAAGATTTGGCTAATGCATCCGCCACCAAGAAGCCTACGTTGTGACGGGTGAAAGCATACTCTTCACCTATATTTCCCAGTCCGGCTATTAAAAATTTGCTCATGTGACGAAGGTATGATTTTGAATTATTTTAATTAATTCCGGAAGAGAATTTATCAAAGAAAAAGCCCCGGTTGATTTGCAACCGGGGCTTTTATCAAGAAATTTAAAAATTACTTTTTCTTTTCGTCCTTTGCAGGAGCAGCGGCAGCAGCCGGAGCAGCAGCAGGTGCGGCAGCGGCAGGTGTTGCTTCAACGGCAGCTACTACTACACGAGTAGTCTTCACAGCCGTGATAACGTTTGAAGGAGAATCTAAAAAGTCCACGCCATTGATTTTCATATCACGCACACGAACATCATCACCAATCTCCATGGCATCGATTTTGATTTCGATCTGATCAGGTAAATGCTTTGGTAATGCTGAGATTTTCAAACGGCGAAGTTTGTTGATCAAGGCTCCACCTGCACGAACACCGGGAGCATTGCCTGTTACCTTAACAGGAACTTCCATGACCACCTTTTTGTTCTCATCTAATTGAAGAAAGTCGATGTGAAGAATTTTGTCTGTCACAGCATGAAATTGAATGTCTTTCATCACCGCTTTGTGAGTAGTACCATCAATATTCAATTCAACTGTGTATACTTCAGGTGTGTACACCAACCCTTTCAATGCCATGGCCGGTGTACTAAAATGGAACTGTTCTTTTCCACCATAAAGTACACACGGAACCATACCCTCTGCTCGCAGTTTTTTTGTCTCCTGCTTGGACTGAGCTGCTCTCTTTGTTCCGTTAATTGTAATTGATTTCATTTGTTTGTTTGTTGTTAGATTAATTTATTGGTTTATATTAAATAATAGAATAAATAATTATACAAGGAATAATTTGCTGATACTTTCATAAACGTACACCCTTCGAATGATTCGTGCGAATAATTCGGCCGTAGGGATTACTTTAATTTTATCGCTTTCGCCACGAATCGGAATAGTGTCAGTAACTACAAGTTCTGTGAGTCTTGAATTATTGATTCGCTCGTATGCTTTGCCTGACAAAACCGGGTGAGTACAAAAGGCACGCACACTGTTGGCGCCTTTATCAAAAAGCATGTCGGCGGCTGTTGTAAGCGTGCCGGCTGTATCGCAAATATCATCAACAAGAATAATATCGCGGCCTTCCACATCACCAATGACAGTCATGGTGCCTATTTCATTGGCTTTCTTGCGCTGCTTATCACAAATAACCATCTCCGCATTGAAATACTTAGCGTATCCTCTTGCACGGTTAACTCCACCCATGTCAGGGGCAGCGATGGTTATATTCTTTAATTGAAGAGATTCGATATAAGGAACAAACAGTGATGAAGGCTCCAGGTGGTCTACAGGTATATCAAAGAAACCCTGGATTTGCGGGGCATGAAGATCCATGGTCATGATTCGGGTGATCCCTGCAGTTTGGAGCAAATTCGCCACAAGCTTGGCAGCAATGGCAACCCTTGGTTTATCTTTTCTGTCAGAACGCGCAAAACCAAAATAAGGGACAACAGCTGTAATATAATGAGCTGAGGCTCTTTTAGCCGCATCGACCAACAATAGTAACTCCATCAGGTTATCCGCCGGAGCAAAGGTAGATTGGATGATAAATACATCACAACCGCGAACCGATTCATCAAAAGAAGGTGAAATTTCACCGTCGCTAAAGCGGGCAACATTAACTTCGCCCAGTGGTAGTCCGTATGCGATGGCTATGTTCTGAGCCAAATAGTGGGTGGCTGTACCTGAAAATAATTTTACGTTACGCTCCATGACGGTGGCCCCATTTTCGGGGATGCAAAGAAAAGAAAATCAAGCCGATCAGGCAAGTGAAGTCCAGCTTTTTCCTCATATTTGAAGGGCCTTTTTTGCAAAATTCAAGCATATTTCAAGGAAACTTTTGTAGCGTTTAAATATTGTCTATTTTCGCAGCCCAGTTCAATCAGAAATTAAATGCCTGGGTGGCGGAATTGGTAGACGCAGCAGACTCAAAATCTGCCGGGGGCAACCTCGTGGGGGTTCGATTCCCTTTCCAGGTACGAAGGTAAATTTGAGTGCGGAGTTTGGGTGTAGTACTCAAACTCCGTTCTTTTTTCTATAACTCCGCACTTCGCTTTCAAACTGAAACTCAAACTTTTCAAACTCGAAACTCTTTTCTCAAACTTATTTCTTCTCTAAGCTTCTAATTAAAGTATACAGAATTTTTGAAAGTTCTTCTCCGATGGAATAGAATTCAAGGTACATGACATGATTTAGAATCATATCGTCTTGCAACAAATCAAGTATTGCAATGCTTTCGATTAGGCTTCCTCTTGCAATTACAAAAAAATTCCTTTTATCGGCATCAGAAAATCTACTGGTGCTTTCTGCGACATTTAGGACTATACTCAACGAGGCTCGCCGAAGCTGATCTTTGGTGGCTTTATCAATATTCCCAAGTGATAATATCTCTTGCTTTATTTTCAGGTTAAATATCTTGGCCTTGTTGTAGGCTGTCAGCTTCTCGAAATCAAACATTTTTTTTCACCAAGAAAATGAATGAGGTTGAATCAAACAACCATTATAAAATGGGGAATATTATGAATGAAATGGGGTGCTTGCTGTTTACATACTACATTGTCTGAACTGGGATTTGTGAGATTTTTGGGATTCGCGGGATCATTAAAAAATCTGAGAGCAAGCAGCCTCTCGAAATTAATACCATTAAAAAAATCTGGAATAAATTTATCTTCCTCGCAGGATCCCAAGAAGGACAAAACAGTTCTCAAAAATCCCACACATCCCAAAAATCCCAGTTCAGACAATTTTAATTCTTCACAAACCTCTTCACAAACTTCTCCCCTTTCGAAACAATCTCCAAAAAATAAACCCCGGGAACAAGTCCTGAAGTATTGACCTCAGAATATTCTCCATCTTTTATTAGTGTCATCGGAATACTTAATGCTTGCAACAAGGAATTATAAATAATAATTTCTACACTCTGGTTTTGAGCAGTGCTGCGAACATACAATTTATCACTTACAGGATTTGGGAAAATGGTATAGGCATCTTCGGCATCATTTGAAGGCTTCTTGATTGAGGTAGGTAAGCTATCGCATATTGATGAGCCTAATGCACCGAGGTGATAATTGGGGTGGTTGGGGATAGTGGTGCCATTTAACGCAGGAAGAGGCAGACAGTGTTGGCAAAAAGAACATGCTAAACCAATACTATCAGGATACTCAATTAAATGCATATCAAGCACTGTGCTTGTGCTACTAATGTAAATTTTTTTATCGGGCGCCAACTGTGCCAAATAATAATTGGTTGCGAAAGGAGGATTTGGAGAGTAAAAAGTGTCCCAAACAGCAATTGTCGTTTGGCTACTAGGGATATTCGTTGCCGCCATATCTAATTGATAAAGATAATTGGTTGAAGAAACGTACAACATTCTAGAATTCGCAGAAAAAGCTACTCCTCCACCAGCAGCGCTATCATTGATTGCAACGTGAATGTGATTTGAAAAAATTCCGGAGCATCGATCAAAATCCATTAAATGCAAATCATTCACTGGATCATATAAAGCGAATTTACTCCCATCTGGGGAAAAACAAACCTGACCTTGAGCAGAAAACAGGTCGCCGCCAATTTGTTGGACTGCATGAATATGAATACCGTTAGGGTCTACAAGGTAAATGTAATACTTATCGTTTCTTCCACCATGAAAGACAACCCACCAATCTCTACCATTGCCATGTTTTACAGCCGTTAGACGACCGTACATCAAAGTATCGGATCGGAGGACAATATTTTTACTCACAACAGCTCCTAAGCCCCCATCCAAATCCATGTCAATTTCAGAATAATACTGGTTGAACGAATAAGCAACACTATCATCTACAGTATTGTGAAATAATAAAAACTTCGACTCAGAATCAGGCAATGGAAGAGTGAGAGCAGCCTGTGGTATAAATAATCCCATGGAACCAACAACATTGGCATAATAGCCCGGGTTCAATCCGGAACCATTCATCATTGTGTCGTTTAATGCATTAGCAATATACACTCCGTTTGAATAAAACAAAACATTTCCAATCTCATTACAGTGAATAGTCGAGGTCATAGCAAAATTCATTTCTCTCGGCTGGTAAATCAGCACCATGCTCCCACTAGAGAAGTCCATAGTCATGCCACCCCAAGGAACTCCTGAATGGCTATCGTATCCCATCATCCACAGATTATCGATTCCTTGACCATTTGTCGTTGCGGGGAAGACAATAAAGCAATAGCATAGTTTTAACAATAACTTTCGCATAAGGCTAATATCTGAAAAATAACTCTAATTATCAGAATTATCTTTTGATTGCAGTTTACCTGCTACCTTGTCTGAACTGGATTTGTGAGATTATTGTGATTCGTGGGATCATTAAAAAAATCTGAGAGCAAGGTGCCTCTCGAATTAATAACATTAAAAAAATTTGGAATTAATTTATCTTCCTGGTGGGCTTCAAAGAAGGAAGGATCAATTCTCAAAAATCCCATGCATCCCAAAAATCCCAGTTCAGACAATGTACTCGCCGATAAGCTTTGTTCAAACAATTGCAGCTAAATCAAAGTACGGAAAATATTTTCAGTGCAACGACTCATGGGGTGATTTATTATCGGACCAAGTCGGAGGTTAAATGTTTGTTAATTAACTAATCTCACAGAGGAACTTATTTAATTTCAGAGAATCAATTCTGATACTAATAAACGTCTCTGATAATGAAAATAAAATTCCTCCTACTATTTTTCTTTGCTTGCAACCTGCTCTGCTCTCAGCCAATTCTGACAAGGAATAACTATTTCGAAATTAATGACAGCATACTGCTGTATCAGAAATCCGACACGACACTGTTCGGATTCAGTACAGGTTCTTCCGGTGCTAACATGGTATGGGATTTCTCTATGATGGATTTTACCCACCCTTCTGTTACGGTTGACACAGTAATCTATCTTGACCCGAATGGTACACCATTCTATCCTGTAAGAATGTCCGCTGATTATTCGCAGTCAAATCTTTGCTTCCTAATCAAAACAAATCCCTATAGTCCTCTCAATTATGACTATAATTATTGTTATATTAATGCAGACTCCTTGTCTTTTATCGGGCATTGGCCGGATGGAGGTGGAAATGAAATCTGGGAGGATCATTGCAGCGATTATTTAAAATTACTGAAGTTCCCATTTACCTATCAAAATAATTTTGTGGATACTTTCAAGCGATTCTATTTTGACATGTCAGGAAGCGATGGCCATTATATTAGCGGAACGCATGCAGTTACTGCCGATGGATATGGATCTTTGATTACGCCAGACGGAACCACTATCCATGATATATTACGCATACATTCAGTTGAATCTGTGCGCGACTCAAATGTACTTTTTGGTATCAACTATAGAACACAACATAATTATTATTGGTACTCGGCAAATCAAAGGGGCTACATCTTCCGCCTAGAAATGTACGCCAGCGATTCTATACTTATTTCTTCTGCATATTATCAAAAGCAGACAAATTTGCATTCATCCATTCAAGGCTTGGAAAACAAAAACGATTTCATCCTTTATCCAAATCCCGGTGCCGGGTGTTTTCGGATTTCTAATACAGGGCGAAAAATTGATTTGATCGAAATCTATGATTCTAAGGGAAAATTCATCCAATCTATCCGACCTTTCACCTATGAAGCGAATGACCTAAATCTCTCATTTTTACCCGCAGGAATGTATATGATTAGGGTTGAAAACGATCTTCGTTCTTTCACTCAAAAGTTAATGATAGAATAATAGGACTGGAATTTGTTTATCCTGCGTGGAGAACTGATTTGGACGCTTATATGCTTCGCATTTATATAACACCCGATTGGCTAGAAAATACTAGTGCAAATATTTTCCAGAGCCAGCAAATATTTGTTTACGATTGGTTGCCTGATTCCAGCTTGCAAAATGAAATTATTTGCAGCAACTCAAGTTCAATCACAATTTTTTCTTGATAAACAATCAGAGAGAATAGGCAGTAGCAGTTAGCTCTGCCATTCGAGCCAACGAATGCTTCCCGGCATTTGGAGGGGCCTGGGTGCCAATGGAAATTCAATATACCCTTTCATTCAATCAATGAAACTCAACATTATAAATGTTTCACCATTGCTATTCTAAAGGATAAAATGAGAGTCTGTAAATTTAATAAATAAAATTTGCGTAAGTGAACCCTTACATATATATTTGTAAGCGATTACTTACATAATATCAGAAGAGCCAGGAAATGAGAAGAGATGTATTTCAAGCTATAGCAGATCCTACACGCAGAGAGATCATCAACCTGATTGCGCATCAATCGATGAACCTGAATACTATTGCCGAAAACTTCGAGATGAGCAGGCCGGCAATATCGCAGCATATAAAAATTCTTACTGAGTGCGGGCTGGTAACGATCCATCAACAGGGGCGTGAACGATTTTGCGAGGCTAAGCTTGAGCCCTTACAAGAGGTATCAAAATTTATTGAACAATATCGTGCAATGTGGCATCAAAAATTAGATGCTTTGGAATCTTATCTCCTACTGCTTCAGAAAAAAAAGAAACCAAAAGGATTAAAAAAGAAAAACAAACTCAAAAAATAAATATCAATGGCAACAAACATGTACCTCAACATTCCGGTCAAAGACCTGAATAAATCCAATGATTTTTTTAAAAAACTTGGCTTTAGTTTCAACCCACAATTTTCGAATGAACAAGCAACTTGTGTGATAATCTCTGAAAGTATTTTTGTGATGATGGTGCAGGAAGAAATGTTCAAGGGCTTTTCGAAAAAAGAAATCTGTGATACGAAAAAGAGTACAGAAGTATTTATAGGCTTATCGGCGGAGAGTAAGGAAAAGGTCATTGATATGGTAAATGCTGCGGTCGAGGCCGGTGGGTCAGTATATAGTGAGCCACAAGATCATGGCTGGATGTATTCCCACAGTTTTGCTGACCTCGACGGTCACCAATGGGACTTATTCTTTATGGATATGAGCGCAATGCCTAAATAAACGCTAAGTAAAACGATATGATCTGATAATAAAAAACTTGAATTTGAATATGTGCTTAAATTGGAACTTTCGGAAATTGCAGAATGCTTTCTATCGTCAATCAGTGTTTGATGCTCTGACACGTTAAATACACTTACCCATGACAAGGGATCATTCCTCCACAGAAATACATAGTCTGCCAAATTCACGGACAGAGATTCTGAAAGAAACTCATACCTTCAATTATGTCTCACCAATCTTTAAAATTCTACAATATGAAAAAGCATATTCTTATCTACTTTATTCTCCTCTTTAATTTACATTTTATACTTGCTCAGCCTTCCATTCAATGGCAAAAATGCCTTGGAGGCTCTCTTGGAGATGGGGCTGCTTGCATAGAGGCAACATTTGACGGAGGTTATATTATTGCTGCCTCAACGTTTTCTACAGATGGAGAAATTACTTTTAATCACGGTTTCAGAGACATTTGGATCGTCAAGACGAATAACAGCGGAATAATCCAATGGGAGAAAAGTCTGGGTGGTAGTGGAGACGAATGGTCTATTGACATAAAACCTATGTCAGATGGTGGATACTTGCTGGCAGGGACAAGCTCATCAACAGATGGTGACATCCTTAGTCATCACGGTTCAAGTGATTATTGGGTTGTGAAATTGGATAGCCTTGGTGAGATACAATGGCAAAACACTTATGGAGGATCCAATATGGATTTGCTATTTTCAATGTCACTTACACATGATGGGGGCTGCATTTTAGCAGGGGCCTCTAATTCTAATGATGGAGATGTGTCCGGGAATCACGGAATGGATGATTGTTGGATTGTTAAATTAGATGCCAACGGTGCTATCCAATGGAAGAACTCATTTGGCGGATCACAATTTGATGCAGGATATTCCGCTCTTCAAACGGCTGATGGAGGTTATATTATTTCTGCGACCTCCGAATCAAACGATGGAGATGTTTCAGGAAATCATGGTTCATCTGACATTTGGGTAATCAAGCTGGATAGTATTGGTCATATCCAATGGGAAAAATGTTTTGGAGGCTCCGTAACTGACTTTGCAAGAGAGATGCTTGTCACAACAAATGATGAATATATTGTGGTAGGAAGTTCACAATCCAATGACGGAGATATATCCGGAAATCACGGGAATTACGATTTTTGGATTGCGAAACTAAATAATGCAGGAGTACTTCTTTGGCAAAATTCTTTGGGTGGCTCGCTCAATGAACAGGTAAGCTCGGTAGATCAAGCCTTAGATAGTGGTTATGTGTTAGCCGGAACAAGCGATTCTAACAATGGACAAGTTAGCGGAAATCATGGAGATGTTGATTCATGGATCGCAAAAGTTGACAGAAACGGAATTTTTCAATGGCAAAAATCAATTGGAGGCTCAAGCTATGACGAGTTGCGGTCAATAAAAGCTACTTATGATGGCGGTTACATACTTTCGGGAACTAGCACCTCAAATGATGGCGACGTTGCAGGTAACCACGGGGGTTATGATTGCTGGCTTGTGAAACTGTCAGCCCTTACTATTCTTAGTGATGCAGCTCAAAATAAATCAAACATTTCAGTCTACCCTAATCCATTCATTGATCATACTAAAATTTCATTTGAATTGAATTCAACAGAAAATATCAAGATATATATCCGGGATTCAAAAGGCAGTTTTATTACTGACCTTAATAACAAGAACTTGATCCTCGGAAATAATACAATTGAATGGCAAGGAACTGATTCTAAAGGAAACGAAGTCGGAGCCGGGCTTTATATCATAACTATTGAATCAAATAGTATTGAACAATCGAGAACCATTGTCCTTCAAAGGAATTAATATCCAATTATAATATTTTAATCGCTTACCTATTAAGCTTAATAATCCATAAGGATACACCTATTTGAATCAAACAAGTTTCTTCCAAATAAAATTCACATGCTACAAGAACCCTTCGTAATAGAAAAAATCTTCAATGCCCCGGTTGAAATGGTATGGAAAGCTATCAGCGATAAGGATGAAATGAAGAAATGGTACTTTGACCTTGTGGAGTTCAAACCTGAAGTCGGATTTGAATTTAAATTTCCAGGAGGCCCTTCACCGGAGAAAATGTATCTCCACCTTTGTAAAGTTACAGAAGCCATCAAGAATAAAAGACTTTCCTATACCTGGAAGTACGATGGATATGAAGGAAATTCATTAGTGACTTTCGAGTTAATAAAAGAAGGAAATAAAACCCGGTTAAAATTGAGTCACTTTGGCTTGGAGACTTTCCCTATGAGCAATCCTGATTTTGCTAAGAAGAATTTTGTTGCTGGATGGAATCAAATCATTGGAATTGCCTTAGAAGAATTTCTGAATGAGGTTTCTGAGAAACCATAATAGTTCTAATAACCTATTTGGCTTGCTACTTCTTATTATGCATTATTATAATTTTCTTAAACTCAATACTTTCGTTGCCTGAATAAATCTGAAGAAAATAAACCCCTTCGGGAAGCACACTTACATCAAAATTTGTTATCCCAATTGATGTTTGGTGCAGCATTGTTTCGCCTATTCCACTATATAGAAATAATTGATATTCGTTGTCCCTAGGAAGATTAATAAATATTTTTTCCGAAACAGGATTCGGATAAATTTGTATTCTCTCTGAAATGTTTGAAATTTTTATGGGCTCAGATCTGCTAATATGTCCATCAAAATCTGTTTGCTTCAAGCGATAATATGATATTCCCTTCAAGGGGTGAATATCAATTGATGAATAAGTATTCATTACAGATGATGTTCCTGCTCCTCCAATATTTAAAAGCTCAATCCATTCGAAACCACTTTTTGATCTTTCAACTGTAAAAAAATCATTATTAATTTCTGTTGCCGTAGTCCAATTCAATTTCACTTCCCCATTTGAATAAGCTCCGTCGAAATCTATGAGCTCTATGGGAAGGCCTGATCCGGGATCATTGAAACCGAAACTCAAACCGGCCTGACCACCGGAACTGGTTCCTGATCTGTACAAACAATTTGAAAAACCAAATGGGCAGCATCCCTGACCTACAATACCATTAAAGCCTGCTCCATAGTCGTCACTGTAAATATTGACAGCCACATCAGTAAGGTTTGGATCATTTGACAAAGGAATTAAATCAAAGCAAAACTCATACTTAAGACAAACATTTGGATTTCCATCAAAATCTCCTCGCCCGAGTCCCAAAGAATCGTAAAATATAAACTGCTGATTAAAGCCAGTTGAAACCGATTTCCAATCTCCAGTATTATAAAATCCGGAAAATAAGGTGTCTGCCGGAACGATTCCTGCAAAGCCTGCAGGGTTAAAGCTAAACTGAAAAACCCGGGCACCTGAAACACCTGAAAGATTTTTGAGATAAACACTCACGCACAATTGGCCTGTTTGGTTTAGTGGACTCAGTGTCATCGGAAGGTACTTAAAAGTGTTGTTGTACTTTACTTCAAAAAAAGGTTTTGATATTTTAAATGGATATATCGCACAATGGTCAAATGCCAGCAGACCCTGAGTATTTGGAACACTTACAGCTTGCAAGGAAGTGTCGCCGCCAATAGATATATCATACTCAACAGTTGAAGATGCATCTACCCACAAATAGTAATAATTAGCACTGCTAACATTAAAGGCAATAGTTGAATTACCCGGAAGGATATTATATGTATTACACGTGGCAGCTGTGCAGGAACCGGTATTTAAAGTTAGTTTCATTGCACCCGTTGCATTCATCACGGATATATAAATATGCAATGCACTCTGTGGCGCAAAAATCTCATAGACCAGGTCTTCGCCGGAAATATTGCAAGCCGAAGGCGCGTCATCCTGCGCACCAGCATTCGTTTGATGAGTAAGGTAAACGCTTGGACAAAGATCAACTTGAATTGGATTTGCACAACTAATTTGCGCATCAAGAATTGAAGGCTGAACTAAACTCAACAGAAGAATAATAATTAATTTCTTCATAAATTGTTCAATAAAAAATGCCAAACTCTTCTTCAAAGTTATTCAGAAAACCATTTCTTATGACTTTTTATACTGCGATTATCAAAATACTTGGTCAGCTCAATAAGTAAATAGGTGAATGGGAAGAATTCGAAGGTGAATATTTTCAACTAATATTTTGCGAAAGTGTATAAACAAGAATTTGATCAAATTGTCAATCGTCAAAATAATTTTCATTGAATCCCAGAACAAAATTATTTCAGTTTAACTATGACTGAAAGAATATTAAATAAATTTGCTTTACATTCAACCTTATAAATATTTTTTATTATGCTCCGAAAGTTATTATTGTTCTCCGTATTCAGCCATCTATTCCTGATATCAGGAGGGCAAGTAGCACCAGAGGCTAATCCTCACAGAGGTCTTTACATCGATCATTTTCTAAAGACAACTTCGGCCGGGGTGATGGATCCTGCTTTTTCAATATTGGCTGTGGACACTAACCGTGACGGGATTTTTGAAAAAGAAGATGCACTGCTTCAATATTGCAGCGAAAACCACGTAACCTATATTGCTCTCTATGATATGCAAAAAATTCTCGGGCGCAACAGAACGGCATGGAACGAAAATACCCGCAGCTATAATTTATTGGAAAAACATCTTTGTCGATTCATGGACAAGGCGAAAAATGTTTATTGCATTGATCAGATAGGTGCTATTGGAGGATCTGCTTCCGCATTCGATTCTCTTCAGACCTACTATGAGAGGTATCCTGTGACGAGTGCTTATCGCTTAAGACCTGAACAAATTAACTCAATGTATTTTGACCCTGTATTATACATGGTGGAGCGTGATTATGAAGATGGGTCAGACGAACAAAACCTGGCTGAACACCTGAAATTTTGGTTGAGGGTTTCAGATTATAATGACTGCGGTACCTGCGGAGCAGACTTTGATTATATTCTTTCAGAGGACGAATTCTGGAACAGCTGTGTGAGCGAATTTCCACGCTTCTCTATTTTCCTTCAACATATGAATACTGTCAAGCAAATGCATAATTCTATTGCACCACAATCAGCGTGGAAGACGGAGGTGTATTTGGGTACTCTTTATTTTTGTCTCAGTCCATATATGTTATTGGATATTGCACGTCTGTTAGATGGTTGTAACAATTGTTCTCCTTGTCCGACATGTCCTAATCCACACCCCAAACTTATCGACAGGGTTCTTCTCTCTTACCTTACCGCTGATCCCGGTGTTTACAATCATTTTGCTACCACTCCATTCAGAGATCCAAGCACAACTGATAGCACAGACTTTCATCCAATACTATATTCTGAATCGACTGATTTAGGCGGGTCCACGAGCTATCTGGGAAAATGGTTCACGCTTTATTTTGCCAATAACATATTCATGGCAGAAATGTATTTCTATAACAGTTGGAGGGCAAGTGCTTTGCTTAATAATCCTCAGGAGAATGTAGTTCAGCCCGGAGGTGCCATGTGGTTTGCACAGAGCTATCATGTGTTGCCATTAAAAAAGCCTGCTGTGTTTTTCCCAAACACTCCTATATGTGACAGTTCCGGAAATGCGCTCCTTACATTTACCTATACGGGTCCGGCTGAGAACGGAACGAAGTTTGAATTCTGGATTAGCCGGAATTCTGATTCAGCAATTGTTTACCCGGCATCGGGACAAATAATAAACGGTACAAGCAATGCACATCAACCGGCGGGTTCTAGTGGTCCTGAGCGCAGAGCGATAAATTTCAATGACACAAGCATTTTTCCGGTTTGCCATCTTCCTGCAGGAGAGTATACGGCACACATGAATTTAAATTATGAATTTGGCGATGCCTGTTCTTATTCTTTTGATCAGAATCTTGTCATCGACACAAAACCACAATTGACTTTGTGGGGAGATTCTGTTTTCTGCGAAGGGCATTATACATGGCTGCGTGCTTCAAACGGTAGCTTTTATCAATGGTATCGTGACACAACATTAATTCCAGGCGCTACACAGATAATGTACAAAGCTGAGAAGACAGGAGATTACCACTGTTTAGTCACCGGAAATGCAGGATGCTCAGGGCATACTGATACTATACACATTAATGTAAGACCAAACCCGATAGTAAAAATTAATGCACATTGTAATGGTTCAAGCAATGTGACATTAATTGCGCACGTCAAAGACACATTGCAAACTGCTAATCGATTTGGTGATGGCGGGGTTACATATTTGTGGAATACGGGAGAAACAACGGATAGAATAACCGTAAATTTTACCGGAGAAAGACATAGTTTGAATGTTACAGATCCATATACAGGATGCTCACATTTTGATGTGATGTATGTTCCCGGAGCCGCAAGCTCTAATGTTGGATACACTATTCAACCTGTCTCAACGCCCTCTTCAGCTTGCAGCAACGATGGGAGTTTACAAGCTGTTTTCTCTCCGGGGCAGAGTGGTTCTATCAACTATTTTTGGAATACCGGAGAACTAACTCAAAGCATAAGCAATTTATATCCGGGAACCTGGTCTGTCACCTCTTCAATATGGGCTGCCGCGTGCAGCTATTATGCCACATATAATTTAGGCCCTCTCCCAACCGGCGGACCACTTATAAGCGGAACGGTTACGAATGTATCTTGTCATGGTTCGAATGACGGCGCCATCCAAGTCCAACTCAGTGGAGGTACTGCTCCATTTACTTTCTTCTGGGATCACATACCGGATGAAGGGGCTTATAATCCAAGACAACAAAATCAATCCGCTTTATATCCCGGTCGATATACAGTTTCTGTTTTTGATGGAAACGGCTGCAGGTTTCAAGAGAGCTTCACTGTATCAGTGAACAATCCTGAAATCACTGTAACCCTTGGCACCGTAAATCCGGTGACACTTTGTTCCACAAACAATGATGGTTCAGCCTCTGTCTCCGCCTCTGGAGGAAACGGCCCCTATACCTACCAATGGAATGATCCATTGAACCAAACAGGATCGAGTGCGTTAAATCTGCCCTCAGGAACATGGTCGTGTTATGTAAGTGATGTAAATGGCTGTTCAGTGAGAAAACTGGTGAGCATCCCTTCCACTCCGCCAATACGGGCTGAGTTGAGTGACAGCATCATCACCTTTCTGGAATGCAATGGTGATAGTACCGGATATCTTTCGGTTTGTATGTATGGAGGAATTCCGCCTTATCAGGTAGCCGGTCCCTGGACAATGATTGATTCCGTTCATGCTTCCGCTTCAGGCCTGGCAGCCGGTACATACTTATTAAATATAACTGATGCGAACGGCTGTCTGCATACAGAATCATACAATATATACGATCCATTAGCCATTCAAATACAAAGCTCGGTTTCACATACAACATGCATTGGATGTGAAAACGGATCGATTGATATTACTTCCACCGGCGGTACTGGCGCACATAACATTAGCTGGAATCCTTCCATCGGAATACTGAATGGGACGAAAATTGACAGTTTACCTGCAGGCGTATATGAAATTTGTGTTGAAGATGCTGCAGGTTGTTCTATTTGCATAAATGATACGGTACTGGCAGATCCGCTCCTTGTTTCTGAATTTAACAAAGAAGAATTTACTTATCGCCTCTATCCAAATCCTTCAGGAAAATTTGTACATATAGTCCTGAACAATTCCAAAGCAGGATATAAACTTGAATTACAAGTGAGTGATTTGAGTGGAAGAGTTATTGAAATGATTCCATTAAGAAAACAAGGAGATCAGTTTATCAGTCATCAACTAAGTTCGGGTATGTATATCAGTACGCTACTTGTGAATGGAAAGGCTCAATTAAAGCATCAACAGAAGTGGATGGTTTTGAAAGATGATTGAGGAGGTAATTAAATCCAAGGAGCTCCGTCAAAGAAATTCTAAATGAGAGTACTCCTCTTTGAAAGCATAAATCAATGTTTACTCCTTTATAAATCTCTTCAACACCTTTTGTTTAGTTGTAACAATCTCTAAAAAATAAACTCCACTCTTTAAATCAGAAATATTTGCCTCTAAATATTCTCCATTGTTTATAGAGTTGTAAGCCACAGTTTGTACCTGTCCCAAAGAATTGAAAAATAAAACATTCTGAATTTGTTCGGATTTGGTCTGTGCAAATTAGACTGTGCTTGGCATTGCCAGGAAAAATGTAAAAGGACTGAACTGTATTTATTGTAAGAGGAACATCATTCGTCAAGCTATCGGAGATAGAGGAAAATTCAAAGACTAAGAAATTTAGGATGATTTGGCAGGGAAGACAAAAAGCAGGCAATAAAATAATGTATTGATATATATTTTAAGTAAAGGTTAAGCTCCAAAAAAATTCGATCGATTAAAAGAACTTGAATTAATACAGTCTTTGCTGCAATATACTCCACAGTCATACTTGTAAAGTTCCTATCTCTCTGATCTTACCAATAGAACAACATTCCTGAGTGGGTATAAATTACCCGCTTCGAATAAATCCATTTATTTATCAAAAAAAGCAGCCTCTCCGTTTCCGAAGAGGCTGCTTTCATCCTATATCAGTTTAAGAGTTGCTTACTCCACTACTATGCGCAGTGTTTGTGCTTTCTCATCTGAAGACTCGATTGACAAGAAGTAAATTCCTTTAGCAACATGGCTAAGGTTTAACTCTTGCATATTAGAACCTTCTGCGGCATCGATGATGTTGTTAAGCATCACATTCCCCAGAATGTCGGTCACCTTCAGGCTATACTTAGCAGATTGACTGGCTTCAAATTTAACAGTAAGCAATCCTGATGTTGGATTCGGATAAGCGCTTAAGTTGTCTTTTGAAATCGATCCATCAGCAGTACGGCAACCAAGGTTCACAGCGACAGTTATTCTCGTTGGCGTACTTGCACCGCAAGCATTAGTTGCATTTACCGTTAATGTAGCGGAGGTAGCAGTAGCAGTGGTATAGTTGACATTTGCTGTATTGCTTGATGAAGTCAATGTTGGACCGCCGGTTATAGACCAGAGATAACCAATAGCTCCCGGTACCATAGACACACTATATGCAACTGAAGAAGCTGATTTGCATACTATGCTAGGTCCAGTGATATTGTCAGGACCGGCAGGTGCAGCGGTAACTGAGTAGCAACGTGTAATGCTGCTACCGCAAGAGTTTACTGATGCTACGCAAATATTTCCAGTTCCGGTGAATGTTGGAGTGAAATCTACTGTGATTGACAAACCTGTATTGTTTGTAATATTCACCCCACTTGGAACTGTCCAATTGTAAGATGTCGCACCGAGAACTGGTATAATAGTATAAGTCACACCCGTTAATCCGCATAAGTTCGTTCCCGGACCGGAAATTGATCCAGGCTGAGCAGGAACAGATCGCAAAGTATAACTTCTTGTAAAGGTTCCGCATGCGCTGGAAGTAGTAACAGATAACAGCCCGGAAATAAAGGTCGGACCAAAATTAACTACTGTCGAATTGGAACCCGGAGGAGCTGCAATACTCATGTCGCCTGTTGTAGACCAAACATAAGATGTTCCTGCGCCTATGACAGAGCTGATTGAATAGGCAACACCGGAAGTGTTGGCACAAACAAAGCCAGGTCCGAATAATGCACTACTGTGTGTAGGTATACCTGTAAGTGTTGTAGACCTTGTAGAAGTTGTACCTACACAGTTCGAAGCGAATACAGAAATTACCGCCTGACCGAATCCGGTAGGGAAACTGACCTGAACAGTGTTTGAACCTTGCCCACTAAGAATTGTAACTCCGGCACCTGTAACCGTCCATGTGTAACTCAGTGCATTGGCACTTGGAGGGAGGGTATAAGTATGAACTGTGTTTCCACAAGGATTCGGATTTCCAACAATGAATCCAGGTTGTGCAGGTTTCACAGTGATAACAGGAATATTGATACAAGACGATGTACCACTTCCGCAGCTATTTACAGGAGTCACACAGAGGAATCCACCATTATAAGTATTATCAAAGCAGAGTGTAATACTATTTGAAGTTGATGTACCTGTCGCACCGGAAGGTAGCGTCCAGGTGTACGAGGTAGCACCTGATACAGGAGGTACGGTATATACAATTCCACATGTATTTCTACAAGCTCCTGCCGGTCCAGTAAGCGTTCCAGCCGGATCAGGAATTACTCCAACCCCTACAACAGTAGCAGAAGCTGTTCCTGTGCAGCCATTACCATCGGTAATAGTTACAGTATAATTCCCAGCCATTAAACCTGTAGCAGAAGCAAAGGTCTGTCCATTTGACCACATATAAGTATAGGTTCCATTTCCACCGCTTGCTGATACTGTAGCAGTACCAACCGGAGCACTGCAATTAGCAGGTGTTGTTGATGTACTACCTTCCACCTTGGCGGGTGCACTAAGAGTGACAGAAGCTGTTCCGGAGCATAAATTAGCATCTGTCACAGTATACACCATCGTTCCATCACCTTGCATATAGGATCCGATTCCCGAATAAGGGCCAACACCACCACTTGCTGTAACGTTTACAGTTACCGTTCCACCAAAACAAGCTATTGCCCCGCCTGGTGTGGCGGTCACGTTAAGATTGCTTATTGAAAGGATAAGAGTATAAACATGTGGACATCCGGAACCATTCACTCCCGTGAATGTATAGGTGCCGCTTGATGTATACGTCACATTATTCACGGCCCATAAGTACGAACCACATGCGCTTTGCGATTGACTAGACGATGAACTGTTATTTATCGTCAGGATTACAGTGGCTGATGAATCGCATCCTGCTGCATTAGTAAGTCCGGTTGTTGTGTATGTCCCTGAAGCCGTATAAGTGACCGCATTCCAGGTATAACTATCACAGGCTGTTACTGATGTACTGGATGATGAACTGCTGTTGATCGTCAATATTACAGTAGCTGATGAGTCACAACCTGCAGCATTGGTAAGGCCTGTTGTTGTATATGTTCCTGAAGTCGTATAAGTGACAGCATTCCAGGTATAACTATCACAAGCTGTTACTGATGTACTGGACGATGAACTGCTGTTGATCGTCAATATTACAGTAGCTGATGAGTCACAACCTGCAGCATTGGTAAGGCCTGTTGTTGTATATGTTCCTGAAGTCGTATATGTGACCGCATTCCAGGTATAACTATCACAAGCCGTTACTGATGTACTTGATGAAGTACTGTTGTTGATCGTCAATATTACAGTAGCTGATGAGTCACAACCTGCAGCATTGGTAAGACCTGTTGTTGTATAGGTTCCTGAAGTCGTATATGTGACCGCATTCCAGGTATAACTATCACAAGCCGTTACTGATGTACTGGACGATGAACTGCTGTTGATCGTCAATATTACAGTAGCTGATGAGTCACAACCTGCAGCATTGGTCAGGCCTGTTGTTGTATATGTTCCTGAAGCCGTATAAGTGACCGCATTCCAGGTATAACTATCACAAGCCGTTACTGATGTACTTGATGAAGTACTGTTGTTGATCGTCA
>SHNE01000012.1 GCA_004295015.1 Bacteroidota bacterium | reverse complement strand
CATCCAGCACGTCTTCTCTAAATGTTCTATTGAACCGTTCGATGAATCCATTCTGAGTGGGTTTTCCTTTTTGAATGCGCACATGAGTAATGCCTGAGTTTTTGCAAAAGCCTTCAAAAGCTTTTGCAATAAACTCAGTGCCGTTATCACTACGTATCTCTTCTGGCTTTCCTCGCCATTCAATTACACGATTTAGCATCTCTACAACTTTCTCTGACGGGAATGAATAATCAACTTCAATTGCCAATGCTTCACGATTAAAATCATCTATAATGTTTAGTGTCCTGAACTTTCGTCCGCTTTCAAGAGTGTCATGCATGAAGTCAAGGCTCCATGTTAAATTCTGACGTATAGGTTGCAATAGTGCAGTCTTTTCCGGGTTTGGAATCCGACGTTTTATTTTCCTGCGTCTGCTCATGCCAAGCTTCTTATAAACCCGTTTTACTCTTTTGCGATTCCATACTAGCCCTTCTTTTCGAATGCGTTTATAGTACTCCGGAAAGCCTCTGGTTGGGAGATTCTCGGCGTACCAACGCAACTTTGCTTCAACCTCAGTGTCGTCCTTGACCGAATCGTAATAATACATTGATCGATCAAGTTCAATAATCTTACAGGCTCTGGCAATTGAAATTTGCTCCTCCGTTTTAATCTCACAGGCAATTTCCTTCTTCTGACAGAGCCCTAAAGCTTTTTTTCGATGACATTTTTTAAGATCCGATGGTCCAAGCTTAAATCTGCATACATGCGTTTGAGCTCGGAGTTTTCTCGTTCTAACTCTTTAAATTTTCTTAGAAGCTCCGAATCCATCCCGGAATACTTCTTCCGCCAATTGTAAAAAGTCTGTTTGTTAATCCCTAGCTCCCGGCAAATATCCAAGATGCTTTTGCCAGCCTCATGCTCCTTCAGAGCTCCGGCTATTTGGCTTTCTGTGAATTTTGATTTTTTCATTTTCTACAAATTTAAAGTTAGACATTTTTGTCTACTTTTAAACTGTAGGATTTTTAGGGCTACTTACATTTTCATCAAGGAAAAAAGTGAGAAAGGTTTAGTGAACAGTATGGGCACCTGTGAAATGGTAGTCTGGAACTAGATGGCTAAACCTAAAATTTTTTTTAAAAAAAAGGGCCGTCAGATTACTGACGACCCTTTTTAATTTCTAACTAATAGCTTAGAATATCACCAGCTTAGTAACTGTTTGATTTCCGTTAGATACTGCTTTAATCATATATGTTCCGCCACGCAGATCATTGATGTTAATCATCTCAACATTTGACCCTTTAGAAAGATACATATTACCTGTATAAACCCGGCGTCCGTTGATGTCATACATTTCAACCTGCATTTCAGCCTGAGTTGCTGCATTGATGTGCAATCTTACTGTGTTTTCATTTTCCTGATATGCAAATACTGCAAGTTTTACAGCATCTACCTTCGAAATTCCAACAGTACTGCAACGAGGATCTCCAGGAGCAGCTACGTCAACCATAACTGAGTTGCCTGTGTATGTACATGCCGGATCAAGAGTTAGATCCTGAAAGTTTGTTGGTGGTGTAGCTGAAGTTGCATTTCCAAATACAACAGGCGTCCAGTAATAAATACCGTATGGTGAACCAGCTCCAATTTGAACTCCGTCATTAACGTAGGCTCTTGTACTCGTAGAAGGAGCAGGTGAAGTGATACCATAAATCAAAACCAAACTTGGCTCGTTGAGTGGATTCACAGAACCTGAAATGTCTGCACTTGATACAACCCAACTTACACCATAATAGTCACCAACACTTGGTGAAGCGACTCCGGTAGAAGTTACAACGAGCGTATCATTTGCACACAACACAGAATCCGAAGCGGATGCAATCCCAGGACTAACTGATGGGTCATTACAAGCAACCGGTGTAAGAAACTCAAATTTAAAAATTCCTTCAGCAGTCGGACTGGCAGTAAATCCACCAACCCACATATGTAATGAATCGACGAGACCCAAAGCTGAACGTTGATCCAATTGCTCAATCGTAGTCCAGGTAATACCACCATCATCACTGTAAGAAGTTCCGGCGAAATTGATATTCGTACCTGAACTCATGATACGGCTAACCGTCCCCGGTACATACTGCACATCGGATCCAAACATGTTCCCGGTCACTGTACCTGCAGTCCATGTATCCCCGCCATCGGATGTTCTCTTAACGGTATTAGTACCTGCTGTATTATTATACAATCTGGCAAAACCTTCCATGCTATTGTAAAAGCATATATCCATCGCACCATCAACAGGAATAATATGACCCGTGTTGCTCACGGTCCAGTTTAAGCCTCTGTCAACAGAACGGTATACGCGACCTTTGTTGGTATCAAACCAAACAGTATCACCTATCACATTATAATGACCTACTATGCCATATTCATTATTCAATGGTGGTGGAACATTGGCAAAAGGAACACGAACCCAGTTATCACCGCCGTCTGTCGTAGTATAAATCTCGTAGTCAACATCGTAAGCGTCTCCCATCGCAAAACCAACGCTGTCATTCCAGAAATGAACTACATTGGGAAATGAAAGTGGATCACTAAAAATGATACCGGAGTCTTGCTGAGTCCAGCTCAGTCCACCATCCATAGTCTTCCAGATACCACCACCATACACAGAGGATGCATCATACAACATAGACCATGCAGTATCAGCATTCAATCCGAATATCATACAATTGGCGAAAGTTGACGGTGCCGGAACTAATCCTGCAACCCAATTCAATCCTCCGTCAATGGTTCTTGAAAAATCTTGTCTCTTGATGGAGGTATCAACACCATCATAAGCTGCAATCCACAGTACATTCGTGTCAACCGCGCTGATATAAGTAACTCCTGTTGACACCGGTGTAAACCCGGTAGCTTGAGGAACCCAAGTCCCTTGCGCACTTACTGAAAGGCTTATTGCGAACAAGGAAAATACTAGTAATAATTTTTTCATTCTGAATGGTTTTTTGGTTAGAAATGCAAATTTAGCAAAAAATCGGAGTATATATTCATTTTAGAGAAGATTGCAATTCCATGTAAATACTGATTAAAACCCTTTTTTTACTGAGGAATCATATTTTCCCATGCAAGCTGGATCTGTAAAAGTTTGTTCAAATCAGTTTTCAATACTTTCACAATCATGCTTTCCATAATACAAGGACTGAAAGGAAAAACGATTTTACCCAGCCACTTTAAATTTATAATTGATAATTTTTCATATTAAAAAATTATATTTCATCCATCATTCAAAACGATATAAAAGCTCCGGACGTGAAAAAAATAGTTACATGCATAATAATTCTACTAACGCAAACCTTTTCATCTGAATGCCAAACACCAACGATTGGCATGCTTCAAAATGATTCAGGTTCATTTAATGGCTACACTCTTTTCAGTCCAAATACGTACAGCAAGACGTATCTCATCGACAATTGTGGAATGGTCGTTAACAGTTGGCAAGGATCATCACAACCCGGACTTTCAACCTATTTTCTTGAGGATGGAACTCTTCTTAAAACAGCAAGGGTTAACAATCCGGTTTTCAGCAGCACTGGTGGTAGTGGCGGGCGAATAGAAAGGTATGACTGGTCAAACAATTTGATTTGGTCCTATAACTATTCGGACAGCACACGGCATCAGCACCATGATATTGAATATTTGCCAAATGGAAATATACTGGTACTTGCATGGGAGGTAAAATCATCAGCCTATGCCATAGACAATGGCAGGTCTCCTTCGCTGGTTAACTCAACTTTATGGCTTGAGCACATTGTTGAAGTCGAACCTGTTGGATCAGACAGTGCTACTATAGTTTGGGAATGGCATGTATCAGATCATCTCATACAGGATTACGATTCAAGCAAGTTTAATTATGGCATTGTTGAAGATCATCCTGAACTTATCAATTTTAATTTTGCCAATACAGCGAATCAGGACTGGTTGCATATTAACTCAATAGATTATAACCCTGCCTTAGATCAGATTATTTTAAGTATTCATAACAGCGGAGAAGTATGGATTATAGATCACAGTACGACTACCCTCGAAGCCGCCAGTCACACAGGAGGCAATTCCGGGAAAGGCGGCGACCTGCTTTATCGGTGGGGAAATCCAAGAGCATACAGGCGGGGCGGATCGATAGATCAAAAGCTATGGGGACAACACGATGCACACTGGATAGAACCCGGATTCATTGATGCAGGCAAGATTATGATCTTTAATAACGGAGCGGGAAGGCCCGGAGGAAATTATTCTTCTGTGAATATCATCCAAACGCCTATTGACTCGTTAAATAATTATACAATCGTCGGATTATCTCCATATGGACCTGATACATCGTTTTGGGAATACACATCTACTCCCCCATCAACATTTTACTCAGCAAACATTTCCGGGGCACAAAGACTTCCAAATGGAAATACTTTGATTTGTGAAGGATCAAGTGGGAATTTTTTTGAAATTGACACGAACAAAGTCACTGTATGGAATTATATTAACCCGGTAAATCAAACGGGCCCATTAAACCAGGGAACGAATCCAACAGGTAATGCAGTATTCAAATGCATCAGGTATGCAGAAAATTATTCAGGTTTTACAGGTCTAACACTCAGCTCCGGAAATCCCGTTGAATTGAATCCATATACAAATACATGCATGCTATACACGTCATCGAGAGAGTTAAATTTGAAGAAGGATTTAGTCTCATTTGAAATTTATCCAAATCCTGCCACCGATAAATTAACTTTGAAATTATTTGAAGAAATCGATTTTACTGTTGAAATTAGCGATATGACCGGTAGACTATACAAGGAGATTCATTCCGGAACAAGCAATCTGCAAATCCAACTTGACGATTTGCCTGCAGGCATGTATCTAGTTTGTGTTCAGCATTTGAAAGCGAAATTCACAAAACGATTAGTTAAACTATAAAATATTTATTCATTCAAAATTGAAATTGTTGAATTTTTAGTTTTACAATTGATCTACATTATAATTCTTTTGCTTAATTTGTAGCAGTGCGCATTTTAGCACTCTTTATAAAAGTCGACTCTGTAGATGAACCCATTTTGGACCAACATTGTTATACAAACAATTCTTCGAAAGAAGGAGAGACCGTTCGATAAACGAACTCAATATTCTTCTTTTGAGCTGGCAAAAGGTTTCCGTGAACTGAAGCTATTGATTTGGAATGTCATCAAAGACATATTGTTGATACTATTGGGAATCACTTCTGCTTCATTCGGTCTAAAAGGCTTTCTGTTTCCCAACAAATTCATTGATGGAGGAGCTGTAGGAATTTCACTTTTAATTGCAGAGCTGGCTCAGCTCCCTCTACCGATATTGTTGGTATTAATCAACCTCCCTTTTGTACTGCTTGGATTTAAAATTATAGGAAAACAATTTGCCATTAAGACTATCATCGCCATTTCCGGCCTTGCTTTGTTCACAGCATTCGTTCCCTTTCCTGAAATTACGCACGATAAATTGCTGGTTGCTGTTTTTGGCGGATTTTTTCTTGGCGCCGGTATTGGCTTGTCGGTACGAGGCGGAAGTGTTATTGATGGAACCGAAATTCTGGCAATATATCTTAGTCGTAAATCGGGTAACACGATAGGTGATGTAATTATGGCAATAAACATTGTCATATTTTCCGCTGCAGCCTATTTGCTCAGTTTGGAAACAGCACTGTACTCGATGATTACGTATTTATCGGCATCCAAAACGGTAGACTATGTGATTGAAGGTATTGAAGAGTATACAGCTTTCACAATTATATCAACGCACAGTGATGAGATACGTGAAATGATAATTCAGAAAATGGGTAGAGGTGTTACTGTGTATAATGGAAAAAGAGGCTTTGGCAAGCATGGTCACTCGAATGAAATTGATATAATCTACACCGTAATCACACGGCTGGAAATCAGCAAACTGAATGAAGAAATTGAGAAGCTTGACGCTAACGCTTTTGTTGTGATGAGCAGCATAAAGGATACCAAGGGTGGAATGATTAAAAAGCGACCGTTAAAAGACCATTGATATTAATGCATGACGGCTCCCAATCATTCTCAGCGTCATTTTCTCCAAATTGTTTCCGAAGCCCGGATGAAAGGAGAATCGGTAAATTACAGAGTACACATTACATTATTGAATGTCTTGCATTTAATACAAATCAAAAACCCATACTCATACTATGAAAATAATAATCGAAACACCGGGCTTTAAAGCAAGTCCTTCTATGAGATCCTTCACTACTGAAAAGGTGACAACACTTTCTCAGATAAATGACAAACTCCTCAAGGCACAGGTAATCCTTAAACACGAAAGCACGGTTCGTACTGAAAAGATACATTGTGAAATTCACGTTTATGATAGCGGAAAAAATCTATTTGCAAAATCCTCATCCCATATTTTTGAAGATGCAATTCTTAAAACAGTGAGTATTCTGAAAAGGAAATTACGTAAGAATAAAACGAGGAAGTCTATCACAAGAAAAAAGGCAAAGCAAACAAGACGAAAAATTTAAGATTTATTAAAGGAATTGCAACTCAGACAATATGACGGTCGATATTATTCTTTATGTAGAAGACCAGTCAAGAAGTAAAATATTCTATGAGAATCTCTTTGCATGCAAGGCTATTCTCGATGTTCCGGGCATGACGGAAATTCAAATTGCAAGTGGACTCAAGCTCGGTGTAATGCCGGAAAATGGAATTGCAAAAATTATTACTCCGGCAGCTCCTCACCCTTCCTCAGGAAAAGGGATTCCCCGTTGTGAATTATATATTCAAGTTGAAAATATTGAAGACTGGGTTCTCCGGAGTATTTCCGCGGGTGCCAAGCTAATAAGCGCTCCGGAGAATAGAAATTGGGGCGATCGCGTAGCCTATGTATCGGATCCTGATGGACACATACTGGCCTTTGCCACAAGATCAAAAATAGCCGGCTAAAATCCGGACAAAAAAAAATGGAGCTCATTTCTGAACTCCATTTTTTATATTGAAAGACAATTACTTTTTGTCCTCTTTTACTTCTTCGAAATCTACATCGGTTACTTCTGCATCTGTTTTTCCCTCCTGACCTGTAGCACCTGTACCGTCAGCGGCAGGACCACCGGCTTGTTGGGTCGCCTTGTACATTTCTTCAGATGCTGCCTGCCATGCACTGTTTAAGGATGCAAGAGCCGTATCTATAGCAGTGATATTTCTTTCTTTATGAGCATCTTTTAATTCTGAAAGCGCTTTTTGAATTGCCTCTTTTTTATCAGATGAAAGTTTATCACCATATTCTGTAAGCTGTTTTTCAGACTGGAAGATCAATGTGTCTGCCTGATTCACTTTATCGGTCTCTTCCTTCGCCTTGCGATCAGTTTCAGCATTTGCTTCAGCCTCCTCTTTCATCTTTTTAATTTCAGCATCCGTTAATCCTGACGATGCTTCGATTCGGATGTTTTGAGACTTACCTGTAGCCTTATCTTTAGCAGTAACGTGCAAAATTCCGTTCGCATCAATATCAAAGATTACTTCAATTTGAGGTATCCCTCTTGGTGATGGTGGAATTCCATCAAGGTGGAATCGACCGATTGTACGGTTATCTTTTGCCATTGGGCGTTCTCCCTGCAATACGTGAATTTCAACGGACGGCTGATTGTCGGATGCGGTAGAGAATGTTTCGCTCTTCTTAGTCGGGATTGTCGTGTTGGACTCGATTAATTTTGTCATTACAGAACCCATCGTTTCAATTCCTAAGGAAAGCGGAGTCACGTCTAATAACAATACATCTTTCACCTCTCCTGTTAATACAGCTCCCTGAATCGCTGCACCGATTGCTACAACTTCATCAGGATTCACCCCTTTATGAGCTGCCTTACCGAAATATTTTTCAACCAATTGTTGAATGGCCGGAATACGGGTTGAACCACCAACCAAAATAACCTCATCGATATCAGATGGATTTAAACCTGCGTCGGAGAGTGCTTTTTTACACGGAGCTAATGTTCTTTGAATAAGATCATCAGCCAACTGCTCGAACTTTGCTCTGGTTAAGGTTTTAACTAAGTGCTTCGGAATACCGTCAACCGGCATAATGTATGGCAGGTTGATTTCTGTTTGCGTTGAACTTGATAATTCGATCTTCGCCTTCTCCGCAGCTTCTTTTAAACGCTGAAGTGCCATAGGGTCACGGCGCAAGTCAATGCCTTCGTCTTTTTTAAACTCATCAGCCAGCCAGTCGATTATTTTGTGATCAAAATCGTCGCCACCTAAATGTGTATCACCATTGGTTGACTTAACCTCAAAAACTCCATCGCCTAATTCAAGAATTGAAATATCAAATGTTCCGCCTCCCAAATCAAAAACGGCAATTTTTTCATCCTTATTCTTCTTATCCAATCCATATGCCAGTGATGCTGCAGTCGGCTCGTTGATAATTCTCAAGACTTTTAAGCCTGCAACTTCGCCTGCTTCTTTGGTAGCCTGACGTTGGCTATCGTTAAAATATGCAGGCACTGTAATCACAGCTTCTGATACTTCATATCCGAGATAATCCTCAGCTGTCTTCTTCATTTTCTGAAGAATGATAGCTGAAATTTCCTGTGGTGTATACAAACGATCTCCAATTTTTACACGCGGAGTATTGTTATCACCCTTTACTACTTCAAATGGAACTCTGTCTTTTTCTTTTTGAACGTTGTCAAAAGACTCACCCATGAATCGCTTGATTGAAAAGATTGTGTTCTTGGGATTTGTGATCGCCTGTCTTTTAGCCGGATCTCCCACCTTTCTTTCGCCATTATCTAAAAATGCTACGATGGACGGTGTAGTACGACGGCCTTCACTGTTAGGAATCACTATCGGTTCATTTCCTTCCATGACGGAAACGCATGAATTTGTGGTTCCCAAGTCAATACCTATTACTTTTCTCATTTTTTATATGTTTTTGGTTGATTTATCAATTTACGATCACAAAAGGTCAATCATTATGCCAGCACTTAATTTCACGAAAAATTGGCAGACCGTGAATAATCCTTGAATTTAATCAAATTTTAAATGACAAAGAGGCACTAAATCTTAGAAAAGATCCCTTGTAAATTGTCCTTGCTCCAGCGAGTCGATGCTTTTTTGAGTCATGTTTCTAAACTCTAAGTGGATTAAACGACTGGTAAAAAGACCCAATCCATTTTCAACTGTGGTGAATAATGGAGGATCCTGTAGACTGGTATTTGAGGCCGAATTTAACTGTTGGTAGGTATAAAGATCCTCAGTTCCGGCAATCATCCTGAATTCAATTGCAGGGAATCCCATTGCAGCGTTTCCTACAGTTCTGCTCACACCACTTTTATAAGGAATGCTGCTTGCCAAAATTGCATAGAAATCCTGACGGGCATAAGGAAATATGATATCGGTGCTGCCGCTGGTAAATTGATCAGGAAAATTCCAATCAACAAAATGGTATGAGAGTACCCCTGAACTATCTTCAGTATAGTGAAAACGAATGACCAGATCGTAAATCCTACCATTGTTCACAGGACTAAATTTAACAGAAAACTGCCCGGTGCTTGCAAAATTTACTTCAGCTATGCTTGGGTTGGTAATATTGACGATATCGTTTACAACCCTAGTTATGGAAGTCGCTTTATAACCGGTCTCCCTGTTCTCTGCCGTCAGCCTGTATAGAGCAATTGCATTGAGGTTATGGTTTGAAAGTCGATAATAAACCTGATAAGGATAGGCAAACAAGCCTGCCTCTTTTGGAATTGTATCGACCCTTGATAATACAAAAGTGTTTATGACATTCCCATTGACAATCTCTTCCATCCTTACATTAAGCACATCGGCATAATTGATTGAATCAGATTGCTGAGCCATGATCAGGGCGTTTCCTTCCCCAAGGAAACCTTTACTTATTCGGATGTATTGAACGCTATCATTTGCATTGAGGAATCCATAGATGACCATGGTTTCCTTATAAGGTGCATTTAATTCAAAGTCAGTCTTGCATGAACTAAAAACGATCGAAACCAGGCTTATGAGCAGAATAAAATTTTTCATCGATGCAAATCTATATTATTTTATGCAAATTACAGGAATTTGTAGCTTTGATTCCAAATGTACGTTACGATTTAACATAAAAATGACCAGAGCACTCCTACTCTTTGCCTTATTAATGGTTTTAACAAACACATTAACAAAGGCACAACTGGTGTCCGAGAAATTCACAGACACTATTTTCTCTGATAATTTTGAAAGCGACAAGGGTATCTGGAAGATTATGTCGAACGGAGACAACTTGTTTTTAATTCAGGATGGAAAATATTTATTGCAGAGAAAAAACCCGAAATCGTCCTACTCTGTTTTTCCGAAGTGGAACAATCCGGCAAGTGCTTTTGAGATCACAGCAAATTTCGTTTTGGAATCTACTGAAGGCCCCGAGTCAGGCGTAGGAATTATTTTTATGGCTCAAGCTGACGGTACGGGCGCATTTGTCCTTGAAATCAACAGCAAAAAACAATTCAGGCTAAAACAACTGGTGGGAGTAAATTTCAAGCTTCTCACCGGGCAAATAAAAACGAATGGTTGGGTAGATTCAGGTTTTCTGAATGGGGTAAACGAAACAAATTTATTACAAGTGAAAGCCTCTGCAAGAAATTATGATGTATATATAAATCAAAATTACGTTCTATCCTTTACTGAATTGGCTTACAAGACCGGCAATATCGGAATCAGTGCCGGACCTTCAAGTAAATTTCTGGTTGATCAGATTTCCGTTTATATCATGGAAAGTGATAGCAGCGCACAAAAACTCCAAACGATAAACAATGTAGTGCTCCCTGCAGATTCTCAAGCGGTTCTTTTGGAAGAGCTAAGGGTTCTTAGAGAAGAAAATAAGGTTTTGAAAGATCTTATAAAAATCTATCAGAGTGAAAAGAAAAATACAAAAGGCACAAAATCAGAAATAAAATTTCCGGAACCGGAAAAGCATCCTGAGTAAATTAGCATAGCGACAAATTATATTATCCGTTATTTAAAATATCATGTCTACAGCCAAACCAGAAGATAAAAAAATTACGACGCACACCTTGCAAGAAATGAAAAAGCGTTCTGAAAAAATCAGTATGCTTACTGCCTATGATTATTCCGTGGCTCGAATCCTTGACGATGCCGGCATTGATGTTCTACTGGTTGGTGACTCTGCCTCAAACGTGATGGCAGGTCATGAAACAACTTTACCCATCACTCTCGATCAGATGATTTATCATGCCTCATCTGTCATAAGGGCTATTCGCAGAGCATTAGTAGTCGTTGACCTCCCCTTCGGTAGTTATCAAGGCAATTCTAAGGAAGCCCTTAACTCTTCCATTCGAATAATGAAGGAATCAGGAGCCCATGCCGTTAAAATGGAGGGCGGAATAGAGATCAAAGATTCCATCGAGCGAATTCTCTCTGCAGGTATTCCTGTGATGGGGCATTTAGGACTTACCCCGCAGTCTATCTATAAATTCGGAACTTACGTTGTACGTGCCAAAGAAAAATCAGAAGCCCAACGATTAATCGAAGATGCACACCTCCTCTCAGACATTGGCTGCTTTGCCTTAGTGCTGGAAAAAATACCTGCACAGCTTGCAGAACAGGTAGCAAGGGAAATTAAAATTCCCGTCATTGGGATAGGTGCAGGCAACGGCGTGGACGGACAAGTTCTCGTTTTTCATGATATGGTAGGTATCACACATGAATTTCATCCGCGGTTTCTTAGAAGGTATATGAATCTTTACGACGATATAAAAGCTGCAACTGAAAAGTATATCGGCGACGTAAAGAGCATGAACTTTCCTAATGAGAAAGAACAATACTAGAACAATTAAATTCGATTATTTTTAATTCCACACAGCACAGGTTGATATATACACATCCTGATTAGTTCTCCCCATCCAATTCCCAAATCTTAATGTCCGCCTTAGAAATCTTATACGAAGACAACCATATAATTGCCGTAAATAAACGTCCCGGTGATATTGTACAGGGAGACAAAACCGGTGACCAGACCCTTGCAGAAATTGTCAAAGAATATATCAAGGATAAATACCAAAAGCCCGGTGAGGTTTTTCTTGGCGTCGTTCACAGAATTGACCGTCCTGTTAGCGGAGTTGTACTTTTTGCAAGAACAAGCAAAGCACTTACACGACTCAATGAATTATTCAGAGAAAAAAAAGTAAAGAAAACTTATTGGGCAGTGGTTAAAAACAAGCCTCCTTCCGACTCAGGTACACTTATCCATTTTCTAAAAAAAGATCAGGTGCGAAACAAAAGCAAAGCTTATGAGACCGAAGTAAAAGATTCTCAACGTTGTTGGCTTGATTACAAGGTAGTATCGAAGTCTGATAATTATTATCTCCTGGAAATTAACCCACTCACCGGACGGCATCACCAAATCAGGGTGCAATTGGCATCAATGGGATGTCCCATAAAGGGTGATTTGAAGTATGGCTTTGACCGGTCCAACGAGGACGCATCCATACACTTACACAGTCGTACTACCGAGTTCTTTCATCCTATTAAAAAAGAAGTAATTCGATTGACAGCAAAGCCACCTTCAGATCCTATCTGGAACTTTTTTGAAAAATCACAACAGGACAAAGAGTAATTTCTGGTTAAAATTACTTCGGGTTATTCAGGTAAAGAGACTTTACTTCATCAAATGATGGAAAATCATTATGATGCCACATGGCAACAACAGTACCCTTCTTGAGTAACATCAATCCGGGGTTTGACCTTACCATGGTTTTAAGTGTGGTAGCATCGCAGGAGTAATAATCGAAACTTGAATTATGTTCATGCCTGAAAACGTCTACCTCGGCAGGCACGCTGGCAGTGAGACCGATAAACTCAATTTTCTCCTTTTGGCAAAGAGCAACAAAATCATTCACATTTGGCTGAACATTCTTGCAGGTTTTACTGATATCGTAAGCCACAAGCAGAAAGACTGCTTCCTGATCTAAAATATCAGAGGTTAAATCGGTACCATCAGGAGTGGTTATTGAAAAATCGTGAATAGGAGGTTTATCTCCTTCTCTTATGATCTTGTCTTTCCTGTCAATGAATTTATATGTTTCGTCTATTGATTTTATCCCTTCCATGTCCAGCTCAATTTGTTTGCCGTCTTTCTCATAGAGGAACACCATTACAACGCTATCTGTGACAGCGCCAGGAGGTAATTTCATTCCTTCAGGAATATTCTTTCCCACAGCATAGGGTCTGAAATCTATCACCGGCAAGTGTCTTATGCAATAAATGGAGAAAATGATTGAAGCGAGAAAGCCACCATATGCAACATAAGTAGATGGACGGTGTCCGAATAGAGGGCTGATCTGATGTCGTTTCAGAAAAATAAACATGATCAATACTAGCAGCACTACATCCTTCATGAAGGATTGATATGGTGTGAGGTGTAAAGCATCTCCAAAACATCCACAATCCTTTACAACATCAAACTTCCAGGAATAAAAGGTGAGGAAGGTGAAGAACACAATCATAATCAAAGATGACCATGCTGTATGTACCATCTTTGCACCGATCAACATCGCAACTCCTAATCCAATCTCAAAAGCACAAATTACAACCGCGAGAAAAAGAGATGCAAAACTCAACCATGGCATGTTGAACACCACGAAATATTCATCGAGTTTATAAGAAAATCCAAGTGGGTCATTGGCTTTGATAAACCCGGAGATAATAAACAACACTCCAACGAGCAGTCTTGATAAATTGGCAAGAAATTTCATGCAATAATATTTTGTAGATTTTCGAATTATAAAGATTCCCGGAAACTAATTAATCAGGGCCGGTTAGTATCAATCGATAATTTCTTCTTGCTTTTTGATTAGTGCAAAAGCGGCATAATTAATCATGTCGTAATAGTTTGCAGACACACCCTCACTGATCAAAGTAGCACCTTGATTATCCTCAATCTGTTTGATCCGCATAAGTTTCATCAGAATGAGATCCGTCATAGAACTGGTTCTCATCCCTCGCCAAGCTTCACCGTAGTCATGATTTTTATCCTCCATGAGACGTTTGGACACGGCAACTTGCTTTTCGAAATGATGTACAACATCATCCACAGACATTTCAAGATTGGATTCAGAGCCCAACTCCAGTTGAATCAAAGCAATAATGCAATAATTAATGATTCCTATAAATTCACCATCCACTCCATCTTCCACCTTCTGTTTTCCTTTCTCCTCAATACTCCTTATTCGTTGGGCTTTAATGTATATCTGGTCTGTGATGGAACTGAGACGTAGAATACGCCATGCAGAACCATAATCTTTCATTTTCTTAATAAAGATATCTTTGCAACCGGACATTACCCGATCATATTGGGTGGATGTTTTAGAAATGGTCATAAGTTCAAGATCAGAATCCGGAGTTTGTGATCCGGGAGATATATTAGGTTGCATATTTCCAAACGTCTAATTTAGATGCCTGTTTATCAGTAATAATAGATTAAAACAAAATTGTAGGAACCTTGCGAAGATACATAGATTAACATGAAGAAATACTTAAACTGCTCAGGAAGACTGCTGGATTTATCAACACCGATTATCATGGGAATCCTAAACTTAAGCCCGGATTCCTTCTTTGACGGGGGTAAATACCCGGAGGAGAAAAATTATATTGATGCTGTCAGATTGATGCTGGATCAGGGAGCAGGAATCATCGATATAGGGGCACAATCTACCAGACCGGGTGCTTCTCTTCTCGCTTCTGATGAGGAATGGTCCAGGCTGCACACCCCTCTTAAAAATTTACAAAGAGAATTTCCCGATGCCATATTTTCGATTGATACATTTTACTCCTCCGTAGCGAAAAAATCGGTGGAACTTGGCGTGTCGATGGTGAATGATGTATCAGCCGGGAGTATTGATCCAAAAATGTTCAGTACCGTAGCTGCACTTAAAGTTCCCTATGTCCTGATGCATATGCAGGGTGTACCTGCCACCATGCAAGCAAATCCAAAATACGACAATGTATCGATTGAGCTTATTGATTTCTTTAGTGAAAAGACTGAGCAACTTCTGGAATCAGGAGTAACGGACATTATAATTGATCCCGGATTCGGTTTTGGAAAATCTATGGAGCACAATTTTCTTCTCTTAAAAAAATTGGCGGTCCTGAAAATACATGACATGCCGATTCTGGCGGGGCTCTCCAGAAAATCGATGGTCAGCAAAGTTTTAGGAATAAAAAGTAATGAAGCCCTAAACGGAACCACTGTGCTAAATACCATTGCTCTCATGAAGGGCGCCGATATCCTGAGGGTTCATGATGTAAAAGAAGCGGTGGAGTGCGTTAAACTTGTTACTCAGTTAAAAAAGGTGTAAAACTTCCAAAAAATTGAGATCTGAATACGCGAATAATTATGAACTTCGTGGCATCCAAAATATTATTGCTCTATGGATCTTTTTGATATTGGCTTTCTGACGATCCGACTCGTTGATCTGATTGACATAGCTATTGTAACTGTACTTCTTTACAAGTTATACAACCTGCTGCGTGGCGGAGTGGCTATCAATATCTTCATCGGTCTCCTTACAGTGTATGCACTTTATTGGATTTGTGTAAAAGTGTTGAGCATGGAATTGCTTGGAACAATTCTGGGGCAATTTATCAGCCTGGGTTTTATAGCATTGATCATCGTTTTCCAACAGGAAGTAAGAAGATTTCTTATTGTTCTTGGAACAAACAATATTTTATCCAAAAACACTTTCACCCGACAGATTCTCCCATGGAACTGGCAAATGGCCAAAAGCAATCCGCTCAACATTCCGGAAATAGTAAAAGCCTGCAGACAAATGGCCAAGACAAAAACAGGTGCTATTATCGTGCTGGCAAAATCATCGGAGTTAAAATACTACACCAATACAGGTGATTTGATGAATGCAGAAATTTCACACTCATTGATCGAAAGTATCTTCTTTAAGAACTCTCCCTTGCATGACGGCTCCATTATCATCGTAAATAATATGATAAAAGCTGCCCGATGTGTACTTCCCGTTACCGAGAATGTCGAATTGCCGGGACATCTGGGAATGCGACATCGCGCTGCCATTGGAATAACTGAACAAAGCGATGCATTGGCCCTGGTGGTATCGGAGGAAACAGGTGATATTTCTTTGGCAAAAGAAGGCCATATACGTCTGGATATAAGTCTTGAAGAGCTTGAGCGTACACTCAATGAGGAGTTTCCTAATTGACACAAAAAAATCAAATGAAATTTCTGCTTTTACTGAACCTGACAAATTCCCTTCCTTAGAATTTATTTCAGGCCGCTTGCAAGACTATCCTGCTTACTTTCGAACATCCTTATTAGTTCTTCATCGCTAATTCCGGCATTCAATTGATCGAAGGAAGATTTAGCCGAACTATACAAGGGATGTTCAGGGTATTTCTGCATGAACTGGCTGAACAATGCCTTCGCCCCTTCTTTATCCTGAATGGCTGTCTCATGAATAAATGCTTGCATAAACAATGCTGAAGCAGCTTTTGCAGATTGAGGATAACGTTGAATGAGAAGCTCCAAAGATTCCAAAGAACGTGGGGCTTTCTTCAGCCCTAATGCTAAATCAGCTGCCTTAAATAAGTATTCTATTGAATTAGTATCTTCAGGAAATTGATTGGCATAAGACGAATACAAATCCAGTGTGGCAACAGCAAGAGAATCATCGAGGGTTTTCATGCTATCCGAAAAAAGGATATTCTCATTGCTTTTTATTTTGTCAACTAATTTTTCCTTCGGCGACTGACATGCAACTAATCCTAATAAGGAAAGAGAAATCAGCATCACAATTTTTGTTTTCATAATTGGCAGTTTTTCTGGTTTGCAAATAATTTTAATTACAAACATTTTAATTTAATCTTTCAGGAAATTGAAGCTACCTTTTTAAGGCAGGAAACTTCATTCTATAATCAACATCAACATTCCCCTTTGATATGTCCAGCAATTTATTATTTAGCAATCTCCTTCTCAAAGGTGAAATCCTGTCGGTAAATAAAACACCTTCCAGGTGATCATATTCATGCTGAATGATACGAGCGGCTAATCCTGTAAATGTTCTTTCCTTAAAATTCCAGTTTTCATCATAATACTCAATGTGAACGGTATCTTTTCGTTGAACATCCTCCCTTATATTAGGAATACTGAGACAACCTTCATTAAATTTCCAAAGCGTTCCTTCTTCGCCCCGAATAACAGGGTTAATAAAAACTTCGCGAAAATCTTCTACCTCCTCTTCTTCAAACGGCGATCCATCGGTGATAAAGAGACGGATGGAAAGACCAATTTGAGGAGCAGCCAATCCTACTCCCTTACTCCTGTACATTGTCTCGTACATATCTGCAATGAGTTTTTCCAGATCCGGGTAATCTTTTTGAATCTCGTTTGCTCTTTTTTTCAGGACCGGATCGCCAAAGGCAATTATTGGGAATATCATATTCTTAATCATTCAATTTATTATTTTCCATCCAGGATTGTAAAAGTATAACAGCGCTGGCCTGATCTATCAAATCCTTACGTTGCCTGTCCTTTTTTTTCAATCCGCTTTCGCGTAAAGCCGATGTTGCAATTTTAGAGCTAAACCTTTCGTCGATTCTGTCTATTCTAATCCCGGGAAATGCCTTTTTAAGTTTTTTTATAAATTGTTCAATCTGAGCAGTAATTTCAGACGGACTGTAATCCATCTGTTTGGGCTCCCCAACGACGAAACAACTTACCGGTTCGGTGCTAATATACGATCTTATAAAATCTATCACCTTCTCAGGATGCACTGTAGTTAAGGCGGTGGCAATGATTCGGTTCGGATCAGTGACTGCCAAACCAATTCTTTTTGTTCCGTAATCAATTGCCATAATTCTATCCATATCTTGCAAAGATAATTGAAGTTTAAGGTTGGTTTTTCAAGTGGGAAGTTTTTCTTTGTACTTTAATAAAAAAAAACATGCAGGAAATCATCGAAAAAGCGTGGCTGGATAGAAATCTTCTCAAGGATCCTGAAACTCAGGAAGCTATAAGGGCTGTTATTGAGAAGTTGGATAAAGGAGTTCTAAGAGTCGCAGAACCGCAAGGCAATGATTGGAAGGTGAACGACTGGATTAAAAAGGCCGTAATCCTCTACTTTCCAATTCAAACTATGCAAACCTCACATGCCGGACCATTGGAATTTCATGATAAAATGCTCCTGAAATCAGAATACGAAAAGTTAGGTGTGAGGGTTGTTCCTCATGGCATCGCAAGGTATGGCGCTTATTTGGCAAAGGGAGTGATCCTGATGCCTTCCTATGTAAACATTGGTGCATATGTTGATTCGGGAACCATGGTAGATACATGGGCTACTGTAGGCTCTTGTGCGCAAATCGGAAAAAACGTACACCTTTCAGGTGGTGTTGGAATAGGAGGCGTATTGGAACCTGTTCAGGCCGCACCGGTTATCATCGAAGATGATTGTTTTATAGGATCCAGGAGTATCGTCGTTGAAGGCGTTCATGTTGAAAAAGAATCGGTGCTGGGCGCCAATGTCGTGCTGACCATGTCTACCAGAATCATTGATGTTACAGCAGCCAATCCTGTCGAAAGCAAGGGGAGGATTCCTGCCCGATCTGTTGTGATTCCCGGTTCCTATACAAAAGTTTTTCCGGCAGGTGAGTATCAGGTGCCTTGTGCATTAATTATTGGAAAAAGAAAAGAGAGTACAGATAAAAAAACCACTCTCAATGAGGCTCTTCGTGATCATAGTGTTGCTGTTTAGTCATGCATCAGAAAATTCTTCTCGTTCAAACTGCTTTTCCGGGTGATGTCATCCTGGCAACCGCTTTACTTGAAAGTCTGAATCGAGATTTACCACTGTCAACATTAGATATACTGGTACGAAAAGGAAATGAAACATTGTTTCTTAATCATCCTTTTGTTAAAAATGTTCTGGTCTGGGAAAAATCTAAAAACAAGTGGAGCAATTTATTTGCCCTGATCAGTACTGTCAGAAAAGAGAAGTATGATTTAGTGATCAACCTGCAAAGGTTTTCAGGCTCAGGTTTACTGACAATTTTTTCCGGCGCAAAAGAAACAAGAGGATTTTCCAAGAACCCGCTTTCCCTCTTCTTTTCAAAAAAATATCCACATAAAATTGGTGATGGTCAGCATGAAACTGACAGAAATTACAGTTTAATTTCGGACATCAGAAAAGGTAAATCGGCTGATCCCCGCCTCTACCCTTCCTTATCTGATTTTGAAAAAGTGGGGCTCATGAAGACTTCTCCCTACATATGCATAGCGCCCGGCTCTGTATGGTTTACCAAAACATTTCCAAAAGAAAAATGGATTGAATTCATCAAACTATTCCGGACCCAATTCAAAAATGAAACCGTTTATCTTCTTGGTTCCAATGCTGAAGCAGAATTATGTGAAGGCATACTACAACAAAGTGCCGTAGAAAACATAGTTAACCTTGCAGGTAAATTAAGCTTTCTCCAATCAGCCGCATTAATGAAAGATGCGTACATGAATTTTGTAAACGATTCAGCACCCATGCACCTTGCATCTGCAATGAATGCAAATACTACGGCAATATATTGCTCAACGGTTCCGGCTTTTGGTTTTGGTCCTTTGGCAGACAGGTCTGTTATCATTCAAACAATAGAACCACTATCTTGCAGGCCATGTGGTTTACACGGATATAAAACATGTCCAAAAGCTCATTTTAAATGTGCAATGGAAATAAACGTTCAACGCCTCATTCCCAAATGATGGAAAAAATTAAAGAAGAGATTAAAAAATCCTTGGAGATTATAAAAAGTGGCGGAATAATATTATATCCCACCGATACTATATGGGGAATTGGTTGTGACGCCACAAACGAGTTGGCCGTAAAAAAAATCTTCCAACTAAAAAAACGCAGTGACTCTAAGAGCATGATAGTACTCCTGGATAATGCAAACAAACTCGATTCATATGTCAGCCGGGTACCTGAAACTGCATGGCAACTTATAGAATATTCGGAAAAACCACTAAGTATCATTTATGACAATGCGAGAAATCTTGCCCCCTCGGCAATAGCCTCGGATGGAAGCATCGCAATTCGTATTACCAAGGACGAATTTTGTTCCAAGCTAATAAGTCAGATGCGTAAGCCATTAATTTCCACTTCCGCAAATATCAGTGAACAAAAATCACCTATGAATTTTGATGAAATCTCAGAAGAGATTCGACAAGGCGTTGATTATATAGTAAATTTGCGTCAGGGTGACAAGACTCTCTCAAAACCAAGTACGATAATTCGTTTAAGAGAAAATGGTCAATTTGAATTTATAAGAAAATAATTCAGCAATAGGATTAGATCCACACTCTCAGATAAAATTTAGTTTATCACTTAAATGAAGAAACATTTAAACCATCCGGTTTTTGCATTGATCGCTGAAGAAGCTGAGGCAATGAAAACTAACGCCTTTGTTGTAGGTGGATATGTGAGAGATATTTTTTTACACAGGGAATCAAAAGACATTGATGTTGTCGTATTAGGCAGTGGAGTTGAATTAGCAAGGAGAGTGGCGCTAAGACTGGGAGACAAGGTGAATGTAAGCTATTTCAAAAGTTTTGGAACAGCTATGATAAAATATGAAGATCTTGAAATAGAATTTGTTGGAGCACGCAAAGAATCTTATCGCTCTGAATCACGCAAACCGATAGTTGAAACCGGAACATTGGAGGACGACCAGAAAAGAAGGGATTTTACTATTAATGCTATGGCAATTCATCTTCATAAAAATAATTTCGGTGAATTAATTGATCCTTTTAATGGTGTTGCTGACATTAAAAATAAAATAATCCGCACTCCTCTCGATCCAGATATTACATTTTCAGATGACCCATTGCGAATGATGCGTGCAATCAGATTTGCAACACAACTGAATTTCAAAATTGAAGATGCGGCTCTTGATGCAATCAAAAGCAATAGCGAAAGGCTGAGAATCGTTTCGATGGAAAGAATCACCGATGAGCTCAATAAAATTATTCTGTGCGAAAAACCATCCATTGGATTTGATCTATTGTTCCAAACCGGCCTTCTTAAAATATTCTTTCCTCAAATGTGCCTGTTGCACGGGGTAGACTATGTAAACGGCCAGGGTCATAAGGATAACTTTTATCATACACTCCAGGTTCTGGACAATCTGGCAACTGAAACCGACGATCTTTGGCTAAGATGGTCTGCAATACTTCATGATATAGCTAAACCTGCAACTAAAAGGTATGAGCCGGATCATGGCTGGACATTCCACGGACATGAAGATAAGGGCGCGAGGATGGTGAAGAATATCTTCAGACAACTCAAACTTCCGATGAATGATAAAATGAAACTGGTTGAAAAGCTAGTTCGATTACATCTACGGCCAATTGTACTTGCTCAGGATTATGTTTCAGACTCAGCTATTCGCAGATTACTCTTCGATGCAGGAGATGACATTGACGGATTGATGAAACTGTGTAAAGCCGATGTGACTACAAAGAATGAATACAAGATCAGAAAATACAAGGATAATTTCAGAATTGTCCAGGAAAAACTTATTGAAGTTGAAGAAAAAGATAAAGTAAGAAATTGGCAACCACCAATTAGCGGAGAAGAAATAATGGAAACTTTTGGACTTAAACCGGGTAAGGACGTCGGGACAATTAAAAATGCAATTCGTGAAGCAATACTTGATGGCGAATTAAAAAATGATTACAAAGAAGTATTTGAATACATGCTTACATTGGCAGCTAAAATTGGCCTCAAAAGAGTGAAGGAACCTAAGTCTGAAAAATAATATTAATTTTAGGGTACAAAGAGGTAGAAATAAATTTTCTTTTTACTTTTGATTTGGAATAATAAGACACTATGGCTATTTATCGTTTCAGGATTACCTTTGAAGATTACGACGATGTTTCTCGTGATATAGAAATTCGCCCGACTCAAACTTTCGACGACCTGCATATTGCCATTCAGGAAGCAGTCGGATTTGATGCTTCCCAACCTGCATCCTTTTTCATGAGTGACGTTAATTGGAAGAAAGGCCGTGAGATTACTTCACGAACATTAAATGAAGAAGAAACCGGCCGGATTTCAGTACTTTCAAAATCACGGCTTTGCGACATTATTATTGATCCGCACCAGAAACTGCTCTATCATTTTGACCCGAACAACCTGTGGTCATTTTATGTTGAGTTGGTTAAAATACTCCCAAAAGAAGAATTGGTAGCCGTCTATCCAAGATGTGTAAGAGAAATTAACGAAGCACCCAAGCAATACGGAAACAGCAATGTAATAATTCCTGTGCCCGATGAATTTGATGAAGAACTTGATGAAGATGAAGTAGAAGGCGATATCGAAGAAGAAGTAATGGGAACCGATGCTGAAGATATCCCGGAAGGGGAAGAAAGACCGGCCAATTTCTCCGATGAAAGTGATGACACAGACATCAGTAGTGAAATGGAAACAGCGGATGAAGATATGATTGATGATGATTCCGGTTCAGATAACGAAGAGTATTAACAGGCATTTTTCTTTTGCCGATAGCTGTATGAAATGCCTACCCTTATCGTAATCGCAGGACCTACAGCAAGTGGAAAAACTTCTCTTGCAATCCGGCTGGCAAAATATTTTTCCTCAGAAATTATCAGCGCTGATTCCAGACAATTTTATAAAGGTCTGGATATTGGGACGGCGAAACCAACTAAAGAACAGTTATCAAGTGTCCGACATCATTTTATCGATTCGCATGAAATTTCTGATCCTTATAACATCAGCGATTATGAAACTGATGCATTAAAAAAAATCGAAGAACTTTTTCTTAAGAATGAGGTAGTATTTCTGGTTGGCGGAAGCGGTCTCTATATTCGTGCCATTTGTCACGGTATAAATGAAATTCCCGGACGGGATGAAAGCATCAGAGAAAAATTGATTGAGATGCTTGATACTTATGGTATTCAAGCCTTGCAAAATAAGATAAAGGAATTGGATGCAGAATACTACAATGAAGTTGATCTTAATAATCCACACCGTTTAATACGCGCACTGGAAGTATGTATTTCCAGTGGACAAAAATATTCGAGTCTCCGACAGGCCGAAATTGCTCCAAGACCGTTCAACATAATAAAGATAGGACTCCTGCTGGATCGGGAAGAACTCTATTCCCGTGTTGAGAATCGGGTGGATGAAATGATTTCAGATGGCCTGGTTGATGAAGCACGATCGCTTCTCCCCTTTCGAAATGCCAATGCACTGAATACCGTTGGCTATAAAGAACTATTTGAATTTTTCGATAATAATTGCACTCTCGAACAAGCTATAGATGCAATTAAGAAAAACACCCGGAATTATGCTAAAAGACAAATGACCTGGTTTCGAAAAGAGGAAGGAATTAAATGGTTTGATCCGGAAGACACCAAACTCATAATAAAATACCTGGAGGATGAGCTTTCAAAATAGCTGTACATCCTCCAGGTATTAAAAATCAATTTAAATTATGCCATTAACCTTTAAAACTAAAAAAAAATAAATTTTAATTTTCTGGCAATAAAATAAATTTCGCATAATTTTCAGTACTCAAATATTTCCCGGCAAAGCTCTTTAAATCTTCAGCCTTTAAACTTTTTACCCAGTCATTATACGAC
>SHNE01000014.1 GCA_004295015.1 Bacteroidota bacterium | reverse complement strand
CATACTGCTGCAGTATGTTGACAATCTGTGTTTCGGTAAATCTTGATTTTTTCATGGCTCATTAAATTTAGAGATTTGTTTTAAATTTCCCTACTTTTAATTGGCCGAATTTTGGGGGAGCTTACAGGATTAACTCTGTTCATATTTGGAATGATGAGGGTGGAAAGTTCCCTTAAGGAGATGGCAGGGCGGCCCTTTAAAAAGTTTCTGCAGAATCAAACTAAGCATCCGTTAAAAGCCGTTTTGGCCGGGACTACAGTCACCGCTGTCCTACAAAGTAGTTCGGTGGTTCTTTTGATGGTTCTTTCTTTTGTTGGAGCCGGCATCATGGAAATGAGAAATGCCTTGGCAGTTGTTCTGGGTTCGAATTTAGGAACAACACTGGATAGTTGGGTGGTAGCTATTTTTGGTTTTAAGTTGGAAATCGAAAAGTTGAGTTATCCGATTTTATCGGTGGCCTTGTTAGGTCTTATTTTTTTTCGGAGTCGATCGAGGATTCGTCATTTTAGTGAGTTTTTGGTTGGCTTTTCACTTTTATTTATTGGTTTGGCCTGGATGAAGATCAGTGCAGCTTCATTGGCGAATCCGGATTTATTAGAAGGACTTACATCCAAAACACCCTATTGGTTTATTCCTATTGGTTTTTTGTTTACTGTGGCTATTCAATCGAGTTCAGCCACAATGGCCATTACGCTTACGGCATTGCATTCCGGACTTATTCCTTTGGAGCATGCAGCTGCCATGGTTATCGGGGCAGAGTTGGGAACCTGCATAAAGATTGTTCTTGGTGCTATTGGTGGAATTCCTGATAAGAAACGGGTGGCATTGGGGAATCTGTACTTTAATATAGTCACATTAATACTTGCCGCAGTAATACTATATCCTCTTATATCTCTTATCGGATATTTCCTTTCCGAGTCGGAGCCTTTGATTAAGCTTGTTGTTTTTCAAACAAGCATCAATCTCATAAGCATTCTTATTTTCCTTCCATTTATCAAACGTTTCGCTGATTTTCTGGAAAGGAAATATACAAAAGATGAAGCCCCCGATCCAACACTATTCATTCATAATGCAGCTAAATATGATGGGAAAGATGAGTTGGATCTTGTCGAGATGGAAATATCTGCAATGCTACGCAGAGCATTTTTGTTGAACCGAAAAGGGCTGGATATTTTACCTGATGACAAGACTGATGAGTCCTGGTTTAGCAGCTTTAAAAAACTCACGCAATCACAATTATCTTATGAAGAAGAGTATCAGAAACTTAAATTTCTTCAAGGAGAGATTATTCTGTACATTCAGGACAGTCAACAGGAAAAGTTTGATCTTGCTGAGATTGGTCGATTGAATGAGCTGTTATCTGTGTGCAGAGAAATAATTCATGGAGTAAAAAATATCAAGGACATTCGACACAACCTCATTGATCTTGCTGATAGCGGAGAAGATGAAATGTTTTTATTGTTCAAAACCTTGCAGGAAAGAGAAGCGGTTTTTTATTCTAAACTGGAAAGTGTATTGGATATTCAAATTCCGTCTACGCAAATTCAAAGTCAAATGAAGTCTTTGTTTAGAAATAACAAGATAGAACACGAACAGGTAATTTCGAATTTATTCGGCCAGCTCCATACAAAGGAGATTTCGGAAATGGAGGTATCAACCATGTTGAATGTTTATCGGGAAATTTATTCATCGCATAAAGCATTTATCCATGCTTTGTCTGATCTATTAAAAATAGGTGATCCTGAAAATTAGCCACTTTAAAAGATAGTTGATTGACTTAGTTTTTTTTGATACCCAGTGAAAAGAGTAGTGCAAGCCAGGCTTCTTTTACTTCACCTCGTTCGAGTAGGGCCTTGGCAAGTGTGTGCATCTTTTCTTCAAATACTAGAGGTTGATGTCCAAATTTTTCTGTCATTTCTTTTATGTGGATTCGATATCCATATTCACGAATCTCATCGGAAGCCGGGAGGTCTTTTACATTTCCCAGTTGGCCCAGATTATTTCCGGTTAAAATTTTACTTAATCTGATTTGTTCAGGAATTTGATCAACGCCGATGCCAAAGTCTGATAGTGGTTTTGTTACTTCAAAAATTGAGGAGCCGGATGCGCGGCAATAGTAATTTTCTCCCATACGGGCGACGAGATCAATTTTATTTGGATCAATTTTATTTTCTGTGTTAAGAATGTTTTCGTCGATATGCATAATCAGAATTTCACAGATAATTAAATTTGCCGCTCCCCCTTCTAATCCCATGGCTTTTACTTCAAGGACCTTGCATTCCATTTGTACAGGCGATTCTTTGATACGAAAGGGTTTTACAATTTCAGACTTGATCGGAGTGAAACCGCTTTTGATAAATTCATCAACACCTTTTGGATATTCGGTGCTGGCAAGAGACATCTGCTGTACCATCTCGTAGTTCACTACGTTGATTACAACTTCGCCGGTTTCCTGAATGTTTTCCAGAGTATGCTTGATGGTATTGTCTCTGACTCTTCTTGCCGGAGAGAAAACGATTATTGGTGGTTTGCTTCCAAAGGCATTGAAAAAGCTGAACGGGGCAAGGTTTCTGTTTCCGTTTTTATCGATGGTGCTTGCAAAGGCAATAGGGCGGGGGGCGATTGAACCGAGCATATAACTGTGAAAGACAGATGTTTTAACTTCGCCCGGAATTACTTTTAGCATAGAATTTGATTTTTTACAAAGGTACAAAACACAACTTTCATTGAAGCGATTGTAAATCAGGCTGTTTAGTTTATTGCATCAAGAAGAAAAATAACTAACTTCGCGTCCCATTTTCAGCGCATGTGGCGTAATTGGCAGCCGCGCCAGACTTAGGATCTGGTGCCGAAAGGCGTGTGGGTTCGAGTCCCTCCATGCGCACTGAAAATTTAATCCATCGCCGGTCTCAGGACAGGCGATGGATTTTAACAAAAAAGAGACAGCAATTATTTTTTGAAATCTTAGCAGCGACAAAATGATGAACATCACCAAGGAACAAATCGATGAGTTAAATGCAGTGGTAAAAATAGAGCTTAAGCCGGATGATTACCAGGGTAGAGTGAATGAGGTGATAAAGAATTACCAGCGATCTGTGACCGTACCCGGATTTCGTCCGGGGAAAGTGCCTGTAGGTGTAATTAAAAAGATGTATGGTAAGGCTGTTTTAGTTGAGGAATTGAATAAGATGCTGAGTGAGTCTTTGGGAAAATACATTTATGACAACAAAATTGAAGTAATTGGTTCACCCTTGCCAAAGAAGAGTGAAAAGGATCCTGTATTTGAAGATGGTGCAAGCTTTGAATTTTTATATGAATTAGGAATAGCGCCTTCATTTGAAGTTTCGGTTCCTAAGGATAAAATCCCATATTATCTGATTAAAGTTGATGATAAGATGATGGAAGACGATATCGCTGATATTCGTCGACGCTATGGTAAGTTTTCAAACCCTGAATCTACTGAAGCTAATCATATTCTCTATGGCGAATTCACAGAATTGAATGAAAATGGCGAAGTGAAAGAAGGAGGGAACAAAACCACCACATCTCTTTCACTTGAATTACTTACTAATAAAGACACACTAAATAAATTTATCGGAACGAAGAAGGGCGATGAGATTGTTTTGAATCCAAGGCAGTCATATGCAACAGATACTGAGGTTGCATCCATGTTGAAACTTGAAAAAGATTCTCCTGCATTGAATTCAGATTATCTTTTTAAAATCAACACGATTAATCAGATCGATAAAGCTGAACTAAATCAGGAGTTGTTTGATAAGCTCTATGGCGAGGGAGTAGTTAAAACTGAAGAGGAATTCCGTGCTAAAGTTAAAGAAGGGATAGCAAAGTATTTTGTACGCGAAAGCGACCGTAAACTCAGCAAAGATTTGAAGAACTTATTGTTGTCAAAAGTTTCAATCCCTTTACCTGACGAGTTTTTACACCGAATGTTGAAAGCAAATTCGGAAAAGCAAATAGAGGAAGCAGCCTTTGAGCATGAATATTATCACCTGTCGGAAGATTTACGTTGGAGTTTAATCCAAAATAAAATTGCAGCTAAGCATGACATCACTGTCACCGAAGAAGAGATAAAAGATCTGGCTAAGCAGGTAATGAAACAGGAATTTGCTCAATACGGATATTATGAACTTGAGGCAGAGAGGCTGGAAGAAATGGCAACAAGATATCTGCAACAGGAAGGAACTGAAGACCGACTCGAGCGCAGCTTAAAAGAAAACAAAGTTTTTGAGCAATTGAAAAAGGAAATTAGTTTAAAAGAAGTTGAACTGCCATATGCTGATTTTGTTGAAAAGCTTCAGGAGAAAACCGAACACGAACAACATCACCATTGATTCTCCTAATTATAAAATTTAAATGCCTTCTTTTTGAAGGCATTTTTTTTGTCCATGATTAATTTAGCGGGACAGTTTCTTTCGCAATAAGCATAGGTGGGTCATGATGATCGCCCGGCTGAATTGATCAGATTGGTATGACAGCCCTCTAAAAAGCCTGTTGAAAACTATTTCAGCGCATGGCATACAATGCAGCACTTCGGCTTAATTTTGAAAATGAAAGGAAATTCCTGAAGGCAGGAGCCTACTGGAATGGTATTATCAAATTTAAACGAAAAGGAAACGATGAATTATTCAGATGAGTTTCGCAAGTATGCGATAAAACACAAGGGAATTAGTAGCATCACAGTCGACAGTTTTGTTTCTTCAGTGAGAGCAGATTACATTTCGCCTACAATTATTGAAGAGAGACAATTAAATATTGCCACCATGGATGTGTTTTCACGTCTAATGATGGACCGTATTATTTTTCTCGGTGTTGGGATCAATGACTATGTGTCAAATATTATCCAGGCTCAGCTTTTATTCCTCGAATCTGTAGACGCAAAAAAAGACATCCAGATATATATGAATAGTCCCGGTGGATCGGTATATGCCGGCCTTGGCATTTATGATACGATGCAGTTTATTCAACCGAGCATTGCAACAATATGTACAGGTATGGCGGCGTCCATGGCAGCTGTATTGATGACTGCCGGTGCAAAAGGCAAGAGAGCAGCATTGAAGCATGCACGAATCATGATTCACCAGCCGATGGGTGGAGCAGAAGGTCAAGCTTCTGATATCGAAATTACGGCAAGGGAGATTCAGAAACTGAAGAAAGAATTGTATGAGATCATTGCCTCCCATTCAGGGCAGACCTATGAAAAGGTTTGGGCAGACTCGGATCGCGATTACTGGATGACGGCAGATGAAGCCAAAGAATACGGTATGATCGACGAAGTCCTCACACGAAAAAAATAAATCCCGCTTTTTAGCCTGATTTTAGACGCAAGCTGACGGTGAAATAGTTTAAAAATTGAACTATTCTCCGTAGCTTGCGTTTAAATTTTCAAAGCAGTTTCCAGTTTTCATATGAAAAATCAGAAAGATATAAAGTGCTCATTTTGTGGGCGTGACAAGAGCGAAACCTATGTTTTAATTGCCGGGATAACGGGTCATATTTGTGATCAGTGCATACAGCAGGCACAGAATATTCTGAGCGATGAGATGAACAGCAAACTGAAGAATACGATCAGTTCGCAGATGACTTTGTTGAAGCCGATGGAAATAAAAAAGTTCCTGGAGCAATACGTGATAGGTCAGGATGACGCGAAAAAAGTCCTTTCTGTTGCAGTTTACAATCACTACAAGCGAATCGCCGCTAAGATTAAGAATCAAGACGACATAGAAATTGAAAAGTCCAATATCATTTTGGTTGGGGAAACCGGAACAGGTAAAACACTTTTGGCTCGAACAATTGCCAAGATGTTGAATGTACCGTTTTGTATTGCTGATGCTACTGTACTCACTGAAGCCGGATATGTTGGAGAAGATGTAGAGAGCATTTTAACCCGCCTGCTGCAATCAGCTGATTATGATGTTGCAGCTGCGGAGCGTGGAATCGTGTACATAGATGAGATCGATAAAATTGCCAGAAAAAGCGATAATCCGTCAATAACACGGGATGTAAGCGGTGAAGGAGTTCAGCAAGCTTTATTGAAGCTGCTAGAAGGCTCAATAGTAAACGTACCACCTCAGGGAGGCAGAAAACATCCTGAGCAAAAGATGATATCCATGGATACTCAAAATATCCTCTTTATTTGTGGTGGAGCATTTGATGGTATTGAGAAAAAAATTGCGAAAAGACTTCAAGCCAATGCCCTCGGATTTAAAGCGAGCAAGGATCAGGAGAATTATGATAAAGCGAATTATTTGCAATATATCAGTCCGATGGATTTGAAATCATTCGGAATTATACCTGAATTGATTGGTCGCTTGCCGGTGATAACACATCTGGATCCTTTGGACAAGACTGTACTCAGATCCATACTTACTGAACCAAAAAATGCATTGATTAAGCAGTATGTAAAGCTTTTTCAATTGGAAGGAGTTAATTTAACCCTTGAAAAACCGGTTTTGGATTTTATTGTTGATAAAGCTTTTGAATTCAAATTGGGAGCTCGAGGTTTACGATCAATTTGTGAGGCTATTTTACTCGATGCTATGTTCGAAGTTCCATCAGCTTCAAAGTCGGCACCGAAGGATTTTGTCGTGACGCTCACTTACGCAAAGGAGAAATTCACCAAGTCAAATGTGAATAAGCTAAAGGTAGCCTGATTTCGTTAAAATTTTGGGTCTGATTCTAGACTATGTGCTCTCCGGAACTCAAGGGCTATCTATTCTCTTTTGTACATGTACTTTAGTAATTAAATAGCTATTTATTAGCTTGTTGACTTGTTTTCTCTTCAATCAATTTGGTTGGGTTAAACTTTCTGAAATTTATTTTTCATCCTGCACTTTTATTTTTAAAATTATAGAAGCAATGGAGGATATTGCATTTTGTTAAAAAGTCTGTTTTTACTTTAAAAATGGATGTTATTCTCTTCACACGTATATTTTCTAAGGAGTTGGAATAGTGTCAATTAATTATTTGACATATGTGTAAAAATATTTATCCACAGGATTTGGTAAATTAGAAAGAAGATGTACCTTTGCAATCCCTAAAAATGGGGGGAATTCAAAGAAAAGTCTCAAACTTAACCTGAAAGAAATAAACGAATGCCAACATTACAGCAGTTAGTCCGCAAAGGGCGCTCAAAATTGGTTGATAAAAGTAAATCTCCGGCCCTGGTATCATGTCCTCAGCGTCGTGGTGTTTGCACTCGTGTATACACGACAACTCCAAAGAAGCCGAATTCAGCTATGCGTAAAGTAGCCCGTGTTCGTCTTACGAATAAATTTGAGGTAACTGCATATATTCCGGGAGAAGGACACAATCTTCAGGAACACTCTATTGTAATGATACGTGGTGGCAGGGTAAAAGATCTTCCGGGAGTTCGTTATCACATCATCCGCGGGACATTGGATACAGCCGGAGTTGATGGACGTAAGCAGCAACGCAGCAAGTACGGAGCGAAGCGTCCAAAAGCAGGAGCGCCTGCAGACAAAAAGAAATAATAATAGAATAACCAGAATAAAACCAAACCAATAGCTGACGATTAATCATGCGGAAGACCAAACCAAAGAAAAGAATATTGTTACCGGATCCTAAGTTCAATGATACGCTGGTAACCCGTTTTGTGAATAACCTCATGTACGGAGGTAACAAGAGCACAGCTTACGGAATTTTCTATGATGCAGTTGCGCGTGTGGAAGAGAAGACGAAGGAAAGCGGATTGGATATGTGGAAGAAGGCAATGACGAATGTTATGCCGACAGTAGAAGTAAAGAGCCGCCGTGTTGGTGGAGCAACTTTTCAGATTCCGAGTGAAATCCGCCCGGATCGTCGTGTAGCATTGACGATTAAATGGCTTATCAGTTATTCACGCAACCGTAACGAGAAATCGATGGCTGAGCGTTTGGCAGGTGAGATTATCGCAGCTTCAAAAGGTGAGGGTGCAGCAGTAAAGAAGAAGGAAGATACGCACCGTATGGCAGAAGCCAACAAAGCGTTCTCTCACTTCAGAGCCTAATTAAAATTTAACAAAGGATATAATTATCCATCATTAATAAGTAGTTCTTTTTTTTAACGGATAACCAAGACTTGCCGCTTTCATCGAGCAAGAGTATCTACTGGATAACTGAGAATGCCGAAAGGCTAATAGCTCTCAAAGTGTCCGGTTATCACGAAAAAAAACAACTATCGTTATGATTAACGGAGAACTAATCAAATGAGCAACGAATTAAAAAAGACACGTAACATCGGTATTTCCGCACACATTGATGCGGGTAAAACCACCACTACTGAGCGCATCCTGTATTATACAGGTAAAGTTCATAAGATTGGTGAGGTTCACGAAGGTGCTGCTACTATGGACTGGATGGTTCAGGAGCAGGAGCGTGGGATCACAATTACGTCTGCAGCTACAACAACATACTGGAATTACAATAACGATACCTTCAAGATCAATATCATTGATACTCCGGGTCACGTTGACTTTACTGTTGAGGTAGAGCGTTCATTACGTGTACTTGACGGAGCTGTTGCTCTTTTCTGTGCTGTTGGTGGTGTTGAGCCTCAGTCTGAGACTGTATGGCGTCAAATGAATAAGTATAAAGTCCCACGTATCGGTTTCGTTAACAAAATGGATCGTGCAGGAGCTAACTTTTTGAATGTTGTTCAACAGGTAAAAGAGCGTCTTCATGGAAATCCGGTTCCTCTTCAGCTTCCAATCGGAGCGGAGGATTTATTCGTAGGCGTTGTTGACCTGATCACAAATAAAGCTATTGTTTGGCATGATGAGACAAAGGGATCAACCTTTGATGAAGTGCCTATTCCTATTGATATGCAGGCTGATGTTAATCACTGGCGTGCAAATCTGGTGGAGGCCGTTGCCGAGTTCGACGATCACCTGATGGAGAAGTTTTTCGAAGATCCAAATTCAATTACGGAAACAGAATTACGCAATGCGATTCGTCTTGCAACCAATGCAATGAAGATCACTCCACTTTTATGTGGATCAGCCTTCAAAAACAAAGGTGTACAGGTGATGCTTGATGCCGTTATCGAATTCCTTCCTTCGCCAATGGATGTGGAAGATATCGTAGGTATCAATCCCGAGACTGATAAAGAAGAAATTCGCAGAGCTGATCCGAAAGATAAGTTTGCCTCGCTTGCATTTAAAATTGCCACTGATCCATTCGTAGGACGTTTGGCATTCTTCCGTGTTTACTCAGGAAGACTTGATGCAGGTTCATATGTATTGAATGCACGTACCGGAAAGAATGAGCGTATTTCACGTATCATTCGTATGCACGCAAATAAGCAAAGCCCGATTGATTTCATCGAGGCAGGTGATATTGGTGCAGCTGTTGGTTTTAAAGATATTAAAACCGGTGATACACTTTGTGATCCTGCTCATCCGATTGTACTTGAGTCTATGTCATTCCCGATTCCGGTTATCGGTCTTGCGATCGAGCCTAAGACTCAGGCTGACGTAGATAAATTGGGAATGGCTTTGGCTAAATTAGCTGAAGAGGATCCTACCTTCCGTGTTCATACAGATGAGGACAGTGGACAAACCGTAATTTCCGGAATGGGTGAATTGCACCTGGAAATTATCGTTGACCGTCTGCGTCGCGAGTTCAAAGTTGAGTGTAATCAAGGTGCACCACAGGTTTCTTACAAAGAAGCTTTGAATGGTACTACTACTCACCGTGAAACATATAAAAAGCAAACAGGTGGACGTGGTAAATTTGCCGACATCCAGTTTGAAATGGGTCCTGTAGATAAGGATTGGGTTGAAAAAGGACATACCGGTCTTCAGTTTGTGAATGAAATTTCAGGTGGTAGTATTCCACGTGAATTTATCCCTTCTGTTCAAAAAGGTTTTGATCAGGCGATGTCAACAGGTGTACTTGCAGGATATCCGGTGGATATGTTAAAGGTGCGTTTATTTGACGGATCCTTCCACGCAGTTGACTCCGATGCGCTTTCATTCGAGATCTGTGCAAAGATTGCTTTCCGTGAAGCAGCTCCAAAGGCGAAGCCTGTATTGTTAGAGCCAATCATGAAAGTTGAAGTTGTTACTCCGGATCTGTATATGGGAGATGTTATGGGTGACCTTAACAAACGTCGGGGGCAATTAGAAGGAATGGACACCCGTGCCGGTGCACAGGTTATCCGTGCTAAAGTTCCTCTTTCTGAAATGTTCGGGTACGTGACTACGCTTCGTACGATCACTTCAGGTCGTGCTTCATCTACCATGGAATTCTCACACTATGCAGAATGCCCGCGTACAATGGCAGATGAAGTCATCGCTAAAGTGAAAGGTAAAACAAAAGCAGAAAAAGTTTAATTGAATCAATAAGATTACATAAATACTAAAACGTTCTTTCAACATGTCACAGCGAATTCGCATCAAATTAAAATCTTACGATCACAACCTGGTTGACAAATCAGCAGAGAAAATCGTTAAGACAGTAAAAGTTACCGGTGCAGTGGTAAACGGTCCAATTCCATTACCAACAGATAAGAAGATCTTCACGGTTCTTCGCAGCCCGCACGTAAACAAGAAAGCGCGTGAGCAGTTCCAGTTATGTTCTTATAAAAGACTTCTGGATATCTATAATTCATCAGCTAAAACGGTTGATGCCTTGATGAAGTTAGAATTACCGAGTGGAGTGGAAGTTGAAATTAAAGCCAGTTAATAAATAAATTATATAGGTGAATGTTTGACCAGCGTGTCAAACCTCTGGCCTCTAACGATAGAAGAAATGTCAGGAATTATCGGAACGAAAATAGGAATGACGAGTGTCTTCGGACCAAATGGAAAACAAATTCCATGTACGATCATTCAAGCCGGACCTTGTGTTGTCACTCAGGTGAAGACGAAGGATACAGATGGCTATACTGCTGTGCAGCTTTCTTACGGCGAGCGTAAGGAGAAGCATGCAACAAAAGCTACAACAGGTCACTTCAAGAAAGCAGGAACAACGCCAAAGAAGAAAGTAATGGAATTCCGTCACTTTCCTGAGGCTCCCGCTCTCGGATCTGAAATTAAAGTGGATCTGTTTATCGAAGGAGAATTTGTTGATGTGGTAGGAACAAGCAAGGGAAAAGGATTCCAGGGAGTTGTTCGTCGTCACCATTTCGCCGGAGTAGGTATGCAGACTCACGGTCAGCATAATCGTCTTCGTGCACCTGGATCATTAGGAGCATCATCATGGCCATCACGCGTTATGCCAGGCATGCGCATGGGAGGTCATATGGGACATACTCGTATCAAGATCCAGAACTTACAGGTAGTAAAAGTTATGCCTGAGGAAAATATTTTAGTAATTAAAGGTGCTATTCCAGGGCACAATGGTTCATTTGTAATAGTCGAGAAATAAGATGGAAATTACAATCGTTGATATCACCGGCAAAGAGACCGGAAAGAAAGTGAAGTTGAGCGAGAAGATTTTCTCTATCGAGCCAAATGATCACGCAATTTATCTTGACGTAAAGCAATTTCTTGCCAACCGTCGTCAGGGTACGCATAAGTCAAAAGAGCGTGCAGAGATAGCCCGTACTACTAAGAAGCTGAAGCGTCAGAAAGGTACAGGAGGAGCACGTGCAGGTTCTATGAAGTCGCCATTATTTGTTGGTGGTGGCCGTGCATTCGGACCTCGTCCGCGTGACTATTCATTCAAGCTGAACAAGAAACTTAAGCACCTGGCATGTTTGTCAGCGCTTACTTATAAGGCAAAAGATAAAAGCATCACTGTAGTTGAGAATTTCAATATGGCAGATCCTAAGACTAAAGGATATACTGACATTATGAAGAACCTTAAACTTTCAGATAAGAAGGTGTTAATGGTATTGCCACAACACGACTCGAATATTTTCTTGTCGTCGAGAAATGTACAACGTAACAAAGTCACAACGGCTGCTGAATTAAATACCTATGATGTTCTGAATGCTCAGACTATCGTATTCGTAGAAGGTTCAGTGCCTGTACTTGAAAATAGATTCTTAGCACAATGAGCATCCTAAAGAAACCCCTCATTACCGAGAAGGCGACTAAGTCCGGCGAGAAGCTGGGTCAGTATGGATTTGTAGTGGACCAGCGTTCAAACAAAATCCAGATAAAGAAAGCCGTCGAATCCATGTATAATGTCACGGTAGAAAGTGTGAACACAATGGTTTACCGTGGAAAACGGAAAACCCGTTTCACGAAAACCGGTATTCAGTCCGGCAACACCGGTTCATTCAAGAAAGCAGTGGTCACCCTTAAGAAAGGTGAAGTTATTGATTTCTATAGCAACATTTAAAATAAGGAGAGTAGAATCATGGCAGTAAAAAAAATGCGTCCAATGACTCCGAGCCAGAGACATACCATCTCTGATTCGTACGATGATATCACAGCATCACGTCCTGAACCAAGCTTAGTTGTGTCTCAAAAGCGCAGCGGTGGAAGAAATGCAGACGGAAAGATGACAATGCGTTACATTGGTGGTGGTCACAAGCAGATGTATCGTTTGATCGATTTCAAACGCAACAAGCACGGTATCGAAGGTACAGTGAAAACCATCGAATATGATCCGAACAGAACAGCACGTATTGCTCTTGTTTTTTATAAGGACGGAGAGAAACGATATATCATTTGTCCTAACGGATTGAAAGTTGGCCAGAAAATATTTTCAGGAGCAGAAGCTACACCGGAAGTTGGTAATGCGATGTATCTGAAAGATATTCCACTCGGAACTTTGATTCACGGTATCGAATTACGTCCGGGACAAGGAGCAGAGATCGCACGTAGTGCAGGAACATATGCACAATTGGCGGCTCGTGATGGAAAATATGCCATTATTAAAATGCCTTCAGGTGAGACACGTATGATATTAACAACTTGTCTTGCAACAATCGGAACAGTATCCAATGCTGATCACATGCAGGAGCGTCTTGGTAAAGCAGGACGTACCCGTTGGGCTGGTCGTCGTCCGCGTGTTCGTGGAGTAGCCATGAATCCGGTTGATCACCCTATGGGTGGAGGAGAAGGTCGTGCATCCGGAGGACATCCCCGTTCACGTAAAGGCTTGCTTGCAAAGGGTTACAAGACCCGTAAGAACAAGACTACCGATAAATACATTGTTGAGAAACGTAAAAAATAATCAATAAAAGGATGATTGTTTTCTCAGGAAAACAGTCTTAAACAGAAAAATCAGAATGGCTCGTTCGTTAAAAAAAGGTCCTTACATCGCACATCATCTTGAACAGAAAGTTGTAAAGATGGGTGATGGAAAAAAGAAGACAGTGATAAAAACATGGTCACGTGCTTCGATGATTTCTCCGGAATTTGTCGGATACACATTCGCTGTGCATAATGGAAATAAATTTATTCCTGTATATGTCACTGAAAACATGGTAGGTCACAAACTGGGTGAGTTCGCTCCAACCCGTACATTCCGTGGACACAGTGGTGCCAAGGCTGGTGGAAAATAAGGTATAAGCATTCAATCTAATTATCATCATGGGAGTCAGAAAAAGAGAAGCGGCTGAGAAACGCAAAGAGGCATTAAAGACAACGTCTATTGCCAAGCTTGTAAACGTACCAACATCACCACGTAAAATGCGTGTTGTATCAGATCTGGTACGTGGCGTTGAGGTCATGAAAGCTTTAAACATACTTAAGTATAACGCTAAAGCACCGGCTGCACGCTTAGAAAAGTTATTGCAAAGTGCAATTGTAAACTGGGAGTCAAAAACCGGTGACAAAATTGACGAAGGAAAAGTATATGTGAAGACTATCGCAGTTGATAGTGCTCGTATGTTGAAGCGTCTTCGTCCGGCACCTCAAGGTCGAGGATACCGTGTTCGTAAGCGTTCGAATCACGTGACTATCATCCTGGACAATATCTCCAACCGACCTGTTTCTACGAAAGCAAAAAAGGCGGAGGCTAAAGAAGTAGTAGAATAATTCTCGTAAAAATTAAAACCCGATTCAAAGCTTAAGAGCTGAAGAGAAAAAACATACAATGGGACAAAAAGCAAATCCAATAGGAAATCGACTGGGAATCATCAGAGGATGGGACTCTAACTGGTATGGTGGCAGAAAGTATGCTGACAAGCTGGTTGAGGACGAAAAGATCCGTAAATATCTGATGGCGCGACTTCAAAAGGGTGGCGTATCCAAAATCGTGATTGAGCGCACTATGAAGCTAATCACCGTTACCGTTCACACGGCCCGTCCGGGTATTGTGATTGGTAAAGGAGGCCAGGAAGTTGACAAACTAAAGGAAGAACTTAAGAAGCTTACCAAGAAAGACGTTCAAATCAATATCTATGAAATTAAGCGTCCTGAATTGGATGCACAGTTGGTAGCTGATGGTATTGCTCGTCAGATCGAGGCAAGGATATCATTTCGTCGTGCAGCAAAGATGTCTTTAGCTTCAACGATGAGAATGGGAGCTGATGGGATTCGTATTCTTGTAGCCGGTCGTTTAGGTGGAGCTGAGATCGCACGTAGTGAGGGATTCAAGGACGGACGTGTTCCGCTACATACATTCCGTGCTGATATCGATTTCGCTATCGCAGAAGCTCAGACTTCTTATGGTAAAATTGGAATAAAAGTATGGGTTTGTAAAGGTGAGGTATATGGTAAGCGTGACTTATCTCCTAACCAGGGATCCAACGTTAATGTATCAGCCCCGAAAGGACCTTCATCAGGTTCAGGTCGTGATCGGAATGATCGTGGAGACCGCGGTGGACGTGGTGGCAGAGGCGGAAGCGGCGGTGGCCGTGGAGGAAATAGCGGCGGCGCAGGACGCGGACGCAAGAAAGATTAATACTTGATTGAGAATATAACAACAGTAAAAAGTAGAATAGATCATGTTACAGCCGAAAAAGACTAAGTTCAGAAAACAACATAAAATGATCCCAAAGGGTAAGGCTACCCGTGGACATTCACTATCCTTTGGTTCGTTTGGGATTAAATCTCTCGAAACAGGATGGTTGCCAAGCAAGCAGATCGAAGCTGCTCGTGTAGCTGTAACACGTTACATGAAGCGTGAAGGTCAGATCTGGTGTCGTATTTTTCCTGATAAGCCTATTACCCGTAAACCTGCTGAAGTTCGTATGGGAAAAGGAAAAGGAGCTCCGGAATTTTGGGTAGCTGTTGTGAAACCAGGAACTGTCATCTTCGAAGCAGAAGGTGTATCAGAAGCCACAGCGCGTGAAGCCATGCGATTGGCAGCACAGAAATTGTCTGTGAGTACAAAATTCGTCATTCGTCGTGATTTCGCAGAGTAAGATTTTGCAAGACCTATAACAAAGAATAAAATAATAAGCATATAATATCATGAAAAAAGAGGACGTAAAAGAATTGACAAATGATGAGCTTCGTCTGAGTTTGGAAGAGGAAAAAGTCCTCTATACTAAAATGAAGATGAATCACGCTGTTTCTCCGATCGAGAACCCGATGAAAATCCGAGCTGTTCGTCGTGGTATAGCAATGCTCCATACAGAATTGACAAAACGTGCACATGCTGCACCAAAAAATTAATAAGCGGAAATTTCAATCATGGAAAATACAAGCACAGAAAAGCGCGGATTGCGTAAAGACCGGACCGGTATTGTTGTAAGCAACAAGATGAACAAGAGTATTGTTGTTTCGGTTGAGCGTAGAGTGAAGCACCCTATCTACGGAAAGTTCATCAAGAAGACGAGCACATTCATGGCTCACGACGAAAAAAATGAAAGTGGTATCGGTGATGTTGTTCGCATCACAGAAACCCGTCCGCTCAGCAAAAATAAGTGCTGGCGCTTAACTGAAATTCTTGAAAAAGCGAAATAATATAAAATCGATTTTGTCGCTTGATAGTAAAGGTTTCAAGGACATAATTCAGAAATAATTTTAACTACCGAATAACAATGATACAGCAAGAATCCAGATGTGTAGTTGCCGATAACAGCGGAGCAAAAGAAGTCCTTTGCATTCGTGTACTCGGTGGTACCGGAAAAAGATACGCTTCTCTGGGCGACAAGATAGTTGTGACTGTAAAGCACGCTTTACCTTCAGGTAACATCAAAAAAGGAACGGTAACTAAAGCCGTTGTTGTTCGCACTAAAAAGGAAGTGAAGCGCCAGGATGGTTCATACATCCGCTTCGACGACAATGCAGTTGTATTGTTGAATGCACAGGACGAATTACGTGGAACACGTATTTTCGGACCGGTTGCCCGTGAGCTTCGTGAGAAGCAGTTCATGAAAATCGTTTCATTGGCTCCGGAAGTAATTTAATTAAGAAGAATAAGATACCATTATCATGGAAAGAAAATTTAATAAACAACCAAAGCTTCACATCAAGAAAGGTGACATTGTGAAAGTCATTGCCGGAGACTCAAAAGGAACTCAGGGCCGTGTGCTGGAAGTAATCGCTGAAAAACGCCGCTTACTTGTTGAAGGAGTTAATATGGTTAGCAAAAGCACAAAGCCTAATGCGAAAAACACCCAAGGTGGAATCGTAAAGCAGGAATCTCCAATTCACATTTCTAATGTCCTTCTTATCGATGGAAAAGGAAATGCTACAAGAGTTGGACGTAAGCTTGAAGGCGATAAATTAGTTCGTTACTCTAAAAAGTCAGGGGAGGTAATCAAATAATGGAATATAGACCACGCTTAAAAGATAAGTACCGCCAGGAAATCGTTCCTGCACTAGCGAAAAAATTTAATTACAAGAGTGTGATGCAGGTACCGCGCCTTGTTAAAATCTGCGTGAACCAGGGAGTTGGAGACGCTGTTAGTGACAAGAAACTGATTGAATATTCAATGCAGGAAATGATTGCTGTGACCGGACAGAAATGTGTGGCTACAAAATCAAAGAAGGATATTTCAAACTTCAAACTTCGTGTTGATGTTCCGATTGGTGTACGTGTTACATTGAGAGATGTTAACATGTATGAATTCCTGGATCGTTTGATTTCTGTTTCGCTTCCGCGTATTCGTGATTTCCGTGGTATCAATCCAAAAGGATTTGACGGAAGAGGGAATTACACACTTGGAGTGACTGAGCAAATCATCTTTCCTGAGATCGACATCGATAAGGTGAATAAAATCACAGGAATGGATATCACTTTCGTCACCACTGCAGAGACCGACGAAGAAGCAATGCAACTTTTAAAAGAATTCGGGATGCCTTTCCAGGCTAACTAAAATATTAGAAAAAGAACAGATCAACATGGCAAAAGAATCAATGAAAGCAAGAGAAGTGAAACGTGCACGAATGTCAGCTCGTTATGCTGAGAAACGTGCAGCGTTGAAAGCATCCGGTGACTATTCCGCGCTTGACAAACTTCCAAAGAATGCTTCACCGGTGCGCATGCACAACCGTTGTAAATTAACCGGACGTCCGCGCGGATACATGCGCATCTTCGGCATCTCCCGGAACGTTTTCCGTCAGATGGCACTCGATGGTAAAATACCGGGAGTAACAAAAGCCAGTTGGTAATTAACAGAACAAAGAAACAAGGACAAAGCAACATTTAATACAATGACAGATCCTATTGCAGACTTCATCACCCGGATTCGTAACGCAGTGCGTGCCAACCACAGAATTGTGCAGGTACCGGCTTCGAACCTTAAGAAGGACATGACCAAAATCCTTAAAGAAAAAGGATATATTCTCGACTATAAATTCGAGGAAGACGACAAGCAGGGCAATATTAAAATTGCCTTGAAATATCATCCGATCACGAAAGCTCCGGCTATCCGTAATCTGACACGTATTTCTAAACCAGGACTTCGTAAATATTCAGGTGTGGATTCCATGCCCCGTGTATTGAACGGATTGGGAATTGCCATTTTGTCTACATCAAAAGGTGTAATGACCGACAAAGAAGCAAAGACCGAGAAAGTTGGTGGAGAAGTATTATGTTATGTTTATTAATCCATAAAGAAAGAATCTGAAATGTCACGAATTGGAAAATTACCGATCACAATCCCTGCCAAGGTAGAGGTGAAAGTCGACAAAAATACGGTCCACGTAAAAGGCCCGAAAGGTGAATTGAGTCAGAAATTATCTGATGGAATCACTGTGGCAATTGACGGAACTACTATGACCGTTGAACGTGCTACTGAAGCGAAGCATCACCGTTCATTGCATGGTTTGTACCGTTCATTGATCAACAACATGGTAGTTGGTGTATCACAAGGATTTGTGAAGCAACAGGAGTTGATCGGTGTAGGTTATAAGGCTACGAATCAGGGACAGTTATTGGATCTGGTATTGGGTTATTCTCACCACTTTATTTTCGAGATTCCAGCGGAAGTAAAAGTGACAACCAAGACTGAAAAAGGAACACCTCCGACGATCATTCTGGAAAGTGCAGATAAGCAACTTTTAGGTGCTGTATCAGCTAAGATCCGTTCGTTCCGTGTTCCTGAGCCATACAAAGGAAAAGGTATCAAGTTTACCGGTGAAGTATTAAGAAGAAAAGCCGGTAAGTCAGCAGCTAAAAAATAATTGAAGTCATGTTAAGAAAACAGCTTAGAAGAAACAGTATTCGGGAACGGATACGTAAGACCATCAAAGGAACAGCAGAGCGTCCGCGCTTGTCAGTTTACCGCAGCAATAAGCAGATCTATGCTCAATTGATTGATGATTTGTCGGGCGTAACGCTTGCCTCAGTATCATCTGCCTCAAAAGATCTCGGTGAGTTAAAAGGCGGGAAAGTCGATATTTCCAAAGAAGTTGGAAAAGCGATTGCCGCTAAAGCTCAGCAGAATGGAATTCAAACAGTAGTGTTTGATCGCGGAGGATATCTTTATCATGGACGTATCAAGGCATTGGCTGAAGGCGCACGTGAAGGCGGATTGCAGTTTTAATATTATCTCAACAATTAAGATCAAAGCATACCATGTCATCAACAAACGTAAAGCGAGTAAAAACAAGCGAGATTGAACTTAAGGACCGGTTGGTTACAGTAAATCGCGTAACCAAAGTTACCAAAGGAGGACGTGCCTTCACTTTTGCGGCTATCGTAGTCGTAGGAGATGAGAATGGCGTAGTTGGCCATGGTCTTGGAAAAGCAAAAGAGGTTTCTGATGCAGTTCAAAAAGGAATTGACGACGCAAAGAAGAGCCTTGTAAAAGTTCCAATTCTCAGAGGAACGGTTCCGCATGAGGCTTATGGAAAATTTGGAGGTGCTTTGGTATATCTAAAGCCTGCAGCTCCCGGAACAGGAGTAATTGCCGGAGGTGCGATGCGTTCAGTTCTTGAGAGTGTTGGAATACATGATGTACTTGCAAAGTCAAAAGGAAGTTCAAATCCACACAACGTGGTGAAAGCGACGATTGACGCATTGTTAAAAATGCGTGACCCTGCAACTGTAGCACAGCATCGTGGAATAAAAATGACAAAAGTTTTTAACGGATAATCGCTTTCATCAGCGACTAAAAGAATACAACAATGGCAAAAGTGAAAATCACATTGGTAAAAAGCGGAATTGACAGACATATTAGTCAGAAGAAGACTCTGTTCGCACTGGGGCTTCGTAAGCTTAATCGTTCTGTGGAAGTTGAAGCTACACCACAAGTCCAAGGAATGATATCCAAGGTGAATCACCTTGTTGAAGTAAAAGAAATTTAATTGAACGCAAGAAATTGCATTAACAATCAGAGGAGTCTATCATGAATTTATCGACACTCAAACCGGCAAAAGGTTCAGTCAAAACAAACAAGCGTCTCGGAAGAGGAACCGGTTCAGGCCGGGGAGGTACATCTACACGCGGACACAAAGGTGCACAATCACGTTCCGGCTATAGCGCCAAACGTGGATTTGAAGGAGGGCAAATGCCACTTCAACGTCGTGTTCCTAAGTTTGGATTTAAAAATCCATTCCGCGTAGAATACCACGGAATAAACCTTGATGCTATTCAGGCATTGGTTGAAAAAAACAAGTTGAGCGCAATCACACCTGCAATTCTCGTTGAGAATGGCCTGGCGTCAAAAAATGATAAAGTTAAAATTCTCGGTCGTGGTGAATTAAAATCCAAGATTGAAATAACAGCTCATGCATTCTCCGCTACTGCGAAAGCAGCCATTGAAGGACAAGGCGGCACAACAGCTATCATTTAAGTATGAAAAATCTGATCCAAACAATACGTAATATCTTTAAGATTGAAGACTTGAGAGTTCGCATTCTCAACACCCTCTTCTTTCTGCTGATCTACCGTCTCGGTGCGCACATTGTGTTGCCGGGAGTAGACCCTGAGCAGCTTGCTGCTTTGCAGAACCAGACGAGTGGTGGAGTTTTAGGTCTTCTTGATATGTTTTCAGGAGGTGCGTTCTCCAACTCTTCCATTTTTGCATTGGGAATCATGCCCTATATCTCTGCATCCATTGTGATTCAGCTGATGAGTATTGCAGTTCCATATTTCCAAAAACTTCAAAAGGAAGGTGAGAGCGGAAGAAAGCGTATCAATCAGATGACACGCTGGCTGACTGTCGGAATTACTGCTATGCAGGCTCCGGGATACATTGTGAATTTGCGTTCACAGGTACCGGGTGCAATCATCTCAGTTACAAATCCTGAATTAGTATCACCATTCACATTCTGGTTCACTTCAATTGTGTTGTTAACAGCCGGAACATTGTTTGTAATGTGGTTAGGTGAAAAAATTACTGATAAGGGAATAGGAAATGGTATTTCTTTGATCATCATGATCGGAATCATCGCACGTCTTCCACACTCATTACGTGACGAATTCTTCTCTCGTGTTAACCAAGGGGGAGGTTTGGTAGTGTTGCTTATCGAATTGGTGATGTTGGGGGCCGTCATAGCTGCAACGATCATGTTGGTGCAGGGTACACGAAGAATTCCTGTAAACTTTGCCAAGAAGATTGTTGGAAATAAACAATATGGTGGAGTACGTCAGTACATTCCATTAAAGGTAAATGCTGCAGGGGTAATGCCTATCATCTTTGCTCAGGCAATTATGTTTATTCCTGCAACAGTTGCGCAGTTTTTCCCGGATGCCAGTGCATCTGCAGGTGTTCTTGCAACATTTGGAAACTTCACTTCATTCTGGTATAATTTCGTCTTCGCGACCTTAATCATACTTTTCACTTATTTCTACACGGCAATTTCTGTGAATCCAAATCAGATGGCTGATGATATGAAAAGAAATAACGGATTTATTCCGGGGGTTAAACCGGGAAGGAGCACGGCGGAATTTATTGATGATGTGATGTCACGCATAACATTGCCGGGATCTATATTCCTTGCATTAATTGCAATCCTGCCGACCTTCGCAATGCTATTAAACGTAAATAACAACTTTGCCCATTTCTATGGTGGAACATCATTGTTAATCATGGTGGGTGTCGTTCTGGATACATTACAACAGATTGAAAGTCATTTGCTCATGCGTCATTACGATGGACTGATGAAGAGTGGTGGAAAGATTAAAGGAAGAAGTTCGCCGGTCGCAACTGCCGTATAATTGGATTAAGAATGTGCCGGAGTAATACAGGTGAGAGTTCTGCAAAAGGACTCGCAAATTAGAATCGAAGGAGAATGCTGTACTACAAGACACAGGAAGAGATTGAAATATTAAGAGAGAGTTCTTTACTTGTTGCCAAAACCCTGGCTGAAGTGGCCAAAGCAATCCGGCCCGGTGTAACAACACTGGCCTTAGATAAAATTGCTGAAACCTTCATCCGCGATAACAATGCCGTTCCGGCATTCCTGAATTATAATGGATTTCCCAATTCATTATGTATTTCAGTGAATTCTCAGGTCGTCCATGGTATTCCGAATACAAAAGAACTCAGCGATGGGGATATTTGTTCGGTTGATTGTGGAGTTCTGAAGAATGGTTTTTACGGAGATTCTGCCTACACTTTTAGTATAGGTGAAGTTGATGACGAAACACTTCAGTTGCTTAGAGTAACCAAGGAAAGCCTTTACAAAGGCATTGAGATGGCTATTGCAGGAAATCGGTTGGGAGATGTGAGTCATGCTATACAGGCTCATGCTGAACTGAATGGATATTCAGTAGTGCGTGAACTCGTAGGACATGGAATCGGAAGGCACCTTCACGAGAAACCGGAAGTGCCTAACTACGGTAAGCGCGGAAGCGGACTTGTTCTCAGAGAAGGATTGGTTATCGCAATTGAACCGATGATCAATATGGGGGTGAAAGGAGTAGTTCATGAGAAAGATGGCTGGACAGTTCGAACAGCGGACAATAAACCATCAGCACATTTTGAACATACAGTGGCAATTAGAAAAGTGAGTGCGGATATTCTAAGCTCATTTGAATTTATTGAAAAAGCAGTTAGTTCTAACATTCAAAATAAAGTGATCAATTAAACGTGGCTAAACAGGCAAACATAGAGCAAGATGGATCGATCATCGAAGCATTATCAAATGCCATGTTCCGCGTGGAATTGGAAAACGGACATGAGATAATAGCACATATTTCCGGAAAGATGCGGATGCACTACATCAAAATCCTTCCCGGCGATAAAGTGAAAGTTGAAATGTCTCCATATGATCTGACAAAAGGAAGAATAACATACAGGTATAAATAGAATTATTTCGGATCGGTTTTCGGATCATCCATCAAGCGATAAAAACAAAAAGAAATGAAAGTTAAACCCGCAATCAAAAAAAGAAGTGTTGACTGCAAAATCGTCCGCAGAAAGGGAAGATTATATGTCATCAACAAAAAGAATCCAAGGTTTAAGCAGCGCCAGGGTTAATCCATCTGCTGAACCGAAAAGATTTTTCAAAAAATTATCTATTAACAACACATAACAAATAATAAATGGCTCGTATTGCTGGTATAGATTTACCGAAACACAAAAGAGGCGAGATTGGTCTGACTTACATCTATGGAATCGGACCTTCAACAGCTCAGAGAATCCTGTCGCAGGCCGGTATAGATTTTAATACTAAGGTTGAAGAGTGGGATGACGAACAGTTGACTAACATCCGTAACATCATCAATGAGATGAAAGTGGAAGGTGCACTTCGTTCTGAAGTTCAGCTTAACATCAAACGTCTAGTCGATATCAATTGTTACCGCGGAATGCGTCACCGTAACGGATTACCTGTACGCGGACAGCGCACCAAGACCAATTGCCGAACCAGAAAAGGAAAACGTAAAACTGTTGCCAACAAGAAGAAGGCAGCTAAAATGTAATTGATCATCATGGCTACTCAACAACAAAGCTCTGCAAAGGGCAAGACAGCAAAGAAAAAAGTAGTGAAGGTGGATGCGACAGGAAAAGCATTCGTCAGCGCGACTTTCAACAATATCATTATCTCTCTGACCAATGAGTCAGGACAGGTGATATCATGGGCTTCTGCCGGCAAGATGGGCTTTAAGGGCTCTAAGAAAAACACACCATATGCTGCTCAGATGGCAGCAGCTGATTGTGCTAAGGTTGCTCATGACATGGGACTTCGCAAAGTAAAAGTTTTCGTAAGAGGCCCGGGTGCCGGACGTGAGTCTGCAATCCGTACTCTTCACCAGAGCGGAATAGAAGTAACTGAAATCATGGATATCACACCGATTCCACATAACGGTTGCCGTCCTCCGGGAAAGCGTCGCGTTTAATCAGAGAACAGAAATAATCATTAAAACAGATAGAAATAAATTACCATGGCAAGATATACTGGACCTACAACCAAGATAGCCCGGAAGTTTCGTGAACCGATCTTCGGTCCTGATAAGGCATTTGAACGTAAAACATACCCTCCCGGACAACACGGGCAAACCAAGAAGCGTGCAAAGCAGAGTGAATACTCTGTGCAGCTGATGGAAAAGCAAAAGGTGAAATACATGTATGGAATCCTGGAGCGTCAGTTCGCTAAGATTTTCGTTCGTGCATCACGTAAAGCCGGTATCACAGGAGAAAACCTTCTGCAGTTAATCGAGGCTCGCCTTGACAATATCGTTTATCGTTTAGGAATTGCTCCTACCCGTATGGCGGCTCGTCAGTTGGTTGGTCACAGACACATCACCGTAAATGGTAAAGTGGTAAACATCGCTTCATACACTTGCAAAGCAGGGGATGTAGTCGGTGTTCGTGAAAGCTCAAAAGGACTTGAAGTGATCATTGAAGCAATGACTGGTCATGTGAATAAGCATTCATGGTTAGAGTGGGATAAGGCTACAATGAGCGGAAAGATTTTAAATCTTCCTGCACGCGATCAGATCAATGAGAATATCAAAGAACAGTTGATCGTCGAATTGTACTCTAAGTAAACGATTGCCTCCTGCTTCTGATGTATGTCAGAAAGCAAAATGCAGACAAACAATTTTTAACCTTAAACAACAAATTATACAATGGCTATCCTCGCATTTCAACGTCCGGACAAAGTGATAATGATTCACTCAGATGAGCGTCATGGCGTGTTTGAATTTCGACCGCTTGAACCAGGTTACGGAATCACGGTTGGTAATGCACTGCGTCGTATCCTGCTTTCTTCATTAGAAGGGCACGCGATCACGTCAGTGAAAATGAACGGAGCGGATCATGAGTTCTCTACGATCAAAGGAGTAGTGGAAGATGTTACTGAAGTTGTTTTGAATTTAAAACAGGTTCGTTTCAAGCAGCAGATTCAAGGTACAGATACAGAGAAGGTAACTATCAACGTAAGTGGAAAAACTGAATTCACTGCAGGTGACATCAGCAAATTCACTACTGCGTTCCAGGTGTTAAATCCTGAGTTGGTTATCTGTAACATGGAGCCTAGTGTTAAGTTGACTTTGGATCTTCATATCGATAAAGGCCGCGGTTATGTTCCTTCTGAAGAGAACAAAACAGGAAGCGCTCCTATCGGAACAATATTTACTGATTCTATTTTCACTCCGATCAGGAATGTTAAATATTCAGTAGAAAACTATCGTGTGGAACAAAAGACTGACTATGAAAAGTTGATCATGGAAATCACTACGGATGGATCTATCCATCCGAAAGAAGCATTGAAAGAGGCTGCTGAAATTCTGATTCACCATTTCATGTTGTTCTCTGATGAGAAAATCACTCTTGAAACAAAAGAGAAAACTCCGACAGAGGAATTAGATGAGAATACATTGCACATGCGTCAATTGCTGAGCACAAAACTGGTCGATATGGATCTTTCCGTTCGCGCCTTGAATTGCCTCAAAGCTGCTGATGTAGAAACTTTGGGTGACCTGGTTTCTTATAACAAAGCTGACCTTTTAAAATTCCGCAACTTCGGTAAGAAGTCATTGACTGAATTGGAAGAGTTGGTACGCGCAAAAAATCTGACTTTCGGAATGAATGTTGGAAAATACCTTGACAAAAAGTAAGCGGTAATAAATAAACATTAATCGGTTCTGCTAAAAATTTATTAGCAGAAACAACAGACAATAAAATGAGACACGGTAAGAAAATAAATCACCTCGGAAGACAACACAGTCATCGTGAAGCAATGCTTTCGAATATGGCTACGTCATTAATCATGGCTAAGCGTATCACGACTACATTAGCTAAGGCAAAGGCTTTGCGTAAATATGTCGAGCCTATTATCACACGTTCAAAAACAGATTCTACCCATTCACGCAGGATGGTTTTCAGATACCTTCAGGATAAGTCTGCTGTTATTGAATTATTCCGCGATGTAGCTCCAAAAGTAGCTGAGCGTGCAGGTGGATATACACGCATCATCAAATTGCAGAATCGCTTAGGTGACAATGCTGAGATGTGTATGATGGAATTGGTTGACTTCAACGAACTCATGCTTGGAGGTACAAGTGCAGCTCCGGCTAAGAAGGCAGCTAAGACTACGCGTCGTAGCGGTGCGAAGAAGAAAGCAGCAGCGACCACCGGTGATGCTCCTGAAGCTGAGGGCGCAGAACCAAAAGCTAAAGCTCCTAAGAAAGCGGCAGCTAAGAAGCCTGCAGCGAAGAAGAAGTCAGACGATAAAAAGGATAATGAAGAATAATAATCTCATAAATTATAAAAAGCGGAATAGGACGAAAGTTTTATTCCGCTTTTTTTTGCCCTTTTTGCTCTTAGAACCAA
>SHNE01000007.1 GCA_004295015.1 Bacteroidota bacterium | reverse complement strand
TCCGTTTCACAAATTTATTATTACAATTTTAGAAATTATCAATCCTGCTTTAGTAATTTGCTCCTCTTCACTAACATCAATCTTTGGGATTAACCATTAGCTTGGGGTCTAAAGGTGCATTCGTGGCTAAAAAAAAACATTAGACTTCTGCCACGATCCATAATTCCAAAAAACAATAGCAATGAATTTATTTCGCCTGCTCATTTCAGCAATTTTAATCCTAAGTATTTCCGCCTGTGACAATAAAGATAAAAGCGGCGGAACTATTCATGGAACTTTGTCCAATGCATCTGAAGTAACGGTATACCTACAGTCTATATCAGAAGCCGGAGAAAAAACGCTTGACTCAGTTGTGACAAACAAGGATGGAGAATTTGAAATGAAGAATCCGGTAAAAGAAATGGATTATTATGTATTCAGGACGGATCCGGCCAATGTAATTTTTCTCATTTTAAAAGGAGGCGAGAGCGTTGAAATTACCGGAAATGCAGAAAAACTGGATGCAAGCTATGAAGTAAAAGGCTCTAAAGATTCGGAGCTCATACGACAATTAAGACATTTTGAAAAAAACCTTGGCGACTCCCTGAACAAAATTTATGCGGACGTGAGAAGCACGAACCCTGAGGAGGCAACTGAGACAGGGAACAAACTGCAAGCATTCTATTCAGAAAGCATGAAAAATTTTAGTGAGAAATTTGTTTCTGATAACAAATCATCATTGGCTGCCTTGTCGGCGACAAAATACCTGGATCAAAATAAAAGTATCGATTTGATGGTTTCGCTTGGAGAAAATCTGGAAAAAGCACATCCCGGAAATAAATATGTGACAGACTTTAAAGGACTACTGGCAGAAATGCGAAAACTTCCAATCGGATCTATGGCACCTGAGATAAGCCTTCCTTCGCCTGAAGGAAATCCAGTCAGTCTCTCTTCATTAAAAGGAAATGTGGTGCTGGTTGATTTTTGGGCAAGCTGGTGTGGCCCATGCAGGCAGGAGAACCCGTTTATTGTTTCCTTATTTAAAAAATATAAGTCCAAAGGCTTCACCGTTTTTGGCGTATCTCTTGATGAAAATGCTGAGGCATGGAAGAATGCCATTTCTAAGGATGGACTGACATGGAATCAGGTCAGCGAATTAAAGAAATGGGATAGTCAGGTTGCCAAAGCCTATGGTGTAGATGCGATTCCCTTTAGTGTATTACTCGATAAGGAAGGAAAAATTATTGGGAAAGGCCTGAGAGGTCCTGAGTTGGAGAATAAAATACGCGAAGCATTGGGTATAAATTCCTGATTCTGATTGTTGCGATTTAGACAATTGCGAGTATTTTGCAATACTATGTCGCGACACCTGCATCAGCTATTGAAATTGCGTTTTCTAATCGATATGAATTTATGTTTCTCAAATCTAAAGAGCATTTTTGTTCTTGTGATTTTTATGTGCTTTACTTTTTCTGTAAATGCACAAGCGTATTTTCAACAGAAAGTTGAGTATAGCATCGATGTAAAGTTGGATGACAAGAAACATGAATTATCATGTAACTTATCACTTGTCTACACAAACAACTCTCCGGATGAACTGAAAGAACTCTATATTCATCTGTGGCCTAATGCTTACAAAGACGAGAATACGCCTTTAGCCCGCTCTTTTTATATTGACGGATTTACAACGATGCTTAACCTGAAAAAGAAAGACAGCGGCTACATTGACTCACTCAACTTTCAGGTGAATGGCGAAGAGGTCAGCTGGAATTTAATCAATGATTCAATTGATATCTGCAGAATAAAACTTAACAAAGCTTTAGCTCCGGGAACAAGCCTCACGCTTAGCACACCTTTTCATGTAAAAATTCCTTCTGCTAAAATATCAAGACTCGGGCATTTAGGGCAATCCTATTTTCTCACACAATGGTATCCTAAGCCGGCAGTCTATGACAAAAATGGCTGGAATTATTTTTCCTATTTGGATAAAGGAGAATATTATGGTGAATTCGGAACATTTGATGTACGAATAACACTTCCGGAAAACTATGTGGTAGGAGCAACAGGAGAATTAATCAATGGAGAAAAGGAAATCGAATGGCTCAACATGAAGGCCGATCAAACAGCAAAACTGGATTCGTTTCCTGATGACATGAGCTTCCCTGCATCTTCAGAAAAACTTAAAACCCTTCGTTACAAACAAGAAAACGTGCATGACTTTGCATGGTTTAGCGATAAACGATGGCATGTCTTAAAGGGAGAAGTAAGCATTCCGGGTGCAGACAAAGCAATTAGCACCTGGGCCTTCTTTACCAATGCAGAGGCAATGTATTGGAAAAAGGTCCCGGAACATCTGCATGACGCGATTGTCTATTTTTCAAATTGGATTGGCCCCTACCCTTACTCGAGTGTAACTGCGGTAGACGTAACCAAGGCCAGCGGTGACGGAATGGAATATCCTATGATTACAGCCATTGGAAATTACGGAGACCCCTTTGAATTGGAAGAAGCTGTTGTTCATGAAGTCGCTCACAACTGGTTTTACGGAATTGTCGGTAACAACGAACGCAGGCATCCATGGATGGACGAATCGCTCACAAATTTTTACGAAACACGTTACTTGTATACCAAACATGCAAAGGACTCCTCAAGGCAAGACGAAAAATTTGTGAAGATGGGGAAAAGTAATAAGCTTTTTGGTATAGAGAAAATGAACCATCGTGACAGTCAGTACCTGAGCTATCTGATGGCCGCAAGAAAAAATTCAGATCAAACACCTGACCAGAGTTCGGAAGTATTCAGCAGAATCAATTACCCTAAATCCGTTTATCATAAACTCACCTTGGGATTTGATTATATGCTTGATTACCTCGGTGATTCACTTTTTGATGCCTGTATTAAAAATTATTATGAAAGCTGGAAATACAAGCATCCCGATCCGGCAGATATGAAAATTTCTTTTGTAAACACATCCGGCAAAAACCTTGATTGGTTCTTTGATGACTTAATTTTCAGTACAAAAAAAATAAATTATTCCATTAATAAAATTTCACAGAAACAGTCTGACGGAAGCTACGAGCTAAGCCTTAAAAACACGAAACAAATCGCAGCACCAATTTCCATAAGCAGCTTTAAGAATGGAAAAGTCACTGCGGAAACATGGATTGAAGGATTCAAGGGAAAGAAAACAATTAATCTGTCCTGTACAGACTGTGACGCCTTTCGTATAGACGCAAGCGAACGTATGCCGGAGCTGTACAGAGACGACAATAGCATTAAAACAAACGGCCCCTTGAAGCGCAAGGAAAAACTCCGTATGATATTTCCGGCAGCAATCGAAGATCCTACAAGCACACAGCGCTTTTATTCACCGATTGCAGGATGGAATTATTACAATGGTCCAATGGCAGGTATAGTACTGCACAATGTATTCTTACCTGAGAAGAAATTCGAATATACATTGGCACCATTGTTTGCCTTTAAGACAATGGATATGGCCGGAGGAGCTGATCTGCGTTATCATCTGTATCCACAAAAGGGAGTTTTTCAAAAGATCAGCCTGGAGACCGGATTCAGTCATTATGCGTTTGGAACAAAGGCATCAAAGGATAGCCTGGCAGATGATATAAATTTATATTTTTCCAAATCAGATAACAAGATTATATTCCAATTACGCAACAACAAACCTCGTGAGCAGGTTGAACAATATATTAGCTTACGTCACGTTTGGATTGAGAAGGGACTATTTTTTAATTCGGGAACGCAAAAGTACAACCATTTTCAAACGGAATACATGAGAGTAAATAATAACGCTCTCAAAGCTTCTGAGTTGAAATTACAACTTACAGGCAATAGTGAATATTTTAAATTAGCATTGACAACAAACAATTTCATCAATTATAATTCTACCGAAAAAGGATTTTTCATTCGGTTTTATGCAGGCTACCTGAATCGTTCATCAACCAGTACTCCTGAAGCTGACTACCGACTAAGAACCAGCGGCTATGGAGGTCTCGATGATTATTTATTTGACGAAGTATTTTTAGGAAGAAGTGAGAGCACCGGAATACTATCACAACAATTCTATACAGCCGATGCCGGCCTGAATATTCCTACTTCATTCTACCGCAAGGCCGATGAATGGATGACAGGATTAAACCTAAGCACTACCCTTCCGGGCAAAATACCTTTTAAAATTTATGCAAATATTTCCGGTTATAACAAGGCCGCAGAAGCCTATCCTGAAGCTAAAGCCGTCAGTTTTGATGCCGGTGTTGAACTACCGATAATAAAAGATATTTTTGTGATCTATTTTCCTCTGGTCTGGTCATCTGACATAGATTATATTATTGAACAGAGAGACTGGAACTATGGAAATCTGATTCGTTGGGAATTAAGACTGACAAAATTAAATCCTTTGAACCTATTACGTAAAATAAATTTCTAATTGAAAGCAGGAAAAAAAATATACTTTGCTTCTGATTTTCACCTTGGAGTGCCGACTTACGAAAAAAGTCTGGAACGGGAGAAGAAAATCGTTCGCTGGCTGGATTCCATCAAAGCGGATGCGGAAGAGCTGTACTTACTGGGCGATGTCTTTGACTTTTGGTTTGAATATAAAACTGTGGCTCCACGTGGATACGTTCGATTACTCGGCAAGCTGGCAGAGATCTCAGACGCAGGAATTCCCATTCATTATTTCACAGGCAACCACGACATGTGGATTTTTGACTACCTGGAGAAGGAGCTAAAGCTGAAGGTCTACAGGGCTCCTATTGAAGCAATTTATGGTAGCAAGAGTTTTTATATAGGGCATGGTGATGGCTTAGGTCCCGGAGACCATGGTTACAAATTTATAAAAAAGGTTTTTGCGAATCCTGTATGCCAGTGGTTATTTGCACGTCTCCATCCTAATTTCGGAATTGGCCTGGCTAACTATTTTTCGAAGAAGAGCCGGATTGCAACCGGTACGATTGATGAAAAGTTTTTGGGCGAAGAAAAAGAATGGCTGGTAATTCATTCAAAAGAATTGCTGGAGAAAAAGCATTACGACTATTTGATTTTTGGGCATCGTCATCTTCCATTGGATATTGCTATCAATGGCACCGGCCGCTATATTAATTTAGGTGACTGGATTCGCTATGATTCCTATGGGGTATTTGACGGGGAGAGGATGGAGTTAAAATATTTTGAGAAAGGCTGAATTTAAAACTCCGGATTTTGCCGGGTATTTCATAGAGGTAAAATATTTTTGCCACAAATGCACGAATTTCTCTCGTTAAATAAGAGCGAATCAAATTTGATGCTGTGCAAAGCTACGGCACAAATTCCTTAGCTTCTATTTGTGCATTCGTGGCAATAAAAAACCCAACTGAGTTTCTGAAGCAAGGTTCCTCTTGCCAACAATTTCTAATCCTCACTATTTATTTATCCTATGCAATCAAGTTCCAATTTTCAGCGAATGATTCAGCTTGCGGATGAGGTATTCGCGACACGCACAGATCCTGATCAATTGGACGTAACTGAAGAAGTGATGGAAAAGCTGGAGATGATTCACCCCCATTCGCTTTCCTCACACATTGAGGGAGACGGACCTGTTGTCTGGATACTGCTCATCCCAACGACAAATGAAATCATGCAAGGGTTTTTGAAAAAAGAAATTTCAGAAAAAGAATTATTCAATTTAACTCCTGTTGGGCAAAACTATGAGGCTGTTTATCTCTGTTCCGCACTTGTGCTCCCTGAATTCAGGAAGAAGGGGCTGGCATTTAAAACCGCCCTCAATGCACTAAAGATTATGATGCGGGATCACCGGATTAAAAATCTATATGCCTGGCCCTTCTCTAAGGAAGGAATCGATCTGGCAAAGAGAATCTCCCTCGAGCTGGGAATACCTGTTGATTTCAGAGTTTGAAAAACTAAGCGGCTAAATTAACGGAAGCAGGGATAAAAATTACAGCTGAAACCTCGTCCCATGAGACATCGTCATTTCTAAGTTCCAAAATCTCCGACGATAAATCCAATCTGCCGGAGTCAAGCAATCGACTAAGTACAGCATTCTTTTCTCGCGGGACGAAACCGATTTTCTGATTCTGATAATACAGTGCTATTGCATTTTTATCAAATTTATTATCAGGCTCCCTTACTATAGTCAACTTGTCCCCTTTTCGCATTGAATGAATAAGATCCGGACCACGGTAATATTGAAAACCACGTATTCCGAATTTAAGCAGAGATGTTTTCTTTTTTTCTTCCACCGGATTAATCAAACCAAGTGGCAAGAGCATCATGGCAGCCGCGCCAAATAACTTATTAAGAAATTCCAGTCTTTTCATGCTATAGTAATTTTTATTAAATATACATCCCTCACAACGCAATCTATCTGCGTAGCTTAATAAAATTCCTTGCCACATTTTTTTATACCTGCGGCCCACCGAAATAATTAGTATTAATTCATGTAAACCTGGCCAAATTATTTACCCCGTGATTAGGGAAAACCGAAAATATTCAGGACTTAAAAAGCAGGTATAATTTTAACATATCAGTCAAAAACAAGTATATGTTTCCTTTTTAGTCAAATTTCTAAATGACTGCTTCATTTCACCGGCCAAATATTTCTTTTTGAATCTCGGCTAATTAATTATATTTGGTAGGAATTCCCAAATTCAATTATTTTTAATTAAAAGGTCTTTTATTTTTTGGATTTTAATTTTATGGCGGCATGGCTTTCTTCACACATTTTTTCAAGCATTACACATTTCTCACAGCAACTATTTTATTGACTCAATTCAGTGCAGAAAGCTTTAGTCAAAGTTCATGTGCGAATATTGATTTTGAAATGGGAGATTTGAGTGGCTGGACTGGTAAAACCGGAACCTGTTGTCCGATCAATACACCCAACTCAGGCATAGTTAACGGAAGGCATACTATTATGTCGGGACCCGGTTTAGATCCCAACACCTGCGATTCTGTACCAGTTGTTTATCCGGGAGGCGGAAATTATTCTGCGAGACTCGGCAACTCAAGTACGGGTAGGCAGGCAGAACGATTGACCTATACATTTTTGGTCTCACCTAGTTCTTCTTTATTTATTTACCGCTATGCTGTGGTACTTCAGGATCCAAATCACTCACAACCCGAACAACCCAGGTTTGAAATCAAAGTTCTCGATGCTTCGGGGAATTTGATAGATCCTGTCTGCGGATTATATTCAGTGGTCGCATCAGCGAGCATTCCCGGCTTCAGGTCATGTGGTACTGTCAGATACAAAAACTGGACAACCGTAGGAATAGATCTCTCAGCCTTCCAAGGCCAAAGTATCTCTATAGAATTTTCTACCGGCGATTGTTCCCAAGGAGCACATTACGGGTATGCTTATCTTGAAGCATCATGTTCCCCACTTCAAATTACAGGAAGCTTTTGTTCTAATTCAAGTATCCCTGCAGTACTTACGGCACCAGAGGGATTCAGTTATCTGTGGTCAACCGGTGATACAACGCGGACAGTTGCCTTACACAATCCCACCCCCGGTTCAGTTTACTCTGTTACGATTACCTCGGTAACCGGATGCTCCGCCACACTTTCAACACAATTGTATGCCACGGTTGTTAACGCAAATTTTAACGTGACATCGTATTGCCAGCAGAACGTCACCTTCGCTGACGCTTCCACATATATTAATGAAGCCATTAACGAATGGTATTGGGATTTTGGAGATGGCCAGACAAGCACAGACAGATACCCGGTACATTCTTATGCCGCGGCAGGGCCTCATCAGGTTACTTTAATCACCTCCACTCCCTCAGGTTGTAAGGATACAATCAGCAATATTGTCGATGTAATTGAAAATCCGAAAGCTGAATTTGCATTGACAAATGTTTGTATAGGTACTCCTCTCAGTATATCCAACACTTCATCCATCGTTACATCAAGCATAAGCACTTACAACTGGAATGATGGAAATGGAAACACTTCATCTGACTTGCTACCTACATTTGTTTATCAGGATACCGGAACATACAGGATTGAACTGATTGTTACAGCCGCCAACGGTTGTACAGACAGCAATTACCAATATACTAAAGTTAACCGTATCGATGCGGCATTTAATTTTCAGGACGACTGCGTGGGAATACCAACCGTATTTAATGATAACAGCAATGCATATGGAACCAATATCGTCAGTTGGTATTGGCAAATGGGTGAAGGCACGACAGACACCGTGCAAAGTCCGGTATATACATATCCTGTAAATGGCAGTTACCATGTGACCTTAGATGTATTGAGCGACAAAGGCTGTGTTTCTCAATTCGCTGATGATGTAACTATCTATCCCAAGCCATATACTTATTTTTCCTATGGGGCTGATACAACTTTTTGTGATGGCGATGTGGTTGCATTCAGCGATCATTCTATCATTCAAACAGGGAGTATTATTTCCCGCAGTTGGGCATTTGGTGACGGAATCGGAAGTTCAACAGATGCCTACCCCACCTATACTTATCCTGATTCCGGCACATACACCATTAGCTTGAGCACTATATCTGATCATGGATGTATCTCCTCGATGGATAAAAATATTTATGTGTACGATTATCCACAGGCAAGATTTTCAGCCGAAAGCCTTCATGGCTGTATGCCTTTAGCCACCGCATTTACTGACAGCTCAAGCTCACTGGACCCGGGCGGCGCTAGCTGGAATTGGAGTTTTGGGGACGGAAGCTTCAGTGACGAACAACATCCGACACATGTATATAATAGTCCGGGTGTATATGATGTGGAACTTACCGTATCAAACTATTTATCCTGCTTTGGAACTCAAAGTAAAAAAGAACTGATCACCGTATTGACCAGGCCTGTTTCTGATTTTGTAATGGATCCTGAACAAACTACGATTTTTATGCCGGATATAAATTTCAGTGAAAGATCACAACTCAGTAAAAACTGGTATTGGGATTTTGGTGACAACAGTACCTATGAAGGCCCTTCTACCATGCATAGGTATTACGAACCCGGCAGGTATACTGTAATGCTCGTTTCTGAAAACGAAAATGGTTGTACTGATACGATATCTAAAATCGCGTTGATAAATCCTGAATTCAGCGTCTTTGCACCGAATGCATTTTCTCCCAATGGAGATGGAAAAAATGATTTCTTCGAAATCTCCGGACAAGGTATCGAATCCGTTGATCTGGTAATTTTAAATCGTTGGGGTGAAGAAATTTTCGTCACAAAAAGTTTCGAGGAACACTGGGATGGCAGCTATCGAAACTCTTCCATAGAAGCGCAAAATGATGTCTACGTCTGGAAAGCCAAGGTGCTGGATATCTATGGAGATACTCATACTTTGTCGGGGAAAGTTACCTTAATCAAATAGTGCACTAAAAGTATATATTTTTCATAGGACTGTAGAGAAAGGCACCTTTCCAAAATATTGTATTTCTGTTTTAATCTAATTTTTTTTTCTCCGATTTAAGTATTATTTATTGAAACACCTTCAATAAAGGAACAAGAAAATTATTCATGTACGATATTTTCACTGAGTGCTCATCATCACTGCGCTCAATTCGGCTGCTTTCCCGGTATGATTTATTATTGAAATAAGTTTATATCTTGTCGCCAGACAGAATCAGCTTATGAATTTAAAATCAGAAAGACAAGCCAGCGGCCCCATAGCGAAAATGCTTAGCATCATTGAGAAAGTGGGAAATATGCTACCACATCCTGCAACCTTGTTTGCAATACTGGCTTTTTTGGTAGTAATAGCATCCTGGTTATTTAGTTTGGCGGATATAAGGGTAATGCATCCCGGTACAGGACTTGAAGTCATTCCTGTCAACCTGCTTTCTGTAAAAGGATTTCATAAAATTCTTGAGATGATGATCAAGAATTTTACTGACTTCGCTCCGCTGGGAACCGTGCTGGTTGCATTATTAGGAATAGGAGTTGCAGAAGGAAGCGGACTTATTGGAACCAGTCTGCGCTTACTCGTTATCAAGGCTCCACGCAACATGCTCACTTTTGTGATTGTATTTGCAGGGGTTTTATCAAATGCTGCGAGTGAAGTTGGTTATGTTATTCTGGTACCTCTTTCAGCTATGATCTTTCTTGCAATAGGCAGAAATCCGATTGCAGGCCTTGCAGCTGCATTTGCCGGAGTATCCGGTGGCTATAGTGCCAATCTCCTTCTCGGAACAATTGACCCATTACTTGCCGGAATCTCTGAAGAAGCGGCACGCATTATTCAACCGGCTTATGAAGTGAATCCGGCATGTAACTATTATTTTATGTTCGTCTCCACCTTTCTTATTGCCGGACTTGGAACATGGGTAACGGAGAAGATTGTCGTTCCCCGCTTAGGCGAATACAAGGGACCGGAAAAAGCTGAGGAGATCAAAGCATTAACGAAAGAAGAAAAGAAAGGACTAAAATACGCCACGCTTGTTTCAATACTTCTGCTGATTATCGTGTTGTTTGGAACAATTCCTGCAGATGGTTTTCTGAGAGATATAGAGACAGGAAGTTTATTGAAATCTCCTTTCCTAAAAGGTATCGTTGCATTTATCTTTCTTGGTTCTGCCTTTGCGGGTATTGCGTATGGTATAGGAGCTAAAACGATAAAGAACGATACAGATGTGATGAACGGCATGGCGAAATCCATGCAAACACTCGGCTCCTACATAGTCCTGGTTTTCTTTGCTGCGCAGTTTGTTGCGTATTTCAACTGGACTAATATAGGAATCATCGTTGCAGTGAAAGGAGCAGAAACTCTTAAATCGAGTGGCTTCGGACCTATTCCTTTACTCTTAAGTTTTGTTGTCGTTTCCGCTGTCATCAATATGTTCATGGGAAGCGCCTCTGCCAAATGGGCCATCATGGCGCCGGTTTTTATTCCTATGTTCATGCTGTTAGGATATAGTCCGGAATATGTGCAGGTCGCTTACCGCATCGGTGACAGCGTAACAAATATTATTTCTCCGATGATGTCCTACTTCGCTCTCATCATCGCCTTCGTGCAACGCTATGATAAAGAAGCCGGCATCGGAACTTTAATAGCCACCATGATCCCCTACTCTTTTGTTTTCCTGATTGGTTGGATAATTCTCTTTACCATCTGGATTCTGTTTGCTTTGCCTGTGGGGCCGGGAGCTGGGATGTTGATTGGGGGGTGAGGTGATTTTTGATTGCTGATTTTTGATTTTTGATTTTCGATTTTTTTGGGGTCTGAGAATCGCTGTCAAATAAGAGCGGCTTGCAAAGCTTTTCAAATTTCTATCACACAAAATATCACTCATTCATGTCGGAGCGTTTTCTGTGTATGACATTTCCCTTGCGTATTTTAGTTAGATTAAGACTCTGTCATCGGTTTCACTAATTTGTTTTCCTCTCAAAAGATTCAATTCACTATCCGCTTCAAAGCTCCCTTCTTCCTCTAAATCGCCTTACAGGGTCAATGCATTTATTAGCGCAAGGTCTGCCTGATTTACTCATTTTAATATTAAAGATTCGATCCAATGATAGAGAACACCAAACAAACTCCCTTATCGCCGGCCTTGCCCGACCTCTTTTGTATTCCTGATTGGGTGGGCAATCCACCTTAACGCCGAAATCGCTTTGTCTGTGGAGAATAATTTGGTGAGTATTATTCTGCAAGAAGCAAATTCGCCTATCAACATTGCTTTGCATGAACTATGTCTACAGCTTTAATGATTCCTGAGCTAACTGCAAATAATGAAAAGGATTTAAAATAATTTTGCCAAAAAATACTTCCAGGCTTGAAAAGTCTTCATGCCATATTGGATATACTATTTATGAACTAATCTGTAGGAAGATAAATGACTGCTATACTCAATGACAAGCAAATAAAGTCCTGCAGCAACAGAGTTGGTTTGAAGAGTCAGAAATTCATTCGTGAGTGATGGATTCGAAACTTTTAGTAAGGCCTTACCACTCATGTCAACTAAGGAAACAGAGATGATTTTTTCGGAATCTTTGGGTAGAGCAATATTAATCTCATGGCTAAAAGGATTCGGATAAAATTCAAGAGTAGCTGCAGGCTTGTTTTCCGAAACTGAAGTTATTGTACATAAAGTTTGTTCCGTGAAAAAAATTGATTGAGAAACAAAGGATGGAGAAAGTATACCAATACTAAGTGCATTGGCATCGAAAACTTCTTTCTGTTTAATCTGAATCGGAAGAACAGATACGGATGGATTTCCGGCATTACAGGTAAGTATGGACTCATGATTTTTTATAAAATATATATCTTCAAGTCCTGAGCCGAAACTTTCGGAATAACCTGAAATCAGCATTCTTTCATTTGACAATGGAGCCAGACACAGGCCATGATCAAAAGTGCTGCCTCCAAATTGTCTCTGCTGAAGAATATTTCCCATAGTATCAATACACATAAATAAAATATCTGTATTTCCATTTGTTTGTAAATTACCTGCGCCGGTGAGACAGATTGTAGCATCATCCTGCACAATCAACTTTCGCAAATCTTCATATTCTGCACTCCCTATGGCCAAACCTTTTTTAACAGTTCCCAGGCTATCGAGAATGACCACCAGAGCATCGGGAGAATTTGGGTTAGGATTGAAAGCTCCAGTATAACTTAAGCCGCCTATGACAATATCATTTCCCAATTCTGTCAGGGCATAGCCAAGATCCCAATTATAAAAACCAGACACGCTATAGGAGTAAGACCATAATAAATTCCCCAGAGAATCTGTTTTAAAAACAAAACTATCAGAAGGACCACCCGCATGAACATGAGTTGTCCCTGATACCAGAACCCCGCCATCCTTCGATAGAAGCACTGCGCGGCCTTCATTCAATAGTGAATCTCCGCAAGACATGGCCCATTGCAAAGTTCCCGATGAATCATACTTTGCTAAAAACACATCAAGGTTCGTGAGAGAAGCATATCCTGTGACAAAAAAACTTCCCGATGAATCAACCGTCAGCCCTTGAGCCCATCCCGAAACATTTAAAACTTTACCCCAAACGAAAGCACCATACTGATCGAATTTCATAATCAGAGGATGCTCAGTTCCAAAACTATTTGTATAGCCTGCCATGATGATATCTCTTTGCTTGGTCATCGCAGCAGAAATAACTACATCTTCCCCGAAGTTTCCGGCACTTGTGGCACTAAGAACATTTCCAAATGTATCAGTCTGAATCAGGCAGGCATCATAGCTTCCTGCGCCGCCGGAAGTCGTTGTTCCTGCCAAATAATACTTCGTACCTCCATTAAAAATAGCCACAGCAACATCAGAACCCGGACCACCAATGACCCTTTCAAACAAATGCTGAGCCGGAAGACAAACTGTCGACTGAAAGAAAAGTAAAAAGCATAAAACCTTTTTGACCATCATTTTTTTAAAAGTCTTTCAATTAATCCTATCGAATGGAATTCCTCTTAAACCAGTCATGAGCACCTCTGATGATTAATACAACAGCAATTGTCCTCTGATTTAAATTTTATGAAAATATTTTTCTTCTAGACTCTTCCACAAATTTATGGAACCTTAGCATATCAGGGATGTTAAAATATTGGCGGTTTATTAAGAGAGGTATCAGTGTACATTCTACCCGGGCTAATGACAATATTCAATATCCGAATAATTATACTCAAATTCATATTAAGTGAGTACATTCAATATAATTCATTTTTACCGCTCCTGTAAATCTATTTTCAATTTCAACTTATAGAACTATATTTCGACTTCAATTCTATACTTCTTAAGACTTTGAAATTAAAACCGGGAATTTAGGCTTCGACACTAATTTTTTTATACTGAAATGGAATAATTCCGATATGAGAACCACTAAAGTTCTCAGCTCCCGAAAAACTGATGTACTAACAAACTGAAAACCTATACTTTAAGCTTGCTATCAGCACTGCGCTTCCGAAATCCCGGCAAGTCTCATGGCCACATCCTTGAAAGCGCTTACTCGCATCGTCTGTTGGACCGGACCTCCCATGTTTTTGTGCCGTTTAGGATAAGATCAATGAAGGGTGTTTTGATTGGGATTGCAGAAATTGTCTTCATAGGAATCGGATGTTAAAATTTATAATGAATATATTATCACAAGTATTCATGAATCTTTGGAACAAAGATACAATGATTGCTACGCAACCTATCTGCGCTCGGGCTATTTAAAGACTGGCAAAAAATTCATCGACTTTATATATATAAGTAATCTTGATTCACGCAAATGTGTTTGCTCTATTCAGGAGACTTCTTAGACTCCATCTGCTTAATAATATTATTAACCCCCTGCTCAGTAGAACGAAGTTTGCCCTGGCAATAGGTAATCAGTTCCGAAGCTCTTTTCACTTTCCCGGCTAATACATCAACAGAAACTGATTCGTTTTCAATCTCTGTTGCAATTTTCTTTAGTTCTGCGTAAGCCTCTTCATAGGTCAAATTTTGCTCCATCTGTTTTTGTTTTTGATTTTACTTCGGTAATAACGTCGTATTTCTCCATGGAAATAGTAAGTTCATCTCCTGCTTTAAGTGCTTCGGCATTTGTTAAGATCGTACCTCCCTTTGATATTATTGCAAATCCTTTTTTCAAAATATTGCCCGGGCTCATGAGTTTGATAATTGAAACATAGTGTCCTAAATACCCTTTTTGATTCGTCAGATACTTTGTTGAATAGCCTCTTATATTATCCAATAGGTTTCCAAGTTCTGATTGCCTGTTTGCCGTAATTATTTTTGGCCTGGAAAGCAGCTGGTTTAATAGTGCAATCAGATTAGTCTGGCGGTTGTAGAGTATAGTTTTCGTTTTGTTAATGACAATCTGATTAATATGTGTCAACTGGTCTTTAAAAGAACTTATAAAAATCCGTGATTTATTGATGATAATTATGTTAGTTGCATTTATCTTTTGTAATGAATCGCCAAGGAGTTGCTGAGAATTGATGATAACAGTCTTTTGTAAAACGATTATTTCATCCTCGAAAGTCCTGTTATGTGACACAATGAATTCAGCAGCCTTGGTAGGAGTCTTGGTACTTGTGTTAGCCAAAAGATCCACAATACTGACATCTTTATGATGGCCAATGCCGGTAATAATCGGTATTGGAAACCTCGCCACAGCTCTGGCAAGATGATAATTATCAAACACCAGGAAATCAGTTTTTGCACCACCACCCCGTATGATAACTACACAATCATACTTTTTGCCACTATCATAAATCGCTAAAAGTTTATTAACCAATTCTTTTTCAGCACTGGCTCCCTGTACCGATGACTGGTAAATATCAGTGCTAAAAGTGTAGTTAAATTTATTGCTCTTGATAGTATGACTGAAATCAATATAGCCTTCAGAGTTCGGAGAACCAATCACTGCGATATTTTGGATTACTCTGTTGAAAACGATTTTCTTATTTCTGGTCACATACTCATCACCCACTTTTTGGATAACATCTGCATCTTCACGCAACAAGCGTTCAAGCGTTTCTCTCCTTTGTTTTTCTAAGTTCCCCAATGTAAACGAAGGATCAATATCCTGAAGCACCAATGAGAAGCCAAAAGCACTATGAAATTCTACCTTAACTTTGACCAATACCTGCAGATCATTTCCGAAGACCTGTCCGGTTTCATTTTCAAAAATCTTGATGCGTTGCGACCCCCGAGACCAGGAAACTCCTTTAACCTTGGCGATCGGCTGACTCGAACTTTCATTCTTTTCTACAAATTCAAAGTAATGCCGGTCTTGATTAGGATAAAACTTATGACCGGAGATCTCAGCAACTATCCAATACAAATTCGTCCCAAATGAATTTGAGATAACCTGCTGGATTTGCTGAGTAAGATCAGAAAGCTTTATGTGTGGGATTTCGGACAAACTGAAGAATTAATAAATTATTTAAGAGATAAAGATATTTCGTTTTCTTTTTTGAAGCATGGTTGTTTCAAGGCGCTAATAATCTGAAATCTCAGAATGAAATTGTGATTTTAACTCAAGGCGCTATCTCAAAACACATCAATTCAAACTCGGATCAACCCTACTTTGAATCTTAGCCCAAACTTCCGACGGCACTGCATTCCCATAAGAAATCGCCATAAAACCCGGAAAGGTAAGGTTCATCATTTCAAAGGAGTTTTTTAACCAACCATTTATCTTCTCGCTTGATAAAGAATCAGGTTCAGTCATTAACAGAATATTTCTCAAGCGTAATGAACCATCTTTATTGTCCATTTCAAAATTAGCAAGGTTAAACTCATAATTTATCATACCGATAAATTCATATACTGCTCTTCGCTTTAACTTTGGGATAGAAACAGGATTTCCAACCAGCACCGTTATAACATTATAGCTTGGCCTCATAAAAACTACAACATCAGACTGGAACTCAGCCAGCGGCAGACCGAAACGAAATACAGGTGTTTCATGATCATGCATTCCATAGTTGAATTTAATATTCATATCTCCGAGAGCAACAGAAATATTTTCTGCTAGCTCTGCCAATCTAGCAGATGACTCCGGAAATAATGATGATATTGATAGAGGGGATGATCCCGGAGCCTTTGGGGGTATTGATGAAGATGGGGGTAATTTTATTTCAGCCAGCCTCGCTAGTTTCCTTTCTTCATTTAGGTAAAGCGATTTTATAACTACACTAATAACCAAAACAATGAGAATAAGGATGATGGTCATAAATCTTGCGCTTAAATTTTTAAAAGCTGAGCCGATACGATTCACGAACATCTGGACTCCTCCGGCAAATTAAATATACAAATTATAGCTTCAAATTCAATGCCGAAATACCAAAACTAATTAACATGACAGACATTTATATCAGGGACGACCTGTATTCAATTGACAAACACTGTTTCACAAACAAATGAGGTGCCATCTCTTTTTTTGTAGAGAGAGCCCCAAACATTCTGGACAATTCTAAAATTAAAAAATCGGGCTACGAAAGAATCCACCTCGTTCTACATGAGGTGTATGAAAACAAATGGCATTGAATTCGTGATTACCCATCACGGCTTGTGCGTTTCCGGCATCGCACATGGCTTTTACGAGATGGAGTGTTTCGCGGATTTTAGGGCCGCGGTCAATGAAGTCGCCTACGAAAATTACTTTCCTGCTTTCATAATGAGAGTATGTATTGCCTTGCTTTTTGTACCCCAGCTTTTGAAGGAGGCTTTCAAGTTCGTCCGCATGGCCGTGGATGTCGCCGATGATGTCGTAGTTCATGCCAGAAAATAATTTTACTAAAAATAGATTATTAATTAAGGATGTGCAAATAGATGGAGGCTGGGGTTGGGTGCCAGGAAATAGGTGGGAAAAATGTCAGCATCAGGATTTGCAAGATGGGAGGATAAGGGAGATGTGGTTTTGGAGATTTATCATGTGTAAAAGCAAAAGTCATTTCTTTAGCACAAACTCTACTCATGAAAATCCTCAAATCCTGCAAATCCTGATGCTGACAAAAGGAGCAGCCCATCCCCAACCATACCACCATTCCTGACCCAGACAATACATGCAGTATTTAACAAGCAAAAATATAATTGAGTCATAAGCAATTTATCTTTTCAATATTATCTTGCAAATCACACTACTCTATTATTTCCGATTTATGCAAAATGCTAATAGATGATCTGACATTCAAAATTAATGGTTGTGCCATGAAGGTGCACAACAAGCTTGGCAATGGTTTCCAAGAGGTGATATATCAACGTTGCTTAGGAATTGAACTGTTCCGTGCAGGATTGAAATTCGGAAAGGAGGTTGAACAAAAGATATTTTATGATGACATTCACGTAGGCACGAGGCGTGTAGATTTCATTGTCGACGGAAAGGTTATTGTAGAATTAAAAGCTGTAATTAATTTAGAAGACGTGCATTTAGCACAAGCAAAAAACTATGTGGTAGCATATGATTTTCCCATTGGTTTATTAATAAACTTCGGTGCAACAAGTCTGCAATTCAAAAAAATTTACAACAAAAAATACAATGAACAAAATCTCTAAATACTGACCTCAGAACAAACAATGCGTATTCATAACCAGAACTTAATATCATAAAAAACTTGTTTTCAGAGCGAGCTCTAAATTATCCATACAGTCTTGGCAAATTTAAATCCCCCCCTTCATAAAACCTTTTTACTTACTTTCGGTTATTCCCTTCGCTAACATTCAAAGAATAATTCCATTGAAATTCTATTTATCTGTTCTAATTGCATTTGTATTCAACGTACAAGGCATTTACGCACAATCAGGTGTGCTAAAAGGTCGGGTGTATAACAGTATCAATAATGAGGGGATTGCTTTTGCGAGTGTGTATATTGAATCTGAGAAAACGGGGGCGGTTTCGGATATTGCCGGGAACTATCAAATCGAAAATATTAAGCCGGGAACGATTGACTTGAAATGTAGTTCGGTTGGGTATAAGGAGCTGCAGATTAAAGATGTTATCATTAGCAATATCAGAACAACGGTTTTGGATATTGCCTTGGAACAAAATGTCGCAATCCTTGATGAGGTCAATATAAAGCCTACGGAATTTACGAAGCCCATAGAGAGTCCTTTGAGCCTGCGTACTATCAATGCGGCAGAAATTTACCGCAACCCGGGCGGGAATCGTGATATTTCCAAAGTCATTCAGATCTTACCCGGTGTGGCTTCTACCGTTTCGTTTAGGAATGATATCATCGTTCGTGGCGGGGCGCCCAATGAAAATCGTTTCTATCTTGATGGCATAGAGGTTCCCAATATTAATCACTTTGCAACGCAGGGTTCATCGGGTGGACCGGTAGGTCTGATCAATGTTAATTTTATTCGTGAAGTTGATTTTTATGCAGGGGCTTTTCCTTCAAACAGAGGAAATGCTCTTAGCTCGGTCATGGAATTCAAACAGATGGATGGTAATGAAGAAAAATTAAGCGGGACTTTCATGCTTGGTTCGAGTGATGTTGGCCTTACATTGAATGGTCCTATTGGTAAAAAGTCAACTTTCTTATTGTCGGCTCGACGATCTTACTTGCAACTTTTATTCAAAGCATTGTCGCTACCCTTCCTCCCTACTTACAATGATTTTCAGTACAAACAAAAAATAAAATTCAACCTGAAAAATGAGCTGACTATCATTGGCCTCGGTGCCATAGACGATTTTGAATTAAATAAAAAAGTAAATGATAATATTAGTGATCCTGAAATAATACAGAGGAATAATTATATCCTTGGAAATCTTCCGGTCAATACCCAATGGAACTACACAGGGGGATTAAACTGGAAACATTTTTCTCAAAACAGTTATCAGAATATAGTTCTGAGCAGAAATCAACTCAATAATAAATCAAGAAAGTATATCAATAACATCAAAGATCCTGCATTATTGATATTTGACTATGAATCACGCGAAACGGAAAACAAACTGAGATTCGAAAACACCTGGAGAAAAAACGGATGGAAGCTGAATTCAGGACTGGGAGCGGAACATGTGCAATACAGCAATTCAACTTTCAACAAGAGGGAAATAAACAATGCAGTTGCAGTCATCAATTATAATTCCAAGCTTTCCTTCAACAAGTATGCGCTTTTCATGCAAGTAAGCAAATCGTTTTTCAATGAGAGACTTAGTTCTTCCCTCGGACTGCGAACAGATTTCAATGATTACTCGTCAGAGATGGCCAATCCGGCGGAACAAATTTCTCCGGTTCTATCTTTGTCTTATTCCTTGTCGAACAAAGTTAATCTGAACTTTAATGCCGGGCGCTATTATCAATTGCCTGTTTATACCCTACTTGGTTACAGGGACAGCAGCAACAATCTAGTAAACAAATCAAACAATATAAAATACATCCATGCTAATCATCTTGTAGCCGGAATAGATTTTATACCAAAGCCTTCCTTTAAAATTTCTTTAGAGGGTTTCTACAAAACGTATCGCAACTACCCTTTCCTCCTGTCCGACAGCATCACCCTTGCAAATCTGGGAGGCGATTTCGGAGTTATAGGGAATGAAGCAGCTACTTCAAGCTCGGATGGAAGAAGCTATGGTCTGGAATTATTCATGCAGCAAAAACTCAGCTCTTCCATATACGGGATACTCTCCTATACTTTTGTACGAAGTGAGTTTAAAGACAAATCAGATAAATACGTACCTTCCTCTTGGGATAACCGGCATATCCTGAACATAACAGCCGGGAAGAAATTCAAACGCAACTGGGAGATGGGAATGAAATTCCGTCTGCTAGGAGGCGCACCCTATACACCTTACGATGTAAATCTTTCATCCACAAAAACCATATGGGATGTCACCCGGCAAGGCATCCCTGACTGGAACAGATTAAACACGGAACGAAATTCTGTTAGTCATGGTATGGATATCAGAATAGATAAAAAATGGTTTTTTAAGAAATGGGCGCTCAACCTTTACCTCGACATTCAAAACATTTACAATTCGCAAACAAGTACGCAGGATTATATCGATGTGGTCAGAGACAATGCAGGAAATCCTGTTGAGTCCACTGACAACCCTTTGCAATATAAAACCTATAAAATTAAAAACACTTCAGGGAATATTTTGCCTTCTGTTGGGGTGATGGTGGAATTTTAGGTTTTTCTAATTGCGCCCCGGAAAAGGAGCATGAGGTGATTTTATTTTTTATTACAATAACCAATCAGATAATAAACCACAAGGTTCATACCGGATGACAGGGCTAGTACAGGCAATCAGTGAAGCAATAGCATATCGAAGCATAGAGAGCGTCACACGACATTTTTAGGGGCAGCCCTTGCAAGCTTGCAAAGTGAATCTTTTTCCTTGATCTGCCTGTAAATTTGTTCTGTATTTAAACCTCTATCTTATGAAAAACAAAAAAACCTATTACCTGATGATCCTCGACCGAAGTGGTTCAATGCAGGACTGTGTGCAGGAAACCATCAACGGTTTCAATGAACAAATACAGATGATCCGTGATTTACAACTGCGCTTTCCTGAGCAGGAATTCCAAATTTCCCTCACTACCTTTAATCATGAAGTAGAACACCCTTTTGAAATGACTAATGTTAACTATGTAAAAGAACTTAGCCTTCATAGCTATATTCCTTCCGGCTCGACTGCCTTGCTCGATGCCATCGGTGATGCTGTAAGCCGACTAAAGGCTTCAGCAATGGATGAAATTTCTCGTGATGAAGCAACGGCCGTGGTTGTTATTCTTACGGATGGTCACGAAAATGCTTCCAGGGAATTTACCCATCAACAGATTGGAGATCTCATCAAAGAACTTGAAAAAACCGGATCCTGGTCCTTCAGTTATCTTGGCGCAACGATTGATGCGGTTGATGTGGCTGAAAAAATGAACATCAGCAGGAGAAATTCGGTAGTCTATAAAAAATCGGAAACAGGAAAGGTGTATACTGATCTGGCCAATTCTTTCATGCATTATGCTGAAGCAAAGAGTGAAGGGCGCACGATGAGTGATTTTCTGAACACTGAGGAGGAAGCATAAATGCAAATTCCGGTATCCATTGCATGATTGAATGGATACCGGAATTTAATCCAATCCCTTTCGTATCTTTAAGTTATGAGTAAGCCTATTGGCATCTCCCTAAATATTATTATCTTTGGTATATGACTACGAGAGACTTAAAACATGAACTTATTAGTTGGCTGTCGAATTTGAAAGATAAAAAGCTTTTGAATTCATTAGCTTCAATCAAAGATTCTGAGGAATCGGGAGATTGGTATGATTCTTTAACTGCGAGTCAAAAGAAATCCCTATTGAGAGGAATTGAAGATCACAAGAAAGGAAGGACTTTAACCAGTAGTGAATTCTGGAAAAGGTATGAGAAATAAGCTTGAAGTCGTATGGTCGTTTGAAGCGACCAAGCGTTCAGACCAAGTGATAAAATACCTCCTTCAGGAATGGACAGAGAAAGAAGCAATTAATTTTTTAGAGACACTTAAAGGTTTTGAAGAGCTGGTTTCAAATTTTCCAGAATTATACCCTCTATCACAGAAGAAGAAAGGCTATAGAAAGGCAGTGATCTTAAAACAAATTTCAATCATTTACTCTGTTAAACGTAATTCTATTCTAGTTCATACGTTGCTTGACAATAGACGAGATCCAAAGAAGTCGGAAGAATAGGCCTACTCATAACATTGGGTTAAATGAAATGGCTGGGACATTGCTTGGCGGCCGATCTGTTAATTTTTTAATATATTGCTTCGGCCGCCAAAATAAAGTCGTAGCTTCGAATTCCGCCACTTCATTAACCCGGAACGTTCTAAGCTATTAAAAATGAAGATTCATTTATTACGATCACCCGAACTTGACGCGGAACTTTTTGAGAATGTATTTGAAATCGTGGATAAGTACTCCAGTCCGATGAAGTTTCTTATGCATGATTCCCCATCTGCATTTCTTGATAAAGAAATTATAAAGGAAGATTTTGAGAAAAGCCAATTTAGAAAGAAAAATTCTCTTTCGAATACGATGTTCCCTGAGACTGCATTTTCCATGTACCTTTCACTAAATGAGTGGAGACCGGAGTATCCTGAGAAAATTGAAAAAGTTAATTGGGAAGCTATTTTTGAGAGGTGCAATACATTTCGTCTTCAGCAAGATTTGTCAACTTTCGACAGAGTATTCCTGCTCACCGATTATTCTAATGACAAAAACTGGTTTAGTGCCTGGGATCCAAAAAGAAGCGAAAATGCTTTTGTCCATGCTGCACAATGGGAATATTTTGTGCCCAGTGACCCACGCTTTCCGATTGCTTATGAAGTTATGGTTGTTGCTTTACAAAGTATAATGTTCAACACTTATGCTGAGGCCAAACTTTACTTCCACAAAAAACCTAGAGGTTGCGTAAATGATTTTTGCAAGGATAAAAATGATATTGCGCTGAAACTCCGTACTGCAGACATTTGCCCGAATTGCCAAACCTTACTTCTTGAGAGAGCCGTGGATCCGCTCATGAGTCGTCAGATATTTCAAACGCTTGACGACATCAGAGCAAATATGCTTTTCCGCGAACGTATCAAGACGACAATGCAACCGAGTCGTTTACAGATTAGCGGCAAGGATAAAAAAATATTCTTTAGTGACCTGGCCGGGACAGAACTTAAACTCGGTCCGCTCGAAAAAATTGTCTACCTCCTATTTCTTGAGCACCCGGAAGGACTGCATTTCACAGAGCTGAGCGACCACAAAGAGAGGCTGACGCAACTTTACAAAGAAACGGGTTTTGCCCGAACCGTTCCGGAATTACATAACAGCATTTCACAACTCATTGACCCGACAGAAAATTCTCTAAGCGAAAAGATCAGCAGGATCAAGCGAAAAATAGTTTCGGTACTTGGACCCGACTTAGCCGGCTACTATATAATTGATGGGGAAAGGGATGGGAAGAAGAAGATTTTACTAGATCGAAGGCTATTATTGAATGAGGATTAGCAAGAATACGAATAGCCTCTTCAATATAATCAATCAATATCTGCATAATGCTTTTAAACTTTTTGAAAATATTTTTCCTCTTCGCAGTTCCATCATTTGCTTTTGCGCAAACGGTTACTTTAGAGGTCCGTGCTTTTGCACAAGGCTTTTACTCTCACACTACATCTTCCATGATTGCGGTAGTGGATCCGATAAACCATCCAAATCTTTGCGATACTGCAACTATTGTTCTTATTGACTCAAGTTCAGGACATGGTATTTATTGTGAAAGGACTGTATTCTCTACACAAGGATATGGCTATACCACCCTTCCATCCCAATACTTTAATAATAGCTATTTGATTGGCGTCCATTTTAGAAACACACTTAATATTGTTAGCCTGAACAATATTCTGCTTGACTCAGCTAACAAGTCTGTTGATCTTACAATCCCTGCACATGTTTGCTGCTCCTATGACAGCACTTATGGTGTCGCTACTGCATACAGTGGGGATGTTGACCGGAACGGAAGCATAGATAATTATGATATGCTCCTGATATACAACGACAATTTAATATTTGCTTCAGGCTACCTGGATACGGATTTAAACGGCGACGCATCTGTGGATGCTATGGATATTACATTAATTTACAATAATAAATCCTTGTTTCTCTTCGATAATTTTCCATTTGTCTGCATGCAAACAGGAGTGAAAGAAAATAATTCCTTCTCCGCCGAAATAAATACATTTCCAAATCCCTTCACTGAAAAATTTAATCTTAGTCTCCCTGAAACTCATCAAAACATAAAGCTTGTATTAACTGATATTGCGGGAAAAATTCATTATTCAAATTCGTATCAATCACGCCAAAGGCTGGTCATCGAGACAGGAATTCTTGATCCCGGGATATATTTTCTTCGGGTAATTGCTGATGAGAAAGAAGCTATTGTTAAGCTAATTTCCTTTTAATTGGTAAATTGTCTGATAGTGATAATGTCCCGTCAAAAACAAATATCCTTAAGAGGTCTTTGGAATAAACCCTGCAGCTTCCACTCCCTGTACCTTTCCAATTCACCGAACATTCGGTCTTAACTCATATTCGGTCTCATCAGCTTCCGAGTCTGCTACTTTACTAAAACTTAATTTCTCCAAAAGATTTATTGCTTTCTGGTTTTGCCTGTTTGTTCTTGCCCAAATTCGTTTAAGTCCAATTGTCTTTAATCCATATTCTATAGCCAATAACATGGCAGCGGTCATATATCCTTGGCCACGGTATTGCGGCAACAAGACACATCCAAGCTCGCCTTCTCCTGTTGCAAGTCCGCGATAATAACCACAGGTACCTAGAATATTGTTAGTCAATTTGTCTGCAATGCCCCAATGAATTGAATTGCCATTGTTATAATCCTTGTTGATGGCAGCTTGCATATTGCTTGCTTCCTGTATCGTCGTTGCCCTGACAGCATTATAGTATGAAATTTCAATAATGTCTATCACATCCGTAGAAACAATTTGCCTGAGTAAAATTTGATCACCGATAATCTCAGGGAAAATCGTGTATGGAGGTAAGCTTAATCTATTTGCTGTTGTATCATTCATATATAAATCTTTGGGTATCGATAAAGCTTCAATCAAAACAAGGTATTAAAATTAATCAACGCCGATAGTAAAAGTATAGATGGTAAGCATCAAAATTAAAGGACGCAATCCTGTGAGTCAACCTAAATTCCCGCCGATTCTACTGTAAACCATTTCCGGTTTCCACGCAATCTCTTTACCGAAAATCATTCTGGCAGCATTCTCCCTCGCTTCGACAAATCCATTTTGCTGCAGAAACTTTATGCCAAAATTATTATCAGCAGGGATTGTTGCCTTTTCAATCGTAGTATATTTTAAACGCATCAGTTCAATACCTGCTTCATGCGTGTTGGCAAAAATTGGCCCCTCATTTAAATCAGGAATATAAAAACCGCTTACTCTATTCTTTTCAAGGTATACAGATGCATTAGCCAAAAAGCTATTCAATATTCGCTCCCTGTGCTCAGCAGCTACAAAGGCATCAAGCTGAATCACATCGGAAAAATATGCATTTGTATAGGGCCGGATATTCCCGGAGAGCTTTTGTTGGGGGAATGCATTCTCTCGTTTGAAAAACCTGTAGTCAGCGACTTTTTTAAAACCCACTTTTGCATAGACCGGCTCTCCAAGTGCAGTTGCAATCAACAGAATAGTTTCAGTGCCTTTCGCCAGTAAATCATTAAGTAAATGCTCTACTATCTTTTGACCGATTCCTTTCCTTCTATGCTTCTCATCCACAATAATGTGAGCAAGCCAGGCCGTCTTGCCAAAGAAAATAGCCGTTCCTGTAGCTGCTATCTGATCATCAATAGTTAACTTAATTGGAAAGCAATAATCATGACTTGTATAAAATTCCAGATGTTCCTTGAGACTGCTCCAGCCCTCTTGTTGAAGGTGAGCAGTTCTTCCAATGTCTGAAAATGTAAGCTTTTCTATTTGCACCGGATTTAATATTTGTATTCAAGAGATTCTGACTATGTGTTCGTTCCTTGCCGGCATTTTACAACATTAATCAGCAAATTGACTAATTGCAAAACCAGTTCTTAAAATGAGATGAATAATTGATTCAACGTTTATTCTTTACAAACTCAAACTTCTTAAGATCCTTTCTACTCAACAATAAAATAGCTTCAAAATCATCTCGCTCGTATCACTCCTTCAAAGAATACAGATTTTCAAAGTGTATGCTAACTTCTCATCCTACCTCTATCTTAGCAGGCTGCCGCCAGACAAATTCGTTTGAAGTTCAACTGGTAGCGAGACTTGATACATTTTTCACCGGCAACATATTTCCATTTTCTGTGAAAGGTTTTTCTGTTGTCTGAAGAGTTTAAATAAATTCTACTTCCCTTCGCGGTCCATTTTCCGGTAAGAATCAATTTGTTCTTTGGGTCAGAGTTGTCAATGTAATCAAAAGTAAAATCCTCATTGATCGTCAACTCAATAATTTTTGGTTTATCCGACTTAGCTTGGCAATCACAGACTCCGAAAACTCCTGTTTTCAATGTAGGGGGAAATTCAATAGCATTCACTGAAAGAAACGAAAATGTAAAGGCAATTACGGTGAAAAGTGATTTTAGTAAAGTTGTCATGAGGTTTCGATTTAATTCGGTTTAAAATTAATATACACTAAAATTTACCACACAAATACCGGCTGAAATACCTTGTATTGAAAATCCAAGTTAGCAATAAAAATTTAGATTAATGTGAAATACATTTCCGGGTTTAGTAGGGTTTCAAGCTCATACCTACATGCCCCGAACCCTTCTACAACAGGTCGCCTCCGGTCAAGGGAGATTGAATGATGTGCTATCAGCCATGCTGAAATTCCGTTGATTTATATAGCGGAAAGTAAATAGCGGAAATTTCTTACATGATTTAGCAGATTTTGAGAATTTAACTGAATGCATGAAGGATGAATTTGAGTTAAAAAATTATCCAAAAACTGTCCCGTAATTTCTCGCTAAGCTCTTTTAAAATTCAACCGAATAAATTCTAAAAATAAAAGCCCGAAAGGCCCATTGCTGCCCATTAGTCTTCCCCAAAAAAGCCTCCATTACTTACAGCAACAATTACTTCTCTTCATGTAATCTGCAGATTTAATCAGAACATTTGTGTCCTAAATTGGATTTTGCGTCTGAATGAAGGATTTTAATATCTTAGCGCTCCAATTACAGAATACAGCCCATTTTCGATCAGGGAGAAAGGGCCAAATGGAATAAATCAGGATACCATGAGGGGATGGTATTCTTTTCAGGGGGAATCGATTATTTATTAATATTCCCATCAAGTTTCTAACGCAACATTTTGTCTAAATTAATTAATTATTTCGTTTACTTGCTAATATTGTATTGTTAAGTGAAGCGGAGTCGAGCTCTGCTGGAGAGCAACTCGATCAGGAATA
>SHNE01000040.1 GCA_004295015.1 Bacteroidota bacterium | reverse complement strand
TATTTCTTGATCTCTTTTTTTATCCTTCTGAGGAAACATGATGAAGTTTTTCATCGAAATTGCCATTTGTTCTCCATCTATATAATGTTTTTCTATTACTGCATTTTCACTATGTCCAGTGATATATTTTAAGTTTAGTGTATACTGCTTTACCGCAGTGATGTAAGACTTTCTCAGTGATTTAAAAGTTAGTGATTTCCCTGTCTCTAGTTGATCATAATAATGGCTGAAGCCGCGTGATAAACTATCTGACATTGTTCGCGTTCGTTGCGTTTGTACTTCCGGCGCTAAAATGAAATTGATTTCATCCTTATCAATTGATTGCCTCATTTCGGATAGAAGGTTTTGTAGCTCAAGAGATATTGGAACGAATTTGTATTTTTTATTTATTATTCGATTTCGAATACGGTTTGATTTATAATCCTCTACCTTAATTAAAATCGCTTGATTATCCTCGTCAAATTGAACATTATTCCAAGTAAGATTAATAAGTTCTTCTCTTCTTAATCCGGTAAGTAGTCCGAGTTTAATTGCCGATTTCAAGTATGGCTTGTAGTAATTTCGCGTGACCTTTGACTTGCCTGGATATTCCTTTATTCCATTCTCCGGAGTAATTATCTCCAGAAGATTTTCACATTCATCATAAGGAATTGACTGAGGGTTGTGTACTTCTTCGTGGCGAGGAATTCTTGAGAACCAATTTCGAATTGGGTAGTATTGATCTTGCCACCATTTTAAAAAGGATACACCATAACTATAGTATTTGTTTTTGGTCCGTGCAGAATATTTTTTTCCTTCAAAGAAGTCATATATATAACCGATGATCTCATCGTTTATCTCATCAATTGTAATTTTCTCCCAGTCCAGCCTCTCCTCTTTAATAGCTTCCATAAATAGAATGAATGCATGTTCAACATCCTTTATATGTGCAACTGATCTTTCTTTTCTGAACTGCGAAGGAACACCTTCTCCATGAAGGTAGCTTATGTACTTGGCAAAACAATGTATAAGTAAGAATGGTGTTTCCGATTTTTCGGCTTCAGGTTGTTTTCTCTTTTCTAAATAGTCTCCCTCTTTTATGTCCTTTTCAAGTCTAGTTGCTTCTTGAATTGCTTCATAAATATCTCTTGTTTTCAAAACTTTAGTTATTCTTTCATTCTTTTTATTTGGTACATAAATTACAACTTTGAATTTATGATCTTCTCCGAATTTACATTTCCTTAAGGCTTGTCCAGTTTCCTTGCATATATCCGTCACCGTCGCTTTACATCGATTACAGTACACCGTCAGGCCAGTATGACCTTGTTTAGATGGCGGTATATACAATGGTTGAACCATCACCTTTTATTATTATTTTTATTTAAAACATTTGTCAACCTCGACATGAATATTTTTTCGTGCTTTGATGTTGGGGAATATTTATTGCGGTTGTATTTTTCTCTGGGCTCTTTTTGAGCAATAAGAACTTCTGACATTAATTTTAATGTTGAAGTGATTTCTTCTGGGGAGTTCCCATATTTTTTTTGAGTGTACTTTTTGATTTCGTAGTTAGCGGCATCCTCAAACTCTTTAGTAAATACATACCTAGCCCTACTGCCCAGGTCTTGAAATATTCGGACTCCATAATTTTCGCACCAATGTTTAAATGCTCTTTGATCTGTGTAACCTATCATACTTGCAGCCAAATGAACTGACAAACGATGAATTTTCATACACCAAAACTACTTAATATTCAATAGGTTATGGTACACAGTGAGTTGTGCCCTGTTAGACTCTAACTTTAATGTATGTTGACTTATAGTTGACTGTCAACTTTTGGTAAACTCAGGGTCAAATAGTGGTTATGGCTTCGTTAACTAAATTCATCGAAAAAAATTTCTATATTTGAATTCAATGGCAAATGCAAACCCACAAATTTATTGAGTAGTAACCTTAATAAATTTGTACAAAAGTTACTAAGATGAAAGAAGTTAAAAAAACCTCCAAGTCAGAATGCAGTCCGACCTAGAGGATAAAGCAGAGTAAACTCTCGCAAGTGAGAGTAAATCTACAGGGGAATTTTTCCCTACTGTGAGTTTAGCATTCTGTTTTATCTCTTGTCAATTGCAAAAGGCAAGGATAAAATTTATAAAAATGACTGAACAAACAGGCGGAGACCCTCCACGAAAAACAAAGTACTACAGTCAAAAGAAATTTGTCTGGTTTCTTTCCCAAAACAGCCTAAGCATATTAGGTGATTGGCTTATGCGAAAGGGTTGGTTAACTTGTAGTTATTATGACTTTGAAAATCACTTCTCTATCAGTATTGCTCCGATTAGAAAGAAAATTATATGGACAGGTACACAAAGCGAATTTGTTCATTTGATTAAATATTTAATATCGGAAAGGATGATAAGAAGAGAAAAAGATATTTGGTTGTTCTGTAGCCATCATTTTAATCTATTTGGTGGTCAAGAATTAAACATAAGGAGTTGTGCATCGATTGGTAATAAAGGACCAGCATATTTCGTCCACCAAGATTTGGAAGAGCTGGGTATTGAGCTTACAAAGAACGGAGGTAAATCAAGAACAACTTTAGGGATTTACAAAGAGGGATCTAACTAAATAGATGTATTTCCAATTCAATTAGAAAGATAATAGTTTCCTAGGATTTGAAATAAGCCATTTTAGTATTTGTTTATTGTAAAAGTTAATTTTGTTTAGGTTTACTTTGTTATACGCAATTTTTGCGCAAGTCTTATGACATTTTTGCTCAAGCCCTGTGCACTTTTTACATGAGTGAGAGATTTGTAAGTGTGAAATTCTTGAGTTGTCCCCAGATTATCCCCAGGATTTAGTAGAGTAGAAGTGAGGCTAAAGTATAGTTGTTGCTTACCTTTTCTTGAATCTCCACTTACAAGAACATTTTCGCTCTTATCGAACACCTGGATTAATTTCTTTTTAGTGAGTGCATCAATAGCCGCTGAAATGGCTCGTCGGGAGCATCCGCTTTTAAGAATAAGCTGACTTGTGGAAATCCAGTCTTTTGTCTTTCGACCATGCACAGAACGCCTATCCTGCCAGCCTAAGGTCTGCCGAATAATTACGAGCAGTACTTTGAGCTCTGCCCCTTGTAGTTCGTTCAGAAACAGATCAAAAAGCTTGTTTGGAACAGGCGTTGTGCCGATCATATATAGTTAATTTTTTAGTTGATAACCGGAAGATTCTCCGGAGGAGTATTAAGCTCCTTCTCAAAAATATATAACTCTGTTTGTGGCAATAGGTATAATCTTAAATACTTCTTTCCACTATCCGCTGATTTCATAGTACCGACCTTGTACCACTTAGTTTGTTTCTCTCCGTCTTTCATAAATTCTCGTTTTGAACATACATCAAATAACTGCATAATGTAATTTCTGATTACTGTTAATCTTTCTGTGCTCTATGCATTCGACAATGCACACAGCAACCTGAAGAGTTATGAATGACAGATAGAGTGAATATCATTGTTTGCTTCATCCAATTGGACGGCCATTAATTGGCAACGATACTTTTTAAAATGAATTTGGTATAATAACTCTACAGGTTGCTATGAACAAATAGCCTTGTAGATTAAGGATATAATGCAGCTATAACTTGACGACCTTTAGGATATATTGTGCGACATTAAACCTCTTTAAAAAAATGCCAAAATTGACGTTCCCCTATAGTGTATATGTATCAAAATGGTCGTTGCTAAGCTGTATTGAAATTTTAAAGGTCTTACGTTCTAAGTTTACTCTGTAATTTTATTTCTGCAAGTCTTTACCCTTTTTTGTATTGTTGTATTATTTTTCGTTAGTCGTGTTTGAGTTTTCAATTTTTTCTATGAGTATGTTTAGGTAATCTATTTTTGAATCCAGTTCATTTATTTTTTCATCTACTAACTTGAACTTATTTTTTACTCCATTGAATCTCAAGTCAACTGATTTGAACTCACCAATCACTGCTTTTGCTAAAGCTTGTATATCTCGGATTTCTGTTTTTTCATTTTCATCATTCATGTTGTTTTACCTTATCAGACTTGTATATTTGTTTTAAGTGATTTCATTGATTTCCCTTTGAATATTCTCAACCGTTGATTAATAAACTCTCATGTAAATATTTTATACTGAAAATTGTTTGGTGGTCAATTGTTGCTTAAATAGGAGTTTGCATTGGCCTCAAATTCTTTATCATTGTATTGCTCATATATAAAGGTCGAAATTGGACTTACATGTCCCAGTCCTTTTTGTATGAAAGCTAGAGGGGCGTTAAAGTCTCGTCGTTTGTGAGCCCAACCATGACGGAATGAATGAGGACTGATCTTTTCTCTAATTTCTGCGATTGCCACATACTTCTTTATCATCCGTTCAATGCTTCTGCATGTTATGCGTAATGACCACTCACGACCTTTCCTGAATCCCACGAAAACAGCACCTACTTCTTTGCATTTTTTAAGAACTTGCCTTTTCTTTAAATAGTTTAGTAGTAAGGCATGTGTCTTTGCAGACCAAACTATAGTTCTGAATAACTGTGACTTTTTGCTTCTAATAATCATTGAAGTCTTATTTTCATCAATCTGAGAAATATTCATGTCGCATAGTTCTGAAACTCGAATGCCGGTGTCCCAAAGTAAGTGAACAATTAATGAATCACGTAGTCCAATAAAATTTTTAGCATCAATTTTTTCTACTACTCTTTTGAACTCTGATTCCGAAATTGCTTTGTGAGATTTTCTAATCTTTGGTGGTATTTTAATAAAGTGAGTTGATAGACACCGGTAGTCTTGTTGCTTATAAAATTGAAAAAAGTTTTTCACGACGATTATGGCATATTGTACCGATGTTGAACTGTACCTCCCTTCAAGCCAATGTTTAAACTTTACGAAATCTTCTATAGAGTATGATTGAAGTTTTTTATTGCCACAAGCTTCAATAAATTTATCTAACCATAGTTTATAACTCACACTTGCCCTTGTTGCGTATGTCCCCTTCCACTCTAAATATCTCTTGATTTCTTTTTCCATAAATCATAAAGCCCGCCGAAGCAAACCGGTGGGCTTTATACATATAAACTAAACTTTCGCCTGATATAAATCAAGTTGACACAACAAGCGATTTGCGTTGTTTAATAAAACCGTCGTTTGCTTCTCTTTGACTTCTCAAAGGGCCCTTTCGGGCAACGGACAAATTAAATTTTAATGCTACAATTTAATGATACTGGACTTTATTATTTTGTCAACTTCGGTAATCGAATTGTTGATTGAATTTAATATAGTCCTTCTGGAGACCCAATATCTCGATATGGGAAATCACTACCGTTCCAGTTGAATACAACTAAATCCAAATTCGTATTCTTGTATTCAATTGCGTTGCCTTCTCTTAAATTGAGCCTGACTTTTTCTAAAGTCTGATATAAAAGTTTTAACGATTTATTGAAGGTTAGGAACTCAGACCTTGAAGGAAGTTTTGCAAAAAAGTTGTGCAAACCATCCTTTTTGTTCACTTTATAACGCTGTCCTGATAATAAGTCAGCCTTGTAGTTATCAAGATTTGGAATGAAGTCCCATGTTGAGTGCAGTACCATGTTTCGAAGACGAGTGGCATCTTCAATTTTATCTATTAACTTGCTTAAATATTTTTGTGAGTTATCGTTTTTGTTTGAGGAGCTTTCAAAAACTTTTTTAATAAATCCAAGATAATACGATTTTAGGTTTAATGCAGTTGAGTCGTGAAGTAAAATCATTCCATATTCTCGATTTTTCATTCCATTCCTTTCTAATAAATACAGAATTGTGTCTCTTAGTGAATCCATGCTATTTTCAAATTGAACGATAAAATCACCTAGCATGGCTTTTGATGCTCTTGTTCTTGAACGTCTTTTTTTTGATATAGCTGGACTAATTTTTGTGTTAACCATACTACGTACTTTATAAGGGTGGACGGGTCTTAAAACAAAAGTTAAAATCAGGATAACTCCTAAGGTCGATGAATAAATTTTCCAAGATTGTTTTCAATTAAACTAAAATCTGCTGCTTCGATTATCCAGTCCCCTGTTAAATCAGGTTGTAAATAGCCGACAGAAAACAATTGAAGTAAACTTTCCAGTTCCGTAATGTCAAATTCATTTATTGTGCCGTCTTGATTCACATCACCGCTTATAAGTCCGAAATTTCCATCGCCTAAGTCAATAAGATTATCCCCGTATGATTTATTAAGCGCATCTGTAAATGAATAGTATGCAGCTTCTCCATCAAAAGTGATTGGTGTGGAGCTCCACGTTTCTATTGTATTCCTGTGCCGAAAGACTAAATAGAAACTATGTCCTACAGTACTTAAAGGAAAAATAAATTTACAACCACCGAAAATGTTAATTGTACTTGTGTCTACATGTGAAATACTGAAGGGGCTTAAGGTATTTCTCAGCTCTAGTCGAACTGAGTCGCAAATTATTCCGCTTTGAGATGTATCGAGTGCACTTTTCATTAAGTTGTTTCCTGAGTAAAATCCTTCAATAAATGCATCGATACTCACGGGATAACCAGGTTTCCAATGGATGTTTAGTTCATAGGGCTCGCACTTACTGAATTGAGTTCCATCACTCGGATATACTTTTAAATAAAAAGGTGGATTATAAGTTGAACTTGAATTATAATTAAAAATTATATTTTCATTAATTTGATTTGCTTCATAAGACCCTGCTATGTAGCATTGCTGACAAATTCCTGAACTATCATAGAGTTCAATATTGTAGTTTGATGGCAATTTTGAAAGTGAAATGCTTAATCTTCCACTTTGTCTTGAGTTATTGATTCTATACCAATCTTGCTCATAACTTGAATTAATGTATGATTTTATTGACGTATCTCGACCGGAATTGCCTAGTTCAGATGAAAACAAATTTAAAGCTATTGGGATACTGTCGTTAGGTTCTTGAAGATCTTTACATCCTTTAACAAGAATTTTGTCTTTTAAATTGCCATTCGCATCATAACTATATCTGTATATTGTGCTGTCGGACAGTAAAGCTTCGATCAACCTGTTTTTATTATCGTACACAAATGACACATTTTGCGCATTTAATGTAGATGAAATCGCTAATAAAAGAATAATATAGTATCGATACATTTAGAGAAATGTTAATTGAAAGAATTAATAATATAACTCTTTAAGTATTTAAGCATGTTTAATTTTATTTATCTTTTAAGAGTTATTTACAGAATTTATATTAAATGAATCTTGATATGAATTATTTCATTTGGAACTTTTTAGTCACCCAGTTTACTTGGAGTTTGGTTAAATTAATAGTTACGATGTCATGGATTCTACAAATTCCGTAAATGTTTTATTTTTGAAAATAGCTTCTTCTTTTGACATTCCAATAAACGGCATTTCGTATATGTTTCCTGTGCTTTTTTCTAGCGCAAATGCAGTGTCACCACCATCTGAACCAAAAATAAAAAAATCCGGAGCGTACACTTCTACATTGTATTCCTTATTCAAGTGGATCATATCAGTCAAAGGCCATAAAAAAACATAGTTTTCTTCAGTGCTGATATCGACACCGTTTGCTTCTTTAAAGAAGTCTATAAATCCAACTGGTAAATTAAAGCTTATTTGACTTAAAAAGCTTTCTATTTCTTCGTTGGTAGGGGCCATTTTTTTAATTATTTTTGTCATGGTAATTATTTAATGCTTCGCATTAAAGCATTCCAAAAGTTAGTATATTGAATATGTTCAGTAGGTGTCAAGAATAGTTTGTTAGAAAGTTCGGTTGGACTTCCACCAAATTTTACTGGATGTATTTCGTGTATTTGTAATCCTTCGAACATTTCTGGATTTGCTCTGCGCATAGCCGCATTAGTTGAATTTGCTGTTGCTCGTGCAGATGCGTATTCGGCACCTTCTAATAATCTGAAAGGACCGGTTGGTTTTATTCCTCCGGCAGGGTAGCCATTCCAATTAGATATGGAGATCGAACCATCTGTAATCGCCCCTCCGGTTTTAACAGGTAAAGGCGTGCTTTTAGTGGTAGGTAATCGCAATAACAACAGGTTAATTTCAAATTTGGCTATTGTTCCGCCTAGACTTTTAGTTAAGCCAAACACTTCTTTTGTGGAGGCTAATAATTGATTAGGAATTTCTTTTATTCTTGCCCATGTCACCTTTTCTAAATCTCCAGTTGGATCAATATATTTTATCGGATTATTCCCAGCATAAGGAAACAAATTCGTTCCCCAAACCGGATCTTCTGAAATGAAGCGGCCAAGTTGTGGTGAATAATATCTTGCACGCATGAAATACTGTTGATCATTATCATGCATGACTCCAAACTTGCCTACGTATTTAAATGGGTTCTTATAAAGATTACTATCCCCAACCGAAAGTGTCAATTCTCCAAAAGGTTCGTAGTTGTATTTTTGTACAACTCTTTGACTTGAATCACTTATTGCAATGGTGCTTCCTCTTAAATCGTAGTGGTAATAATGTGTTTCACCTGATACGGGGTCAATCCTGCATACCATCCCAAGCCCATAAACATAGATAGATTGAGGGTTTCCGGACATATCTGTTTCGGCAAGTACATTTGATCCAAGTACTAAATCAAGTATGTATCGGGTTGAATCCTTTAATCTCCTGTTCTCATCCGGGTCATATTGATAGTTGGTCGTAATTCCTCCTGTATGAGAGCTCAGCATCCTATCCCTTTCATCCCAAGTATATGTAGAGTTAGCACTTGGATTAGAAGTTATATTACCATTGTTGTTGCTAGATATGGAATAAGAACTGGCCAAGATTAGTCGATTCATATAATTGTAATCAAAGTTTACGGTAGTATCGTTAAATGACTTTGTAAACGGAATACCTTGTCCTGAATAAATTACTTCGTATGATTCAGATATGTGATTGCCACTTGCATCAAACGTGCAACCGACAGAGGCTAATATCTGATGCGAATTATTATTTGTGACGATACTATCCAATCTTCCGCTTTGATCGTAGAAGTATTGTGTTGTACAGCCGTTACCCAATACTTCTGAATCCAGTTGGTCATCCAAGCGGTAGTTGTAATGAACATATACTTTACCAGTATTTACATTTTTGACATCGCGCAATCGATTTACGGAATCATAGATGTACTCTAGTTTAAATTGTGAAAAGCCTGGTGCTTGAGGGTATGTAATATAACGTAGGTTGTTGCTATTCGGATGATATTCATAAGTAACTGAATTGTTGTATAAGCTGATATCATTATAAGATATTGTATTTACTCTCCCAAGTCCATCATAAGTGTAAGAAATTTGTTTTCCCGCACGATTAGAACTTAGTAAATATCTTGTTCCGTTATCATATAAATAATTTCTATAGCCGTCTGATAATAGTTTACCCCCTAATGATCCTGCAGCGGAATAATAAGAATTTTGAAAAGTGAAGCCATTTTTATTAATAAAATAGTTTATGGTGCCATCAGTGTTATATGTCCAGTTTTTACTATAACTTCCATAAGTTTCATTAATTAGTTGGTCTGTGTTAAATGCATATGTTAGGACTGTTGAATCTCCCTTAGGCGCAACAACTGAAATTAAGTTATCATTTGCGTCATATTTTCTTTGAGTCAGTAAATTCAATCCGTTTGGGTCAATTCGTTCGCTCAGAAGATTATCATTTGGGTCGTATACAAACTGAGTTTGAATTCCGTTAGGATTCCGAATTGAAGTTATTCTACTAACGTCGTCGTAAGTTGCTGAAGCTGAAATTCCGGCATTCTGTATCCAAATGCTGTCGAGGTTTCCAAAAGCATTGTATCGAAACCCTGTTATTGTTCCGATTGGACTAATACTGTAATCAGGCAAACCGTTTGCCAGATAAAAATTTTGAATATGTTTTCCTCCTGGTTGAAATACATCTGTTAATTTGCCATTTGAGTCATATGTATAAGTGGTCGTTTGATTTTCAGAATTAACATATTGTGTTACCTGGTTAAAATTATTGTAAGTATAATATTCTGAAATTGATTGTCCGCCTCCGGAAGTTACAATTGAGGTGGGATTTGCTCTCTTATTTGGCTCGTAAGAAATAGTTGTAGAAATGCCGGTGTGATTTTCTAAAATTAAAGTTGGTTTAGCTGGATTTAATGGGTCATTGTACTGAATAGTTGTATTTCCATTTGGTGCTAAAATGGCTGATACCGTTCCGTTGGAATTATGCTCAAAGTGAGTCGTAAGATTCCCGGTGGTAGAGTTTACGCTCAATCCTGTAGTGGTTGCTGTGCTATTTAAGAGGTAGACTGGACTGAAGTCAACAGTGGTGGAATAGGAGTTAGTACTGGTAGTTCTAAGTTTGTTTTGCAGATAGGTATTATCTATAAAATTACCTTTAGGTCTTTGTATTCTAGTTAGTAAGTGAGATCCGGAACTTGAATATAGGTAATATGTATTTTGAAATTTTGCATCAGTATAGGTTTCAAGGTTTTTACTAACTGCATTCACAGTAAATGAAATGTACCTCTGACTATTATCTTCAACCCTTGATAAAAAATTACCACCATTAAAATAAGAGAACTTTAATTCTCTACCAGAAAAACTATCTACTACTTTGTCTAAGAGGTATACAGGCCATGCATCAACCTGTTGTCCTTCGACGTACGAAAGAGTTAAAGAGTTATTGCTCCGATCTGTTATTGTGAACAGAAAAAGATCATAATCCTGATTACTATTGATAGCTCCGAATGAATACTTTACTCCGTTCTTATTAATAATTTCTATTGATGTCGGTACTCCATTTCCATTCGATGTATTGATTTTTAAACTATCTGTAACCCCGGTAGTTTCATATGAATTGGTTTGAGTATTGTAAACATGAATGGTGCCGTCTTGCCAATATATAAGTAAACGAATACAGCTATTGGTTTGTTGATCAAATATCTTTCTAATGTGTAAATTGTAAGAATGAGTCCAGCCAATCCCTAAAGGGTTGTGGATTTGTTTTGACCATTCAAGACCCAGATATTCACTTGAAGCAATGGGTAGTTCGGTCCAGTTTGAATGATAAGAGTGTGAAAACTCAAGCGAGAACCCTCCTCCGGGAATATAGAAACTTGATACAGAATACTCATTAAAAACAGCCCTTTCAATTCCTGCTTCATTTCCTGTATTTGTGGATGTAAAATTATTGGGAACTAAGAAGCTATTTAGATTCGGTGTCGGTGTGATAAATCCGGATTGTATTATATTACCCAGAAGAACGTAAAAATCGTATTTTGTTATTGGATCATTAGGTTTAAAACATGGTAGTGATCCACAGAGTGATTGCGAAGTATTGTTTAAATAACCATTAGAATAAGCTGTAGAGATATATTTGAAGTTTTCAGAGTTGGCATTGATGTCTGTATAAGGTACTGAACTATTGCTCGCCGGAATATTCCATGCTTCGAAAATGGCTTTGACTGCATTTCCTCTTGTGATGTTGCGATAACCAGCTAACGCAAAAAAATCTCTTGAGAAAGCAGTTTCGTTGTCTGCATACTGGCAATAGAGCATGGTTTTATAAGCCCTTTGCTCTTGATTAGAAAAACTGTTTATGTCAGTAAATGGAGTTGGAAAATAATCAGAAGGAGAAGATCCACCTATCCCGTATAATCCATTAAAGAGGATTGTTGCAACTTCTGTTCGCTTTAAATTATTTGTAAACTGACTTCCCTGAACAGGATCAATGATGCCAGCTGCACACAAAATTTCTGCTGCATCAAGAAAATATTGATCTGTGGGTTGATTTGGCACCCAGGTCACGCATAAAGATTGTTGAGTCGATATCGTCTGACAATTGCTAAACGCGGAACTACATACACCATTTAAGGCAATCACTTTGAGTGAATAAACTGAACTTGGTTGTAATCCAGAATAGGTAACAGAATTAGTTGAAGTTGTCGAAATATATGATCCATTACTGCAATCATAAATTGAATAAACAGTCGCATTTGGAACAGAGTTCCAGCTAAGTGTTATTGAATTTGTTGTCGAGGATGCTACAAACCCAGTGGGTGTAGTAAGTATAGGACAAGTACTAAAATAAAATGGATTCGGTATCAAGCTTAAACAACTACCACAGCTAACATTTGCTTGTACATACCATTGGTAGGTTTTTCCATTGGTTAGAATTCCGTTTGGGATTGTATATGATGAAATGTTTGTTAAACAATTGTTATTGATCACAAAATTTGTAGTAATCATATCTCTAACATAAACACCGTAGGAGGTAGCCCCAGGTACATCAGCCCAATCAAGTGTTGGAGTCAGGGTGCTGATTGTTGGGCCTGGACTTGAAGAAACACCAGGAGTTAGAAGAGTAGGAGTAATGTTTGCTATAGAGCAATTTGAAGATGATTTATATACCAGTGTTGAGGTTGATTGTGGAATTGCATTTGTGCTGCAAGGATTGGCTGTGTAATAAACATTTGTTTTTAATCTAGCTACGCCTGTAAAAGTTGCAGTCCAGACAATTTTAGCTGCAAGTCCACACCCGGAATAATCTCCGCTACATTCAATATATGTCAAACCGGAATTATTGAATAGGTTTAAGCGAGTATCAAAACTTGAACTTCCTCCATCTGAAGCACAAAATGACCAAGTATATGTGGTGCCACTAGTTACATTAAATAGAGTATAATAGCCACCAAATAAGGCGATCGATTGCCAAGATGTGGAGGGAGTAAGCGTAGAGGCTGGAGATTGAGTTCCAGTGGCAGTGCAGGTGCACTGGGCATGGACATCAGAACTTATCATTAATAAAAAAATCAGGAGATTAAATAGTAATGCTCTTTTCATATAAAAGATTTAATTATTTGCTTGCTAAAAAGCTAGATACGAAAGCTATAACAAATATAGTAAAACTCCTTGAAAACGGTGCATAGCAAGATAGCGTGTGGACGGTAAACCTTACCACACGCTATCTTGCGGGGGAAATACTCTCCCCCGTACCCCCTCTATTTATTTTGATGGAATAAATTATTGGAAATTTAATCTGTACAAATATTGGATTTTTCTGCTAAGCTGACGACCTTTTTCTGACGAAACAAATTGATGTACGAAATAGTATTTTTTGAAAGAATGAATAACCTTTGGGTTGGGTGGAGGAGGATTAGAGGTATCGGTTATTTAGAAATCACATTTCTCGGATTTTAACAAACCTGTCAAGTTTGGGGTCAATTTTCGTTGGAATTGAAGTTGATCTAAAATTATTCAAATAAATTTTCCCAATTCATTGCAATCCTCAATTTATTTTTGTTCACTTTGTATAACTTTAGTAAAGCAAGATGAAAGTTCGTTTAATATTTTTTGCCTTTCTCTTTTTGAATATAGCCAAGGTTTCTGGGCAAAATTATGTTCCATTTCTTGTCGATAATGCAATCTGTCGAATAAACGTTAATCAGGGTTGTTCTCCGAATAAAAATATATCTACAGTATTGTGCCACTTCAATATTAATGGAGATATTAAAAAGATAATATAAGTTTTTAATTTCTAAATGAAGTAAACCTCCAATTCAAAATACAAAGAAAGATGATAAAAAGATTAGTTGTAAATATACTTTTGCTAGCACTTATTCAACAATCAAACAGTATAAGCGGACAGGTTCTCCCACTTCGATCTGATTCGGCGACATGGTATTACAAAAGCACTGCTTGGGGAAATCCCCCATACACTTATCGCCATGTACAGTATGACATGCTTGAAGATACATTAATAAACAATATAAATTTTACAAGAGTTTTTAGCAGTTTAGGATATACATATGCTTATTATCAGGATGCAGGTCGCGTTTATGCAAAATCATTAGACCACTGGGCATGTGATACAAGCGTTTTCCTTTTGTATGACTTTAATCTTGTAGCTAATGACACCTTTCGTTTATATGATTGTAATTCGATTGAACATATTGTTATTGTATCTTTGGTTGACTCGGTTTCGACCAATCAAGGCTATAAAAAGAGAATTGCTTTTTCTGGAACACAAGGAATTGAAGTTTGTCACTCAATTGACTCCATGGTTTGGGTGGAGTCAATTGGATCCTTGCAAGACTTGTTTTATTTAATAAACTTTGAATACATTTCAGTAAGTATGTGTGATCAAAAATATGAGTTCGACTCATTAATCGTATCAAATGGAATAATCCTTCATTCCAATATTCCGACTGAGGACAAAAACCCCCCATTAGTTTATATAGATAAAGAAGGCATCCTTCGATCAAGTGTTGATATGAAAAACATTCAAATTTGTAATGTGAATGGAAAAATCTTGGATGAAATTAGTTTATTCCAAAATACTCACCATTTAAATCTTTCACAATATTCATCAGGTTTGTATTTTATCCTGGTAAATTGTAAGGGTAGTCAGGTCTTGTTAAAGTATTTTAATGAATAATTACAATTGATGTATTATTAAAAAGAATATTTTTGTTGCCAAATTAACTGGATTAAATCCGATAATTAATAGCGATCTTCTATATTTCACTTCTTAATCATATAAAAAATGAAAAACGGACTTTATTTATATGCAAAGTTTATTCTATTAGTTTTCCTGCAATTTATTTGTCTTAGATCATATGGACAAATAAATTTAAACATGCCATGGGCTGATGTTACTTATAACGATTCCATTGATTATTATCAATATGTCCAAAAAATGGATTCTACTGTGGGGTTCATTCAGTCACTCAATGATTATGATGAAGAATCAAATGAAAGCGGGATTCGAGAATATTCAAGGTGGAAATTATTTTGGGATACAAGAGTTTCATTTGATAGTGATTTGGGAATCGTTAATACTGTTAATGTAAGAAGGGAAGCAAGAATTCTTGGTGGTGGTGATCCAAATGGAACAGAATCAATTGTAAGTATTTGCGATGGAGATCCGCTCTTTCCATCAGAATGGTCATCCATTAGCCCTATCAATTACTCAAGTCAACATTTGGGATTTATTCAAAGTGTTTCTTTAGATCCAAATAATACTGATGTTATGTTTGCTGGTACAGAATATGGCGGGCTTTATAGGACAGGAGACGGTGGGTTAACCTGGTCTAACAGAACAAATTCATTACGCATACCAGGGCTTGGAATAAATGATATCTATGTGAGCCCTTTGAATTCTCAAGTTGTGTGGGCAGCTCCGGATCTAAGGGATATGGGGCTGGGTTATTGAAGTCAAGCGATAATGGTATTAGTTGGTCGCTATTTCCATATGTATATGTTGTTACCGTAAACGAGCCACCATTAAGAGAAGATTTTATTGCGAAGAACATTAAATCTGACCCAGTAAACCCAAATTTTACTTGGTTTACCAGTGGAACAAATTTATATAGGATAGATGAAAGCAGCGCTCCGGCGGAGATAAAATTAATATATTCCATTTATGGTGGTTCTTTCTGGAGAAAGCGGGTATTAAAGGATTTAGAGGTTCAAGCTATAAACGGCGGAACCACTACAAGAATAGTCCTTGCTTCCATGGATATTAATTCTGCAAATGGAGGTTCTACCATATTTATTAATGATAATAATGGTGCAGTAGGTTCCTGGATAGAAGTTACCCCTGATGCAAATATTGATCGGATTGATATTGAACTTGAGCCATCCTCTCAAAATTTGGCGCGTGCATTATATGTGAAACAAACTTCGTTGCCTCTCAAAATTACGGAGGTAACTCATGATCTTTCTCAACAGGGTGCTCAATCTACATTCCCAGCCTACATGGTTGGATCAAATTCTTCTGATGATTTTATTGAAATAACAAATTTGGGAGGCTCTACGATAAACCTTGTTGATTTAAATAACTTGGTTATAGAGACTTGGACATCCTTTGGATTGGAAAGTAGTTCAATTATTCAATCACATGCCTCGGTTTCCTTGAATAGCGGTGAAACAATGATTCTGGCTTCTGGAAATGGAATGGATGATATTACAAATAATTTTGTTTACCTAAGAGGTGCAAATCCTAATGATGCCCATACTTCTACTTCAACCGATGAAGTTGGTTATATCTTAAAGTTTGTAAATTCCAGTGGTGCAAATGTCTTACTAGATGTAGTTTCTGTGAATGGTTATGTTTTTCCTCAAAGTTCTGGAGTAACAACTCTACATTGGAATCCAGCTACTTCCATAGTTATGGATAATATGGCCGGCATTCAGTTAAGTGGTATTGACAATAACAGCGGGAGTTCTTGGACTAACTCGTCATCTGTTGTAACTACTTTTGGCTCGCTTAATTTAAATTTATCGGCTAATCTAAATGTAAGTGGCAAAGAAGTCGGTACTTCTTCCTTTGATTTTTCAACACAAAATTGGTCTGCTTTTATTAATTCGACTTTAACCTTGCAAAATGATATCAGTGTGAACAGCTTAGAGTTCAAGATTACTCACCCTGTTTCGGGAAATTCAACATGGTTTTGTGCTGGTATAAAAGGATTTAAGTCGACCACTCAAGGACAGAATTGGAGTTCATTTTCTATGGGACACGATGATGTAAGGGATTTTGAAGCCATCCCTCTTACAAATGAAATATTAATTGGAACCGATGGGGGGGTGAGTGAGACAAATACTATAGGGGGTACACAAAGTGCCTTTAATATTAATGGGACAGGATTAGACATAGGGGAATTTCAAAGTGTATCCAGGCCACAGAATAATTTTGATAAAATCATTGCATCTGCAATGCATAACCATATTTGGACACGTAATTCTTCGACTTGGACTTTGAGCCTTTGTGGTGATGGATTCAATTCTAAATATCTGGATGAATCTCCTCAAGTAGGTGTTAAACAATGCAATTTCTCTTTTTCAGCCACTTCTAATGATTGGAGTACAAGTACGAATATTTATACTGCTCCAATGAGTTCTTCTACACATGGTGAATTGCATCCCGCAAGAGTGTTATTATACCCTTCAAGTCCACCGAGCCTGTATGTTGGTTGGCATGACCTATTCTTTTACAGTGATGTAAATAGTTCATATAATGTAAACCTCTCAAATATTATCAGTGTAGGAGGATGCCTGAATCAAGATATAAAGAACAATATCCAAACATTTGATGTAGCTTTGTCAAATCAAGCTACCATTTATAGTTCTTATTCTGGACCTTTATGGGATACACCCAAACCTCCAGCTGTTTGTCCTCAACCTGCCGGTATATGTGGAGACTTCTTATTATGTCCTAAAGGTATACTCTATAAGTCGATTGATGGCGGTCTTAGTTGGACAGATTTAACTCCAAACTTACCAACATTTAATTTTCCGACCAATGATCGAAGTATAATCCAGTATATTCCAATCACCTCATTAATTATTTCACCAACAGATGACGATGTTGTATGGGTTACTTTTGGTTCAATTTGCCCGACAAATCCTGTTGGTTTATTTAGAGTCATTAAAACAACTGATGGAGGTCAAACTTGGGTTGATTATTCAGATGGACTTCCAAACTTGCCTGCGAATTGTATTAAATATCAAAAAGGGAGTAATGATGCTTTATACATAGGAACTGATGCAGGAGTATTCTATCGTGACAATTCATTGAGCAGTTGGGTTTGCTTTAACAAGGATTTACCAGTTGGCATAGTCACCGATTTGGATATAAATTATTGTAAGCAAAAAATAACGGCAGCGTTATATTCAGGGGGTATTTGGGAGTCAGATTTATATGCTTCTAAAGTATCAATTAGTGGCACTACAAATTTGTTCAATCAAACAAAAGATATTACGAACGATATCGTAATTCCATCAGGATCCACATTAAATATAAGTTCTTGTACATTAAATATTGCTAAAGGCCGAAGAATTACAGTCGAAGCGGGTGGCCATTTAGTTATACTCGCGAGTCAACTTACTAATTCCTGTGATGAAATGTGGGACGGAATATATGTCGAAAATGGAGGTACATTGGCAATGGGTAGCTGTACACTGCAAAATGCATACCGTGCTGTTAATCTAGATAATGGTTCAATATCCAGCATCGAAGACTGCACCTTTGACAAAAATTTCATTGGAATTAGTTCTCATGATTTTAACGGATCTTCGACAAGTACCATTTATCCAACTACATATATTGCCGGCTGTACATTCGATTGCTCTGGGAACTTACCTCCATACTTTGGAGGGAGCACAGCTCCTATTGCGCTTTCGTGGGCTTATACTGGTATACAGTTGAGTAATGTCGGAGCAATGTTTGTTGGTGATGTTGCAAAAAACGTCAATACATTTCAGAATCTAACCAATGGAATAGTTAGTGCAGGAAGTAATTTAGAAGTCGTTAATTCAAAATTTAGACATATTGTCGACTACCATGTCTATAATAATACGCATGATGGAACAGCAATACTGAGTGCAGGAGGCAATGGTGTTTATTCTTTGCGGGTTACTGGCTTGGGAACGCCGGCAATGACCTCCCCAACCAATCAAACTTTCCTTGATTGCAAAGCTGGGATCAAAACTTTTAGAAACGTTGGTAGTTGGATTGAGTCGTGTTGGATGGAAGATGTAGACTATGGCTTTGAGGCTTTTCGGTGCAACTATGTTAATTCAACAATTACCAATAATTATTTTGATTGCAATTTTATGGGTACCTTGTTTAATCAGTGTGATATAAATAACGTATTAAGTATTGGAGACAATACCTACGTGATGACACCGGCATCAAGATATATTACTACGTTACCGAGTTATGCAATTCAAGTGTTAGAATCAGGGTTTCAGAATTATAGTTCTGCTCACTTAATCGTGGCACAGAATAATATACTCTTAGAATTTGGTCTAGGTGGTATTCTAATAAGCAATGTTAATAATGCATGGGTCAAGTGGAATCAAGTTACAACTTTTCAGAATAATAACGATCCTAATTCAAGTGATTTGGTGAATGCAATAAGCGTTAATGGTTGCGATCAAGCTTATGTTTCTTGTAATCAGATTCAAAGTATGGATAATACTAGTTCATCAGAGCAAATTGGATTACATTCATCTGGAAGTGAAAACGGAAGATACTTATGTAATAATATTACAAGTGGTTTTCACGGAATGCATTTTGGTGGTTCTGGATATGGCAATGAAATATCTGGAAATGTTTTTAGTGATTATTATATAGGTTTTTATATAGAGTCTACCGGATATTCTGGATCTCAGTTCCATAATGGAAATGTATGGGATGATATCAATCCGAATTCTCCAATTGGAGCATTTAACAATAACTCTACATCTCTTGCATTCACGCAGCTATCTTTGTTCGATGTTAATGGTTCGTTGGTTTCTGATGTTCACCCTACAAATAATCTTGAAACACCAATTTGGGGCTTACCAGCATGGTTTACAGATGACCCTTCAACAGACGATTATATGTGTGGCAGTTCACTAGAATGTGCTATAGTAGATGTCTGGGAGCCAAATCCAAATATTGATGACATAAATGCAGCGGATTATGTTATTGCAAATGGTCAAGTTGGAGCTGAGAACTACAGCGAACAACTGGTATGGACAAGCAAAATGAATCTCTACAAAAAGCTAGATAGGATTAAAAATGAATTGCCTCCGTCTGAACCGCTTTTAAATTTTTATGATGAACTTGCAAATTCAACCATTGCTAAGCTTGAAGAGATAAATAATCTCATTTCAAATGGTTCTGAAGTTGATCCAGTCTATGGTTCAATTCTGCAAGGCAACATTGATCCACTTAATGTTAGTTTCGAAAATTTGAAATTGAAATATGAAAGTTATTTTAATGAAACAGATGATTCTGTAAGATTAACATACATGCTGGATATTGAAATGCTTCAAAGTCAAATTCAATCATTATCTAGTAATTCCAATAATGCAATTTTACAAATTGAAAATCTCCGCACTGCTGAGGTATTACAAGCAGAACTAGAGAATGGAGGAATAGAAACCCAAGTTGCAATTGAAGAAAATGAAAGATTGATGAAAGACATTTTAGCTAATTATCTTGATGAGAGTTTTGAGAGATTTACAGAGGAAGATTCTTTAATCATTAACGAGATTGCAACAAAATGTCCATATGAAGGAGGATGTAGGGCTGTATATCTTGCCAGAAGTTTTTATTACATGCTACACGGACCGACTTTTTTCAATGATCCCGATAAATGTACTCCTTTGGGATATTTCCGTAAATCAAATAAGGATTATTTTGAGGATAATGCTATTCAAGTAGTTCCAAATCCTTTTCAAAATAGTTTACAAATAATTCTTGGACAAGAACTCAGTGAGAATGGAGAATTTGTTCTCTTTAATCTTATCGGAGAACGAGTTTTGAATGTTGATTTATCTAAGGATCAAAAGCAGTTTGAAGTTTTAACTCAGAACATTAAGAGTGGGTTTTATTATTTCAAAATTGTAAGCAATAATTCCGTCTTTGGAACTGGTAAAATTTTAAAAGTTGGTGAATGAAGAATATCCTTTGTATGATCCTCTTAACAGTTGGCTCATTACGTGCTTCTGCGCAGAATGAGTCAACTGTTTGGGTTTTTGGTTCTAATGCTTTGAATGGAGATTTTAACTCTGATTTTCAATCTGGTCAAATGCAAATAGATTCTGTTAGTAGAAACATGAATTTATACATGACCAATTCATCTATGTGTGATGAGAATGGCAGGATACTTTTTTATACAAATGGAATCTATATTGCAAATGCCTTGAACGATACAATTCAGAATGGTGCTGAAATCAACCCAGGTTCTTTTTCAAATGGGTGGGGTAACCGAGGTTTACCACTTCCACAAGCAGTAGTGACAATAAATGACCCTGGAAATCCAAATAATTATTATTTGTTTCACCTGGTGGTGGATTCAAATACGAATACATCTGCAAAAAAGTTAAGGTTTTCAAAAGTTGATATGACTTTGGCAAGCGGTTTAGGAGCAGTGACAGTTAAGAATCAAATTGTATTTTATGATTCACTTATTCCGGCCAATTTAGTTGCAGTTAAGCACGCTAATGGGCGTGATTGGTGGATCGTCTCTCACCAAAATCATAGTAACTTATTTCATACAATTTTGGTGTCGCCCTCAGGCATTCAAGGACCTTTTGATCAACGCATAGGTAAAATCATGAATTGGTGGGGTACTGCGAAGTTTTCGCCGGACGGAACAAAATATGCAAGTTACGACAACACAAACGGTTTACAATTAATTGAGTTCGACAGGTGTTCAGGGTCGTTTTACAGTGACCGGTACTATGCATTTCAAAATGACACTTTTGCTGCTACAGGTGTTTCATTCTCTCCTGATTCTAAATTGCTATATGTTTCAAGAAATCCAGTTCTGGTTCAAGTCAATACTGATTCAATATCGCTTGAAGATGGAATGGATACGGTTGCGGTATGGGATGGCTTTTTCTCCAATCAAATACGCACAGGATTCGGTTGTTCGGAACTTGGGATTGATAACAAAATTTATATCACCCCATTAGGAGGGACTTCGGTTTTTCATGTTGTTGAAATGCCTGATATTCCGGGGTCGGGTTGCATAGTTACTCAACATGCTATTTTGACTCCAGGCGCTGTATATACGCCGCCGAGTTTTTCGAATTTTTCTTTAGGTCCCTTAATAGGTTCTGTTTGTGACAGTATTATAAACATAGTAGACGAGATTAATCAACCGTTATTTACTTTATATCCAAACCCTACCACCGGGATTTCTAAAATCCATTCATCGTCTAGAAGTTTTCAGGAGGCTGAGATTTACATCTACAATACCATTGGTCAATTAATATATTCCGACATAATCCAATCTGGGACGTTTGAATATTTTATTGATTTTCGGAATTATGTAAGTGGCATTTATTCGATGCAGATAGTGCACGACGGAAAGGTTAATATTTTGAGTCTAGTTAAATTGTGATTACCAAAATCTTACGCATATCAAAAAGATTTTTCAAATTTCACTCAATGTTATTTTTCGCAGGGTTTCTTTCCTTTGCTCGGGTTTTATTCTTAACGTTAAAAAGTAATATGTCTAAATGTGCAAAAGCCTGTTAATAAATTGAAGCTAACGGATTTTATCATATAATACTTAGTGATACTTTTATGATGCAAGCAATGCAACTGTTTGTAAACTAGTGAAAATTATTGTTCAATGTGCTTGACTTTTCAAAGCTTGTTGACTACATTTGCATTCCCTATTAGAATGAAGGAAACGCCATAATTATGGAAAAAACAGCAAAAGACTTGGATCCAATTGTTGAATCCTTGAAAGAATATGCAATCGAAAAAGCATACGCTCCTTCACAAACGATTACAGAAAAGTCCCGAACAAAGGAAAAGCATAGTCCAAGAAGGCTAAAGCCTAGTCAAAAAAAATGAGTGTTTAGAGTGTAACCGGAATATTAAATTTCGGTTTTTTTTATTCTGTGATTATTCTTAGCTTTGCAAAATTTCATCGCTATGAATAGTTTTTATTATGATTTAGATCGCCAAAGAAGAAATCCTGTTATTCAGACTAGAGACGATTTCTCTAGAGATGTTTCAAGGATAATTCACTCTCCAAGCTTTCGACGATTAAAAGGAAAGACTCAAGTTTTTCCGATTTCTGAATCTGATTTTTCAAGAGATAGATTGACTCATACTCTTGAAGTTGCAGATATCGGAAATTCAATTGCCAATTTAATAAATCGTAAACATCTTGGTAGTAAAGGGCAAATAGATTTAAGTGTTGTTCAGTTCGGTTGCTATGCTCATGACATTGGCCATTCACCTTTCGGACATATAGGTGAGCATACATTGGATGTTTTGATGAAGCAAAAAAACAAAAGATTTGAAGGCAATGCTCAAACCATTCGGATAATAACCACTCTTGAAAAAAAGGAACTATTAATCCCAAAGGAATACGTAAATAAGGGAATCCCGAAATTTCAGATTTTTTTAAATCAGGGAGTATTCAACAAAATTGACATGAGAATTGGGTTAAACACTGCCAATCGAAGTCTTTTGTCTGCTCTTAAATATTACCAGCAGTTTGAAAATTCTACTGAAGGTAATTGGCCAAAGAAGGGGCTCTATGATTCCGAACTTTCAATCATTGATTCAATAATTGAACAGTACAATGAACACTATAAATTTGATATTCGTTCTTGCGTAGAACCCTTTCGAACAATCGAAAGTGATATCATGGATCTTGCTGACGATATTGCATTTGCAGTCTTCGATCTAGAAGACTGTCTCAAGTTTAAATTGATAAATATTTTAGATTTTTTTGACTTTGAAGACGATAATTTACTCAATAAGGTAATTAATAAAGTTGAAAGTAGGATACAGGAAGCAAATTCAATAAAAGTGTCAGGAAGGTCAATTTACTCTCCTGCTATTAAAGCTAAAAAGTATTTTACTTCAAAAGACAAAACCAAAGGTCTTGGTATTATTTTTAAAAAATTGATAGAAGATTATATTGTAATAAATGGTGAGGGTGTTGAAGCTATTAAAAAAGCAAAAACGGAAGATCAACAGAAAGATGCAATACTCTCATTGGTATCACCGTTGTACACTATATCTAAAGCAATTATGGAGAACGGTTATGTTCGGACTAATTTTTCTACTCATATTATAAGGTCGTTGGTACAAAACATTCGTTTTCATTTTTGTGAGAAATGCCCAATGTTATCCAAAGTCAGCCTTAAAGAGGATTCGTTCATCATGCTTGAAGTAATTAAAGCTTATGTAAGCGAGGCACAGGTCAAATCTCCTCGAATAAAATTGGCTGACATTCGTGGGAATGAAATTGTGACTAACATATTTAATAAACTAACTTCGAATAACGGATTTGAGTTATTGCCACCTGACTATAAAATTATATATAATAATTCACAAGAGGAGAATAAACTTCGTGTTATTTGTGATTTTATTTCAGGGATGACAGATGTATTTGCGTGTGAATTTCATAGTAAATTATTTTCTGAAAATTCCGTATCAATATTTAAAAATTGATTTTTAAATATTTAATATTCCTATTCGATTGAACATTTTGCTTAAACAGCAGCAGTTTTTCGTTTCTGCAAACGTGCATTGTGCTTTCAGATGATTGAAAAAATCCCCGTCCCGGAATAAAAGCTTTTTCTCGGCATATCCTCTTGGTATTCGGTATTCCAATTCCAGCTTGTATTTCTTCATTAGCACACTGCTTTTACGATTGCATAACTCAAAACCTACAGCTATGCAACAAAATTCACTTTCTCCAAATCTCGCAGAAATCTCAGTAAGCTATTCTTCAAAAATTAAAGCTAGTGAAAGGCGGAAAATTTCTTCTTCAAAAGATGTGGAAGTAATCTTACGGGAAATTTGGACTGACAGCACTATTGAACTTCGTGAAGAGTTTTATATTCTTTTACTGAATCGTGCCAACCAGTTGTTGGGATGGTCTAAAATCGCAACCGGTGGACTCACGGGTACAGTATGTGATCCACGGATAGTGTTTTCCATTGCACTAAAATGTTTGGCGTGTTCTGTAATATTGGCTCACAATCATCCATCCGGAAATACCCAGCCCAGCAATTCAGACATTCAGCTCACTAAAAATTTGGTTGCAGGGGGTAAATTGCTTGAAATATCCGTTCTTGATCATTTGATTTTGACCAAGGATTCTGTGTATTCATTTGCAGATGAAGGGATTATTTGATGTATTTTTAAAGCAAATTTTTTGGTTATCTTTCCTTGCCAATTCAGCCTTTTTAGGGTAAAATTTCGGTACTAAATATTTTACATTTAATGGTTTTCTGGCCAGTAGTTGTCCTGAAAATGAACTTTAAACCTTAACGTAGCATTAATTTTTATGAAAGCATCAGCAGCAAATTTTCTCTCGATCATTAAAAGTCCCAAGCAGTTTATTATTCCGATTTACCAGCGAACTTATAGCTGGCAACTCGCACAATGCAATAAATTACTGAGTGACATCATCCGTATCAGCAAAGACCCATCAGTGCCGGGTCATTTTATTGGCTCGGTTGTTTATTTTCAGGAAAGCATACATACAACTTCTGAAGTCCCAAAGCTATTAGTGATTGATGGACAACAGCGTATAACAACTGTTCTTCTCTTAATCGCAGCTTTAGCAGAATTTATCCGGGATAATGAAGTCGATATAGACACCAACTTTACCAAGTTACAGAACTATTATTTATTGAACGCTGAAGAAGACAGCGAGCTAAGATATAAATTGATTTTAACAAAGCGAGACAAAGAGACTCTGATAAATATCTTCAAAGGCGTTAAACTACAAGAAGATTATTCAAACCGAGTCTCGGAGAATTTTGAAAACTTCAAGAAGCAAATTACAAAAGAAAATGTTGTTGACATTTACAATGGAATTCAAAGATTGTTTGCTGTAGATGTTGCACTTGAAAAAGATAAAGACAATCCTCAATTGATCTTTGAGAGTATGAATTCGACAGGATTGGATTTATCTCAGGCAGACTTGATTCGCAATTACGTGTTAATGGGGCAAGACCTCCCTATTCAAACTGAATTGTATGAGAAGTATTGGTTTCCGATGGAGCAGAGTTATGGTAATGAGTATGCAGTAAGTTTTAACTCATTTATGCGTGATTATCTTTCAGTTAAAACAGGCAACATTCCTAAAATTGATAAAGTGTATGAAGAGTTTAAAAACTTTGTACAAGGTAGTAAAGCACCAAAAACCATTACTGAAGTCGTTAAGGATATCTATAAATTTTCAAGTTATTACGTGAATATTGTTCTGGTCAAGGAAGCCGATGAGCAATTATCAAAAGGATTTAAAAACATTTCTCGCCTAAAAGTAGACGTATGTTATCCCTTCTTGCTCCCTGTATATGATGATTATGCTAGTGGTATAGTTGAGAAGAATGAGTTTTCTCAGATCCTTTCTCTGGTAGAAAATTATGTTTTCCGGAGAGCAATATGTGGTATTCCTACAAATAGTTTGAACAAAACTTTCGCTACTCTTTACAAGTTTATTCAAAAAGAAAATTATCTAGAAAGCTTGATAGCTACTTTTCAGAGTCTGGATGGATATAAACGCTTTCCGAATGACATTGAATTTGTGAAGGAGTTAACGATTAAGGATGTTTATAATTTTCGCTCTAGAAATTATTTACTTAGTAAATTGGAAAACCACAACAGAAAGGAGTTGGTTAATATTGACGATTATACGATAGAGCATGTTATGCCTCAGAATCCGGCATTGTCGACTGATTGGCAAATAATGCTTGGTGAAAATTGGAAAGAGGTTCAGGATAAATATTTGCATTGTTTGGGAAATTTGACACTGACTGGATACAACTCAGAGTTAAGTGATAAACCATTCATGGAAAAGAAGACTATGGTCGGAGGCTTTAACGATTCCCCTATCCGTTTGAATTCATACTTCCGTTCAGTAGAAGTTTGGAATGAAAAAGAATTATTAAAGAGAGCCACAGAATTGACTAAACTAGCAAAAGAAATTTGGTTTGCTCCAAATCTTCCTGATGAAATTCTTGAAAAGTATACCCAAAAAGAAGAAAAAGAAACTGTTGAATATTCGATTGAAACCTACGAGCACCTTAATGGTGTAAATCTTGAACTCTATAATGCTTTTCGAAAAAGAGTTTTGAATATCGATTCTTCCGTAAAGGAGGAGTTTAAGAAACTTTATATAGCATTTAAATCTTCAACAAACTTCGTTGATATTGTTCCCCAAAAAGCACGCCTAAGGCTATCTTTAAATATTGAATTTCCACAGATTGTAGACCCAAAAGGGTTATGTAAAGATGTTTCTGGATTGGGCAGGTGGGGTAACGGTGATGTTGAAGTTAGTTTTTCAAAGATGAGCGAACTCGATGATATAATGGATTTGGTACAGCAGTCATTCGAGGCGCAAATGGAAAATGCTTAATAAGAAACAGAACAATACATATATATGAAGAATTTTAAAGAGAAAGCGAATTTTCTATGGAGTATTGCAGATTTACTTCGTGGACATTATAAACAAGCCGATTACGGTAAGGTAATCTTACCACTTACTGTTTTAAGACGGCTTGATTTTGTATTAGAACCAACAAAGAAAAAGGTACTTGAAGCGTATACAAAGCACAAAGGAAAGAAACCAGAAATCCTTGAGCCGATTTTAAACAGTGTTGCTAAAGTTAAATTTCATAATCGGAGTAAGTTTGATTTTTATGAGTTAGCTAAAGATCCTAATCATATAGCAGCGAATCTTCGGAACTACATCAATGGCTTTTCTATAAGCTCAAAAGAGATTATCGACTATTTCGCTTTTGAGGATCAGATTAAGAAGTTAGATGAATATGACTTACTCTATCTTGTAATTAAAAAATTCGCAGAAGCTGGTGAGATGTTTAAGGATGTTAGCTCCATGGAAATGGGCTATATTTTTGAAGAACTCATTCGAAAGTTTTCAGAATTAAGTAATGAGACCGCCGGAGAACACTTCACCCCAAGAGAAGTAATTCGCTTGATGGTCAATCTCCTTTTTGTTAATGACAAACAAGTTCTCCGGAAAAAAGGAATAGTTAAAACTCTGTATGACCCAGCTTGTGGAACAGGTGGAATGCTTAGTGTTGCGGAAGAGTATTTACATGAATTAAACCCTGATGCCAAACTTGAGGTATTTGGACAGGAGCTTAATGCTGAATCATATGCGATTTGTAAGTCTGATATGCTTATTAAAGGACAGAATCCTAGTAACATTAAATATGGTAATAGTTTTACTCAGGATGGTTTAGAGG
>SHNE01000019.1 GCA_004295015.1 Bacteroidota bacterium | reverse complement strand
GGGTCTACCATTTGAATCCAAACTCTGCCCGAATGTGGTAGAAAATAAGACAAGTCAAATGATTGTTGAAACGGATGTGGTTTCACAGTTTCAATAGCAAGACCTTTATCGGTTTTAAATCTGACAGCTGATAGGGGATGTGTAACAAATTTTCCGTTCAGAAAGGTCTGGCGCAATCTGTAATATACTACGGTGGAAGATTCAACAACTTTATCCAGGTAAGTATACTCGCCGGTTTCAGAAAGATTCGGATTTGATTTGAGCGTGGTAATTTTCGAGAAGTCAACCCCATTCATTGATCTTTCTATCGTGAAATAGTCTACTTGTTCATTCATGGTGGTTGACCAGTAGATTTTAACTTGCAAATCTTTTGGTTCCAGCATAAAGTTCAAAAGCGTTTCAGCGAACAACGAAACAGACCCGGTTGAACGAATAACCAGATTATCGAAGACAGGTCGATCTATGCCGCCGCCATTCATGTTTTTTCCAATAATAATGTTTCCTGAGTTTTTCCAATATAATGGCTTGTTAGCATCTCCTTTGTGACTCCAAACGATTACGCTGTTCACAAAAATTTCAGCTTTACCTGTTGAAGGTGTATAGATAAACCGGTAGGTTCTGAAAGTTGGTTCAATTGGAATTTCATATTCAGTTTTTTCTTTTACACTAATGAATGCATTCCGGTCATTTTCTACCCGATATGAAATGGTAAGGTAGCCATTGTCCATTCCAAAGTTGAATCCTGGACCACGTGTGAAAAAACTTCCTGATTCTTCATTCCTTCTGTAATCAATACTTATATCAATACCTTCCTGGTCAAAAAGTGAGTTGCCGGGAATTTCAAGATTTATATCTTGTCCATCCGGACCCGGGGCTATTCCTTTCGTTGAGGCCCTTCCCCCGAGAGCGGTATGTGCCTGCTTCCCGCAACTTCTGGCATCCGGTCCAAGCGTTGCAACTAATGGGGATTCGTTCTCCCAGGTAAACTCAGTAATAATATCTCCGGTACTGTTAAGATTATTGCCACCGTTTTCAGATCCATAGCCGGTTGCTCTCGATTTACTTAGGTTATCGAAATTAAAATAGACCATCAATCCAATTGTAAAGACAAATGAAAGAGAGAGTACTCCCGCTACAAGCATAAGTCGGAGCGACAATTTGTTTTTTTGTTTTGTTCCTGGTTTAATTTTCCCTTTCATTATCTTGTATTTGTTGTGTTTGTGTTGAGTAATTGTTATTTCCTGATAAGTTTCCTGCTCTCCATTTGACCAGCCCAAATTAGTTGGAGAATATAAGTACCGGGCTGTAAATCTGCGCTCTGTTGGAAATCAAATTGATTTTTTCCTTTGTCTGCCTTTTCTGTTCTTGAGCTGAGTATTTTCCCCGAAGAATTCATAAGAATGATGTTCACTTCTCCGGCTTCCGGAAGGATATAATTTACACGGAAGAAATTTTCGAAGGGGTTGGGCGACACACTCTCGATTTGTAAATTATTGTTCCCTTGTTTGCCAAAGAGTACCGTTTTAATTTCTGAATAGGTAAATTTTCCATCATAATCAGTTTGCTTCAACCGGTAGTATGACCTTCCTTGAATCGGATCGGAATCGATATAGGAATATTTTTTATGTTCAGAACTGTTTCCTGCACCGGCAATCTTGGCTAGTTGAATAAATCGCTCACCATCTTCGCTTCTCTCAACATTAAAGTAATCGTTGTTTATCTCAGTACTTGTTGTCCAATCAAGTCTAACGTCATTCTTAAATGGCTTTGCCTGAAACAGAGATAGTGATATTGGCAGGACAGCATTATTTGTTGCCAGAATCCAATTAGAAAAATGGCTAACGTTTGAAATAGTCACGCTTCCAATTCCAGTCAGAACGCCAAATCCAAAGCCTTTCGGTTCAGTCCATGATAAGGTGTTCCAGCTTCGTAGTCCCAATGGACTCAGCCTATTTGCCAAGGATAGGGTGTTTTCACTACTGTTAAATTTCAACGTTACGTTTGCAGTCATACCTGAAGCACTCACTTTCCACCATCGATCAATCACTTCATTTTCTGCATAACCTAAATTGAGCAAACTGAGAACGTTGGCCAAAAGATTAGAAGGAATTGGACTGTTATCAGAGTTTGCAGTTCCTTTCGTGGAGATGGAAACAGTATTTCCTTCTCCAGTCAAAGGTGTAAACAGGACCGGTACGTAGCTGGAATGACTGGTCCCAAAAGGAAACTCATGTTCACCTCCACTCATGTTATTCCAAACGATGCTGGCGTTATCGGATTCACTGCTAACATATCCACCGGTGCGCTGAACGGCATTGCTATTTCCATTTTCAAGAACAAGGGATTGTCCATTCAAATCAATACTGCCACTTTCAAGAATCAGACTTGTGCGGATATTAATTTGACTTTCAGTTATAATTGCAGCAGCATTGTTTTGCATTCGTATTTTTAAAATCCCATATTTATGATTGACTCCATTTGTCATTGCATAAGTCGTTCCTGTGAGTGTCTGATTCGCCGAGCCGGCATACTCTACGATGCTGTTTGGGTCCAGGGAATAATTCATATTGCCTGTGGATATAATTGAACCCGTATTTGAGCCGTTATAGAGCCCGGCTGAACTATACAGTTCCAGCACGCCGTTGGCATCAACCTGTACGCCGGAATTTGTAAATACCCCGTCACTTTGTATCTGTCCGGCTTTCAATTGAAGTCTGCCAAAGGGACGGATACGCAAGTAATTTGTATTGGCAAGAACATGAGAGCATACCTGAATATTTCCGGAGTTGACGATAAGTGTGTTATTGGCCTCTACATCCTGTCTCACTTGTTGTAATTGATGTCCTGACGTTCTGGTATAAATGGTAGTCCCGTTTCTAAGGAAGCGGATTAGTCCAAATGATTGTGAGCTTCCTGCTCCTGCATGTGTGATTTGCCCTGTTCCGGAAAGAGAGTAGGAGCCGCCATAAATCAGCAACTCATGTGTAGCATTGCCATTATCTGTATTGTCATCAAACGACAGCATTCCACTGCTTTGAGTGAAATTTCCCTGTATGCTTAGAGTTATTTTGTCAGATGAAAGTAATGCTGAGTTTCCATGAAGATAAACTGTACCACCGGTTTGTGTGTACTGGCCACTCACAATCATTTGTACAACTCCGGTTGAAGCTTTTAGTATCAACATGCCGCTTGAGATACTGGTAGTGCCACCGACTGATATAGTACCAATACCTGCATTTCGCGTAAGGAATGTACTGCCTCCGCTGATTGCCAGGTTGCCTGCGATTTGTAAGTTAATATTATGCGATGATGCACTGGAACCATAGTTAATACTGAACACGCCGCCGCTGACTTGAAGTGCTCCGCCAATTACAATGTTTTCTGCGCCAAGTGCTGCAGAGCTTGTAAATTCAGCTGAGACCGGGCCGGAGAAAATCAGGTTCCCTCCAACAGTCAGGTTAAATTTTGTATTATTTACATTGGCACCAATTGAAGAAAGTGAGGTTCCTCTGAACTTATCACTATTGCTTCCAAAGTTGACATTCATATTGTTGCTAATATTCATAGTGCAAGTTCCACCTGATGTATGGCAGGCAGTTTGACCCATGAAGATTCCTCCTGTTAGATTCATTGTTCCTATCGTGCAATCAAAAATTCCTGATATACTTGAAGCAACATTGTAAATAATACGTGTATCACCCGTACTTTGAGAATAGCTTCCTGTGACGATGAAAGTTGCGTTTCCATTTCCGGCTCCGGTAACACCCGAATTCATTATAACTTTGACATTACCGATGTTGGTGAAGTTTCCAACGGTTTTCATTGTGACATTTCCTGTTCCATCATTCAAACCATAAATGGTTCCGCCATTATTCGTAATATTTCCGGTGTTCAAGGAGAAGGAACCCGGATGATTTCCGTTATGGCCATAGAGGAATGAGTTTACTGAAGTCAGAACCACATTAGATAGTGTCGTATTGGAAATCGCTCCTGATTTATCGAGAGTAATCCATCCTTGATCAATAGTGAGTGTTCCCAAAACCTGATGCGTCTGAAATTGATTGTTCTGATCCCATTCGACAATGGCACTTGTACCGCTTGGTGAATTTAAAGTCAGATTACCAAAATCACCTGTAACTAAACTTCCCAATGCAGTAGTGTAGTTATGCCATCTTTTAATTATGAGTGTACTCGTTGGAGAAAAATTCTCTACGCCGCGGGTAAAGAGTGTTGCCTCTGTTGAATTATTTGTTCCCGGATCCCATATAAAAGTGGAATTCGCTCCGAGTGTAAAACCCAATCCGGGAGAACCAAGCGTAATATTTCCTCCATTCATGTTCAAGGTTCCATTTACCAGAAGATTACCGTTGATCGTTAATCGCTTTCCTGCTGCAATAGTCATCGTTGAATTTGCACTGAGTGTTAAATCCTTGACAGTAACATCAGCATCTATTACTATTGCCTGACCATTATTGAGAGTTATATCATCTGAAGTGGCCGGCAGAGTGCTGCCACTCCACACAGATGGGTCCGTCCAGTTCCCTGAAGCAGAAGCAGTTCTTGGACCTGCATATAGAGGATGCGAAGTTCCTGCCTGGAGAAGAATAGCCAAGAAGCATGTTCTTATTATGTGTGAAAAAAGCGGATGAAACATATTTTGATTCCCCTGAATAAATTTGAACTGCTGGGTTATTTTGTTGATGTATTGCTAATGCTCTTTATCTTCCTCACGTACAAAACCTGAGATGATTTTGAATGGCTATAATCCACGACCGGAGCCGGTATGCTTTTGTCATTGATAAGTTCCTGATCATTCACTACAACAATCTCCGGTTTCAGTACAGGCTTCGCCTCAATACTGGCCGGTTTGTTGAGATACATGAATAGAAATATTCCCATAGTCGTGGTTGACAGGAATAAAAAACCGATCAAAATGACTCGCCTCTGAGTCAGTTTTTGCGTTTGTCTCCTTCTTGATTTCATGCTCTTGTATTGTAGGTTTGTTTTCACAGAATTTTGGTGAATTATTATACGGAGAGTCTGAAAAAACGCAGGTTCGTTGGAACAGCTTTAGATACATTTGTAAGGATATGATCCATTTTGTAAGCCTAAATTTTTTACAGAGGCATATTTGTCTTAATATCGATATGTCCTAAGTGAAAATGGTCCCAAAAGAGAATTCTCACTTGCAAGCTTTTTGTTTTTTTATAGCTTTTATTTCATTCTTTTCTTAAAAACAAAAAAAAACCTTCGGTAATTACCGAAGGTTTAATTGCGTTTTTTATTATTTCATGAATTTGGAAATACAAGATCTTCAGGTGAGATTTCTTGATTGTCTGACATGATAGCCGCTCTCTCAATCACCGCCTTCAGTTCACGAACATTTCCCGGCCATTTGTACTCCATCAGAAATTTTGCAGCATCCTTCGATAAGGTGATTGCCGGCATTTTATTTTCCTTGCAGAAATCAGATAGGAAAGTTTTGGATAATAGGATCACATCTTCTCCACGCTCATACAGAGGAGGAAGGTGGATAAGAAATCCCTGTAAGCGGTAAAACAGATCCTCACGGAATCTACCTGCTTTTACTTCGTCAGAAAGATTTCTGTTTGTTGCCGCCAGTACCCTAACATCCAGTTTGATCGATTTATTGGAACCTATTCGGGTTACTTCTTTTTCTTGTAAAACACGGAGTAGTTTGGTTTGCATCATCAGATCCATTTCGCCGATCTCGTCTAAGAAAATCGTGCCTTCATTGGCTTCTTCGAACTTTCCAATTCTACGGTCTCTGGCATCAGTGAATGCACCCTTTTCATGTCCGAATAACTCACTTTCTATAAGATCTTCAGGAATAGCAGCCATGTTTACTGTCACAAAAGGCTTCTTAGCTCTTGGTGAATTATAGTGAATAGAACGGGCTACAAGTTCTTTTCCGGTACCACTTTGTCCGGTAACCAGTACCATTATATTACTCTTCTCAACTTTCTGAATAAGTTTCAGCACGCGCAATACTGCTCCACTTGAACCAAGAATAGAAGTGTATTTGTTTCTGTCTATAATCTGCTCTTTCAATGCTTCGTTCTCCTGACGCAGATACACACTCTTGCAAAGATTTTTTACAGAGTTTTCAAGATTTATCAGCGCATTATCGTTTTTAATGATGTAGTCTGATGCTCCCTGTCGATAAGTCTCAATAACTACATCCAGCTTTTCCTGACCTGAAACCATGATACATTGAATATCACTATTGTAATTTTTTATTTTCTCTAGTAGTTCCAGGCCGTTCATGCCGGGTAACAAATAATCTATAGAGATGATATCAGGATTTAAATGTAGATTGGAAAGACATTCTTCCGGTGTTGTGAAATGACTCACTTCGAGATTATCGATCTTCTCTAAGGTTTTCTTAATAAGATTGCCGAGGAATTGATCATCTTCGATCACAAAGATCTTAGTAGTTGCCATGGTTTTTTAACAGTGTTTTGTGAATGTTTTAGTGTTTTCAGGCCAATTTTGTTGCAGTAGAACAGCATAATTGGTCTACTTTTAGACTCTAAATCTTACAGTTTTACTCTCCATGAAAAGCCGCCTAATTTTAGCAATAATTGTCATTTTACTGGCGACTCCATTATGGATGCGGATTTCATGGGAGTTTAGCCCTGTAAAATCGCTGAATTTGCTCATTGTAGACAAGACGGTACTGAATTCTAATAGCTTTAAGCATAGATCCGTCAACTGGATACTGGACCATGAAAAGTACGCTAAACCGGATGGGAAATTTTATGATATCAACAAGGATTATTATGGGTTTTTTCCGGGCGAAGACGAAAAGTACAGCATAGAAGATTTAGAAAAGATGAATGACCCGGAGGTTGATAGCGTAGCTAACACCTATGATATGGTTTATTTTACGGATACCTATGGGGTGCTCGGAAATGAGTGGTACAAGCATCGGGATGTGAATGAAATTTCCGAGAGTATTTATGGGGGAATGTCAGAGAAAGATATCCTGTTGATGACAAAAATGAAGGAAAAGAAAAAGCCGGTTTTAGCCGAGTTCAATTCCATAGGATTTCCAACGCCACACGATGTAAGAAAGAATTTTGAAAAGTTATTTTCTATCCAATGGACCGGATGGATTGCCCGATATATCGCTTCGCTGGATACTGTCAATAATCCCGACCTGCCAAAGTGGGTGGTACGTTCATACAAAAAGCAGCATTTTGGTAGATGGAATTTTAAAAAGGAAGGCTTAATCTTTGTTCATGAAGATGGTGAAGTGGTAATTCTTGAAGCAGGTAAGGATCTTGTTAATCCGGTTCCAAACATTTACACTGAAAAGAAATATCAAACACAGTATGAGGTTCCATCTGTTCAAATTTATCCCTACTGGATGGATATCATGGTGAATCTAAGTGATAGCAATGAAATTGTTTCTAAGTATGTTCTGGGTACAACGAAAGCAGGTGCTGAAATTCTTGCACAACATAGGATACCAAAAATTTTCCCTGCTATTATTCACAGAAATATTGATTATAAGTTCTATTATTTTTGTGGAGATTTTGCAGATAACCCGACTAAATTCAGGTTTGCAAAATTAGATGGTATAAGCGGACTAAAGTTTTTATTATATAATGCTGTGGATGTAACCGATAGAAACAGATTTTTCTGGGAGTTCTATTTACCAATGATGCAGAATATCTTCAAAGATACTTACCGGGCAACTGCAAGAAGGAAAATTATTCTCATTTAAGGATTGCTGACTTTTATTTCGAGCATTCTCAGCTGAAGTGAACAAGTATTTGCTTAACCTAACGGTTAATCTTTTTTTACCTGAGGAGCAAAGCCTCGCCTTTTCATTTCTCCCCAATTTTTAACTCCGGTGAGTAAGTCGAGATTGCCTCTGATAGCATAATAAACTGTTAAAGGGTGGATAAGCAGTGGCTCAATAAATGCCGTACCTAAAAGTCTGAAAATGTCTCTTTTCTTTTTATACTGGTGGAAGGAAAGTTCTTCAAATAATATAGCTGCTGTGGAATACAATATGGCAAAAGAATATATTAGAATGAATAGCGTTATAAATAGTTCAACGTTCAGGATTCCTAAAAATGCCATCATGACCAGGTATAAGAATGCAGTGGTTTCAACAATAGGGGCGAGCCATTCAAAAAGGAACCAAAAGGGCATGCTCACCATTCCAAGAAATTTATATTTAGGATTGAAAAGTAATTTTTTATGAATCCAAAGCGTTTCTGCTGTTCCACGTGTCCATCGATTTCGTTGTTTCCCTAAAATCTTCAAGCTGTCCGGTGCTTCAGTCCAGCAAAGGGGATCGGGGAGATAAACTACCTTATATTTTATTTTTGACTCTTCCATTAATCGTCTCATGCGGATGACGAGTTCCATGTCTTCTCCAACCGTTTCATGATTGTATCCACCTGAAGCAATGGCAATTTTTTTATCAAACATCCCGAATGCTCCGGAGATTAGAATAAGTCCATTGAGCCTGCTCCACGCCATCCTTCCCAGCAGAAAAGCTCTGATGTATTCGAGAACCTGTATGCGGGGGATTAATGCTTTAGGGAGATTTACCTTCACTATTTTTCCGTCCTTCACCTCACACGAATTCGCAATTCGTACAACACCTCCGACAGCAATAACCTTTTCTTCACCTACTTCTTCCATGAAAGGCTTAACCATTTTCAGCAAGGATTCATATTCAAGAATGCAATCCACGTCGATTGCAGCAAAGATTCCATACTTTGACACATTGATCCCTGCATTTAATGCATCTGCTTTTCCACCATTAACCTTATCCACTACTGTCAGTCGACTCATCGATGGGATACGCGATTTGTAAACAGCTCGTATTTCTTTGCAGTGAAGCTTTGACTCAAACGCAACCGGTGCTGCCTCCAGGTCATAGGCATCGATCATTAACTGAAGTGTATTGTCCTTGCTTCCATCATTTACAATGATCACTTCAAAATTCACATAGTGAATATTGAGAAGAGATCTCGCATTTTCAACGATGGTTTTTGATTCATTAAAGGCCGGTGCTATGATGGAGATCGGTGGGGTGGAAGGTGATGTTAAAAGATCACGGTAGTCGATAAAGCTGTTCCGACGCATGTAATTGATTATATCAAGCGCTGAATAAGCTGATAGTATCAGATAGGTGCCAAAAAGCATAGCACTATAGATCAATATAAAGTGATCGGCGAATTTTGTAAAGTAATAGAAAAATAAACCCATAGAGATTCTATAGACGCTTATCCTGTGCGTGCTGTACGATTAATTGGAGTTGTGGATTACTGCTTTCAAGCAGGTGATCAAGTCTTTGTTTGCCGCTTTCCGCAGTAGCCAGGAAGGTTTTTACTGCCTGTATGGATATGGAATAATTTTTAACGGGCTGTTTGAGGATTTTTTCCATTAAACCTGCCGAATGTTCTTTGCCAACTGCTTCCAGGGTTTTTACAATTTCATACTGGATATCTTCTGTCTCCAGAGGATACATATTAATAAGCTTTTCCTCAGAGGCATAAGCATTTAATTCGCGCAAAGCTTTTATTACTGCCATTCTCACTTTCTCGTCTTCATGATCAAGCATGTGAATGAGCACTCCTTTCGAATCTTGTTGACGAAATGCTCCTATCATAAGAATACAAAACTGAACAACAGATTTATTCGGGGAGTTCAACCACGTACTGAAATCAGGTATCATCTGTTCCGGCATTTTATTGAGCATGCCATATATATTCGCCTGATCCCATGAAGAAAGGGGTTCTTTGATTCTGGAAAGAAAGGACAATGGTTCATCCGCACTCAACTTCATGATGGAAATTCTGGCTTCCATTCGGAGAATGTCGTTTTTATGATTCAGGAATTCAGCAAGGTGAACTACCGACTCTTTTACATTCATCAAAGCCAGTTCCCGCATGCCTTTGGCTGCAATATACCAACGCTTATTTTTAGTCTTCTCAAGTGAGTCATGATGAAGACCCAATTTAACAAATAACAACTCCAGCCGCGATGCAGTTTCTCCTGTAAAATTTTCATGAAGATGAATAATTTCGTCGCTGATAATTGAACGATGATATTTCTTACTCAGATCCTCTGCATCAAATTTATTCTCTAAGGCAGGATCAAGCAACAAACTGTCGTCTTCGAAAAGCAGTTGGGTGAGGAGAGGCTTGTATCGCTCTCTCAGCTTCTTGCGTTTGCCCAGGAGCTTGGTTTTGTAAATCCTGCTTCCCAGAATCACATTCAGCAGGATGAAAATGAAAATAAGGAACAAGACTGTGACACCGATCAGGAAACGAATGTGAACAGGAAAGCTGTAGAGTGTCCTGCTGAATTCATCAACGGTGTATTGAATACTATACCAATCTATTTGTAAAATCCTGTTCACGTGAATTTTTAATAATTCTGATGCGGAATAAACTACCGTATTTTCCCTTTACAGGGTTTGTTATTCTGATGATTGTTGTCCTAATTCAGCATCCTCTCCAATGCTTCCAACTGTGCTTCAATGTGCCTGCGGCGATCCGCAAGGAAGGCTTTCAGACCGGGTATAAAATTTCCCGGATCCAGTGGATCTCCTATGGTACTATTGATATTCGTGTCAAAGTCTGTATTGGAGTACATTTTATTACTATCAGCATACACAGCCACTCGTATTCGTAAAGAGAGACTGTCGATAATGTGATTCATGCGCTCCGGTTCAAAGTCTGTATAAAAAATCTCTTTTAGGATTTTCAGGTAATGCCTTTGAATTATCAGATTTGATCCAATTGTTCTTTCAAGGAGTGGTCGGGCATCACTGTATGGCGTAGAGTCGGGGATCATCACACTCATTCGGGTGAGTTGCGGATAATTCATTATTGGATTCCATGCAGCGAAGGAATAGTTGCCATCCAGGGAAATCCACTGCCATTTTCCGGAAGTGCTGTCGTGATAGATAAAAAAGTTGTGTGGGTAAAACATATTGTAGGCGTCAATATTTCCTATAAGATTATTGATAGCCCATGCCTTCAAGCATGCATCCAGGTTTAAGACCTTATTGATCCTTTGAGCATATTCTTCATCACTTAAAATTGTATCATTAATGATTTTGATAAAGCGTACCAAATCACTCCAGTCGTTTTTGGTTTCATTGTTTTTTAAGCCATAACGCATGTAGTATTTGGATTGATCATTACCCAGATATACAAAGTTAGCTACAGGATCTCCCTGAAATAAATTTCCTTTTTTTTCATTGAATCTGGTTTCAAGAAAAACATTATCTATGTTTTCATTCACCTGATACAGCCCCCAATACTTGTCATTCAGGTAAACCTTTGCAAAGGTTGCACGCGGTGCAGGAAGACCATGTCTGTTCATCATATCCAGATAGATCTTTTCCCGGATCATCGTTGGATCCTTAAAATTATTTGTCAGATTTAAATCTTCAAGCCCAAAGAAATCCTGCTTCTTGATAAACTTGTCAAACTTAATCCGAAAGGGTTTTTTCTTGCCGGGATAAAATTCATAGGACGACTCTCCTTTGAATCGTACTCCACAAGAGTAAAAACTTTTGCCGTTAATAACGACCGTAGCTTGCATGTAAGTGGCCAGATCGAGTGAGTCTTGAATATTTTTATAATAAGTGAGAGAGTCCCAATAGTTACACTGTGTGAAATAGATTTTAATGGTGTGGATAGAATCTTTCTCAAAGAAAGACTTGCCATAATCCTTAGTTGAAGTTTTGGTTTTAACCGGCTTAACCGCCTCTTGTGCATGAAGCGTAAGGCAAGTCAAAGCAAGCGAAAACAAGAGTGCTATTCTAAAATATTTTGACGTTTGTATCATCCTGTTTTGTTAAAATACGGTTTTCATTTGAACCCCTATGCTTATCCGGTTCAAATAACCTGAATTTAATTCTTCCTGTCCAACAGTAACTTCTCCTTTTGCAACCCATCGCCCAAAAGTTCTTCTTTGATACTCCAGTCCGGCCTGAACGGAATTGAGTCTGGGTGTATCTGCATCTGAAAGTTTTCTTTCGTCAGGTGACTGGCCTTTCCCGATTCTAATGCCAAGATAATTATCAGCATCTGAAAAATAATTTCTGATATTGAGAATATAAGTTTGAGATGTTTTTTGAAGAAAATTTTCTGTCCCGATTGAAACTTTAGGTGTAAGGTAGGTTCTGAATGCAAACCAGTAATTTCTGTAGTACTTGCCAAGACTTGCGGTATAAATTGATGTTCCCGGTGGTGAGAAACGAAGATAACGATAGCCGACCGATAATTCGAAACTTGCAGGAAGCTTTTGAAAACTTTCAATCGCTGCCCGGAAATCAGGGAATATTCTTGAGTCACTATATCCCAGGTTTACATAAAAATAATTTGATTTGATAATGCGTAAGTACCCGTCGGCTTCCGCCTGTACTCCCTTCTTGTCAAATTTTTCTGCATAACTGGCACGGTAGATAAGCGACCCGAAACTAAAGCTTCTGCCTATTTCTATCGCTGCAAGTTTATGTGGATCTCTTGTATCAAAATAGTCGTTGGCATATGAAATGGAGAATCGATTACTCAGCCTGGAATCACTCATCGAATTCAACATATCTATGGCTTCCTTATTACCGGGATTCAAATCAAGAACCCGTCGGAGTGATAAAGCTGCTGCCTCCTTATCGCCTTGACGTAAAAGAATTTTTGCCTTTTTAAGCATTAAAGGTTCTGAAGTTGGATAGTAGCCCATCGCCAATTTCAAATAATTGGAAGCGACGTCGAGATTATTGGTCCAGTACTCAACATCAATGAGTGCCGCTAAGGCTTCGAAATCATTTTCTTTTTCAATCAAAACACGACTGAATTCGGTGCGGGCTGCATCGTAGGCGTATTCCCAGGAATAAGTTCTTCCGATATATGTACGGACATCATAATACGACGGCTTTTTCTCAAGAATTTTGTAGCATATTTTACGTGCAAAATTATAGTTCTTTTGATTTCCGATATCTCTCGCTCTTTTAAATAATCTGTCAAAATCGGTTGTGTCAGTAACAATAATGACGGTATCCGATTTCGAAGACGTTTGGGCTTGAGAGTGGATTGAAGATGCTAACATCCACAACAGAAATAAAAGCCTGAATGGTGTTTTCGTAAGTATGGAGAGGTGATGAACCAGCACTGTTTTAATCATAAAAATCACGTCAAAGATAACAATCCCTTAAAGGGTGGGAAGGCTTCCGGAAGGCGATTTGGAAATGTACAGGAAAAGTATACGTTTAATAGGCTGAATGGTTTGAAAATCAGGCTGATTTCATGAGGATTTTTTTTACCCGGACGGAGAGTTCATTAGGGCTAAAAGGTTTGGTGATAAAATCGTCCGCCCCCAGCTGGAATGCTTCCAAAACGGTTTTTTCAAGGCCTATGGAGGAGACAATGATAATTGGTGTCTCGAGTCCCATTTCTTTCCTGACCTGGTGCACGATTTCCAGCCCTGTGAGGTAGGGCATCATGATATCCGTAATGATGATGTCCGGCTTAACAGATCTCACTTTCTCAAGTGCTTCCTTCCCGTCGCTCGCAAGATGTACCTCGTAGCCCTCTTTTTGCAACTTGAATTCCACCATTTTAAGGACCATCTCATCGTCCTCGCAAATTAATACTTTCATAACTGAAGCAAATGAATCTATGGCCAAGATACGATTTAAACTTCAAAGCAGGATTCAGGAAAAATTTAAATATTGATTTATTCAATCCCTGATTGTGAATAAAAAAATCCGGACTGATAATGTCCGGATTGATTCTGTCTCCTCTAAAAAGCCGGAGACGTAGGGTGTTTACAAGATAGTTTTGTCAAATTATTTCATGCTTAAAAGTTCTTTCTCGAGCTGGGAAAATGCACTCTCACAGACAATTCCTACCTCAAGCATAAGTTCATCAACCTTTTCGGGGTTGTTCGCTTCCTCACTTAATTTTTCAATTTCAGCGAGTACCTTTTGCGTTTCCGGAAGCCCGATATAGGCAAAAGATGGTTTTATCCTGTGTGCTACTTGCCTCAGACTGTCCCAGTTTTTTTGAGCACGGCTTTCTTTCATCTCTGCCAATGCTTCAGGTGTTTTATTCAGGAACATTTCGATCATTTCTATAATAAATGAATCGTTCCCATCTGCAATTTGTTTGAGGTAATTCAGATTAATTTTATGTTCATTAACAGGCTCCGGAATGAACTTCTGTGAAGGGTTCTCGATGATTAGATGCGGAGTGTGTGGGTCTGTTCTGTCCAGTGGCTGCACAACAGTTATTGTTTGAGAAACCGGTGGATGTTGCCGGCTCATTAATCCTGATTCAATACCTGGTTCAGCCATGGAGGCGGGCAAGGGAATGGATATACCTGTTGTGGATTTTTGACTCAGCTTAATTATTTTCTTTTTTAGTTCGGTGGGATTAAAAGGTTTGCTGATATAATCACTCATGCCTGCGTCATAACACTTCTGCTTTTCTTGTGAGGTCGCATGAGCGGTCATTGCTATTACCGGAATGTTTCTAAGGTTTTCAGGGAGCTCAGATCTTATTTTTCGGCAGGCAGTATGTCCGTCCATCTCTGGCATTTGAATATCCATCAGAACAAGATCAAATTTTTCAGACTGAAGCATCTCCAGCGCGATGCGCCCATTGTCCGCGCAAACCAGCTCTGTATTCCAGTCGGCAAACAGTTTTTTAATAACCATTTGATTGATTGGATTGTCTTCCGCTGCCAGTATTCTTAGATGGGATGTGGATATGTACTGATCAACTTCGCTTTCTTCCTGTAAATCATTTTCGTCTGCAATTTTAAAGCTCAAATGAAAATAGAAAGTCGTTCCTGTTCCTACCTGGCTTCTGACTCCTATAGTTCCACCTTGTAGCTCGATCATGTTTTTCACAATCGTTAATCCTAATCCGGTACCGCCGAATTTTCGGGTGGTATCACTGCTTGCCTGTGTGAAACTTTCAAAAATCGTGGCAAGACTTGACTCCGGAATACCTATTCCGCTGTCCTTTACTTCAAAATCGAGCGTAACATCATCATCGCGTTGGCTTCTCAGCTTTATATTGATTGATACGTCGCCTTTTTCAGTAAATTTTATTGCATTGCTTATCAGATTATTCAAAATCTGACTTAATCTTGTAGGGTCACCGCAGATATGTTTCGGAATATTTTTATCGATACTCGAATTTAATACGATTGATCGTTCATCTGCCTTGGCTTTGAATAATTCAATTGCATGCCCTACTATTTCAGGTACATTGAAAGCTACATTTTCAAAGGTCATTTTTCCTGCTTCAATTTTGGAGAAGTCAAGGATGTCATTGATGATAACGAGCAGGTTGTCTGAGCAGGTTTTTATTGAACTCAGATAGCGGTTTTGCTCTTCGCTTAGTTCACTTTCTAAAAGAATACGCGTGAGACCAATAATGCCATTCATCGGTGTCCGGATTTCATGGCTCATGTTCGCAAGGAATTGCTCCTTTATCTTCGCTGTTTCTTCCGCTAATTGTTTCGCACTTTTTAACTCTTCTTCCGCTCGTTTATGATCAGTGATATCGGAAGCCACACCAATCACTCCGATGGCTTTGTTATGTTCATTCAATGTTGCTGTGTAGAAAATTTCAAAAAACTTTCCTGCTATTTCTACCACTATTGTAACTTCTTCCCCTTTCATGGCACGGTGAAAATCATCCAGACTTAAAGGAAGCATAGGAGCAGCATCAAGCGTGAGGCCAATGAATTCATTTTTGTTTATTCCTAAATCAGTCAGCCCTTTTCCTTCGAAGAGCGTGAAGACCGCCTTTTCGTCAAGTGAAAAGAGGATAATTGGTGAATTGGCTACGACAGTTTGAAGGCGTCTTTGCGTATCGAGAAGTTGTGCTTGAAGTATTTCTCTTTCCTTTCTTGTTTTCTTAAGATTTACCATATATCGCACACTTTGTGCGATTCCTTCAGGTGAAAGAAGAACTTTTGGAATATAGTCGTTAGCTCCGTTACGCATGGCCTGAACTGCGAGCTTTTCGTCTCCCTGACTGGTCACAATGATAATTGGAGAAGTGTTTTCTGCAGCACGGATAGCTTTCAGTAGTTCAAGTCCTGTCCCGCCGGGTAAATTGTAATCGAGGAAGATGCAGTCATATTCCATTTTGATTGCCGCAGCTAAACCAGATTCATGATCTACAGCAATATGAAGTTCATGCTGAATTCCGGACGCATTTAGTGCGCGTTTCATGATCATCCTGTCCAGATCATCATCTTCCACTACCAATATTTGTAAAACCTGTTCAATCATCGCCGTAATTTTAATGCAGAAAGCCTTGTTTTCTTAGGCTCATACTTCTCTGCATTATTTGTTTACAGATTGAATCAGGGAATAGTTAATAAAAATGGATAAGAATCTTACAGTTTTTGACGAATGTCGGTAATGTTCATAGTCATGGTGCCGGGTACGATGAAATTTGAGACTAAACTTAGTTTTGCATAAAGAAAAAGTCAATTAAGTTATAGAATTCAGGAATTGTAAAGGAAGATTTTCCTGCCATATAATCATCAATCGCATTTGAAATTTCTTTAGGAGATATATATTCATTACCATCGACATCTAAGGCACGATAGAGTAGTGGAATTTGTTTTCTCAATGGTTTTTGCTCATTCAATTTGTCAAGCTGTTCTTGTTCCAGGCCGGGCTTTCGTTGTATTAGCCTGTCATAGCTTTGTATGTATTCAACCAAAGCCGGCATGGCTGCCAATGAATCCTGCCGGAATTTCTCCTCTATCATTTCTTCTGTGATAGTTACACCATCAATAGTGACGACTGCATTGGGTGCTGAGTTGAGCTCAAGGTCACGGTAGTCAGGAATTCCATCATCATCTTTATCGAGAGGTTTTCCGAATGCATCGACTTCTTTACTTGCCGGAGTCGCCGAAGAATCGTCTTTTATGTCAGGAATGCCATCCATATCAGCATCTTCATTGGCAAGTGCTTTGAAGTCAACATCGCGCAAGTCGGCCTTTCCCGGTCTGTAAACATTTTTGGATTTATTGGTAGACATGGCACTTAGGTCATACCGAAGTGCTACTGAACTGAAAATGATTTTATCATTTTTGGAATTTCCTTTTCTGTCGCCACTGCCTGCTTTAGAAACACCATCAACAAGGTCCGAGCCGACTAAATGCCAAACGGTGCTCAAATGCATGGAGACACGTGGTGAAATCACGAAACGAACACCGGCGCCAATTGGAAATGATAATGCACTTTGATTGTATTTTCCAAAGCCGTCAAGATTGGCATCACGCATGTCAGTTTCATAGTCGTAGTCGCGATGAATTTTAATTGCACGGTAGGCAGCGGTGTCAGACTGTGCTATATCTCTCACCGTTCCATCACTCCAGTACTGGTATGGATTTCCATTTGAATCTTTAAGATCGGCAAATGTGTGAAAAATAACATATTCGATTCCTGCAGTCAAATAAGGCACCAACACCTGATCTGATCTTTTTCTGTTGATGAAATCGTAGCGTAGCATGATTCCTTCAGTAACTATTGAGGCCTTAAAATTTAATGCTTTATTCCTGTCTCTTTCCTCACCAAAAACTTGTCCGGATAATAAAAATGCTGCAAAGGAAAGACGTGATTTGGTTTGCAATTGTAACTCAATCTGAAAGCCCGGTTTGCTAAGAAATGGTTGGTTGGGTTTAGAATAGCCTACATCGCCGAGAAAGTGAAACACGCCGGGTGCAACACTTATAATTGGCAGTTTATTTTTTAAGCCGCCATCTTTCTTTACATCTTGTGCCGTAATCGAAGAGGTGATCAGGCAGAAAAAGGTCATGACAAGCAATTGTATGGACGAGTAAGGTACCTTGTCGTTTTTCTGTATAAGGCTTGTATTGTGTGTCAAAATGTTTTTTTTGAGTGCGTGTTTGCAGCTTAAATTTGGATCTATTGATTCGTTTCTTTGGCATCCAATGCTGCCTTTAGGCTGATTCTTTGCCCGTCCTGATAGGCAACAACAAATGCATCTGATACTTTTTCTCTGGTTTTTCTTTTATGGAGATTGGCTGATTTGAAATTGTCAAACGATCCAATCAAATATTTTTTCCATCCTTCATGGTAAGTCAGACTTACTTCTTCATTGACTTTATAATATTTTTTAAACCAATTAGTATCCCTGACAGGGCTCTTTTTCGTGGCTGCAATTTGCACCTGGAAAGAAATGCCTCCCTTAGCACTTGGAATCATTAAGGGTGTGATTGCCGTTTGATTTCCGGCATTCAATAATTCTTGTTTGTCTGATTCAGCGGCGATTAGCTCGTCAGTAATATTGTCGGCAGATTCATCGGTAGTCTTCAATGCCTGTGCAAACAAGTCATCCTTGGCGTCTAATGAATCCAGCTCCATTGTCATGGCAGAATTTCCATATACAAGCATCCCATTGATGCTGGGAGGTGTACGGCGTTGTGCGGATCTTACCGTATAGGATATAGTAAAAGCAGAATCATTAGGAAGATTTGCCCAGGTGAAAGTCACCACTCCTTCAGCAAAAAGAAAATGTGCTCCATGAGAAGTTCCCGCAAAAGCATCATAACCTTCCGGTATCTGATCAATAAAACGTGCCGGACGTATATCAGAATTCGGTTTGATCTTTAATTCTACTCTGTACTCATTTAGCTCCGGGACAGTAGCTATGAGTTTTCTTTCAATCTGAGGAATAGTGGCATCATCAGCAGACGAGACCGCATCTGAAATTTTTACTTCAATAGGAGGAAGGGCATACTGCTCTGTTTTCTCATCTTCGATGTAAATTAAAACTCCATTGATTACCTGCAAGCCTTGGAGATTTTTATCCGTCCTTACCTTATATGTGATTTCAAAGCTTTCTGCGGCGGGCATTTGTGTCCAGATAAACTTTATGCTGGAACTGTCTTCTATAAACTGGGCGTTTGCAGATTCCATCTCTTCCACATGGAATCCGGCCGGCAGAAATTGTTGTATGCGCGCAAAACCTAGTGTCTGTCCCTTGTGAATGGTCATTTTCACCACAAAAGAATTTCCCGGTACAACGGTGCCGGGTTTGTCTGCCGTCACATAAACGACAGGGTCTGATGCCCCAAACATTGACATGAGGAGAACAGCCAGAGAAGAAAGAAATACGGAAAATAATTTCAGCATCAAAGAAATTTACAATGGTTGAATTTACAACCAATTGAACTTTGTATTCTCTGATTTGTACTCAGTTATCCAACTTTTAATGTTGATAACAGAAGTGCCATGAAAGGTGATTTAGGCTAATAAAATGACCTTGAATTTGGCAGACTTAAAAATTTGGTTTCAAAAGGTAGCGTGAATAAAATTCATTGATATGACTCACGGCATGATCCGCGCTTTCAGCCAGCAGCACTAAGTTCAGGTCATTCGGGTCAATCATTTTTTCATTTACCAGAGTCGTTTTTATCCATTCAAATAATCCTGACCAATACTCCTTTCCAACCAACACAATCGGGAACTTTCCGATTTTTTTAGTCTGGATGAGAGTGAGGGCTTCAAACAGTTCGTCCATAGTACCAAAACCTCCGGGAAGTACAACGAAACCTTGTGCATACTTAATGAACATGAGCTTTCTAACAAAAAAGTAATCGAAAGAAATAAGTTTGTCCGGATCAATATAGGGGTTGGAGTACTGCTCAAAAGGCAATTCGATATTCAGCCCGACAGATTTTCCTCCTGCAGTTTTAGCGCCTTTATTGGCTGCTTCCATTATACCCGGACCGCCTCCGGTGATAATTCCATATCCTTCCTTGGTAAGCTTAAAGGCTATTTCTTCTGCTAACTTATAGAATTCGTGTTCAGGTTTAGTTCTCGCTGATCCAAAGATGGAAACACATGGTCCGATTTTACTCATCTTCTCAAAGCCATCGACAAACTCTGACATGATCTTAAAAATCTGCCAGGTGTCATGCGCTTTTATCTCTTGCCAGTCCTTATCAGAAAAGGCTTTGCGTATTTTTAACTCATCGAAATTCATAGCTTTTAATTTAATTATTTTCTCCCTGAAACATTTATATCATGCCCGGATTCTTATAAAATGAATCCTTTCTAAAGGGATAAAAAACAGATTTTAATAATTTTTATCTAATTGTGAACTGTGGTTCTTGATCTGGACGAATGATCAGGTCAGGCCATAACCTATCATAGTACGACTAGTTTTTCCTAAGGTTGCTTAATTCAAGGCTGTTTTCGAGCTCTTTTCTTAGAAATTCAGCTGTAATACTGTGCTTGTTCTTAATTATTTCAGCCGGAGAGCCCTCGCAGACAATATTTCCCCCTCGTTCTCCTCCTTCGGGTCCGAGATCAATGATATAGTCGGCCACCTTAATCACGTCCATGTTATGTTCAATAACAAGAACCGTATTTCCTTTATCGGTCAATCGATTCAGTACCTCAAGTAATATGCGTATGTCTTCAAAATGCAAACCGGTTGTAGGTTCATCAAGAATGTAAAAGGTGTTGCCGGTATCTCGTTTCGACAATTCGGTTGCAAGTTTCACCCTTTGTGCTTCTCCGCCTGAAAGGGTTGTACTCTGTTGTCCTAACGTGATATAACCCAGACCTACATCCTGAAGTGTTTTAATTTTATGGAGGATGTGTGGCATGCTTTCGAAAAATTCAACCGCCATCTCGATACTCATATCGAGTATGTCTGAAATTGATTTGCCCCTGTATCTTATTTCCAGAGTTTCACGATTATACCTTTTACCACGGCATGTCTGACATTCGACATATACATCCGGAAGAAAATTCATTTCAATCACCCGCATTCCGCCTCCCTGGCAGGTTTCACATCGTCCGCCTTTTACATTAAAGGAAAATCTTCCGGGTGCATATCCCCGTATTTGTGCTTCCGGTATTTGAGAGAATAGATTTCTTATATCCGTAAACACGCCGGTATAAGTGGCAGGATTGGACCGTGGCGTTCTGCCAATCGGACTCTGATCGATTTCTATAACCTTATCAATATGTTCAAGTCCGCGGATGGTTTTGTACTCCAAAGGTTTTTGATGTGCATGAAAGAAGTGCTCGTTCAGAATAGGGTAGAGCGTCTCATTAATCAATGTCGATTTACCGCTTCCGGAAACTCCGGTGACGCAAACAAATTTTCCTAATGGAATTTTAATGTTCACATTTTTCAGGTTGTTGCCTTTGGCGCCTTTCAGCTCCAGAAATTTCCCGCTTCCTTTCCTGAGCTTCTCCGGGATTTCAATTTGTCGGGTTCCGTTCAGGTATTCGGTGGTTAGACTTTTTTGTAAGAGTATTTCTGCCGGTGTGCCTTGAGCAACCACTTCCCCGCCATGTATTCCGGCACCGGGTCCTAAATCCAATACATAATCGGCTGCCAGTATGGTTTCCCTGTCGTGTTCGACTACAACTACCGTATTGCCCGTGTCGCGCAAATCTTGCAGGGATTTAATCAGCCTGACATTATCTCTCTGATGCAGGCCAATGCTGGGCTCATCAAGAATATATAAAACACCTACAAGCCTTGACCCGATTTGTGTAGCAAGACGTATCCGTTGTGACTCACCACCGCTTAGGCTTTTTGATGTTCTGTTGAGAGTAAGATAATCCAGTCCTACGTCCAGTAAGAACTGAATCCGCTTACTGATTTCCTTTATTACTTCCTGGCCAATTTTTTTCTGACGACTATTTAAATTAGTGTTAAGCTTGCTAAACCATGTGCTGAGCTGACTGACGTCCATATTCGCCAACTCGGAAATGTTTTTATTGTGGATCTTAAAGTATAAAGATTCTTTTTTCAGTCTTGATCCATTACATTCCGGACAAATTACCTGCTGCATAAAACTCTGAATCCACCTCCGCATCGATTGAGACGCATGCTCTGTGTCTTGTCCGAGTATGAAATTGATGATGCCCTCATAAGAGGCCGGATGATTGTAAGATGCATTTCCCGAATTGTCCATCGTAATATTCAAGACATCATCAGATCCGTACAGGATGACATTCAATGAATCTTCCGCGATATCACTGATAGGTGTATTTAGGTTAAAGTTGTATTTTCTCCCAAGTGCAATAAGCTGCTTGAAAATCCAATTATCCTTCTGCGGACCAAGAGGGCTGATGCCACCGGCTTTAATACTTAAGAGAGGATTAGGAATTATACTTTGTAAATCAACTTCGGATACCGTTCCAAGACCATTACAACGTTTGCACGCTCCGTATGGTGAATTGAATGAAAAAGTGTTTGGCTGCGGTTCATCGTAAGAAATACCGGAAGTTGGACACATGAGATGACGACTGTAATAGTGCTCCTTTTCTTTTTCGGCATCCACAATCAGAATTGATCCTTTTCCCAGCTTCATTGCAAGAGCCATGGATTCGCCTAATCTTCCTGCTGATTGAGCCGAAATTTCCAGCCGGTCAATGAGCAATTCAACATCATGCGTTTTATAACGGTCGAGTTGAAGTCCTTTCTTAAGTTCTACCAATTTTCCATCTGTGCGGACACGAAGGTATCCTTGCTGAGAGAGCTGTTCAAATAATTCCCTGTAATGACCTTTTCGGGCCTTTATCAATGGAGCAAGCAGAAGTATTTTCTTTCCTTTGAATTTTGTAATGATGAGTTCGATGATTTGCTCGTCACTCAGCTGAATCATTTTTTCTCCACTTACATACGACACAGCTTCAGAAGCCCGTGCATATAGTAACCTTAGGAAATCATAAATCTCTGTTATTGTACCTACGGTTGAACGTGGGTTTAGATTTGTAGTTTTCTGTTCAATCGAAATCACCGGACTCAGACCATTGATGCTGTCTACATCCGGGCGTTCCATATTTCCGAGAAATTGTCGGGCATAGGCCGAGAAGCTTTCCAGGTAGCGTCTCTGACCTTCGGCGTAAATTGTATCGAATGCCAAGGAGGATTTTCCGCTACCACTTAGGCCGGTAATGACAACCAGTTTATTTCTTGGAAAACTTAGATCAATGTTTTTCAAATTATGCACTCTGGCACCAAATACTTCTAAAAGCTCTTTCTCTTTCGACATAATTTATTCCACAAAATGGACCTGCAAAGGTACTGAAAAGAATAAGCCTAGATTCCCCGGGTTTAATTGTAGATTAACAAAACGCTTTTTCTGATTCATTGTTTATTAAAATAAGCTATAGAATGAAATATTAACTGCAATGTTTCGTTCCATTTCAATCAAAATTCTTTCCTTGCAAACAATTATGAATCAACTCCGACTCATTGGATTTCTGCTTTGCCTCATCCCTTATTCAGCCTTCTCACAGCTTGGTGGAGCCAGCACTTTTGCTTTCCTCAATATACCGGCATCGGCCAGGGTCGCCGCATTAGGAGGAACGATCATAAGTATTAAGGATAATGACCTAAGCCTCGCATTTCAAGCTCCATCATTACTTAATAAGGAAATGGATAAGTCTCTGTATTTTAGTGGAGTATCTTATGTAGATGGAGTAAAATTTGGCGATGCTGCATATGCCTTTCACTTGGAAAAGTATGGAACATTTATGGCCGGGATTCATTATGCCGGTTACGGTACTTTTAACGAAACCAATACTTATGGTGACATTGAAGGGAATTTCAAAGCCTCTGATTATGACATTCAAATTGGTTGGGCAAGAGCATTGAACAGTCATTTTTCCGTCGGTGCCAGCCTGAAAGGAATTTATAGTGATTACTACATTTATAATGCTTTTGGCATTGCGGCTGATTTATCGGCAAGCTTCCATGATACGATGACTCAATGGACGGTGACGATCGAGGCAAGAAATGCAGGACTACTTATTAATAATTATACTGAAAATGTAAATGAGCCATTGCCTGCTGAAATCCTATTAGGCGTATCAAAAAGATTGGCGCACACCCCCTTACGATTTAGCCTGACTCATCGTCACCTGGAAAAGTATAATTTGAAATATGAAGATCCGAACGATTTTGGTGATGTCGATCCAATCACCGGTGAGCCTGAACTGAAGCAGACAAATTTTTTCAAGAATCTGACACGTCATTTTATTGTAGGAGCTGAGATCCTGCTTTCAAAAAATTTCCACATTCGAGGAGCTTATAATTTCCAACGGAGGCAGGAGCTCGTGGTAACCGGCAGACCGGCTACAAGCGGTTTCTCATTTGGAGTGGGTTTGAAGGTGAGCAAGTTCATCATCAGTTATGGACGCGGGAACTATCATTTGGGGGCTGCGGCAAACCATATTTCCATTTCAACCAATTTATCTGAGTTCAACAGAAAATAGAAGCATTTCATCGTATTCCGCTACTATTTATGGCCTGATTTTGTGAACAAAAGATTTGCATAATTAGGCTTCATGGTTGGTACTTCGTGGCTTTCTTTGTTTCTTTGTCCAAGCCCATGAATTTACAAGAACTTATTCCAAAAGGAACTCATTTTACTATGCAAGAAGAACCGGACCGGAACACACGCAAAATAATTATTGCGATTGATGGATATTCTTCCTGTGGTAAAAGTACCATGGCGAAAGCGCTGGCGAAGAAATTGCACTACCGCTATATTGATTCAGGGGCTATGTACCGTGCCATTACCCTTTTTATTCAGCGACACGGGATCAGCCTGGATGAGTTGAAAGCCATGACTTCGTCTCAGCTTGAAAAACTCATGGATCACATTCACATCAGTTTTCATCTTAACCCGGAAACAAAACTTTCTGAAGTTTATTTGAACGAAGAAAATGTTGAAGAGAAGATAAGAAGTCTGAAAGTGTCTGACTGGGTAAGTCCTGTCAGTGCCATTCCTGAAATCAGAAAAAGAATGGTCGCTCTCCAACAGAGTTATGGAAAGGATAAGGGAATTGTGATGGATGGGAGAGATATTGGTACAAAAGTTTTTAAAGATGCTGAATTAAAGATTTTCATGACGGCAAATAAATCCGTCAGGGCAAAACGACGTTTCGATGAATTGAATGAAAAGGGTTTCATGGTAACCATCGATGAAGTTTCCAAGAATATTGAAGACCGTGATTATACTGACACGAATAGAGAGGAGAGCCCTCTTCGTCAGGCTGAAGATGCCATTGTCCTTGATAATTCTAACATGAATCAGGACGAACAACTGGAATTTTCCCTTGAACAATTAAGAAAGTTAAACGTTCCGGTGTAAACAGAATTTAGCCCTGATTTCTCGATTTGTACAGGGTTCATTGAATTCTTACCTTTGTATTCATGCAAGTCACTATTGATTCTCATTCAGGTTTTTGTTTTGGTGTAGTTTATGCCATTCAAATGGCCGAAGACGAACTTGATAATTCAGGAAAACTGTATTGCCTTGGCGATATTGTACACAATAATGTGGAGGTTGACAGATTACGTGCAAAAGGACTTGAAATCATCGATCATGAGCGTTTGAAACAACTGAAAGACTGCAAGGTCTTGATCAGAGCGCATGGTGAACCTCCGGAAACCTATAAAATAGCCCTGGAAAATAACATCGAATTGATTGATGCCTCTTGCCCTGTTGTTCTCAAGTTACAAAACAGGGTCCGAATCAGCGTTGATGAAATGAATGATAAGGATGGTCAGGTTGTGATTTATGGAGAGGCAGGACATGCAGAAGTGATGGGCTTGGTCGGACAAACAAAAGGGGATGCCATCCTGGTTCGGAATGAAGAAGATCTTGATAAGGTAGATTATTCCAAACCTATATATTTCTTTTCACAAACCACTAAAAGCACCCGGGGGTTCGAGAAGATGAAGGCACTTATCGAAGAGCGATCGAAAAATGCGCAGGAAAGTGAAATCCGGGATGAGTTTTTAAATTCCAATGATACCGTATGCCGCCAGGTTTCCAATCGCGAGCCTCAGCTGAAGAAGTTCTCTGCAGATCACGATGTCATCATTTTTGTTTCAGGTAAAAAGAGCTCCAATGGGAAAGTCTTATTCGAAGTTTGCAAATCAATAAATCCCAGATCCTATTTCATTTCTGATGTCGACGAGATCGACCAAAAATGGATCGAAGGAGCAAATTCAGTCGGCATTTGCGGCGCCACTTCTACGCCCATGTGGCTCATGAAGAAAGTAGAGGATTACCTTACCTTGCCTGATCTGGTCTGATATTTAAACTTTCAGGCTTTTACTGTCTTTATTTTTAGTTATTAATTTACTGACAATTAGCCGGTTCTGGCTTCTTTCGCAGGATAGAAGCATGATTTAGGCCATCACTTACTGTCAGGCATTTCATGCTCCTTTTTTGTTAAAAATAATGCACCCTTTCGCTTTTCTTGTAAGAGATAATTTGATACATTTGCGTCCCCTAAAAGAATAACCGAACATCTCACCATAATTCTAAAAACTAAATGATTACAGAAGAAATTACAAACCAAGCCACCGAGTACAAAACAGAGCCTTTTAACTGGGATTCTACAGGAAAAGGTGCCTCAGATTATTCCGAAGCCGAACGCATCCGCCTTGAAAAAATGTATGATGAAACCTTAACCTCAGTTGTTGAACACGACATTGTTGAAGGTGTAGTTGTTTCCATTTCATCGAAGGATGTATTAATCAATATCGGATACAAATCTGATGGTTTGGTTGCATTAACCGAATTCCGTCATATGCCGGATTTGAAAGCCGGAGATAAAGTTGAAGTGTACGTTGAAACTCAGGAAGACAAAAACGGACAATTAATCCTCTCCCACAAAAAAGCGCGTGCCCTTAAATCCTGGGATCGTGTGAATGCTTCTCTCGAAGGTGATGAAGTAATTCAGGGATTTGTGAAGTGCCGTACTAAAGGTGGTCTTATTGTAGACGTATTTGGTATCGAAGCTTTCCTTCCGGGTTCACAAATTGATGTGAAGCCTATCCGCGATTACGATCAGTTCGTTGGAAAGACAATGGAATTTAAAGTTGTAAAAATCAACAACGAATTTAAAAACGTTGTTGTATCACATAAAGTCCTGATTGAAGAAGAACTCGAAGCTCAAAAAGCCGAGATCATGAAGAAGTTGGAAAAAGGACAAGTTCTCGAAGGAACAGTGAAGAACATCACTTCTTATGGTGTGTTCATGGATCTTGGTGGAGTAGATGGATTATTGCATATCACAGACATCTCTTGGGGACGTATCTCTCATCCTGAAGAAGTATTGAAACTTGATGAGAAAGTAAATGTTGTTATCCTTGATTTCGATGATGAGAAGAAGCGTATCGCCCTCGGATTAAAGCAGCTTACTGCTCACCCTTGGTCTCAGTTGGATGAGAAGCTCAACGTAGGAGATAAAGTTAAAGGTAAAGTTGTTGTCATCGCTGACTATGGCGCATTCGTTGAAATCGCTGCCGGCGTTGAAGGACTTATTCACGTTTCTGAAATGTCATGGTCACAACACTTACGCAGTCCGCATGAGTTCCTGAAAGTTGGAGATGAAATCGAAGCTGTTATTTTAACACTGGATCGCGAAGAGCGTAAAATGTCTCTTGGATTGAAGCAATTGAAAGCTGATCCATGGATTGATGTTGCGGCTAAATATCCGGTTGGATCTAAGCATACAGCTACCGTGAAGAACTTCCAAAACTTTGGAGTATTTGTTGAACTTGAAGAGGGTATCGATGGATTAGTACACATCTCTGACCTTGCATGGTCTAAGAAAGTGAAACATCCTTCTGAATTCTGTAAAGTTGGAGATCGTATGGAAGTTGTTGTTCTGGAAGTTGATCCGGAAAACCGCCGCCTCAGTCTCGGACACAAGCAATTGGAAGAGAATCCTTGGGAAGTATTTGAAACAATCTTCACTATGGATTCCATCCACGAAGGCACTGTGTTGAAAGTAGGTGATAAAGGTTCTACTGTAGCATTATCTTACGGTGTTGAAGCTTTCGGCCCTAACAAACATATGGTGAAAGAAGATGGCAAGCCATTGAAGGCTGATGATAAAGCTGAATTTAAAGTTATCGAATTCAATAAAGATCAGCGCAAGATTGTCGTTTCTCATAGCCGCATTCACGAAGAGTTAAGCAGTGCTGCCCGCGTTGCTGAAGGTTCTGCAAGATCCGCTGAGCGTGAAGAAGGTGCAAAAGCAGTTAAAAAGGTGAAAGAGAGTGTTGAGAAAACCACCTTAGGTGATCTTAGCGCATTGAGTAATCTGAAAACTGAAATGGAAGCTGCCGAGAAGAAGGGGAAGAAATCTGAACCTAATGGCGAAGCAGTAAAAGCTACTTCTGAAGAGACACAATCTACTGAAGAAGGAAAGAGCGAAGAATAATTCACTCATGAATAAATAAAAAAATCCATCTGTTATGCAGGTGGATTTTTTTTTAATGTATTTTTATTTTTTATCGAAATCTATCACTATGAATCAAGAAAAACTGGAATTTCTCCGCCGAACATTTGTGAATCAACTCAAAGCACTGTCTCCTGACACTCCACCGGCATTTGGTAAAATGAATGTTCAACAAATGATTGAACATATGAGCGATTCCATCCGCTATGCAAATGGAAAAGATCCACAGCCAATTATAACACCGGATGAAAGATTAGGGCCTATGAAAGCTTTTATTCTGAGCGAAAAAGATTTCCGTCCTAACACACCCAATTCTCTGATGAGCGACACACCACCGCCTTGCAGAAACGCTTCAAAAGATGAGGCAATTGCAGAGCTCGAAAAGGAAATACAAGACTTTGTTGAATATTTTGAAAGCCGCCCCGGCATTACAGCTAACAATCCTTTTTTCGGAGCACTAAACTATGCCGAATGGGTACAAGGCCTTCATAAACATGCTTTACACCATCTGCGTCAATTCAGCGTAGCAGTGTGAATTGGCAGATATGCCAATCATTTTGGCATTATTTTGTAAAACCGTTCTAAAGCCCTAATTTCGTTTCCCGGAATGCAAAAGCGCTTATTGCTGGATCTTACTCATTTTGAAATAACGATTAAACGACTTTGCTGTCAGTTAATCGAAAACCATGATGATTTTTCTAACTCCGTAATAATTGGGCTCCAACCGAGAGGCGTTTTTTTAGCCCACCGTATCCATAAAAATCTTCAGGAACTTACCGGAATCAAGAACATTGCTCTGGGAGAGCTGGATGTTACCTTTTACCGTGACGATTTCCGCAGAAGAGAAATAAATGCACCAAGTGAAACCAGGATCGATTTTTCAATCGCAGATAAAAAGGTAATACTAATAGATGATGTCCTTTTTACAGGACGTACCATCAGATCCGGAATGGATGCTATGCTTGATATTGGTCGTCCTGCAAAAGTTGAACTGATGGTTCTGGTCAATCGAAGATATAGCCGTCATCTGCCTATAGAACCGGATTACGTCGGAATACAAGTTGACACAATTCGATCAGAGAAAGTAATTGTAGAGTGGAAGGAAACAGACGGAAAAGATGCGGTTTGGTTGTTAACAGAATGAATTTTAAAGAAGAATAATAAATTAAAAGCGACAATGTCTAGCCTTAGTACAAAGCATTTGCTTGGAATAAAGGATCTGTCAGCGGAGGATATTCAATTGATATTTTCCACGGCCGATAATTTTAAGGAAGTACTTAACAGACAGATAAAAAAGGTTCCTTCTTTACGTGACATTACAATTGCTAATTTGTTTTTTGAGAACTCCACAAGAACAAGACTTTCGTTTGAACTTGCGGAGAAGAGATTGTCGGCAGACATTGTAAATTTTTCGGCCTCCTCCTCCTCAGTGAGTAAAGGCGAGACATTGATCGATACGGTCAATAATATTCTTGCAATGAAGGTCGACATTGTCGTGATGAGACATCCCCATGCCGGAGCTGCAAATTTTTTAGCAAGACACGTTAATGCTCGAATTGTAAATGCAGGGGACGGGGCACACGAGCACCCTACACAGGCACTTCTTGATGCATATTCAATCAGAGAGAAAGAAGGTTCTCTCAAAGGAAAAAAAGTTGTCATAGTCGGAGATATACTTCATTCCAGAGTGGCTCTTTCAAATATCTTTTGCCTCCAAAAAATGGGCGCGGAGGTGATGGTTTGTGGTCCAACTACTCTCATGCCAAAGTACATTTCATCCTTGGGTGTGAAGGTATCTCATAACCTTCGTGAAGCTCTGAACTGGTGTGATGTTGCGAATATGCTACGAATACAAATGGAACGACAGGACATCCGTTATTTTCCATCCTTAAGGGAGTACATTCAACTCTTCGGCCTGAATATGGATATGCTCAATTCATTAAAAAAGCCTGTTACCATTATGCATCCGGGGCCTATTAACAGAGGTGTCGAGATTACCAGCGAGGTGGCAGACTCAGTACAATCAATTATCCTCAACCAGGTGGAGAATGGAGTAGCCATAAGGATGGCTGTGCTGTACCTGCTCGCAAGTCGAGTCGATTAATACCTCGTCTGTTTTCGATTTTACCAATATGCCTGATTTTATTATTAATAACGAGAAAAATCCCTTAATTTAGAGTTGCGTTAGGCTAGTCTCGTGTCAGGAATCATATATGAATTGCTCCATTCGATGACCTTCAAACCAGCCCTGCTAGGGGATTTGCGGATCATACATATTAACAATATGCTCATTTGCTCTGTTGAAAATTAATGAGTCTCAGGTCTGATCCCATGATTTTCGTCGTAAATTTGAAAAAATACTCTTCATATGAACCTTACAATCGACAAACAGGAAAAATATGTTTTGCTTAAAATTCAAGAAGCAAAACTTACGTCAGTAGTTGCACCTGAACTAAAAGCAGAGATTGTGCTCTTACATCACGAACATTTCAAAAATATGATATTTGATCTTACTGATGTACAGTACTGCGATTCATCCGGTTTGAGCGCTTTGCTGGTTGGATTCAGAATGTGCAGAGATAATAACGGGACTTTTGTGCTTTGCGGGGTTCAGGAGCATGTAAAGAAACTCATTTCAATTTCTCAGCTTGACTCAATGTTGCACATGGTGCCTACGGTAAATGAAGCGGTTGACTTAATTTTCATGGAGGAAGTAGAAAAACAAATTTCGAAAGAGTAGTTCTAGTTTAATCAGATTAACAAACCTGAGTGATGTTTACAAGAATCCTTTTCTTTTTGATGGTGTCCATTTTTGTTTCAATGAACGCTATTGCCCAGTGTGTTCCTGATTCTTCTGTTACCCACAATACTTCCGGAATTTATCCCGACAGTGCAACCGGCTTGCCTCACGCATTTGTTGGAGTTCCTTACAGCACCGTGATATATGTGTATGTGCCAACTGATACCGTATACCTGAACCTGCCGGTTACCATCGTTTCCATTGACGTTACAGGAGTAACAGGACTTCCTCCCGGCTTCTCATACACGTGCACGCCTTCAAATTGTGTTTTTCCCGGAGGTACAAATGCTTGTCTCACCCTTCAGGGACCTGCACCAACAAGCGGTATGATTGGTAATTATCCATTGGTTGTAGAAATGGATGTGAATGGATTATTGAGCGGTTTTCCACAAACCATTCAAGAGTCAAACGATAATTACACCATTGTCATTGAAAATACCACAGGTCTTTGGACAGTCTCCAATGGAACCTTTTCAGTAAAGCAAAACTCCCCGAATCCTGTCAATCGTTTTACCCGCATCCCCGTAAATTCAAAAGTTAATGGTACTCTGTTCCTGAAGTTTACCGATATACTGGGGAATGTGGTTTTACAAGAAGAGCGTGAGGTACAAAAAGGAATAAATAACCTGCTGGTTGACGCAGCAAATTTTGAGGCGGGTATTTATCTCTACACCGTTTCGGATGGGAAGAGTATCGTAACCCGCCGACTCATTGTCTCCGGTAAAAATGATTTTTGAAATTAGTATTTTAGGCAGCAGCTCCGCTACACCAATTTATCAGCGTCATCCAACTGCCCAGGTAGTAAAGATTCACGAACGCATTTTTCTTGTGGATTGCGGAGAAGGTACATTGATTCAGATGAACCGTTTCAAAATACGCTTCCATAAAATAAATCATATTTTTATAAGTCATTTACATGGCGATCACTACTTGGGATTGCTCGGACTGATTTCTACAATGCATCTTCAAGGTCGCACCAATGAACTTCACATTTACTGTCAGAAAGAGTTGAAGGAAATTGTAGACATTCAATTGAAGTATTCAGAAACCACTCTTAGATATCCGATTATTTATCACTTTCTCGATGCTGAAAAAGATGAGTTGATTTACTCAGATGACGATTTGGAGGTTCACAGTATTTCACTTAAACACAGGATTCCTTGTACCGGGTTTTTATTTCGTGAGAAACCGCGTTTGAGAAAACTAGTTAAGAGCATGTTAGCTCAGTTTAGTATCCCTCTTTCTGCTTACGATAGATTAAAAAACGGCGAAGATTATATAAGCGAAACAGGAAAACTCATTGCAAATGCTGATCTGACTACAAATCCGCGTATCCCCAGATCCTATGCATTTTGTTCTGATACAATCTATGATGAAAGGCTTATTTCAATTGTGAAAAATGTAGACCTGCTTTACCATGAGGCAACATTTATGAATGATAAAAGTGAAAGGGCAGCGGAGACTTTTCATTCAACCGCAGAGCAGGCAGCACAAATTGCTTCAAAAGCGGAGGTGAAAAGACTAATTATTGGGCATTTTTCTGCACGGTATAAAAACTTGTATCCATTGCTCGAGGAAGCAAAAGCTATTTATCCAAATGTTACCCTGGCATTGGAAGGGGATCGTTTTTTAATTGATTAGTCATGATCTTATTGATTGAAAGCGGATCGTCTAAGGCTGACTGGTGTTTACTGGATGGTAAAAATGTGATTCAGAAGATTCAGACAATTGGACTCAATCCCTATTTCGTAGATGCGGAAAGAATTTCAGACACAATTGCAAATGAGATTCTTCCTGTTTTAAATGCAAGCAGCTCTGTTGAAGACATATATTTTTACGGTGCAGGTTGCAGTAATGAGAAGATGTGTGGAATTGTCGAAGCAGGATTGCGCAATCAATTTTCGACCGCAAGAATCTATGTACTCTCGGATATGCTTGCTGCTGCCAGGTCCCTTTGCGGAGATGGCCCCGGCTTCGTTGCCATTCTTGGTACAGGTTCCAATTCATGTGCTTATAAGGATGGACTTATTATCGAACAGGTACCATCATTAGGCTTTATTTTAGGTGACGAGGGGAGCGGGAGTGATCTTGGAAAAAGACTCCTGCAGGCTTATTGCTACAATGAAATGAAACCTGAATTACTGATTGCATTTGAAAAGAAATTCAAGGTTAACAGAGAATTTATTATAGAATCAGTATATAAAAAACCATTGCCAAATCGTTTCGTAGCTTCTTTTGTTCCTTTCTTGCTTGAAAATCCGGATGAGAATTTTACATCAATGATCGCAGAATCTTTCGATTCCTTTTTAACAAGACACATCAGGAAATACAAGCTCTTGCCAATACAAACTCCCTTGTATGTTACAGGTTCTGTGGCTTGGGTTTTTAAGGAGATACTTACTGAAGAAATAAAAAAGCATGGATTTGTACTTGGTGAAATTTCACAAAGTCCTCTGGATGGATTAGTAAAGTATCACACAATGAAATACCGGGCCAAATAAAATTCCTTGCTATTGATTGTCGCGGACAGGAGCTTTAATTTTATCGAGCTCGTATTGCAGGTTTTGCAGTTCTGATTCAGCGCCTGTCTGAAATTTGTTGAACAGCTCAGGAATTTCTTCCAAACAAATACCATCGCGGGAGTACTCTTCTATATTCGTGCTGATTTTTTTCAAATCATTTAGTTCAAATATCGCAAGGCTGGATTTTACCTTGTGTGAGACGGCATGAACTTCTTTCCAGTTTTTACTTGGAATATGAATTTTAAGTTTTTCAATTGTTTCCGGAATTTGCTTCAAGATAATTTCAAGTAATTGAATCGTAAGTTCCTGGTCTCCTCCGGTGAATTTGTCCAGGAAATCAAGGTTTATTCCGTCGGTCTTTTCTGAGGCCGGTGGTTTCAGGTCATTCTTTGATGAGAAGTTTTCCGGGATGAATTTTATAAGAGATGCATAAAGCTCTTCAGATGTATAAGGCTTAACAACATAATCATTCATTCCTGCTTCCCGTGCTTTTGCTTTTTCTTTTTCAGAAGCATCTGCCGTAATTGCAATCACCGGTACGTTTCTTATTTCCTTACTTAGTCGTGTCCTGATTTCTCTTGTGATTTCATAGCCGTCCATCTCAGGCATTTGAATGTCCATGAGAATAATATCGTAAACTCCTTCTCTTAGCTTAGCCAAGGCCGTTCTTCCGTTTTCGGCTGAATCGTAATTTACAAAACCGAAATTCTTCAGCATGTTCTTTACCAGCAATTGATTCACATAATTATCTTCAACAACCAGTACACGCACAGAGGAGAAATCTTGCAGTGGCTGATGCTCTTTGCTTGAAATTGATTTTGGTGCCGATTGAATTTTTCCAATTCTGAAAGTCATTTCCACAGTGAACTCAGAACCTTCGTTGACACGACTTTTTACAGAAATAGTTCCGCCTTGAAGTTCCACCAATTGTTTAACGATGGTCAGGCCAAGTCCTGTTCCTTCATAGCGCCTTTTATTATTCTCGGCCTGTTCAAAGCTGTCAAAAATAGACTGAAGTTTGTTTTCAGGAATTCCTATCCCTGTATCGGTAACTTTAAATCGGATTTTGCAGACCGATTCGTTTACTTCAAGGAGTTTAATGTCAAGATTTACTTTTCCCTTCTCTGTAAACTTTACAGCATTAGCCATAAGGTTTGTCAGTATTTGATTCAAACGGATGGGGTCACCGCAAAGCATATCCTGTAAATGATAATCAACCGTGCACCCAAGTTGGATTCTTTTTTCTTCTGTTTTAATTCGAAGGATTTGAAGAACACCTTTAACCAATTCACGCAAATCAAATTCATTTTCTGAAAATTCAATTTTACCTGCATTGATTTTACTGAAATCGAGAATATCATTGATAATAACCATGAGGTTATTGGCCGACACTTTAATGGCATCAATGTATTCAAGCTGCTCCTGAGTAGGGTGAGTCTTGCTCAGCAAATGAGCCATTCCCAAAACCCCATTCATTGGCGTTCGAATCTCATGACTTACATTTGCTAAAAATTGTTCTTTCAGCTTATCGGATAATTCAGCTATGTCTTTTTGTTTTTGTAACTCTTCCAAATCGTATTTGATGTGGAGTGCTTTTGTTTTTAAATTGATCTCGTCTGATGTTAGCTGCTTGTCCAGCTCATAATATTTTTTAAAATGATCGAGAG
>SHNE01000028.1 GCA_004295015.1 Bacteroidota bacterium | reverse complement strand
CCTGAAAAAAAGATTGTGTTTTGTTTCTTTCCCCTAGGGTTCCCTTCTTACTCTCTATTATGTGGTTCCTTTTTAGATACAAGGCTGTTTAGATCTCAAAATGTGAATAAGGTAAATGATGAAAGACGATAACAAAACTGTGTATGCATATGTGCCTATTGGCATCGAATTGGATTTAGAAGAAATGCTTGTTGGTACCGGTTTGTGTCCTGACAGGTTGAAGCTCTTATTTCACCAGTTGTTTCTGTCGAGGATTCAGCTGGCTAATAATAAGAATTCTCAGTCTTATCTGTATGACGAGGGTTGGGTGGCCATTGATTCACGTATCCTGAAGAAGCTATTGACGAAGAATTATTGTAGGTATCTCGATTGGGCGGAAGAGCATTCGTTAATCGAACGTAGACGAGATAATATGACTGGGGGAATCAGATTTACAGCAGGTGCTTACAGCCAGCAAATGCGCATTCCGAATAAGCTCTTGCACAAGCATGGATCTCTAAAGCACTTTACTAAAACACCGATCACAAAACACAAGGCGTTGAAGGCTGTTCAATCCGTGAAGGACGAATACAAGAAGCGCAGAGAATCCAGCAAATGGTATCATCTGGTGACAGATACTCACCGGACAATAATCAATATGAGCAACCTCATGAGATTTCGAATGTCGGAAGCAGAGAACTATTTGAAGGATGAAATAAAACTAGAAGGAAATCCTGAAAGAAAAGCTAGGTTACATAATTACATACATATATTAGATGCAATTAACGATGGCCATCTTGATTATTTCACTGTGGATACATTTGGCAATCGGTTGCACACGCCGATTACCGGCTTGTATAGCAAGCTGCGAAACTTCATGTATTTCGAAGGACATGAAAACGAACAACTGGTTCATCTCGACATAAGGAACAGCCAAGTCTATCTCCTATCTAGTATAATGGCTCATCCGGAGGTGATTGAAACAATATTGCCGGAGTTTTCTTTGTGCAAGGAGTTGCTAGTTGCAAATGCGAAACAGGATGACGTCACTGCATTTTACAAGAAATGCTGTGATGGGGACATTTATGAATTTATGTCTGACAAATTCAAGCCCCTGGATATCCATGCCAGCTAAGATGGTGAATTCATTGAACCAATAAGAGAAAGGGTTAAGACGATGCTGATTGGTTTTCTCTATTCCAAAGTAAAATCTATGGCAAAGTCTGATGAATATAATGTGTTTATTAAGTTATATCCTAATATCGTCAAGGGAATCAATTGCATTAAATCTTTGGGCGAAAATCAATTTCCATTCATGCGAGAGTTTTATAGTAGCAAGCAAACGCATAAGTATGTCGGTGATTCTGCTTCTCACAAAAACCTTTCACGTATGATGCAATTAATGGAATCAAGAATAATCCTTGGTCTGGTTTCTAATTCATTGATTGAAATGAAGCTTATGCCGTTCATTACCATCCATGACGCATTTATTTTGCCCGCAAAGCATTTGAGTTTGATTCAAGGTGTAATTCAGGAAAAGTTCATCACCCTTGGTTTGATTCCCCCTAAACTGAAAGTCACATCCTTGGGTGCGGCTAATCACAAGTTGTGATTCCAAGCCCAAGCACAAAATTTTATCTATCATTTTGTATATCCAATCAGATCAGGCATTTCGGGCTCCATGGTGGAGCCAACCAAACTTCATGAACCTTTATACTCCCATTCACTCCGGGCATTTCCGTGGAGCCCGTATGCGATACAGGGTGTTTCTGCCAGGCTATGCTGTCGGAATTTATTTCATATTGGTAACCTGTGTTCAAATGAACATAGGTGGCTATGAAACATTTTTCATTTAGCGTATATAAGATTAAGTAGAAGATGTTTTTATGATGTGAGAAGCCTGGACAATTTGTCCAGGCTTCTCATTTATACATGAAATAATACGATAAAGTTAGCTGAAACACCCTTCTGGAGCACTTTTTTGGCTCTTTCTATCAAACTCTATTGTTACAGCATTGTACAATGGAAACTATTCCTCTTGGATTCCAAGCCCTTATTATAGGTTGTAAAAACCAATGGAAACTTTGGACTTAATTGGCTACACTGCGTATACAAATCTAAAACCAAACTACTATGTCTACACCAAAATTAAAGGAAACGATCATCGACATCGTCAGAGTTGCTGATGGCATTGACAAAAAAACTATCAGCGAATCTTCTTCCGCAAAAGGAATTCTGCTCGAAGGAACTCTTGGTAAACTCATCAAGGAGAAAATTCTTTAAGTAAGAGAGAAAGAAGGAGTGAAGTTTTACTTTATCGCATCACAAAATTCAGAAACTTTTGCTTCCACGGAAAATGAAGGAACAGAAATCAATGAACCGGCTTCAGCGCCGGAAAAAAAAGGAAGCTTGAAATCAAAAAAAGGGAAAGCGATTGCAAAAACTTCGGATGAAATGGAAGAAAAAGAGAAACCGAGGACAAAAAAAGGGAAATCAGATGGAGGAAGAGACATGCGAAAATTCAAATTCGATGGAACTCTCCACACAAAAGGAGGACTTGTCCTTGCCGTCATCCAAAAATATGTGGAGAAAAGGAAAAATATTTCCGTGGCAAAACTAAAAGAGGCGTTCCCGGACGAACTACTCCAAAGATTCGGGGTGTTTCAGGAGGTAAGGAAAGCAAAAACCTTTATGTCAGGCGGTAGAGATCGTTTCTTCCTTAAAGATGATCAACTCATTAAAATTCAGAATTCCAAAATCGCGGTGTCAAACCAGTGGAGTGCAGACAACATCAAGCCCTTCCTAAGCACCGCTAAGAAGTTAGGTTTTGAGATTCGGTGAGCTTGATGCCAATGCCATTGTTTATTTTGCTCTCCTGGGCTCATTAGGTTATTCCTGATGAGCCCTTTTTCGTTTGGAGTACAAATGGCTGTTTGGATTGATGGATTCGTCTGATGCGACCAGACGAGACGGTAATATTGCGTTAGGAGAGTCTTGACACTTATTGTTTTTTAATAATCAATAATTTCAACATTTCCTGTCAAGGGGGAAGCTGCATGCTTTTCAATAGGTGTATTTCTTTTGAAGGATTATTATACAAATAAAGATGAAGTTCTGAATTAAATCGATTTTAAATAGCAGTAGACTAATCAGTTTTTTTTGATCCACTTAAACTTTATGCATGAATTTCCAGTGTATGCGTTCTGCATGCATCGAAAGAACGATTAATGCGGATACAACCATTTTTTTTAGAGTTCACCCACTTTTAAAATAGACTATCCGCGATTTAAATATCTTATGATGAAGTGATTTAGGCAATTTGTCCAATATTGGACAGCAAAAATTGTATTACTTTAGACACAAAATGCTTATATTGCAATAACGGCAAATCATAAAGTCAAAAAAATACATGCTAAAGGCTATTACAATTTTTCGAACTTGACCAATACTGTTCTATACATCACGGAGATTGCAAATGTATCATTCAAATGAATTTAATCAATTTAGGTTTGAACCAATTGGAGTACTACCAATCTATAATAGCCTATCCCCCACCTGGGGGATGAGCCTAGTCTCAGCTTAGCTGTTATTTATATGGGAAACCCGCATTTTGGCTTGTTCTAGTACTTTCAATTGCTATCCCTTCTAATAGAAAAAGATGAATTTATTTTATTTTTGTTAAATTTATTATTTCCGGAATCAGATCTGAAAATAAAACATAGCTTCCGCCTCTAAAGAGAAATTATTCCGCTAACGAATCAAATTGTCTCTGTTTTATTGATTCAAGTCAGCATTAACTCAAAAAACCATTGAATCGTAATAGTAATCGAATTTGCTGCTCATAAGTTTTTCTTATACACCTGTAAAACATGTACATTGAAAAGTAATGCTCCTTAAGTCTGAATTAAAAACATTAGTATTGACCCTAAGCAGGGATGGCAATAAATATTTTACTGTCTTAGAGTTGACTGAAAATTCATTGCTGAAATTGCAAAATTCAGGGGATTCGATTTTTCAAATAATTGATTCATTTTTATTTTCGGGTGCCCGGGCTATCTCAGATGGCATATTTAAAGATTTTAAATTGCAGATTTGGAATGGAATTCATTGGTATGAAATAAAGCATTCAAAAGGTGTGAGGTTAAGTGATGCCACACAAAATGATGACAATAAGAGTACAGAGTTTAATAAAGTTAGGGATATGTATCTTTCACTCACTAAGGTGGAGAGCAAACTTTTACGCCTTAGTTCTCAGGGGATGGATGAAGAAGCTATTAGCAAACATTTGAATGTGACGTTGAATACGGTAAAGAGCCATAGGAAGCAAGTCTATAAAAAGCTTGGATTTAGAAATAAGGGAGAGTTGATACTTTGGAGTGAAAGATATTTAATTCAACTCTGAGCAGATTAATATTTATTTATCAACATCACCCCTAAGGGTGATTGACACGCTCATTTATTAGCCTTTTATTTGACCAAATGAATTTTTGATTAAGGTTCAAAATTCAATTTGAAATTAATTCAATTATTATACTTTATGCAAAATAAACTTTTTGCTCACGACTCAGTGAATGTTATAATTGTTGACATGCTTCCCATGTTTCGGCTTGGTATGAAAACAACCTTAGAAAATTTATCGTATGTGGGAAATGTTTTTGAAGCACAAAATGAAGAAGACGCTAAATTAATTCTACTAAATGAAAAGATAAGCATTTTGTACTTGATTTCGCGAAGCACTGGCATTAATCCCTTTTCTTTGTCAATTGATGTAATGAAAGACTATCCTAATACACGTCTCGTATACCTATCCATAACCGATGATGAAGATGAAATAATAAAAATGGTACAACTTGGTATTGATGGGTTTATTTCAAAATATGTTGATTTATTAGAGCTTGATCAGTCCATAAGAACTGTATTATCCAATTCTAAGTATTTCACTCCGGAGATTTCAAATATTATTGCCAAAAAATTATGTGCAAAAGGAGGTAAGGTAAATGCTAATATTGAACTAAGTAAAGACCGAACTAGAGATGTGCTCTTTTTATTGTGCCATGAATTTTCAAATTGTGAAATTGCAAATCAATTGTGTTTATCACATCGCTCTATAGAGTACCACAGAAAAAAAATATATATAATGTCCGGAGCTAGAAATCAAGTTGGCATTTTAAAGTTTGCTTTACGGAATGGTATTCTTGAGGATGAAAACTTGCTTCAAAAATGGGCGCGACTCTTAGATGCTAAATTCAATACCTTCGAAATATCAAATTGAAATAAATATTTTTTCGGCTTGCTAGTTGAATTGACCCTAACAATTTAAATTATCATCTTGGATTTTCTCTCGGCAATTAAAAGCCGGTTTAGATTGCCTCAGCGAACATGTTGAGGACGTTCCCCACCTGTATTTAATCTAATTCTTTTTCAAAGAAAGTTTACGATCGTAAACTCGCAAGCTCTTTGCGGCATAACCTATTGGAAATTTACTTTACAAGTTTAGTGCTACTACGTAAAAGTAAAATAGGGAATTATACCTATCCGATTAGGTGATTGCACGATTGTACAAACAATAAATTGATTCTTTATTTATACCCAGATTGATGCTGGCATTAACATTGATAATTTCACAGGTTTTTTGTAATACAAGATGCATGATAGGACTTTTGGAGTTAAGCGAATAGTTGTTTGTGTAGTAATAATTATTAGTTGGACACGTCTCAGCGCCCAGGATGAAAAGAAGTTTGAAAAGAAAACTCTAATGCAGAATTTAATCCCGAATGCAAATTTAAATATTGGAGAAGGTTATGGAGTAGTTCCATACATCTATTTGAAAGACCCTGTCTGGTACTTCAGAACTGATGGGAATGCTGAATTACGGCTATTAGACTTGCCATTTAAAACAAGCTTTTCATACACAGGAATAAGTAGTAACGCAAAAAATTCCAATTACTTTAAAATTTCATTTGATTTTGCTTCGTACAAAAGAGAGCGGATTCAAAAGTACCAGCAAAAATTAGCATCTCTGGATTCTGAATTGCTACAGCTCTCTGATTTGCGTCAAAAAACACTTATAAGAAAGAATGCTATAGACTATAGTTTATCTCATTTGGATTCAAGTACGAACCAATCTCAATTGTATCATAACACAGCTGACTTGAGTACGGATTCTACTGAGGCTTGGAAAAAGCCGTCTTTAACAAGTTGGAATTTTGCACTTGTTGACACCACAAAAATTTCACAGTCTAAAAATGATTCGATCACTGACACAAATTCAATAAGTAAGAGTGCAAATCACTCTATTGATAACAGGGCTGTTGAATTAGATAGTTTAAAAAGAGTTCAATTTCAATTATCCGACAGTCTTGAAAGACTAGATAAAAGGAGAAAGGAATTAATAAGGATTAAGAATGATTATTTAAAGGTGGACTCCTTAGGAAATACAAAATATCGAGTTAATAAAATGTCAATTGTCGAAGCGCTAAAAAAATTTGAAGTGGGTAGATGTAACCCTAATTACTCAACGTATTTAATTTCTAATGTAAGCCTGAATGGAATAGTTTTTGAAACTATGTTTGGGACAGGGTATTTGGCTGGAGCGATTGGGAAAATTAGTAAAAATTTCCAGGTAGATAGAAATGCATCTGAGAAGAATCCGATTCGTTTTGATAGGATATTTGATTTTGTAAATTTTAACTCTGTTAAGGAATCCAATAAAGTCGTGTCTTTAAAAGGAGGGTATGGAGAGAAGGAAGTAAATCATCTATACATAGGAGGATTATATGGAAGGGGTCTTCTAGGTAGGAGTTTTCTACCCTCGGATTTGAATACATCCCCAAAGCCTGTCCAAAATGTTGTAATTGAAGTTGATGGGAAAATAAATTTATCCAAACAAGTGGCTTTTGAATCAGTGCTGTCTCGTTCCTACCTAATGGAAGAAGAGGCGCAATTGAGTGAGAACTCAAATCGAGATCGCCACATCAGCGACTACTGCGCTGCTCATTCCAGAATTTCATTTATCGCTGATAAAATACGACTAAGCTCTGCCGGCATAATAAAGTGGACCGGCCCTAACTTTAAAAGTATGGGACTAGGCTATAGTAATAATGATCAAATTTCTTACGAGTTAAGAACAGATAAAAAATTTGGCAAGAAACTTAGCCTAAATAATAATTTAAAAAAATACTCTACTAATGTTTCTAATATCTCGACAGTAGGTCTCAAGGCTTTATCATTTGGGGGTGCACTGAATTATCGTTTCACAAGCAGCATACAATTTCATGGAAATTACCAATTTACTTCTATTAATAGTTATAGTGAAGATCTGTTAATTTCTAAAAGCAATTTGGCTTTGGTTTCATTTGGTGCTACTGCAAATAAAAGAATATTGGGAAGGGTGGTAATTGCCGATGTTAGTTATTCAAACAATAACTCAAAGCAAAGTTCAGCGCTTTCTCTTTACCAGATATATTCATTAAACCTATCCAGCGCTGTTTCAAAAAAAATCAATCTCACTGCTAGTATTGTTGTGTCTGAACAAGATTTTAACCCTGGAACTTCACATCATTTGGAGAATTATTTGGCTGGAGGAAATATTCAATTGGTTAGCTGGTGCAAGTTGTTCTTAAGCGGAAAAATTAGTGTTTCGGAAATAAAAACGGAAACAGGTGCAAGTTGTAAATTTCTATTTTCTCTGCTTAAGAATATGGATGCTGTACTTAGTGCTGAAAAGTATCTTTCAAATCAAACACTTGACATAAACGAAAATGTAATTAGAAGATATCCCTATAATTTATTTTTGCAAATCAGGTATCATTGGTAAATATTATAAGATGAAAACGATAAATTCAAATGTATTACTATTATTTCTTTGCATAATTTCTTCTAGTTTATGCATGGGTCAGGTTAATATTGTGTCAACTTCATTTTCTTCTTTTCTAGCGACTCCAGAGTCCATGTTGGAAATTGGCTTGGTAAATTCTGGTGAATCGTCAGCTATTGTACTCGAGGCGAAATTGTATAACTCATCAAACCAGGTTTTAATACATGTAAAAACCTTAGGGTTTAAAATAGAGTCTGGCTTTCAAATGTTAAGTGTATCTAATATTGGCCTTTCTGTTCGTGAATACGGAATTACTAAGCAGGCTGATTATATTAGAGCGAATCAGGTGCTTCCCTCCGGAACTTATTCCGTTTGCTATTCTGTTTTTGATGTTTATGGCGAAGGCTTGTCAAGCAATTGTTTTGATATTAGTTCTGAGATTAATTCAAATTTAATATTGGTTTCTCCTTTTAATAATGAAATTGTAGAAACTGCATTTCCTGTTTTATCATGGTTTCATAGTGAACCATTTGACGTACTTGATGAAGGGGAATACTATCGGATGATTGTGTGTGAAATACTAGAAGACGAGTCACCTGGATCAGCAATTGCTGATGAGAATCCGGTTTTTGTTAAAGAGAATTTGTACGATCATCAGGTCCCATATCCTATCGATGCTATTTCTTTGAAGGAGGGAAGCCGTTATGCTTGGGAAGTTCAAAAAGTAAATAGAAATAACATTATACAAAGAACAGATCCTTGGGTTTTTCAACTTAAGAGTCACGAAAATCAAAAGGATATCAAATATGCAGTCTTGTCCAAACAGGTTGATGGTGGTTATTATACTGTAAGAAACAATAGATTATACTTCCGATTTGATGACTATTATTCTGGTGAGAAATTAAACTGTACAATTTATGATAAAACTAATAAACCAGTCTCAGTGTCACCTTCAAATGAGAAATTCGGAAAGGAAGGAAAGGGTATGCTTGAACATGGATATAACCGATTTATTATTGAACTGGAAAAATACGGACTTGGAAAGGGAATATTTCTTCTAGAAGTTCGGAACAGTAAAAATGAATTGTTTAAACTGAAATTTAAACTTGACTAATATGAAAAAACAGATTCTCTATTGGAGTATTGGCGTACTAAGTGTTTTCACTTTCACGTTCTTAATTGTACAATATGTCAGCAAGCCTAGAACAGGTTTTATCCTTATTAATGATTTGTTTTCGCGATTTGAATATAAGAAGGAGGTGGAAAGAAAATTTCTTGCCACAAAAAATGAAAGACAACAGATATTGGACAGTTTGGCCGTCCAACTAAGACTTCTGTCTTTCGAAATTGAGAAAGGGAAGTTTAAAGATGAAAAAAATGTAGCAATTTATAACTACAAACGGGAAGAGTTTTATCAAAAGAAAAAGGCATTTGAGGAGGACAATGTCAACTTATCGAACCAGTATGATGCCGAAGTAATTGCACAAATGAACCAGTATGTGTCTGAGTATGGGCGACTAAATAATTACGAATTTATTTTTGGTAATGACGGGAATGGATCACTTATGTACGCATATGATGCAAATAATATTACAGACGAGGTCTCGGTTTATATGAACAAGAAATACTCTGGAAAATAATGAAAAACTGGTTTTTATACACGATTATCTTAATGATGATTGGATGTCATCCAAGTGGTAAAGAGGTAGAGTTTGTGTTTGAAGTTCCAGAATTCTCTAAGGAGAAGTTGGATGCAAGAACTAAACTTGTCCTTTCACCATCCTTATATCTTGATTGGGTAAATGATCGCGGAAACGGTCTTTGTAGATCCAAAGAAGTGTCTCAAGTTTTATATAATTTAAAATTTAAGCCATTTGAATATATCATTTGTCAAGAGTTAGGAAAGGAAAATATAACCTCAAAGGAGTTTAAGGAGAATTATAGTGAACTGACTGGAATGACCTATTTTAATTTTCAGATACAAGTTACTGATCAATCTAATGAATTTTTAAAGTATGCACCTACTAATAGAATGAGTTACCAGGAAAGAGTTATGTATTGTTCGTTTCAAATGCAAAATGATATAAAACTTGTGGTAGGATTGGATTCTTTGCCTTGTAGCATGTACCATTTTGAACGCACATACGGCATAACACCTTATGGTAATTTTATTATTGGATTTCAAGAATTGCCTATTGCGCCAGAGTACACCTTTGTTTTTAGTGACAATTTGTTTGCTAATGGAATTATTAAATTTTCCTTTAAACGTGAATTGTTGACCAACGTCCCTAAACTTAAAACGACATGATTTTGCTCTCTACTAACGGTTCTAACAAATTACGAAAACGAAGATTCTATGCGTGGCTATTTCTTCTCATCTTTTTATCTGAAATTCTAACTCCGACTTTGTCATTTGCACTTACGGGAGGACCGAGTCAACCTGAAGTGCAAAGTTTTGAACCTGTTGGAACAAGTGAAATGGTTGATTTATTTACTGGAGATTTTAATTACAATATTCCTCTGTTAGATATAGAAGGATACCCAATTAATATCAGCTATCATTCTGGTATAACAATGGATCAGGAGGCGAGTTGGGTCGGTTTAGGATGGAATGTAAATGCAGGCGTGATTAACAGAAATATCCGAGGAATACCGGATGATTTTGATGGTGATATAGTTACCAAAAAATTTCATATGCGGCCTAATAGAACCTATGGAGTAAATACAGGTATTGGTGCGGAGGTGTTTGGCTTTAAAGCATTAAAGCTTGGATATTCTATTGGAGTTAAATACAATAACTATACAGGAGTTGGGGCGGAGCAAGGAACATCTGCTTCTATTAGCGTCGGAGTTGGCGGTAAAGGTCAGCTCACCGCTGGCTTAGGAATTAATGCGAGTAGTGATGAAGGCTTAACTATCTCACCTAATATTTCCATGCAAGCGAAGGTTGGATTAACTGATAAACGTGCTCTCAACATGGGTGTATCTGTTGGTTCTTCATTCAATTCTCGTGCAGGTTTAAAATCCGTAAGCATTAGTTCTAATGCAAGTTTGTCTCAGAAGTATGGCACTAAGACTGTAAAAGATGATAAGGGTAATAAAAAGGAAGTAGATAATTATTCTAGTGGTGCCGGCCCTGGCGGAAGCATTTCGTTTGATTTTGGCCAACAGACTTATTCTCCTTCTGCCGAGTTTCCAATGAAAAATTTATCGATCACCACAAACTTTACAATTGGAGGCGAACTATTTGGCTTGAATGTGAACGGTCATATAACTGGTTATTATTCTCAGCAAGTTTTGGCAACTAATGAACTCAATAATCCTGCATATGGATACTTAAATGCTGACAAGGCAGTAAACCTGGATAATGCTTTAATGGATTTTAATAGAGAGAAGGATGGCGGATATACTGAGAGTACACCGGCTTTGCCTTTGGCCATTCAAACTTTCGATATTTATTCGGTCTCCGGCCAAGGTATCGGAGGGAGTTATAGGCCTTACAGAGGCGATCTAGGACACGTTTTTGATCCAACTTCTCGGGTTACCAGTGATGGGTTTACTTTGAGTGGAGAGGTTGGTTTGGGAAACGCTTTCCATGCTGGCGTTGATTTAAATGTTAATGGAGTTCGAACAACAACTGGAAGGTGGACAGATGATAATTTTTCTCTCAACAAATTAAATTATCACAGTATTTCTTCAGACCCTCTCTATGAAAAAGTATATTTTAAGGAAGCTGGAGAGAAGGGTGTAAATACCGATCCAAGCTTTTTTGATAAAATGAATGGTACAAAGGCGCATGCAATTAAACTAAAAGAAAATGGAAAGTTTTATACTGTTGCTGACGACAAATTCGATTCCGGCCTCCCTCTTTCGAGCCAGAATTATCGCCTCTCCAGGGAAAATAGAAACCAACAAATATCCTTTCTGTCAAAGGCAGAACTGAAAGCTTTTGCGTTGGATACTTCATTTACCTCATCTTTATATTCTAATGCGCCTAAGAACCATATTGGAGAAATAAGCAGTATTGGAGAGGACGGGAAACGTTATGTATACGGAATTGCGGCTTACAATACCATTCAAAAGGAAGTCACTTTTTCGACGAGCGAGCAAAGCCTCAGTCAAATTGATCTTGCAACAAATTTAATTCATTATTCAGGTACGGATAATTCAATTGCTAACAGGAATGGTACTGATCAGTATTTTAATGAAGTTGAAACTCCGCCTTTTGCTCACTCTTATTTATTGACAGCAGTGCTTTCAGCAGATTATGTTGATTCAGACTCGATACCTGGTCCCAGCAAAGGCGATTTAGGAAATTATACCCGATTTCATTACTCTCCCATTCATGGATATCAGTGGCGCGTACCTGTTGGTCTAATGGAGGCTAGCTTCAATGAAGGATTTAGGTCTATTGATGGTGACAATAAAGCTAACTATTTGTATGGTAGTAAGGAATTGTATTTTTTGGATACAATTGAAACAAAGAACTATTTAGCAGTATTTGAAACTGAACCAAGAGCAGATGCTAAGGGTGTTCTTGGTGAGAATGGAGGAGTTGATACTTCAAAAGCTACTTTACTACTAAGAAGCATCACTTTATATTCAAAAGCAAATCCATCATCAAGTACTGCAACGATTATAAAAAAAGTAAATTTCGAGTACGATTATTCACGCTGTAAAAATGTCCCAAATTATTGGCCAGTTCCGAATATGAAGGAGCTTGTGGATAATGATAATCCTTCAGAATCATTAGGAGGAAAATTAACATTGAGGAAAATCTATTTTACATATCAAAATTCAAATAAGGGGAGATTGAGCCCCTATCAGTTTTCTTATTCAGCGCATAACCCCAATTACAATACAAAATCATATGACCGATGGGGTAATTATAAAGTGCCATATACAACCGGGCTATCCGTCACTGATTTCCCATATGTAAACCAACAGAAATCAGAGGCAGATTCTGTTGCTCAATCGTGGACATTAAATAAAATTCAATTACCCTCTGGTGGGAAAATTAATATTGAATTTGAAGCGGATGATTATGCTTTTGTGCAAAATAGACGCGCTTCACAAATGTTTCTGATTGAAAGTTCGTCGAGTATTTCTGGTCCTTCGTCATTAGAAAACAATCCCAAATTTTATTTCAATCTACAAAGAGATGAGAACAATCAATTGGATATGCATATGTCACATTATGGTAGTGCAGGAGATTTAATCTATTTTAAATTTTTAGTTGAAATCAGAAATACATCATCAAATCAAACTACTGAATACATCCCCGGCTATGCAAAAATAGATGATATTGGGTACGAGATCAAAGGTGGCACTGATACCGTTGGATATATCCATTTTGCCGGAATTGATCTTGCCTCAAATGGGACAGGATCTACATGTCCTATCGTTAAAACTGCAATTCAGTTTGCACGGATTCATTTGCCGAAATCATTATGGGACCAGCCTTCTAGTGTTGATGAAAATTCGGACTTCAGTATTGGCTTATTGAAAGCATTGGTGGAATCATTTACTGTGATGAGGGAAATGTTCAGTAACCCGAATGTTGAAGCCTACGATAAACCGGCAGCCAGAAATTTTGTCACTGGACAATCGTGGGTGAGGCTATCAAATCCGACTAAGAAAAAATATGGTGGAGGATGTAGGGTTAAGAAGATTGCATTAGATGATTCATGGGCTGGACAAACCAATAGTGTAGAAACGTCCTCTCAGTATGGTCAAGAGTACAATTACACATTTAGTGATGGTTCTTCATCTGGCGTAGCATCGTATGAACCTCAATTAGGTGGTGATGAAAATCCATTTAAGGTTCCATATTATTATTCAGAACCAAAACTCCTTGTTCCGGATGATGTGCACTATATGGAAGAGCCATTTGGTGAGTCATTTTTCCCGTCGCCAAGTATTGGCTATAGCAGAGTTTCTGTTAAAAATTTGCACCGGGAGTCAGTACGTAGACATGCTACAGGTGAGGTAGTTCATGAATTCTATACTGCGAAAGAATTTCCAACTATCACAGAACGCACGGAAGTTGAACCTGACAGAGACAATTCCACTCCTTGGGGCTTGAGTTCTATTTTTAAGATTGATAAAAAAGACTACATGACAGCATCTCAAGGGTATTCGATTGAAGTCAACGACATGCACGGAAAGCAGAAATCTCAAATGGTTTATGCCGTTGGTCAGTCTGATCCCATCTCTACAATTGAGTATAGGTACAAGCAAATTGAAACAAAACCGAATACTTTCAAATTAAAAAATGAAGCAACCGTAATTGCAAATGATGGATCCATCTCGGAGCAGAATATAGGGTTGAATATGGATATGGTTGCTGATTACAGAGAATCTTATTCAAGTGTAATCTCTGCTGGCGTACAATTGAATTTGGATTTCTTCTTCGTATTGGTTGTCCCTGCAGTAATTGTCATGCCTTGGTCATCCTTCAGCTTCGAGAGAACGCAATTCCGATCGGTAGTTACGACCAAACTAGTTCAACGATTTGGGATCTTGGATGAAACAATTGCTTCTGATCTCGGGTCGAAAGTTTCAACAAAAAATATTGCATTCGATGCAGAAACTGGAGAAGTGTTACTCACAGAAACCAAGCAGGATTTTAATGATCCGGTTTTCTCTTTGAAATATCCTGCATATTGGTACTACGATGGTATGGCTCCTTCTTCTAGAAATCAGAATGCAATTATCAGAAGTGTTTCCTTTAGTTCTACTGGTGAATTTTATTATCCGAATGCCCAACATATATTTTCTGAAGGGGATGAACTGGGATTATACGCATCTGACTTTACCCCAAAAGAGCGGGTATGGGTGGATTCTGTCTATTCTGACAGGATAAAAGTTGTCAATATTGTCGGACTTCCAATTTCAGGTAGTTATTCTTCACTTAAAGTATTGAAGTCGGGACACCGAAATCAGCAGTCTCAGCCAATGGCTCAACTTTCTACTTTGACAAATCCTCTCCAATCAATTTCTTCAAATGCGTATGCAAAAGTGTTGCAGGCTGGTGCTATTGAATATTCTAATGGTTGGAAAACTTATTGTGACTGTTTTCAATCTTCAGCACATGATACGATTGAAGCTACTCCTCGAACAACTAATCCATTTATTCTTGGAATTAAAGGGATATGGAAGCCAAAACGATCGTACACTTATTTGACGGATCGTGTGCAAACAAAATATAATAATAATTCTAACATCAGGCGTGATGGAGTTTTTGCAGCATTTACGCCTTTCTACAAGGTAAGTTCTGGGCAGTGGAAAATGGATCCACCTAATTGGACCTATACATCTGAAGTTACTGAGTTCAGTCCTTTCGGACAAGAGTTAGAAAATAGAGATGCATTGGGCAAATACTCTGCTGCAACCTTTGGGTTCAATCAGACGCTCGCAACTGCTGTGTCTGCAAATGCGAGGTACAGGGATATAGGTTTCGATAGTTTTGAAGATTATGGATTTAGTGATTGTTCAGACAATCATTTTAAAACAAAAGTGCTTTCGGATGTACAATCCAGACTTTCATCTATTGCTCATACAGGAAGAAATAGCCTAAAGATTTCAGCCAATGATACTGTCACTTTGAGTCGACAATTATTTGCCGTCTGTGAGTTGCCGGATCCATGCCAAGTCAGTACGAGCTTTACAATTGATACCACAGACTTGGCTTCTGGAATTAATATTCTGGTTAATGCAGGAATAAATACTTATTCAATCGATTGGGATGTTATTGGCGGTCAAGGAATCAAGACCGTCAATCTGAATGCTAACGGAATTAATATTAGTCCAATGTTGGAGAACGAGATAGTCTCAATGAATTTGACCATCACCCTCTCCAATGGTTGCGTAGTGGTCAAGCATGTGATTATTAAGATCGATTCCAATGGTACTATTGAAGTTATCGGACTAAACCCTCTTTCAATTATAAATAATTAGACACTCATGAGAAAGTTATTATTTATTTTCTGTTTGACCATAACTCATATGACTAATTTAAAGGGACAGTGCGTTTGGGGCAATGTAACTTATCAACTACCTGATACTGATTGCTGCTTAGGTCCAAATGATACTCTTTCTTTTTCTCTTACTGTCGCGCCATCAACAACTTGCACTGTGACTTATTGGATGTGGGATTTTGGAGATTATTCATATGTAATTACGCCTTATCTAACAACTCAAGTCCAGCATAGTTATAATTACCCTGGTGGTTATTTGGTTTCTGTTTTTCCACTTGATACTGACTATGTTGCCATAAATGCTGGACCTACCAATACTATTTATACTCAAGTTGGAATTCAAGACTCATTGGATTGTGCCCATAGTTGTGGAATCGTTTCATTTAAATATCATAACTCCAGTTGTCCGCTATCTTATACAATTTTTTCAATGTATGAGAATATCAATATCTGTGATTATGACAGTGTAAAGTACTTGTGGAATTTTGGTGATTTATCATCAGGATCAAATAATACATCTTCATTGAGAGAACCTGAACATATATTTTCTCATGATGGTAATTTTTATGTTTCTGTTACAATGATTGTTTATTCTGGTTCGGAAAGTTGTAAGGTTGAAAGTTCAATGATGGTCAATTCATCGAGCGGGCTCTTGGCATTTTATTCTAAGCCAGAGATTATAGTGAAGACAAGTCCCGCAATTGGGAATACACCGGTATCATTTATTTATTCTGGCGGAATCTGGCTGAATAATTTTGATATTGACTTCGGTGATGGAAGTGCAATTGAAAATTGGTATGTAGTTTCACCCATTTCGCATGTTTATCCTGTGGTTGAAAGCATTGCGTTTTATAATGTGACGGTTTCAACTCCGCCTACAATTGGGGAGTGCCCAATCTCTTTTAATGTTACGGTCGTTATTTACCCTCCAGAATCACCTTTGCCTTGCAAGGATTGTATCGGATCTTTTAATCCTGAGCCGGGAAAAAAATACTTATTAAGTGCATGGGTACGTGAAGATGGGGCCATACCAACTAGGACGAACTACACGAATCCTTCTGTCTATTTAAATTTTAAAAATGATGTTGGTATACCAACCAATCTTTCCAATATGTATGCTAAAGGTGAAATTATTGATGGATGGCAACGTATTGAGGAAGAATTTACAGTGCCTTTTGACGCTGTAAGTATGAGCATTAAATTGGTGTGCGCCGCTAACGATTGCTTGTTCGATGATATCAGAGTTTTTCCATATGACGGTACCATGAAATCATACGTGTATGACCCTATTACACTGCGGTTGATGGCCGAGTTAGATGAGAGAAATTATTCAACACTCTATGAATATGATGAGGAAGGGAAGCTAATTCGAGTGAAAAAAGAAACAGAGCGCGGTATAATGACCATTCAGGAAAATAGAAATAATACCAGTAAAGCAATATCAAAATAATATGAAAAAGGCACTTATTATAATAGTTGTTTTTATCAGTTTTCGATCCGTCTGTGTTGCAAATTCTCATAAAACAATTTCATATGAGGAGTTTCAAGCTGAGTTTGGACTCTTGTCAAAAAGAATGGAGACGCAGAAAAAATTTTCTGTTTCTGTAAGTTATTCTTCATATGAGAAAGGATCGACCGAGGTGGTTCATGATCATGCACAAGGATTTGTAAATAGAGATTATTACAAAGTTCATAGTTCCATGATGGGCGTACAGACTATTCAGGATGGGGGCAAGAGACTAGTTGTGGATTCGCTAAACCGAATCATCGCCATGGCATCTCCGGACAGCATGGTATATATGACTTTTTTTAAGGAACTGTCTGGGAAAGTTTTAGCGAAGGCAATTAAAATTGATAGGTTGGAGGATGGAGGGAATATACAGTACAGGTTAAAGTTCGACGAGAATATGCCAGTTCTGAACTATGTAATCTTGATTGATCAAAGTAAATTGATCAGAAAAATTGAAATTGAATTCAATAGAAAAATTGAAAATGCCCAAGGTGCTAAAGCATCGCTAAATGTTAGAATTAATTTTGACAATTGGAATTTTAGGCCTGTTTTTAAAAACTCGGAATTCCAATTTGAAAGATTTGTTTCTGAGAGAAATAATAAGTTTTATTTGCAAAGGGAGTACAGTGGGTATGAGTTTTTAGATCAAAGGTTACATATCAGTTCTAAATAAAATGCTTATGTCAAATTTTTACAAAATATTTCGTCTTTTTTTTCTTGTCGTCTTACTATTTATATTGGCAGAGGTTGACTCATTTGCAGGATTGATTCCCGGAGGTCACGGGAGAATATATACAACGTCAAATTCTCAAGTGTCTATCCCGGGCTTATATACTCAAATCGCTTCACCTGATGTTGATACTACTGGTCAAAATTATAATGATGTAGATGTCAAAGGAATTTTAACTTTTGGAGTAAATGTCGATACTAATCTTTATTACAGCTCTGCTGCTACCTATACCGCAGTTGTAAATGTTTATATGTACGATAGTGCCGGAGTGATGACTGATAGCTTGGTCAACAAAACTCTGATCATAGATTACAATCCATTGGTCGATAGCGTAAGTGTCAGGAATAAAACTTCATTGTTGTTTGACAATTGTTATACAATGGACTTAAAGATTATTTCATTATTTGATGGTACCTCATTTTTGAGTGTTTTACCACCAATCTTGTATTTTGATTCAGACATAAAAATCTATAGATATTACGAATTTAATGGAGCGTCGCCAATTAATTTTCTTACCAGCAATTATTATTTTTATGATTGTGATAGTATTAAAGATGAGTTTGAATTCGTTTGGAATTCGCAGTATAACGTTGAAGAGTACCAGTTGGAATGGACATTTATAAATGATTATGGTACAGATAGTACTCAGGTTCTTCCCCCAAGTTCACTGATTGTCGATTTTAAACATAATAGTACCAGAGTGACAACCAGGGAAAATGCATATAAAATTCCTTTGCTATTTGAACGTGGATATCTTGTTTATCGTCTTCGAGGCGTTGGGAGAGATTTATCTGGGCAAAAAAATATTTATGGCTTGTGGAATGCCCCGGATGTTGAATCGATAGATAATTTGACAAATTACTTTTATGTTGATTCAGCACATGAAGCTAAAAAGAATTGGCAGTTATCAACAACCTTTGCGGAAGAGGGTAAGAAGAAAGAGGTAATAAATTATGCAGATGGATCTTTGCGAAGCAGGCAAACCGTTAGCAGAATTAACAGCGATTCAACAGTAATTATAGGTGAAACGATCTACGATAAACAAGGCAGGCCGGCGGTTCAAATATTGCCTGTTCCAAACTACATAGGTTGCGATCCTAGTTTTGTCGATAAAAACTTAAAATATTATAATAAGTTTAATAAGGTAGATTCTATCACAAAATATAGTTCTGAAAATTTTGATTTAGACTTTTCTTCCAACGATTCTTGTTCAACCAGTTTGGCGCCATTAGATTCAAGTAGCGGATCTGCATATTACTATTCTTCATCTAATCCGGTCATTTCGGAATGGCAAGGATTCGTCCCGTCTTCCTATGGTTATCCATTTACGCAGGTAGAGTACACACCTGATAATACAGGACGTATTAGAAGACAAGGTGGAGTAGGTCCCTTTCACCAATTAGACACAGGTCATGTTACTGAATATTATTATGGCCAACCTAATCAAATACAGTTGGATAGGCTGTTCGGGTCAGAAGTAGGTGATGCTACACACTATAAGAAGAATATTGTAGTTGATCCTAATCGGCAGAATAGTGTAAACTATCTCAACCAAAGTGGAAAAGTTATTGCTACCGCCTTAGCCGGGGAGGAAGGGCATGACGCAAATGGCAATCCTTTGCTTAGTCCTTTGAGTAGTCAGTTTGATGCAGCAAAAACGTTTACCGTAGATCTTTTTTCTGGGGATGCGTTAGGGGCAAGCACCAGTAATTCAGTTTCAGTATTTGGAAATGGAATTAATTTTAGTAAGCAATTATCTGTGTCTTCTGATGCGTTTTATTTCTTTTATTATTCACTAACTGTCGGTTCAATCAGCGATCCTTGTTTGAAAGATAGCCTCTGTTTGAATTGTATCTATGATTTAAGCATAAATGTATTTGATGATTGCGGTATTCCGGTACCTTCAACTTCATACAATCCACTAAAGAGGAAAATTGGAAACTTTATTGAGGATTCAGGGATTATCACATATCGGATGACTTGTGATACGGTTATTGAACGAGATACCTTTTCGGTTTATCTAAAAACCGGTAACTATACCTTGAGCAAAACTCTTTCTATCGATACAGTTGCAAGAAATTATTATGTGCAAGCATATTTAGATACAGCCAATACCACTTGTCATAAATCCTTAAGCGATTTTATCGACATTTCAATTTCCGGAATTGATACAAGCTCTTGCTATATCACCTGTAGCTCTTGTATAGCCGATTTGGGATCAAAGGAAAGTTTTGTGTCTTCAGGACGTGGTACTGATGTTCAATATGATTATCTATTTGAACAATGCGAAAGACCGTGTAAAGCTATTTCGGTCTGTGACATGGAGTATGCACAAATGTTGACCGATGTGAGTACGGATGGTCAATATGGTGAGTATTTGTTTGAATCAAATATTGATCCTGGACATTTTGAGTTATCAGTATTTAATATTAATAATTATCTCCCAAAGAATTCGCCGATTGGAAGTGCTAGTTGGAAAAAGCCTTTGATCAACTTAAATGGGATAAACTATCCTTACTATGTGGATGAATTAGGAGAAAGATCAATAATTTTACTTCAAGAGACAAATGGGCAATTTATTCCTGAAGTTGAACATATTGGGGCGTTATATATTTTTAATGATCCGGTCATTGGGTACTACACTTTTCCGGAAAATCTTGCAAACGTTTCAGATTTCATTAATCGTTTTAAAGACAGTTGGGCTAAGTCATTAGTCAGGTATCATCCTGAATTCTGCTATTATGAGGTATGCCGCAACATGGGAGTCAAGCAAGGGAATGACTCGCTTAGTAGTGATCAATTTGACCAGCTTTTACTCAGCACTCAAACCTATCAAGAGGCTATTAACTTAGGCTTTATCAATAACTCGACCGTTGATCCGGATAGCATAGTGTATGATTTGTTTTCTACTTCAAGCAAATTGTATGATCCATTTTTCACAAATTTTTCTTTGTATAATCAATATGGTTCCTCTCTTAATTATGCCGGAAATTTTATTAATAAATATAATAATTACATGTTTATTGATAGTGTATGGAGAAGTATGATTGAAGTTGCGGCTTATGGAACGAGGTGCGAATACTATAACCCGGTTTCATTAAATATACATGATACTACTTGTTTTAATTTCGGCCAGCAATACTTTGGTTTAACTATAAGTAATGCTGGACATAGAAATGATAGTATCAACAATCAGGAATGGTTGTTTTTTAAGAGTTTTTATATGGACGCAAAAACAAGATCTTTGCGAGCGCTTCAAGACTTTTATGCCAAAAATATTTGTTACGGATACAATGGTTGCATTGGATCTTCTTCATTTACTGATTTTTATAATAACCCTCAACAACCTTGTAATATTACGAATGCAATTAAATATCGTGATAAATTTAAGCGCTTTAATTCTTCTGATGATATTCCGATTAAAGACCCAGCCTACCAAGTGAATGAATACAGTGGCAAATGCCCGCTTGCATTTCAGTTCGAATCATTTTTAAGTGCACTTGCTTCTCGTGGAGAGCTCACTTCTGCTGCTGATGTTTCGTTAAATAATTATCCTGAATTTACTATTGACCTTTACAATTATTTATATAATCCTCAATTACTTAATCAATCTGATTCATTATATTGGTTTGCTACATTTTCTGGGACTGATCTTGTAGGCTCAATAATTCGAGCCAACGGAACAAGGGAAATTTTATGTTCTATTCAATTGACTAGTGGGGGCAATGTGTTTGATTGGGATTCCATCAGCAGCCTTGTTCAAATAAAATACATCACAAACAATAACGGTGTCTTTGATTTTGAAATTACAGGATTGAAAACGGTTTATAATGATACTACCTTTACTTCGACTAATATTCCATACAATCTGACAGGAAGCACTTGCATAAAATTAGGCCCTTGCGAATTCAGTGACGTTTGCGAATCCAATCAATTGGCGAAAGACTTAAATCTTTTATTTTCTGTGATTGCAAATAACAACGCACTTTTTGGAACTGTTAATTTGTATTTATTACCATACAGTCAATTTGTAACTCAGCGGATAAAATCAGCACTCCGGAATACTAGTGGGTATTTGGAGTGGCACCATACAGGAGGCACATCCTTTACGATTTCAGATCCTGCTGTCCCAGATTTTTATTTAAATATTGAATTCATCAATTTTTCTCCGGTTTCCTCAGCTTCACAAATGGGGGATCTGAGAGGTTTTTCCGGCCTGACAAGAAAAAGTCAATACCTAACTTCTTTTATTATTGATGGCTTGAATTCAACCGGAGCTCAGATTTCAACAATGGAGGGCAAAATAGAACTGGTGAATTCTGCATTGTCTACAAGACTTGCTTTAACTATGGGAACTTGTGGCCCTCCTATACCAATGACATGTATTGGAAATGCCTTTGACGCAAGGCGAGAGTTAGAAATCTTGTTCCAAGATGCACTTGTTCAGCAAGCAGACAGCCTGTCAATAGATCTAATGATTAGCCCTTATTTGTCTCCATTAATTCAAAATAAATTTTCTCAATATTTTACTGGTACATCTTCTCAAATAATTAAAAGTACAGGTTTTCCATTTGTTGACACATTAAAATTTAGTTTTTTCCCCATAGATTCTGTCGATTGTGAATTGAATTTGACTCAAAAGGATAATTCATCCAATCCAGATCTTGAGTTTTCAGAATTAATTGGAGTGAATAGATTGACGGGAATTGCACCAGCTGATTTTTATTCCAATTATTTGGGATTTTACTTCATCGGTGAGTTTGATCATGGTGGTACAATCTATCAAGATACAGTTTTTGGGGTTGGATGTGTGCCAATAAATAATTGTGTTGCATGTGCCAATGATGAAGTTCCAGTTCAGGCTATGCGTTTATCAAATACAACTGTTAGCGATCAAAGCAAATTTGTTAAATCAAAATCAGAAGTTAATCCGGAGAAGCTGAATTCTGAAGTTGAAAGAATTTTAGGTGACTATATTATATATCGAAAATCAATGGCAAAATTAAATTTTGAAAGACAATCCCTTGATACAAAATGGAGGAATATTGAACCTGTGACAATTACTGAATTTTATGAAATCTCTAAACAATTTAATCTTAAGTCATACTTGGATTATATTTCTTCTCCAGTTGAAGGGAGGTCCAATACAGAAAAATTTGACATTAGATATTATTTTAGTAAGCTAAAATCAGATTTTAAGAATGATAAATCTACCGGCGCAATTTTTGATCGTTCAAGTTCAGGTAGTCAAGGCCATATCCTGTCAATAAATTCAAATTTGGCAGTAAATTCTGCTATCTATAGCGAAGGATTAATTGAGGTTTGGTATTTTGTTCCTGACAGCATAGAGATGTTGTCGACCTATGATGAAATAATTTATTCGTCTTCCTTTGGAGGTAGTGCCATTCCTTGCACGCAGTTGCAAAATGCAATCAACGGATACAATAGTCTTTCTAGTATATATCCACCGTTAACAATTTGGCTAAATAATTATCTTGACACTAATCTCACTTGGGCAGACTACTACCCTCGACTGGGTATCTGTGGCATTAGCATCCCAAATCCAGGGCCCACGTGTATTGATTTATTTTCTGAATTGAATGATTGCAAATCAAACGGACAGCTAAGCACTTTTGATATCTGTTTGAATGGTGCATTGGGAGTGAATTTTAGCAAACAGGAATATTTGGATTGGTTTGATTCCTGTAGTATAAATTTGATAGATTGTAGTACTTTAGGAAGTGTAGTAGATGACTATAATAATATTGCATCTGGAATTAAGCCGCCCATTAGTGTTTATTTTTCAAGAGAGTTGGGAGTTAATTTAACTTGGGATCAGTGGACAAATTTAATATTGGAATGTAACCTAACTATTCCAACATACAGCCCAAATTGTGATACTCTTGAATATTTTTATCTTTCGTTTGGGATGAGTTCTGCCGGTGACATCACTTCTCAATTAAACTCAGAGTTTGGACTAAATTTAATTTGGATTGACTATGCCCGATGGATGGATAGTTGTCAAATTCCTTATATAGATTGCCAGAAACTACAAAATGCGACTGATGCCTTTTTATTAATTCCTGATGTAAGTCAACCTCCTTTGTCAGTATGGATAAATCATTATTGCAACCTGAATTTTACTCTGGATGACTATTTGGTTTGGTTCGAAAGATGTAATATAGGAATCCCAGAGCAGAAATTTGGAAGTTGTGATTCACTAAATACTGTAAAAGGATTGTGTTCTGAAACCCCAATTAGTCAGTTGGCACAATGTCTGAATTCATACTTGCATCAAAATTTATCGTTACATGATTATATATTATGGAATCATGAGTGTGGGGGACCTTTGATTGATTGTGAAGAATTGATAACATTGTATGAAGAGTATGTTCATTTGGACGCAAAGCCTCCTTTTGTTGACTATATGAATTATTCACTTGTGGTCGAGTTAACCATGGAGGATTACATTATTCTAATTGAAAGTTGCGGATCTGAGTTTGAGCAAGGTGAAATCGATTGTGATCAACTTCAGGTTGCCTACGATATGTGTTCTTCGGAAGCTCCAAATATGGTAGCGGAGTGTATGAATGGATTTTTAAACATATCCTATCCTTTGGAATTATATTTTCAATGGATGGACACTTGTAATACTACATTTGTTGAGTTGTCGTGTGAAAATCTTGAAGCAGCTGTAGAACGTTTTCCTTGTCTTCAAGATACCATCACATTAACTGAATGGTTAAATCTGTATTATCATGTTTCGAATACTTCTTTGTATTATGATGAAATGATGGCGGCTTGCGGTGTTCACTTAAGATGTTGTGAAGACATAAGTGAAATGTTAGAATCATTTCCTTGCGATGAAAGTCATGTAACTGTAGCAGATTTTTTAAATGAAAAATTTGAAGTCAATTTCAGTGGATTATTTTGGTCAAATTGGATGAATGATTGTGGTCTGACTTTAAATTGCGACTCTTGCACACGTATCAATATTTTGCTTGATGATTTTTCTTGTCAGGACACCCTTAATTTGTATACCTATTTATTTAATGGCACCGGATGGGTGTTTTCAATTTCTCAGTGGGACTCGATTATGAACGTTTGTGGGAGGACCGTTCCTTGTAGGGTTGAATGTGGATTTTTGTTAGAAATTATGCCTGGATATGATTGCGATGAAGAGCCATTAGCCACCTATTTAAATAATCATTTTTTATACCAATTTAGCGATTCGACTTGGCTCCATTATTTAGATAGTTGTCACATAATGATTCCGTGTTTCGACTGCTCTCAGTTGAGTGATTTAATTGATGCCATGCCTTGTGACTCCAATCTTGTAGTCGAAGATTATTTAAATTATTATTTAGAAACCAATTTAACATATCTTGATTTTTTGTATGCAATGGAATATTGCGGTTTACAACTTCATTGTGACTCATGCACTTATCTAAGTGAATACATTGTTGGATTTGATTGCCATGATAGTCTTTCGTTCACCGAATGGGTTGGGGCTGTTACAAATTGGGGGCTTTCCGATACGTCCTATCTTTTGCTTGCAGATTCCTGCCTCGGTGATACCTGGTTTAGCAATTGTGTAAATTGTTCAACACTAAATTCGTTGAAAGGAAAATACGCATGTCAAGTTGGTTTAACTTACACCGCTTGGCTAAATGACACACTCAATGTTAATTTTAGCAAATTGGAATGGCAATCAATATTTGGCTATTGTCCAGTTGATAGTATTTGTAAATGTGATTATTTAGATACTTTGATTGTTCAATATCCATGTGACACCACTTTTATTGGATATTTAAATAATAAAACCGGATGGAATATTTCCGGTGCGTCTTGGTTTGCTCAGCTTGATTCATGTCAACTCGATTCAGCCTGGTGGAAGCATTGCACCAGTTGTCAATCCATCACTGCACTAAACGGGAAATATCCATGTTACTCAAATCAATCCTACACAGCATGGTTAAATGACACTTTAAATCTGAATTTTACTCAACTTGAATGGAACGAAATATTTACTTATTGTCCTCCTGACAGTACTTGTAAGTGTGATTATTTAGATAGTTTAGTTCAGCTATATGATTGCGATTCAATATCAATCACCACTTACTTAAACAATTCAACAACTTGGAATTTATCAGATACTCTGTGGTTGGCAATGTTGGATTCCTGTAACCTTGATTCATTATGGTGGACCTCTTGTATTAACTGTGAAACCCTTGACTCATTAAAAGGGAAGTATCCTTGCGACTCAAGTCAGTCATTTACAGCCTGGTTAAACGATACCTTGAATTTAAGCTTTACAGATTTTGAATGGAGTCTCATCTTTCCACATTGTACAGTTGATAGTATTTGTAAATGTGATTTTGTTGACAGCGTTATTGCCGGTTACCAATGTGATTCATCTTCGTTTATCGCTTTCTTAAACGGAACAATAGGCTGGGGCTTGTCGGATACAACATGGGCCAACTTGTTGGATAGTTGCAATTCTGAGTGGTGGGTAGGTTGTGTCAGTTGCGAGGTGCTCGATTCCCTGAAAGGCATGTATCCATGCGATAGCACCCTCACATTTACAGCCTGGTTAAACGATACCTTGAATTTAAACTATACAGACTTTGAATGGAGTCTCATCTTTCCACATTGTACAGTTGATAGTATTTGTAAATGTGATTTTGTGGATAGCGTTATTGCCGGTTACCAATGTGATTCAATATCATTCATCGCCTACTTAAACGGAACAACTGGTTGGGGCTTGTCAGATACAATTTGGGCCAACTTGTTGGATAGTTGTAATTCGCAATGGTGGTTACAGTGCGTCAGTTGTGGAGTACTTGATTCATTAAAAGGCATGTATCCATGCGATAGCACACTCACATTTACAGCCTGGTTAAACGACACGTTAAATTTAAACTTTACAGATTTTGAATGGAGTCTCATCTTTCCTCATTGTACTGTTGATAGTGTTTGTAAATGTGATTTTGTGGATAGCGTTATTGCCGGTTACCAATGTGATTCTTCATCATTCATCGCTTACTTAAACGGAACAATAGGCTGGGGCTTGTCGGATACAACATGGGCCAACTTGTTGGATAGTTGCAATTCTGAGTGGTGGGTAGGTTGTGTCAGTTGCGAGGTGCTCGATTCCCTGAAAGGCATGTATCCATGCGATAGCACCCTCACATTTACAGCCTGGTTAAACGATACCTTGAATTTAAACTATACAGACTTTGAATGGAGTCTCATCTTTCCACATTGTACAGTTGATAGTATTTGTAAATGTGATTTTGTGGATAGCGTTATTGCCGGTTACCAATGTGATTCAATATCATTCATCGCCTACTTAAACGGAACAACTGGTTGGGGCTTGTCAGATACAATTTGGGCCAACTTGTTGGATAGTTGTAATTCGCAATGGTGGTTACAGTGCGTCAGTTGTGGAGTACTTGATTCATTAAAAGGCATGTATCCATGCGATAGCACACTCACATTTACAGCCTGGTTAAACGACACGTTAAATTTAAACTTTACAGATTTTGAATGGAGTCTCATCTTTCCTCATTGTACAGTAGATAGTATTTGTAAGTGTGATTTTGTGGACAGTGTTATTACTGGCTACCAATGTGATTCATTATCATTCATCGCCTACTTAAATGGAACAACAGGCTGGGGCTTGTCAGATACAACATGGGCCAACTTGTTGGATAGTTGTAATTCGCAATGGTGGTTACAATGCGTCAGTTGTGGAGTACTTGATTCATTAAAAGGCATGTATCCATGCGATAGCACCCTCACATTTACAGCCTGGTTAAACGACACGTTAAATTTAAACTTTACAGATTTTGAATGGAGTCTCATCTTTCCTCATTGTACAGTCGATAGTATTTGTCAGTGTGATTTTGTGGACAGTGTTATTGCAAACTATCCATGCGATTCTCTGTCATTTTTCAGCTATTTGAATGGCTCAACAGATTGGAATTTGCCAGACACGGTTTGGGCTAATTTGTTAGACTCTTGCAATTCTGAATGGTGGTTGAAATGTATCAGTTGTGAAACATTGGATTCTCTAAAAGGAAAATTTCCGTGTAATTCTGCACAGACTTTTACAGCATGGTTGAATGACACGCTGAATGTACAGTATACTAATTATGAATGGAGTCTGATTTTTCCTCATTGTTCTGTAGATAGTATTTGCACTTGTGATTATCTCGACAGCCTCATCACGCAATATCCATGTGATTCAATTTCTTTCTTTGCTTATTTAAATAATTCCACACAGTGGAATTTATCCGACACGCTTTGGGCTGCTTTTTTGGATAGCTGTAGTCTTGATTCTGCTTGGTGGTTGCGCTGTGTTGATTGTTCCATGATCACAGCCTTAAATGGCAAGTACCCTTGTGATTCTACACAATCATACACGTCTTGGCTTAATGACACTCTACATTTAAGCTTCACAGATTTCGAATGGGGTTTGATTTTCCCTTATTGCCCTGTAGATAGTGTTTGTCGATGTGAGTATCTTGATTCCTTGGTGAGTATATTCCCCTGCGATACTTCTCTTTCGGCTTGGTTAAATGGTCAAACAGGGTGGGGGATTTCTGATACAAGCTATTTCACACTCCTTGACTCATGTGGAATTGGTATGGACTGGATATTTAGATGTATTAACTGCACTGCTGTTGCTGCTGCGGCAAGTAGTTATCCATGTGATTCTGCATTCTCAATGTACTCTTGGTTAAATGCTCAATTAAATTATAGCTATACTCCTTTGGAGTGGGATACAATATTTACAGTTTGTCCAATCAATAAGATCTGTTATCCACCAGATTCTTGTACAATCTTTTATTCTACTTATCTCAATGCCTATCTGGATTATATTTTAGCGAATCCTGATCTGACTTTGTGTCCACGAGTTCCGCTTTATTCATACACTGATTTTTTAAATGCAAATCTATGTTGTTCGGATACCGGCTTCCAGGTTTATGCTAATTACATTGCAAGCCTAAATATTTATCCACCATGCCCGGACAGTATTCCTTATAATGCTGTTTGTGACTCCGTCATTCCTCCTACAGGATGTGATAGTTTGTTTCATCAGTATCAAACCGTGATAGGGCTCTATAATAATAGTCCCTTCGCCATTCATCATGGGTATTTTCTTGATCCGGGACTGTTTAATTCCACAGCTCAGTTTTCATCATTTGGATATTGTAATTGTGTAACAGATTATATGAATGGACTCTTGCCTTATTTGAATGCTGACACAAATGCCTTATTGCCTTATCCTTTGGATATAACCATGTCTTGCGATTCTGGAACTTGTTTGTCCTTATTTAATAGTTTGAACCAGAAGATTTCAGAATACAATCAATCCGCTTTTGCACTTGCTTATGAGGATACTTTAGCATATCCATATTCCGACCCTTCGACGTTTGTTCTATCCGGTTATTGTACTTGCACCCAGTCTTACATAGATTATCTTGACACTTTAATTCAGATTAACGATACTACATTGTATGATATAGCTGTTGATATTTGGAATTATGTTGGTTGTCCTCAAGATTCCATCCCAAATTTGCATCCTGAATGCGACGAAGCCTATCAGACGTATTTGACGAACGTGAATGCATACAATGTTTATGTACAATTACATTCCGTACCCGTTGGTACTCCTCAAATTGTCAACATAAAGGATTCAACGGATTTTACTTCCTTCGGTTATTGTAATTGTGTAAATGATTATTCCGATTTCCTGCAATCGTTAAGGACGATCGTTCTATTTAATGGCACTCCACTAAGTCAGACACAGCTCGATAATCTCGATATAAGCCAATTCTGTGAAGGAGGTTCTGTATGTCATGATACACTTCCGACATTGGCTTATCTTGATACTATAATATTAGTTGATTCTAATTTGGTCAGTTCTTGTGTTGAACAGCTCATGTCAATAGCTCTGAAGAATGCCTGGATTAATTATCAGTCATATATTGATAGCGCAACCCAGTCAATAAACACAAAGTACACCGAACATTGTCTTGGTGCAGTTGAGAAATTTATCAATACATATGAGGATAAGGAATACCACTTCACATTATATTATTATGACCAGGCTGGTAACCTTGTGAAGACAATTCCGCCTGAAGGCGTAACTCCATTACAAATTACGAGCTATACCGATTCACTAGAACGGCAAATTATTCATGACAGAACAACAGGGGAGAAGACTGTATTCACGGATCATCTTATGCCAACTATTTATGAGTATAATAGCCTTAATCAACTTATTCGGCAAAATCTACCTGACCAGGATGAAATGAATATCTGGGATTTTAACTTGCCATCAGGATTGAGAGCTGATTTGGTTGTAACTTCTACTCAATTTGTTACTCCAAATAGGGGTTACCTTTCTGGTTATATTGGTAATGGATCACTCCCTTCAAGAGGATTATTGTATGCAACAAATGATGGAGGAGCAACTTGGAAAGAGCTCAATGACCTAGTGGCTGCAGATTTTCATAAAATTCAAATGGTTGATGCAACGAATGGATATGCTGTTGGAAATGATGGAATCGTAGTTAAGACAACAGATGGAGGAACTTCGTGGGATCAATTTGCCTCCTATACTTCTGGTGACACTGTCTTAAGAAATTTGAATGATTTAGTCATTAGACAACATTCCGGTGGATACGAAGGAATTCTTGTTGGAGAAAATAATTCGATTTATAGATTGTGGGATAATGCCGGGGTAATCACACTCGAAGACCTAAGTGTGAATCCGACAGCTCCTGCAACCTTTACTTCGGTAACTTTTAATGGAACAGATTATTATGCTGCCGGTTTCAACAGTAATGAGGATGGTGTTGTCTATAAAATAGGAGGCGGAACATCATCGCCGGCTGTAACTGAAATTACGGACTTTACAACGGTTGGATTAAGTTCCGTAGCCTATGTTGCAGACCAAGCAAATTACCCACTTCAGGCATTTGCTGCCGGGTTGGATGGTAATTTATTGAAGACGATTGATGGAGGGCAGAAATGGAAACTGATCCCGACCGGATTAACGAAGGATATTACAAAAGTTTGGTTCCGCACTGATGAGATTGGATTAGCGCTGGTCGACTCTGCTGGAGGAAATAATTTATTGTATAAAACTGCTGATGGAGGAAGATCTTGGGAGCTGGCAGGTAAGCCTGGAGAGTATTATACTGACATGAGTTTTGAAAATGACTTAACAGGTATTGCAGTAGGTAAGAAAGGACTGATAAAAAGAATCATCGCCAATACTCAAAATGCAAGCCCTTATTTCGGACTAATATCGATTGCCAAGCCGCCACTTGTTTCAGGCGTGACTAATTTTACGTCTGTTGCTTCAACGTATGTAGAAGTACAATCCAGCTCTCCTCAGGTATTCAAAACTTTTGTGTCAATTTCAGCAGATAATTCAAAAATGTATCTAAGCAATGATATAGGTGCTAATTCTGTCATTTGGAAAGAAATTTCTACGGTCAGTGTCGGTGTTATTGAAAAGCATGATCAGCGTGTGGTAAAAATAACTTCAAGCCCTGATCGGTTCCTGTTCCACATCGCCACAATAAATTCTTCATTGCAAGCATCATGCTACTTTGAGAAAATTCAAGGAACGAATGTGATTGGCCAATTCGAGAATTTAACGGCTACTAATTCAATTGAAATGTTGGATGTGAAGGCATCAAGTTCTCCTGAATTATATTTACTTGGTAAATATGATTTTAGTTCTGCTGTTGATCCCCATATCTATAAAGTTATACTGGATACTTTGATCGGCGCTACCAATCCTGTGTCGGTTAGCCTTGCTTCTGCGACAATTGCTGGATTAGTATCTCCTAAGATGGATATAAACTCAAATGATAGTGTTCTAATTTGTGATATAGATCCAGGATCAATTCTACATAGTTCAAATTCTGCATTAAGTGGATCTACAGGATTTACAAATCGGAATTGGGATATTGTGCCTTTACCGATTTCTGATTTGAGTAATTTCCAATCTGCCGGATCTATCATCACTTGTGGTTTGGATGGATCGATAATGACATCGACTACAGGGGCTCAGTTCACGAATCGAATTACAAACAACGTTGATAGATTGACTGCAATTCGATATAGTACTGCCGTGACAAAAGGAATGGCTGTGGGAGAAAGCGGCGTTATTAATAAAATTCATTTGCTGACATCAGGTGCCTTTGACTTAGAACGACTAAATGGTCACCTTACTGAAAATTTAAATGATATTGCTCTTACTGTTTATACTGAACCTTGTTATGTGGCAGGGGACAAGGGAACATTACTAAGGATCGATAATTGGGCTCTGCAAAATTCTACAGTAAAAAAATTAATGCCGACACCTATTACCTCTAATTATTATGGGCTAGCCTTATCAAGCACCGGAAAGGTTCTTGTGTCAGGATCTCATAGCAATATTTATAATTATAACGGGCAGGCAGGAATTAAAGTGAAACAAGTCTATGGCTTTAGGTTGAATGATGTACATTTCAGAACGGTTAATGAAGGATATGCTGTTGGAGAAAATGGAACAATCCGATACACAAATGACGCTGGAAATACATGGGACTTAATTAAGCCTGATTATAATGGTACTTCATTAGCCTTGCCTGTTTATAATTGTGTTTGGGCAAGTGGGCCTAGGCAATTAATTGTTGGAGGTAGTAATCACTATCTCGCACAATTAAATTCGAGTGGAATTTTAGAACCTTTGATTGGCTATTCTTACAGTAGTACCGGAGATACTTTGAATGATATTGAATTCGGAAAGGATGTTATTGGTTATGCAGTTGGCCAAAGCGGCAAAGTAGCCAAGTTAAATTACGATCCTGTTTCGAATAGCGTTTCAGTTAGCTCGGCGTTTACATCCTCGGTATCTAGCAATAGTATTAATGCTTTACATGTTTTCAATGACAATACGTTCATAGCTGCTGGAAATAGTGGAACCATACAATATTATAATGGATCGTTTTTTGACCATAGCATAGCTGGTTTAACAAGTAATTTATTTGATACGTATTTCCATGACGATAGAAATGGATATGTCGTTGGGGATGGGGGAAGTATTTATAAATGCTCTGCACTCTGTAATATTCAGACGGGTCCTGGAACACATATTGATTGGACCCGGATGAATTGTGAAGATGGAGCTGTTATCCTGGGTGCCGATACATCATCGACCGACTTCAAAGTAATCACCTTCCCTAGTCGTTATCATGGATTTGTTGCCGGTGCATACACACAAAGCAGCGAAGTCTATCGAGGAACAACATACCCATTCGCAAGGCGGTTACATGATGAAGCAATGTTGTACAGCACCTTATTCTGGTATGACCAGGTAGGTCGACTAAGCCTTTCGCAAAACACTAAACAATTCAATAAAACACCAAAGGCTTATAGCTACACACGCTTTGACAGATTGGGTAGAATAACAGAAGTTGGTGAGAAAGCGGAAAACTCTTCCGGTTCCAGGTTCAATGATATTTTTGGGGACTACGTAAACAATTTTTATAATCCAAAGGTGATCAATGATACAGCACTTTATTCCTGGATTTCGGAACCAAGCGGGTTAAGAACAGAAGTCACGAGGACTTATTACGATACAACCTGGTTGCCAATTCAGCCATATGATAGTACCTTGAGTTCAACCTATTATTTTGAACAGGAAAATATGCGCAACCGTGTGTCTTCGGTTACATATGCAGATACGTATAATAGCGATTCAACGATTTATGAGTCAGCGACACATTACTCTTATGACATTCATGGAAATGTAAAGGCGCTTATTCAAGACAACAGGAAGATGTCAATAGATTTAAGCCTTCCTGAACAAAGATTGAAGCGCGTTGATTATGAATATGATTTGATTAGTGGCAAGGTGAATAAGGTGACTTTCCAAAAAGCGCAACCTGATCAATTCATACATGCTTATGAGTATGACGCCGACAACCGTATCACAAGTGTTCTGACAAGTACAAACAACGTTCAGTGGGATCGTGATGCGAAATATTTCTATTATGCACACGGGCCATTAGCACGAACTGAATTGGGTGATGAGCAAATTCAGGGAATTGACTACGTCTATACTTTGCAAGGTTGGTTGAAGGGAGTAAACAGCAACAAATTGTCTGATTCAACGGACATTGGACAGGATGGAAATTCGTTATCCCAAAATTCCAGTTTTGCCAAAGATGCCTTTGGTTATACACTCAATTACTTCGCCGGTGATTATAAGCCTATAGACAATAACAGATGGAATGATGACAACTATCGTTTTGAAGCTAAAACCGATGGTAGCGATGTAATGCAAGCACGAAACGATCTATTCAATGGAAATATTTCGATGATGGCTACAACCATTGCCCAACCACTAGCTTCAAATACAAACCTACTTAATCCGCTGCCTCAATCAAATGCATATAAGTATGATCAGTTGAACAGATTGCTTTCATCGAAATCATTCGATAGTCTCAATTTTGTAACCAACGAATGGGTAAGTGGCCTCACTTACAATGACAGGTACAAAAATGAATTTACATATGATGCAAACGGAAACATTGAAACTCAGTTGCGAGATAGTATGAATGGCAGTGTTGCGGATGATTTTGCTTATATTTACCCTACGGTTACTGATTGTCAAAATAATGCTCGACGTGCCAATAACCGTTTACAAAAAGTGGTTAATAGTGCTTCGGGTTCTCCGGTGGATATGGATTATACTTATGATGTATTAGGTAATCTTGTAAAGGACTCGGATGCTGAGATTGATACCATTTTGTGGAGCCTCAGTGGCAAAATCAGGGCAATTGAGCGAGAGACAGGCAGCACCAAGGAGAAGCTCTATTTTGACTACGATCCTTCCGGAAACAGGATTGCCAAGCATGTTTATAGCTCGTCAAATAATTTGGTAAGCAGCACGTTTTACATTAGGGATGCACAAGGCAATATTTTGACGACCTATAAGTTTACAACAGATGGCAGCTCATCTTCTTATATGTTAAAAGAACGAAATCTTTATGGAAGCAGCAGGTTGGGAATAAACACTGATTCTTTAGAAATGATAGGAGCAAGTCCATTATATTCTTCGGCTACCTTTAACCATTCACTGGGATTGAAACAGTTTGAATTAACAAATCATCTCGGAAATGTGCTAGCGGTGGTTTCAGACCGGAAACTTCCACACCCTAACGGAGGCTTGATTGCCTTCTATCAACCTGACATAACCAGCACTTCGGATTATTATCCCTTCGGGATGATAATGGACGGCAGGA
>SHNE01000037.1 GCA_004295015.1 Bacteroidota bacterium | reverse complement strand
TATTCCTGATCGAGTTGCTCTCCAGCAGAGCTCGACTCCGCTTCACTTAACAATACAATATTAGCAAGTAAACGAAATAATTAATTAATTTAGACAAAATGTTGCGTTAGAAACTTGATGGGAATATAATTTAAATTATAATTAATTTTTTTCATGTCATTAGAGCCGTAATAAAATATTTGACCACGACTTCCTTTCTTAGTGTAGATAATGCCCGAACTAATTTTAAATAATTCAGAAACAGAAATATCAACCCCAATTCCAGCATGAAATCCAATTTTATGTGATATGTCCTCAAAATCTTCAATCCCATCATGAAGTATAGTTGAAATATTCATTCCAGCAACAGGACCATAGGAAATTTGAGAAAAACAAATATTAGAGCTAAGCAGAATAAATAAAACTGATAAAATGTTTATCTTTTGCGTCATAATTTTTAAAATTTTAAATAATTAAAGTGCTTTTTTATTAATTACGCTGATTGCATATTAATTTACACAATGCTACATTATTTAAAACAAATTTCCAACTAATATTGAATTGAATAATTATCAATTATTGGCAGATTCAAGAAAAAAGCTCTTTCAATCCCCCCCCTTAAACACTAACCTCTGCTCTTCAACAAAATATCCGTAAATAGCTTGAGTGAATACTTTTTCAAATGAATTTTGCGACCATGTTTTCTGATTAAATAATATTATAAAGAAAACAATGAGTTCTATTTTTATTTTGTTGATTCTTAGCATTTTGTAGTAATTATGATGAGGGGTTTGGTATTACTTATTCTGAGAAAATTTTTAGTAAAAAACATATTATAATTTAAGCCATTCTTCCCTGATACAAATGCTTCTGAAACTCAATAAAAGTCTGACTGATCAGTGCAATGCCACCTAGCACTTCTGTTGCATCCGCGATAGAATGATATTTGAGTTCTAATAAATCTGCAAGTTTGTCCTGATCCAGTTCTTCAACCCCTGTTTGTATATATTTAGACAGGACAAATTCAAGAAATTCTTTTTGTCTATTATCTAGCGATGAAAATATTTTCTGTTGTGCTTTGGCAACGCGTTCTTCACGGGTAATTGGTTTTATTGAGTAGGATAGATATTCCAGCACATCAAACAGATCACTTTTCTCTGCATCGATGATCTTCTGTAGCTCTGTTAATTGATCCTTGCCATAACCGGCCATTTCCATTTTTTCTAATAATGCTCTTCGCGTTTTGGGGTCTGACCATATTCGGATGAGTTCTGCTTCACTCTTGAAAAATTCCGGTATAGAACCGTAAAGATTTTCTAAAAACTCTTGTACAGTTATTGGTTGCCCATCTGCATTAAAGAATGATGATTCTACGGAATGTGTTATTTCGATTTCTTTTCCTTTGCCCAACTTTATCTTTACTTTCTTAACGCAGGTACAAGGTCTGTTGCCACATTTTTTGCATGGTTCCTTTTCAGGGGTATCACATACACATGGTCGCTCTCCACATTCTGCACATGGTCTTTTCTCCGGAGTTACACATTCGCAAATTAACTTCCCACAAACAGTGCAGACTTCAGAGGGGCCATCCCATTCAGGATCTTCAAAATGTTCGTAGGCATTTACGAAATCATAAAGTGTGAAATATTCTTTGCCCTCAAATAACCTTGTGCCGCGCCCAAGAATTTGTTTGAATTCTATCATCGATCGGACAGGACGCATTAAAACAATGTTGCGTACATTCCGGGCATCCACGCCGGTTGAAAGTTTCTGTGAAGTAGTTAGAATAGTTGGTATGCTTTTTTCATTGTCCTGAAAGTCGCGGAGATGTTGTTCTCCTAATTCACCATCGTTTGCGGTTACTCTTTGGCAATAATTTACATCTGTACTACTTTTATATTGATTGATCAAATCTCTTACAGCCGCAGCATGATCCTGGGTTGCACAAAAAACTAAAGTCTTTTCATCCTGATCAATCAGATCCATAAAGACTTTTACTCGCTTGGCTTCACGTGCTTTAATTTCTATAATTCTGTTAAAGTCTCCTTCTTTATATGTTTTGCCGTCTTCTATTTCTCCCTCTACAATATCATCATCCGGCTGATAAGTATATTCATCCAATGAGGTTTGAACACGCTTTACTTTAAAGGGTGTGAGAAAACCGTCATTGATACCTTCTTTGAGAGAATAGGTATAAACAGGCTCCCCGAAATATTTATATGTGTCAACGTTTTCATTTCGTTTTGGGGTGGCTGTTAATCCGATTTGTACGGCAGGCGAGAAATATTCTAAGATAGCACGCCAATTGCTTTCATCATTTGCACCACCTCGATGACACTCGTCGATTATTATGAGATCAAAATAGTCTGTAGGGTATTCTCCAAAATAAGGTGTCTCATTTGGACCGCTCATGAAAGTCTGGAAGATGGTAAAGAATATACTGCCATTTGTTGGTACACTTCCTTTCTTACGGATTTCTTTCGGTTTAATACGGATGAGGGCATCTTCCGGGAATGCAGAAAAGGCATTGTAAGCCTGATCAGCAAGAATATTTCTGTCTGCTAAAAACAGAATGCGTGGTCTTCTGGTAGGTTCATAACTGCAGTTCCATCGCGTTTGGAAAAGTTTCCAGGCAATCTGGAAGGCGATAAATGTTTTTCCGGTTCCTGTTGCCAGAGTAAGCAAGATGCGTTTTTGCTTATTGGCAATCGCATCCATAGTCCTATCAACTGCAGTTTCCTGATAAAATCGCGCCCCTCTTGTTCCTCCTACATCTTCATAAGGCAACTCATTAAATTTATTTTGCCATTCATTCTTCTTTGGAAATGTTTTATTGTATAAAACCTCCGGTTCATGGAAATTATCTACTGCACCTTCATAGGCAGTCTCCATGTTGACATAATAAATCTCTTTGCCATTAGCAGCAAAGGCATTGTCGAGTTTTAATTTCTCTGCATAATTTTTAGCTTGTCCGACACCTTCGCCCACCGGACTTTGGTCGCTCTTGGCTTCTACAACAGCAAGTTTTCTTCCTTTATATGATAATACATAATCCGCATAGATTGGTTTGGATTTAACGCCACCGGTTTTAATTTTTCCCGGAGCAATGGGATATTCCCGATGTATTTTTACATCAGGATTTGCTTTCGAATCCCATCCGTTTTCCTTTAGTTTGGGATCTATTAGTTCTGCACGTGTTTCTGACTCGTTCATGCAAGTACTTTTTTATCGGTAGTTTTTAACTCTCCACTAAATGCCTTTTGTAAAATGGATTTTTTAACTTCATCAAGAGCTTCAATCTTTTGTTGGTAAATGGTCTCCAATTTTTTTGTTTCAGTTGAAAGACTATCGATTTTATGAACAATCGCTTGTTGTTCTTTTAATGAAATTGGATAAGGGATATAGACATCATCAAAGCTGTAGTTATTTATTTGTGGAATATTGGCACCACTACTAATAGTGTTTAAATCAAAAAGTTGAAACCAATGAAAGAAATAATTTTTGTTGATTTTTTTACTTGGAATTATGGCCATGGTGTTTAAGTCAACAATTGTAGGTTTGATAATTTTTCGTTTTTTATTTGTTGCAATAGCTCCACCTCTTTTTGGAAAAATAATAGCACCCTCAGGTATGATTTGATTTTGTTTTATTTCATTTCTATTAACGAACCTACTAGATGTATTAATTTCAATAGTATTTTCTGGCAAGTTCATATCTGCAATTTTCGTATAAAGTACATCTCCTTTATCTCTTTCGAGTGAAGTGGAGATAGTTGTTCCACTCTTTAATTCGCAAACTTCCTTAATTATCTTAACCTCCCAATCCTCCCCCGGATTCGCAAACACATTCTGCAAATAACTCTCAAAAAGCTCCCGTGCATTTTGCAGGTTTTTTTCAGCGTTGGCTTTTGCTTTGGTTATACGGGCAAAGGTTTCATCTAAGATGGAGACGATGCGTTTTTGTTCGGGGAGTGGTGGTATAGGGACATTTACAGAGCTTACTAAAGCAATATTTAAATTCCTTACTGTTGAGCCTGCTGCCAAGGTATTAAACTGCTGAAAAACAATGGGTGATGATAATAGATAGTATAGAAATTCCGTTTCAAATATTTTTTTGTTGGATTGTCTTAATACTAACCATCCGTCATGAATACATCCTGTTGTCTTCATAATGTATGGTCTGCCAAAGCTCATTGAATTAGAAAGGATAAAATCTCCATCATTAACAACTCTGGTTTTGTGCAAACCTTCCAGTTTTATCTTTTCCTTTGTTTCATAGATATATTTTTCAGAGGCAGTTGCATCAGAGATTTTAATCCAATTAATTCCATTTGCAGACTTTGTTAAGTATTTATTAATAGGTCGTGGCGAACCTCCACGTTCAATAGTTAATACTTCTCCTAACTTCTTTAACTCCCAGCCTTTCTTCATACCAGCTCCTTTATTTCATTTAATATATCAGCACTTTCTTCATCCAGCTTTTTTATCTCTGCAATTATGTCCTTAGGGGACCTTAGTGCAGCTTCTTCCTTTTTATTTGGATTTTTTACAGACAAGTCATAGGTGTTTTCGTCTATGGAAGAAATTTTAATCGACCAGGAATTTTCGCTTTCCGCCTTCGCTTTGCTATGGCGGACGAAGTCCGCCAGATCGTTTTCGTTTAGTGGGTTGGTTTTGCCAAGATTGCGATCGAGGTTTAACTGATAGAACCAAACATTTTTTGTTGGTTTTCCTTTTTCAAAAAACAAGACTACAGTTTTTACACCGGCACCGGTAAATGTACCACCAGGCAAATCTAATACTGTATGTAGATTGCAGCTTTCCAGCAATAATTTCCGAAGACTAACGGAAGCATTATCAGTATTGGACAAGAAAGTGTTCTTTATAACAATACCGGCTTTACCTCCAGCCTTTAGGCTTTTAATAAAATGCTGTAGAAAGAGGAATGCAGTTTCACCGGTTTTGATAGGAAAATTTTGTTGTACTTCTGCACGCTCCTTGCCGCCAAAGGGAGGATTGGCAAGTACTATATCGTAGCGGTCTTTGTCCTGTATGTCGGAAATGTTCTCGGCGAGTGTATTGGTATGAATAATATTCGGAGCTTCCACACCATGCAGAATCATGTTCATGATGCCAATGATGTAAGCCAGGGATTTCTTCTCTTTGCCGTAGAATGTTTTCTTCTGCAAGGTCTTCATATCAGAAGTAGAAAGATTCTTCTTTGCCTTCATGTATTCGAATGCTTCACATAAGAAGCCCGCGGAACCCACAGCTCCGTCATATATTTTATCTCCAATTTCCGGAGCTACAACCTTCACAATGGTTTTAATCAATGGACGTGGAGTATAATACTCACCACCGTTACGGCCGGCATTTCCCATATTCTTGATCTTGTCCTCGTACAAATGGCTCATCTCATGCTTCTCAGCATGGGTACGGAAGCGTAGCTGGTCAACCAGGTTTACAACTTCGCGTAAGTTATAACCACTCTGTATCCGGTTCTTCAGCTCGCTAAAAATTTCACCGATCTTGTATTCAATCGTGTCGGCACTATCTGCATCAGCCTTAAATTTCTTGAGATATGGAAAAAGCTTCTGATCAACAAAATCTTTAAGATCATCACCGGTCTGTGCTTTGTGATGGTCAATTTTTCCATCTTTCGTCTTAGGAGCCGCCCATATGTCCCATTTGAATTTCTTGTCAATGATGGGTGTATATGTTTTTCCCGAAAGATCAGCTTTTGTTTTTCGCTCAACTTCCAGATCATCCAGGTATTTTAGGAAGAGAATCCAAGAGGTTTGTTCCACATAATCCAGCTCACTTCCGCAGCCGGCATCTTTGTGGAGAATGTCGTCAATGTTTTTGAAGGTTTGTTCGAACATTTAGTTTATTTTTCGTAGTCAGAATAATTAGTACTTTTTCCGGGAAATTGCACCTGTTTTTAATTCTTTTCCTATAATTGTTTCACCGTACCCGTTTTGGAGCGTGTATCCAGGCCAATAAAAGGTTCAATAAATGGGATTCTATAAAGTGAGCATTAATATTATAAAAAGAGTTCGAAATATAGGCTAAAGGAAGGGATTCTCAAAGGATTTTGCATGTTTTAGCGACAGGTGGGGGCTTGGGGCTCAAAAAAATTGCGGGGAGCTTATTAAATTAATTAAATCAGGATTTCAAAAAGGCTTTAGAGTGTACACATTCCTTTGGTCTTGCACACATTGAAAAGAGCAAAAGAAAACTGTACAAATTAGGAATACTTTTTTAGTGAATACTGCTTTATTCCCGTTCAAAAAGAAAATCAAAATTCTTGTCATATATTCGGTATTTAACTATTCCATCAATTAATTTAATAGGAAGGGTATACTCCAATCTCTCTTCATCGTAGGATGGGGGAATTACATACTCAGATCGATATGCTACTATTTTATTTACAATTGGTTGATAATGATCGTCAAGAATTACGAATCTTGCTAGTCCACATCGGCTCCAAGAATTATAGCCGTCCTTGTTTGAAATAATAAACATATTACCATTTGATAGATATGAAACAAAGGCTTCGTTATTAAACATTAGATCAACTAATACACTATTACCAAATTTATCATAAAACTTTAAAGTTGTTCCCTGCGCCATTCCATTTTCGCTAAAGTTTCGGGAATATGTTACATAGCTGCTATCATTTGCCAAAAACAACTGTTCAGCCTGTATTACTTCCTCATGAACTTTTACACCGTAAATATTATACATATAGTATCCATTAAAATCAGGTGTTCCAATCGCACATATATTAGAGTCCTGAGAAAATACAACTGGGACTAAAGTATCCACGAGGATTGAATCTTGTTCAAACAATATTATTTGACTATCATTCACATTCTTAATCCCAATTTTTATCGAGCTATTTTGCCCCAATAAATTCAGACTTATTAACAGATAAATTCCTAGTTGTCCACTTTTCATTATTACTTAATTAATTATTATTTAACCAATACTTTTTTCCTAGGACTATTCCCTCATATTATAATTACCATTTAACCTCAATTGTATATATTAATATGCTATTAAACTATGATAAAAAACAGAGTCTTTTTCTTAAAATAAGTTATAGAAATGCTACGACACTATTTAAGTTTTTGACATTCGATTTTCTGTACTCTTGATAACAATTCGTCATTTAATTGTTTCAATTCGATAACATAAAGAGTTAGTTCCTCTATCTTTTTAACTAAGGTAACACTTAACTCCCCAATTTTCACTCCTCCTTCCGTTTCAAGTTCTGATTGGCTAGGCATATCTGGCAAGTGCTTATTAATCTTAATAAATTTTTTAAGCTTTTCAAAGCTTAATAGGGAATACTGCTCATCAAAGACATAATCTGGCCAATTAGCGGCCAATTTAACTTTCAATTCAGTGGCAATAATCTTTCCATTAACGGCTAGTTTGTAATCTGTACAGGTTGAGTAGTCTATTGTACCAATACCGACTGTTCGGTCTACATCACATTTTAAATTCCCAAGGACATTGCAGCTAAGGTCAGATCCGCTTCTAAACCATTCACCCGATGGTATATTACCCCACTGGCCATTTGAATATAATATTTGGTTCAAGTTGTTTTTGGGAATCACAGTCATATTTCCAGATGCATCTGTTTGAAGTATTCCATTTGTTGAGGATGGTAAAACAATTAAGCCATTTATTGAGGCACCGCCGTAAGAGACTAGCCCATTTACTGCTAACGCATACGTAGAATGAGGGGATGAATTAATCCCTACTCGTCCTTCGCTATTTATCTCCATTGCATAATTCCAATTTAATGGAGTTACTGAGCCATTATCGGCAGTCAAAAACTTGATTGATTTCAACGCAGTAAAAATAATTTGTATTTCTGCTTCATGCTTATTCGTTTTTTCATTCTGATGCAAGAGATTTTTCTCTAAAACTTCAAGTTTCAATAATACGTCTTTATGAGTAGAAAGGAATTCCTTTATCCTCGTGAATATCCGGATGATCTGAATATTTACATGAATGGCCGTTTCACTATTTAATACACTCGACAACATTGCAACACCCTGTTCAGTAAAAAGATTTGGTCTTTTTCTCAAACCCATTTTATCACTATTGGAAGTCACAAATTGTGACTTCCAATTTTTTAATTCCTCAGCTGTCATTTTAAACATAAAATCAGGAGGAAATCTTTGCTTGTTTCTTGTGACGGCCTGATTTAACACTTTTGTCTCGACACTATACATCTTGGCAAGATCTCTATCCAGCATCACTCTTTTTCCCCTGATTGTATAGATTTTACTAATTACCAATTCATCTGACAGTTCAATTGACTCATTCATTTGCGTAATGGAGAGGGCGTGTAATGTTCAATACGTGCAATAATAGAAATACATTTTTTTCCGGACAACGCAATATTTTATGGATTTTTTAATGAGAGAGCTAAATTAAGTTTGGGTGCGGAGTTTGAATGCGGATTACGCACACGAACTCAGTCTGAAACTCAAACTTAAAAAGCAAAAGGCCGTTTGTCGAAAGATGAACGGCCTTTTATAATGTCAAAAAATTAAATAAATAATATTAGCAGTTTAGCCGAACAGCAAAATATTGGGTAATACAATTTTAAGTCTAAAAAAATCTGCACAACATTATTATCACTCAAGCAATTCTCTCTCAATCTTCAAAATATATTTTATTCTCTATGCCCAGATACTTATAGATGAATGAATAAATAAATGCTCTCGTTTTAATCTGTTCTTCAAAAATTCGACTACCGCTGTGTCCGGCATTCTCCTGAAAATATAAGATGTAAGGATTTTTACCGGATCCGAGAGTCTGTAATTGGGACAAGAATTTAAATGAATGAAATGGATTAACCCGATCATCATTATCAGATGCCACGAGTAAAGTTGCCGGATACTCTATTCCGCTTTTAACATTGCTGACAGGAGAATAACGTATCAGGTTTTCAAAATCTAGTGAGTCTTTGATGCTTCCGTATTCTTCATCGTAGCGGTAACCTATGTTATACAAATGATATCGAAGCATATCCAGAACGCCCGCCTTTGATACTGCTACTTTAAACAGCTCCGGTCTTTGTGTCATACAGGCGCCTACCAACAGGCCTCCATTTGAACCACCCATGATCGCCAGTTTTTCAGGCTTGGTATATTTTTTAGAAATTAAATACTCCGCAGCAGCAATAAAATCATCGAATGTATTTTGCTTATTCAACCTCTGCCCTTGTTCATGCCAACCGGGAAAATCGCCTCCGCCACGCAGCTGAGGAACGGCTAACATTCCTCCGCTATTTAGAAATGCAATATTATTTGCATCGAAAAAGGGTTTTGTGCTTATGCCAAAGCCACCATAACCATACAGGATTGTAGGCACATTTCCATTGGGTTTTAATTGCTTCCTATGAGTAAGATACATAGGTATCAAGGTGCTGTCTTTCGAATGATAGTATACTTTTTCAGTCGTCAAATCGCTAAAACTGAAGGGCACTGTTGTCTCCATAAGAGATACCTCCTCAAATGTGTTCAGATTTATCTGGCTGCCTGTAGATGGGTTGAAAAAGGAATTAATATAATAAATCAATACACTGTCACCTCTTGCATAAGTAAGTCCGGTGAATGACGTCCCTTCCGGTATACGCCACGAATTGAGTTTGTTTCCGAGGGAATCGTTAACGATCGCATAAGATCGCTTATCACCATTATACAATACAATTATTTTGTTATCATTAATGATTGCCGCTGATTCAAGTTGTTCTGTGTAGTGCTGGCCAATACGTTCAAAAGAATTTAACTTGTCCGGATCACATTTATAGAGTACTCCATTCTTTGCATTCAGGTTAGAGGCCACCAGGAGTTTATTATTCACTTCACCTATAACATTAAAATAAACTCCAGGGACATCCGATTTGATGATAAGTTTAAATTCTTCTTCCTTATTGTAAGGAAGCCTTTTTTGGAAAACGAATCGAATAGTTTTTCCATTGTGCTTTTTCTTCCGGGATAAAATAAGGTGTTGCTTTCCGGGAGTGACTTCAAAACCGAAGGCGTCTGTCATGCTTTCGGGAGTATACACAATAAGGTCTTCGTCCTGAGAAGTTCCAAGCTTATGGCATTGAAGTGCTTTTATCTTTATGAGTCCGCTGAAGGATTCAGAAACATCCTTTACATCGTATTTAATATAAAATATGCTATTCCCTGACCAATACACCGGGCTATACTTGACAAAATTTATAGAATCAGGAAATAGTTTTCCGTTATCCATACTTATAAAGCGAATCGTCTTCCAATCACTTCCATTCCTGGAAAGTATGAGTGCCAATGTCTTTTCATCTTCAGATAATGCTATGCCATCAATACTTGTTACTGAAGACTTTTCAAGTTGATTTGGATCGAATAACAGCCGGGCATTGTCATCCAGGTTGACTTGATAATACAATGAGGCTGATTCTGACAATGCATTAATCCGATATGAAAAGTAAAAGTGTCCTTGTTTTGAAATATTCTTAGATCTGATATATGAATAGTTAGTAAGGTGATCTGCAATACTATTGCTAAGCTTGCTGGAATACTTTTCACGAATCAGCAATTGACCTGCGAGCCATGACTTTGTTTGTTCTGAATCAATATCCTCCAGCCAACGGTAAGGATCAGCCACTGGCCTGTTCCATATGGTATCAATTACATCTCCCTTGACTGTAATTGGATAAGTGTATGGTGTTTGCGCAAATGATTTTAATCCATAAATAAATAGCAAAAACAAAAATACCCGCTTACATGTAGCTAATTGATGAATCATGGTTCAGTGAAATAAAATTATGTGAAGTAAAAATAAAAAGCAATTATGAAGGTTGAAATTAATTTCTAAATGATTTGGGCTATTAAGTACAAATTTAATTTCTGAATCGAATTGATTGTCAAATCCCAGTAAATGTTTTTATACTTACTTCAGAATGATGAAAACCTGTGATTACATAAAATAAATACAGATTCCAATGTAATGGATTCGCTAGTTAAGCTTAAACCCAATATGGTCATACAGCTCCGGGCGCAATTTAAACTGGTGCCCCCGTGATTCATCTCACAATCCGGCATGTAATGGATTGGACAGATTTGCAGCTCTTTTAATTCAATCAGGTTATCCAAATATCGGAGTTTTTGATCATAAATCAATAATACATTGGTCTGACCTATTGATGTTTAGCCTTGTCGGAGAAACCGACCTCAAACGCAAAAAATCCGACAAGACCAAAGAAATTACACCCGACGAGCCCTTATTTTTTACTCTATAAAATAGTTCAGTTTGCAGAGCATTTCTTGAAATAATTCGTGCTGAAAAGAATGTTAAAAAATATTTTTACCTTTTTAAAGTCATTAGACAAAGTGATATTTTTGCGTCAAACTCTAACTATATATGAAAACAAACTACGCTTCATTATTTCTAGTGCTGCTACCCGGACTTTCGTTTGGACAAATCAGTCTGGATGCTAGTATGGCTCCTGCCGTAAACAGCAGTATTATCTATTACGATGCAAACGTACCTTCACCTCCCTTTACCTTTGCAAAAAGCGGAATAGCGAACACCTGGGATTTTTCGGTACTTAGTCCTTCTACAGGCCAGGAAGACACTGTGTTCTTTGTTGATCCTGCCTCGGTATCAGGTGGCGGGTCTTTTCCATCGGCTACCCACGCAACTTACGAGGGCGGAGATGAATCAATCAACATGATCAATATAAACAGCAACGATTTAACATTTCTGGGTTTTGTAGGAGATCCTGTAGGGATCGGGACAAGCTTTCCGCTAAGCGCTCAACCACCTGTTGCTGCCATGAATTTCCCATATAGCTATGGCAGTACAATTAATGCGAGTACCTACTATGAAGTTTTCACAACCGGAGCGGCTATCGGACAGCCAAGCATTGATTCTGTCAGATACAAGTCAACACTTTATATTGATGCTTCGGTGATTGCTGCAGGAGATATCATTCTTCCTTCCGGAACTTTTGCTTCGCTTCTTGAACGGAAAATTAACAGCAATGTCGACTCTGCCTGGATGAAAGGCGCTACAACCGGAAACCAGTGGGTGATGGCACCCGGATTTCCTTCCGGTGGAATGGACTCCGCTTTTTATTGGTATACAGACCAAAGTTTAGAACATATGGCCCATGCCTTATATGATGATACAGGATTACATGATGTTCACTATTTTAAAGAGCAACTAACTACAGATGTAAACCAAATTCAGGCTAATGCAACATCTTTAATTGCGTATCCAAACCCTGTACAGGATTTCCTTGGTTTCAAAGGTTTAAACCTTAAGTCAATTAAGGAGTGGTCTGTCACTAATGCAGATGGCCGGTTACTAATGAAAGGTACAAGTGGACTCGAAAAACTAAATGTTCGTAATCTCTCAGCCGGAACGTATCTTTTTGGAATTATTTCTGAAGATGGACAGCTTAGCTCGATTCGGTTTGTGAAAAATTAATTTTTTACTCCTTTGAGTAAAACGTGCCAGGCAATTTCAACTTGTTTGGCACGTTTTTTTTATCGAACCTGGTTCATTTAAATTCAGCATAGAAACGAAAGAGGCTCGTTCATCTTCCTATATAGAAATTCACATAATTCTGAAAGTGTCATTTCAAAATTAAAGTAAATGGCTCCCGGGTATAAGCCTCATCATATAATTACATTATTTCAGAGACGGCTTGTATCAAATAATTAGATAATCATGCTGATAAAATTATAAGCAGAAATCCGTAAATTGGTCGTGAAATCGATACAAAGAATCGCTCACTCAATATAAATCTTTAAAATTCTTCTCATGGCAGAAAAAAAATCAAAACTCGCTGAAATAAAAACAAAGCAGACAACTGCAAGCGTTGAAGATTTTATCAATGCTAATACGGATGAGCAAAAACGGAAAGACAGTTTTGAAATCCTGAAAATAATGCAGAAGGCTAGTGGTGAAAAACCAAAAATGTGGGGAAGCTCCCTTATCGGTTTTGGCAATAAGAGGTACAAAAGTCCGGCCACCGGCAGGGAAGTTGACTGGTTCCTGATAGGCTTTTCTCCCCGCAAGGCTAACCTTTCCTTATACCTGACAATGGATATCAAAAAGTATGCAGGCAGTTTGAAAAAGCTTGGGAAACACAAGACCGGTGTTGGCTGCCTATACATCAATAAATTGGAGGATGTCGATATAAATGTTCTTAAAGAATTAATTGATGCATCACTTAATAAGAAATAGAACCTGTCTAAAGGATCACCAGACGATGGCCGATCCTGCAATTTATATAATGTTCCATTGAAAATTTAAGAGCCACATCTTAGACATTGTTTGAGGGATAGACTTGGCTTTTATAATGAAAGTATACGAAGGAATTATTCAGGCGCCCTGTGTATAATAAATTATCTTTGCCGGATGAACAGGTGTCAAGTCGGCCGGAAATACTTACTACTGTATAGCGTAATAGTCCTTGTCCTGACGTCATTTTTCAGCTCATGCCTTACCCCCGTTCGTCGATTTGACCTCCACACGACTCCACAAATTCCTGATTATTCCAATAAAAGTTCGTGGGCTGCTTTGCCTGATAAAAAAGACAGTGCTGATGCCATTCCTCCCGGAAGCAATGAAAAGGATGGCCAGGCTGAGGCGGCCGTGGATGTTTTTTATATCCATCCAACAATGGATCTCGCAGGCTATGCCTGGAACGGGGATATGCAAAATAAAAAACTAAACAAAAGGGTAGATAAACTTCCTATCCGTTTCCAGGCAAGTGCATTTAATGGTTCATGTAAGGTATATGCTCCCCGTTATAGACAAGCAACTCTTTATTCATTTACAAAAAATGCCGGACTTAATGGTGAAAAAGCCTTGTCGCTTGCCTATGAGGATGTACGAAATGCTTTTCAATATTATCTTGATCATTTCAATAAGGGTAGACCAATTATCATCGCTTCACACAGCCAGGGAAGCAGGCATGCTTACCTCCTACTCAATGATTTTTTTGAATACAACCCGGAAATGAGAAATAAATTAGTGGCGGTCTATGCCATTGGTTTCCGTACAGACAGCATCTTTAAAAATATTCCCCGTTGTGATTCAGCTTCTCAGACAGCTTGTGTGCTTAGCTGGAACACCTATAAGTGGGGAAAAGAAACAGATAATGAATTTCTCGGATCAAATTATTATTGCGTGAATCCACTAAGCTGGAATACTGATTCTCTTCATTGCGAGAAGGAATTAAACCTTGGTGGCCTGCCAAGAAAATTTGACAGGGTTGATCCTCAAATCAGCGATGCTAAAATTCAAAACGGAATTCTCTGGATACATAAGCCTAAGAAGAGAGGATACTGGAAAGTAGGAAGAAACTACCATGTGAGTGATTACAATTTGTTTTATATGAATATCCGGAAGAATGTACAAAGTAGAATTGATGCATATTTCCTGATAAACGAACATTCCGGAAATTTATCGGAATAAAATCTGCTTTTTTTTGATAGGGGATAATATGTAAGTCTGATTTGTCAATTCTGAATATAGCATTGATGCCTACTGCAAATCTGTTTTTAATATCGGTTATGTTAAAGAATAAACCGGACTGAAATAATGAAGTATTTTATTTGTAAAGCAAATTTCGATGGGTGCCTCTGCCCGACCAATTGTCTGGAAGAGTTTGCATATGCGGTCGGCAGGGTTTTTATCTGTCTCTTGAAGACAAATGGTCTCGATTTTCTTCGCCTTAGTCGGACACGTTGCTTAATTTCTTATCAAGAAAAAATTGAGAGGGGGTTTGTCAGCTCTAGAAGCCTGGGTCATCGAGAAGTCTATATTACATGACTAACCTATTTTCATTAAATCCTTAAACACTCTGATTTTTCAACAACTTTATATTTCGCTAAGAAATATTCGTTTCCCCGGTCAACACTCACCTTTTTTCAAATACCAGGCTATAAAACAGTAAATTCTTTTCATATATATATTCTCATATCCTGTTAGGGATTAAGTCTCGAAAAAACATGACAGTAAAAAATTCGAAGCCGGCTGAAATAAAAACAAAACACTTCAAGCGTTGAAAATTATATCAATGCTATTTAGAATGAACCAAATCGTCATTATCGTTTTGAAATCCTGAAAATGATGCAAAAAGCGAGCAGCGGAAAACCCAAAATGATGGGCAACTCTTTCTTCGTATGTGGAAATAAAAGACATAAAAGTTCGGTCACAGGCAAGGGAGTTGATCAGTTCCTTATAGGATTCACTCCCTGTAAGGCAAAGCTTTCCTTGTAAATAACAATGGATATAATAAATATGCCACCGGCCTGAAAAGGCTCAGAAAGAACAAGACCAGAGTTGCTGGCTTATACATCAATAAACTGGGAGACAGACACAGATGTGAAAGTCCTCAAAGAGTTAATTGATTTATCTTTAAATAGAAATTAAATTCGCTGTGTAATTCCAGCAGATGAACCAGGATTCATATCTGCCATTCAGTTGAAGATCTTTTGCTATTTAAGTGGGTCAGCCTAAGCACAATCTAATTCAAACATATTAGATGAAATTCGATTGGAATAATTTTACCGAAGGTTTTGGAAATTACAATAGCGATTATAATCTGCCGGCTAGGTTTTTATAAATAAATCCTCCCTTCCACATCGACAATCTATAAATAGGTAACGCTGCTAAAGTCGAACCAACCGCGATTAGCACAAGGATAGAATACAAGTCATGATTAATCAAGCCATACGATAGGCCAATGTTGGCAATAATTAATTCCATCAAACCCCTGGAATTCACCAGACCACCGATCGCCGATGATTCCCGCCAACTAAATCCGCTCACATAGCGCATGGTCAACATACAACTCAAATACTTACTTGCAAAAGCAAAGAGAAATATCACAATGGTCGGGACAAGTAAAGTGATGTTTCCTAAATGTAGAAAATTGGTGTTTAATCCGGAAAAGGTGAAAAAAACCGGAAGGAATGCGATCACTGTAAAATCTTTTATCCGCATAGATATCGCTTGAATAAAAAATCCTTTGCGTGGAAGTGACACACCCAAAATAAAACCACCAAAGACTGAATACAAACCTAATACGTCTGTGATCAGGGCGCATACCAAGAGCAAGAGTATCACTATCCCAAAATTTAAGCTCGACAAATCTTCAAATCGCTCAATCTTTGAAGCCATCGAAGACAACAAAGGGCGAACAATGTAAAATAAAACGAGTGTTAAGCCGGTAACTCCCGCCAGCATCAACCAAACTGCAGTATAAACATGAGTGGTACACATGATTACAACAAGGCCAAGCAAAATCCAGCTAAAGATATCTTGTATGCTGGCTGACAATATTGACAAGACTCCAATTCGTGAATTTACAATATTCTCTTCCTGAAGAATTCTGGCCAGCATTGGAAAGGCGGTAATTGCCAATGCTGAACCGAGAAAAATGAACAAGGAAGTTTTATCAATGTTCATGGCATTTATCTCATCGTTGAACAGGTAAGCCGCCAATCCTCCCATAAAAAATGGAACCACTATGGCGGCTATTGATAAAGCTGTCGCATCCTTTACAACCCTTTTTGAAAACAGCTCCAAATTTAATTCTGCGCCAACAAGAAACATGTAAATAGCCAATCCCAGATTGCTGATAATAAAAAGTGTTGGCATTATTTCCTGCGGTAAAACTTTAGCTGATAGCTCCGGAAGGAAGTACCCAAATACCGTAGGTCCCAGTATGACTCCTGCAATCATCTCACCTACTACCGAAGGTTGTCCGAGATAGGTAATAGCCCGCCCAACAATTTGAGCCATGAAAATTATTAGGATCAAACTGATAAGCACCTGAATGAATAACTCTAAATTAGTCATAAATCATTTTTTTCTTCCGGCTCAATATTAGGATATTTTACAAAATAAAATGCAATGTATTGATTCATTCTGAACAATCCCTTGAACATTAGTTAGCCGACATAAATTCCTACTAACTAATTGTTCAATACATTTTCATTATCATCAATAACTTCTAGATTAATTGAGAGAATCAAGGTCGGCTAACCTGAATTCCAAGGATGAAATTATTCTCTAAAATAGAAAAGTCGGAAGATTCAATGATACCGTCACCATTAATATCCTCATGGTAATACCCTGACTTATAATTTATCACTTCATTTTCCCAATGCAGAATATCAGATTCATCTATAATTCCATCCTGTAACCCGGGGAAGTTCCCGCTTATGTCGCCGCTCCATAGTGCCCAGTTTCCGGTGGAAAGCTCTACCATATTATTTCCATAGGCAGACGATGCAGAATCAATAAAACTATATTGGCCGGAAGTTTGAAAGGTAATTGGAAAAGATGACCATGTTTCAACAGAGCTTCTGTGAACTATTTTTAAAAAGTAAGGCTTCCCAATGGAAACAAATGAAAAATTTAAATTGCATTCACCATTCGTTTTCAATATTGCTTTTTGGCTCTCGATTTCATTCATTGTCGAAGGATCAATCAATATAACTTCAATAGTATCACAATCATCTGACAGCATCGAATTCCCGGTATTATATAGAGCCGCTGTCATAACACTTCCATTAAAATATCCTTGAATGAAAACTTTCAATCCAAGGGTTGCATCACAAGTGTTCTCATCAATAAAGCCGTTGCAATTGTCGTCTGCTGCATTGCAAAGTTCAAAAGCATTTGGATGAATCAAGGAATTGCTATCAGCACAATCGCCCGCCATGTCAACATACCCGGGCACCTGTTGACAAGCCATTACAAATATCGACGTGTCTCCATACCCATCCTGATCCAAATCACGGTATCTTACTGATGCGTTTTGCATAGATATATTGGTAGTGCTGTCCATAGTGGAAGAACAGGCAAAAGAAGAAGTTCCAATAATACTATAATTGCCGACGTTAGTTTGGTTTCCAAAACTTAAAGGATATCCATTACCTTGAAGTGAAGATCCGCTGACAGGCATGTTGTTCAATAATAATTGATAGACAACCCCGGATTGTGAGCCTGATAAATTTACCGGGATTCCATCTCCGGGATAATCACAATAAGAACCTCCACCTTGTACCATAAAACGATTCGGAAAGTCTTCTACTTGCATTACAATTGTTCCTGATAAAACAGGAGAAGAATCGGGACAACTTTCCGAAGAGTAAAGCAGACATAAAATCTGATCCCCATCCTCTAAGGAATCAGAGGAATAGACTGAAGAATTTGAACCCACACTCAAGCCGTTCACTTTCCATTGGAAAGTGGGATTCAAACCTGCGTTCACTACTGAAGCAGAAAAGGTCACATCAGTGCCATCACAAATAATCGAATCCGGAAATGCTGAAACTTCAATAGCAGGACTCAGTGTAGGATTTGCTATTCCTACAGTAACAGCATGCACCGACACACAGTTAGCATTGTCTCTCACATCAACAGAATAAGTTCCGGGACTCAATCCACTTATGGAGGAAGAAGTGGAATTATTGAGATGCCATCTATAGGTGTAAGGACTACCTGTACCTCCGCTGACAGATGAAATGCTTGCCGTGCCATCACTTGATGAAAGACAAGTTGCAGGTACAGAATTAGTCGTAACTGAAAAAACGGAATTACTTATAACAGGATTAGAAGAAAGTGTCCAGGAACAACCATAACTATCTGTTGCAGTTACACTGTATGTTCCTGCAGGCAGATTACTAATCGTGGCATTTCCGGCAGGAAGATTATTCATCGTTCCCGAAACAGGTCCCGACCATGACAAAGTAAATCCAGGCTGCCCGGCATAAATTCTAACCGTAATAGAACCATTTGAAAATCCTGTACAGGTGTTAACATTGCTCACAAAGGAGAGATATGTTCTTTGATAGGTGTAAAAAGCATTAGACGTACAGTTATTCACCGTCACTCCAACAGAATAGGCTGCGCCATGGCTAGTGGTATAGGTTGATCCTGTTGACCCATCATGCCATTTATATGTTGCACCTGATGGATTCGCCTTTAAAACAACAGTACAAGCCGAGAAACTTTGAGTGCTGATACTGGCAGCCGGATAGGCATTGAAAGTTACAGGAATTACGTTCGATAAGTTTGCGGAACAGGAACCAATGCTGCTGGTAATCTTACAGGAAATATTCTTTGTGCCTGTCGATGAAGGATCAGGAGCATAGGAATTTCCGGTTGCACCGCTTATCTGAGAAGCGCCGTTATACCATTGAAATGTATTGGTTCCGGAAGCAGCAGAACTTGCTTTTAAGTAAACAGGATTTCCCTGACACACCGAGGTGGGAGTGAGTGCAACAATTTTTCCGGAAGTAACAATGCTTACTCTGACAGGTGGAACAATGTAAGGAGAACATGCCGCAGAATATGTAAGTTCCAAATGTGCATCGTATTCGCCAACAGGCAACACACAAGATCCTAAAGAAGCATTAAGGTCAATTGAACTTTGGGTAGAACTATTGTATACCGGCCATGTTTTTGAAGATGTATTTCCGCAACGCAACGTAGAAGTTCCGACATCAGTAATATAAAACTTATACGAACTGCCTTGTTCAATCGGCCCCTGATAGTTGAACTGAGGTGATCCATTTTGACCGCTGCCCACACACAATGGGCTATTGGAAGTGAACAATACCGGATTATCCAGGTGATTAACCATTTGACTGGATGTAAACCATAAAGCAGCACCCGGGGCAACTGCATTTCCCGTATTCACATTACCGACGGTGCTTGGATGGTGGTTTTGTGCATCGTCATACCAATCGTTATACCAGATTTTTTCGGCAGTAAAAATATTATTGTTTACACTTTTACCAAACCAGGTACTCAGGTAATTTGATCCAAAGCCCCAGAAAGTAGACTCGGCACTTAGTATGGGAAGTACATTTGTTTTATTATTCGTGCTGCTTTGACAAAAATCAAGAAAGCGTGTGTTGTAGTATCCATCAAAGTTTTGACCGGCATTTGTACGGCTATACATTTTTGTTGCGTCATTCGAATAATAATGAAGATTGATTCTGTCGACACGTCGCTTACCATTGTATGACCCATCAATCCAATCAGCAATTGATTGATGTGCGTAAACTGTATTCTGATTTAAATAACCAAGATACGCTTCAACAAATAATTCGTGGCCGGTGTGGGTACTGTTATAAGTATCTCTGATAAGGTCCATGTCGTTTATCATCGCTTGAAAACGCTGGTACTTTTGGTCCTGACTTGCGTTTTCGCCCGTACAATCATCGGTAGTTGTATTCCAAAATTCATACTCAGTTACCATCACATCAAACTTATAAGCACAACTTTCATTAAACTCGACAGCGCGCATATTAAGTTTAATAAATTCCGACAGATAGAAGAGTGAATCCCCGGGCTCATAATTATTCTCCAAAAACCCGAGCTGATTAACAAAACCGGGAACATTAGCAAAGTTTTCATACTCAGGTGATGAAAAAGAGAGGGGTTCGGTTCCGGCTTGATCAATTACAGAGTTAAACATGCTTGCACATGAACTGGCAACACCAATATACTCGATACAATATTGTGTTTTTGCTTTTTGTAGAAATCCACATAAGTATCCTTCAAAAGTTGAATTGCCCAGCACCCTGTGCAAGTCGTATAAGATTAAATAAGTAACATGGTTGTCCTTTGAATACTGCAGCAAGGCGTTTTCTTTTACGCTAACACCCAGAACAGAACGATTCTGATCAGCTATAGTACTTCCTGAAGTATTGTATGTCGTTCTGAAAAAATTGTCTACGTACATTCCTCTTCCCTCATGCGTGAACTGCGCATAAGCAGAATGAGACATCAGACAGATGACAATTAACAAATAAAAATACTTTTTCAACGAAAATATCAATGGTATTAGCTTCAATTGAATCGCCTGGAAATGAAGTCCGGTTCTATCAGCAGAGAAAATTGAACCGGTGAATTGAAGAGCTATTCACCGAACAATACTGATTGTTTTAAAGATATAGAAAATATCGGTAATAACAGGGTATGCCCGATTTAAAAAGACGGCCATGCGGAAAATGTCGTCTATAAGATCTTATTAAAATACCAGTGACATGATAATATTGTCTTAAAAAAATTAATGCTAAAGACCCTTTTGGGTTTGTTACGGCTGGTATAATCCAATTTTGGCTTTATTCAACCTTGATTTAATAATTCTGAAATCACTCGAATATCAGATACAAACCTGCCATGATTAATAAGACTGCTATAGATGTGAGACCATACAAAATAGCATGGAATAGTTCAGGAAAAGGATTTGTCAAGGTCAGAACGCAGCTGACAAAACCCAAAACTGCTCCAATAGATATTACAATAAAGCCATAGCCTTGCTTTTGTCCGAGCTTTTGTTTTCTGTATTCCTTTACATAGGCTACAATAACATCATCACTGAATCTTTCTGATTTTAAATTGTGCTCAATAGAAGTTAAATCCAGATTTTCTGCTATCCATTTCTTTACAATTGCAGGGGAGACGTAAAGATCTTCTGACATGCTTTCCTTATTTGATGATCAGCGGAAATTATTTTGCAAAAGGAATATACCAACCTAAAAACGTATCAAAAAGTACCGGAGTGAACAAATAATTTGCCGATCACTCCGGTATGCTACTAATTTATATTATCACCGAGGACTCAGAGTGACTTAATCGCTTTCTTCAGGTGGCTATATACAAGAGTCATTTCATCATTGAAGTCGGTGTATTTAGACTTTGTTTTGTCCCACTTGTCTTCCACTCTATCCAAAATCTTTTCGGATTCAATCCGGACATTCTTCATGGCAGATTTAAAATCGTCAGTGATTTGAAATTTTTTTAACTCAAACTTCAATTGCAGGATTTCAAGTTTCAATTTTAACTTGTCGCCTTCATTTCGGAAATCGCTTAAAAGTTCGTTCAATGCAGGCTTCTCCTTAATCTCCTCTTCAATTTTATTTATTGAAAGCAGAATTGCCTGCTTTTGTTTCTCAAAATAATCTTTCGCATCAGCTTTGCCCAGAGAAAGCTGTAATTGCAATTCCTCAAAGGAAGCAGTTAATTTTTCGATCGCTTCTTTTCCTTTGGAGTCCTTATCCGTAAAAAACTTCTTCCACTCTTCCACTTTGGCTTTGAACTCCTTCTTTGTTTCTTCAAACTTATCACTTGCCTCCGCCTTACCTAAGGAAAACTGAAGAGCCATTTCTTCAAGCTCCTGTTGAGTTTTCTTGAAAGCATTTTTGAATTTAAACTTAATATCACCCGGGGTGTTTGTTTCTGTAGTTTTCATGGTTTAAAAATTTAATGTTTTATAAAGGTACTGTTCTTCGGCTTAAAAAAAATATGATATCAATCATTACATAGCAAAAACACGATCCGGACAAAGGAGATTGTATTATAATAATTTGACTTTTTCAATTTCGCTTTAAAAGGACTACCCCTTTTTCCGAGTAAAGCAGCCTCCATGTATCTGAAGCTTTTTCCAATTCTTTCGTAATTTGAAGAAATTGTTCTTTCGAAAGTGGATAAGGATTCATGCCTTCAACATAACAAAGGTATTGTGCATCCTTAATAATCGGAAACATGTATGCCTTGTCTCTCCAGGCCAGATGAGGTTGGATATTGCTTTGTGCTGAAATGGCTACTCCTTCAGGGATCATAGAAATAGCTTTATAAATTTCACGAAGAGGCAAATCGCTGTTCCAGTGAGCAGACTGGTATAATCGCAACTTTACTTTTGGAACTCTGGCCGATGTCCTGTCCATGAGACGTATTGTCGTACTTAAAGCCATCAAAGTAATAAGAATCGAAAGGAGAAGACCCGATTCTCTCCTCTTCAAACTTCCAATCCAGTCAAAAGCTCCCATGGCGATAATTGGCGCAAACTCAATAACGTATTGATCATTCACTCCCCACATCTGAATCCAGTCATGAAGAAATTTTTGAAGAAACACCGGTATCAACATAAAAATCCAAACCGGACGAAAAATTAAAAACACGCCTCCCGAAAATAAAAAGAACAACCAGCATTCTGATTTTGTATAGTCACCTTGCATGCTATCCGAATGGTTGATGAACAATGTCTTTACAATTTTTACAGGATCAGTGAAAAGCATTTTGAATGCTTCAGTGTAATTCGATCCCAAAACAGAATAATTAAACTGGACATAGGTTCCCTCCTTATGGAGTGTAGGCATGAGCCAGGCGGTGATAAAGAAAAAATATACAATAGAAAAAAGAGACATGATCAGCAAGCCTTTATATACTTCCTTCTTCCTGTATAACCATGCTGCACCTATACAAACAAAAAACATCCATAGTGCCATGTTCTCCTTACACAATAGTATTGCCAGTAATACGAGCGATCCATGAAATAATTTTTGCCTTTGTATATGCACAAAAAACCATGGAAGCATTGATGCAGCAAGAACATTGCTATGGTAGTCGAAACTCAGCGCTGAATACAGAGAAAAGTGCAGGTAGAAAAAAAGCATTCCAAAAATCCCGAATCGTTTGTCTGAATTTCTTTCGTTTAAATAAGTATACACTCCCCAGCCACCGCCAATTAGAAAAACTATTTGAAGTATCAACAAAGTCCAGGATTTGAAAATCCAGGAAAATGGAGAAATAAGCATTAGAAACAAATCGAAGTGATCTGCAATTAAATTTGAGCTGTCCTGCTTGAATGCCGAAGAATCGCTGAAAGTGAAATGTGCATAGTCGTAGATCGCATTCGTGTATAAACCAAGATCAAGTGTTGCTGTTCGAAAAAAATAATGGTTGGGGAGAGATACAAGAGAAAAAACAAGTGTAAAAAATACACTGATCAGAACAGGTGTTGAAAATAGAACTTTAGGCCTGCCCGGTGCTTTCATCCCTCAAACATCGATAGATATATGCTAAAAACAAAACGGTCCGGAAATACCGGACCGTTTACAGAAAATATATTAATGAGATTTGATTATTCGTATTGTCTCCAATGCCTGCTGATCGTTCTTGCGCATTATTCTGATAAAGTACATGGCGGGGATTAGCTGCTGAACATCCATTTGCAATCGAATGGTCTCACCAGCATTGAGTGACTGATAAACAGGAGCTAATACAGTTCTTCCCAATAAATCATGACAGGTAATTATCAAATGCTCATTCTTTGACGAGGCGAGCTCAAGAGTCAATTGAGACGAGACCGGATTGGGATAGGCGTGAGACGTAACAAATCCACTGACCGGATCGACGATACCGACAAACAAACCATCAGGCTGTTGAAATCCCTGAGTAAGAATCGAAGAAGCACCGGTGAGTGTCGTGACGGCCACTTCACCAACAGTGTAGGATAGGCTAATACCGGGCGATTGTCCGAAAGCGCCACCTGTTGCAACGACATGGCGATAGGGTGCTTGTGCAGTTCCGCTAAAAGAACTAAGTAAGAGAATTCCGAAAATAATTTTTTTCATAAGCAGTTTTTTAGCTTTTATTATTTTCTTTTTTCCAGTTCAGAAATCCTTTTTAGTAACTCTTCAATTACTAGCTGTTGCTTGGCAATAATCTCCTGTTGTTCCTGGATTGCTTTTACCACAGGAACGACAAACTCACCATAACGTAATCCGTACAGGTCTCCATCATTTTGAGGTGCATCAACACCGCTAAAATCTACTTTCGTTTCCTCTACAACAGCTTCTACTTCCTGAGCAATGAAACCGGAATGACGAATCTGAGATTTCTCTTGTTTTGCCTGAATCATTTCAGGACTTTCTTCTCTACCCGGAACAATATTTCCTTTGTTGTCACGCATAACTTGTCCTTCCGGGAAGAGTACCGCATCAATAGCATTCACATCCAGTGTATAAGTAACCGGTCGGAGTTTCATGATGAAGTCAAGTCCCAGTACATTCTCTTTTATATTTCTCTTAATCCGTCCGTCTGATACATTGGTCCAATCCTGAAATCCTCCAATCGATCCAATTGAACCATTTCCAATACGTATCTGATTGCTTCCGGTCACTCTGGAATTATAACCTATAGCCGTAGAGTTACTTATTCCGCCGGTACTCGCATCTGCATTGTAGCCTAAGAAAGTACTGTTTGTTCCATTCGCAAAACCTCCTCCTGCAGCATAGCCTAATCCGGTGTTTCCACCATTTGCTGTATTGAGGAGGCTGTTTGCGCCAATGGCCGTACTGAAAGAAGCGGTGGTGGCCGTCTGTAAAGCACGGAAACCTAGCATTGTATTATTGCTTCCTGACATGCTGAAGGAAGCTGCTTCGGCACCAACAGCCGTGTTAGAAGATCCATTGTCATTCAAGAAGAGTGTTTGGTTTCCAATGGCTACGTTATTGCTTCCCGTTGAATTCGTATACATGGCCAGAAAACCTCCTGCAAAATTTGAGCCTCCCTGAGTATTGGAAAACATTGCCTGTGATCCGATGGCGGTATTGCTGGCACCGCTGCTATTGGTGAACAATGTGTTTTTTCCTACAGCTGTATTATCAGCTCCTAAGGTATTAGAGCCTCCCGCAGTAGAACCAATGAAGGTATTGGAGATCGCTCCATTGCCTTCCTGGTTTGCCAGACCCGCATCCAGACCAACGAAAGTATTATCCGGATTATCGCTATGGATGGTCATCAATTCTGTACCGGCTACCGAACGAAGTCGAACCAATGGATTGATGTTCGTTTGGTTTGTACCGCCTTGCACGATCAGTTGAGTTTCATCGGTGCTTCCGGCAATGTGCAAACGTGCGTCAGGAAGAGTGCTCCCTATTCCAATGTTAGTACCATTATCATACATCAATGAATTTCCTCCTGTTGAAGAACCAATGAATTTGATAATGTAATTTGTATTACCGGCAAGTCCTCCACTTCCTGCGGGACCGGTGAGATTTCCCTGAAGTGTCCATGTACTCACGCCGGTTTTTTTATAATAGTTTCCGTTGCTTGTATTAAGATATAAATCATTTACAAGTCCTGTTCCTCCGGCAGGCACAGTCGTTCCGGTCAACCAGGTTGCCCCCGTAGCTCCGGTCGGACCGGTTGGACCGGTCGGGCCGGTGGCTCCTGTAGCACCGGTGGCTCCGGCAGGACCTGTAGCTCCGGCCGGGCCGGTAATATTCCCTTGCAAAGTCCAGGTGCTCGCACCTGTTTTCTTGTAATAGCTGCCATTACTGGTGTTCAGGTACAAATCATTGACTGCACCGGTTCCCCCTGCAGGAGCTGTTGTTCCCGTAAGCCAGGTTGCGCCATTCAACCCATTTGTTCCGGCCGCCCCTGTGGGACCGATCGGACCCTGAGGGCCTGTAGCTCCCGTGGCACCGGTTGCACCGGTCTGTCCGGTAGGTCCGGCCGGGCCTGTAGATCCAGCCGGGCCGGCTGGTCCGGCTGGACCGGTGGCTCCGGTGGCTCCGGTCAATCCCGTAGGACCTGTCGGACCCGCAGGTCCGATGGCTCCGGTGGCCCCGGTTGGGCCGGCAGGGCCGGCAGGACCTGTGGCACCGGTTGGACCGGCAGGGCCTGTAGCACCGGTTGGGCCGGCAGAACCGGCAGGACCTGCAGGACCGGTTGAGCCTGTTGCACCGGTTGGACCGGTAGCGCCTGTTGGGCCCGTTGGACCGGCTAAGTTTCCTTGCAGTGACCATGTGCTTGCACCCGTTTTCTTATAGTAGTCCCCGTTATTTGTATTGAGGTAAAGGTCATTGAGCAGACCTAGTCCTGAAGAAGGTGCTCCTGCTCCGGTTAACCAGGTTGCGCCGGCATCTCCGGCAGGACCCGGTGCTCCATTGAGGTTTACTGACCATGAGTTAAAAGTTCCGGAGCCATTAATAACGTTTACACTCACTACCATCGCGCCGGTTCCCGGATTATAAGAGGTAAGTGTTCCTTCCATCCTGTTTGTTGCTGAATTGGAAATCAAAACATTTTGTCCGATAGAATAGGATAAACCTGTGGCAACCGTAAAACTTTTAGATGCCACAGAGATCGACATAGAGGTAACCGAGGTAGTTGCATATTTATCTCCCGGTAAACCCTGCGGTCCGGTTGGTCCGCTCAAGTTAGCTTGTAAAGTCCATGTAGAGACTCCTGTTTTTTTATAGTAATCACCTGTGGAAATATTCAGAAATAAATCATTGACAATTCCGGTAGCCCCACTCGGAGCTGCTGATCCGGTAAACCATGTCGCGCCGTTAGTTCCGTTGACACCATTGGTTCCTGATGGACCCGTTGGTCCGTTAAGGTTTCCTTGAAGTGTCCAGGTGCTGACTGCAGTCTTTTTATAATAATCTCCTGTACTCGTATTTAAATATAAATCATTTACAACTCCTGTAACTCCTGAAGGAACAGTGCCACCGGTAAACCATGTTGCACCATTGACACCGTTAATTCCATTTACTCCGTTGCTACCGTTAGCACCTGCAGGACCTTGCGCTCCCTGAGGTCCGGTTGCTCCTGCAGGACCTGTTGTTCCTGCAGGTCCTGTCGCACCCGTAGGGCCGGTAGGGCCGGCAGGACCGGTGGATCCTTGAGGTCCTGTCAGACCTATCGGACCGGCAGGACCGGTTGCTCCTGTAGGACCGGTTGGGCCTGTCGCACCCTGTGGTCCCGAAAGACCAATAGGACCTGTAGGTCCGGTCGGTCCGGCTGGGCCTATAGGGCCTGCAGCTCCTGTTAAATTCGCCTGAAAGGTCCAGGTACTCGCACCGGTCTTAACATAGTAGTCACCGTTAATTGTATTCAGGTAAAGATCATTCACAGAGCCAAGTGCTATGGCAGGAGCTCCTGTGCCTGTATGCCAGGTGGCACCCGGACTTCCGGCAGGTCCCGGTGCACCATTGAGATTCACCTGCCAACTGCTAAAAGTTCCGCTTCCCGTAATACTGGTAACATTAACGCTTATTGCTCCTGTTGAAGGATTGTAGGAAGTAAGTGTGCCTTCCATTAATGCCGTGGAAGAGTTTGAAATTAAAATGGTTTGTCCTATCGAATAAGATAAACCCGGATCAACGCTAAAGTTTTTTGTGCCTGTTGAAATTGTCAGCGAAGTTGTAGACGTAGTTGCATACTGATCACCTGCTAAGCCTGTTGGTCCGGCAGGTCCTGCAAGATTTCCCTGAAGAGTCCAGGCACTGCCTCCGGTTTTTTTATAGTAATCTCCATTGCTGTTATCAAGATAGAGATCATTTAAAACACCTGTAGCAGCTCCGGGTGCTCCGGCTCCGATGTACCATGTTGATCCATTGACACCCTGAGGTCCGGGCGTATTGCTGTTCTCACTCCATATGGCATAAGGAACACTTATCAGTTCCGAAGCCCCAAGGTCAACATAACTTGCTCCTCCTGCCGGATCCACTTCAACTTTTAAAAATTTTGCGCCGGAGGCCCATGTGATTCCCCCAAATGATCCGGACAAAGGAGTTCCTGCTCCGATGGGAAGCGTAAACAATCCGAATACATTTGTTGTGACAGAATGTGTTTCTACATATTCTGAAGTACCTGATGAGGATCCTGTCAATACACTAAAGCGAACGGAAATATTCTGACTTGCAACAATATTTCCGGCAGCGTCACGCGCGATTGCCTGATAGTTGAACCGTTGTGGAATTTGTGACCAGGCACTCATTGCACAAATCAGAAATGTAAGCAGGATGAAAGAAACTTTTTTCATGGTTATGGAATGTTAGATTTATTTTCAGCACTATTAAGTTGAAGAGTGATACTTATTTAATGAAAATGAAATTAGATTAATGATACAATTATGCTTCTCCATAAACCAGTGCAAGGAATCCTGAGGAATTCAAAATCCTCAATCTTAGTTCGATGGAAATTTGATGATGGAATGATGTAAAGGTTTATTACAAATTTAATAAAACCAATGGTAATTTAGCCATATATACTGTCATAATCTATCGCCCTGGTTTACAAAAATGCCGGGATCTGACAGAATTAGTCGGAAGCTATCTTGCTATTCAATTATCAGCCTTAGTTTGGCCCCCTGATCACCTGAACTCATAAGGTTCAAAAGATACATACCGGGAGCTTGGTCGCCAAGTTCAATTTCTATATGGTTTAAGCCAATTTCAGATGAAAATGTACGCTCCCAAATAACCTGGCCTGATAAATTAGTCATAATCATTGCATAGGTATTTTTTGAGTCAGCATAGAAATTTAGTCCTGTTGATGATCCGGCGGGATTAGGAAACAAAGTGAATGTGGATTGTTCTAATTCTTTATCGGAATTTCTTCTGCAGGAAAAATCAATATGCAATAGTTTCTTTTTCATTGGTCCGGTTCCGCAATTGTTCTCTGCCTGTACGCTAAGAATGGCTCCGGAAGATAAAGCAGTGCTAAAATTAATTGATGCACCGCTGCCGGCAGATGTTATGGCTCCTCCTCCACTCAGATTCCAGAAATAATTTGTGGCTCCTACAACAGGAAGTATAGAAAATGTTTCTGTCGATGATCTGCATGGATTAGAGTTCCCAGTGATTGCTGATGCAACAACCGGTCGTGCACTCACAGCAAAGCAACGATCAAGGCTCTTTCCACAGGTATTTAATGCTGATACACAAATAAGGCCTGTGCCTGTAAAAGAGGGTCCGAAATCAACCGTAATACTTGTCCCGCTATTCGAAGTAATACCGGCTCCGGAAGGAACAGACCACTGGTATGCTGTTGCCGATGGAACTGTATTTATACTATAAGCTAAACCCGACTTTCCACAAAGATTATCGGAAGAGCCATTTATTAAACCGGGCTGTGCGGGCTTGGAGCCTATGATGAATTTTTTTGTGAAAGATCCGCAGGCATTTGAACTTGTCACGGACAAAGTACCCCTTGTAAATCCTGCACCAAAATTCAGCGTACAGGAATATTGTGTAGAGGAAACTATTGTAATTTGACCGCTTGCAGACCATGTGTTTGATGATGATGCGCCTACTACAGGTGAAATGCTGTAGACTATCCCGTCCGTTCCGGCGCAGACATTTGAAGGTCCAAAAAGACTGCTGTTGTGCGAAGGAATTCCCGTGATATTCAACGTGCGAATAGCCGTTTTTCCTATACAATTTTGCGGTTGAACAGAAATTGTTCCTTGTCCAAAACCGCCCGCTATGTTCACCTGAATGCTTGATGTTCCCTGACCACTTACAATACTTGCACCGGAACCGGTAACGGTCCATGTGTATGATGACGCATTAGCGCTTGGAGGAATTGAGTAGGTATAGGTATTTCCTCCACATGGATTTACATTGCCATTGATAAATCCGGGGGGTGAAGGTCTTCGACTTAATACCGGTATATTAAAGCAGCTTTGTGTTCCTTGCCCGCAGGAATTTACTCCGGCAACACAAATAAAACCTCCTGCATAGGATGGACCGAAACTAAGAGTTATACTGTTGCTTGTTGAAGATCCACTAACCCCTGTAGGAAGTGTCCATACATAACTCACAGCATTAGGAACAGGTGGAATGGAATAAACAATGCCCGACTGATTCACACAGGCTCCGGAAGCTCCATTAATTGCCCCTGCAGGATCTGGTTGTCCTCCGGATCCGCCAATGCTAAAAGGAAATGTTTCTGAACACGTTGAATTATCAGTAATAGTAAGGCTATGTGAGCCTGAAGCAAAACCACTTGCCGAGCTGCCTGTCTGACCGTTTGACCATGCATAAGTATAAATCCCGGAACCACCCGAAGCGTTGACAGATGCCGTACCATTGGCTATGCCGCAGCTTGCATCAGTAGTCATTAGTGTTGCAGATATTTGGCTTGGCTGTGTAAGGGTCAGAGAGGCGGAGGCGGAACAACCGGCTGCATCAGTCACCGTATAAACACTTGTGCCTGCATTCTGGCTGACAGTACCCGTTCCTGTATAGGGAGCAATTCCTCCTGAAGCAGATACGCTTACCTGTGTGGCATCTCCAAAACAAACTATGCTTGCAAGCGGGCTGGCACCGGCAGTCACATTTGAAATTGTCAGATTTAAGGTTGCATCCAATGGGCAACCTGATCCGTTCAGACCGGTGTATGAATAAGTGCCACTGCTCAAATAGGTCGTTCCATTGACAGGCCATGTATAAGAATTACATTCGGTACGGGTGCTGGTTGAATTGGTACTTGAATTTATAGTTAATAGTAAATTGAAGGTATGAGGACAAGAACCTTGAGTGCCATTAAATGCATAAGTTCCGCTTGAAGTATATGTTAGTCCATTAGCAGACCAGGTATATGAATCGCAGGCCGAAATCGTTTGAGTTGATGAGGATGGCGCGGAGGGCCCACCGATATTAAATGTGCCGGGTCCGGCAGTGCAAGGTGTCGTTGTTAAAACTTCAATGCTGTGATTGCCTGAAGGAAGTCCGGTTAAAGTGAAAGGATTCGAAGTGAAAGAAGCGAATGCGGAGCCGTTCAGACTATAGGTGCCGCTGTTGCTCACACCACTTCCACTTAGTGTTACCGTAACACTTCCGTCGCTACTCGCAAAGCAGGATTCTGAAGTAGTACTTGTTGCTATAAATACAGCACAGGGAGTCTGAGGATTCAACACTACATTGTCAATACAGGTGCCCGAATCTGTGTATCCTAAATTACTTGCCGGATCCGTGATGTTCGTATTGATTGATCCGATATAGGCATTAACCGTCGTATTTGTTCTTTGACTTCCCGGTGCCGTTGACCAACTGTGTTTGCAGGAAGAGTTTGCCTTAAAAGGAACACTGTTGGTAATTCTGTACCTTCCAATTCGTGTACCCGGTGAATTACATCCTGTACTTACATTTGAAATCAATGTTCCGCTTCCCGGACCTCCCGGTGGAAGAGCTCCGGCAGCCGCATTAAAATAGCGGCAAATCACTCCACCGATAGTATAATTCATAAGTCCAATCACCACACTTCCGCTTGTATAATTTGCAGGTAGCTGGGAATATCCGGGAACAATCGATGCCGTAAGTGTTCCGCCATTCATTATACTGGTATCAAAGGCGAGACCAAATTGAAACAAGGATAGCTCCAGCGGGGTAGCGCCTGTTCGTAACAGATACAAATCGAATTCATATGTGGTCGCTGAAGTTTGACTTTCATTAGTAAGGGTAAGTTGATAGGTTGGGATCTGGGCGCTGAGTATTTGTCCGAAAAATACCGATACCACAATGAAAATAGTTCGGGCAATAAACAACAAGCGTTTTTTCTTCAGCATAAGAGAAGCATTAGTACTATTTCGATTTTATTATATCAATTAAAAAACGCCGATCATCCGGCAAAATAATTGAATATTTGATTCGGACTGTATCAGTTATTCAAAAATTAAAATCCCGCATAACATTAATAAAATGTCATGCGGGATTCGGTTTATTTTTGATCAGATCAAGGCTGTGCGTAGAACAGGAATAAATTCTTGTTATTATCTACGATTATAATATCATTAGAATCTGTCGCTCCGTCACCGGTACAATCGGTAACATTATAGCCAAAAGCGAAAATATTATTGTCGTTATCAATATCAGTCAAATCGGCTCCATCAACAGTACCATCCTGATTCACATCTCCGCCATAAAAGGCAAAAACACCACTGCCCATATTTTGCATTGGAGGATTAAATCCATCATCAAATGCCTGAGTTTGTCCGGTACTAAAATTATAAGATACGTTACTGGTAAAGTCCAATGGGGTTTTACTCCAGGTCTGAACAGCATTCCGGTGCTTCACTGCAATCCAAAACGGGTTTCCGCTGATGTCATTATTATTTGCAAAAAGTAATTTGGCTGTACCGTTTGTATGTAAAACTGCTTTCGTTCCGGCAAAAGGATTGTAGGTGTCTCCCAATGTGTAAAGTTCAACAAGAATTGTATCGGTTTGATCCGCAGTAGCACCCGGCTCACCTAGATCATACAGTGTAGATGCCATGGTTTGAGGGCCGATATAAAATCCTTCCAGAAAAGCAGTCAGGTTTAGAACTGATTGACAACCCGGATCGTTCTTGTCTGTATTCACAGGCGATTTTCCATCTCCGTCAAGAGTGCTGTAAAGCTCTCCGTTGAAAAGTGCAGAGCCTGAATATGGACGATTAGGGTAGTACATATCATAGTTTAATGCACAGCCACTTGCTCTCCAGCTTACGCTGGTTCTGAATCGCAAAGGGCTTCCATTCTGAACATAGTTGAATTTTAAATCCGGCGTTGTGCATCCGAAATCTGCTGTATTGGTCATTCTGACTCTGGCAACACGAATAGGGGCTGTTGAAACCGTAGTTGAAATACATGAACTAATCGTCTTAACACCGATATTAGCCGTGAGATTAATAAAGTTGTCGGACGAATTCCATTGTACGCCTCCATTATGCTTTGGTGCGGTCATCTGTGAAGAAGCGGTAAGGTTTTGAAGACTGATGCTTCCTCCGTTAATGAATGCCGGATTCACCCAAATCCCGCCCTGAAAAGTTCGAAGTTCGAATGCAGACGTTGCTCCTGAAGCCTGAACCATCACGTCGAATTCAAATACTTTCTTTCCAATTCCTTGCGGATTATCTATGTATATCGAAAATGAAGGATCCTGAGCATTAACAGCAGTACTGCCTCCCAAAAATAGAAGACAGACAAGGAAGAACAGCTTCCGAGGTATAAGTTGATTCATGTTATTGGTTTTATTTTAGTCCGGAGACCAAACCTGTGAGACATTCACAAAGTACTACTAAAGTACATCTTTTATAATATATTCCAAGTTTTTATTGGTCATTTTTTAAAATTCCTTGGTGAAAGTCTCAAATGAGGCATAAACACAGGGTTTTTTACGGTTTTTTTCATTCTGTAGCCCAGATGTACCGGCCATTTTATTCAAATTAATTGCTCAGATGAAGGTTATTTTTTGAGGAGATTTCTGCGTGAAGATCATGGGTAAATACTTTTAGCGATACGCTTAAATTCTAAAATTAGGTTTATGATTAGAGTTAGTTGTATGCAGCCATTGGTTTTGAGGAAATAAAAAACTCCGCAGGTTGCCTCATGGACAAGCTTCATTCTTATGCTACCATTCCGATATAAACCTCATAATGCCATTGAGAAAATGGAAGATGTGAAACATTTTATAAAGTCATCTTCCTGTAAACATTAGTGCTCCTAAACTTTTGAAACTTGCCGTTCATAAACAAAGAGAAGTCCTCCCATTAGTGGAAGGACTTCTCTTTCATTGATTCTAATTAAACTCTGAATTGATTACTCCACAACTACACGCAATGTTTGAGCAATCTCTCCATCTGTTTCAATTGATAACAGGTATAATCCTTTCGCAACCTTGCTGAGGTTTAGTTCCTGTAAGTTGGCTCCTTCAGAAGCATTGATCACATCGCTGATCACAACGTTTCCTAGCAGATCTACCACCTTCACGATATACTTAGCTGATTTCTCAGCCTGGAAGCTTACGTTTAGAAGTCCCATTGTCGGATTAGGATATGCATTGAATTCAACTGATGAACTCAGGCCTGATGCATTACGGCATCCAAGATTAACCGATACGAACTTCTTACCCGGCTGGCTATAACCACATGCATTAACTGCATTCATGGTAATAACTGCTGTAGTTGAAGTTGCACTGTTGAAGTTAACTGTTGCTGATGTTCCCGAAGGTGCAATGGATGCGCCGCCTGAAACAGACCACAAATAACTCGTTGCACCTGCTACAGGAGTCAGTGTATATACCACAGAAGCATCAGACTTACATACAGAACTTGGTCCTGCCGGTGTAGACGGTGCAGCAGTCAATGCAGTTACTGAGTAACAACGTGCGATACTGCTTCCACATGCGCTGATAGAAGTTACACAGATATTACCTGTTCCGGTAAATGCTGGCGTAAAATCTAAAGTGATAGACGTTCCTCCGTTTGGAGTTGTCATAGTCACACCTGCAGGTACTGTCCACAAGTAGCTGGTAGCTGTAAATACAGGTGCAATACTATAAGTAACTCCGGTTTGTCCACACAGGTTGCTTGAAGGACCGGCAATGGATCCCGGCTGACCAGGTGTCGAACGAATTGTGTAGCTACGGGTAAATGATCCACAAGAGCTAGACGTTGTTACAGAGATGGTTCCTGTAGTGAATGAAGCTCCGAAATCCATGATGATGGAAGTACTTCCTTGAGCACTTGCAACAGTGATATCACCTGTAGTACTCCAAACGTATGAGGAACCTGCACCAATCGCTGCACTGATAGAGTATGGAACTCCTGTTGTTCCGGCACATACATAACCTGGTCCTGTTAACGGACTAGAGTGTGTAGGTATACCTGTCAATGTAGTTGAACGTGTGGAAGTATTGCCTTTACAGTTCGAAGCATAAACACCGATTACTGCTTGTCCAAAACCTGCAGGGAAACTTACCTGTACTGTATTGGTACCCTGTCCTGTGAGGATCGCTACGCCGGCGCCGGTAACTGACCAGGTATAGCTGGTAGCATTAGCACTTGGTGGAATAGAATATGTCTCAACTGTTGGTCCACATGGGTTTGGATTCCCCACGATGAATCCCGGCTGTGCAGGGCGCACAGTAAGAACAGGTATGTTTATACATGAACTAACACCAATACCACAAGTATTTTCACCCTCTACGCAAAGGAATCCTCCCGCATAAGTGTTGTCAAAACATACGGTGATACTATTGGTCGAAGATGTTCCGGTCGCTCCTGCAGGGAGTGTCCAGTTATAGCTTGTAGCTCCAGATATTGGAGGCACTGTGTAAGTCACACATGTGTTACGACATGCTCCGGACGGACCTGAAATAGATCCTGCATCATCAGGCTGGCCACCGACTCCGGTGATTGAAGCCGACGCTGTTCCTGTACATCCGTTTGCATCAGTAATCGTTACAGTATATGTTCCTGTACCAAGACCACTTGCAGTTGCTGTGGTTTGTGATGCTCCATCAGACCACAGGTAGGTGTAGCCACCTGCACCGCCACTGGCTGTTACTGTTGCACTTCCGTCTGTGGAACCGCAGTTTGCAGGTGTAGTAGTGGTTGTTCCTTCTACTTTCGTAGGCTCAGAAAGAGTTACTGTAGCTGTTCCTGTACAACCTGCATCGTCAGTAACGGTGTTAGTCACCGTTCCCGCTGCTTGCATGATTGAACCTGTGCCACTATATGGTGCTGTTCCACCGGTAGCAGATACGTTCACTGCAACCATTCCGCCAAAGCACTGGATAGCACCTGATGCTGTTGCTGTAACTACCACATTGTTGATGGTAAGAACAATTGTCTCTGTATGACATCCTACGGTATTACTGTATGTTCCACTTGTAGTGTATGTCATTCCATTTTCGGACCACATGTAACTTCCACATCCGGTTACGTTTGTAGAGTTGCTGGAGGTTGCTGTAACAGTCAATACCAGCTCTTCAGTATGACATCCTACTACGTCAGTATAGGTTCCCGATGCGGTATATGTCATTCCGTTTTGCGACCATGTATAAGAGTCACAGGCAGAAACGGTAGTTGAGTTTGATGTGCTCGCAGTGATGGTGAGGACTAACTCTTCAGTGTGACATCCTACTACATCCGTATAAGTTCCTGATGCAGTATAAGTCATTCCGTTTTGTGACCATGTATAGGAATCACAGGCAGAAGCTGTACTTGAATTTGATGTGCTTGCAGTAACAGTCA
>SHNE01000015.1 GCA_004295015.1 Bacteroidota bacterium | reverse complement strand
CGTTTCACAAATTTATTATTACAATTTTAGAAATTATCAATCCTGCTTTAGTAATTTGCTCCTCTTCACTAACATCAATCTTTGGGATTAACCATTAGCTTGGGGTCTAAAGGTGCATTCGTGGCAAAAAATATTAACCACAGAAATTATCAATTAATAATATCGTAATTTTTCAGAATTAGATTTAGCAATAATAGATGAGTGTTTATTCCGCTTCTGTCATTCGAGCAAATTTGGTGAAAGAGGAAGCAATGCGTCTTGGTTTTGACTTTTGCGGAATTTCCAAAGCGGAATTTTTGGAAGAAGAGGCACCACACCTGGAGAAATGGCTTCTTCAAAACAAGCATGGGAAGATGGCCTATATGGCCAACTATTTTGATAAGCGTTTGGATCCAAGTAAGCTGGTTGATGGAGCTAAATCAGTAATTTCTCTTTTGTACAATTATTTTCCTGAACAGAAGCAAGCAGATCCTTCGGCGCCGAAGATTTCGAAGTATGCCTATGGAACAGACTATCATTTTGTGATCAAGGATAAGTTAAAGGAGCTTTTGTTTTGTCTTCAGGAGAAGATAGGCGATATAAATGGTCGCGCGTTTGTTGATTCAGCACCTGTACTTGAAAAAGCCTGGGCTAAGAAAAGTGGACTGGGTTGGATCGGAAAAAATGCAAACCTGATTACGAAAAAGCAAGGTTCATTTTTTTTCATTGCAGAATTGATAGTAGATATAGATCTGAGTCCCGACGGACCGATTGAAGATTATTGTGGAACCTGCACCCGATGCATTGATGCTTGTCCGACAGCGGCCATCATTCAACCGCAGGTTGTGGATGGAAGTAAATGCATTTCTTATTTCACGATCGAACTAAAAGGGGAGATACCCGCCTCTGTAAAAGGAAAATTTGACGATTGGGTATTTGGTTGCGATGTATGCCAGGACGTTTGTCCCTGGAATCGTTTTTCAAAAGCACACAAAGAAATTGCATTTCATCCCAAAGCTGAGTTGATGAATATGACAAGCCAGGACTGGGAAGAAATCAGTCATGATGTATTCAATAAAATTTTCGATTCGTCCGCTGTAAAGCGCACAGGCTATGAAGGCTTAAAAAGAAATCTTGATTTTATCAGGCAAACTTCCTGAATACATCTATGATTACATCTGAGTATGTGGAAAAGGATGCCACGCACCAGACTTTTAGTAACAATCGTTCATCTTTTTTCAATAGCCTCAATGCTTTGATGAGTTCTTTTCTAAAAAGACTTTTATCAAAACTAACCTTAGTAAGGATTTGCTTGGTGTATTCAAACATAGTACCGGGCTTTGTTTTTGGTTAGACGAATATACACAACATTCGATGTGCTGTCAAGGAATAATAACGAACAAATCTCACTTTTATTCCACCGTTTTTGGAGGATAATCTAATGCAAAGAGAATCAATCACATAAAATTCCTGCAAAAAAGAAGTTAAATTTATTATGAACAAGCAGCGGTGGAAATGAGTGTTTTAGGGCTTTTTCAAGAATTTTCGGCAATTTTTTTATGACAATTCTGTGATAAAGCGGCACGGTTTTTTTGATCATCCAAATCAAATCAGGGTATTGAAAATCTTACGAAGGATTTATTGGAAGATAAAAATGCAAAGCCGAGTTGCAGTTCTCTGCTACATTCCCAAATGATTTCTAAAAGGCCATTCGGCGATTATTGTATGAAAGCCCGAGCTCAAACTCATTCCTTCATTGCAGCGCGTTAATGCAAAACTAAGATTGATATCCTTGGTATAAACTCCAGCAGGTTGGAATGTTGTATGGAAGTCAGTGTGCGAGGTAATTCCACCATGCGGGGGAATAGTCTACCCGGCTGTATTAAAAAACCTTCAAAACTTGTTGTGCAAATCAGGTTTCTCCACAAAAAAATCCTATAACCGGCGCAATTTTATTTCTCACTCCACCTATAAGCAGAATGATTCAATCCTGCCAGATCAACAACACGGTCAACCACTGTTGCAGCTAATTCTTCAAAGTTTGAAGGGCTTGAATAAAAAGAGGGGGAGGCAGGGCAGATAATTCCTCCGGCCTCGGTAATGGCCTTCATATTATTGATATGAATGAGGCTGTATGGAGTATCACGAAGTACCAAGATAAGTTTTCTTCTTTCTTTTAGAATGACATCAGCAGCACGTGTGATAAGGTCATTGGAAATTCCTTGTGCGATTCTTCCCATTGTTCCCATGGAGCAAGGGCAGATAATCATCGTCTCGAACTTTGCCGAGCCACTGGCAAAAGGAGCGAAGAAGTCGTTTTTGGCAAAGGTTTTAAAAGGAATATTTTCAAAATCGGAATTTTTCAATTCCAATTTCCAAACAGCTTTGGCATTGTCAGACATCACCACGCCGACTGTGTCTATTTGCTCTTGAAGCTTTGCTAATTTGTCTAATAAGACCTTTGCATAGACTGAGCCACTGGCACCGGTTATTCCTACTATGATTTTATGTTTGGACATGGAGATTAATTGAGTCGTAGAGACAAGGTAACAAAAAATCAGGCTTTGAGTTTCTTTTTCTGCTTCTTGAAAAAACGATTATATGCCCACCATCCTAAAAATGCGCCAATAGAATTTGCAATGGCATCCCTTACATCTCCGCTTCGGTTAATAAAAACGCTGTATTGAAGGAATTCAACCAGTGCTCCATAAACTATGCAAATACTAAGTGCTATGATGATTGCATTTTTTTCAGATAAGTTTAGTGCATTTGCATCGAGGAAACTGCGGAGCAATAAAATGCATAACATGCCAAATACTAAGAGATGAACAATTTTATCCGGTTTGAGCCATTCCAGAAAACTAAGTTTCGGAATGCGGTCTCCGGGAACAGCACAAATGGTCAGAATAAAAAGTGCCCACAATAAAGTGGGCAGGTGATAACGTAGAAACATATTTATTTTTTCTTAGACACCTATGAGCTGTTTATAATCGGCAGCACTAAGTAAGCTGTCGACTTCGCTTGAGTCGCTCATTTGCACACGAATCATCCAGCCTTTACCATAAGGATCTTTGTTAATCGCTTCAGGCTCCGATTCGAGGTCTTTATTGAAGACTAAAATTTTACCTGTTACCGGCATAAAAAGATCAGAAACCGTTTTAACAGCTTCTACCGTACCGAAGACTGCTTCTTTGTCAATTGTATCGCCTTCAGTTTCAATTTCAACATAAACGATATCGCCAAGTTCGCTTTGGGCGAATTCAGTTATTCCTATTACGACTTCATTGCCTTCTACACGTATCCACTCGTGATCTTTCGTGTACTTTAAATTTTCTGGGAAATTCATGATTTTGAAATTTTAGTCAAACCTATAAGTATTTTAGGAAATGACAATCGGGTGGTTGATAATTATATTGAATAAATAATTGTACTAATCTGAATGCGTGAAATTTCGAAGGATCTATTCTCCGAAATTCTTATTGTGCCAGGGTAAAGCGGATACTTATACCTGCATTGGTATTCGAAGTAGGATAGCTCGATGACACAAAGGGATCATTGGCGTTCCAATCGTAGAACAAACGAACGTTGAAGCGATCAGTAACAGGGTAGTCGGCGCTGAGTTTAACACCCATCGTTGTGCTTCCTGAACTTGGTTGATTTGTATTTTCGATTAGCTTTCTCAGGATTGTTGTATTCTTTCTTAAGTTGAAGTCGGCACGCAGGCTTAAGTCGTTAACCGGTTTCTTACCTCTTCCCAAGCCTATAGGGAACCTAACTTTTTTAATTTTGTATCCCAGCCCGATCACATATTCAATTCCTCTCACCTCGGTGACCTGGATATTTGAATAAGCCAGTGTCAGCGTTCTGTCGCGCTTAATTTCAAATCGGGTTTGCAAGGAATTTTTCCAGGTAATATCGATCCCGATCAAAGGAGCTAGCTGTTCTGCAATGGTTACTTGTTGGATAGCATAGCGTGGAACAAAATTTCCTGCTGTGTCTCTCCTTGAAGGAGCACTGTTCTGCTCTTCATACAATAGATTTTGCGAGAATGAATTGATGCTGTATGTAGAGCGATATCCATGTGACAAACTGAAAGACTGAATAATTTTCTGGAAAGCTTTCACTCTGCTTAATCCATCATAGGTTACTCTCCAGTTAGGCTTTGGGATTTTAGGAAAACGTTCATTTGTTTTTTTAGAGGGTGTCTTGCCTGAATAGGCGGCAAGGAATGCATAGGTTAACACCTCTTGCTGCGATCTGCCGTAACCTGCAGTATAGCCGGAAGTGTCAATAGTTCCAGAAGAATTCGGATTATCAGAAGCAAGTAAAGCCGAAACAGTACCAAGGTTGGTTTTGAATGTTTCAAAATTGGTATTGGAATAATCTTCCGCATCTTTTACAAACTGCGTACTCCAGGTGAGGTATGAAATGGAATAGTTTCCTGTTTCGGTTGGACTGTATGACCTGAACACTCCATCGGAACCATAGCGGTAATATTCGGAACGGGAGACTGAGAAATTTCTGTTTCCTGTCAACTCGATCTTCAAACTTTTTATTGGTTCGGCACTGATCCTTGCAGAAAAATTTTCCTGATGTGTGGTGGTGAAAAATGAATTTAGCGTAGAGTCTGTCGTCAGCCAATTGTATTTGACAGCATCAGGTCTCGGATCTTTTTGTGATCCAAAAAGGAATCCCCATCCCGGAGCACCTTTTTCTCCGTCAAAGTTCCAGTCTTGTCCGACCCAGTCCGGTGTTCCTCTGAAACCAGGAAGAGCTGTTCCATCTGTCACACTATAGGTGAAGGATGCAGTCTTGAACATCATTAGTAACTTAACAAACTCTTTAACGATGGGTTCGATTTGAGAAGGCTTCTTTGTCTTCACACTATCTGCAGCTAAACTATCTTTAGGAGACTTAGGTTTTACCGGTCTTGCCTGATCTCTTCCTCTTCCGCCTCCTGCCGAATTAATTTTTTTCAGATAGGGAACGTTATTGTACAGTGTTGTCAAAGTAAAATTGGCATTGTACTGTATTGTACGCGAGTTCTGAATCGTATTAGCCCATGGATTTGATTTAATCCGGTCATCCAGGGAATCTCTGTATAAAGGTGAAGCCTGCCAGCTGTAATTTCCCCCGTAACGAACATTGCCATTGATCCATTCCATGAATGGAATTTTGTTGAAGGGAACAGTATAAGTTAAATTAGCTCCATGGTTATAGCGTGTAAGACGGCCAAGTCGAGCCAGATTTTCTTTTACTGAATCTCTTTCTTCACGTGTATCTAATCTCCCGATTGGTTCGTCAATCATTGCATTGGCCGTGGCATTGAAATCAAATTTCAGTGAACGGGTAAAATCCCAATTCAGACCGTAGGTTCTTTGCATTGTATAGGTCTTGATGAAGGTTGGATCTATTGCAAAAGCAAAACCTGAATTATTTCTAAGTTGGGTTTCAGAATAACTTCTGTCCAAACTCGCTCTGAAATTCAGACTTGATGGGAGTGGATTGAAATTAAAATCTTTTATCAGCTTCAAGCCTTTTTTATCGAGGGCTCTTGATTTTTCGAAAGGTACTATTGGTTTAGCTGATGTATTATAATTATATCCTATGATTCCCTGATGGGTCTTAGCGAGGCTATATTCTGTATTGTAATTTCTTTGATAAATTTCCGTGTAGGCATAGGTGAAGTTCAGGTTCTCCACATCATAAATATGATTTTTCCCCGCAGAGCCGGTTTTTGTTTTTCTGACATTGGTAAAATTGAGGTTCTTTCTTTGGGTATAATCCTGTACTTGCTTTTTAATCGAGTCTCTCACCTCGGTATTCGGCGTAGCATCAAGTGCTTTATTCAGTTTAACATCGGGATCAAGAGGATTGTACTCGGGATTTACGAACAATTCACCATAACCAAAATATATGGGAACTTTAATTCCTGATTTTTCAGGAAGGAATTTTCCGAGTTCTATCGTTGTGGCAATGTCATAACTGGATTTATTTTCTTTGTCACGCTCACTTACTTTCTTTTCTATGCTTCCCCATCCGGCAGTACTGTGCAAGCCAGTAATTGTGAATGTTCCCAGGTCAGCAAGTTTTGTTGTTACCCGGGCAGTAGCAGCCCAGCCACCTTTTTCATCGAAGTCTGACAACCTTAATTCATTCACCCATACTTCTGCACAAATTTTCGGGCCGTCTCCATTGGGATCTTTAGGATTTCTTACACCGATCATTATAGATCGGACACTACTTAGGTTTGGCGTTCCTTTAATGATAATAGTTCGGTCGCCGTCGACAACCCGATAAGGAGTGAGAAGTGTAACCGTTGAATTAGATAGGATGGCATTGTTTCGCAGCAATTTTGCATCAACCAATTTTTCCAAATCGATTTCCATGTTGTTTCCTTCTGGCCATACTTCTTCACGGGAAGTTGAATTCCAGGAAGAAACAACAAGAGGAATTTCATATTCGTAGTAGTTATCATTGAAATCGCTACCAAGCCTCACAAATGCGTGTAATTCTCCGTTTTGTAAATTGTCACTTATGCCCGATGATTCGGCATGAATAAACATTTTCATTTTTTTGTAGGCACGAAGGTCTACCTGAGTATTCTTGTAAGCGGCTCTTGCATCGCCATCTTCCAACTCACAAACACGAAGCACCAGGGACTGTTCGTTTAATGTAGACAACTGCGTAGTGCTTATATCACGTTCTTTTTCGATGCCGGGAGGAAGAACGTAAGAAATTGGCTGACGACTACCATTTTCTTCGATGCTTACAGATGAAATTTCAAATTGAGTGCCTCCCGGAACTTCCGGAGTAGGACTGTATTCGCCCGGTTGTAAGAGAGAGAAGTTATAACGGCGCCATTCACCACGGAGGAATTCCAGTTTACCAAATCGACAAACAACAGGTTTTTCGAAATTCTTCATGAACATCCTAATGAAACGGATGTTTTGCAAATCAACTTCTCCAATAATTCTTTCAGGAGATTTTACAGGAATTTTAAACTGGTACCATTTCACTTCGCCTGTAGTGTTATTGGCAAATCGTACCGGTGATTTTTGCATATCGGTGATGTAGTTCTGACCTACAACCATATTTCCGGGTCTGAGAATAACTTTGTATTGAAAATAGTTTTCTCCAACATCCATGTTGTTATCACGGTTGATGTCTTCACCATCAGGCTGGCTGGTAGCTGTAGATTGCACACCGTTAATCGTTCCGTTTGCAGGAGAGTTTCCTTGCTGACCGTTATAGTATTTGTAACGTTCAAGGGGAGAAGCATTCACGTCGCTGTAATCCGGATTGAGATAATAAATAAAATTATCATTCGAAGGGTCAGCCTGCGCATTGGGTAATGCTGCCGCAAAATTTGCACTTACCAAATTAAGATATGGCGCCTGAAAATAAGTTCTTTCGCCGTCATCATTCAAACCATCCAAACCAACATCCTGTGCCGCTCTACTGTTCGGGTCATTATCAAAAGCATTGACGATGGACTGTTCAATTGGATACTGGCCCCATACGGAAGTTCCAACTGTATTATTATTGGTAGGTGCAGGAAGTCCGTTTTCAAATGATTTATGTCCGTCGCGTAGAATATCCTCAGAAACACTACCCAGGTTGAAAAACAGTTCTCCACCTGTACCATCGTTGAGTGAACCGTCTGCAAAGGGGTCCATCATCCAAAACTGTATGAACTCGATATTGCTTGCTTCGAAATCATTCGTTTCGATCTTACGCATGATACCTCCCCAACGCGATGCAGGGTTATTGAGTAAACCGGATGCATTCATACCGGCGGAAATGCCGCTCATAGGTAAAACATCATAATTGTAGGGCCCGCGTTCTTCAGGGTAGAAGGCAACGTTCATACAAGTAATTGATTGGGGACCGTTTGGTTGAGATTTGTTAGGGAATATTTCAGCCTGAGGAATCTCGCGAACAAAATTATTACTCATGTCATCCGCATCAATATCAGCCGGTGTGATTCCTCCCTGGTTTCTTTGGAAAAGAGGATCAACATAATACCATGCAGTGCGCGCACGGTTGAATCCGTAGATCAAACTATCGTTGTACTGACTCTCAGGAAACATACCCGGATCATTTTGACCGAGCGGAGTAGAAGCGAGATACCAAGACCCCGGATTTTTCATGTCCAAAGGCGTGATGGCTCCTTCGAAATCGTCGATATAGGAGGTTCCTGCTTTTCCGACTGCACTTGAGTGTCCGGGAAATAATTTGGCAACCTCGCCGCTGAAAGTGATGGTTGACACTTCCTTGGTATTATAAAACGGCAGTTTGTCAAGTAACTTGGTAAGGAAGCGTGATTCAGTTCTGTAATTTCCGTCGAATCCTATCATCGTATTCGCGATTGGTTCATCTCCGATATTTACTTTTTGAGTCAAGGGTCTTTCTGTCAGACGAAGTACCGTAGCACCAACTTGCAGGTCTTTATGGAAAACATAGTCGAAGCGACTGCCAATCATTGTTTTCGTTTGGAGATTGAAAAGAGAGTTACTCTCCAATGATATGCTGATAGGCGTGTTGGATCTGAGAATACCTTCATCAATAATTTTTACACGACCAAGAGTATAGTCGACTGTGTACTCGACGTTTTCAGTAAGTTGTCGTCCGCCGGCAGTAACTTTAACAGAACCCTGAGGAACGTTTATCGCATTCAGAGGAATATCCGATCCCGAAGAACTTTGATAGGTACCATGGAGAGTAAACTTATTTTTCTCGGGCTGTTGTTGGGCAGCAGTTTTTGTAGAATCGTAAAGAGCGTAATAGCCATATTTATCAGCGAGCGTTGTATCACCACAAAATTTATTGCGGAGGTAACTTCCAAAAGGTTCACGTACGGGGAAAATGATTCGACCATTCTGATTGTTGATGGTAATTCCACTTACAAAATCAAACAACCCATCCGGCTGAGGATCTCCGTTTGAGTTGAGATCATCAAGGTTCAACAATCTGATCAAGGGGATACCCTGAACATCTGCACAGCCATCAGAGATGTAATTGATGTTTCCGCCTATCCTGTCATCCTGATAAAGGATATCCAGACGAAATTTTTCAGGAGAGATGTTATAGCCATTCAGGGAATAGATGTTTTTCATCATCAGATCCCAGGTATAAAACTTTGGAGTAAAGTTGGTGCTGCGAATCAATTTCACAAACAAGGCCTCAGGCGGAGGAGCAATAGCTGATGTTGTTAATTCTCCTACCTGATGAACAGAACCGCCCAAAGTATATTCATAAGCAACGGCAAGAACCTGGTTGGGTTCAAGCGTGGTGTTTAAGGAGATATATCCGAGGAGATTGTTGAGTGTATATTCATTGGGCTGAAGCATTCGTGCATTCTCAACGGTTTCAAAATTTCTTGTACGGGTGAAGCCGGTGCTTGCGAGGGGATCAAGTATTGAAGATGCATTAGAGATCTGACGCAGGCTCGTGGTTGGAATGGCACCATAGAGCAGATTGTTTGAAGAGTCAGAAGGAACAATAAAATTAAATGGAGGGTTATTATTTATAAATGGAATTGTTTGGTTTGGATCCAAATTGCTTTCTCCAAGATCAGCAAAGGCGACAATGTTTCTGTTCTGATTATTTTGTGAAGAAACAAATGAACGTGAGGTAACCCAAACTTCCAATCGGGTGATATTGATTCCCGAACCAATACGGTTCAGGTCACGCAGGTTGGCATCGTAATTATCTTTGAAATATTGTCCAAGAAAAAAGTGACGGTTGCTTTCGTACTGATCGGCTTTTATGTCAAATGTTACTGTTTGTGCTCCACCTTGAACATCAATTGTCTTTGCTTCTCCTTTTTGCTGTGAGAAAACACTTGTTACAGTCATTCTTCCAAACTGTAACTGTGTTTTAATTCCGAATAGACTTTGAGAACCCTGGATGAGCTGGGTGCTGAGTGGCAGATTTACGTTTCCTGCTTCAATTTTTTTAATGATATCATCTTCGTAACCCGTGTACTCCAGCTTCATTTTGTTTTCGAAGTCGAACGTAGCCTCGGTATTATAATTCATCGTAAGTTTCATCTTGTCACCGATGTTAGCGATGACATTCATCTGAATCTTCTCGTTGAAGTCGAAGGTTGTTACTTTCCGCTGCTTTTCAGGAACTGCCGGATTTTCATTCTTTTGAATATTGACGGCAAAATTTAATTCAGCTGATCCTTGCGGACGAATGTCGATGGTGTTTCCTCCAAAAATTCTGTCGAAGGCAAGGCTGTTAATGGTTATTTTAGGAGCAAATGCTTTCTTGGTAAGTTTATCGTCTTCAGTAGAACGCAGCTTCCAGTAGTCTTTTGTAGACTTATGAAACTCACTTTCCACGAATTCATTAAATGTCATATAGGAAGGGTTCCTATAGAACATTTCTCCTATATTATCATTGATGTTATAGCGATTGTTATCCGGATCATACTGCACATCAGTCTTGACATTGGCCGGATCGTTCAGATACATAGGGCTATTATCCGAAGGAGCACTGAATGGATCACTTATCCTGTCCTTGAAAGGATAAGGAAGTGCGGTGGTATCAGAATCAGAGGGAAGAAAAGTAGCTTCATTGTACAAATTATCTGAGAAACCAAGAGGCGTTTCCGCAGCCCAGACTACTCCCAAGAGAGACAATACACTTCCAATCCCGAAAAAGTACGTTTTATAATTTTTCAAGGCCTTTTAATTATTTGACTAGCAATCATATAGGTAAAGGTCTCCCCGATAATGCTGGATTTTACAAAGGCACTAAAATACTTTTTTTAGGCACTCATCCGTCAAAATCCTTAAAGAGCTTTCAAAGCTTGTTTGATAAGGTCCTCTACTGAGGCTGACGGACTGGTTTTCAATAAGGTATCTAAAGTCTTGTCGACAGAGTTTCTGGTAAAGCCCAGGGTAACAAGAGCAGAAATTGCTTCATCCTTCACACGCAGAGGAGAATTTGCCATCGGAACATGACCTTCTTTGCGCAATTTATTTTTCAGTTCAAGAATTACACGCATGGCAGTTTTTTCGCCTATGCCTTTGATGCTTTTAAGTTTCGCTACATCATCCTGTAAGATGTATGTTTCAATTTCAGCAACTGTCATGGAGGATAACATCATTCTGGCTGTGTTGCATCCTATTCCTGAAACCGTAATTAATAATCGGAATAATTTTCTCTCTTCATCATCTGCGAAGCCGTACAACGTGTGCGCATCCTCGGATATTTGAACATGCGTCAATATTTTAACATTTTCGGAATCGCCTAACTTTGAATAAGTATTCAGGGAGATGTTTAGTAAATACCCAACACCTGAACATTCAACAACAATACTTGCCGGATTTTTTTCGATGAGTTTTCCTTGAAGGTGATTAATCATGATTTTTTTTTGAAAAACAGGTGAATCCTTTTTGGATCAGCTATGCTCTTAAGATCAAATTACGATAGGATACCTGCGAAATTAGCAAAATGAAATTGATATAGAGCCTATGTTGATAAAGGTTTTTGACAAACTTTCTCGCAGATTCGGAGTTGTTTTTCGAGACACGCCATACCCTACAGAGGCTTGCTACTAATGTCGAATTTCTATTTCGGGATTTCGCCATTTTAGAGTATGGGTAGTCTAAAAAATTTGAATTGGCAAATAAAATTTCTGCAGAATAATCCATTACCTGCAGCGGAAATTTTTTTGAACAAAACTTGTCAATTCATGAGTCTCCCTAGAATTGAGCTAATGTCAACAGAAAAATGCAGGTGAAGTTAAGTCTGAACAAAGAGGAAAGATCATTAAAATCGTTTCGCAGAATTCAAGCTGAACCAAAGGCTAATTACTAGGGTGCAAAATATGTACACCCGACAAACTGAATTTCGAATGTCTATAGTTTTCACTGTAATTTTTACAAAGCTTTGTTAGATTTGCAATATCTACCTTGAATTTTTTCTTGACTGAGCATCAACTACGGCAATGGTCACCATATTCACAATCTCTCTCACCGAGCTTCCTAATTGCAAAATGTGCACCGGTTTTTTCATTCCAAGAAGCACCGGACCGATAGCTTCAGCAGCTCCCATTTCCTGTAAAAGTTTATAGGCGATGTTACCCGCATCAAGACTTGGAAAGATGAGGGTATTAGCACCTTCTTCGGAGAATTCGCAGAATGGAAAATTGTCGGAAAGTAATGCAGGATTCAAGGCAAAGTTTGCCTGCATTTCACCATCGACGAGCATTCCCGGGTATTTTTGATGTAGTATTGCAACTGCATCTCTGACTTTTCTCGCACCTGCATCATCGGAAGCGCCAAAATTGGAATAGGAGAGGAGTGCAATTCGGGGCCGGATATTAAACTGTTGAACAGCCCATGCAGTAAGTACAGTAATTTCAGCAAGGTCTTCAGCAGTTGGATTTACGTTTATCGTAGTGTCAGCGAAAAACACCGGTCCGTTTTTGGTGACCATGATATACATTCCTGCCACTTTCTTCACCTCATCCTGCGTGCCGATAATCTGTAAAGCCGGACGAATCGTGTCGCTGTATTTTCTGGTTAGTCCGGAAATCATAGCATCTGCCTCACCTTCCTCGACCATCATTGCGCCATAGTAATTCCGTTCATTCATTATTTTCTTTGCCTCGTATAAAGTGAAGCCACGGCGTTTTCTTTTTCTGAAAAGCAATTCGCCGAATGAATGTCTCTTTTCTTCTTCTTGCCTTGGATCAATTATGGGTGTATCACCGAGATCAAGATTGTTTTCTTCAATGAGTTTTTGGATCTTCTTGATGTTCCCCAGCAAAATGGGTTTGGCAATACCTTCGTCGCGGACAATCTGAGCCGCTTTCAATATCTTATAGGAATCAGCTTCAGTAAACACGATCCGTTGAGGATTTTGTTTTGCCTTGCTGGTGACAACACGGATTAGTTTGTTGTCCAGGCCCAGTCGTTTGCGTAGTTCGTCAACATACTGGTTCCAGTTTGTTATGGGAGATTTTGCCACACCGGACTCCATTGCTGCACGTGCTACCGCCGGAGCAACAGAAATTATCAGTCGTGGATCGAGAGGTTTTGGAATGATGTAATCAACGCCAAAAGTTATATTCTTTTTGTTATAGGCCAGATTCACAATTTCAGGAACCGGTTCTTTCGCAAGGTCCGCAATCGCACGCACTGCAGCGAGTTTCATGGCTTCATTGATCTGAGTTGCTCTTACATCCAATGCCCCACGGAAAATAAATGGGAATCCAAGTACATTATTGACCTGATTAGGATAGTCTGATCGTCCTGTTGCAATAATAATATCTTTTCTTGCTGCTGCAGCCTCCTCATATGGAATTTCAGGGTCAGGATTTGCCAAGGCAAAAACTATGGCATTCTGAGCCATTGACTGAATCATTTCTTTATTGACAACATTTCCTTTTGAAAGTCCTAAAAATACATCTGCACCTTTCATGGCTTCAGCCAGTGTATGCAGATCTTTTTTCGAGGCAAAGAATATTTTATTTTCATCAAGATCAGTTCTGTCGGCACGAAGCACACCTGTGCTGTCGAGCATGATGATGTTTTCTTTCTTAGCACCGAGGCTGAGATACAATTTTGCACATGAAATAGCAGAAGCACCTGCTCCATTCACAACGATAGTGACTTTATCAATCTTTTTATTGGCAATTTCAAGGGCATTTAACAAGGCAGCCGCACTAATAATAGCCGTACCATGTTGATCATCATGCATAACCGGAATGGTGAGCACTTCTTTGAGTCTTCTTTCAATTTCGAAGCACTCCGGTGCCTTGATATCTTCCAGATTAATTCCTCCAAAAGTTGGAGAAATAGCTTTTACGGTTTGAATGAATTTCTCGACATCTGTTTCATCAATCTCTATATCAAACACATCTATGTCAGCGAAGATTTTAAAGAGAAGGCCTTTTCCTTCCATCACCGGTTTTGAAGCCAGTGGGCCAATATTTCCCAGACCTAAAACGGCCGTACCATTTGAGATTACGGCTACAAGATTTCCTTTGGCAGTGTATTTATAAACGTCTTCCGCATTCTCAGCAATTGCCAGACAAGGTTCGGCAACTCCGGGAGAATAGGCAAGAGAGAGATCTCTTTGTGAACTATATGGTTTGGAAGGAATGACTTCAATTTTACCCGGCCTGCCGTTTGAATGGTAATCGAGTGCTTCCTGATTTTTTTTCTGTTTTGACATACTTATTTTTTGGGGAGATAAATGTAGCTAAAAAAAAAGCATCCACCGAAAGGCAGATGCTGCGCAAATTTAGCTCCAGGTAATATTTTGATCAACAAACTGTTTAAAAGAATTAACCTCAAGGTCCTATCTCAATAACAGATTATTGATGTATGCGTTCTAATTTTTTTTAAGGTTATAAATGCAATAAATAATAAAATTAAAAAATCTTTCCCGAACCTTTATAGTTCAATTGTAAAATGAAGATCCTTCTTCCCTGTTTCCAACAGCTTTTGCAAGTATAAATATGATAAATCGTTTTGAATTGACCAAATATTTTTTGAATTATCCAACAGAATCTCAGTTTAAACGGTGTTTCGAGCATTTTGATTGAATTTTCCTGCCTGGATGCAGCCTGTAAGGCGGATGAACCGAGTAGCTAGTTTTGATCTGAATAGATGAAATAAAATTTCTATTTTTGGAAATCATACTAAAAATAAACTAAATGAAAAAAAATATATTGTTGATGGTATTGTTAAGCATCCTCTTAAGTGTTTTTAATCTTTCAGCACAGGAACAAGCTCGCATGCTGCCTTCAGTCAATGTGAAAACATTAACGGGAGAGATATTTAATACCGAGAATTTTTCCAACGACGGCAAGCCGATTATCATTGACTTCTGGGCAACATGGTGCAAGCCATGTATAGAAGAGTTGACCGCGATCCATGAAGAATATGCAGACTGGCAAAAGGAAACCGGAGTAAAATTGATTACTATTTCTATTGATGATGCCCGGACCATGAACAGAGTTGCTCCCTTTGTGAATGGAAAAGGATGGAATTATGAGAACTACCTGGATGCTAACGGAGACTTTAAACGTGCAATGAATGTAAATATGCCGCCACACACATTTGTACTTAATGGAAAAGGTGAAATCGTCTGGCAACACGTTGGATTTACTGAAGGCAGCCAGGAAGAACTTATTGCCGCAGTTCGCAGCCTGCTTGAGAAAAATATTGCAGAGCCTGTCAAGACGAATTGATTTTTGTGTAGCCTATACGATCCTCTGTTTTATTATCCACTTCAATCCTTATTACTGCCTTCGAAAAATAATCGGTGCTTAACTAACAATTAACCATTAATCTATTCGCTACGTGAAAGCAAAAATTTTACTCTCCTCTTTGATTTGTTTGGTTTTAATTGAAAGTAGGCATGCAAAGGCACAGAACAACGCTTCCATTCATGGTAATTTTCAGATGGATGCTCAGTACTACTTCAAAGATTCACTCATAGGAGCACCTGAGGTTCCTCAGAAACTTTTGTCTAATGGCTTCGCAAATTTCGAGTATGAGAAAGGGAATTTTTCAGCCGGGATTCGTTATGAAAGTTACCTCGACCCAATTCTCGGATATGATACCCGTTATCAGGGAAGTGGTATTCCTTATCGTTATCTGAGATATAATATCGGTGATCTCGACGTGACGGCTGGTACCTTCTACGAACAATTTGGGAGTGGAATTATTTTGCGCACATATGAAGAACGAGGTCTTGGATATGATAACGCAATTGAAGGTTTTCGTGTGAAGTATGTTCCCATCCGGGGCCTTACTGTGAAAGGTTTGATAGGCCGGCAAAGAAATTTTTTCAGTACTTCTGAGGGGCTTGTGCGTGCCGCAGATGTCGAGTGGAATCTCAATGAGTCGTGTGACTCTATGGCCGGAAACAAAACACAATGGATTATCGGCGGGAGTTTCGTGAGTAAATTTCAAAAGGATGATGATCCTGTCTTTAATCTGCCGGAGAATGTTGGAGCCGGAGCCGGACGCATAAGTATGAATTCGGAAGGGTGGACAGCAAGTGCTGAGTATGCTTATAAAATTAATGACCCATCAGGAACCAACGGTTATATCTTCAAAGACGGACAAGCCTTATTGTTCAATCTTTCCTATACCAAAAAGGGTTTTGGTGCTATCTTCGGCGTGAAAAGAATTGATAATATGGGTTTCAGGAGCGACAGGGATGCGACGGGAAACAGTTTGATGATCAATTACCTGCCGGCACTCACGAAAAATCATACCTATTCTCTGGCTGCTCTTTATCCATATGCAAGCCAACCAAACGGCGAGATCGGATTACAGCTTGAACTGTTTTATAATTTTAAACCCGGCTCAACATTTGGCGGTGAATATGGCACTGATGTAAATATAAATTACAGCAGAGCTCAGTCGATTGAAAAAACGCTGATTGATACTGTGGGTAATCCTGAAGCAATAGATCTGGGATACACATCCGGGTTTTTAATGTTTGGTAAGGAAGTATATTTCGAGGACTTCAACATTGAAATCACTAAGAAGTTAAGTAAGAAATGGAGGATGCACTTATTATATATGTATCTTCATTATAACAAATCTGTTGTTGAAGGCCGCGCCAGTGAGCCTACGGTTTATGCACATATTGCTGCGTTGGAACTTGGTTATAAAGTTACTTCGAAGAAAAATATCAGAACAGAAATTCAACACCTCTACACCAAGCATGATAAGCAGAGTTGGGCAGTTTTGCTTTTAGAATACAGTATTGCTCCAAATTGGTTCATTGCAGGATTCGATCAGTATAATTATGGAAATGATATCAGCGCGCAAAGGATCCATTATTTTACAGGAACCCTGGGATATACCAGGAAAACAAATCGCATTACTATCGGTTATGGTAGACAAAGGGCCGGAATATTCTGCGTTGGCGGTGTATGCCGTAATGTCCCGGCTTCAAATGGATTCCTGATGTCAATTACATCTAGCTTCTAAGCCGCCTTATATTGAATAGTGTCAAATAATAATCAGATAATAAAACCTGCCATGTTGAATAGGATTAATAAGTTCGGAACGATTATAGCTTTCATCCTCATAAGTTTTTATGCTTGTGATGAGATCGATGCACCGTATCGTGACAAGGATAATGCGGCTGCTGTTGCCGGAGTAAATTATATTGATGAATCCAACGTCTCCATTGATGGTGATACCTTCTCTTTCCCCATAGACAATTCAATCCCTCCAAAAAAGGTTTTAGCAGAGGATTATACCGGAACACTTTGCGGTAACTGTCCTTATGCAGGCGAAAAATTGAATGACACTATTAAACCCGGATACGGAGATCGTTTAGTCGTTATTTCTGTGCACAGCGGCTTCTTTGCGAACCCTTGTCCTGCCGGTTTTGCTTGTCCTCCTTCACGTCCGGCAGGAGCCCTGGAAACAGATTTCAGAACATCCATTGGAAATGACTGGGATGTTCTCTTTGGAAATTCAAATGCCGGAAATCCAAACGGTCTTATTGACCGGATGGATTACCCTTCAAGCCATATTAAAGCCCCGGCAGTATGGGCAGCAAAAGTTCAAGAAAGAAGCCAATTAGCAGCCACTTTCGGTTTGAGAATTCTTCGATCTTATGATGCAAGCAGTAAAAAATTGAAAGTAGCCGTTCAGTCCAGGGCAATTGGAAATCAGACAGGGTCTTACAAAATGCAGGTCGTTCTTACTGAAGACAGCATTATTGACTGGCAATATTGGTACCCTCCGGTCTCACCTGCCGCAGATCCGCATTTTTTACATAGGTCTGTTTTGCGTAGCGGTGTGAATTCAACTTTTGGTGAGGAAATCTCTGCCGGAGGTTTTAGCAATGGGGATCTCGTTCTTAAAGGCTATAATGCCACCATTGATCCTTCCTGGAAGGAAAAAAATGTAAGAGTTGTTGCTTTCATCTTCAATGCAATCACCTATGAAGTTAAGCAGGTTGAAGAAATTAGTTTAATGCCGTAATTTAATTCTTTAGGGTATTGCAGCATCTGAAAATTTGCACTTTTACAGCTGAGAAAAGTTTGCTCTGTGAGCGTGAATTTTATACCAACGAATTATAATTGGCTGGAGATAAAATCCGGATTACCGATAAATAAAATACCAAGAAAATTATATAATGAGAATTGTTATTCTTTCTTTGCTTTTGTTTTCGACTGTTTTTATTTCCGGTGCAGGTGCACAGGATTTTAATGGAGGATTACGATTGGGTATGTGCGCCAGTCAGGTTTCGGGAGACAATCTCAGTGGTTATGATAAGGCAGGGATTTTGGGAGGAGCTTATGTAAACAGGAGTTTTTCAGAAAAAATTTCCGTTCAAATGGAAATGATTTTCATTCAGAAAGGAAGTCGCAGCACTGTTTCAAAAATCGATAACTCATATTATCGAATGCGCTTGCATTATCTCGAAGTACCATTGCTTTTTCAGTTTCATGCCGGAAAAAAGATTGTGTTGGAAGCCGGTGTATCTGTTGGCACCTTGATTTTTTCGGAAGAGAATAATCAACTTGGTCCTATCTCGGGGACCCCTCCTTTTAAAAAAATGGAAATTGCCTCTCAGCTCGGCTTGCAATTTGTATTCTCGGATAATTGGGCTGTTGATTTGCGTTATAGTGGTTCACTGACCCCGGTACGGCCATTCGAAGGTTCATACAATTACAATTATTTCGATCAGGGTCAGTACAATTCGACTTTGCAATTGAGTCTGGAATACACGTTTTAAAATGATGTGTTTTTAAGAATCTTCATTGTTTTTTCTTTGTCGAAATTATTAATAAAGCCTTATTCCCTTTAATTCATAGATTGATTCATTCTTTGTATCTTCGTCCTGTCCGGCTTAATCAGCCTGAAAGATTTTGAAGATGAAAGCAACCAAGCATGCATTTATGGATAGCCCATCAATAGACCAGGTTGGTGTTGAGGAGCGAATCTCACGACTTACAAAAAGAAGTATTAAGAAGGAGTCCAAACTTACTGCTCTTAAAATGGCATTAAGTATGGTCGACCTCACAACCCTCGACGCAAAAGATACTCCGGGAAAGGTGAGGCAACTTTGCATAAAAGCCATGCACCCTCATGATGCAGTTCCCGGCATTCCACAGGTTGCTGCCGTGTGCGTATATCCAACCATGGTGAGGGTCGCAAAGGAAACATTGAAGGGTTCTAAAATTCAAGTGGCCGCAGTATCGACAGCCTTCCCAAGTGGTATGTCTACCCGAAAGGTTAAAATTGAGGAGACGCGTTATGCTGTAAACGAAGGAGCGGATGAAATTGACATGGTTATTTCACGCGGGCATTTTTTACAGGGAGAATACAATTATGTATTTGATGAAATAGCAGCAGTAAAAGAAGCTTGCGGTGCTGCTCACCTGAAAGTAATTTTAGAAACGGGAGAACTCAGCACATTGGATAATGTACGTTTGGCCAGTGATATTGCCATGCAGGCCGGTGCTGATTTTATCAAAACCTCTACGGGAAAAATCCAGCCTGCTGCCACCTTGCCGGTAACTTTAGTGATGCTGGAAGCTATACGTGATTTCTATTATGAGACAGGTAAAAAAATAGGAATGAAACCTGCAGGAGGAATAGCCACGGCTAAACTCGCCATTCAATACCTGGTAGTACTCCGTGAAACCCTCGGAGAAGATTGGCTGAATCCAAAGATGTTCCGTTTCGGTGCTAGTACTCTGGCTAATGATCTGCTTATGCAGATTGTGAAAGAGCATAGCGGAGTGTATCAGAGTATCGACTATTTCTCTAAAGACTAAATTGTGTTGATAATCATTAATGAATTAAAAAAATTTCACGGATAAAATTTGAAATCCCTGTACCATGAAGAAGAAAAGTAAGAAAGAGGATGTGAAATTGAAGTTCAATAGCTCCTGGGAATATGCCCCTGCTCCTGAAAGCAAGGATCATGTTAAAATTAATTCCAGCTATGATCTATTTATCAATGGAAAATTTACCGCCCCTGACTCGGGTAAATATTTTGACACTATAAATCCGGCTACGGAAACCAAAATTGCCAAAGTTGCCGATGCCAATGAGAAGGATGTTGATAAGGCAGTGAAAGCGGCACGTAATGCCTATGATAATGTTTGGAGTAAGATGCCGGCGAAAGAACGTGGTAAGTATATTTATCGCATCGCTCGTGTGATGCAGGAGCGTGCCCGTGAACTTGCCGTAATTGAAAGTATGGATGGCGGTAAAGCTATTCGTGAGTCAAGAGACATTGATATTCCTTTAGCAGCTGCGCATTTCTTTTACTATGCAGGATGGGCCGATAAAATTGATTACGCTGTACCCGGCTCAAAATCCAGGTCCTTAGGTGTTGCCGGTCAGATTATTCCGTGGAACTTCCCTCTCTTAATGGCGGCATGGAAAATTGCTCCGGCCTTGGCAGCCGGAAATACTGTTGTGTTGAAACCTGCTGAAACTACGCCACTCACCGCTCTTAAACTTGCCGAAATTATTCAGGAAGCAGACTTGCCTCCGGGTGTTGTGAATATCATTACAGGTGCAGGTGCCACAGGTGCCGCTTTGGTAAATCATCCGGGGATAGACAAGATAGCATTTACCGGTTCAACAGACGTGGGTAAAATAATTCAAAAATCCATCGCAGGTACAGGTAAAAAATATACACTCGAACTTGGAGGGAAAGCTGCAAATATTATTTTTGAAGATGCAGCGATTGATCAGGCTGTAGAAGGTATTGTCAATGGAATATTTTTCAATCAGGGTCATGTTTGTTGCGCAGGATCCAGATTGTTTGTACAGGAATCTGTAATGGATACTGTTGTCCGTAAACTGAAAGACAGAATGGAAACACTGATAGTTGGTGATCCATTAGACAAGAATACGGATATAGGCGCGATTAACTCCAAAGAACAGCTCGGAAAAATAAAACAGTATCTGAAAATAGGAGTAAATGAAGGTGGTGAAATGTACCAGAGTTCTTGTGCGCTTCCTTCTAAAGGTTTTTGGTGTCGTCCAACATTGTTCACGAATGTTTCTCAGTCTTCAAGGATAGTTACGGAAGAGATTTTCGGACCTGTGCTTGGCATACAATCATTTCGGACAGTGGAAGAAGCAATCGAGAAAGCGAATAATATTCCATATGGATTGAGCGGTGGAGTCTGGACCGACAAAGGTTCCAAAATATTTAAGGTAACTTCTCAACTTCGTGCAGGTGTTATCTGGGCAAACACCTATAATAAGTTTGACCCGACTTCACCTTTCGGTGGTTATAAAGAGAGCGGAGTAGGACGTGAGGGTGGACTTCATGGATTGATGCCTTATTTGGAGTTAGTTTAATCAAGGCATCTTCAGCTCTTATAAATTGATAAAATGAAAAATGATTCTGAGATGGATTCAACGGAAAAACAAAAGACTAAAACACTAAACGGCGTGCAATCAAACGGTCAGGATTCTAAAGGCAAACGCATTGATGTTTTAAAGACATACAAGATTTATATTGATGGAAAATTTCCACGTACTGAATCAGGTCGATATTATGTCCTGAAGAATAAGGATGGAGATATTCTGGCTAATGTTTGCCAAAGTTCAAGAAAGGATTTTCGTGACGCAGTCGTAGCTGCTCGTAAGGCCCAACATCCATGGGCTTCAAGATCCGCTTATAACAAGGGGCAGATTCTGTATCGTATTGCCGAAATGCTGGAAGGTCGTAAAGCACAGTTCATATCCGAACTTAGTGATCAGGGATTGAGTATGGCAGCTGCAAGTTCAGAAGTTGCACAATCTATCGACAGATTGGTGTATTATGCCGGGTGGAGTGATAAGTATCAGCAAGTATACAGTTCAGTTAATCCTGTTGAGTCATCACATTTCAATTTTTCTGTTCCTGAACCAACGGGAGTTGTATCGATACTTTCTCCGGAAAACTATGGACTGATTGGTTTGGTATCAACGATAGCACCTGCTATTGTAGGAGGTAATACGGTAGTGGCTTTATCATCTTCCGCGAAGCCGCTGTGTGCAGTGACTTTTGCAGAAGTATTGCATTCCTCTGATCTGCCGGCAGGCGTTGTTAATATTCTCACCGGTCACAGGTCTGAGTTGTTGAGTCATTTTTCAAATCACATGGATGTGAATGCTTGCATTTACACAGGAGACAACGCTGCAGACATAAAGAAAATTCAGGAGAACGCTTCGCTAAATGTTAAGCGTCCATTAATTTATTCAAAAGATAACTGGATGGATGATTCTTCACAGAGTCCACACAGGATTATGGATCTTCAGGAGATTAAAACAACCTGGCATCCTATTGGTCAATAAGAAGACCAACTTATTTTGATCTTATTTTATGAACCCGGATCCACCATTATTTTCTCCTCATCACAAGATTCGGAAATCGGATCGTGTGAGGCATCTTGGTCAAAGACCATTGGTAATTTGGTTCACCGGTCTGAGTGGCTCAGGTAAAAGTACCCTTTCAGGAAAGTTGGAGGAGGAGCTTTTTAAGCGTGGTTTCAAAACAATGTTATTGGATGGCGATATTCTCCGCCAGGGTTTAAACAAAGATTTGGGTTTTGATGACAACAGCCGTAAAGAGAATATTCGTAGAATCGGAGAGTGTTGTCGCCTGTTTAATGATGCCGGTTTAGTTACCATAACATCTTTTATTTCACCTTTCAGAGAAGAGCGCAACTGGGTTCGTTCTCTTTTCCCGACAGGTGAGTTTATTGAAGTTTTCGTCGACACTCCTCTTGAAATTTGTGAGGCCCGTGATCCGAATGGATTATACAAGATGGCACGGGAAGGTAAAATCAAGAACTTTACCGGAATTGATTCAGCTTATGAGGCTCCCCTTGAGGCAGAATTGACCCTTGATGCAGCAAATATTCCCTTAGAAAATTGTGTTCAGGAAATACTTGATGTGACTCTTGGGAGAATCATGGAATACTGATACAAAGCTTATTGGGTAGCTTTTACAGGACTTATCCATAGTGGAGATTTCATGGTATTTTTTATAAATCTAGCCATATCCAAGGCAGTTCATGCGATTAAAATTAATACCTTCGCTCTGAAGCAAACATCTCTTTTATCGGCTGAAAAATTGGAAGAAATTTCGGAATAATATCCGGAAGGTTCAGTTGAACCGGAGTCTACTTATGAAATCACGATTCTTAAATGTTTAGTTATAACCTTGATCATTTAAAAGCTTTAGAGTCAGAAAGCATTTATATCCTGCGTGAGGTAGCATCCTTATGTGAAAGACCCGTTTTATTATTTAGTGGTGGAAAAGATTCTATAGTTGCATCTCATCTCGCTAAAAAGGCTTTTTTTCCTGCTAAAATTCCTTTCCCATTTTTACACATCGATACCGGACACAATTTTCCGGAGACAATTGAATTCAGAGATCGCTGGGTAAAAAGCATGGGTGTAAACCTGCTCATTCGTTCGGTTCAGACTTCTATTGATACCGGCAGGGTAACTGAAGAAAAGGGATTATTTGCAAGCCGAAATTTATTGCAAACAACTACTCTTCTTGATGCCATAAAGGAATTTCGATTTGATGCTGCAATAGGTGGAGCAAGACGTGATGAAGAGAAGGCACGTGCAAAAGAACGTTTTTTTTCTCACCGCGATGAATTTGGTCAATGGGATCCAAAGAATCAAAGACCTGAGTTGTGGAATTTGTTCAACGCCAGAAAAGGCCCAGGTCAGCATTTCCGGATTTTCCCTTTGAGCAATTGGACTGAATTGGATATCTGGAAATATATTCATCAGGAGAAAATAGAAATACCTGCCATATATTATTCTCATTCAAGAAAGGTAATTGAAAGAAACGGTCAGTTTTTGGCGCTTGCCGATTTTATTCCTCTGGCTCCGAATGAGATTGTTGAAGAGAAGATCGTACGTTTTCGGACCATTGGTGACATGACATGTACCGGAGCGATAGAGTCTCCGGCAGCATCCATCGAAGAAATTATTGCTGAGATTATCGCTGCCACAACAACAGAAAGAGGTACAAGGCATGATGATCTAAGGTCAGAATCAGCCATGGAAGACCGCAAGCGGCAAGGATATTTTTAACAGTGAATGAAAGAATTGAAACCAGCGTTTTAAAACTTAGTGTACAAAAAAAAGATTAAGGAAATGCCACACAGATCCAAAATAGAACTCCTCCGTTTCACTACTTGTGGTAGTGTGGATGATGGAAAGAGTACTTTAATAGGAAGACTGTTATTGGATACACGGAATATTTTGGCGGATCAGTATGATTCGTTAAAAGCAACAAGTGATCAACGCGGATTGTCCGAAGTGGATTTGTCATTATTGACAGATGGTTTACGCGCCGAGCGAGAGCAAGGGATAACCATTGATGTTGCTTATCGTTTTTTTTCTACCAATAAGAGAAAATTTATTATCGCAGATACTCCCGGACATATCCAATACACAAGGAATATGGTTACAGGAGCCTCTACTGCAAACCTTGCCTTGATACTTATCGATGCACGAAAGGGAATTCTTGAGCAAACTTGCCGTCATGCATTTATTGCTTCCTTGCTTCGCATTCCACACATAGTCGTTTGCATTAATAAAATGGATCTTGTTGACTATGACAAAGCGGCCTATGAAAAAATTGTGGAGGAGTTCGGCATGTTTGCATCCAGGTTGGATGTGCAGGATGTTCAGTTTATACCAATTAGTGCTAAGTATGGAGATAATGTAGTTATGCGCTCCGAGAAAATGAAATGGTATGAAGGGTCAACGCTCATGTTTCATCTGGAGAATGTCCATATCAGTGGTGACTTAAACCATATTGACTGCCGATTGCCTGTGCAAACAACTATTCGCCCCCGTACCGATGAGTATCATGATTACCGCAGTATAGCGGGACAGATTTCCGGAGGAGTTTTCAGAAAGGGAGATAGCGTGATGGTTTTACCTTCAGGATATAAGACTAAAATTAAATCGATTGATACAGCAGACGGAGAACTGGAAGAAGCCTATGCACCAATGAGTATTGCGATGAGGCTGGAGGATGAATTCGATATAGGAAGAGGGGATATGATTGTACGTGAGAATAATGTACCTCAAATCGGACAAGATCTTGAAATGATGGTATGCTGGCTGAACGAAAGGGCCTTGTCACCCGGGAATAAATATGTAATTCGCCATACTACAAAAGAGAGTACATGTGTTATCAGAGACGTTCGGTATAAAATTGATATCAATACCCTGCGTCGCAACGAAAACGATAAAGTATTTATTATGAATGATATTGGCCGAATTCTAATCAGGACTGCGCAGCCTCTCTTTTACGATAGTTATCGGAGGAACAGAAATACAGGCAGCATTATCCTCATTGATGAGTTTACAAATGAAACAGTAGGTGCAGGAATGATAATTTGAGTGAAATAATTTTTACACAGATCATTTTTTGTCCGGTCTGAATTTCTCCGGAGTAATAATATTTGATTTGCCAATGCAATTAATTTCCATGAATCTTTAATTTCTCTAAATATAGGATGGATTTGATCAAACTTCTCTTACTTGCCTGTCGTGTCTCTCTGGAAGGGGGCAAAGAAATAATGGAAGTTTATAAAACAGATTTCGATGTACATTTCAAGAATGACAAATCGCCATTAACTATTGCTGATCAAAATGCACATGACGTTATACATAAAGGGCTGAGCCCAATGAAGTATCCAATCATGAGCGAAGAAGGAATGGAGTCAAGTTACGAGGTCAGGAAAAACTGGACCCGTTACTGGTGTGTAGATCCCTTGGATGGTACCAGAGAATTTGTGAAAAGGAACGGTGAGTTTACTGTAAATATTGCTCTTGTTGAAAATAATTCTCCTATACTTGGAGTTATATATGTTCCTGTACTCGATGTTCTTTATGCTGCTGCAGGCAATATTTTTTATAAGATTGATAAAGCGATAAAGAATTTTCAGGAAAGCAGTTTTGATCTGAGTAGATTCGCAATACCGGTATTGGAAAGAGGAGGGACCATGGGATCTTTAAAGGTTCTCGTCAGCCGCTCACATCTTTCTGTGGAGACAAAGAGGTATCTCGAAGAGCTTTCCAATGTGCATTCGGATATGGAATATTTATCAGCCGGGAGTGCTTTAAAATTTGGATTAATGGCAGAAGGAAAGGCTGACTTATATCCTCGATTTAGTCCATGTATGGAGTGGGATACGGCTGCAGGTCATGCCATATTAAAATCAGTTGGCAAAAATATTTATCGCTATCCGTCCGGAGAAGAGCTCAGTTACAATAAAATTAACCTCGTTAATGACTGGTTTATTGCCCGCTAAGTTTAAGGAGTCATTGGAAAAGTTTAAATCCGACCCCGAGTACAGGGAGCTTATTAGCACGAGTTTTTTTTCCTTACTGGTTCGTATGATTGGAACCGGTACAGGTTTCCTTGTCACGCTGGTTACTTCACGCTATTTTGGTGCCGGCGCCCTGGGAATTGTATCAATATGCCTGGCTATTTTAATTTTCGCCGCTAATTTCGGGAAGTTGGGTTTGGATGTGTCCCTCATGCGATTTGTGGCTGAGTTGGGATTAAAGAAATCCTTCGCCGCGATCAAGGGTACATATCTTTCCGCGCTGAAAATGATTCTTCCGACAACATTATTATTATCCGGAATTCTTTTCTTCACTGCAGATTGGATGGCTGATACTCTGTTTCACAAACCATATCTTGCTCCTATTCTACGTATCAACGCCTGGCTAACTATGCCTCTGGTACTTCTGCTCATCCATTCGGAATGTGTCAGAGGATTAAAGAAAGTACGGAGCTATACATTTTTTCAAACAGCCGCTGTTTCTACGATTGCCTTGGCATTACTTATTGTTGCTTTTTTCTCCGGTGTTGTGCATATGTACATCCCTGTCTATATACAGTTCATCAGTATTGCTATGGCAGGTGCGCTGAGTTTTTTTAACTGGAGTCGATACAGTAAATTCCGTGATCATAAAGCAGAATTTGTCATCACTACGAAGGCATTAATGAAAGTTTCTGCCCCAATGTTTGCTACTACCATTATGCAGCTGATTATGTCATGGGCCGGGACCTTAATTCTTGCAGCTTATAGTACTGAAGTAGACGTTGGCGTATATAATGCCCTCGTTCGAATTTCAGTTTTTACAAATATCACTTACCTTGCCATTAACAGTATATCCATGCCACGATTTGCTGAGGCCTTTGCTTCAGAGGATAAGACAGCCTTAATGCGAAATGCACACGAGGCAGCACGATTAATTTTATTGACCTCACTACCTTTATTTTTTGCTCTCGCAGTTTTTCCGAAATTTATCCTTGATGTATTTGGAAAAGAGTTTCCGGGAAATGAATTGTCGCTGTATGTTCTTCTTGCCGGTCAGTTTATTGTAATAATCTCCGGATTGGCCGGACAAATATTAAATATGACGGGGAAACAGGCCATATTGAGAAACATTGCTATCATTTCTGCATTGGTGAATGTTCTGGCTTGCTTTATCCTTATTCCTGCTTTCGGAATTTTAGGCGTATGCATAGCGCAGAGCCTTGGAATGCTTGTTTGGAATGTTTCTTGTGTCTTAGCCGTAAAACGGCACTTTGGTTTCTATACATTTTCATTTAAAAGAAATTAGGGAGGGCAGAAATGAAAAAGCCTGGATTAAAGTATGTCAATTAGGAATCGTATTTTCGGACTTATACTAATGAATTCCTGTTTCACATGAAGGAGCAAACCCTTTTGTCCTCACGGTTGCATCCGGTATTGTCTTACTCAATACTTATATTAATTTTTACATCCACATTTCGTGTTTTTGCAACACTTCCTTTGGATACTTTGCATCAGTCTCTTTCTACTTTTTCGATTATTGCTCTGACTGTCTATTATATTCTGAATTTATTTATCCATTTTCATGAACATAAAATTACCCGACTTGACCTCCTGATGTGGGTCTTTATCGTGGTAAATTTTTTCGCAGCGTTCCAGGGCCACAAGGTTTTCGGCCAGCCTTATTATTATGGAATTATGGCGCAACGGTCCGTATTGTTATCTCTTTCAGGTATATTGCTTATATCTCTTCTAAGAAATAATTGGATCACCATTGAGCAGGTAGAAAGGGCCTTTGTTGCTTTAAGCCTCACGCTACTTATTGTTTTTTATTTTTTCTTTCTCTTTGTGAACCCACAAAATTTTCAGCAAATGGAATTTGTTGCTTATAGCCCGATCCGAGGTTACCGGTACCGATTCCAGTTTGCTCTGGTTCTTATGCTGTTGTTTTATTCCCTGTTTAAGGTTTCACATGAGAAAAAGAGTGCATACATGATTATTGTATTGCTCATTCTGTTCTACCTTATTTACTTTCTACAGTCAAGAACTACCTTGGTGGTTCTGGCATTTACCTTGCTCATTTATTTTTTCAGGAACTTTTCCCTGAAAGAGAAAATCAGAAATACCTTGCTTTATGGAACATTTGCAGTCCTCGGCGTAACTGTATTGATTTCCCTCGGGTACACTTCACTCTTTGATAAATATCAAGTGCTATACCAGAATGTATTTAATGTATTCATGGGTGAATCACCGGATGAAGCTTCTTCGGCAGTCCGCTTCATGGAATTTAATACGGCCTTGGAATATATTGCCAGGAATCCAATTTTAGGAAACGGCTTTATCAGCAATCAATGGAATGGTGGCTGGCAGGAAATTTTGGGTTACTTTTATCCCGTGGATATCGGAATACTTGGTAATATTTTTGTTTTTGGTTTTTTAGGAACTGCACTAATTTACCTGCCCTACTATTTTTCAGTGAGAATGTCCCGGGCTGTACAGAGTAATAATGTATTCTTCAAAACAACAGAGTATATGTTACTTTTTTTCTTTTTGAGTATGTTTTTTTCAGCTGTAAATATCAGGGACTCCAGCAGTATCATGTTTCTCGTATGCCTGTTATATTATTTCAGGTACTATTATTTTCATTCCGAATCCGTTGAAATATCCGGGAAAACTTCCGAAACATGAAAGCTCCGCATTTCCTTGTTGTTGGCGCCGCAAGGGCCGGAACTACTTCCTTGCATTACTATTTAAGGCAGCATCCCTCATTGTTTCTACCCTCCAGAAAGGAGCCTTGTTTTTTTTCATTTCCGGAGAAGGCTCCTGAGTATGTGAATGGCAAGTTTGCTTTTGCTGTACATTCTCCTGAACAGTATTATAAGCTGTTTGAGCCGGCAAAGGAAAATCAGGTTTGTGGAGAAATCTCAACTCCCTATTTATATCTTTATGATCAAACCATTCAGAATATTTTAGAGTATCATCCGGATCATCATTAATTGAAAATTCTCATTATGCTGAGAAACCCTGTATACAGAGCCTTTTCTCAGTATATGTGGAGAGTTAGAGATGGTCGTGAAGAGCTTAGTTTTGACGAAGCACTTTCAAGAGAAGCGGAACGGAAAAAGAAGGGATATAGTTTTGATTACTTTTATATTGACAGGGGAATGTATTTTAAGCAAGTGCATGCTTACTTAAGCGCATTCAAGTCAGTTAAAATAGTGTTGCTCGACGATATGATTTCAGATACTGAAGGAATGCTCCGGGTTATTTGTCGCTTTCTGAATGTGGATGAGCAGCATATATTTCAAGCAGAGGATGTGAGAAATTATTCCTACCAGCCTAAATGGAATTTTTTAGGCAGACTTGTTACTTCCGAAAGTCGATTGAAATTTCATATTCTTAATCAGTTTCCGGATAGCTGGAAAAAAGGTATTCGTCAGCAATTTGACAGATGGAATAGTAAAACAGCTCAGCCTATGAGTATTTCTCCTGCCTCTGAAGCCTATCTTAGAGCGATATACAGAGATGACATACTTCGCTTACAGGATCTCATTGGAAGAGATCTTAGTTCCTGGCTCAAACAGAAAAAGATTTAATGAAGACGAAGAAAGTTGCCATTATAGATCCCATCGGAATCAAGGCCGGAATGGATACCTATGATGCCAGCCTGTTGTCTGCACTCTCAATGATAAATATTGATGGGCTCATTTACTCAAACTTTCTTTGGAATGAGTTTCCTGAAAAGTCTTTCCCTTTCTTCTCGGAATCCATCGGCCACAGTTTGTCCGGTCTCCTCTTGTTACCCTTAAAGTATCTTAAGATCATCCGACATGCAAAGCTGCGGAACTGTAGTTCAGTGATCATTCATGTTTTTCATTTTAACAGAATGGATGAATGGGTGCTGGAGAAAATTCGGGCACATGGAATGAGAACAATGGTCATTGTTCATGATGTGGAAAGCTTCATTCAGACAACCAACGCATCCCGCCTGAAACGAATATGTGAGAACTTGGCGGACGTATTAATCGTTCATAATAATTTTGTGAAGGAAGAATTGTGTGAACGCATCAGTAGCAATGCTTCTAATAAAATTCATATTATTCCACATGGTGATTTCCTGAAACCGGCTTCCGGACAGCTAAGTAAGAAGCAATCAAGAGAAAGATTGGGGTTGTCACCTGATAAAAAAATCGTTTTGTTTTTTGGAATGATTAAATCGACGAAAGGCCTTGACATCTTGCTTCATGCCTGGAAAAAAGCAGACTCGAATTCCGAGCTTGTTATTGCAGGTCGAATGCGTGATGGCTCTTTCAAAAATTACCAGGATATTATAGATCTTGAACCAATCAGCAGAAATGTTCATTTGATGATAAGACAAATCAGCAAGGAGGAACGCAATTTATTATTTAGTGCAGCCGACCTCCTTGTTCTTCCTTACAGACGAATTTATCAAAGCGGGGTTCTCATGATGGCAATGTCTTATGCTGTTCCGGTTATTGCCACAAGATTGAAAGCTTTTGAAGAAATGCTTCGTGATAATTATGATGCCCTACTGGTTGATGTTGATGATCCGGATCAATTGAGTCGCGCACTTAATTTATTGCTGAGCGATTCTGATTTACAAAAAAAACTTTCGGAGAATGCCACCCGGACTATACTTGAAAATCATAGCTGGACTGAAATAGCAGGAAAGTTTAGTAAACTTATTGCATAATATGAAAGTTGCAATCATAGGATCGCGTGGCATTCCTGCCCGTTATGGAGGCTTCGAAACTTTTGTGGAACAGATTTCATCAGTTCTATCAAAGGCAGGTTATGATGTTACTGTCTTTGGTGAAAAAGGGAATTCTGATCTGACTAAAAAAAATGACGGAGTGCAGATCAGAGAATCAGCGTATAAAAAAAGCAGGAATCCTTTATTATTTTACATTGACTCATTAAGAAAGACAGCTTCTTATTATGATGTCGTGCTGATTTGTGGAGTAGGGGCAGCGCCATTTTATCCGTTTTTCAAAAAGAAACATTCAGTTTTACTAACGAATGTTGATGGACTCGAACACCTTCGATCAAAGTTTTCCATCTTCAAAAAAATTTTCGTCCGCACTGCCCAATGGTTCACAAAAAAGTACAGTAATATAATAATTGCAGATTCAGGTGCAGTCGGAGTATATTGGAAGCAAGAATTAAATTGTCCGGAAGAGAAAGTGCATGTTATAACCTATGGAGCATCACCTGCCATGGCAGTCAGTCAAGCTGTTTTGGAGAAATATTATCTTACACAAGGGGATTATTATTTGATCATAGCCAGACTGGTTCCTGAAAACCATATTCTTGAAATTATACAAGGATATTTGGAGTCGGGAACCTTGAAAAAATTACTCATTGTTGGTGGGCTGGAAAAAACTGCGTATGTAAGGAAACTTCAGGCTTACAGCAGTGAACAGATTCGTTTTGCAAATTCTATTTATAATAAGGAAACTCTTGATTCTATGCGTGGAGCGGCCTTTGCATACTTGCATGGACACAGCGTCGGAGGTACCAATCCATCATTATTAGAGGCAATGTCCGCCTCCTGTCTGTGTATTTGTCATGATAATATTTTCAACCGTGAAGTAAATACCGAAGAACAATTGTATTTTCGTAATGCGGAAGACTTAGGCCTCCTGATAAATGCGGTGGAGAAAATGCCCGAGAGTAAAATTAATTCATTACGGAAATCGTCTTTTGAAAGAATATCTGCTAAGTATTCCTGGGAATTAATAGGCGAAAAATATTTGCAACTCCTTCGGGAAGTCTATGAAAGAAAGCATCGTATATAGATTAGAAGAATTCACAGATCCTGATTATTCAAGACTTATTCGTCTTACTGAATCAACTTATCCGGGCAAAGAAATATCAAGCCCTGAATATTTGAATTGGGAGTACAGTAGAAACCCGGATGGAAAAGCATTGATTCATGTAGCTTCAGAGGGTGAAAAATTTGTATCGCAGTATGTTGTCATTCCCAGAAAATATGTTGTGAATGGAAAAATTATTGAAGGATCATTATCCTTGAATACACTCACACATCCCATGCACCGGGGAAACGCCTTATTTCCTAAGTTGGCAGAATTGACTTATCAAACATGCTCTCTTCAGAAAAATGTGTTTACAATTGGAATACCCAATGCTAATTCATACCCGGTATTCATCGAAAAACTTAAATTTGAAGCGCTCGGCCGGGTACCTTTTTTGATGAAAACTTTCCGGCCGAAATCTGTCTTGTGGCATCTCTTTACCAAAAAAAGACTTAAACATGGTGCGGAAATCGAATTAGACACAGAACTTATACCTGTTGAAAATCCAAATGGGATTTCTTTTTTTAATCCAAACCAGGACAAATCGCTTTACGAAGGTTTTCTCGAGAGATTTATTGCCTCAAAGAAAATCTGTAGTTACCGTTCACTGGATTATTTGCGTTGGAGATATCTTGATATTCCACTGAGAAAGTATCATCTGTTCAAGAGTGTGAAGGGTGGAAAAATGAATGCATTGGCAGTGATCCGGGCCAGGGAAGTTTATGGCTTGAAATGTGGCATTTTGATGGACTTTATTTGCACAGAAGACTTGCAATCGGGAAAGGAAATCCTTGATCTGCTCTTTGATATGTTGCAAAAGAATGATATTGAAATCATTATATCTGCAATGCAAGGCAATTCCCTTGAATTTGCTTTTCTTAAAAAGGCCGGATTTTACAAGGTTCCCGAAAGATTCTTACCTCAACAACTGGATTTAATCCTTCGGATACATGAGGAAACGCCTGACTATAAGCAGCTTATGGACTTTAAAGCCTGGTTTTTTACCTTTGGCGACTATGACATTTTTTAGGATGCAAGGCAGAGAATTTGCTGAATTTTGGAGAATTACCGGGTCGAAAAGAGTGAAATCGAGGGCATAAAAAAATATTTAACTGATTAATAGTCTTTTCATTAGGTTCTAATCAGATAAGTATTACATTTGCACAAATTAATTATTTAATACTTGTAACAATGGAAAATGGAGTAGTAAAATTCTTTAACCAAACAAAAGGTTTTGGATTTATTAAAATGAACGGTTCTGATAAAGAAGTGTTCGTGCATGTAACTGGTTTGAAAGAAGAAATTCGTGAAAATGACGAAGTAGTATTCGATCTCCAGGAAGGTAAAAAAGGCTTGAACGCCGTTAATGTTAGATTGGCTTAATCTCTTCATTACAATATTTGCCTTAAAGCCCCGTTCATGCGGGGCTTTTTTGTGCCCAATTTTTTCCGGATCATCGAACATGAAATTCTATCTCTCCTAATCCTGTTGTTCTGATTCCTGATTAGCTTTTGGTATCTTGTATCATTGAAAAAAAACAGGCATGTTGAATATTCTAAGCATAGATCTTGAAGATTGGTTTCATATTCTGGATCATGCCTCGATCGCCTCTCCGGAAGCCTGGAATAATTTCGAACCACGAATTGAGGCGAATGCTAATCGACTTCTCGATATATTAGAAGAGAAAAAACAGAAGGCAACCTGGTTTTGTCTTGGCTGGATGGCAAGAAAACATCCCGCTTTGATTAAGCAAATAGCTAAATCACAGCATATCGCCTGTCATTCTGATTTACATGAATTGGTTTATACCCAAAGTCCGAAGAGTTTTAAAGAAGACACGCTCCGTGCAAAACAAGAATTAGAGAACCTATGTGGAACTTCAGTTGATACTTATCGCGCTCCAGGTTTTTCGGTTACTCCTCACACTCCCTGGTTCTTTGAGCTTTTGTTGGAATGTGGATTCACAATAGACAGTTCTGTTTTTCCGGCCAGGCGATCGCATGGAGGCTTCCCCGGATTCGGGTCTGCACAGCCTTGTCGGGTTATCGTAAATGGCGCCGTACTTAAGGAGTTTCCGATGAACACCCGGCGTCTTCTCGGAAGGGATATTGTCTTTTCCGGAGGCGGATATTTTCGGGCTTTACCTTATTCTTTCATCCGTGAATCGTTCAATAAGTCAGAATACGTGATGACTTATTTCCATCCCAGAGATTTTGACCCCGGACAGCCGAGAATCAATTCACTTCCTCTTAAACGAAAGTTTATGTCGTATGTCGGTTTGAAAAGTTCTGAAAATAAACTTCGCAGGCTTTTGGAGGATTATAACTTTGTAGATCTTCCGACTGCAGATAATCACATAGATTGGGAGCAAACATCGATTATTAAAGTCTAAAGATCTTTCTTCGCTATATTATTCATTCAAAAAATTATGCGTCTTCTTTTACTGACAATTTTAGTTCTAGCTTCAGCAACTCTCGCTGCTCAGGAGCGACTGTTTCCCCTGAACCGCGATATGAACACACGTATAGGATCTTTCCTTGCAAGGGACACAAGCGGTTTTCATTCTTCGATAAAGCCTTATTCGGTCTTGGAGCTGAAAGAAATTATGCCTTATGATTCAATTTTTTCAGGTCGTAAAGGGAAGGGGAAATTCTATTCTACATGGGTGGGGAGAAAATTATTCAAAGAACATTTTATTCAGGTTGATAAGGATGATATCATTCTTTCAATTGATCCGGTGTTTAATCTGCAACTTGGGCAGGACAGAGAAAATGGAAGAAATGTTTTTGTGAATACCAAGGGAGTTCTTGTACAGGCTAACGTAAAGGATAAATTTTATTTCTACACCGGCTTTCATGAGAACCAGGCACGCTATGTAAATTATGTGGATAGCCTGATCAGGCAAGAGAAAGTGGTGCCCGGACAGGGTAAGGTGAAGGTTCTTGAAAATGAAACCTTCGATTTCAGTCAGTCATTTGGTGGAATAGGATATAAGCTGGACAAACATTTCGATTTCCTTTTCGCGCACGACAAAAATTTTATTGGAGAAGGGTATCGTTCTTTGTTGCTTTCGGATAATACATACAATTATCCTTTCTTAAGAATACAGATGTCATTCTGGAAATTCCGTTATGCAGTGTACTATGCAGTGATGCAAGACCTGCGTACTGCGCATGAAGAAAATGTCGGCTATTTTAAAAAGTATTCAACGATGCATCATTTGGATGTCAATATCGGAAAAACCAATTGGCTTAACATCGGACTTTTTGAAACGGTAATGTGGGCACCTGCTGCATCACGAGGCTATGAATTGCATTATCTCAATCCAATAATATTTTTGCGACCTGTAGAAAATTCAGCTGACTCACCTGACAACGCCTTGTTAGGGCTAAATATGAAATTGAGAGTAACGAAGAAAATAATTTTCTATGGCCAGCTAATGCTGGATGAATTATTGTTGGATGAAGTAAGAGCAGGTAATGGGTGGTGGGGAAATAAGCAAGCCTTCCAGCTTGGAGTAAAAACTTTTGATCTGTTTCGAATCAAGAACCTGAATTTGCAGACCGAATTTAATTTCGTGAGACCATATACCTATCAGCACAGAACAAATTCTCAGAATTACACGCATTATAATCAACCACTGGCTCATCCCTTGGGAGCTAATTTCGCAGAATCGGTTTCTTTTATCAATTACCGTTGGAGAAATATATTTCTTGAGTTGAAAGTTCAGTACGCTAAATTGGGTAGAGACACTGCCAATTCTAATCTGGGTAATGATATTTTCAAAAGCTATGAAACCCGTTCTCAGGAATATAATAACAGAATGTTTCAGGGATTGGAAAGCACTTTGAATTCGGTCGATCTTAGATTGAACTATCTCGTGAATCCTAAAACTAATTTCAATATAGAGTTAGGCGTAGCATCCCGACAATTTCAAAATGCCAATTCAGATGATCGCTCTCTGTTTATCTATGCCGGTTTAAGAATGGCATTGGAGAATTATTATTTTGATTTTTAAAGTTCCTGATAAATTATTCTCAAGACTAAATAGTGCCATTAATTATGTGCACAGCATTGGTGAGTGTAGTCTGAGAATTCGTATTCGAGTAATTGACTAGTTTTTCCGTACAATAAATTTCCCACCTCCCTTGTACTTTGAATCTTTAGTGATTCGGAAGATATACATTCCTGAAGAATACATGTTTTCATTCAACTTGATATCGTTTTCATGAATAATATCGTCGTCTATAATTCTTCCAAATACATCCATCACTTGCCAATGAATCGGGAAATTGAAATCAGTATTCATTAAATCAAGATGCAAAACTGTAGAAGCAGGATTTGGAAACACATTTATTCTCTTTATAGCGTTATCGATTTCGAAAATGCTAACGCCTAAGCAAGAATCAATCGCAGTTAATTGACAGCCATCTCGATCAGTTACGGTTAGACTCACAATGGAATTACATAAACTATCAGCAAACGAAAGGGTGTCACCATTTGACCATTGATATGAATATGGAGAATATGGCGGTAAAACTTGCACGTTTGCTCTTCCCAGACAGCTATCATTACATGCGTTTCCGAAAGAAGGTATTAGTTTGAACATTTCGAAATATGTAAAATCTCTGTCCGAAACACAGCCAAGAGAATCTTCAGCAATTATAAAATAATTGGCGTTGACTAAGATATCTATCGTATCACCTATGAAATATACATTGGTATCAGAATTCAAATACCATTTGTAGAGGGTTGCTGTTGCTGAATGGGCAAAAAGTTGGTTACAACCTTTATTGACATTTACTATTGGTGCAGGATGGATAAGCGAAGTTAAAACCAGCGTATCAAATTGAGCCGGGCATACACCGGAATTAATTTGTATCGAATATGAACCGTTAAATCGAGCTAAAAAAACCGTATCATGATTTGACGTGTAGCTGTTGTCAAATAGCCAGACCAGCCACGCACCACGAGTGTTCGATGCCACAAGTAGGGCACTGTTACAGTTGCTGGAAGTGTCAATTGAAAGAATATTTACATTTGCGTGGATAAAGGGATCGACTTTTACCTCAATCGAATCCGACCAATGAAGCAGATTTGCATCTGTTACTGTAATGAAGTATTTGGTAGTGGAATCAGGATTAATAGTAGGGTGTGAATTTGTAGCATTCATCAAGCCGTTGTTTGATGTCCACTGATATTGATAAGGTGGAGTACCACCAAAAACGTTAGCAGCAAGAAGAATGCTGTCGCCTTCGCATATTTTACTTTTTTCTGCAGAAAGAAGAACTTTCATTTTCTGACAATTGAGATAAGTGTAATCAAATTGATTTGAATGAACTCCTGATGAGTTTGATGCAGTTCCATCATTATAATTTATCGGATTGCAATTCGAATCGAAAGTTCCGTCATACCACCATCCGGTTATAAGCCCTTGCCTATCCCACAGCGTGTCTCCACAACGATACCACTCCCACATACTAACACCCCCGAACATAATAACAAATGGAGAGCTTAATACTAAAAATTTGGATGAATCTGAATTGCTGTACTGATACAGATTAATGTTTACCAACACTAAGTTGCCCATAGAACCTATATAAATGCTGTCTACCCGAACGTATCCGGGAGGGCTTAAAGAATAGTCTGTTCTAATGTCTTCAACAACCTGAAATACGTTATTCGAAAAGGCTTCGGTTATTCTCCTGGTCATTTTGTCAAGTGAATCATATGTCCAGCTACGTTTATTGCTTAGGGACCATACGTTATTCACAAAACTGTACTCTAGTTGAATGGAGTCTTTTCCTGATAGGTTATAGTTATATTCTTTCCTGAAATTTACCGCCCACACACTTCCGTCAAAACTTGAGTTTTCCTGAATGAAAATATTTCCTGATGAATTATACTCAAACATTATTCTTGTCGAGTTGTAAGCTCCCCTTTTTTTCAGACCATTTAAAAATGGAGAATCGAAGTTAATTATTTAATTGCATTGGACATTGAAATATTGATAAGTCTCTTTTAATTTCATCGGATTGACTTGTCAACATTTCA
>SHNE01000042.1 GCA_004295015.1 Bacteroidota bacterium | reverse complement strand
TCAGCTTTAAATTGTCCGGACGAATTTTGTCCGTTAGCATTAAAAATAAATGTTAACAGTGCCACTGTCGAAAATAAGAGTCGAGTTCTCATTTGATGTACTAAAAATTGGCCATAACTTGTATATATGTCCGGAACCAGCATTTGACACCAGACTTATTTAATCAAATCTAATTGGATAAGTCCATATTAGCAAATTTTTTTCCAGGTATATATCTAAGGATGATTATCGCCATTTCAAAATTAATTAACATAATCCTAAAATTTTATTGAAAGTTGCAACCGGCCTCCTAATCCTAACTCTATAATTCTTTGTAAAGTCGAAATTCGAACTTCCTTAATATTGTTTTCAATTTTGGAAATATATGATTTGCTTGTACCAACCTTGTCGGCCAACTCCTCCTGGGTCAATCCCTGTTCAAGCCTTGCATCTTGTATTAATGCACCAATTTTAAAACTTTCATAACCGGCTTCTAAAAGGTCACGTTTCTTGCTTCCTCTCTTTCCATAATGCTTCTCTTTAAATTGCTCGAGTGTTTTTATTTTACTTTTTTTCGCTTTCATACTCTTCCTTTATTTTAAGTGCCCTTTCGATTTCCTGTTTCGGAGTTTTTTGCGATTTCTTTTGAAAACCATTTGCAAGGACAATCAGTTTCCCTTCGTCAAAAAAACAAAATATCCGAAATATATCATTGCCAACTTGCACGCGAATTTCATATAGCCCTTCCCCGTTTTCAATGTGCTTGAAATATAGCTCAGGTACTCTTTGTACACTTTCAATTAATTCAAAAACCCAAACAATTTTATCCTTTACCTTTTTCCGTTGTTTCAGAAAGAAACTTTCGAAATAATCTTTGTAAAAAAAAATTGTGCGAAATTTTCCTGCTTGCTGCACGTTGTAAAGATAATAAAAGTAGCCCTAAAGTGCAACTTTTTTTTGTTAATTAGCTTAGTATATCACTACTTGCCACAACTCTGAACTTAAAGCTGTATTTATATCCACCATCATCCGATATCTATATCTTCAAAATTTCTCCGGATCTCCGATATCTTTTTTGTACTCACATGGGTATAAATTTGAGTCGTGTTCGGACTGTTGTGCCCTAATAATTCTTGAATATACCTTATGTCCGTACCATTCTCAAGCAAATGAGTTGCATAACTGTGCCTTAACCAATGCAATGTCACAGGACGCCTTATGCCCGATTTGGCAAGGTTTTGCTTTAGCACTTCCGAAAGGCTTTTCTCAGAATAAGGTTCGCCTCTATTCCTGCCTTCAAACAAGTACACTAATGGCCGGTACTTAAGAAAATATTCCCTCAACATAAGAACCATACTTTCAGGTAAAGGTGCAATTCTGTCTTTTCGACCTTTTGCATTTTTAATATGCAAAATCCCCCGCTTACTGTCAATGTGCTCGGGCAACAAATTCAGGGCTTCTCCCCTCCTTAATCCGCAACAATAAATTAAAGATAGAATCGTCTTGTGTTTTAAATTTGATATCCCTTTTAATAATTGCTGTACTTCTTCCTTGCTAATAACATTAGGTAATTTACGATCCTGCCTTGGCCGAATTATTTTCTCCAAATTTATCTTTCGGTCAGCAATCCTGATAAAGTATAATTTAACTGCGCTCATCACCAAGCGCTGCCAACTGATCGACTTTTTCTTCTCGTATGCATACTTCCGGAAAAATTCAGAAACATCATGATCTGTCAGATCCTTTGGTTTTTTATCTTTTGTTGCATTCAAAAAAATTCTCAATCCATCCACGTAACTGCTGATTGAATTCTCACTGTATCGCTGAGCCTGCAAATATTCCTGAAACTCTTTCACTTCCTTAGAAATTTCACTCAAGGGTTTGGGAGGAAGACTAAATAAGTCCCGCAACGTTTTCTGATTCTTCGGAAGATCCGGCACCATCCAACCGTCGGCCTGTGCATCCCAATGGCATCTCGGAATTTTTTTCAGCGCTCCACTTATTTTTCCGTCTTTCACAAATCGAAGAAGTATCCACTTCTTCCCGTTTCTCTCGACCGACTTAGCTTCCATAGTTATATTTTTTATGAAAGTATTGAATGCTTCAATTGCTTAGAATGCGAATGCAAAAACACAGCTTACAAGTGGTTGAATTCCGGATGTGTATTTAAAGAGCCTGCACAAGCAGGCTTGCAACTTAATTCTCTGAAAACCCCTTATCCGGCTAAGAACTTATGTAAACTTTACAAAACCTTCGTTTTCTTCCATTTTTAAGGTATTCTATTTAAAATTTTCTACGCTTTCACTTTGAAAAACACGAAAAATGATGCATCTTTGCGTCCCTTTTAAAATAACGTCGGAGAACGTTAATCCACCTCGGTCGGCGGAGAGGGACCTTAAAACCATCAATAACAAAAAAAGATGCCGGTAAAAATCAGATTAACGCGTCATGGTAAGAAGCATAAGCCTTATTACCATATTGTTGTGGCGGATAGTCGTGCTCCAAGGGATGGAAAGTATATCGAAGTTATCGGTAATTACGATCCCAACACGGTTCCAGCTACAATTGAAATTAACCAGGACAAAGCTCTTGCCTGGATGAAGAACGGTGCGCAGCCGACAGATACCTGTCGCGCAATCCTTTCTTATAAAGGAGTATTATACAATTACCATTTGCAAAAAGGTATTGCTAAAGGCGCTCTTACGCAAGAGCAGGCCGATGCAAAACTGCAGGCTTGGCACGAAGCAAAAGCTGCTAAGGTTGAAGAGAAACGCACCCGCGCTATCGGTAGCATGTCTAAAGAAATGGAAAACCGCCTCGTCGAAGAAGGTAAAAAGAAGGAAGCTCGCCTTGATGCTTTACGCAAAAAGAATACGCCTCCTCCAACACCTGAGCCGGAAGCGGCTTCTGAACCTGAGGTTGTTGCTGAAGCACCTGCTGCTGAAGAAAACACAGGTGGCGAAGCTCCTGCTGAATCTTAATTCTAATCAGATTATTTTAAATCCGCTTTGATTCTTCAAAGCGGATTTTTTTTGCTGAAATTTTTCTCCTGCTTGAAAAAACAAAAGCGCGGTGAAAATTCTATCGAAAATTTAAACGTGAATTTTAGAGCCACAAATGCAAATAAATCCTATGATTAATTAACATGTACACATGCATGCTTAACAGGAATAAAATTATTTTTAACTCACAAGAATTTGACGGAGAATTTTCGTGCATTCGTGGCAATTAAGCTGAACCACCGGGTCTGATCAAATACGGACTATGACAAATAATTAAAATCCTTCCGTATCTTACTCGAAATACATTGGTAATTCTCCTGCATTCAATGAAAACCCTCAACATAGATAAGCTCATCCCTATCGGATTCATTAACAAAACCCATGGATTCCAGGGTGAATTGAGCATAGCTGTTAATGAGGATATTTCCTTCTCTATTGAGCAATTCAAATCGCATTTTCTCTTTATTCAAATCGATGGATTACCTGTTCCCTTTTTTGTGGAAAATATCAGAGAAAAGTCGAATGGTGTCCTTGTTAAATTTGAAACCATCAAGGACGAGGCGCTTGCTAAAAGACTTGTAGGAAAAAAAGTGTTCAGCGAAAAATTGAAAGAGGATGACAATGTTCAAGAGGATGCTGAACCATCATGGTTTGATCTCGTCGGTTATAAAGTTACCGATCAGGTCTATGGAGATCTGGGCCCCATTATTGAAATTCAGGAATTACCCATGCAGTTTTTGGCCGTCTGTAATATCAATAACAAAGAAATCCTGTTTCCCCTCCATGAAGAAATCATCCTCGAAATAAACGACGATTCGCGCAGCATGCAAATTGAACTTCCCGATGGACTACTCGATGTGTATCTGAACGATTGATATAATATTTCATACATTTAACTAATTGAATAATTAATTATTCCAAAATAAAAATCCTTATCTTGGAATTTGCAAATGTATGAGCGACGAAAGCTTTCGGTTCAAACAATTTACCATCCATCAGGATAAATGTGCCATGAAGGTTGGCACTGATGCTGTCTTGCTTGGCTCCTGGGTCAATGCAACCGATGCGCACAGAATCCTGGACATCGGCACCGGCACGGGACTGATCGCTCTTATGCTGGCACAAAAATCTTCTTGCAATATTGATGCTGTGGATATCGACGAAAATGCTTGCATGCAGGCTCGAGAAAATTTTCGGATATCCCCCTGGTTCCTGCGCATGCATGTTTTTCACCAGAGCTTTCAGGAATTAGCCGGTCAGTCAAATCTTATTTATGACTTGATCGTCTCCAACCCACCTTACTTCCATCATGCATCAAAACCTTCCGGTGAATCCCGGCTCCATGCCCGGCATAATGACCTGCTTGCTTTCAGAGAATTGATTGAAGGAGTCAAAAAAATCCTGCATCCCGAAGGAAAATTTTACCTCATCCTGCCAACCAAAGAAGGAATGGAATTTATGGACCTTGGGCAAAATTCCGGTTTGTTCTGTCGACACCTTGTTAAAATCCGTACCAAACCGAATAAGCCGGAGAAAAGATTGATAATGGAATTCAGTAAAGAATTCGGTACACTCACTGAAGAGGAATTTATCATTCAAAATGAAGATAATTCATTTACACAACAATACATCGATCTAACTATCGATTATTACATCGGTCTTAAGAACGTTCCTCCAACTGATGCACAAATTTAATCCCTGATTTTTCTAACTCCTGCAACACAGGAAAATATATTTCTTTGCCTACCGGAATCTGAACTCCCCTACTCTGAATTTTTCCGCTGAGTATAAGTCGTGTCGCAATCGCCGCAGGCAAGCCAACAGTTTTAGCCATGGCAGTGTACACCGAATCATCTCCTTTTACAACAAGTGATGACTTCTGTCTGAATTTTTTATTCTCCATTTCATACTCAAAATCATGTTGCATCACAATCATGTCCTTGTCTTCCTTCCTCAATATCCATTTCTTCTCCAACAATGATTGCAGTATTTCAGCCGGACTCGCCTTCGTAACTCCCAATGCTTTATCCTCAAGAATTCCTGTCCATTCTATTAATTTAATCGCCTCGTCCTCTTCTGCCAAACCTGCAAAATCCGCAAGCCGCTTCCTCAAGGATTGATTTCCTTTCGCTGTTGGCAAAAATGCTTCGAGCAAACTTGCATAGCTAAGCTTAGATGCATCTTCAATTTTGTAAGAGTCGTCAGTCAGACCTAATTGCACAAAAATATTCCATGCTTTGCAAAATCCATCCTGTCTCAGTGTTCCACGAAGCATGGTCTGAATGTTATCAAGCTGATAAATTTTTCGATAAGAAAGTGAATCACGGTTTGGATATCCATCAAAAGTGCCAATGCCTTTCACAGCAATTTTGTCTACATGCGTAAACAGACGATTATAGGGAACGTATTTGTAATTCCCTTCCTCAATATAACAAGCCGTTCCTTGTCCGGCTAAAATTACATTTCTCGGATTCCATGAAAACTTATAACCCCATGGATTATCATTCGACTCCGGTGCCACAAGACCTCCGGTGTATGATTTAAATGAACTGATCTTCCCGCCTTCCTTGTGAACTCTGTCAATCACTTCCATCGCACTCATATGATCGATGCCGGGATCCAGTCCGCATTCATTCAATAAAATTATTCCTGCGGATGTCGCTGCTGCATCCAACTCCTGCATTTCAGCACTCACATAGGATGCTGTAACAAGATGCTTCTTCAAACGAACACATTCCCGTGCAACTGAAATATGCATATGCGCAGGTAACATGGAAAGAACTAAATCCGCCTTTTCAATTTCAGCCGTCGTGGCCACGCTATTATGAATATCAAGTGCAATTGCATTTCCTGAAGGATCACCACCGAGCTTGGCATTGGCGTTTTCCTTGGAGATATCTGCAATGGTCAGAGTCCAGTTTTCGGTTTTTGCATGTTCCAAAAGATAAGCTATCAGAGAGGAAGAGGAACGTCCTGCTCCTATGAGCAATATTTTTTTCATTCGATGAATTTGTGCGAAGTTACATTTCGCGCTTGATTTATGCGAAATTCGAACAATTTAATATCAGGTCGCCCAATCTTATTTTAGCATGCCCGCTCTTAGGCCTTGAAACAGAGCGCTTTTTAGCAATTTTTTTTTGACTCGCATGGTCAATTTCTTAACTTTGCCGCCCATAATATTTAATGCTAATTCTTTAAAAACTCAAACGCGCAACGAAATTAATTCGATTATTATGAAACACATTGCATCACTACTCTTGATTTTTACAGCTTCGGCTTTTTCTCTTTTTTCTCAGACAAATAACCTTATCTTATTTACAGAAAATGGAGAAAAATTTCAGGTCGTTCTAAATGGTATTCTTCAAAATACAAATCCTGAAACAAATGTACGCCTCACACAATTACCTGCACCCAACTATAAGTGTCGCGTAATTTTCGCTGATACTAAATTAGGTCAGCTCGACTTCAATGTTTATTTTCAGGAATCCTCTGAAGAGTTGACAATGTCAGTGAAGCAAAATAAAAAGGGAGAATATGTTTCAAGATATGTGAGCTCAATTCCTATCGCTTCTGCTCCTCCGGCACCTGCGAATCAAAAAATTATCGTCTATACAACCGTTGCTCCGGAAGTTGAAACTGTTACAACTACGGTCAGTCATAGCACGACAACGACTCAGACGGGATCAGCTTCCTCGGGTGACAATGTGAATATTCACATGGGTGTAAATATGAATGAAGCCGGTGCAGACATCAATATTCAGGCCGGCGGAATGAATATGGATGATAATCTTGTCGAATCAAGTACCATAACCACTACAACCACACACACGGTGACTTCGACAACAAAAGGCCCTCTGGTTGTCACTCCTGCCGGTGTGGATGATGTGAAAGAATATCACGGAAATATTGGTTGCCCTAATCCAATGGACATAGCAGATTTTCAAATGATGAAACAAGCGATTCAATCAAAAGATTTTGAGAGCACAAGGCTTAGTATTGCAAAACAAGTATTGCAGGAAAACTGCCTGTTGGCAGGACAAGTAAATGAAATTCTTTCTCTCTTTGATTTCGAAAACACCAAATTGGAATTTGCAAAATATGCATATGCTTATACCTATGACACGGGCAATTATTTCAAAGTGCATGAAGCATTTGAATTTGAAAGTTCTGTGGAAGAATTAAATAATTACATCAACACAAAAAATTAACCTGAGCATCTTCCGGAGATATATCTGTCAGCATGGGCAAAGAACATCGGTACAAGCTAAACATCATCTGGACAGGCAACAAGGGTTTCGGTACTGAATCTTATCGCGCTTACGATCGATCACATACTATTTCTTCTCCGGGCAAAACGGATATTGCTGCTTCTGCGGATCCTGCTTTTCTTGGGGACAACACAAAATACAATCCGGAGGAATTTCTTCTCGCCGCTTTATCAACTTGTCATATGCTTTGGTTTCTCCACCTTTGCGCAGATAAGGGCGTGATTGTTGATGCTTATTCCGATGAGCCAACAGGATTGATGCTTGAGGCAAATACAGGTGGAGGTCAGTTCAAAGAAGTTATACTTAACCCGAAAGTAGTAGTCGCTGACCTTTCCATGCTCAGCATTCTGGATGAATTGCATGACCTGGCGCATAAAAAATGCTTCATAGCAAACTCAGTTAACTTCCCTGTGAGTCACATCGGGAATTATTCAGCAAGAGAAAAAAAATAAGGATCACCTATCATTTCATTAATACCAACAGATGCAAAAAACCTTTCTCATTGCAGCAACCATCTTCGGAGGACTGGCCCTTGCATTTGGTGCATTTGGCGCCCATGCGCTAAAAGCCAAAATTTCCGCTGAACATTTACAGATTTTTGAAACAGGTGTACGGTATCAGTTTTATCATGCACTTGCCCTGATTTTATTAGCCCTTGCCTTCGATAAAATCTCAGTGGCACCGGCGCAGATAGCGGGTTATTCTTTCATCATAGGAATCATGTTGTTTTCAGGATCTATTTATCTCCTTGCCACTCGAGAACTTTTAGGAATTGATTCATGGAAAAGTATTCTTGGTCCACTTACTCCTCTCGGTGGATTGTGTCTTTTCTCAGGATGGGTATTTTTTCTTATTGCAGCCTTGAAAGGGTTCAAATAAGCTGATAGCGAATCAAAAAACAAATCGTATTTTTAAACTAGTTAAAACCAAGGGACAATGAGAAAATCCATCATGATATTTTGCCTGATTGCATTATTTGCCGGCACATCCTGCAAACAATCAAAAGAATCGACGGCAAACAAAGAAATAAAAAATGTTGATGCGGAAGTGCAGTCTAAGCCGGACTCTTTTCCCGCACAATCCCGGCTTGTTTTGACCTTCTTTTCCATTGCCTCAGGCGTTGACTTTAAATCCTTAACACGCTTTGAGGAATTTATCGGTGAATACGCCGCGGAAATTGGCATCAACATAGATTATGAAAAAACTCATTGGGGCCGTGAGGGAGAAACAGATTTTTGCCTGGAATTAGGAGAATTGGACCCCAAGCAACAAGCTGATTTTGTGAGCAGAACGAGAAAATTGATGGAAACAGCGGAACACCTGAGCATCTATGAAAATGCCCCCTGTAAACACAGAAGAAAAAGGGAATAATTGGTCAATTCGATAAATTTTCGCTTTCTTTGCCTCATAATTCCCTATCAAAAATAACATCTCATGAATGAATTCGGATTAAAAGCGAAGGACGCAACCATCGCCGATCTGGGACTAAAAAATGTTGCTGATGCCTACTGGAATTTATCTCCGGCTGAGCTTGTGGAAGAGTCAATCATCGGTGGTGATGGAGTCCTTACCGATAATGGAGCCTTGGCTGTGGATACCGGAAAATTTACCGGACGTTCACCAAAAGATAAATTTATTGTCTGCGACGAGCGTACAGAAAAAGCTGTATGGTGGGGCGATATCAATATTAAATTCGATCCTGAAAAATTTGACCGCTTGTACGAAAGAGTCTGTGCTTATCTTCAAGGCAAGACAATCTATGTTCGCGATTCATATTCTTGTGCCGATCCAAATTACAGGCTGAACATTCGTGTAGTCACCGAATCGCCCTGGCAGAATCTTTTTGCTTACAATTTGTTCCTTCGCCCAACCAAGGAGGAAATATTAAAAACCGTAAAAGCTGAGTGGACTATACTCAGTGCGCCCGGATTCCTTGCCGACCCTGAAATCGATGGTACCCGCCAGAGCAATTTTGCTGTTATCAATTTTACAAAAAAAATAATCCTCATCGGAGGAACTGCTTATACAGGTGAGATAAAAAAAGGTATTTTTTCAGTCCTGAATTTTGTGCTTCCGCATGATAAGAATGTATTGTCTATGCATTGCTCTGCAAACGTGGGCAAAGACGGCGACTCTGCTATCTTCTTCGGTCTGAGTGGGACAGGAAAAACAACCTTATCCGCCGATCCTGACAGAGGATTAATCGGTGATGACGAACACGGCTGGGCTGAAAATTCAGTCTTCAATTTTGAAGGAGGTTGTTATGCAAAATGTGTTAACCTGTCAAAAGAAAAAGAGCCACAAATTTTTAAAGCAATAAAATTCGGTTCGCTCATTGAGAATATCGAATTTTATGATGGCACTACTACGGTAGACTACGACAACATCAGTAAAACTGAAAATACGCGTGCTGCTTATCCGATTCATCATATTGATAATGCTATCGAACCTTCTGTTGGAAATTCTCCAAAGAATATTTTCTTCCTCACATGCGATGCATTCGGTGTATTGCCTCCAATATCAAAACTCAATACCGGACAAGCGATGTATCATTTCATTTCAGGATATACCGCCAAGGTTGCGGGAACTGAAATGGGCGTGACCGAACCTACTACTACTTTCTCTGCCTGTTTCGGAAAAGCTTTCCTCCCATTGCATCCTACCAAGTATGCTGAATTACTTGGAGAGCGGATGAAAAAGAACAAAGTGAATGTATGGCTGGTGAATACAGGCTGGTCAGGCGGTTCTTATGGAGTTGGTTCTCGTATGAAACTTTCTTTCACCCGTGCAATGATTACCGCTGCTCTCAATGGTGAATTAGAGAAAGTCGACTATGAAAAAATGCCTGTCTTCGGTTTGTCAATACCGAAATCTTGTCCGGGTGTACCAAATGACATTCTCAACCCTCGGAATACCTGGGCCGACAAGAGTGAATTTGATGCTAAGACAAATACACTTGCAGCTTCCTTCGTGAAAAATTTCGCTCAGTATGCTGAATATGCCAATGAAGAGATTCTTAATGCCAGCCCTAAACTGGCAGTTAATGCATAAAAATATAAAATGTATAAAAACCTTCTCTTTCAACGGAGAAGGTTTTTTTTTGCGTCATTGAATTTAGCTGATGATCGAAGATTAATTATTCTGAATACACTCATATAAATCCGACATGGAGCTTTTCTATTCTACATCTATTCAAGATGACCACTTTCAACTCGAAGGAGAGGAGGCACATCATCTCCTAAAAGTCCTCCGCCATCAGGAAGGAGATACAGTAATGATCACCGATGGCAAAGGGACTTTGTACACTACTCAAATTACAGACGCAAATTCTAAAAAATGCCTTCTGAAAATTATTAAGGAAGAAAGAAAAGCGGATCAAAAAAAATATGCATTACATATTGCCATCGCCCCTACGAAAAACGCTGATCGTATGGAATGGTTTCTTGAAAAAGCGACCGAAATAGGCATCGATGAAATCACACCGATAGTTTGTCAGCACTCAGAACGCAGGGTAATAAAAGAAGAAAGATTGACGAAGGTTTTGGTTTCCGCCATGAAGCAATCTTTGAAAAATTATTTACCGCTACTTCATCCTATCAAGAAATTTAACGACTTCATTAAAGATTGCAGAGAACCACAACGCTTCATCTGTACTATGGAAGCAGATGAAATGTTGATTAGTAGATTTGATCCTACAGAAAAATGTCTTGTTCTTATCGGCCCTGAGGGCGATTTTTCTCAGGAAGAAGTCGCACTGGCCACAAAGCATGGATTTGTTCCCGTATCTTTGGGAAATAGTCGTCTTCGTACCGAAACTGCCGGCGTGATGGTTTGTGCCACACTTGCTGTAGCTCAAAGCCGGAGATAAAAATTCGATTCAGTTTTTATTAAATAGAATATTGCACCATGAAAAAAATCAGCCTGCACCTTCTTTTTCTTTTTTCATTCAACGCTTTTTCTGTTGAACCCTCCTTTCGAATTGCCCTTTTAAAATATAACGGTGGTGGCGACTGGTATGCCAATCTGGAGACCTCACTACCGAATCTTATAAACTATTCAAATAAAGAATTAGGAACCAACATAGACCCTGAACAAGCCATTGTAGAAGCTTCGAGTCCTGATATATTCAATTTCCCCTTCATACATATGACCGGCCATGGTAACTGGGTTCTTTCATCACAGGAAGCTGAAAATCTGCGTAAGTATTTATTAGCAGGAGGATTTCTGCACATTGACGACAACTACGGCATGGATCCATTTGTTCGTCCGCAGATGAAGAAGGTTTTTCCGGAGCTGGATTTTGTAGAACTTCCTTTCTCACATCCTATTTTTCACCAGAAGTTCGATTTTCCGGGCGGTTTGCCAAAAATTCATGAACACGATCAAAAGCCTCCGCAGGCATTTGCTCTGATTTTTGAAGGTCGACTGGTTTGTCTCTATACCTACCAATGCGATTTAGGAGATGGCTGGGAAGATTATGAGGTTCATAAGGATTCACCCGAATCCCGGATCAAGGCCTTGAAGATGGGTGCCAATATTTTATCCTATGTTTTTAAGGAAGAGTAGGATTTAATGAATAAGAGAAGGCGTCAGGCTCAATTTTTTTCAATAAAAACAGATTAATTCAAATCAATCCTCATCTTCCGACCTAAATGATTGTGCTTTTGTAATAATTATTGACTTGTGTCTGTTTTTTTGTTTTCTTGCTCTTCGGTAAAGGGAATGCATCAACATCCCAAAACTCTTTTTATGAAACTTATTATTGAGAAACACCCGGAACTCACCCGGCTTATTAATTTTTTTGCAGAGGTTGAAGGATTAGCACAAAGCCTGGGACTTAACATCGACGACTTGAATCCTGATAGAAAGGCTAGCACGAGTTCCTTGCATACATCCTTTCGGCAAAACTCTAATGCCATATTAAGATACAGAACTGATGTGCTCAAAGGCTCTCACTCCTCCGCAGAAAAAAAATCGAAATGTTGTTCAATCTCCTCGCTCAGCATTCACAAGGAAGAAGATTAGACAAAGCTCCATAAAAACATGAAGAAGGCCTTGATTAATATACCAAGGTCTTTTTTTTTACCCAATTGTGCAGGCAAAAAAAAATCCCGGTCTTTCGACCGGGATTTTCATTAAATATGCTTTTGATTACTGAACAATTGCTTTGAAAGAAGCGTCGTTGAACCATTTGATGAATTCACGGTCAGCAGCAGCTTTAGCTTTCATACTGCTATCCATTCCAACACTGGTTTTAAGATGACTAACAACACCATTTGCATCTCCCTTACGAGCAGAGATTACAGCCATCAGGTAATGACCGATAGCAGTATTCTTATCATTTGATGCTTCGATAGTAGACATAGCACCATCTTTATCTCCTGCAAGAAGTTTAGCCAAAGCAGTATTGAAACTTCCTGAAGCGGATAAATTGCTAACAGCCATCGAGTAGTTACCGTTACGGATATCAAGGATACCCTGGTTGTGGCTTACTTCCGGACCCGCACCTGCTGCAGATGCATACATCAATGCTGCGTTGATACGATCGCCTTTGCGGCTATAGCAGGCACCGATATTGTTTTTTACTACAGGATTGTTTGGATTGATTTGATCAGCTTTGTTAAACTGAGTCATTGCACCGTCGATATCACCCATGTTGAATTTAACCATTCCTGCATTATTAGCAGTACGCCAGTCTTGCGGGAAAAGTCTTTCAGCTGTTTGATAGATAGAAAGTTTTTCGTTGTTATCTTCAGTTAAAGTTGCCGCATAAAGAACTTCTTCGATAGTCAATGAATCAGGATTAGCTTTCATAGTTGCAGTGATCTGCTCGTCAGAACGACCAACTTTATCAGCATTTAAAACAACAGCTGAGCGACGCAATTTTGGAAGAACGCCTTCAGCAATTTCTTCATAAGCTTTACCCATTTTCTTGATTTCCATCTCACGAGCCTCAGCATCAGAATTGGAAGCAACAATACGAAGGATCATGTCTTTCTGAGCCATGTCGGATGCAGACATCAATGCCTGAAATCCTGCCCAATCTTCGTTCACGGTATTAAGTGTGAAAAAAGAACTGTCAGGGCTCATTTTCACTTTCATTTTCTTGAAAAGACCGGCAATATGCTTAGCAGATGCTTTACTGCGATTGCTTGCCAGGTCAGCATTTAATGCCTCTTTACCATCAGGTGAAGCATAACCGGTGATCGTAGAACCTTTCAAAACATATGGTGCAACGCTTAATGCTTTCAATGCGCTGTCAAGTTTGCTGAACTCAGGCTTATTATCAATGTTACTTGCTTTAACTTTGAAATTAGGGTTAACGCTTGAAGTATTAATTAAATAATACATCGATCCTTCATAATTTGAAGGAGTGATACGTTGAAACTGATCTTTTCCAACAATTGGTTTTTCGTCAGCCTGAACAAGTAATGGCGTAACAATAGTTCCATCAGCAACTTTTATAGAGCCAAGGTCCTTTGTTGTTTTGCCTTTCATTCCGGTCGCTTTCACCATTACATCAGCAGCTGCCATGTCGGGTGTGTAAGCAATCTTGTCGGCATAAGTAAAGCTACCGCCGGTTTTGTAATTAATTTTGGTTCCAGATGTAGTTGATTTTTCTCCAACGATAGTAACTGATTTGAAATTAGTTTCTGCCGAAGAAGACTTCATCATTGGCGTCACAGTGGCATCAACCTTTTTTGCAAAATATTTTGCAGGATAAGTGCCTTTAATAGCGATGGCTACGCTATCACCGTGCATTTCTACTGGATTGGGGGTCACTTCATGCTTAACCTGGCTGAAGTTCTTCGCCATTTTACCCAGACCGTTACATCCTGCAAGAGTTATTCCAATAAGGACATACGATAATGTGCGAAATTTATTCATGTGCGTTTGTATAAAATTTGTTTATGTGTAATTAAGGCGCAATATTAGGATTATTTTTCTGAACAGCGCCCAATTGTTAATTAATTTTTAGAAGCACGCTTTCGTTCATTTTCATCCAGCAAAATCTTGCGCATTCGAATAGATTTAGGAGTGACTTCCAAATATTCGTCTTTCTCAATGTACTCCATTGCCTCTTCTAATGAAAAATTAATTTTAGGAGTAATCCGAACATTATCATCACTGCCGGATGCACGCATGTTGGTAAGCTGTTTTGCACGTGTTACGTTCACCACTAAATCACCCGGACGTATGCCTTCTCCGATCACTTGCCCTGCATACACTTCCTCCGCCGGATCAATAAAGAAGCGGCCGCGGTCCTGCAATTTGTCTATGGAATAAGCAGTCGTTTTCCCTTTATCCATCGACATTACAACGCCATTTATCCTTCCCGGAATATCACCTTTCCATGGCTCATAAGCCTTGAATCGGTGTGCAATTATCGCTTCTCCCTGAGTGGCAGTTAATATGTTGTTTCTGAGACCAATAATTCCACGAGCAGGGATATTAAACTCTAAATGAAGAATATCGCCCTTAGGTTCCATAACAAGCAGTTCTCCTTTACGTTGAGTTACCTGATCGATAACTGCACTGCTGAATTCTGGTGGTACATTTACAGTCATTGCCTCAATCGGCTCACATTTAACACCGTCGATATGCTTGATAATAACCTGAGGTTGACCAACTTGTAGCTCATATCCCTCGCGACGCATTGTCTCAATCAAGATACTCAGGTGGAGAATCCCGCGACCATATACATTATATGCATCCGGAGAATTGGTTTCTTCTACCTTCAAGGCAAGATTCTTTTCTGTCTCCTTATATAACCTGTCACGTAAATGTCGGGAGGTCACAAACTTACCTTCCTTACCAAAAAACGGAGAGTTATTAATCGTAAACAACATACTCATCGTCGGCTCATCCACATCAATGGTAGGCAAGGCTTCAGGATTTTCATAATCTGCAACCGTATCACCGATGTCAAAATTTTCAAGACCAACGATTGCACATATATCACCTGCATTCACAAATTCTTTCTTGCTGCGACCAAGTCCTTCGAAACTGTGCAATTCCTTCACACGAGACTTTACTATGCTGCCATCTCTCTTCACTAGAGAAACCGGCATGCTTTCACGTAATGATCCACGCGTAATACGACCAATAGCTATACGACCTACGAAGCTGGAATAGTCAAGAGAAGTGATTAGCATCTGCGCTGTTCCTTCACGAACAGGTGCCTGAGGAATATGCTCAACAATTGCATCCAATAAAGCAGTGATGTCTTCGGTTGGCTTAGCCCAGTCCGTGCTCATCCAACCTTGCTTAGACGAACCATACAAAGTAGGGAAATCCAATTGCTCTTCGGTTGCTCCTAAGTTAAAGAACAAGTCAAAAATTTGTTCATGAACCTCATCAGGACGGCAGTTCTCTTTATCTACTTTATTAACTACTACAATCGGCTTTAATCCGAGTGCAAGAGCTTTCTGTGTAACAAAACGGGTTTGTGGCATTGGTCCTTCAAAGGCATCAACCAATATGATTACACCATCGGCCATGGTAAGTCCACGTTCAACTTCTCCTCCAAAATCAGCGTGACCTGGGGTATCAATGATGTTGATTTTTACGTCTTTATAAACAATTGACACGTTTTTCGCTACAATCGTGATTCCACGTTCGCGTTCGAGGTCATTATTGTCAAGGATCAAATCTTCTGTGTGCTGGTTATCCCGGAACAATTTAGCCTGGTGGAGCATTTTGTCTACCAGAGTCGTTTTACCGTGGTCAACGTGTGCGATAATCGCGATGTTTCTTATTTGCATGTTTAGATTTACCTGAATTACAGGATTTTATGATTATTAAGGGCTGCAAAGGTAGCCTTTTATCCTCAGAATTAAAAGAGAAAGAACGAGTGCATCGAGCCTTTTCAACAGAAACTCAATCAGATTTATTTGAATCAATTACCCAAAGCCTGTTTCAATCATAATAAGCGAGCTATGATATCTGCCGGGAAAATTGCAGGATTTGCTTTTTTAGCGCTTTCGATTACCTTTGCAGCCCTTTAAAAATCAAGTCAGAGTATGGAAAATCTAGTATTTATTGTCCCGATTTTGGGAATTGTAGGTTTAATCTTTATGTACATCAAAGCCAGGTGGGTGGTTAAGCAGGATGCCGGTGATGAAAAGATGGCTGAACTTTCCGGCTATATAGCAGATGGTGCCATGGCTTTCTTAAGAGCCGAATGGAAAATGTTAAGCTACTTTGTTGTCATTGCTTCCATCCTATTGGTGTGGTCAGGAATGAGCGTTGAGCACTCCAGTCCTGTAATTGCAATCTCTTTTATAATAGGAGCCGTATTTTCTGCAGTTGCAGGTTATATCGGAATGAACATTGCAACAAAAGCAAACGTTCGTACCACCCAAGCTGCACGCACAAGTCTTGCTTCGGCACTTAAAGTTTCCTTCACCGGTGGTTCTGTAATGGGCTTAGGTGTTGCAGGTCTTGCTGTACTCGGACTTGGCTCACTCTTTATTTTATTCTATACGATTTATGTAAAAAATACCGGAGCAAGTGTTAATGGCAATGAAATGAAGAAAGCACTTGAAGTGCTCGCCGGTTTTTCACTCGGTGCTGAGTCTATTGCCCTTTTTGCCCGTGTAGGTGGTGGAATTTATACCAAAGCAGCCGACGTTGGCGCTGACCTGGTAGGTAAAGTTGAAGCAGGTATCCCTGAGGATGATGTACGTAATCCTGCTACTATTGCAGATAACGTAGGCGATAACGTTGGTGACGTTGCCGGTATGGGTGCAGATCTTTTCGGGTCATATGTTGCAACGATTCTTGCAACCATGGTTCTGGGTAGTGAGATAATTTCGGTTGATGCCTTCGGTGGCATCGCACCTGTATTGCTGCCAATGTTGATAGCAGGTATGGGACTTATATTCTCCATCTTCGGAATGGTGTTCGTGAAAATTGCTGACGATAATGGCAATGTTCAGAAAGCATTGAATATGGGAAACTGGTCTTCCATCGTATTCACTGCCATCGCTTCTTATTTTCTGGTAGATTATTTACTGCCTGAATCCATGGATATCCGTGGATTTGTATTTAGCAAAATGAGTGTATACTATGCTATCCTTCTTGGACTTGTTGTTGGTACGCTCATGAGTATGATCACTGAATATTATACGGCTATGGGAAAACGTCCGGTAAATTCTATCGTTCGTCAATCATCAACCGGACATGCAACAAATATCATTGGTGGACTTTCTGTTGGAATGGAATCCACTGCTCTTCCGATTTTAGTTCTTGCAAGTGGTATTTATGGCTCTTATCTCTTTGCGGGTTTATACGGAGTTGCTATAGCAGCCGCAGGAATGATGGCGACTACTGCAATGCAATTAGCCATTGATGCTTTCGGACCCATTGCTGATAACGCAGGTGGTATCGCTGAGATGAGTGGCTTACCAAAAGAAGTTCGAAACCGTACCGACAATCTGGATGCTGTGGGTAACACGACAGCTGCAGCCGGAAAAGGTTTTGCAATCGCTTCTGCAGCCTTGACATCGCTTGCCTTATTTGCAGCCTTCGTTGGAGTTGCAGGGATTGACAGTATCGATATTTATAAAGCAGACGTTCTTGCCGGACTATTTGTCGGTGGAATGATTCCGTATATTTTCTCTTCTCTTGCTATTGCAGCCGTCGGACGTGCTGCAATGGATATGGTGAATGAGGTGCGTAGACAGTTTCGCGAGATTCCGGGCATCATGGAATACAAAGCAAAACCTGAATACGAAAAATGTGTTGCTATTTCCACCAAAGCTTCCATTCGCGAAATGATTGCTCCCGGAGCTATTGCCTTAATTGTCCCTATTTTGGTTGGATTTGCATTTGGCCCGGAAGTACTAGGTGGATTACTCGCAGGTGTTACTGTGTCCGGCGTACTCATGGGTATGTTCCAAAACAATGCAGGTGGAGCGTGGGATAACGCAAAGAAATCATTCGAAAAAGGAGTTGATATCAATGGAGAGACTTTCTACAAAGGTTCTGAACCTCACAAAGCCTCTGTTACAGGAGATACTGTTGGAGATCCGTTCAAAGATACTTCCGGTCCTTCGATGAATATTCTTATCAAATTAATGTCTATCGTATCGTTGATTATCGCCCCGCATATTGCCGTAACCGGTGGTGGAATGGATTCTGATTGCTGCGGTGGCAATATGAATAATGAATACCATATGGGTTCAGGTTGTGAGCACATGGGTATGGGCATGGGCAAAGGTATGATGGGAATGGATTGTGAAATGGATGAAGACGGAAATTGCCTCATCGATTCAGCTACATGCGCAGCCTGGATGGCCGAAGGGAAAATCGACAGCGCAGATTGCGTTATGATGGAGAATGGAAAATGTGCTATCACTTCTGACGCATGTATGAAGTCAATGCATGGCGGAATGATGAAGGAATGCTCTGCAGAATGCAAAGCGGAATGTGAAGCAAAAGGAATTGATTGCTCTGATCCTGCTGCTTGTCCGCATATGATGAAGTCAGGAATGATGCATGGCAAAATGAAATGCTCGCAGGCTTGCATGGAAGAGTGTAAAGCAAAAGGAATTGATTGCTCAGATGCCAAAGCTTGTCCTTCCATGAAAAAAGACTGCTGTAAGAAATAATCAAAGAAATAGTACAAAAAAATCCCAGCGCAATGCGATGGGATTTTTTTTGTTTTTAAGATTAAAGAGGTAGAAAAATCTCCCTAACAAGAGTCAGATTTCCTCTTTTGCCCTCACCAAAGTCATAAATGAATAATCAAATTCATTTTTTTCATCTGCTTTGAACTCCTCAAGATTTATTATTCTCCAGTCGAATGGTTTTACCTCCGGAAAATAGGTATCACCATCAAGATGTGTATGCACACGAGTCATGTAAATCTTCGAAGCAAAGCTCATGGCGTCCCTAAAAATTTCTCCACCGCCAAAAATAAATACCTCGGAATCGTCTTTGGAAATCTCCAGTGCGTGCTCCAGCGATTTTGCTGTCACACATCCCTCCGCTTTGAAATTATTATTGCGGGTAATAATAACATTGGTCCTTCCCGGAAGCGGCTTACCAATACTTTCATACGTCTTTCTTCCCATGATAATGTGATGACCCATGGTGAGGGCCTTCACCCGTTTCAGGTCGGCGCTCAATTTCCACGGCAGTTGGTTGCGAACACCAACAACATTATTCTCCGAAAGGGCAACGATAATTGAAATGATTCGTGACACGTGAAAAATGATTCTATGATTTAAACTGCAACAGCTCCTTTTATATGAGGATGCGGATCGTAATTCTCTATAACCATATCTTCAAATTTAAAGTCGAAGATATTTTTAATAGCGGGATTTAATTTCAACTTCGGCAGGGGTCTTACAGTGCGTGACAACTGCAAATTTACCTGATCGAAGTGATTGGAATAAATATGCGCATCACCAAAAGAATGAACAAAGTCTCCCGGCTTAAGATCACATACCTGAGCAACCATCATGGTAAGTGCAGCATAAGAGGCTATATTAAAAGGTACGCCCAGAAATATATCGGCACTTCGTTGATAAAGCTGACACGACAATTTTCCATCAGCGACATAAAACTGAAAGAAGGCGTGACAAGGTGGTAATTTCATTTGAGAAATCTCACCAACATTCCATGCGCTCACTATCAATCTCCTTGAATCAGGATTGTTTTTAATTTGTTCAATCACTTCAGAGATCTGATCAATTTTTTTTCCTGCGGTACTCTCCCACTTCCTCCACTGTGATCCATAGACAGGACCCAGGTCGCCGTTCTCATCAGCCCAATCATCCCAAATTGCCACCCCATTCTCCTTGAGATAAGCAATATTAGTCTCTCCTTTAAGAAACCAAAGGAGTTCGTGAAAAATTGATCGGGTATGAAGTTTCTTGGTAGTCAGCAATGGAAATCCTTCCTGCAAATCAAAACGCATCTGGTAACCAAATACGCTGCGAGTGCCGGTACCGGTGCGGTCGCTTTTATCCACACCTGTATTCATGACGTGTTTTAATAAGCCAAGGTATTGTTGCATGCTTTAATAAATTAAATCCAAGAAGAAGATCTTCTGCAAATTTACATTAAAATTCCGGCAACTGTTGCAGAGAGGTAAGAAGCGAGTGTACCGCAAATTAAAGCCTTAAAACCAAGGCTGGCGAGGTCTGAGCGACGCGAAGGAGCCAATTCCCCTATTCCTCCTACCTGGATGGCTATAGAACTGAAATTCGCAAATCCACAAAGCGCAATGCTCACAATTGTCAGTGTTTTTGGATCAAGCATATTTGCAGCAACCATTGGTGAGAGATCTGAATAAGCAACAAATTCATTCACCGCGAATTTCGTTCCCAATAACTGCCCAACCAGATGAATGTCCTTTCTCGGTACCCCCATCGCATAAGCAAAAACAGAAAATATTGATCCCAATATCTCTTTTAAACTAAGCTGCTGGAAATCCATACCCAGCATACCTGCGTATGCCGTATGAGTGTAGAGTAGCATGCCGAACTTCCCTAAAATAAAATCTATAAAAGCGATCAAGGCAATTACACCAATCAACATGGCAATAACATTAAGGGAAACTTTCATACCATCTCCTGCACCATGTGAAACCGCATCCATGAAATTGCTATAAGTCTTCTTCACTTCCATCTTCACCGTGCCTTTTGTTTCAGAAATCTGAGTCTCAGGAATAACAATCTTCGCGATAACCAAGGCTGCCGGTGCAGCCATGATACTTGCAGCAATAAGAAGGTTAGCCGGTATTCCCATAGAAATATAAACGGCCATTACACCACCTGCAATACAAGCCATACTTCCGGCCATACTTGCAAGAAGCTCCGACATCGTCATCCCGCTCAGATAAGGCTTGATCATGATCTGTGCCTCCACCTGTGCGACGAAAGCACTGGCTACATTCGACAAAGCTTCTGATCCGCTAACATTCATCAGTTTTGACATGAGCTTTGCGAAGAATGCAACGATTCTTTGCATCAGACCAATGTGATAGGCAATGCTTACCAACACTGCAACGAAAATAATCGTCGGCATTATCTTAAAAATAAAAACAAAACTATGACCAGGCCCCAGGACTGCATCGAGTATCTCCTTCTTCACAAGAAAGCCGAAAACAAATTCGGCACCACGATCAGAAAAATCAAGAAGCTTTGTTACCCATTGACCCAGGGTGCCAAAGATGCGCTGACCGAGCGGGGTTTTAAGAATGAAAATAGCCAAGCCAAGCTGTAACAGCAAGCCACTAACCACTACACGCAAGCTGATTGCTTTTCTGTTGTTAGACATGAGAAATGCAATACCTAATATGAGTGCGATACCCAGTAATCCGGAGAAACGTTCCATAATTAAAATTGAGGAATTTAAAATTCGATTAAACAGAAAAATTCCGGCAGGAATAATTCCCGTACGAATATCTAAAAAGGAATCGAATATAAAAATGGATAATTCCCCGCCATCATTTCAAAAGAGAGGCGGGCAAATTTGAGTTAAGGGCTGAAACTGAAAATCAGGAGTTCTTACGCTTGTTAAGTTCATCACGAATTCTACCTGCACGTTCATAAGCCTCCTCATCAATAGCGCGTTTCAGGAGGTCCTTCAAATCTTCAGTGCTGGTAGTTCCGAGTTCACTTTCAGAGAGTTTGGTTGCCGACGAGGGCGCCGGTTGATCCATTTGCTCCTGTAGTCCTTCACCAATGGCTGCATCATCCTGCACAATCCCACTCTGAGCAAGAATAAATTCATAGGTAAAAATCGGACAATTGAACCGAACAGCTAAAGCAATGGCGTCGCTCGTACGCGCATCGATCTCTTCTTTCTTTTCACCGTTGTTACAAATCAGCTTAGCATAGAAAATTCCTTCAAGAAGATTATAGATGAGCACCTCCTCAACCTGTATGGCGAATGAATGAGCCATGTTCTTGAAAAGATCATGTGTAAGCGGTCGGGTTGGCGTCATACTTTCCAATTCAATCGCAATGGCTTGAGCTTCAAAGGCACCAATAACAATGGGCAATCGTCTCTTTCCTTTCTCTTCACCAAGTATCAGCGTATATGCCCCTGATTGCGTCTGGCTGTATGCAAGTCCTTGTATCTCAAGTTTGATCTTTTTCATAATGATATCTCACGGCTCGTCACCGGCGGCAAATTTCTTTATCGAAATTAAAAAAAAATTGTTTCGTAGAACACGAAATTCATCAGTTTTGAGACGCTTTAAATGCTTTTGCTGCCTCTATCAGTTTAGGAAGCACTTCAAAAGCATCCCCAACAATTCCGTAATCTGCTGCTTTGAAAAAAGGTGCTTCCGGATCTTTATTCAAAACGACTATAACTTTTGAGCTGCTCACACCGGCGAGATGCTGAATAGCTCCTGATATTCCAATTGCCAGGTAGAGATTCGGACTGATGGCTATTCCGGTTTGACTAACGTGTTCTGAATGTGGTCTCCATCCGGCATCTGAGACAGGCTTGCTGCAGGCAGTCGCTGCCCCGAGAATTTGTGCCAGCTCTTCAATCATGCCCCAGTTTTCAGGACCTTTCATCCCACGACCGGCAGACACCACAATTTCAGCATCAGGTAAAGATACTTTGTCGCTCGAACGAATGGTTTCTTTAACCACAAGTCTGAGGTCATTGGCATCCAGGCTTGCTGTAAAAGGAACGACTGTGACAGCTGTCTCATTCTCAACCACCTTATAGGAATTCGGCATCATACTGATGACCTTCACATCGGAAAGAATTTCAACGAAAGCATAAGCCTTTCCTGAATAAGCACCTTTCTTAACGACAAAACCTGAACTCATCTCAGGAAGGTCGATAACATTCTCGCCAAGTCCTGCATTTAATTTTATTGCAACGCGTGGCGCAATAGCCTTTCCTGAAAAACTTGCGGACATGACAATGACTTTTGCAGCCTCCGCTTTTGCAGCCTGACTAACAACACTTGTATATGGCTGAACATTTACAGACTTCAACTTATCGTCGGAGACATTCAATATTTTCGAAGCCCCGTATTTACCTGCTTTGTTTAACTCACTTTCATCGACATCACCAATAGATAAAGCTACAAGAGGTAATTTCATATGACTTGCAATTGCTGCTCCAAATGAAAGCACTTCGAATGCAGATTTCTTAAATTTTCCTTCAACGTTTTCTATATAGACCAGAACTGACATAGGGATGATTTTATTAGTTTATACCTGGAGAAAAAATGCAATCAGATTACTTTCTTTTCTGATCTCAACATTTCAAATAATTTTCCTGCCTCTTCAACAGGAATCAATTTAACAGCACTTCGTGGAATTGGTTTATCATATTCCTTTACTTTGCTTAGCTGAGCAACTTCTATTGGCTCAATAACCTGCAGAGGTTTGGTTCGGGCAGACATAATCCCTCTCATATTCGGAATTTTCCATTCAGCCATTCCCTCCGATGCCCCTGCTACAAATGGCATTGGAGTACTTATAATTTCCTTTCCACCCTGGATTTCATTTTCAAGAATTGCATTTGCCCCTTCAATAACGAGGCTCTTGGCAAAGAGTATACATGGAATGTCAAGCAAAGCCGAAATCATCGCCGGAACGGAAGAACCATTATGATCACTGGACTCACGACCACAAAGAATCATGTCAACAGGATTTTTCTTAACATAATCAGCAATCTGATGTGCCACAAAATTTGAATCTCTGGCAGCAGCATTTACTCTCACCGCATCATTAGCTCCAATTGCCAGCGCCTTTCTCATGGTGGCCTCCGCTGCTGCTTCACCGACATGAATGATCGTTACATTTCCACCGGAAGCAGCTGCCAGATCAACAGCTTTTGAAAGCGCGATTTCATCATATGGATTCAGGATATAAGTCACCCCGCTTGAAACAAATTCTTTTTTATCTGCACTGAATTCGATGCGTGCAGTTGTATCAGGAACGTGTGAAATGCAAACTAAAATTTTCATTCTGAATTAAATTTAATGAATTGGATAAGCCGATTTTTGAAAGATTCTTTTTCGGAAGATTGAAGCCGGTACTAACACAAAGAATATGATGAGAATAATCAATCATATTAAATGAATTTCTGTACAAGGAATGGAAGATTTGTATATTCGTAAAAAATCGATGTTTATAATTGCGGCGAAGATACATAAATAATTTTGCTCCGAAACAGATGAAATCTTCTTCAAAAACACGTCTCGAAAATCTGCAAAAATATCTTTTAGATGACCCGAAAGATAGTTTTTTACGGTATGCACTGGCTATTGAATTAATCAATGTAAATGAATTACATCAGGCGTTGGAGATCTTCAGAGATTTGATCTCCGAAGACCCTGAATATCTCGCAACCTATTATCAATATGGTAAAACGACTGAAGAATCCGGGGCGATCCTCGAAGCCATAGAAATTTATAAACTTGGATTGATAATAGCTGAAAAACAGAATAACACACGCACAGTCAAAGAGTTGAAGCAGGCAATACTCTCCTTAACCGATAATGAAGATGAAATGGAATAAGCATGGATTTTTCTACCTTTGCAAGCTTGAAAAATGTGGGGCTTCTGAATCTCCATGTGTGCTCTTAATAGCATTTCAAGACAAGCAAAATTATCAGCCACAAGAAATAGAAATCATCATATGAAAGAATTACAATTCCGGGAAGCCTTACGTGAAGCAATGGTAGAAGAAATGCGACGTGATGAGCGCGTATTTCTGATGGGCGAAGAGGTAGCAGAATACAATGGTGCTTACAAAGTGAGCCAGGGTATGCTTGAAGAATTTGGAGAAAAACGCGTGATCGATACACCTATCGCAGAGCTTGGTTTCACCGGTATCGGTGTAGGTGCGGCCATGAATGGATTAAGGCCAATCATCGAATTTATGACATTCAACTTTTCTCTTGTTGCCATCGATCAGGTGATAAATTCCGCAGCGAAAATGATGAGCATGAGTGGTGGCCAGTTTACGGTTCCTATCGTATTTCGTGGACCTACAGCCTCTGCAGGTATGTTGAGTTCACAGCACTCTCAAGCATTCGAAAGCTGGTACGCAAACTGCCCGGGTTTGAAAGTTATTGTTCCTTCAAACCCCGCCGACGCGAAAGGACTATTAAAATCTGCTATCCGTGATAATGATCCTGTGGTATTCATGGAAAGTGAGCAGATGTATGGTGATAAAGGAATGGTTCCTGAAGGGGAATACCTAATCCCTATAGGGGTGGCAGATGTAGTACGAAAAGGTACGGATGTCACGATAGTTTCTTTTGGTAAGATGATGAAGATTGCCCGTAAAGCTGCTGAGGAATTGGAAAAAGAACAGATCAGCGCTGAAGTGATTGACTTGCGAAGCGTAAGACCGATTGATTATAAAACAGTGATCGAGTCTGTTAAAAAGACAAACCGTTTGGTCATTGTTGAAGAATCCTGGCCATTGGCAGCCATTGCCACAGAGGTTGCTTTCAAGGTCCAAAAAGATGCATTTGATTACCTGGACGCACCGGTCCTTCGTGTGATGGGTGGAGATGTTCCTTTGCCTTATGCGCCAACCTTGATAGAGGCATTTTTACCAAATCCTGAAAAAGTCATTAAAGCCGTCAAGGAAGTGATGTATCTTGTTAAATAGATTAGCAAGCCGGACAATTGTTTTGGAGTTTTTTCAAGTCTCAAGTGCCTATTCAGCTGAGACTTAATCTGTTTTTAGACGGAATAGGGCATAAAAGTTTATTTCCTGTTTTTCAAGGAGTTTAGAGAGGAAAAGCCTACCTTTGCAGCCTTATTTTAAAAAAGTATAATGTTAACCTTCCCAGAACTTGGGTTGGGTGAAAAAGTGTTAAAGGCCATAGATGCCTTGGGCTTTAAAGAGCCAACTCCCATCCAGCAACAAGCAATACCCCTACTCCTAAAAGATAAGTCTGATTTTATTGGTCTGGCACAGACCGGCACCGGAAAAACCGCTGCTTTCGGACTTCCTCTTATTGAAAAAATCAATTTTAATTCGACAGCTACTCAAGCTTTAATCCTTGCTCCAACTCGGGAACTCTGCGTGCAGATTACCGAAGACCTGAACAAGTTTGCCAAGTTTACCCAAGGTGCGAATATCGTTCCTGTGTATGGAGGCGCCAGCATCACCACCCAAATGCGTCAGTTGAAGCGAGGTGCACAAATTGTAGTCGCTACTCCGGGTCGTCTTATTGATATGATAGGTAAAAAGGCCCTTAGCCTTGCAACCGTAAAATTTGTCGTCCTTGATGAGGCAGATGAGATGCTCAACATGGGATTTCAGGAAGATATCGATGATATTCTTTCTACAACTCCAAAGGAAAAAAACATTTGGCTCTTCTCTGCCACAATGCCTTCTGAAGTTCGCACGATTTCCGCGAACTATATGAAAAACCCTGCAGAATTAACGGTAGGAAAACAAAATAGCGGCGCAGATAATTTAGAGCATTACTATTATGTTGTACACGAACGCGACCGTTATATTGCCTTGCGCAGAATTCTGGATTCTACTCCTGAAATATTCGGAGTCGTCTTTTGTCGTACGAAACTGGACACGCAGCGCATTGCAGAAAATCTGATTAAAGACGGATACAATGCTGATGCATTGCATGGTGATTTAAGTCAGCAGCAGCGTGACAAAGTAATGAATCGCTATCGGAACCGGTCTCTGCAAGTATTGGTTGCAACTGATGTGGCAGCAAGAGGAATCGACGTGCAGGATATTTCCCACGTAATTCACAATCACCTTCCTGATGAAATAGAAAACTACACGCACAGAAGCGGAAGAACTGCTCGTGCAGGAAAATCAGGTATCTCAATTGTGCTGGTAAACATGAAAGAGATTTATAAGATTCGTCAGATTGAGAAAAAATTAAACAAAAAATTCCACCTCGGTAAAATTCCTGATGCTGTCGATATCGGAGAACAACAATTGCTGCATTTCATTCGCAAGATTCATACAGTCGAAGTGAATGAGAAAGGTTTGGCAAAATATCTTGAGCCTGTCTACAAAGAATTTGAAGGACTGACAAAAGAAGAAATCATAAAGCGTATTGTGAGTCTCGAATTCAACAGATTCCTTAACGACTACCGTAATGCTCCAAATCTGAATGTTGACATTGCCCACCAGGGAAAAAGTTCGGCAGACCGACCACGTTTCGGAGCACCGCGCATGTTTGTCAATGTTGGTTCAGTGGATGGATTTGATAAAGGAAAACTTCTCGGTTACATTCTTGAATTAACCGGCTTACAAAAAGAAGATATCGGACGAATAGATATCAAGCCTGTTTATTCTTTCGTGGAAATTGAAAAAGAGGAACACATGGAAAAAGCACTCAAATCTTTTTCTGATGAATTCCACAATGGACGACCGGTACGCGTTGAAAAATCAGGAGAAGCGCCCAAGAAAGACTTTGGAAAAAAAGATTTCCAGAAAAAAGATTATTCAGGAGGAAAAAAGTCATGGTCAGATAAACCACCCCGCAAAGGGGATTTTAAGCCGAGAGAGAAATCGGAACAAAAATCAGGACAAAAAAAGAAAAAGTACAACTCAGGTTGGTAGATGCGGACAAAATGTCCGAATCGTCTAATTTAAAAAAGGCAAAAAATATTTTTTGCCTTTTTTTTATGCCCAATCATGAGCAATAATCAGCAATGAAAATTTATACTGCCAAAATGAGTCAATTGACCTAGTTGATTTATTAACAATGGCAGGTCAATTTTCGAAAGAATAGAGAGAAAATTCTGACCGAGAATATGTATATTTGCAAGCGACTAAGAACTTAAGCTGGGTCTGGGTGTTATACCTTCTCAAAAGAAATTCTTTACCAAAAAAAACAAAATAACCCGAATCAAATGGCATCAATAAAATTCAGTGGTAATCACGCCAATTTTTACAAAGATTTAAAAACGCGTGTGCACAATTACTTTGAGGAGAGAAAAATCTCCACGCATGGTGATTACAGAAATATTGTGAAGACAATAATTCTTTTGGCCACCTTCCTAAGTACATATATCATTCTTGCCACTCACCTGATTCCCGGAGCATGGGCACTTTTACTTTGTGTTTTACTGGGAATCACAACTGCTCTGATTGGATTTAATATCATGCACGATGGCGCTCATGGCAGCTTGTCGAAAAGTCCGGTTGTAAACAGACTTGCAGCCTTAACACTCAATATGCTTGGAGCAAGCTCTTTCTTGTGGAACATCAAGCACAATATCATTCACCACACTTTTACAAATATTGATCACGTAGACGATGATATTCTTAATGAACCATTCTTCCGTATGACGGAAAGCCAGCAAAGACGTGCAATTCATAAATACCAACACCTTTATTTTCCTTTTGCGTACGGATTGATGTACATGTTCTGGATATTTGTACTCGATTTCAAAAAATATTTCTCACGTAAAATAGCTGATCACGGAAATATTAAAATCGGTTTCAAAGACCATTTTGGATTTTGGCTGACAAAAGTTTTGTACATCTTCTTCTACATCGCTGTTCCTTTATACTTCTATTCTGTACCTGCACTCTTGTTAGGTTATGCAGTATTCGCTATAACTACAGGATTAATCACAAGTGTTGTATTCCAACTTGCACATACGGTAGAAGACACAAGTTTCATTACACCACCACCTCAGGCCGTACCTATCGAAAGTGATTGGGCTACTCATCAGATCCGCACGACAGCAAATTTTGCCACCGGAAGCAAAATTGTTACATGGCTTACAGGAGGACTAAATCATCAGGTTGAACATCATTTGTTCCCAAAGATTTCACACGTTCACTACCCTCAACTCAGCTTGATCGTTAAAGATGTTTGTAAAGAATACGGTTTACCTTACCATGAACAAAGAACTTTTGGAAAGGCCGTAGCTTCTCACGTACGTTTTCTTTACAAGCTTGGAAGAAAGTAAGATTTTATTAAAATATATATGAATTTCATGGCCCTCCCCTAAAAAGGAGGGCTTTTTAATGGCCATACCTCCATTTCTATTCATTTTTCATATTTTACAGAAAAACATAAAATTGTAAGTTATTTTCAAATTTATTGTAATTTTTAGGAGACACCCCCTAAAATTAACAGCACTTGTTCAAAAAAACATACTTTTTTCTTGACTACCCCCTATTTTTTATAGTATAATTGCAGAAACTTTTATTTTTATATCCGTTTAAGGAATATTCAACAAATCCATTAAATCAAATTAACAGTATCCATTAAATTCAATCATGCTATGAGTAATCTTCGATTTCGTGCTTTGGAATTAGCACTCGACCGTGAACCGATGCGGGTTAATCCCCCATCCGTTAAAATTTCAGATTTTTTCGGAAACAACGTCTTTAATCAAGACGCCATGCAAAAGCACTTACCGCGCGAAGCCTATAAAGCAGTGATGGCTGCCATTGATCATGGAGTACAGATTGACAGAACTATGGCTGATCTGGTAGCCTTGGGTATGAAGGATTGGGCCAGCAGCAAAGGATGTTCCCATTACACTCATTGGTTTCAACCGCTGACAGGACTCACAGCAGAAAAGCATGACTCCTTTTTTGAAATGAGTGATGGAAAAGCTATTGAACATTTCTCAGGAAATGCACTTGCACAACAAGAGCCCGATGCATCTTCTTTTCCAAGCGGAGGCATTCGGAATACATTTGAAGCAAGAGGTTATACAGCATGGGATCCAAGTTCTCCGGCTTTCATTATGGAAAGCAATAGCGGGAAGACACTTTGTATTCCAACAATCTTCGTTTCATACACAGGAGAAACACTCGATTACAAAGCTCCATTGCTAAAAGCTTTGCACGAATTGGATAAAGCCGCTGTGGAAGTCTGTCAGTATTTCGATAAAGATATTACAAAGGTTTTCGCGACACTTGGTGTTGAGCAGGAGTATTTTTTAGTTGATACCGCACTACACAATTCAAGACCGGATTTACTTATCACCGGTCGAACATTATTTGGTCACTCCCCTGCTAAAGGACAACAGCTGGAAGATCATTATTTCGGATCAATTCCGGAAAGAGTTTATTCTTTCATGCTCGATTTCGAAACCGAGGCATATAAACTCGGCATTCCTCTGAAAACCCGGCATAATGAAGTAGCACCAAGTCAGTTTGAATGCGCTCCCGTATTTGAAGAAATAAATCTTGCGGTCGATCACAATGCATTGTTAATGGATTTGATGGACAAGGTTGCGCGCCGTCATCACTTCAAAGTTCTCTTACATGAGAAACCTTATGCAGGCATTAACGGTAGCGGAAAACATAATAACTGGAGCTTGAGCACTAACACAGGAAAAAATTTGCTTAGCCCCGGAAGTACACCGAAAAGCAATATGATGTTCCTCACATTTTTTGTGAATACCATCAGAGCGGTTTTTGAACATGCTGATTTGCTCAGAGCAAGTATTGCTTCTGCCAGTAATGATCATAGACTGGGTGCAAACGAAGCACCTCCGGCAATTATGTCGATTTTCCTTGGAAGACAGTTAACCAACATCCTTAATGAGTTGGAGGAAATGGTTCCTGAAAAAAAGATGACAGCCGATGAGAAGACCGCATTGAAACTGAACATTGGTAAAATTCCTGAAATCCTTCTCGACAATACAGACAGGAATCGTACTTCTCCTTTTGCCTTTACCGGAAATAAATTTGAGTTTCGCGCCGTTGGTTCATCGGCGAATTGTTCAAATGCCATGATGGTATTAAATTCGATTGTGACGAATCAGCTGAAGAATTTCAAGAAGGAAGTCGATTCTCTGATGGAAAAAGGTCTTAAAAAAGACGAGGCCATCCTAAAAGTGTTAAGACAATATATTGTTGAGTCAAAGGCTGTACGTTTCGAAGGAAATGGATATTCTGACGAGTGGAAAAAGGAAGCAGCTAAGCGCGGACTTTCTAACATAGAAACAACTCCCACTTCACTCGATGCATATGTTTCGAAAAAGTCATTGAAACTTTTTGAAGACCTTGATATATTCTCTCATCGTGAATTAGAAGCCCGTCATGAGATAATGCTTGAAACCTACAGCAAGAAAATTCAGATTGAAGCAAGAGTCATGGGTGATTTGGCGGTGAATCATATTATACCGGCTGCACTTAAGTATCAAACCATTCTTGCAAGCAACGTTGAATCACTCACACGCATAGGAATGAAGCAAGATGTTTATGCCGTACAGGTTGAAATGTTGCAGGAAATTTCAGAACACGTCAGCACAATCAAAATTAAAGTCGGCGAGATGATCGAGGCAAGAAAAAAAGCCAACAAGCTGGAAAACCAACGCGACAAAGCTATAGCGTACTGCGAAAAGGTTAAACCGTTTTTTGATATCATTCGCTATCATGCCGACAAGCTCGAAATGATCGTTGATGATGCAGGATGGCCTCTGGCGAAATACAGAGAATTAGTAATTGTACGCTAAGCAAATTCTTTGCGCAAAAAAAACCATGCAATCGCTTGCATGGTTTTTTTTATTTCAATCAATTTTTTTTAAAACCTGAATCCAAAACTAAGTCCCATGAAGCGGGCCCCGTAAAAAGGTCCTTTTAAGTCAACGGTAGCTTTCATATCCTGAACATCCGCTTCCACAGTCCACATTGGCAACTCAACATCATTAATGTCAGCTTCAAGATCTGCTTCTTGCTGAGGCGTTAATTTATCTGTTGGATGATTATCAACGCCATCAAATTTTGAATTCATAACTCCAATAAATGGCCCAATGATCCACCAGTCAAGTGTGATACTGCTGCCGAGCAACCATTGTATGCCGATCATAGCACCGGCACCATATCCGTTAAATGTGCCCTTTACTTCCATCTCATGCTCGATGCCATCATCCGTTGTAAACGGGTATATATTTTCCATGGACATGTGAGTATAACGTGCAAATGTTCCGAGATAAAATCCACCCGGTGCACCTTTCTGACCGAAATAAAAACGGTATTCAGGAGTCACTGAGAAGCGTGTGAAGCGAATAGATTCGATGGCTTTCACAATCTGATCATCATCACCGCCAACAGCATCACTAAGTGATCCGCCAAAAGGCAACTTTACATTCGGAGAAATGGAAAAGCCAATGGCAACCGACTGAAACGGGCCTGTTACTCGTTCATACTGTATCTGGTAGTTTGATAATACAGCAGAAGATAGATTTGCCTTAATAACATTTCCCCCAATAACCATGGATTTTTGTGCATAGACACCGGAGGGAATGAACAGAAGACAAAATGCTATCATTAAAACACTAAAATTGCGAAGAGTTCTCATAGGGTATAATTTAAAATTCGGAGTTATATAAAACAAATTTAAAAAAGATTTAGCTCAAAACAAGTGCATTCCTATGGTTAGCCGGCCACCCTTGCTTCATTCGATGAATCGAAGCAACATAGGCTTAGTTAAAATCACTCTTATATTGTTTTAACTAAAACGGCTTGTTGCTATCCGGATTTAACTGTTCTATTTGAGTAACACGATTTATCCCTTGAATCCATGAAAACCAGGCACCTATTGGGCCAAGAGGAGGTCATAAATCCTGCTGAAAAGGACGGTTAAAATGAATTCAAATTAAGGCTTTGTTATCCTGAAAAATCTTGCTTTCTTTGCCTGAAAGGGATACATTTTCCCGTTTTTACTCATAACCCATACCCCAAAAATGAGAATATTAACCCGTTTAATTCTTGCCACACTCCTGGTCTTAAATTCTGGCATAGTCACCGCTCAGAGAACACCTCTGATTCAGGCCGACCTTGCATTTGCCAAAGGAGATTATTACGATGCTGCCATCTTGTACAAGAAAGCCTATACCAAAGAGAAAAACAAAGTTAAAAAGGCTGAAATCATCTACAAAGTCGCCGAATCATACAGGCTTACCAATGATTTCAGAAATCAGGAAGTTTGGTATAATAAATCGATTAAGGCAAAGTACAAAGATCCTATGGCTATTCTTCACTATGCCAATGCACTTAAGTACAATGGCAAGTATGACGAGGCAATTGTACAGTATACTAACTATGTAAAAGAAGCTCCGTCTGATCCGCGTGGTGCTAACGGTATTGCATCCTGCGAACAGGCTCAAAAATGGAAGGACAAGCCTACCCGCTATAAAGTTGAAAATCTTTCTCCCGTAAACACCAAATATGGTGATTTCGGCGCATTTTATTCGCACAAAGACCACAGACATATCATTTTCACTTCAGCCCGTCAGGAATCTATAGGAAAAGCGAATGATGGAGGTACCGGTGAAAAATTCCAGGACCTCTATGAAGCTGTCGTTGACAAGAAAGGAAAATGGAGTTCACCTAAACCACTCCTTGAGCCAATCAACTCAAGCGCCAATGATGGAAGTGCTACGATGGACAGCAAAGGAAGCGATATGTTTTTCACTCGTTGTCCTATGGAAAAAGGTAAGATGGGCTCATGTGAAATTTATTACACTAAACGTAAAGGCCAGACTTGGGATGAACCTAAACTGATTCCGTTGAATGCCGACAGTGCTACAGTGGGACAGCCAAGTTTATCAGCTGATGAAATGACCTTGTACTTTGTCTCTGACATGGATGGTGGTCAGGGAGGCAAGGACATATGGATGACAAGCTTTGATAAAAAGTCGAAAGAATGGGGCACTCCGGTGAACCTGGGAAACAAAATTAATACTCCTGATGATGACATGTTCCCTTTCATCACCGCTGATAACACACTTTACTATTCTTCCAAAGGACACCTTGGAATGGGCGGGCTTGATATTTTCATGTCGAAAATGACAGACGGTGTATGGTCAGATCCGGTTAACCTGAAATATCCAATAAATACTTCAGCAGACGATTTCGCATTTGTATTGGATGAAACTACCGGTGATCGTGGATTCTTGAGTTCAAACCGTGATGGAGGAAAAGGTGGTGATGATATTTACACATGGAATTTACCACCACTGGTTTTCACTATTTCCGGTCGTGTATATGATGCAGACACGCGTGCAAATATTGAAAATGCAAATATTGAAATGTTTGGGAGTGATGGAACATCTATTCCATTTAAAACTGACAAAACAGGTGCCTATAAATTTGACCTGAAACCGGAGACTTCCTATAAGATTTCCGCCACGATGAATAATTACCTGAATAAATACCTGGAAGTATCGACCGTCGGCCTTGAACAAAGCAAAGATTTCATTGGTGATTTTGACTTCGCCATGCGCTCTATACTTCGTGCAATTGAATTACCTGAAATTTACTACGATTTGGGTAAGTGGGATCTTCGCCCTGAATCAAAAAAATCGTTGGATGAATTACTCAGCACGCTGAATGAAAATCCAACTACAGTAATCGAAATCGGCTCGCATACTGACGCACGTCCAATTCCGATGACGAATGACACGCTATCATCGAGACGTGCACAATCGGTAGTAAACTATCTGATTAAAAACGGAATTCCGGCAGAACGACTTACTTACAAAGGATATGCAGCACGTGAACCAAGAAGACTGGAAAGGGATTTAGGAAGCTTCAATGCCGGAGATGTATTGAATGAAGCCTTTATCAGCAAACTTAAATCAACCAAACAAAAAGAAGAAGCACATCAGTTAAACCGTCGTACTGAGTTCAAAGTCCTTCGCACAAATTATGTAACAGGTCAATCTGCCTCTGAAAATCTGAATTATTCAATTCCTGAAGGATCTAAAGCCGGAGAACAAATTGACTCAATTCCTACAGAGGACACTTCCATTCCAAAAGAAGTTGAAGTGAAGGATGCACCGAAAGAAAAATCAGGTCCCGGCGAATTATATACTTGTCAGAAAGGCGACACCTATGTTAAAATTGCGAAAAACTTTAGCATCACGGTGAAAGAATTGAAGCAACTAAATGATCTTCGTTCAGAACTGATTGAAGCCGGTATGCAATTGAAAGTTGACCCTAAAGGCGACTATACAGACTACGATAAAAAATTCTATACCCTTGGTAAAGGCGAGGACAGTTACAAAGCTATAGCCAAGAAATTAAATCTGAAAGATTCAGATCTAAAAAAACTAAACCCCGGTATTGATGAGAAAAATTTCCGTCCGGGAAAGAAGATACGCATCGTACAGTAGCGATAGTCTTATGTTTAAAAGCGTTCCATAGCAATGTGGAACGCTTTTTCCGTTTATTTAAGGAAAGCACAAGCAGAAAAATTCATATCAACAGATGTCACAGGAAAACAAATACGGAGCAAGAGGAGTTTCTTCATCAAAAGAAGATGTTCATGACGCAATCCGTGATCTTGATAAGGGACTTTTTCCCGGAGCTTTTTGCAAAATAGTTCCCGATATTCTGAGTGGTGATGAAAATTACTGTATAGTAATGCACGCCGATGGAGCCGGCACTAAATCATCCCTTGCTTATGCTTACTGGAAAGAAACAGGTGACTTGTCGGTTTGGAAGGGGATAGCACAGGATGCTATCATGATGAACGTCGACGACTTACTCTGCGTGGGCATTGTTGACAATATGCTCTTATCTTCAACCATAGGCAGAAATAAAAACCTCATTCCTGCAGAAGTGATCAAAGCAATTATTAAAGGTACTGAGGAGGTATTGGAAGATTTGCGTTCTCATGGAATAGGCATCCAACTCACCGGAGGTGAAACGGCAGATGTCGGTGATCTTGTCAGGACGATAATTGTGGATTCAACGGTAGTAGCTCGTGCTAAACGATCAGATATTATTTCGAATCATACGATTCAAAATGGAGACGTAATCATTGGCTTAGCTTCCTATGGAAAAGCGACATATGAATCTGATTATAACAGCGGAATGGGTAGTAACGGTTTGACTTCTGCAAGACACGATGTATTTGCTAAAATCACCGGTGAAAAATATCCGGAAACTTACGATAAACTTATTGACGAGAAATTTGTTTACAACGGCTCGCTTAATTTGACAGACAGCATTCAGATTCCTGCGCCATGGAATTTATCGATTCCGGCAGCGAAGCTTGTGCTCTCTCCTACCCGTACTTATGCGCCTGTTATGAAAAAAATATTCGAAGCTTCACGGAGTAAAATTCATGGCATGGTTCATTGCAGTGGCGGTGGCCAAACAAAGGTGTTGCATTTCACACAGAAGCTTCACGTTATTAAAGACAAACTGCTGCCTATCCCACCCTTGTTTGAATTAATACAGAAAGAAAGCGGTACAGACTGGAAAGAGATGTACAAGGTCTTTAACATGGGACATCGTATGGAAATTTATTGCGATTCATCCGATGCACAAAATATCATTGAAATATCAAAGTCCTTCAACATCGATGCACAGATTATCGGAAGGTGTGAAAGCTCCGACAAAAATGAACTTACAATTGCATCAGAAAAAGGAAACTTTCACTATACAAATTAACACGACGAATTTCTTCGTCTCAAAAATCAACAATAAAAATACAATGTTACTCGATAAATTAGAATTAATAATCAGACGTTTCGAAGACGTAGAACGTGAGTTAAGCGTTCCTACCGTAATGAGTGACATGAAACGTTTTGCTCAACTCAACAGAGAGTATAAAGATCTGCAGAAAATTGTGGAGAAATACCATATCTACAAAAACGTTCAGAGTAACCTGGAAAATGTAAAAAGTGTTTTGGCAAACGAGAAGGATGAAGAATTCCGGGAACTGGCTAAAATAGAGATGGATGAACTGGAAGAGAGAAATGAAAAACTTGAAGAAGAAATAAGGTTATTGCTCGTTCCTGCAGATCCGGAAGATTCAAAGAATGCAATTTTCGAAATACGGGCAGGTACCGGTGGTGATGAAGCCAGTATTTTTGCAGGAGATTTGTTTCGCATGTATAATAAATACTGCGAACGAAAAGGATATAAAGTAGAAGTGGTTGACATAACCCCCGGAACAGCAGGGGGATTTAAAGAAATTATCTTCGATGTAGTCGGTGATGGAGCCTACGGCACCTTAAAATATGAATCCGGTGTTCACCGTGTGCAGCGAGTTCCACAAACAGAAACTCAGGGCCGTGTGCATACTTCAGCGGCAACCGTTATTGTTCTTCCTGAAGCTGATGAGTTTGATGTGGATATCAAAACAAATGATATTCGAAAAGATCTGTATTGTTCATCCGGTCCCGGAGGACAATCTGTAAACACTACCTACTCTGCGGTGAGACTTACGCACATTCCTACTGGAATCGTGGCCCAGTGTCAGGATCAAAAATCCCAAATTAAGAATTACGACAAAGCATTGGCTGTACTTCGAACAAGGATTTATGAACTTGAATTAAATAAAAAGCTAGAAGCAGATTCGAAGAAAAGGAAAACGCTCGTCTCTTCCGGAGATCGCAGTGCAAAAATCCGGACTTATAACTATGCACAAAGTCGTATTACCGATCACCGTATTGGATTGACTATGTATAGCCTTGGAACCTTTATGGAAGGTGATATCACCGACATGCTAAACGCCCTTCAACTCGCTGAGAATGCTGAGAAAATGAAGGAGGGCGTTGCCTGATCATTTCTTCCCTGACAACCAGGCGGGCTTGGCTTTAGCAGCTTTTTTGAAAACAGGACAACTTTCAGTATGCGCACCGGGGAGATAACCGCAGCTCATCAGAAATTCGTTCACAATTTCTCCTCCTGTAAAACGAAAAGTTGTTTTAAATAATTTTACCCATTCCTCTCTTTTTAATGGATGATGATGATCAAGCCACGCCTTGAACGATCCGAATTCTTTTTGCAATCGAAGAATCGTTTTTGCATTTTCAATTGCAGCATCCACTTTCAATCTGTTTCTTATGATACCGGCATCAGACAATAATCTAACTCTGTCCATATCTCCATACTTCGCCACTTTCTTTACTGAAAATTTATGATACGCTTTTCTGAAGTTGTGCTGCTTGTTAAGGATAGTAGTCCATGATAAACCGGCCTGATTGATTTCAAATATCAAGCGCTCAAAAAGTAAATCATCAGCCTCTATTGGAAAGCCATATTCATTGTCATGATAATGTACATGCACATTGTCCTTCTCCATTAACTTCACAGCAGCACAATAGGTCTTAGGTTTTTCCATGGGTTAAAATTAAACAATCAATAATTAAGATTGGAATTTTGACCTTGACAGTTCAATTGAATCAACTTATTAGAGTCTTCACGAATTATTTTCAAGCCCAAAATGTTTTCAACATCAAGGCCCTGATTCTCAACTCGATTGTAGATAAAAACTATGCTTAAATCTTGGCCATTTAAGCGGAATCCCGTAGGTTTGTTACATGTTAACGGAAACCAGGAAAAAGGCCGGAAATTCAATTGACCGGGAGACCTTACTTAAGGCATTTGAATTAATGAGCACTGCACGTGCCATGTCTGATTTGTACGAGGAGAAAGCTCAGATCACCCAAAAATATGTTCATGCTACTTCACGTGGCCATGAGGCTGTCCAAATAGCTTTAGGTTTGCAACTGCTTCCTCAGGATTATTTATCGGCATATTATCGTGATGATAGTATCTTGTTAAGTCTGGGTTTGTCGCCCTTTGAATTGATGTTACAACTTCTTGCAAAAAGAGATGATCCGTTTTCCGGTGGAAGAACATATTATTGTCATCCAAGTTTGAAGAGAGATGACATGCCAAAAATCCCTCATCAAAGTTCCGCCACAGGCATGCAAGCGATTCCTACTACAGGCATAGCCATGGGGATTCAGTACAAAGAAAAAATTGGCATCGCAGATGATCATGGTTCCGATAAGCCCATCGTAGTTTGTTCTCTGGGAGATGGCTCTGTTACTGAAGGCGAAGTAGCTGAAGCATTTCAGATGGCTGTACTCAAAAAGATGCCAATTCTCTATTTCGTTCAGGATAATGAATGGGATATTTCTGCACATGCAAAAGAAATTCGTTCCATGGATGCGAATGAATATGCTCTTGGTTTTAAAGGAATGGAAGTGCGGAGTATTGATGGTACAGATTTCTTTGCTTCCTTCGAGACCATCCGAGAAGTTTTACATCTCATCAGAACTGAGCGCAGACCATTTATGATTCATGCCAAAGTTCCTCTGTTAGGTCACCATACCTCTGGAGTTCGCAGAGAGTGGTATCGTCATGATTTGGCTGAGCACGAGAAAAGAGACCCTGTTCCCAAATTTTATAAAACATTGTTGGATATTGGATTCACTGAAAAAGATTTAAATCCAATTCGTGACCGGGCCTCCATAATGGTTCGATCTGATTTCGAAAAAGCATTACAATCAGAAGATCCACGTCCTGAAGATTTATTCACTCATGACTATGCTCCTACTCCTGTTACTGAAGAAAAAGGAGAGCGTGAACCTGCAGGCAAAGAAAAAACCGTAATGGTTGACTGTGCTCTATTTGCTGTGAAAGAATTAATGGAGAAACATAAGGAATGTCTTCTCTATGGTCAGGATGTAGGCAGAAGATTAGGAGGAGTATTTCGCGAAGCAGCCACACTGGCTCAAAAGTTTGGTGATGATCGCGTGTTTAATACTCCGATACAAGAGGCATTTATCATAGGCAGTACGGTTGGTATGAGTGCTGTCGGATTAAAACCAATTGTTGAAGTACAATTTGCAGATTATATCTGGCCGGGATTAAATCAATTGTTTACTGAAGTTAGTCGCTCTTGTTATTTAAGTAATGGTAAATGGCCTGTCAGTGCTATCATCCGCGTACCGATAGGTGCTTACGGAAGCGGAGGTCCGTATCACTCAACAAGTATAGAAAGTGTGTTATCAAATATTCGTGGAATTAAGATCGCCTACCCAAGTACAGGTGCCGATTTAAAGGGACTCATTAAATCTGCCTACTATGATCCGAACCCGGTCGTTATTTTAGAACACAAAGGATTATACTGGTCGAAAATAAAAGGCACGGAGGATGCCAAGACTATTGAACCCGATGCAGACTATATTATTCCTTTTGGGAAAGCGCGCATGGTCCAGGAGGCTGAGGCCGGAAAAGAATCCACCCTCACGGTAATTACTTATGGTATGGGAGTTTACTGGGCAAAAAATGCCGCAAAGAATTTACCTGGTCGTGTGGAGATTTTGGATTTAAGAACGATCATGCCTTTGGATCAGGAAGCCATATTCAAAACGGTCAGGAAGCATAGCCGTTGTCTGGTCGTAACCGAAGAACCGGTAAACAACTCTTTCGCACTATCCATAGCCGGAATGATTTCCAAAGAATGTTTTGAGTCACTCGATGCACCGGTGGAAATTATTGGTTCGGAAAATTTACCTGCAATCCCACTGAATTCAACCCTCGAATTTGCCATGATTCCGAATGCGGAAAAGGTTGGGAAGGTGATTGAGAAAGTGCTGGGTTATTGATAAAAGCCGACTCTCAATTGCCACAGCCTTCAGGCCGTGGATAAAAAATACAACCCTTGTTTGGCATTAGCCAAAACACTCCGCCATATTTAATCGCTCTGAAATATTTGTGCGGTAAAAAAGATTTGGCTAAAGCCATTTTCGTGCCTTGAATTTATCCACGCCCTGAAGGGCGTGGCAATTTGAAAAAAATTAATCCCAAATAAATTAGTTTAAATTTTAAAACGCAGGCAGTTTTTAAAATACTAAGATTTGAAGAGCGTGCTTAAAAGTTCCATTGATAACCTGGTCTTAGTCAATCTAAATTGCTATAATCATCAGGTCGAAACTCAAAACAACACCAACAACTTGGTCACACCCGGTTTGAATTGCCACGGCCTTCAGGCCGTGGATAAAGAGTACAACCCCAGCTTGGCTTTAGCCAAAACACTCCGCCATATTTAATCGCCCTGAAATATTTGTGCGGTAAAAAAGATTTGGCTAAAGCCATTTTCACGCTTTGAATTTATCCACGCCCTGAAGGGCGTGGCAATTAGAAAAAAAATACTCCCACATAAATAATATAAATTTCAAAACGCAGGCAGTTTTTAAAATACTAAGTTTTGAAGAGCGTGCTTAAAAGTTCCATTGATAACTTGGTCTTAGTCAATCTAAATTGCTATAATCATCAGGTCGAAACTCAAAGCAACACCAACAACTTGGTCACACCCGGTTTGAATTGCCACGGCCTTCAGGCCGTGGATAAAGAGTACAAAACCAACTTGGCTTTAGCCAAAACACTCCGCCACATTTAATCGCTCTGAAATATTTGTGCGGTAAAAAAGATTTGGCTAAAGCCAATATCACGCTTTGAATTTATCCACGCCCTGAAGGGCGTGGCAATTTGAAAATATTTACACCCCAATAAATAATTTAA
>SHNE01000008.1 GCA_004295015.1 Bacteroidota bacterium | reverse complement strand
ACAATTGTATAAACGCCAAATCAAAAATAATAATACATAAATCTTGTGCTAAGGATTTAACGTCTGAAGTTCTACAAAGTTATTCTAAGCCACGAATACACGAATATCGTCGCATTCATAAACGCCAAGACAATTAATAATTTATAGCTATTCAATAATTTGATTGCACATATATAGCGTGGTAGATTTATTCGTGCATTCGTGGCAAACAAATGTAGCCACACAATTGTATAAACGCCAAATCAAAAATAATAATACATAAATCTTGTGCTAAGGATTTAACGTCTGAAGTTCTACAAAGTTATTCTAAGCCACGAATACACGAATATCGTCGCATTCATAAACGCCATGCCAATTAATATTTTATAGCTATTCAATAATTTGGTAGCATACAAAAATCGTAGCAGTTTTATTCGTGCATTCATGGCAACAAATGTAGACTCGAAATTAGATAAAAGCCAAATCAAAAATAATAATACAAAAATCTTGTGCTAAGGATTTATTGTCTGAAGTTTTACTACCTTTATTTTAGCCACGAATGCACGAATATCGTCGCATTCATAAACGCCATGCCAATTAATATTTTATAGCTATTCAATAATTTGGTAGCATACAAAAATCGTAGCAGTTTTATTCGTGCATTCGTGGCAAACAAACGTAGTATCACATTACGAGAAACTAAATTCAAAATAATTAAACCACTACCTCTCCCTGCAATAAGCAATATAATCCGTAGAAAACAACTGCGTAAAATCAAGCTGTCGCAGAATAGTGATTAATTGTCCGCGGTGAAAGGAGCTGTGGTTGACACAATGTAAAATAGCATCAGCCCGACTATTGCTAAATTCCTTTCCTTCGAGATTTTTATAAGAAAAGGGAGAGAGTAAAAAAGCTTCTCCACATGATTCAGCGAAGTCGATATAATCCTGATTCGTTTGTGAAATTTCTTTACACAATTCATCAATGCTTCCGGAAAAAGTACTGCCTTTCCAAACTTCAGGAGAATCCCCTTTAAGTCTTTGTAACCAAATTGACTCCGCTCCCCAAATATGCAAGAGCGTTTTCTTTAATGAAGGGAAACTACTTTTTATTTCTTTGTCTATTTGTTCTGCAGAACAGTTATCCAGAATAAATTTTGCAATACGTTTATTTGCCCAATCGTTGTATCGAATGTATTGGAGAAGAAAATCTTTCATAAAACTTACCACTTTGGTTTAATAAAATATAATGCCGATCCATCCGGATCTTTAAAATGAAAAAACTCCCCTCCCGCTTCTTTTCTCTCAGTCACTTCAATGGCTAATTTTTTGAGTAAAGATTTCGTCTCATCAAAATTATCCATTGTAAAACCAATTGAAACATTACCGGAGCCAACCTGGCTATTCACTTCTTTTGAAGGATGAAGTCCGATGGTTAAGCCGGGTGAACTTAATTCAGCATAGTGTTCGCCCCATCGTTGCTTTAAAGTCAGGCCGAGTGATTCGTAAAAAGAAATGGACTTGTCCAGATCTCTTACGTTGATGGTTATTGTTCCTGCTTTGATGCTCATCATTCAAATTTTTGGCAATTTAATAAATGCTTGAGCAATGAAAATTTAATTGCCACGAATGCACGAATAAATTTGCTCTTCACTTATTATATATGCTAATTAATCTTTGTGCAAATTAATGTTTGTTCCTACAGCACAAATTCTCTTCAAAACCATTCGTGCATTCGTGGCATATTTTAAAATTCACTAAAATGAATAACTAATTGCGTATCGAAAGCAGTATACTTATTTTTAATAATCTAACTCTTCAAGCCTTAACAGATACTTTCTGCTTCGCCATCAATTCCTCAATTTCATCGGCTTCAACAGGAATGTTAGCCATCAAATCGAAAGGACCTTTCTCCGTTATAAGAATATCATTCTCGATACGTATACCTAAATTCTCTTCAGGAATATAAATGCCAGGCTCACAAGTGAAGACCATTCCTGCCTGCATAGGTTCATAGCGATTACCGATATCATGAACATCCAATCCGAGGAAGTGAGAGGTTCCGTGCATAAAATATTTTTTATAAAGTGGTTGTTTCGGATCTTGCTTCTTCACTTCGGCAGCATCTAATAATCCAAGCCCTATTAATTCCTCTTCCATCAGTTTACCAACTTCCTCATGATACTTCACGATGGTATTTCCCGGAATCAACATTTTGCTTGCCGCACGCATCACACGTAAAACTGCATTATATACATCCTTCTGTCTTTTAGTAAACTTACCACTAACAGGAATCGATCGGCTCAAATCAGCTGCATAATTTGCATATTCTGCACCGAAGTCCATTAGAATTACATCGCCCTCCTTGCATTCCCGGTTATTCTCATTGTAATGTAAGATACATGCGCTTGCACCACTGGCTATTATGGGAGTATAAGCATGTCCATCTGAACGGTTTCGAATAAACTCATGAATGATCTCAGCTTCGATTTCATACTCCATCACACCCGGACGTACAAAATTCAACACACGACGAAATGCCTTCTCTGTAATATTTGAAGCTGTCTGCATAAGGCCCACCTCAATGTCCGATTTGATTGCACGCAACCTTGCCATTATTAAACCTGTACGTTCATACAAGTGGTTTGGATATTTACTTCTGAGGTCGGCAGCAAATCTTTCATCACGATATGGTACTTCGGTGGAGAAGCGATCATTCTCATTGAGGTTGATTAACACTTTCTGAGAATGATGCATCATCATAGGCAGCATGTTAGCAAAATCTTCCACCCAATATACATGTTGGATGCCTGATGCAGCACGCGCCTCCTCTTTGGTATACTTATGCCCTTCCCAAACAGCAATATGTTCATTTGTCTTTCTAACAAACAATGCTTCTCTGTATTCAGGAAGAGGGTGATTTGGTGCAATAACCAAAATAGTTTTTTCCTGATCGATGCCTGTCATCCAAAACAAATCACTTTGCTGGCGGAAAGGAAAATTAGAATCTCCATTTCGAGGCATCTCATCATTGCTCTGAAAAAAGGCAATGCTGTGCATCGATAAATGTTTTACAAAGTTTTTTCTGTTCTCAATAAAAAGTTTGCTGTCAATAGCCTGATATTTCATAATAAAGGTTTTATAGGGTAAAATTACACATTTATATGCAAATTACAGGTTCCTTCCCATTAAATCAATACAAATTCGAACTATTTTGCACGCTTGTCCGATGAAATAAGACACCTGGGAATGTTCCAAATCCGGGGTTTAGGCGCTATAATATTGCCATCACAATCCAAATATTCACCCACACTGTTCTTTGATAGAATTTTTGCATCGCCATTCAAAATAGCCTCAACAACAAGTTGTATAAGCGTATCCCGGGAAACAAATTTGTTTGCCAAACCTATCTCTATGCCTAAGCGATTATTGTATCTATCCATCACCGAGAATGCAGAGTCCGGTACAATACCGTCTTCTTCCTTCCCTTTTTTAAATGAATGGTAGTTCCCCTTCTCATGCGCCTCGCTTAATTTAAAAGCTTTTCTCCAATGCATATTTTGGGAAAGTAATGCAAGCCAAAATGTATGCCGGAACGCATCCACCTGCCCGCCGTTTTTATCTCCATCGAGCAGCGTGTCTTTGCTGATTTCAAGTGTTATTTTCCTTGTTAGCTTAGTAAGCTTCCAGGCTTTTGATGCAACAAAAGGATGACTGAGAACCCAGCACCTTTCCGGACGGCTAAGATTGCAGAAAGCCTTTACCCTGCTTTCTCTTGCATTTAAGGAAACAGGTAATGAAACTAGTAAGACCAAAAAATAAATAGCCCACCTGGAAGATAATGGTCCAATTTGTCGACTCCCTATATATGCCCTACTATTCATTTTAAGCGATAATAATAATTTCATTCGACATAATGTCGTATTGAATTAAAAAAATATAAGCAAACGCCAAATAAGAAAAAGGCCTTTACTACCGGTTTTCTTATACATTTGTCTCCGGTCAAGATGATTTATCTATGCGTTTATTATCCGGGAATTTATTAAAGGCTGGACTACTGAATCTAATACTTTTCACAGGTATCTTTTATCTCTTACAGAATGAATCTGTCTATCAAAATACCTTAGGGCAAATTTCTTCAAATTACATTCGTCTTAAAGTTGATGGTGTAACTGAAATTCAACAAATAAAAAAACCCTACGTTTCTATAAGCAATGGAAGATTGCAAAATTGGGATGCTGATATTTATTATTGCATAAAGGAAAAATTATACGTTAAGGATGATGGATGTTACTCTGAAGTAAGGGGTGCGTTCTTTCCCTTGTTTCCTCTTTTGTGGAAAGTTTCACAGCTAAATTCAATTGGGATATCGATCCTCAATTATTTTCTGTTTATCCTCTCCCTGGCAATTCTGGTCCAACTCCTTTATAAAGGTGGTGCCAAGGAAAAATTACTGATCTATGCTTTATTAGTCGTGCTTCCCGGTACAGTCATTTTCTACATTCCTTATACAGAATCATTGTTTCTTTTTACCATGACACTGGCCTTTGCAGGCCACTCACAAAATAATTATCGGCTTTATTTTATAGCAGTGTTTGGAATGGCCATGCTCAGACCGGCAACACTGTTTATTCTCCTTGCCATTTTCACGGTCGACAGTTTATGTTTTTTGTCACATAGAAATTTATCATTCGCTGTCAGAAATTTTCTGAAGAAAAGTATTCCGTTCTTTCTTGGTTTAGTGGTAGCTATTCTCATTCAATATGCTTCCTCGGGTTCCTTTACCACTATGATAGATGCTCAAAAATACTGGGCGGGAAGCATTGGTTTGTTTCATCATATTTCAGATTGGTCTAAAGAAGGATTTGGAATGAACGCATTCTCCGTCTTTTTTATAGCAATTCCTTCTTTGGCTTTTGTCATTTACTCCATTCTAAAAAGGAAAATTTTCAGCAGGTATTATTCAGAGACAATCCAAAGAAATGAAAATGCAGATTCCTACTTTTTTCTGATTTCAATTTTCTACCTGGCTGGAATCCTGATATTTATTTTTCTAACGGCCGGGGGAAATCTCCACAGCTTTTTTCGATTTACAATGTCGAGTCCGGCCTTTTATATTGTGGCATTATTCACCTTGAATCATCTGCCTGTCGCAAACAAACGCTTAGGTTCTATTCTATTTATAATCCCACTCATCCTGCTTACTGTTTTTCTGACACAAACCGGGTACGGTGACGGTCGATTCACCTTTTCATTCGTCGGAATGCATCTTTCAATCATCACCTTCATGTTTTTGTATTTTTATAATCACTTAAAAAGGTCGGTTCAATGGGTACTGGCAAGTATACTCATACTTCTTTGTGTAATCTGGAACACTTACCTGTTCAATATTTTCCTTTGCGAAGGGTGGATATTTACCTAAGACATCGAATGGTTAAACACCTCCATGGAATTTTCAATCTATCAAGAATAATAGTTTAATAATGTATAAATTTGAATGCTTCAATATAAATCAAGGCTAAATTTTCCGTGATTTTATACTACAACAAAATATCAGGATGCAATCTTCAGCCATAAGTCCGCAAGAATACATTGATGAACTTCCGGAAGAAAGGAAACCGGCCATGATTAAACTAAGGAAAATTATAAAAAATAATCTGCCAAAAGACTTTTCAGAAGTAATGTCATATGGAATGATTGGTTATGTGATTCCTCATTCTGTTTACCCGGATGGCTATCATTGTGATCCAAAACTTCCGCTTCCATTCATGAATATTGCCTCTCAAAAGAACTTCATCGCCGTGTATCATATGGGAGTGTATGCTGATAAAGCCTTGTATAAATGGTTTACTACAGAGTATACGAGGCATGGCACAACAAAATTGGACATGGGTAAAAGTTGCATACGTTTTAAAAAGCCGGACCAAATTCCATTCAAACTTATTGGTGAACTTGCTTCGAAAATGACTGCAAAGGAATGGATATCCATTTATGAAAAAAACTATAAACGATGAAGTGATGCAGAATAAACCGCAATTTAAATTTGCTTTACGTCCCTGGAAGGTAACAGACCTCGACAGTCTTATCAAGCATGCTAACAATTTTAAAATTGCCAAAAATATGACTGATCAATTTCCTTTTCCTTATACTATAGAAAAGGGAAAGGCTTTTATCAATTTTGTTTCTTCAAATAATCCCCCTAATGTTCTGGCAATAGAAATTGACGGAGAAACCGTGGGAGCGGTTGGCGTTCATATGCAATCTGATATTCAAAAAATGAATGCTGAAATGGGATATTGGCTTTCAGAATCCTATTGGGGAAAGGGTATAATGACCGAAGCAATCAAACAAATGACAGATTATGCTTTTAAGACCTGGCCGATTAACAGAATTTATGCCAGACCATTTGGAACCAATATTGGCTCTCAAAAGGCACTTGAGAAAGCGGGATTCAAACTTGAAGCCAGGTTTGAAAAAACATTTTATAAAAACGATGAATTTGTTGACGAGTTAATTTACGCAATAAGAAAAGAGGAATAAAATGCCTTCCGACTCAAATTGCCTGTAAGCGTCTCTGTTGATCAAAATTAACACTATGAATATCTCTAAAGAATTTATCTCCTGCACACTAATTCTCATTATGACTTATGAATGAAATGAATCAACCGGCAGGACTAAACGATGAGGAAGTTTTAGAAAACCGTAAGAAGTACGGTACGAACGATTGGAAAGCCGGGGATCAACACAAATTCTTTAAAGTTCTGCTTGAAGTCATAACCGAACCGCTTTTCATTATTCTGGTTCTGACTGCCATGATTTATTTTTTGCTTGGGGAATTCAGTGAAGGTGTAATCATGCTCTTTGCATTAAGTTTTGTTGCGGGGATTTCGCTTTTTCAGGAAAACAGAAGTCGCAATGCAGTTGATGCCTTAAACAAACTAGCGGCACCACTTGCAAAAGTTATGCGCAATGGAATACTTGTACGGATAGCATCAAATGAAATTGTTGTTAATGACATCATCAATCTGGAAGACGGGGATCTGATCCCCGCAGATGGAATGATTTTAAAACTAAATGACTATTCAGTGAATGAAAGTATCCTTACCGGAGAATCATTGGCTGTTTACAAAGATTTAAATCCGGGAAACAATTTAATATTTCAAGGTACACAAGTGGTTTCCGGTTCTTGTTTTGCCCGGGTGACAAGCATCGGAATGCATACAGCTTTTGGAAAAATAGGTAAATCACTACATGAAATTACAGAAAGCAAAACGCCCTTACAGCAACAGATAAACAGATTTATCCGATCAATGGTATTTATCGGTGTGATTGCATTCCTGATTGTTTGGATTCTGAATTATTTTATCACAAGAGATATTTTGCAATCCATGCTGCGCGGTCTCACTTTGGCCATGTCAATTTTGCCTGAAGAGATTCCTGTCGCCTTTAGTACATTTATGGCACTGGGTGCCTATCATCTATATAAGAAAAAAGTTATTGCACGAAGCCCTCATACAGTTGAGACTCTTGGTGCTGCTACCGTAATTTGCGTTGACAAGACCGGAACTATCACAGAAAATAAAATGATGGTTTCAGTGATTTACGATTATGTTTCTGACAAATATTTCGATTATACTAACAACTCGGGGAAGTACAATGAAGTGCTTAATTACGCTTTGTGGGCCTCCGAGACGATTCCTTTTGATGCGATGGAAAAGTCGATACATCACATGTATTCCAAACTTTCACCTCTTGATGAAAGAAAAGACTTTAGGATGTTTCATGAATACCCCTTGAGTGGAAATCCCCCCGTCATGACTCATGTATTCTCCGATAAATCGGGGGATTATAAAATTGCTGCCAAAGGTGCATTGGAAGGGATTCTTTCACAATGCAATATGCAGCTGAATCAAAAGGAAGACATCCAAAAGAAAGGACATATGCTGGCGGCAAAAGGTTTTAGAGTGCTTGGAGTTGCAAAAGCAATGACAGATTTGGATAAGCTTCCTAAATCTCAGCATGAGTTCGAGTTTGATTTTTTAGGTATGATTGCTTTCTATGATCCACCTAAAGAAAACATGTCGGAGATTATCAGCCAATTTTATCAGGCAGGAATCCAGGTAAAAATGATTACCGGTGATTATGCTGAGACTGCCATTGCAATTGCTGATCAGATCCGGTTCAATAAAGGTTCAGAACTTCTGACAGGAAAGCAAATCATTGAAATGGAATTTTCATTGCTGCGCGAGAAAGTAGGGAATGCCCATATGTATGCAAGGATGTTTCCGGATGCGAAGCTGAAAGTGATAGAAGCACTTAAAGCAAATAGGGAAGTTGTTGCCATGACAGGTGACGGTGTTAATGATGCTCCGGCACTTAAGGCCGCACATATAGGTGTTGCTATGGGTATGAGAGGCAGTGAAGTGGCTAAGAATGCTGCGTCATTGATTATTATGGATGATGATTTAAAACACATGACGGAAGCTGTGGCTTTGGGTCGTAAAATATATGAAAATCTTAAAAAGGCCATTCAGTATATCATTTCTATTCACATCCCTATTATCCTCATAGTTACTTTGCCCCTTATTTTGTTCTGGAAGTTTTATGATATATTCTCGCCTATACATGTAATTGTTCTTGAGTTAATCATGGGCCCAACGTGTTCCATCATTTACGAGAATGAACCATTGGAAGAAAATTACATGAACAAACCACCCAGAAAAATGAGTACTTCATTCTTTTCCTTCCGTGAATTATTCATTAGTATCATACAAGGTCTTGCCATTACTGTTTCCTGTTTGGGAGTTGGTTATTTTTATTTGTCAGGAAACAGTTCGGAGGAACTTGTCCGGACAAGCATTTATACGACGCTGATTTTTAGTAATCTCTTTTTAACTCTGGTAAACAGATCTTTTTACTATTCAATTCTCAGAACCATCCGCTATAAAAACATACTGATCCCAATAATTCTTAGTATCTCATTACTTATTCTATTTGCATCTATCTATATTGGCCCTGTTCAGGAACTATTTCGTTTTGAAGCCTTGAGCTTAACGGACATTATTCGCTGCCTGACATTCGCCTTCCTGGGAGTTATGTGGGTTGAACTGTATAAATTCTATAAACGAAAATTTGATTCAGGTTCATAAATCCGAGAGACCTTATCAATTCGATATCAATTGAAAACTCTTCCCTTCCTGCAATTCAGGTTCAATCATGCTGAGTTAAAATAGCTGTATATTTGGAAAAAAGTTGCCGGGAATATGAAATTCATAACACCCACTGTATGGATACTTTCGCTTGTTAGCTTGTTTACAGATATGGCAAGTGAGATGCTATATCCTATCATGCCTATCTATTTGAAGAGTATAGGTTTTTCCATCGTTCTTATTGGTATTCTCGAAGGAATTGCCGAAGCGACTGCGGGTTTGAGTAAAGGGTATTTTGGTAAACTCTCAGATAACTCCGGAAAACGGGTACCCTTTGTACAAGCAGGATATGCTTTGAGTGCACTATCAAAACCCATGATGGCATTTTTTATCTTTCCTGTTTGGATATTTTTTGTACGGACGGTGGACAGGTTGGGAAAAGGCGTAAGGACCGGTGCCAGAGACGCATTACTCAGTGATGAAGCTGCACCCGAAGTAAAGGCAAAGGTATTTGGCTTTCATAGATCAATGGACACATTGGGTGCGGCAATCGGGCCTGGTTTGGCATTAATCTATTTGTACTATTACCCGGAAGATTACCTGACCCTTTTCTACCTCGCATTTATACCTGGCATACTTGCAGTTCTTGCTTCCCTATATCTAAAAGAAAAGAAAAAACTCATAAACTCCTCTCGAAAGTCAGGTTCTTTTTTTGCATCCTTCAGTTATTGGAAGTCAAGTCCTAAATCATATCGGTCGCTGGTTGGCGGACTACTACTCTTTGCACTCTTCAATAGTTCTGATGTATTTATTTTATTGAAAGCAAAAGAAGCGGGACTGAATGACACAATGGTTATCGGAGCGTACATTTTTTACAACCTTATTTATGCACTCGCAGCATATCCAATGGGGATTCTTGCAGACAGAATTGGTTTGAAAAAAGTATTCATCACCGGCTTGCTCATCTTTGCATTAGTATATTCCGGGTTAGCTTTTAGTACTAATCTATATATTTATTTTGCACTATTCTTTCTATACGGCATTTATGCTGCCGCTACCGAAGGTATTTCCAAGGCCTGGATTAGTTTAATTACGGACAAAAAAGATACTGCAACGGCGATCGGTACTTACTCAGGCTTCCAAAGTATTTTTGCAATGCTGGCCAGTACGCTTACCGGATTAATCTGGTATGGATTTGGCGCATCTGTTGCTTTCCTTACGACCGCATTCGTATCTGTTGGAGTCGGCTTATACTTTCTTACACGCATACCGGATCCAAAAAAACATATGAGTGTTTAGAATACAGTTTGAACACAGACAATTAGGATAAATAACATTTTTCTTTTACCTATGAATCAATTTAATTTTCTCCCGTTTCCAAAATCTAAAACAGAGAGGCTTGAATTGCGTGCTTTAAGAGATGAAGATGAAAATGAAATTTTCTTCTTTCGATCTGATCCGGCTATACTTGAATTTCTTGATATGCACCCTGCGATATCTATCGAAGAAGCAAGAGCGTTTATTAAAAAAATTGAAAAAGCTGTCCTTACCGGCGAATCGATTTATTGGGGAATACAGCTAAAAAATAAACCGAAACTAATAGGAACAATTTGCCTGTGGAATATTTCTACGGAAAATTATTCTGCCGAAGTTGGGTATGTATTGCATCCCGATTATCAAGGTATGGGATATATGCAAGAAGCTCTAAACTGTGTCCTTGAATATGGGTTTAAAATAATGAATCTAAAATCAATTGAAGCAGAGCTGAGCCCAAATAACCTTAGATCTGCTCGAATATTGGAAAGGAATAATTTTATAAAAATAAATACTCTACAAAATATTGAAACCGTAGTGTACACCTTAAATAATCCTTTCCATTGAAATACGATGCGGTTTTATAAATAAAATTGTCGCTATCTATAGTAAAAATTGTAATAAAAACCGTACTTTTGCATTTCTAATATTGACAAAGACTAAATAGGTCAAATTTTTTATCCCCATTATATTCAGTAGCCAGATAGAATCTGATGGCAAGAATGAATTTATTTCTACTTGCCGTTTTTCCTAAACAATTAAAAAAATAAAAATGCGAAAACTTCTATTATTGTGTAGTGTATTCATTTCGGTGTCTGCCTTTGCACAAAATCCTTCAACTATGTCGATGAACACGATGCACACTTCCGGAGCAGAGAATACGCTTACAAGCGCTGCTGACCAAAACCCTCTTCTTGCAAAATGGTCCGGACCATATGGCGGAGTACCGGCATTTGACAAAGTAAAAATCTCTGATTTCAAACCGGCACTTGAGGCTGCCATGAAAGAGAATCTGGATGAGATCGAAAAAATTGCCGGCAATCCTGAAGCAGCAACTTTTGAAAATACCATTGCCGCACTTGATATGACCGGTCAGAGCCTGGACAGAGTCAGCACTATTTATGGGGTGTGGAGCTCTTCAATGAACAACGAAGAATTTCAGGCTGTGGAAACAGAAATGGCTCCGAAACTTTCAGCATTCTCTGATCAAATTACACAAAACGAAAAACTTTTTGCACGAATTGAAAAAGTATATAATTCGCCTGAAAAGTCTAAGCTGACTCCCGAACAACAAAGGCTTACCTGGATTTACTATACCAATTTTGTAAGAGCAGGAGCTAAGCTGGATGGAAGTGCGAAAGCAAAAATGTCTCAACTTAATCAGGATCTGGCAGGATTGTATACACGTTTCAGCCAGAATCTTCTTTCGGATGAAATGAATCGCACTGTCCTTATTACGAAAGCTGCTGACTTAAAAGGATTGCCGCAATCAATTACAGATGCGGCAGCACAAGCCGGAGGCGGAGAAAAAAATCCCGGAAACTGGGTTATAAAAAACACCCGTTCTTCAGTTGACCCCTTTCTCACCTATGCTGACAATCGCACGTTAAGAGAGCAGGTTTGGAGAATGTTTATCAACCGCGGTGATAATGGTGATGAGCATGATAACAATGCCATCATCACACAAATATTGTCCCTCCGTGCAGAGAGAGCAAAAATTCTCGGATACAAAACGCATGCACATTGGCGTTTGGAAAATACGATGGCCAAGACTCCTGAAAATGCATTACAACTTTTAGAATCTGTTTGGACACCTGCTGTTGCACGTGTTAAAGAAGAAGTAGCAGATATGCAGGCTCTGGCTAATAAAGAAGGAGCTAACATCACCATCGAACCGTGGGACTATCGCTACTATGCCGAAAAAGTAAGAAAGGAACGTTACGACCTCGATCAAAATGAAGTAAAAGAGTATCTCCAACTGGAAAAATTAAGAGAAGGTATGTTTTGGGTAGCGGGTGAGTTATTTGATTTTGTCTTCACTCCGGTGAATGATGTCCCTGTTTATCATCCTGATGTTCGCGTTTGGGAAGTGAAAAAGAAATCAAGCGGAGAGCACATAGGTCTTTGGTATTTTGATGCCTACGCTCGTTCAGGCAAAAGATCAGGTGCCTGGATGAATGCCTATCGCAATCAACAAAAAATGGACGGGAAAATCACAACCATTGTTTCCAATAATTCAAATTTTGTAAAAGGAACACCCGGTGAACCTGTACTTATTTCATGGGATGATGCAAGCACACTTTTCCATGAATTCGGTCATGCACTGCATGGATTAGCTTCTAATGTTACCTATCCGTCTTTATCAGGAACAAATGTCGTTCGCGATTATGTTGAATTTCCTTCACAGCTGCTTGAACATTGGCTTTCTACTCCGGAAGTCTTACAACAGTTTGCCATTCATTACAAAACAGGTAAGGCAATACCGGAATCCCTGGTTTCCCGAATCGAAAAAGCTTCTACGTTCAACGAGGGCTTTGCCACCATCGAATATCTTGCCAGTGCCATTGTAGATATGAAATTACATTTAGCAGGTGATGTAAAAATTGATGCAGACAAATTTGAAAAAGAAACCCTTGCAACTCTTGGTATGCCAAAGGAAATTGTGATGCGTCACAGGACTCCACAATTCGGTCATATCTTTTCCGGTGATGGTTACTCTGCCGGATATTACAGCTATCTCTGGTCAGATGTTTTAACTGCCGATGTCTATGAAGCCTTTTTAGAAGGCAATGGGCCATATGATAAAGCAGTAGCCAAGCGATTAAATGATAATATTTTCTCCGTCGGAAACACAATTGATCCTCAGGATGGATATAAAGCATTCCGTGGTCGTGACCCGAAAACAGAGGCATTGATGCGCAAGCGTGGCTTTCCTGTTGCAGAAGTAAAAGGCGGAACAATACCCAGCCCTAAGCCAAATCCAGTGAAATAAGTTTAGGCAGAGTTTAAAATACATGCTTATTATAAAAGCTCCGGTAATAACCGGAGCTTTTTCATTTTAAACATTATCCGAAAAACTGTGTTTCATGGTCATAACAGCCAAAACCACTGAAGCTCCAGTCTCAGAATACATTTGGTCAAAATACCTCAGCTTGATAGGTTAAAGACTTATATCATGTTCCTGCTAATAATTTTCCATTAAATTTGAATCTCAGAAACCTTCACAATGCGCAATCCCCTTTTGATCATATTCTTCGTCTTGTTTGCATTTTCGTGCAAAAACAATACAGAAAAAATTAATCCGACAATTGAATCTATCTCCGAATCTGTTTATGCATCAGGAATTATTAAAAGCAAAAATCAATATCAGGTTTTTGCCTCAGTGAATGGATTAGTCGATAATATTTTTGTTTCAGAAGGTGATACGGTGAAGCCCGGATCACCAATACTTTCACTCGTAAATGAGACTTCGAAACTAAATACTGAAAATGCCCGTCTGGCTGCCGATTTTGCAGATCTGAATTCCAATAAACAAAAACTTGTTGAGCTTCAACTCGCCATTGACCTGGCAAAATCCAAATACAATAATGATTCCTTGCTATATAAAAGACAAGAAAAACTATGGAACGATAAGATCGGATCAAAGGTTGAACTGGAGCAAAGGGAATTGGCCTTTGCGAATTCCAAAACTGCATTAGAGTCGGCAATAATACGTTACAACGACTTAAAAAAAACCTTGAACTTCAATTCCGAACAATCCAAAAATAATTTTAACATCAGCAAAACAGTTGAGAATGATTTCTTGGTTCGAAGTAAAATCAATGGAAAGATCTATGGACTACTGAAAGAAAAGGGAGAAATGGTAACCACACAAACACCTCTGGCTATCATTGGTGATGCTTCAGAATTTATTTTGGAACTGCAGGTCGATGAATATGATATTGTAAAAGTTAGAACAGGGAAAAAAGTTTTTGTCACACTCGACAGCTACAAAGGTCAGTTGTTCGAAGCAGTAATAACGAAAATATATCCACTTATGAATGAACGATCCAAAACATTTACTGCTGAAGCCGAATTTACACAGCAGCCACCCGTTTTGTATCCTAACCTTACCCTTGAAGCAACTATTCTGATTCAAACAAAAGAGAAAGCCCTGACTGTTCCGAGAAGTTATATCTTTCAGGAAGAGTATGTGGTAAATGCTGACGGAGAAAAAATAAAAGTAAAACTCGGGTTAAAAGATTATCAAAAAGCAGAGGTGCTGGAAGGGCTTTCTAAAGATGATGAAATTGTAATTCCACAAAATTGAAATTCCGACTCAACTGGGAAATTGCGTACTCGCTCCTACTGGCAAGGTGGAAGCAAACATTGGTTGCTGCTATCGGAGTCACCTTCAGCATAACTATGTTCATTGCCCTCCTAGGTTTTATGACCGGATTGAATGATCTTCTGGATGGTCTCATTCTAAACCGAACTCCACATATAAAGTTTTTCAATGAAATAAAGCCCAGTAAAGTACAGCCAATAGATCTTTCAGAAAAACTAAAATCATCCTTCAATTTTATAGAATCTGTAAAGCCTAATACAGAAAGAGTAGAAATTTATAATGTGTCGGCAATCATGTCTGCCCTTAGTAAAGACAAGCGGGTACTCGGCATTGCTCCAAAAATTACTACACAGGTATTTTATAATGTTGGAGCAATTGACATTACAGGAGTAATAAATGGAATTGAAGTAGAGCAAGAAAATAAATTATTCTTTTTTAGTGATTATGTAGTTCAGGGGAACTACATCGATCTTAAAAATATTCCGAATAGTATTATTTTGGGAAAAGCAGCTGCCGATAAAATGCTCACCAAAGTTGGAGACGTTGTGCAGGTAACCAGTGCTAAAGGAGAAAGAATTCAATTGAAAGTAGTCGGCTTCTTTCAATCCGGTTTGCAGGACCTGGATAAGGTTCAAAGCTATGCGTCCATTGCCACTACCCAGAAACTCCTTGGTCAAACAAGCAGCTACATTACCGACGTTCAGGTCAAATTGAAAGACCTGAACCTTGCACCTGAGCTCGCCAAATATTATGGTTCATTATTCAATGTTGATACAGAAGATCTCCAGACTGTCAATTCTCAATTTGAAACAGGGACCAGAGTAAGGACTCTGATATCATACACGGTGGGCATTACCTTACTTATTGTCGCCGGTTTCGGAATATACAATATTCTGAACATGATGATTTATGAAAAGATGGATTCAATCGCCATACTAAAAGCCACAGGTTTCTCAGGGAAAGATGTGAACAATATATTTATCACCATATCACTAAGCATAGGTGTTTTTGGAGGTGTATTTGGGTTATTGTTCGGATATTTAATTTCTAAACTGATTGATCAAATTCCCTTTGTTACCTCAGCTTTACCTACGATAAGCACTTACCCCGTCAACTACAATCCAATGTACTATTTTATTGGCGTAACCTTTGCCATCATCACAACTTACTTTGCCGGATTCTTTCCGGCAAGAAAGGCAAGTAAAATTGACCCGGTAATAATCATAAGAGGCAAGTAACTATGAGTAAAATTATTCTCCAGGCTGAAAACATCAATAAGTTTTTTCACAATCCATTGCCATTTCATGTGTTGAAGGAAATTAATTTTACAATTACACGAGGAGAATTCGTATCTGTCATAGGGAAATCAGGTTGTGGTAAATCAACATTATTGTACATTTTATCCACCATGGATACCGATTTTCAAGGTACTCTGAAAATTGACGGCACAAATATCTCAGGTAAAACTGAAAATGAGCTTGCTCTTATTCGAAATGAAAAAATCGGATTCGTATTTCAATTTCACTACTTGTTGAACGAATTTAGCGTTCTTAAAAATGTAATGCTACCCGCTTTAAAACTAGGTAAGTATTCTGAAGAAGAAATTGAGCATCGTGCAATAGAAAAATTAAAAATCTTCGGTATTGAAAAACATGCCTTAAAAAAAGCTAATCAGATTTCCGGCGGAGAGAAACAAAGAGTTGCCATTGCCCGTGCATTGATCAATGATCCTCTGATCATCATGGGTGATGAACCATCAGGGAATCTGGACAAACATAATAGTCAGATTGTTTTTGAAATTTTTCAGAGGCTGGCTAAAGAATTTCATCAAACCTTGCTCATCGTAACCCATGATCCTGAATTTTCCGCAGGAACTGACAGGGTAATGGAAATGGATGATGGCCGAATCATCAGACAGTAAAATAAATGTGGATCTGAAAACGCATTCTCCTACCCTGTTATATCTTTAATTATAGGGAATTTGAGGCTTTTTAATCTCAGCTTTTCAGTACATTTGAACAAATCTGCCTTCACATAAAACTCTTGCACTCTTTTAATCTCACAGCCCGGTATGTCAGCACCAAATGAAAAGTTTGATACGGTAATCATTGGGTCCGGCGCAGGGGGACTTGCCGCAGCCATATGTCTTGCCCGCGCAGGACAAAAAGTATTAGTTCTTGAACAACACTACGTCCCGGGTGGATGGTGCCATAGTTTTCATTTGAACGGACAAAGATTCAGTCCGGGAGTTCATTATATCGGACTCCTTGGCAAAGGTGAATCGACAAGAACCCTATATGAAGGATTAGGAGTTGCCAATGACATGGTCTTTTTCAGAATGAATAAAAAAGGCTATGAACATTGTTGGATTCAAAATGAAAAAATTGACCTCCCTGCCGGACTCGATGAATTATATGAATCTCTGGCCGTTAAATTTCCTGCTGAAAAGAAAAGACTGAAAAAATATCTTCAGCTTATCAAAAAAGTAAGCAGGCAGATACAGCTAATTCCAAAGATGAGTGGTTTATGGGATAATATTACAATTCCATTTCGTACAAAAGATATGGGTAAATACGGACTCTTCAGTTTGAAACGAGTGTTGGATTGGCATATTAAAGATCCTCTCTTAAAAGCAGTTTTGAGCATACAATGTGGAGATCACGGGCTTCCACCTTTCAAAGCCAGTTTTCCTGTACACTGTGCAGTGATGGAACATTATTTTGAAGGTGCATATTACCCAATGGGAGGTGGAGCAGGAATCGTAAAAGCCATGACTACCGGCTTGAAAAGACATGAGGGTGAAATTCGTACTGCACAAAAGGTGAAGAAAATCCTGGTGAAAGACAAGTGCGCATTTGGAGTTGAATTACATGACGGAAAACAAATTTTTGCAGACAGAGTCATCTCGAATGCTGATCCGGCCATGACCTATTCAAAAATGATTGACCCGGAACATTTAAGTAAGGGATTAACAAAGCGACTTTCTAAAACTAAATACTCAGTCACATCACTCATACTCTTTGTTACGGTAGATATGGATGTTACAAAAGCAGGAATGGATTTAGGAAACATCTGGTATTTAAAAAATCAGGAAGTTGATGGGTTGTACCTGGATATGATTTCAAAAAACATATTGGATGGCGACGAATTTCCCGGAGTTTTTATCTCCTGTACAACGCTTAAAGATCCGGGAAGTTTTAATGGAAGGTATCATTCATTTGAACTTGTAACATTTATCGATTACGAGAGCTTTGCTGAATTTAACCATAGCGGTGATTATCATGGAGAGAACTACACCAGGTTCAAAGAGAAGATCATTGAAAAGTTCTTAAACAATCTCGAGAAAGTTCTTCCCGGAGTGAAGAATAAAATTGTGCAAGCAGAACTTGGTACACCAAAAACGAATGAGCATTATTTGAATACGACGAGGGGTAGTGTATATGGCACGGAAAAATCATTCATGCAAATTGGTCCCTTCGCTTTTTCCAATAAATCAGAAATCAAGAATCTTTTCCTTTGCGGTGCGAGTACTCTTTCCCATGGCGTTGGCGGAGCAACATACTCGGGAGTGAATGCCGCGGCAAAAATTTTAAATTGCAAATCGGATGATTTACTCAGGCCGGATGTTAATCAGACTCTAAGAATTTATGACGCAGAGGACGAATCAGGCTGGCCGGCATGGTTACACCAAAAGATTGCCGATAAAAAAAGAAGATTCAAAGAAATCAAGGCTTTCAATCTAAAGCCGGAATTGGTAAAAGACGAAGTATAGCTTTCGAATTATATTTTACCGATATAAACCAACATGAAAATAAGAGTCCCGGCATACTTCACATTTATAGTGAAAGTTTTTGGCTTCAACATCTTCCTGTTTTTATTGTGCAGGTTAGTGCTCTATAATATTTCGGTCAGAAAATGGCCATTATCAGACGGTACTCAAACATTGGAAGTTTTCCGGGCCTTTTTGATAGGGATTCAATTTGATACGGTTGTCCTGTCTTACATATTGTTTATTCCCTTCATCACACTGGGAATAATCGATTTGTTTCATTTAAAGCATAAGTCAATTTTTACAACCGTCAAAATATTTCTACTGTTTTCCTTGAGCCTTACTCTGTTTATCCTCTTTGCCAACATTCCGTACTTCCTTCACTATTTTTCTCCTCTTTCCAGTTCAGCATTCCTGTGGATCGATAATCCGGGCTATTCATTACAAATGGTACTTCAGGAGAAGACTTTTCTCATCTATATAATTCCCCTTGCTTTATTTATTACTATTGAGGTTTTGTTCATCTCAAAACAATTTAAAAAAGTTAGAACACCTGATAACACAGCCGAAAACCTGAACTCAAACAAGAAAATTTACAACTCGGCATTTATCCTGTTCGGATGCTTGATTTTGTTTGCCGGAATCAGAGGAAGAATCAGTGGAAAAGCACCTATACAAGTTGGCAGCGCTTTTTTCTCCGATAATGCACTGTTGAATAATATGGGAATAAATCCTGTCTTCACGCTTATACATTCCAGTATTCTTGACCTGAACCCGGTAAATGCCAAAATAAATTTAATGCCCTCTGAAGAAGCATTGAAATTGGCCGGAAATTTTCTTACGTCAACTAAGGATGAAAATAATTCCGCTTTCCCCTTAGCCCGTACAATAATTCCAACAGGCGAAATGGATAAGATGAATGTTGTTATAGTGATAATGGAAGCTATGTCAAAATTCAAAATGGGAAAATGGGGCGGCCCACAAAATCTCACTCCCGGTTTAAACCAATTAAAAAACAACTCCTATTACTTTGATAAAACTTATACCGCAGGTATTCATACATTCAATGGAATTTATAGCACGCTTTTCTCTTACCCTGCTCTATACAAGCAACACCCTATGAAATTACTTATGCAAGTTCCCCATGACGGACTTGCAAACATACTTCGCAAAGAAGGTTATCAAACTACTTTTTTCACAACACATGATCCGGACTTTGATAATGTCAGAGGTTTTCTAATGGCAAACGGTTTTGATCGTGTTTACTCTGAAATGGATTACCCATCTGAATGGATCCAAAGCACAAACGGTGTTCCTGATCATAAACTGTTTGAATTCGCAGTTCCTCAACTGGATAAAATGGCTTCAAAGGAGAAACCCTTCCTGGCAGCATTCATGACGACAAGTGATCATGGTCCTTATATTATCCCTGATGGAATTTCCTTTAGTCCTAAATCTGTTGAGTTAACAGATCAAATCGTCGAATACGCTGATTGGTCAATAAGTCAATTTATGGAAGCATGCAGAACAAAACCCTGGTTCAGTAATACGATGTTTGTTTTTATTGCAGACCATGGATTGAGCTTAGGACATACCTATGATATGCCTCTTGCATTCCACGAAAGTCCACTGATCTATTATGCTCCTGAAAAACTTAAGGAAGCTAAAACATTTCATTCTCCTGCCGGTCAAATTGATGTTGCTCCTACCCTACTCGGTTTGCTTAATATTCCCTATGTAAATAACACTCTCGGGATAGATTTACTTAAAGAAGAAAGGCCTTTTATTTATTTCTGCGCTGATGATCGCATCGGATGCATTGATGATAAGCATTTTCTGATTCTCAGGAAAAACGGAATGGAAACCCTTTATGAATATGCAAATCTTGAAACTAAAAATCTCATTTCTGAATTTCCCGAAAAGGTTGACAGCATGAAAATATACTGCTTCTCAATGATGCAAAGTTATCAATGGATGATCGATAATCAGAAGTTGAAATTATCTGTGAACAAAATAGAATCTTCACTTCAAAAATAAAATGCTAAAAAGAATTTTTCTGATTTTACTGGCATTGATTCCGGTAAGTATTCTTTCCCTCCTTCTTATTGGAGGAGGGATGGGAAGAATGCCGGAAAGAAGTGTGTTCAACTCATCCGAAACAAATTATATCGCACACCGTGGTTTGTATAATTATTTTGCAGAAAACAGTTTTGAGGGATATGAAAATTGCAGACTGATGGGTTTCAAATCAATTGAAACAGATATCAGAGTAAGCAAGGATAATCATCTGATAGTTTTTCATGATGATAGCACGCAAAGACTCTTAGGTGTGAATTCAACCGTAGAAGAACTTACCCTTGCTGAATTAGAAAGAATCCACTTGTTGTTCAATGGACAAGCAACAAAAAATACGGTGATGTCGCTGAATACCTTTCTAAAATCGTTTCAGAATGATTTTGTTATCTACCTCGACAACAAAGTCAATAAAAAATGGGTCGCGGATAGCTTACTTTCACAAATTAAAAAAAGCAAAGCACAAGGTTCAGTGATCGTTGCCAGTTCTAATTTGTTATTTCTTTCATACATCAAATATAAAAACCCTGACATTTTTACAGCGCTTGAAGGATTTAATGCGGGTAAAGAGTGGATCTATTCCCTGGTCCCAAAAAAATTCAAACCCGACTACTACTCCAGTTTCGTTTCCAAGATTGACGATAAACATCTTGAGTTCCTGAGAGAAAATCAATTACTGAATCACAAGATCGTCTACGGTGTCGACAGAGAAAATTTAAACTATACACTTCAGTCCGGCATAGGCAATATGATTCTCGATTTTGATTCCAGTTTCGTCGAAATTCTCCCTCAACACGATTCACTACATCAGGATAAAAAGTAATAAGTCAGTTAACTCATTCGGGTAATTTGTTTGCGCTTTGAAGTAAGCATCGCTTTAGGAATATTTTCACAAATTTCATTCTTCAGAACCTCGACTATTCTTTGTTTGACAAAATGCCTGTAAGTAACGACACTGATTTCCCTCACAGGAACAGGCGGTTTGAAATGCTTTACCTGTTTTTGCTCCTGACTATTTAATTCCCTGAGTGCCAGTTCGGGTAAAATGGTTATACCATTATTAAGATCTACCATTTTCTTTAGCGTTTCTATACTTCCTGTTACATACTCAAGATTGCTTGATTCAAGTTCCTTTTTCCTTAACTCACATAAATTCAAAACCTGGTTGCGCAAACAATGTCCTTCTTCAAGTAGCCAAAGATGATTCGGGTCTATATCACCGGGTAATAAATATTTTTTCTTCATCAACTTTTCTTCTTTAGAGGCATAGACCATAAACTGTTCATAATACAGAATTTGTTCATTCAACAAAGGATTGCTTAATGGAGTTGCTAATATTCCGGCATCAAGTGTGTTTAATTTTAATTTCTCAATAATTTGAGAAGTAGTAAGTTCAGTTATTTTTACTTTTAACAAAGGATACTTCTTAATAAAAGAAGTGAGAAACAAGGGTAGTAAATAAGGTGCAACCGTTGGAATTATTCCAAGTCGCAATTCCCCCTTCAGTTCGCCCTTTAATTCTCTGATAACTTCTTTCATTCGGGATGCTTCCTGCATTACCATCCTGGCCTGAGCAATGACAGCCTCCCCTGCTTTCGTTGGCATTACCGGCTGTTTGCTTCTATCGAATATTTTAACGCCCAACTCATCTTCGAGCTTTTGGATCATCATGCTCAAAGTTGGTTGTGTCACGAAGCTCTTAGCTGCAGCATCCGAAAAATGTCGGAAATTATCGACTGCGATAATATATTCCAATTGTTGAAAATTCATATTATAGATATCATCTATACAAATATAGATAATATCTGTTTGGTTTATTAATATAATATGACGAACTTCGTAAACAAGCTAGAAAGCGATATAACCCAAAATATTTTACCCATGAACAAGAAAGAAAACAAACGGAAACTTACTACTGCCTCAGGTAAGCCCTATGTAGAAAATGAAAATACCATGAGTGCCGGTCCACGCGGACCGCTTCTGTTGCAGGATTACATCCTACACGAAAAAATGGCTCACTTTAACCGTGAACGAATTCCGGAAAGAGTTGTTCATGCAAAAGGAACAGGTGCTTTCGGAACTTTTACTGTCACTCATGACATTTCGAAGTATACCAAAGCCAAAATGTTTAATAAAATCGGAAAGGAAACCAAACTTTTGATTCGTTTCAGTACAGTTGGCGGAGAAAAAGGAAGCGCTGATTCTGAGAGAGACCCAAGAGGCTTTGCTATTAAGTTTTACACTGAAGACGGAAACTGGGACCTGGTAGGAAACAACACACCTATCTTTTTCATTAAGGATCCTAAAAAATTCAGTGATTTTATTCATACTCAGAAGCGCGAACCCCGCACCAATTGTAAGAGTCCGACAATGATGTGGGATTTCTGGAGCTTGAATCCTGAAAGCTTACACCAGGTGATGATTCTGATGAGCGACCGCGGAACTCCATACAGCCATCGCTTTATGAACGGATATGGTTCTCATACTTTTTCAATGATAAATGCAAATGATGAAAGAGTATGGGTAAAATTTCATTTTAAAACTCTTCAAGGAATTAAAAACTTCACCAATGACGAGGCAACCGAAATGAAGGGTAAAGATCCTGACTTCGCCCAGAGAGACCTGGTTGAGGCCATTGATAAAAAAGATTTTCCTAAATGGGCTTTGAAAATTCAGGTGATGACTGATAAGCAGGCAGCCGATTTTCAATTCAACCCCTTTGATCTGACGAAAATCTGGCCACATGCTGACTATCCTTTGATTGATGTAGGAGTAATGGAATTAAATCAGATTCCAAAAAATTATTTTGCAGAAGTTGAACAATCTGCATTTGCACCTGCACACGTCGTGGATGGTATTTCCTATTCCCCTGATAAAATGCTTCAGGGAAGACTGCTTTCTTATCCTGATGCACATCGTTATCGTCTCGGAAGCAACTACGAACAAATCCCGGTGAACCGTTGTCCTTATGCCGTAAATAATTACGAGCGTGATGGTATGATGCGGGTAGATGGCAATGGAGAAGATTCACCTAATTATTCACCAAACAGTTTTGATGATATTTATACTGATCAATCCTATAAAGAACCAAGTATGGAACTGGACAGCAATATTGCTGATTGGTATGATAGAAATGGTGCAGGAGAAAATGATCACTTTACTCAGGCCGGATGGTTATACAACAAAGCAATGAATGAGTATGACCGTCACAATCTTGTTTCAAACATTGTTGGTGCCATGAGCGGAATAAGCGGACCAAAAAAAGACCTGATCATTAACCGACAACTTTGTCATTTCTTCCGTGCGGATGCGAAATTAGGTGCCGCAATTGCCAAAGGATTGGGTGTTGATGTTGAAGCAGTAATGAATGAGTTAAAACACCAGGAAGTAACTGCATAATTTTATAAAGCAGAGCGGCCCTTCGGCTGCTCTGCTTTTATTTTCTATCAATTTATTAATGGAAAAATTAAGGTCATTTCTTTCAAAAAATAAAGCCTGGCTCCGAAAAATCGGATTGGCCGGATTTCTGTTCTTTTTATTGAAAGGAATTCTATGGTTGGTTATAGGCTACGCAGTATTGAAATAACTATAACATTTTCACTTTTGATCACGTAGTTTTAATTAAATTTCAATATTTTTATTCTTGAATTGGGCTTTGTTCCGCCTTTTTAATATAGCCGGCTATGTCAATAATATCTGACTCCACCCGTAAAATAAGATCTAAATTTACTCTTGACAACGAATATTTATGCGTAAATCAACATGAGTTAATGGCCGATATTAAGGTTCAGTTAATTTGTGATGACCAAAGTATTGACGTAACATTTACACACTTGTTTCTTGGGTATAAGCCGATGATATTGGCCATTCCAAAATCCGCATTTAAGACTTTTCCGGAGAACTGTAAATTACAATTCTATACCAAAAGTATACTTTGTGGAAGTTTAGACTTAGTGAGAAGTGAGGCTCAGCATGCATCATTAATTATTTTTAGCGCTACGGGATCCGAACTCCATCTATTGAATTTCTTTCAAAGAGTTTTTCAACTTGCCAAACAATTGAGAAGAAATAAAAACCTTGCATTATATCCATCAAGCAGTGAGTATAATCAAATTAGAGTAGCTTATTCCTTCCCAAGAAATATTTCAGTATTAATAGTAGAGAAAGACAAAACATATAATATATTTCCGACTGATTTGCATGGAGCAATAGCAAAGGAAGAACAGTATACAATATCGCTGCGAGAAAACGGACTGGCCTATAAGCAAATACTAGAAGCTTCAACAATCAGCCTTTCTAACGTCTCAAGTAAATATTTTCAAAATGTATATTCTCTTGGAAAAAATCACATGAAAGGTATGGTTCCATTCCGGAAAATTAGTCACTTACTAAATGTTCCGGAACCTAATTTTCCCTATTATTCCTATAAGAATTGTAATAATTGCATTGCGCTTCGGAAAAATAATGAACTTAAAATTGGGATACACAACCTTATGACATTTTCAATCGTTGATAGAATTGATCATACTAAAAATTTAGACTCTCTTTCCCATATTCATGAATTTTATGCCTTGTGGAGAAATCGACATGAATTTAAGGATCGTTTATTGATCAGAGCTAAAAACCATTAATTTCGCAGAAATTGGTTCATTGCATTTTCAAATAAATTTGTGCTTGTCAGTGAAAATTAACAATTATTCCTTTAAGTTTGTCAAAAATAAACACATACACATGAAAAAATCACTTGCCCTATTATTCTTTATCTGCACATTAAGCGGTGCAACTTTTGCTCAGAGCTTTAACCTTGTTGAAGGAAACTTAAACGACATTAAAAAAGAGAAAAAATTAAATGTCGAATTCTTGTACGACAAAATGGGTGTTGGAAAATTCGCCACCGAACAGGAATATGTTACCCAAAAAATCACTGATTACAATGCCAAAGAGCCCGGACGTGGTGACACCTGGGTAGCCAGCTGGAGAGCAGATCGTGCTAACAGGTACGAGCCAAATTTTATTTCGCTCTATGCAAAATATTCCAAAACTCAAATGATAGGAAATTTTCCTGATGCGAAATACACAATGATTTTCAGTACAACTTATACTGAACCCGGATTTAACATTTATGTTACCCGTAAAAATGCACATATTAATGCCGAAATTACTATCGTCGAAACAGCTGATCGTAGTAAAGTCGTTGCTAAAATTATTATGCTAAAAGCTCCGGGCCGTACTATGGGCGGAAATGATTATGATACGGGTGCCCGTATTGAAGAAGCCTATGCCGCTGCGGGCAAAAGGCTCTCAATGTTCATTATGAAATAAGGTAATCCTGAACTTAAACTCTTAAAAAAGCAGCTCCTGTTTAGCAGAAGCTGCTTTTTTTGTTTTAAAATTTTATAGCTTCGTATAATACATGAATCATTGGCTATATCACTTTTCTTAAAACAACTCAGAGATATTCTGTTGCTTCCCTTCAATGTAACAGTTATCATTCCTTGTGTATTATATTATTCATTCGACAAATTCCAAAACTTAAATTTATACCACCCGATTCCGGGAATATTATTTATCGCTTCCGGACTACTCATGCTTGCATGGACAATCTCCCTTTTTCATACATTTGGACATGGAACGCTTGCCCCTTGGGAAGCAACTAAAAAACTTGTAATTAGAGGCCCTTACAAATACGTTCGCAATCCGATGATCATGGGTGTTTTATTGGTTCTGATTGGTGAGACATTATTATTAAATTCAGTGGCGATAGGATTTTGGTTTATATCATTTACTATGATTAGCACACTATACTTTAAATACATAGAAGAACCGGCTTTAGAAAAGCGTTTCGGGAATCCATATACGGAATATAAAAAAGGAGTAAACAGGTGGATTCCGAAAATTAAAGCATATAATAAGCCCAATGATAAAAAATAAATTATGAGTGAGAACGCTGACTATCTTCAAGTCAATCGACAAAATTGGAATAAGCGAACTGAGCTCCATGTAAAGTCCGATTTCTACGGCCTTCCATCCTTTTTGAAAGGAGTTAGCTCTTTGAATGATATTGAGCTCAAACTTCTTGGAGATGTAAGGAATAAATCCTTATTACATCTTCAGTGTCATTTTGGAATGGATACATTATCCCTCGCCAGGTTAAATGCAAATTGTACGGGAGTAGACTTTTCAACTACTGCCATAGAAGAAGCAAAAAAAATAAACGAGCAAATTGGGCAAGATGCCGAATTCATTTGTTCAGACATCTATGAACTAAAACTGGACAAACAATTTGATATAGTGTTTAGTTCTTATGGTGTGATTGGCTGGCATCCGGATATGTCGAAATGGGCAAAAGTAATTTCTTCACATCTGAAACCCGGTGGCAAATTTGTGTTTGTAGAATTTCATCCAGTCGTGTGGATGTTCGATAATCAATTTCAAAAAATAGCTTACAATTACTCCAAAGAAAATGAAATTATCGAAACGGAAACAGGAACTTATGCAGACAAAACATCAAAAGCAGTGCTGAAATCTGTCACCTGGAATCACAGTTTGAGTGAAGTAATTGGAAGTTTATTGGATGCAGGTCTATCCATCAAAGATTTCAGGGAATATGATTACTCCCCATATGACTGCTTTGAAGGAACTGAAGAATTCGAAAAAGGAAAATTCAGAATCAAGCATCTCGGAAATAAAATACCCATGATTTATTCTATTGTAGCAGAAAAAAAATAAATTTGATTTAATCCCGCCAATTATGGATCAAAAGAAAATCATTCAATCTCTAGAAAACAATATTGCAGTGTTCAACTCCATGCTATCTGTAAATGACCTGAATTTACAAACATGGAGATTCAAACCTGAAAAGTGGAATTTATTAGAGATCGTTTGTCATCTATACGACGAGGAACGGGAAGATTTCCGGGCACGTCTGAAACATGTACTAGAAAACCCGCAAGAGCTAATGCCGGGAATTGATCCATTGGCCTTGGTGGAATCAAGACAATATTCAAAACAAGATTATACAGACAAACTCGATGCTTTTTTAGATGAGCGGGAAGAATCTGTAAAATGGCTCCGAAACCTGAGTGCTCCGAAATGGGAGAATGCCTATCAGCATCCAAAATTTGGGCCATTGACAGCGAACATGTTTCTCGCGAACTGGCTTGAACACGATTACTTACACATGCGACAGATTCTAAATCTTAAACATGAATATTTAAAATCAATTAGTGGTCAAAATTTGGACTACGCAGGAAACTGGTAGGTAAAAAATCAACACATGAAAAACACGGATATCAGGGTTGATGCCTATATTAAAAGATCAGCACCATTTGCGATTGGTATTCTCAACCACCTCCGAAAACAAGTTCACAAGGCTTGTCCGGGTGTTACCGAAACTATTAAATGGGGCTTTCCTCATTTTGAATATGAGGGCATGCTTTGCTTTATGGCCGGATTTAAATCGCATTGTACATTTGGTTTTTGGAGAGGCGATTTGCTCAAGGGTCTGCGCGACAAAGCAAATAAAACAGGAGAAAAAGGAATGGGACAGTTTGGTCGAATCAGAACAATAAAGGATTTACCTTCAGATGCAATCCTGAATAAATGGATAGTTGAAGCGGCAAAGCTGAATGAAAAAGGTAAATCGACCGTTCTTAAAAAAATAGCAGTAAAAAAGAAAACGCTCTCCGTGCCAGCCTATTTTACCAAGGCCATAAATACAACTAAGTTGAGCGCAACGAATTTTAAAAAACTTACTCCTTCCCAACAAAATGAATATGTTGAATGGATCACCGAAGCGAAAACAGAGGCAACACGATTGAGCAGAATGAAATCAATGATTGCCTGGATTAAAGAAGGTAAACCAAGGAACTGGAAATATATGGACAGATATAAATAAATGCTTGTAATAAGCCGTCACTCAAATTAAAGTTCACAAGCCTATTAATCGTGGCTCAATATTCCATTTTACAAAAATCATGTCAATATCAAAGCAATTTTTTTGCCTCTAATGCAGGAATAAAAGCTATCGGAATTTGTGCCTAAATGCGAAAAGGTAACACTCAGGGTTTTTAGGATTCCCGGTCTAAATTCACTCTAAATGTCGGAAACAAAGAAGATAGTGCTTTAATTAGATAGACAAACCATCCTGGCACATTCATCTGGTCAGGTCTCATTCAATATCTAAGTAATTTTGTCGTTCATATCATTTGAGAAGTCCTATATTTCTCTTAATTAATTTTCCCATCTTAAAGGCGTGAAAAAAACATTGATTTTTCTACTTTTACTTTTTCCATGTATACACTCCGTTAAGGCGCAGGAGATGTGGGGCATCAGCAATAGCAACTATGCAGGGAACATGGGAATTTTTCTCAATCCTTCAAGTATCGTAGGAGCACCGTATAAGTATGATATCAATCTCATCGCATTAGATGTATTTCTGCAAAATAACTATGTGTATATTCCAAAAAAGGAAGGCATACTATTCAAGGCGATTGGTGGAAATGTTGGGACTGAAAGAATAGTTCAGGACAAATTCACAGGTAGAAATACAAAAGGATTCGGGCATCTATTGGTGATTGGGCCGTCTTATATCAGGGTACTTGAGGAGAAATCCTGGGGAATCCACACGGCCTACCGAAATGAATTCAGTGTACTCAATGCCCCTTCTCATTTCAGTAAATTTGTTTATGAAAAATATGCTTACCCGGCCGGATTTGGAATAAGGAATTCGAGTGAGCGATTCAATGCCGCATGGCTGGGCTGGTTTGAATTAGGAGGAACATATGGAAAAGTTTTGCGTGAATCAGAAAATCATTATTTGAAAGCAGCGCTAACTGCGAACTTACTTTTAGGAATGAATGGAGCGTATCTGGACGTCAGGAACTTTGACTATACGGTTCAGGATACATCCAGCATGCTTATTCATAGTTTGGATGCAACTTTTGCACACAGTGCCGGGACATCCGGAAGCGCTGCACTTTTTGGTTTACGTGGTATCGGATTAGGAACTACTTTGGGACTTACCTATGTAAATAAAAGAAGATCTTCCGGTTATGAGTGCAGAAAAATCGCTGATAATGTCAAGAAGTATAATTACAGAATTGGTTTCAGTTTGTTAGACCTTGGTCTTATACATTTTTTCAAAGATGCCGGGAAACTTGAGCTAAGTTCTAATACAGACAGAATTTGGAATGGTGTCGACTCCGTGGAAGTAACATCCGCTTATGGACTTGATACATTGCTCAGCTCCCAGATCAATGGCGCATATGTTGGTGAGTCGAAGAATTTCTCAATGATTACACCAACAGCGATTAGTGTACAATTTGACTATGCATTCACACCAAGAATCTTTGCCAATGTGAGTTGGGTAAACAGAATTCGCTTTGCACCCAATCAGGTTGCTCGCGGAAATCAATTGAATTTTTCAGCACGCTATGAGAAAAGACGCTGGGAAGTAAATGGAAATGTTTCTCTGTTCGAATATCAAAGACCGGCCGCCGGCATTGGATTCAGGTATGCATTCTTTATCATAGGAACAGATCGATTACTTGAATGGGTAAATCTCAGCAATGTATATACTTTTGACTTTTTCTTTGGGATAAAATTCAACCTCTGCAATCTGACATTCCGTAGCAGAGACCCGGATTGCCCTGCCTTTGGGTCGTTGTATTAAAACGATCTGAAATAATCTTTTGATCTTATCTTCTTGATTTACAAACCTTTATGAAATCTGATGAATGTCATATATAATATATGATCATATTTTCATATATTTGCAAAGAGAAGATTATGAAAGTTCAAAAACAGAAGCTTGAAAAAGCTGCATATATTTTAAAAACGATTGCGCATCCTACTCGTTTGGCTGTGATTCAATTGCTGGATAAAAAAGGTAAAATGGGTGTCAATGATATTTGCAGAAGCCTTGAGTGTGAACAAAGTTTAGTTTCGCACCACCTGAGCAATATGCGCATTAAAGGCTTGCTGAAATCAGAACGTGAGGGAACTTCGATTTTCTATTCACTCAAAGAAAAAGAACTTCTTAAAATAATTGAAGCTATTGAGAAGTGTGATTGCAATATGTAAACAGATAAAAACAATTTTAATAACACAAAAAATAATTAAAATGAAAAAACTTAACTTCCTTCTTCCGGCATTAGCTCTCAGCTTACTTTTTGGCAGTGCTTCTTGCCAGCAAACAACACAAAATAAAGATGCTGCAGTAATTTCTGTAGAATCACAGGAATTTAAAAAATTGGTAGATGCGAAGGAAGGTGTACTTCTTGATGTACGCACACCCGAAGAATTCAATGAAGGTCATATTCCCGGAGCAATAAACATTGACTTCCGCAGTGAAAACTTTAAAGCTGAGCTAGAAAAGCTTGATAAAACAAAGACCTATGAGGTTTATTGCAGATCGGGTAAACGAAGTTCCTCTTCCGCAGAAATAATGGAAGGCATGGGCTTTAAAAAAGTAATTAACCTGAGTGGTGGAATATTAGGCTGGCAGGAAAAAGGGTATGAGGTAGTAAATTAACAACACATATAATAAAAGCACATGGCAAAGTTTCGCGAAATAATAAATGCTGATAAGCCTGTCTTGGTAGACTTCAGCGCCGAATGGTGTGGCCCTTGCAAGATGATGGCTCCTATTCTCGAAGACCTGGCTAAACGAATCGGGGATGAAGCGACAATTTTAAAAGTAGACGTCGATCGAAACCCTGAAGCAGCACAATTCTATAATGTACAGGGCGTTCCTACATTGATCATCTTTAAGAAAGGCGAGATTAAATGGAGACAGTCCGGGGTGGTACAGGCTGCGCAACTTGAAACATTGTTGCGTCAACATATAGCTTGATTCGAAAGCCCTCTATTTTATTAGGAACTATAAAATCGCAAAAGCAGAATTTCTTGTACTATTCAATTTTATATATGTTAAAGCTTTCCGTTGATGCCAATAAGGAGTAGTATTCGATATTGGTATCAAACACCTTCTTATTCAGAATAAAAAATGAAGCTCCTAAGGTTTTCAGACTATCCAGATTTTCTTTATTGATAAAATCACTTTCTACTGTCCAGCCTTTTCGGTGAAGGAAATAAATTTGCTGTGGTGATTGTCCGCCATTGATTACAACCAATTTATTCTTTCCTATATAGGTATCAGCAATAACTTCCAGAGATAATTTATACTTCTCAGAATCTTTGATGAAAAAATCATGTTGTTGATTGGCGATACCTTCAAAAGAAATCAAGATTATAATCAGGTATTGATACTTTAGAGAAAACTTTTCTATCCCGTAACCTGCTATCAATGCCATTACGGGAGTAAAAGGAATAATATAATAATTGTGCAAGGGGAATATTGATCCTGTCTTTATTACAAAAATTAAAAAAACAAGAGTTATTAATCCAATACCGAATTTTAGCTGTTTGTCCTTACTGCGAATCAACAAAACTATTCCCACTATGAAGAAGGCAAAAGCCACGTAAGAGCTAAGTGAACTGAAATAGAATTTTTCAAATAGCTGTGGAAGTAATGGAAGAATCTCCTTGATCCCTTCCATTATGCCTTTGGGAAAGTAGAGTGGATAATTATAAGTGGCTAAAAGATGCGGGACCCAATAGAAATACCATAATGAGACTGTTATTATACTGATCAGACTTATTAAGTATACATGAATCTTCCTTCTCTGATCAATCGTATCTATAAAGAGCAAAATGGCTAATGGTGACAAGAGGCATAATGCCGGAATTTTACAGAGCATGCCTAGGCTAGCAAAGCAGAAGTACAATAATAATTTCCATTTGGATCCGCTTATCAGATAATCATAGCAGTAGAATAAGCCTATGATCACAAAGGATACGCTAAATGTATCCGGCATGACTTTTCGGGAAAATGCAAACCAGATGGAAGCTAATAACACTATCGCAGCGTTGAAAGCAATTCTGGCATTACAAAGCTTCTCAACCAATCTGTAGAAGAAATATATCCCGAAACTTGAAACAATGAGGTTGATTAATCTGCCATACCAATGATCAAATCCAAATGCTAAAGATAAAAGGTAAATCAGGTAATTGAAGAAAGGAAATTCCGAGCCAATTATTCCGCTTGCATTACCGGCCATGTCAATTCGTGGATACAAAATATTTGCATCGGTCTCCACAAAATTTCGGGCAATCATATTTGTGAGAGATTGCCGCCAGTTATGACTGATTTCTAAAGGAGGGTTTTCAATTCCGATAAGCCGAAGCAGAAAAAATAATAATATCCAGAATCGGATGTCCTTAATTATTTTTCTAGTTCCGGTTCCGAGAGTCATTATAGCTTCGAAAATTTAAGGAAACTATAAACTATAATGTTTAGGCTTCGCTTTAGTGAGCGCCTCTTCAGGCTGAGGTACCCAATGATGCAAACCACCTGCCAATGGATCATTAAATGTTGTGGGAATATTTCCGGCAAGCGTTCTGTCTTTCCAGGTGAGAGTTTCTTTACCATCATCTTTTCGATCCATGGAAATGCAGTCTTCAACCGGACAAACCAATGAGCAAAGATTACATCCAACGCAATTTTCTTCGATGATAAATGGTTTGCGATCGGTCATGTCACCGGATAAACCTATGGCCTGATGGGCTCCGTCTTCACAAGCTGTATAACACAGTTGGCAACCGATGCATTTATCTTTATTGATATTGGCAACAACTTTGTATTTCAGATTCAAATCTTCCCAATGCATGATATTCGGTAGAGCCTTCCCTCTGAAATCATCCAATGTTTGGAATCCTTTCTCATCCATATACCTCTCAAGTCCGGAAACAAGTTCACGAATGATTCCAAAACCATAATGCATGACTGCAGTACAAACCTGTACAGATGTAGCGCCAAGTAAAATAAATTCTACGGCATCACGCCAGTTCTCCACTCCACCGATTCCGGATATAGGAATATTGATTCCGGGATGCTGCGCGCAATTCTTGAGCATATTTAATGCAATCGGTTTTACGGCAGGACCGCAATATCCTCCGTTGGTACTTTTTCCATCGACGATGGGATAAGGAACAAATTTATCTATATCAACACCAACAATACTTTGAATTGTATTGATCAATGAGATAGCATCACCCCCACCTTCTACAGCAGCCAGACCAGGTCTTGTGATGTCTGAAATATTTGGTGTAAGCTTTACAATAACCGGAACTTTGGCAACTTCCTTAACCCAGGACACAATAGTTTTTAAAACTTTTGGTTCTTGTCCGACTGCTGAACCCATTCCGCGCTCACACATTCCATGCGGGCAACCAAAATTTAATTCGATACCATCAGATCCTGCGTTCTCAACATCTTTTACGATCTGGTGCCATTCTTCTTTTGTCTCCACCATTAATGATGCAATCACGGCATGATCAGGAAAACGCTTTTTTACTTCTTCAATTTCACGCAGGTTATCAGCTAATGGACGATCGGTGATAAGTTCAATATTATTAAAACCAACCATACGATTGTCACGGTGATTCACTGCGCCATAACGGCTGGACACATTCACAACAGGAACACCAAGTGTTTTCCAAACTGCTCCACCCCATCCGGCATCAAATGCTTTCATGATCTGATAACCACTATTTGTTGGCGGTGCCGATGCGAGCCAGAAAGGGTTAGGTGATTTTATACCTGCGAGATTTGTTTTAAGATTTGCCATTGCTTCGTCTTTTCTAAAAAATTATTTCATTATTGAATCCATGATACCTTTTGCAGCACGTCTTCCATCAGCAACTGCGTTAACGACTTCTTGTCCTCCACTAACGGCATCTCCTGCAGCGAAGTATTTTGGGTTCTTTGTAACAAACGTTTTTGGATCAACAAGGATTCTTCCTTTGCCATCCAATTCCATTCCACTTATTAATTTCAATAATTCAACTTGCTTTGACTGTCCGGTTGCTTTGATTACCCAATCACAAGCTTCTGTAAATTCTGACCCTGCAATATTTTCAAGCTTACCGTTTACATCTTGTGTGCGGATGAATTTTACGCCTTCTACTTTCCCATTGCCCAGAATTTCAACAGGCGAAACGTTAAACATTCCCTTCACTCCAACACCTTTGGCAAGATCATATTCAAATTCATATGCTCCCATAGCTTCTTTAGAACGGCGGTATGCAAGAATAACTTTTTCCGAACCCATGCGTGCGCTTTCCGATGCAGCATCCATGGCAGTATTTCCTCCTCCAAGCACAATTACTTTAGCAGGGACAGATACCTTATGATGCTTCATTCTCAATTCTTCTACAAATTCTGTAGCTCCTATGCAGTTCTCAAGATTCTCACCGTTAATATTCAAAGAAGAAGTGGAACCTAATCCGATTCCAATAAAAATGGCATCGTATTTTTTCTCGAGATTTTCTAAATCTGCTTTATTCAGAATTGGTTTCCTGTAATGAACTTTGTAGCCAAACTGCTTTTCCAGATAAACCATTTCATCCAGAGCTTCCTTATTAGTAATCTTATATGGAGCTACTCCATAAACGGTAAGGCCTGAAGGTTGATCTTTCGCTTCATAAACATCTACCTCGCAGCCATACATTCTCAAATCACAGGCACAGGAAATCCCAGCAGGACCAGCTCCAATAATAGCCACCTTTTTTCCATTAGGTTTTCCTGTTGTATAAATTTTATGGTTCTTCTCTATAGCCTTTCCTGTTGCAAAACTTTGAAGCCTTCCGATCTCAATTGGTTTTACATCCTGATGATTATAGACACATGCACCTTCGCATAATACTTCCGTCGGACAAACTTTTCCGCAGGCATATCCAAATGTATTTGAATCGTAAATGGTTTTAGCTGCACCTAAAGAATTATCAGTGTTAATCTGACGAATGAACAATGGAATATCTATGCCGGTCGGACATGCAGTTACGCATGGTGCGTCGTAACAAAAAAGGCAACGGGAACTTTCATAATAAGCTTCTGAATCAGACATCAGCGGTTTTATCTGGCTGAAATTCTCTTCAAAATCCTTTTCTGATTTGGGGGCTTTATATTCTGACATGGAAATTCGTATTGAAGAATAGAATTAAGAATTGAGCATACTATAGCTACACTTGTGCTCTGGTTTTAATAATAATTTCCCTTTCATAGAGGGCTTATTTGTTGCCACGAATGCACGAATTTTTATGGCTTTTATTCGTGCATTCGTGGCAAAATTTTTCATTCCTGTAATCTGATTCTAAAAACTCAGTTGTATTTACTCATTATTAAACTAGAGCTCTGTAATCTTTTCATAGGTCTCCGGACGTCGGTCACGGAAAAACTGCCAGGTTGAACGAACTTCAGCAATCATATCAAGATCGAACTCTGCGATGAGCAATTCGTCTTTATCTTCTGATGCCTGAGCAAATATTTGTCCGCGTGGATCCACGAAATAAGACGAACCGTAAAACTTGCCTAGATTCCAGGGCTTCTCTTCGCCTACTCGATTGATACAACCCATGAAATAACCGTTAGCGGCAGCATGAGCCGGTTGTTCTAATTTCCAAAGGTATTGTGAAAGTCCTGCTACAGTAGCAGAAGGATTGTAAACAATCTCCGCACCATTCAATCCAAAAATTCTTGCACCTTCAGGAAAATGACGATCATAGCAAATATACACGCCGATAGTAGCATACTTCGTTTTGAAAACAGGATAACCTAAATTTCCCGGTTTAAAGAAAAACTTTTCCCAGAAACCTGAAGTGTGTGGAATATGATTCTTTCTGTATTTACCAAGGTAAGTTCCATCAGCATCAATCACGGCAGCAGTATTGTATAAAACACCTTCCTGCTCCTTTTCATAAATCGGAACGATGATAACCATGTTGTACTTCTTTGCATAGGTTTGCATAAGTTCAGTCGTTGGACCCGGAACAGTTTCTGCAGACTCGTACCATTTACGATCTTGTCCCGGACAAAAATATGGCGTGTTGAAAATTTCCTGGAGACAAAGAATCTGTACCCCTTTTTTTCCTGCTTCCTCAATGAAGGGAATGTGCTTCTGCACCATGGCATTTACAATTTCCGGAATACTTCCTTCGCCTTCTGTTAATGGCAAACTCATTTGAATGAGTCCTGATTTAATTTTTCTCGGCATAATATTTATTGCTTGATGATTATATAAATTTAAAATGAAGAACTTTTAAGAGGTCTTCAAATAATTGCTTTTATTTTTTTTCTTTTTACAAACTGACCATAACCTTTTTTTATTCTCACATCACCCTTGTCCGTGGCAACTTGTCCTCTTAAGATAGTCGTCTTACATTTTCCGGTGACTTCCCAACCCTCGTATGCGGAGTAATCAACATTCATATGATGGGTCTTGACAGACAAGGCATGCTTCTCATTCGGATCGAAGATAAGAATATCCGCATCTGAACCAATAGCAAGTGTACCCTTTTTCGGGTACATTCCAAAAATTTTGGCTGCATTCGTTGAGCTTACCTCGACAAATTTATTCAGAGATATTTTGCCTTTATGCACTCCCTCGGAATAGAGCAATTCCATTCTGTGTTCAATGGCCGGATGTCCATTTGGAATGGCTGCAAAATCCTTCTCACCCAGTCTTTTTTGATCCCATTTGAAAGGACAATGATCCGTTGCCACTACCTGAATTGTTCCCTGATTTATCCCTGCCCAGAGAGCAGCCTGGTCTTTAAGTTCCCTCAATGGCGGGCTCATCACCCACTTCGCTCCTTCAAAATCCCTTTGATATAATGAAGCATCAAGTATGAGGTATTGAATACAGGTTTCTGCATATACCTTTTGATTTCTTTTTGCAATATCCCTAATGTGATTCAATGCACCTTCGCAAGTCATATGTACCACATAACCGGTGGCACCCGTCTGATAAGCAAGATCCGAAAATCGACCCGTTGCTTCTGACTCGGTAATTTCAGGCTGACTGAGATAATGATAAAGTGGAGAACGTTTTCCTTCAGAGCGGTGTTTTGCGATGAGAAAATCAATAAGGTCGCCATTGGTTGCATGGACCGTTACCATTCCTCCGCATGCTTTCACTTCATTCATCAAACCCACCATTTGTCTGTCATCAATCATGAGAGCGCCCTTGTAAGCCATAAATGTTTTGAACGAAGTGATGCCTTCCTTCTCCACCATTTCTTTTATTTCGGCTTTGGTGTGATCATTAAAATCGGTGACGGCCATGTGAAAAGAATAGTCTCCATAACAATTTCCATTCGAACGGCCTTTCCATTGCTCTAAGGCATGATGAAGTGATTTACCTTGTGTCTGCAATACGAAATCAATTACAGTAGTGGTACCACCATGCAAGGCAGCCAATGTCCCGGTTTCATAATTATCACTGGAAGAGGTTCCCATGAAAGGCATGTCGAGATGAACGTGCGGGTCGATACCTCCGGGAAATACTAATTTCCCTGAAGCATCAATGACCTCATCAGCTGACATGGAAAGATTTTTTCCTATAGCGCTGATCTTATCCCCTTCAATAAAAATATCCGCAATGAAATCTTCAGAGGCGGTAACCAGTCTTCCGTTTTTGATTAAGATGGACATCTTGTTATTTTCTTAATGGTTAATGATGCAATGTCTATTTCAACAAAAGTATCAGGATATTGGAATCGATTTCTTAGCCGAAATATAATAAACAATAAATGAAACTATAAATCCGCTAAACCAGGATAATTTATAAAGATAGTCAAGAGAAGGAATCCAGTAACCGATTAGGGCAATTAAAACGCCGACTAATAGAGCAAGCATGCCTGCTTTATTAAATCCTGAGCCTCCGTATGAATACATTCCATTAGGGCGGTACATTTCATTTAACTCTAAAGTCTTTTTTCTAACAATAAAATAATCGCAAAGAAGTACACCCAGAACCGGTCCGAGCAAACCGCTTATGAATATTAGTATTCCACTGATTTCATCCATGAGCAACCAGGGACAAATAATAATCCCAATGATTCCTGTAATAACTCCACCTGCGCGGAATGAAATTTTCTTTGGGAACATATTTGAAAATGCATTGGCGGGAGCAATTACATTGGCAGCAATGTTTGTACTTAAGGTCGCAATGAGCATTGCTACTTGAGCAAAAATTACTACCCAGGGGGTTTTGAATTTAGCTACAAGAGACACGGGATCCCAGGGAGCATCTTCAACAACCAGTATATCTTTAAAGGACATCACTGCCGCAATCGTTACAAATATTCCGACGAAGGAATAGAAAATCATAGTGCCTGGAAGGCCGATGAACTGTCCTGCTATTTGATCCTTCTGTGTTTTAGCATACCTAGTAATGTCGGAAATACTTATTGACATCGTTGCCCAGAAACCAACCATCGCCGTAAACCAAATTACATACTCCCACCATTGACTTGATTTGCTTTGCGGTTTTTGAATATTTACATCGAGAATGGTTGAAACCTCTTGAGTTTTATTCCTGAACTGTACTTTAACGGACTCCAAACCCGCAAGAATATTTTTAGTTTCAATTCCCGGAACGTTTTCAATAAGGAATATATGTTTGTTATCATCCCATTTCTGCCAGCCAAAATCATAATAGCCTTTATCAGTTGGAACTAAAATTGAATACTCATCAGCCTTTGCTTTTCCGTTGAAATCTTTTACGGGATTCAAAGAAATACTGAATTGTCCTGATGCATCAGGTGCTGAAAGTACGGCTGTTGATTTCTGTAGTTGTACTCCCTGATCGAGTACTTTTCCAAATCCTCCGGCACTATTATATCCCCACACGATTAGGACAATTCCAATAGCAATTAATATAGGAGCTGAAAAATCTTCCAACCAGCGAATGCTTTCTGTTCCTTTCCAGATAAAATAGATATTAATAAACCAGAAAATTCCGAAAGCAATAAATTTACCTATATCCAATCCGATAGTTCCTTCTTGTCCGGTGATTACATTCCATATTGAATAAATTGCAAGTCCACCTATCCAGGTTTGAATGCCAAACCAACCGCAAGCAACAATGGCACGCATGAAGGAAGGGATATGAACCCCTTTTGTTCCGAATCCGGCTCTTCCCAAAACGGGAAAAGGGATTCCATACTTCACTCCGGCATGTCCGTTCAAAACCATTGGAATGGTAATGACAAGATTTGCGAGACCGATGATGATCAGAGAAGCTTGCCAACTCAAGCCGGAACGAATCATATATGAAGCCAACAAATAAGTTGGAATACACACGGCCATCCCTACCCAAATGGCAGCAAGGTTCCATTTGTTCCATGTTCTACCTTCCTCGGGAGTTGGAGCAAGATCTTTACTATAGAGTGATGAAGAATGAAGTTCTTCAGGAATAGCTTTAGTATTGTTCTCCATAGAATTTTTTAAAAATAGTTTTGATACGCTTCCGTACTATCTGTATCTATAGAAGTTTAATATTATCTCTGAATCTATTCATACTTTTTTCTTGATAAAAAAGTATGCAAAAAATCAAGACCAATTGCCCTCCATAGGCGGATAAAATCCTGCCAGCCGCACAAGGCAGTTCGCCATCTACCCTATTATACAACCTTTCCTGCAATTTAATTAGTGCTTAAAAGAAATCATGAACCAATTGAAATTCATAACCAAACATCAAATAAAAATATATGATTGCTTCTGCAATTCTTTCTTATTTATACTGTTGATCTGCAATTGAAATAGCCTGTGAAATTATATCCAGGCCTTCATCAATCTGTTCTTTAGTGATACACAATGGTGGAGCCGTGAAGATCCAGTTCCAGCGAACGAAAGTAAAGAGTCCGAGTTCGGTTAGCTTCGCTGCAACTTTATTCATTGTTTCCATTTCAGAAGGTGCTGCATTCCATGGAGCCATTGGCTCTTTTGTCTCGCGGTTCTTCACCAATTCAATTACACCAAGCAATCCTGTATTTCTAAAATCTCCAATGGAAGGATGTTTTTCTCTCATCTTTACCATGCTTGCGTCGAGGTAAGCTCCCATCTTCGCTGCATTTTCAATCAGATTCTCTTCTTCATAAATTTCTATAACAGCATTAGCGGCTGCACATGCAACTGCATGAGCGGAATAAGTAAGTCCGATTGGAAGTGGTTTATCGTCGAACTGTTTAATGATTTCTTCCTTTACCATCATTCCACCCAAAGGAATATAACCACTCGTAATTCCTTTTGCCATGCACATGATGTCAGGAGTAACATCGTGGTGATTAATTCCAAACCATTTTCCTGTGCGACCGAAACCACTCATCACTTCATCACATATGGTGAGGATTCCATATTTATCCGCTATAGCTTTAACTTTCTTCCAATATCCCGGAGGGTATTTAATACAACCGGAAGATCCACTTTCACCTTCCATCAAAATGGCGGCGACATATTGCGGTCCTTCATACTTTATAACACGCTCCATGTGCGCAGCTGCATTCTCAGCACATTCTTCCAATGTCTTGCTATTCCAAGGATCACGATAAAAATATGGATTCTCAACGTGCACAATATTCGGTACACCCTGACTGTCATGCGGGAGTCCGCGTGGATCGCCACCGGCAGTGAGTGCTCCATAAGTTGCGCCATGATAACTTTGATAGAGAGAAATAATTTTATGTCGGCCTGTCACCATGCGAGCTAATTTGATTGCATGCTCTATGGCATCGGCACCGCCGTTTGTAAAAAATGCACGGTTCAAAGTGCCCGGACTTATTTCAGAAAGTTTTTTCCCAAGAAGTCCCCGTGCCTCGGTAATCATACCGGGATGAACATAACTCACTTCGCTCATCTGACGCATGACAGCCTCAGTAACTTTAGGGTGACCATGACCAATATTTACATTCATCAACTGTGAAGAAAAGTCAAGAATCTTTTTTCCACTACGCTCATAGATATAAACTCCTTTAGCACGTTCGATGTTCAATGGATTCAAGCCACTTTGCTTTGTCCATGAAAAAATACTGTGTTTAAGATTGGTGGATAAAATTTCCTCTTTAGAAGATGCTTTTTCTTTTAAATCAGTTGACATATAAGTATTCTTTGAAATTCAATTTTAAAATAATAAGCGGAAAATTTCCATAGTTATTTCGTCAAAAAATTAGCTCATCCAATTTGTCTTGGCTTCAGCATTCCATTTTACGGAAGTCTTTTTCAACTGAGTCCAGAATTCGATAGAGCTTTTTCCGGTGATGTCACAAACACCGAATTTAGATTCGTTCCATCCACCGAATGAAAATGGTTCGCGTGGAACAGGTACTCCTATATTCACACCGATCATTCCTGCGCTGGCGCGATCCATAACTTGTCTGGCAACACTTCCGCTTTGTGTAAAGACGGAGGCTGCATTTCCATAGTTGGATGAATTCTCGATGGCAATTGCTTCATCAAGATTTTTTGCACGAATGATTGCTAACACAGGACCGAAGACTTCTTCTTTGGCAATAGCCATATCCGGAGTAACGTGATCAATCACAGTTGCGCCCACGTAAAAACCACCTTCATGTCCTTCCACTTTCCAGTTACGACCATCAACCAAAACTTTCGCTCCGGCTTTTTCTGCTTCGGTGATATATCTTTCAATTCTTTCTTTTGCTTCTTTGGTAATAACGGAGCCAAGATTTGTTCCGGGAATAACTTTTTTCGCTTCCTCACAAATCTTTGCAATGATGGGATCAACATTGGCAACAGCAACCATTGCTGAGGCAGCCATACAACGTTGTCCGGCACAGCCCGACATAGATGCGGTAACATTAGAAGCAGTCATGTCAGGATGAGCATCAGGTAATACGATCAGGTGATTTTTTGCTCCGCCTAATGCAAGCGCACGTTTTAAATTTGACGTTGCTCTGATGTAAACGATCTTGGCAACTTTGGTTGAACCGACAAAAGATACTGCTTCAATTCCCGGATGATCGCAAATTGCTTCCACGATTTCGCGGTCGCCGTTTACAACATTGAAGACACCATCAGGAAGACCGGCCTCCTTCAACATTTCCGCAATGCGGTTTGAAGAAATAGGAACTTGCTCAGAAGGTTTAAGTATCATACAATTTCCAAGCACCAATGCATTGGGAACTGTCCAATGCGGAACCATGTGAGGGAAATTAAAGGGAGCAATTGAAGCAACAACGCCAAGAGGTTTATGCTCGACTCTGCATTCCACTCCACGACTAACTTCCAGAATTTCTCCTGAAATAAGTTGTGGCATGGAACAGGCGAATTCAGTGAGCTCGATGCTCTTCTCCACTTCTGCTTTTGCTTCATCGAAAGTTTTTCCATTTTCAACACTTACGAGATTAGAAAGCTCAGTTAAGTGCTTTTCCATCAATGTTTTATATCGATAAAAGATTTGAACTCTTTCCTTTATAGGCATTGCGGACCAGGCAGGAAAAGCCGCTTTAGCGGCTTTAACAGCCTCATCCAGATCTTGAGCAGATGAGAGGGGAACAGTAGAAATAACTTTGCCTGTAAGTGGGCTGATTACTTCCATTGATTTTTTTCCGTTCGGTATAAATTTACCGCTTACGTAGTTTTTTACTTCGGGGTATTTTAATGTTGCAGTTTCCATGGTTGATTTTCGTTCGGGAAATAGTAAAAATAGTAAAAATTAGTTGATTTTGTTGGGCTTAGAAATAATTGGTTCATTGCAAATGAACCAAAGGGGCCGTGCAGGATGACTGGGCGGCTTAGGCTAAGTTGGTTCATCGCGACTGACTCACATGATCCTTGCAGGAGACTAGTTGGGTGCTAATGAGTGCTGCATCGTGGTTGACTCACAAGGTGCTTTCAGGAGACGGCCTCGGTTAGCTGGAGGGCGAAAAAGGAACTAAACCCCAATATCCTCATTCCAAAGCTCAGGTTTCTCTTTAATCATGCGCTCCATTAAGTCTACGCAATCTTGATTATCCATGTTCACTACTTCGATGCCGTGTTCTTTCATGAAGGCTTCGGCGCCGGGGAAGGTGCGGGATTCGCCGACGATGACTTTCTTGATTCCGAATTGTACGGCGGCGCCTGCACAGAGGTAGCATGGCATCAAAGTGGAATATAAAATCGCATTTTTATAATTACCTATACGACCTGCGTTACGAAGGCAGTCGATTTCGGCGTGGGTTATTGGGTCGCCTTTTTGTACTCTTTGATTATGTCCTCTTCCTATGATCTTTCCATCTCGCACAAGTACTGAACCAATAGGAATTCCGCCTTCGTCCCATCCTTTTTGGGCTTCTTCTATGGCGGCTTGCATAAATTGATCTGTTGTCATAATTTTTCTACGATTGATTTAATATTCTCCAGAAATGGTGGCATACTGGATTTTGATCCTTCAAATTCTTTTTCACTTGTAAAGCCTTTTGTGGTCCAGGTGAATTGGGTTTTATCCGGAGTAATGGATTCCACATCGTAAGTTATCAGAGAATAATTTTCAGATTTATCTTCTAGTCCGGAAAAACCTGTCCAATACGTGTAAGCGATTTTTTTATTGGGAATAAATTCTTTGATGATTCCTCCGTCACGATAGGCTTTGCCTTCGTACTCTCCCTGGAAAGTTACCTTGCTTCCAACTTTCCAGTCGGTGATGGTTTCGGTACCGTGAAGATATTTAGCAATGATTTCGGGTGTTATCAATGCTCTCCAAACGGTTGCCAAGGGAGTGTTGATTTCTATGCTGTGGGATTGGATGAGGTCTTGGTTCATTTTTAATCGAATGATGAGTTGGATGAGATAGTATCGTTGAACTGAATTCACTTTAGATTGCCACTAATGCACGAATGGATTTTTATTGAGGACTTAAATTTGAACATATAAATACTAGACCTAGGACGGTAGATGGTAGACTTTGCCCGGTTATTGTTTTAGTGAATATAATTTAACTGAGTCGTCTATTAAACTACTTTCCTTATAGATTGCCACGAATGCACCTTTAGACCCCAAGCTAATGGTTAATCCCAAAGATTGATGTTAGTGAAGAGGAGCAAATTACTAAAGCAGGATTGATAATTTCTAAAATTGTAATAATAAATTTGTGAAACG
>SHNE01000043.1 GCA_004295015.1 Bacteroidota bacterium | reverse complement strand
TCCTTCGGAATCTTCCCTGCTTTCCCCACTTTTTGAGACGAGCGACTCCGAACCAATGTCATCCTTTAGGATCTTGTGAGTACATAGCGAAGGAAGTGTGAGTAGCAGAGATAAAAGTATCTTTTTAATACTTCGAAACTTTTGATTAAGGTTGCTACAATTAATTGGCTTCGGAATAGTTAAAATTTCTTGTTATCAAGAAAAGGGGCATGGCCTTTCGATCCGAGGTCATATCTGTATTCCTTTTTACGAAACTTCAATTTCATCAGAAAAAAAAATCTCGCCGGTGAAAGGAGCACAAGTCATCCTCTAGGATCTTGTGAGTATATAGCGAAGGAATTGTGAGTAGCAGAATAAAAGTATCTTTTAGGTTTAGCCATCTAGTTCCAGACTACCATTTCACTCTTGCCCATACTGTTCACAGACCTCTTCTCACTTTTACTTGATGAAAAATTAAGCACGGTGTCCGACTACCGGCGGATAAAAACCCGACCAGCCGCACATTGTTACACTTCTCTGCAATTGAACGGGCTAACGCGCCCATCGAAATAGGGTTTGCCAATAGAAAATTCAAATTAAATATTGTTAGACAGAAGATTAATTAGATTAACAATCCTTGGAAGTTGACTGATTTACGAAAAAATGACTAATCCTATCATTTTTATCATTACTACAGGGTGTGTGTGTGTGAAGCGTATTGCAAACTTCCTTGCTGTTCATTGTGATTTTACCTTTCTGCTCATTGGAGTGACATTTTAAAACCGGCTATTTTTTAATCACTAAATTCACGTAGAGTGTATAGGGTATTGCAAGCTTCCTTGGAGTTCATTGTGATTTTTACACTGTCGTCATTGTGGAGAAGCTTAAGCGCAGTTTTTTCAAGCAAGAGTTTTTTTTAGGTGTCTCATTTCAATTGTTTTTTATCATTGAAATCACAAGATCCTAAAGGATGACTTGTGCTCATTCAATCAATCTCAAAAAGTGGGGAAAGCAGGGAAGATTCCTTCGGAATCTTCCCTGCTTTCCCCACTTTTTGAGACGAGCGACTCTGAACCAATGTCATCCTTTAGGATCTTGTGAGTATATAGCGAAGGAATTGTGTGTAGCAGGGTAAAATTATTTTTTTAATGTTTCGAATCTTTCTATTAAGGTTGCTACAATTAATTGGCTTCGGAATAGTTAAAAATTCTTGTTATCAAGAAAAGGGGCATGGCCTTTCAATCCGGGTTCATGTCTGTATTCCTTTTTTACGAAATTTCAATTCTATCAAAATCAAAAAAATCTCGCCGGTGAAAGGAACACAAGTCATCCTTTAGGATCTTGTGAGTATATAGCGAAGGAAGTGTGAGTAGCAGAATAAAATTATCTTTTTAATACTTCGAATCTTTTGATTAGGGTTGCTACAATTAATTGGCTTCGGAATAGTTAAGGATTCTTGTTATCAAGAAAAGGGGCAAGGCCTTTCAATCCGCGGTCATATCTGTATTCCTTTTTACGAAACTTCAATTCTATCAAAATCAAAAAAATCCCGCCGGTGAAATTAATTAGCGACGGGATCGAATGCAGGATTTTTAAATGCGAGTTATCTCCGGATCAATTTTCTGCTAATCACTTCATCGTTTAATTGCAAACGAAGAATGTATGTTCCGGTAAGCAGGTTATTTCCATCTGTAAATTCCCAACGGATTCCAGGTGATTCCATTTGTATGGATTCTGATTTGATGGCCCTTCCATCCATTCCAATAATTGAAATAGTTAACAAGCCTCTTTCTTCAGACTCGAGCTCCAGTTCGAAACGATCAGTGAAGGGGTTTGGCCAGACCGATAGTTTAGAGTCATCGAGCACTTCTTTCTTGATAGAAATACGCTTAGGATCAAAGACCTCAAACTTTCCATCGTAATCCGTTTGTCTTAAACGATAAAAGGATTCGCCGTTGAGCGGTGATTCATCAACAAAACTATAATCTCGCTGTGATGTTGTATTTCCCGAGCCTCTCACTTTACCTATCTCCTCAAAATTCCTTCCATCAGCAGATCTTTCAAGTGTAAAGAAGTCATTATTTATTTCTGCAGCTGTCGACCAATTCAGGCGGACATTTTTTCCATCAACATTTGCATCGAAAGCAATGAGCTCAATGGGCAGGGCATTATATCCCCATCCCAATGTAACCTGCTGAGGCAAACCTAGTCCACTTCGTGATGCCAGCACGCTTGAAACAGTTCCGGTGGCAGCTGTGTGCGAGCCAAGCAATGACCATGGAAGAATTGAACTCAGACGAGAAAGCACACGAACATTTGAAACATCCGATATTCCCGTAAAACCATTTCCTAAAACTGAAATTTTATAAACTCCGCCAAGCAATCCCAATGAAGGTGAAATGTCCCAGTACCCTTTCGCACCTATCGTATTTACTTTGTAGGAGTTTGATTCCAACAACGGCAAACCGCTTGCAGCCGGACCGGATTGCACAAACTTCACGGTTAACAATCCTCCTAAAGATGCAGGACCGGTATACTGAGCAATAAATTCATTGTATGAACTCACGCCAACAGGAAAAATAAATGTTCCTGTTGATAAAGTTGGAATGTATCTTCCAAGATTACCATTAACCCAACCGTTAGTTCTGCTCACTGAACCGATGTTAAGAATGGAAGTACCAACATTCAAGGCTTTTGAACCGGTAATTACTATTCCATTCCTTAGATTCAGGGAAGTTTTTGCGTTTACATTATTGGTGAGAGTGATACCCGCAGTATTATCAAAAGTCAGATGCTCTACGGTAGATGGTAGCCCACTGCCTGTAACCTGAGCCGAAGTACCATTGTATTCATAAGAAGCCGTAGAGGGAAATGTCCTTGCTCCCGTAACTTGCACATTTCCACTTGCACCGGAACTTGTAATACCCTCCGGAGATCCCAGCTTAAGCGTTCCGTTGCTATTCAAGGTAAAAGTTCCCGAACCGGTGAATGGATAAACACCCATGTTTAGGATTGCATTACTTTTGACTTCTGCATCAATCGTATTGCTGATCGTTCCGGTGTTGACGAAATTCTGAACGGTTGTTCCGGTAAAGTTTACTATACCTTTTCCTGTATTGCTTGCAGTCTCCGTTAAAGTTCCTCCCGTGAGTGTAAAATTACCACTGAGATTTATTGTTCCCTTTCCTTTGGTGGAATTTGATCCTGTGTACTGACTAAGATTAAGTGTTCCTCCGCTGATGTTGAGATTTCCGCCTACATTATAGGTGGCACTTCCATCTCCGTTATTACTTATGGAAGCGAGTCCTCCACTCACTGTCATATCTCCGCCAATATTTACATCCGGACTACCGTCTTCAGCTATGTAAAGAGTACCACCCTGATGAATATAACTTCCTGCGATGACAATATTTTTATTGGAATTTTTAGCCAGACTTATGGACCCCGAACCCGTTGAAATCACGGTGAGGTTTCCCTTAATATCATCAAGCTCAGAGCCCAGTTCTTTATAGGAAGTAAGTCCTGTGGTATTGATCGTAAAATTTCCAAATGACTGATCCAGTTTGTTTGCAAATGAACTTGTACTTCCCGTTATCAAACACGTTGAGTTGGCGGCCCATATTGCTTTTACAATATCATCACCATTCAAATCATGCTGATAGGTTGAGCCATTGTAAAAATGCCAGTCACCCTTATCGTCTTTCAGCTCTCCACCCTTTTGTACAAACAATCCACCATTATAGACTTCTACATCCGTATGATCCTTCATATCGAACTTTTCGGAGTTATGATATACAGTCCCATACACAGCCATATTGCTGTTCTTCTCCAGTTTTATTTTCGAATTCAGAATTAATATTCCGTTTACCGTGATATCAACACCGGAACCATTTTCAATCTTCAATTCTTTATCATCCACTTTTAGCGTTCCGCCTGCATCAATCGTCAACTCATCGACTGTTAAATCCGATGTTAATGTGATGGTATGTCCACTCTGAATATTAATTGCCTTGTCATCTTCATCCGGCGAGCTCGAAGTATTGGCCCAATAATAACCATTGAATTTTTCCCATGTATTTGATCCTGTCCAATTACCTGATTGTCTGCTTCGGTAATCACCGGATACAGATGCTCTTGCATTTTAGGCATAAACAAAAAAGAAAAGAACAGAGAAAGTCCCTGTTAATAAAAGAACGATTGACCCAACAATTATGTGTGTACGTAATTGCAGGCGGTTACGAATGCGCAGTTTCATTTTTGAACTTCTTTTTGTAGTACGTCTTGATTTCATGAATAATCCGGTTGAAAATAATTCCCGGTTTGAATCGGCTTTACGGCGAAAGCTTGAATTAGATCAAACGATAGGTCCCGAATTCTTACAGTTTAACGGAAAAACAATGCACCTGAATTAATTAAAAAAAGACTATCGCTTTTATATAATCTTGCCGCTCAATAAATAACAAAGCAAAAATGAGCTCTTTTTTAAAAACTGATTTCGGACTTTTCTTAGAATAATCCAAAAACCGTGAGGCCCAAATTTGGCTCAAAAAACAACTTTTTAGACCATGTCTCATTCGCCGGATTCCAGGCATCATGATTCCAGACCAATAGGTACTTTATTCCAAAAGCCTCAAGCTGCGCCCGCATCTCTTCTGAAGAAAGAGATTCATCCAAGGGACCGAAATACTGTTGCCCGAATTCATTGGCGATGTACAATGACGATGAATAAGCATGCCGCTCTCCATCATGGGTATTTAATGATGCAATGTTCCCTTTAAAGTCGAGTAACTTTTTAAGATCCTCTACTGCTTTCTGCAAAAACTTTTCCGGACGATAAGTAATACTCATCGTTTGAAAAGGATTTGTAAGACCTTTGCCGATCCATAATAATGGCATGTCTGTATCCTCTGTGAAAAGAATTTCTTTTACCGGTCTTTTTACTGCCAACAATAAAATAAGAATGACCACAAATCTTTTTAAATCATTCGTCCATTTTTTGTCGATGTAAATTTTCTCCCACATCCATACAGAAAGCAAGAGCAAAATCCATGTGCAAATCCAAATATATCTTGGATGAACGAGGATGAGCGCATAGCCGGCGTAAATAATTACGAGTGCAAAAAATAAAAAGAGAACAGAGCGACTTAATTTTACCGTATTTCTGTTTCTGAAAATCACAAAGCCGAAAAGCATGAAGGAAAAAATAAATCCAATCTGATTTCGGAAATCATTGTACCAGATGCTGTAGAGGTTTCTTTGAATGATTTGTGTGTAATAGCTCCAATCCGCAATCGGATTTATAGGAGTTAAATCCAGCATTTCACCGGGGGCTTCCCATGCAGAGATGGCATACTCATCCGGTGGAGAAAGCAGCGGACCACGAAGCACGGGTAATTGCATTATTTGACCCGGCAAGGGCGCCACCTCCTTCGACATATTAAATTTCGCAGCCTTGCTGATGGTAAAGCCATGATATTTTATACTGATGTGTAAAATCCACAAAGAAGACATGGCAATAAAGACCACAAAGACCGGAAGCATTTTTCTTAGAATTCCTTTTTTGTCCTTTTCGAAAAATGAAAAGAGAATAGTCAACAATAATAAGGCGATGAAGAGCGGGAAGCCAAAAGCTTTGGCGAAATACAAACAAGCGCCGAGCAGACCGAGCCTGACTGAAGCTCTTCTGCTATGCATCCAATCATTCTGCAGCAGAATATTCAGGACATATAATAGCAGTGTCAGAAATAATAGATCTGCTGTAGGGTTGAGGATGGCATAGTTTAAAACAAAAGGAATAATTACAAGGCCAAGAATTTTTTTGTTCCAGTTCTCAAATCCGAAAAACTCAAGAAGCTTGAGCCATGCTTTGATGGTAAAGAAACCGATGAGCACCTGAACTAATTTAAAAGCAGCAATGGAGCCAATACCCAAAAACAGCGGAACAGAAATGATCCAGGAGATGAGGGGACTCCAGTAGCCATTGATAGAAAGAGAAAAATGTCCCGCCGTGATTTTGCGGGCGATGCTGATGTATTGATAAGCATCCGGATTATTCACATAGCAGAAGGCATAAGGCAAGACAGCCGCCAGTCCCAGGGCATACAAGATGTATGGCAGCCATTTTCCTCCCCATATTTTCCCGAAAAATGCTTTCAAATGCAGGTTTTGAGCCCTTTTATGTTGATTCACAGGCTAGATGCAAAGTATAAAATCCCTCCCTTTTCCGTACCTTTGCGCCATTAAATTTATACATATGAAAAGCGAAACATTAGAAGCAAAAGATTACGGCATTGCCGAAGTATTAAAGACCCTTGGTATTAAAGAGGTAAATCCCGGAGCCTGCACCGGCACGAAGTGGTTGGACACTAAAGGCGAATTCATTGAATCATATTCTCCTGCAGACGGAGCCTTAATAGGAAAAATAAAACAAGCAACCACTGAAGATTACGAATTCGTAATTAAAAAAGCAGAAGAAGCTTTTAAGACATGGCGCATGATGCCTGCACCCAAGCGCGGAGAAGTGGTAAGACAAATTGGTGATCAGTTGCGTGCATATAAAGAGCCTTTGGGAAAATTAGTAGCCTATGAGATGGGTAAAATTTACCAGGAAGGATTGGGCGAAGTACAGGAGATGATAGACATCTGCGATTTCGCGGTGGGACTTTCACGCCAGCTGCATGGCTTCACCATGCACAGCGAACGCTTCAAGCATCGCATGTATGACCAGTATCATCCCTTGGGAATTATTGGAGTGATCTCCGCATTTAATTTTCCTGTAGCTGTATGGGCATGGAACGCTATGCTCGCCATGGTTTGCGGAGATACGGTAGTATGGAAGCCAAGCTCGAAGGTGATGCTTTGTTCTATCGCCGTGCATAATATTATCTCCGACGTACTAAGGAAAAACGAAGTTCCTGAAGGAGTAGTAAATCTTTTAGCCGGAGGTTCTAAATATGTAGGAGATAATTTCCTTGCCGACAAAAGAGTTCCATTGATTTCTGCGACAGGCTCCACGCGCGTTGGAAAGCGTGTGGGATCCATTGTTGGGGAAAGACTCGGAAGAAGTCTGCTTGAATTAGGGGGAAACAATGCCATCATTATCACCGAACATGCAGACCTGGAAATGGCTTTGCGTGCGGTACTCTTCGGTTCTGTAGGCACGGCAGGACAACGTTGCACTTCCACCCGTCGTTTGATTATACACGAGTCTGTTTATGAAAATTTCAAAGCGAAATTATTAAGCGCCTACCAACACATCCGCATAGGACATCCGTTGAATGAAAAAACATTGGTGGGACCATTGATTGACAAAGGAGCAGTGAAGGATTTCACCGACGCCATTGAAAAAGTAAAAAAGGAAGGCGGTAAAATTATTTACGGTGGCGAAGTTATGACGGGCGAGGGCTATGAGAGCGGATGCTATGTAAAACCATGCATCGCCGAAACAACAGGAAACCTTAGCATCGTATGCGACGAAACCTTTGCTCCCCTACTCTACATGATGAAATACAAAACAATGGAGCAGGCAATGGAATTACATAATGGAGTACCGCAAGGTTTGTCCTCCGCGATCTTCTCAACAAACATCCTTGAGACCGAAAGATTCCTCAGCCACGAAGGCAGCGACTGCGGCATAGCCAACGTTAACATTGGAACCAGCGGCGCCGAAATTGGCGGTGCCTTCGGCGGAGAAAAAGAAACCGGCGGCGGACGCGAAAGTGGTTCTGATGCATGGAAGGTTTATATGCGGAGGCAGACTAATACTATTAATTTTAGTACTGAGTTGCCGTTGGCGCAGGGGATACAATTTGATGTTTAAGTAATGCTTAATTGATTTTTCGAAGCGCATCGGCTCCGAAAATAGCGGTGCCTATGGCGGCCAAGGAAGAAACCGGCGGCGGACGTGAAAGTGGTTCGGATGCATGGAAGGTTTATATGAGGAGGCAGACGAATACTATTAATTTTAGTACGGAGTTGCCGCTGGCACAGGGGATACATTTTGATGTTTAATTACAATTAAATGCTTTTTTGAAGCGCAGGGGATTTTTCTCTGCGCTTTTTTCTTGTCCACGAAAACATGGTTTGGGTATCCCCCAGGTGGGGGATATAAACTCACGTCACCATGAAGGGATTTGATCAGAAAAAAAGTCCGTTGGATAAGCTGAATTTACTATAATAATTAAATTATCGGCTAGTAAAGAGCATTGAAGTTTATTTATAATCGATTATTATCTACTTTAGACTTGTGAATTTATGGGTTCTATAGTCTACTTCTTTTTACTCTTTAAATTATGGATAAAATAATAAGTTCAAGGCTGCTTGGTTGTCGTAGGTTTAAAATTTTAAACATTAAAAGTCATACGTACAAAGCAAATATAAGTGTAACACGTTACGCTTTAGCATCCAATAATCAAATAACACGTCATGAGTGACGGTTGCAGAATTGTTATGGGTAATTTTAAGACAGACCAATGAGCAAAGAGAAAATATCAAGAGACGAAGCATTAGGTCTAATTTCCAAATCTTCAATTTATGGGAACCTTGGACTTTTTATTGGTGCTGGAATGTCTATGGCCATACTTAATGACGATTGGAATGAAGTTGCTCTTTCATGGAAACAGCTAATTTACAAGTGTGCCGAAGAATTTGACATTAATCTTAAGGAAGAGATAAAAACTGAGGGAATTTCCTATCCTGAAATTGCTTCTGAAATTGCAAAGCTAATTTCAATTAAAGAGTCGATTGATTATAATATAGGAGTCAAGAAATTGAAAGAAAAGATTTCGACTTTAACAAGTTGGTATCCAGAAAAAGAACAAAGAGAGATTTATGGTAAAATCATCCAAGACATAGACCCTGATTGGATAATTACAACCAATTATGACTTAATCTTAGAATGTTTGCTCACAGGAAAGTGCTTATCACTTGGACCAAATGACCAGTTAATTTCTCCACAAAATTTAATTCCAGTTTACCATTTACATGGCATAAGAACCAATCCAAATTCTATAATTATTTCACAGGAAGATTATATAAGTCTTTTCCGACCAAATCAATATCGTCAACAAAAATTATCCTTATCAATAAAGGAATCAACAACTTTAATAATTGGTTACGGCCTTGGTGATGTAAACGTTTTAACAGCGGTAGATTGGACAAAGAATGTTTATTCTAATCAAAGAATAAATTATCCTCATGAAATAATTCAACTATTATATACTGAATCACCTAAAAAAGATCCATATAGAGACCAGAATGACATTCTTATTATTGAATTCAAGGACTTAAAAGTTATACTTTCAGAAATAGCTGAATTAGTAATAAAAGATAAAGAGGTTGATCTAGAAAATGAAAAGAAGTTACATGAGTTAAACGGAATATTTCAAAATCCGACAGAAGAAAATGTGAAAGGTTTCATTGACGATGAAGCTTTGAGGAAATCAATTATTGATGCAATCTCAAAAAATGACATTAAATTAATTTCAGGTTTTTTAGAATTATTTTCTAAAGCAATAGATGAAACATGGCTAAGAGCTCAACCTAAAGGAGCATTCAATGCTTACAATGAAAATCTTATCATTTTATTAGATATTTTAGAGAATATCGAGCTTGCAAAATTACCACCTGCCCTTTTAGAATCTATTGCTTATAATCTAGACCATGTCGCTTACTATGTAGGGAGATCTATGGGCGAAAGCAGAGCCGCATATAATACATGGGAAAAAAGAAAAGAGAATATACCTACAGACACTAAAACAGAACTTGAAAACATTGCAAGAGCAAGAAATTATTACAGACTAAAAAGTTTATGGAAAAAATAAAAACTACCCATAACAGCACCTACAAGAAATTGGCGGTTCAGTGCTTAAATGAGGCTTTGTGCTTCGTATCAAGTTCAGTGCTGGCAGACAGTTTTCGTCTCCGAAATCGCCAACTTCTTGTAGCTGCAAAACGTTAGCGGTAATGCCAAAAAACGACACGACAATGAAAAGAGAATTTCCAAAAATATGTTACTGGTGCGGTATCGAACTGACAGACGAAACTAACAAACGTGAACACGTGCCTCCATTTGGTTTTTTCCCAAAAGGACACAGAGAAGAATTGATTACCGTTCCTGCTTGCGAAGAACATAATACGCAGTTTTCTCTTTTAGACGAACGGTTCCAAGTTTATATAAAAGCAATCGGGACAAACCAAGTCGCAACTGACAATTTCAAAGACAAAGTCGTTAGTGGACTAAACCGAGAACAGAGTAAGAAATTTGTTGAAAGTTTAAGTAAAAGTAGTTTTTATACAGACATTGACGGAGAGAAAAGATTAGTATTTAAAATTGATACAGAATACACCGAAAAGTTTGTTGAGAAGGTTATACGTGGCTTATATTTTTATCACAACGGAAAACCAGCAGAAGGAAAAGTGATAAGTTTTTCAGTTCAATTTTATAATCCAGACCTTAACTATGAAGAATTATTTGACCTTCTATTAAACGACCTTCGTGCAGATTATATGACAGAAGGTGATTATAAAAACTCAGACGTGTTTCGTTACCGCTATTTTAACTTGACAGACTATAATGCCTTTATAGTTGTTTTGAATTTTTACAAAGGTGTTGAATTCATTGGCTGGGTATTGCCTGACACTCTTCCTCCTGACATAGTTGAAGAAGCAAAACAGTATAAAAAATAAAACAAAATAATAATTAAACAAAATACATATGAATTTCAAAATTGGAGACGTAGTTCAACTAAAATGAGGTGGACCGCAAATGACAGTTCAGAGAATTATTGGAGCGGACGACACAAATTTTATGATTAAGGCTGCTGACGAATTCTTAAAAACACAAGGTTATACAGACGGTGACGTAATTTGCCAATGGTTTAATGGCAATAAACTTGAATCTGGAACTTTCAAATCGGACAGTTTGGACAAGAAATAAGGCACATACCGCTAACAGCACCTACAAGAAATTGGCGATTCAGTGGTTAAATGAAGCTTTGTGCTTCGTATCACGTTCAGTGATGCCAGATAGTTTTGCACTCCGAAATCGCCAACTTCTTAAACCCACAAACCGTTATCAGTAACTGTATGACGAAAGTGTTAATTTGAAACAGAATGTAAGAAACAACTTTAACAACCAAAATATTTTAAATGAGATTTGAAACAATAAAACTATCGGAAGGGATAACCAAGACCAAAGGGATTGGGGAAATGAATATGCAACGACTTTCAAATGTTGTCGCTTTGGTTGGAAAAAATGGTTCAGGGAAATCAAGAATTCTTGATTTAATTGAAGAAAATGTTTTCAATACCATAAGTATCCAAAGGGTAGTTGACAATTCGATTTCACACCTACCAAAAACACTTGAAACTTTACAAACACAACTACAACCTTTCAAAGACCATTTTATTCTTCAGGAGAAAATACAAGAGGCGAACAACAAAGCACAGAAAAATCCAAACAATCAAGCTTTAAAGAGTGAAGCAAGAGTTTTGCAAAGACAATTGCAGATAAATCAACTCCACCAAGCAAACAAACCTCAAGTGGCAAACTTTATCCAACAAGTAAACCAAATTATCCCAACACTTAAACAAAACCATTTAAGACGAATCCGTCACAACGAAATTCAGGAATTACAGCAAGCAATTGGGGACGCTAAAGACAACCTACTTCCCTTTGAAACTCTTATCGAGAATGTTGCAGGTAATACAAACTATGACGAGTTAAAATCTATTCACAGAAGTGCTCTCAATTTTTTGTCAAAGTTACCTCATCAATTAGCTTTTGATCGTTATGATTGCATTGCTAACAACAAGGTATTTGAGGATAGAGTTTCTTACATAAGATTTCAGTCGCTGAAAAAGTTTATCAAAGATTTCTTAAGTAAAGATTTGACTTGGGAGCAAAAAACAGCAAGTGGAAACTTAACAGAAACAGGAAATAATGTAACCTTCACAGGGTTATGGAAAATTAATGACCGACTTTTAAATTATGGTGAATTTTCAGACGGAGAGAAAACACTTTTTGCTTACGCTTTGCTTTTCTTCCTATTAGACCAAAATCCAAATTTGAATATTAAAGAGAGCGTAATTCTGATTGATGAACCTGAATTGCATTTGCATCCTGATTCTGAGATTGATTTAATTGAAGGAATAAAAAATGCAATTGGTGATAAAGGCCAACTGATTATTGCAACTCACTCAATTAATATTCTTTCAATGCTTAACTATGAAGAAATTTTCATGGTTAAGGACGGGGTAATTACACACCCTAGTCAAGTAACACCAGGAAAATCATTATCAGAATTAATGGGTATTGAGGAACGTGTAAACAAACTATCCGACTTTTTATCATCTATTTCTACATGGACTTTTGTAAACTTCATGGCTCAATGCTTTTCTAACCCCGAAGTGATTGAATCTTCAAAAGCAGATGACCCACAAATAGAGGCTTTCAAAAAAGCGGTAAGAGAAAATGCATCAAAGGACACAAATATGTTTTTAGATTTTGGTGCAGGAAAAGGAAGATTGTTTGAGCAGATAAAATCGGACTACAATTTTATTGACAATATTAGTTATAGTGCTTTAGAACCTGAAACAGAATTTCATCCTAAACTTACAGAGTTAGGAGCTGCAAATATTTATACATCATACAATCAACTCCCACAAAATTCTTTTGACTTCATACTTCTTTGTAATGTTCTTCATGAGATTCCTGTGGACGAGTGGGAGCAAAACATTAACAAAATTATTGCTGCTCTTAAAACAAACGGTCACTTAATAATCATTGAGGCAAAAGTTCTAACTAAAGGTGAAAAAATTGGTAAGATTGGCTACTTGCTTTTAGACCTTGAAGAACTACAACAACTTTTTAAATTAAGTTCATTGCCATCTTCAATTAAAGTTGAAGGCGGAAAAAATTCCATTACTTGTGCAGTAATAAACAAATCTGAATTGACCCCAATAACCAGAGATGATATAGTGAATACCCTTATTGCATTGGAGACAAATACCTTTAAAAAAATTGAATCCATGAGAGGCACGAATTATGAGATAGAGGAATTATATGGTGCAGGTAGAAAGACAGCGTTTTTATCACAACAACACATCAATGCAAAGTTTGCACAACAACATATTCAAAACAAAAAAAATTAAAACAGTCATGCAAACTTTCACAGATATTACTTCTAATATAAATCGCTTAGAACAATGTATTTGCAAGCTTGACACGATAGCACTTCGGAAAGACAGAAGAGCTACCGATAACAGCGGGTTTAAGAAATTGGCGGTTCAGTGGTTAAAGCAAGTTCATTTTTCCAATCAAACATTTGTGGTGGCTTGACAGTTTTGTGCTTCGAAATCGCCAACTTCTTAAACTCGCAAAAGGTTAGCAGCAAGCGTAAAGACCGACACGTCAACCAATAAACTGACAGACAATTTATCGAAACGACAGGACAAAATATCATCAACCATGCGACCGTTTGCCGACACGACAGACCAAGCCTTCTGTATTTTTTGTTTTTTCCCGCCGCACCGACAATAATATTAACTTTGAAACGAAAGAAAATAAGTAAATGAAGTTATCAGACCCGTTTAAAATATTGACACCAAATGAAAGGTGGGCACCGACACAAAGCCAAATGGACGCTTTTCAGAATGCCTATGAAAAGTTGTTACCACCTTTGGTTTATAAAATCAGAATTGCAGTTGAAAAATGGCGGGAAGAAGACTATAAAGGTGCTTCTGAAACTTCAAAGTCTTTATTGAATTTTTGGTTTAATCAGGAACATCTTATCGGGCAGACAAAATTTAGATTTTTCTTTTCTCAACGTGAAGCCATAGAATCAATAATTTACCTCTATGAAGTAGCTAACGCCAAAGACAAATACGAGTTAATGAAATTTGACTCTTCGCAACGTGTCAGCACAGGTATGTTTGACGAAAACTGGACACGATATGTAATTAAAATGGCGACTGGTGCAGGAAAAACTAAAGTAATGGGTTTAACTTTAGTATGGTCTTATTTTCATAAACTTTACGAGGCGGACAGCACACTATCAAAAGACTTTTTAGTAATTGCTCCAAACATTATTGTTTTAAATCGTTTACGCAAGGACTTTGACGGACTGAAAATGTTTTTTGATGAACCGTTTTTTCCCGACAATGGCTATGACGACAAAGACTGGAAAAATGATTTTCAATTAACGCTTCATATTCAAGATGACCTTAAACCAATAACAGAATCGGGAAACATTTTCCTTTCAAATACCCACAGAGTAGGATTTAATGAAGAACCTGAACAAAATTTTGAAACAACTTTTCTTGGTGTAAAACCAAAGCCGGATGCTGACACTTCTAAAGGATTAGATTTAGGAAAAATCTTAAGAAGCGATAAAATAAAAGATTTAGTTGTATTAAATGATGAAGCACATCACATTCACGACAGTTCATTAAGATGGTTTCAAAACATTGAAGACATAAGCAACAAACTGAAATTGAAAAATGGAAACGGAATTAGTTTGCAAGCCGATTTTTCAGCAACACCTAAACATAATAACGGTGCTATTTTTGTTCAAACAATTTGCGATTATCCTTTGGTTGAAGCTATCAAGCAAAATGTTGTAAAGTCGCCAGTATTGCCTGACAAAGCATCAAGACAAAAAATTCAAGAAAAAGATTCTTCCGACTTTGTAGAACGCTACCGAGATTATATTCATTTGGGCTATTTGGAATGGGAACGGCAGTATGAAGAACTTAAAAATCATAAAACTCCTATCCTTTTCATTATGACTATGAGCACCAAAGAAGCAGACCAAGCGGCTGCATTTTTGGAAAGCAGTTATCCTTCAATGAAAAATTCAGTGCTGACTATTCATACCAACAATTCGGGTGAAATAAAAGAAACTGCATCAAGTAAAAAAGACAAAGAAGAATTAGAAGCATTAAGAAAAGCGGCAGACGAAATTGATAAAGACCATTCGCCATACAAAGCAGTTGTTTCAGTTTTAATGCTTCGTGAAGGTTGGGATGTTAGAAATGTAACGACCATTGTTGGGCTTCGCCCATTTGGTGCTGATTCTAAAATCCTTCCCGAACAAACCATTGGTAGAGGTTTACGAAAAATGTTTTCGTTGGATATGCCCGAAAAATTAGTTGTGGTTGGAACGCCAGCGTTTTTAGAATTTGTTGAGAGCCTGAAAACTGAAGGTGTAGAATTTCAATACAGCCCAATGGGCAAAGGTTCTAAAGGCAAATCCCCTGTTATTGTGGAAGTGGATAAAGAAAATCCAAACAAAGATTTAGATGCTTTGGATATTCCTATTCCTCAGATGAGCCCAAGAATTTACAGAGAGTTTAAAAACCTTGAATTTATTGATGTCAGCAAATTCAAAAACGAAAAAGTAATACAGAAAAAATTCAATAGCGATGAATTAAAGGAAATTGTTTTCAATGACATTGACGGAGATTTTTCACATAAAACAGTATTTAAAGACACAACACCCGATTACAGAAATGTAATTGGCTTTTTTACTTCTGCCATTTTAAAAGACAGCCGTTTAGTTAGTGGCTTCAATATTCTTTATCCTAAAGTTGAAAGCTTTATCAAATACCAACTCTTTACCAAAGAAGTGGAACTAAGCGACCCACAAACTATGAGAAACCTTTCAGAGATTCATCCAAAAGAAATTCTGAAAACTACTTTCAAAAAAGCAATTGACGAATTAACCATAACCGATAAAGGAACAGCAGAAGTAAAAAACTTTATTTCGCTGAAACTAACAAAACCAAAGGTTGCCGAAAACCAACCTTTCCTTGTGCCTAAGAAATCCGTATTCAATAAAATCATTGGCGACAATCCTTTTGAATTGGAATTTTCTTCTTTCTGCGAAAGCAGATTCAATGATGTTGTTTCATTTGCTAAAAACACTTTTGGGGAAGGTGGCGTAAACTTTAGCATTGAATACCAGAAAGAAAATGGAAATATCGCTTCGTTTTTTCCCGACTTTTTTATCAAAACAACACCAACAACATTTTATATTTTAGAAACCAAAGGGCGTGAAGATTCAGACGACATACGCAAAATTCAACGCCTTGCTACTTGGTGCAAAGACATAAACACTGCACAGAAGGAATACACTTATACACCAGTGTATGTGAAGCAAGAGAAATGGGAAGACGTAAAGAGTAATCTGAAATCATTCGATGATGTATTAAAACTTTTTGGGCTTAAGGATTTAAAAACTCCGCTAACAAAAGACGAAGCAAAACGAATATTGCAAAAGGGTGCTGATGTTTCAAATTTTGGCGACCCAATTGAATGGCAGAAGAATGACAGGACTGACCGTAAAATTAATGGGCTATGAGATTAGTAGATAGCAACATATTAATTTACGCTGCAAAGCCTGAATATCCGCAATTAAAAGAATTGTTGGAAGAAGACGATATTGCAGTTTCTGAATTGACAAGATTAGAAGTTTTAGGTTTTAGAAACCTGACCGATGAAGCAGAAGAATATTTCAATGCACTATTTGAATTAGTAACGGTTCTACCAATAAGCCAAGAAGTAATAAACCGAGCAATTGAATTGAGACAGCAAAGCAATATGAAATCAGCCGATTCTATTATTGCAGCAACAATGCTATTGCATTGCACTGAGCTAATCACAAGGAATACAGGCGACTTTGACCATATTCCTGATTTAATAATTAATAACCCAGTAGATTGATGAATTTGAACGATACCGATAAAAACAAAATCATAGAACTAATAAAGGCAGGAGAAAAACTGCCTAAAGAATTTATCTATAAACTATTTGCAGACGAAGAAGATGTATTCCTTTTTTGGAATGGCAGAAAAGAAGATACAACAAACATTGCCCTGCCTTTCCATAGCATTGAACATATTGACGAGCCAAGAAAAGAAAAAGACAAAGCACAAGCCAGTATGTTTGAAACCGATTTTAGAGGCAGACAACTAAAAGGCTGGACAAATAAACTGATTTGGGGAGATAACAAACTTATTCTTTCATCCTTAGTTAACGGACCAATAAGAGAAGAAATTGAAAAGGAAGGCGGACTGAAATTAATTTACATTGACCCACCTTTTGCCGTTGGTGCTGACTTTGGCTTTGATATTCAAATTGGAGGAGAAACAGCCGAAAAGAAGCAAAGTATTATTGAAGAGATTGCCTACAGAGATACTTGGGGCAAAGGTATTTCCTCTTATTTAAGTATGATGTATGAAAGATTAAAATTAATGCACAATTTATTGGAAAATGATGGAAGTGTCTATTTGCATTGCGACTGGAGGGTAGTTAATCATTTACGATTATTGTTGGATGATATTTTTGGTGCAGACAAGTTTAGAAATTCAATAGCTTGGAATTATTCAGGATGGAACAAAAAATTAAATTCAGGATACGAAAAGCGTTATGATTCAATTTTATTCTACGGTAAAAGTGAAAAACAGATTTTCAATTCCTTTTTTGAGCAATGGGAATCTAAGGAAGAATATGTAAAAAGAAGAAAACAAAAACTATTAATCGAAGAAGGAACAAACCGAGAATATGTTCTTTCAGATGGAGGAAATGGGACAAGAATTAAAAGATATTTAGATGAAGCAATTGCCGAAGGTGTTGTTGTTGATGATGTTTGGTCATTGGATAAATTAAATAATTCTGCCAAGGAAAATGTAGATTATCCAACACAAAAACCAGAAGCCCTTCTCGAACGTATCATCAAAGCAAGTAGCAATGAAGGCGATTTAATTGCCGACTTCTTTTGTGGTAGCGGAACAACCGCAGCAGTAGCAGAAAAATTGGGGCGTAAATGGATTACAACTGATTTAGGAAGATTTTCAGTTCACACAGCTAGAAAGCGTTTAATTGGTGTGCAAAGAGAGTTACAAGAAAGCGGTAAAGATTTCAGGGCTTTTGAATTGCTCAACCTTGGTAAATATGAACGGCAGTTTTTTATGGACGACCTTTCCAACGGTAAAAGCAAAGCCAAAGAAGATTTATATGTTGATTTAATTTTGGAAGCCTACAAAGCAAAACGAATTGACGGTCACGCAACATTACACGGAAGTAAAGCAGGACGTTTTGTTAATGTTGGTCCTTTAGATGTGCCGGTAACGCAAAGCCGTTTGATGGATATTTTTGAAGAATGTCGTCAGAAACTTTACACACAAGTTGATGTATTGGGCTTTGAATTTGAAATGGGACTAACTCCACAATTCATTCAGGAGCTAAAAGAAAAAGGCGTTTCCGTTACATTGAAATACATTCCAAAAGATGTGTTTGATAAACGAGCCGTTGAAAAAGGGCAAGTAAAATTCTTTGATGTAGCTTACCTTAACACCAAAGAAAAAATAAAAGGCAAATCCATTACAATTGAACTTACTGACTTCGTTACTCACTACACCCAAGACGATATTGAAGAACTGCAACAATCAATGAGAGCAGGCAGTAAAGTTGTAATTGAAGATGGCCAAATTTTCAAAATTGAAAAGGATAAAAACGGAATTATCACTCGAACAGTGTTAACTAAAAATTGGTTTGACTGGATTGACTATTGGGCAATTGATTTCAATTACGAAGACAAAAAAGAAATCATCAAAGTAAAAAACGACAAAGGCGAAACAGAAGAAAAATGGAGTGGCAATTATTTGTTTGAAAACGAATGGCAAAGTTTCCGCACCAAGAAAACACCAACACTTGAATTTACAAGCATTGCCCACGAATACAAGAAAACAGGGAAATACAAGGTAATGGTAAAAGTGGTGGACATATTGGGAATTGACACAAGTAAAATAATTGAGGTAAACATTAAATAGGATGCAATTATGTTCCTCGCTTGACGGAATCTTGTGTGGAAGCCAAGAGTGCAAGAATATTTCGCCCTTGCAACAAACATATTAATAGTAATTTACAATTTTATTTAATTATTTACATTTATAGAAGGAAAGGCGATTCGTGCTAGAGCGGAATGACGAGGGACACCCAGCTGCGCAGGATGTTCCACTACACTGCTGCGAAGGATTTTTTTAATCCTTTGCTTTTAAACAGTGGATTTTTAATCCACCATTCAATGCTTTTTAGGTAAGCTATTTGGATGAACGTTATTAGGAATGAAGACACAATACCTCATGTCGGGTGGAAACTAGTGTAAAAACCAAGAGCGTTAAGTTATTCCGCCCCCACAGCATCCAATAACAAACAGATTAAAAATTTACAATTTCATTTAATTATTTACATTTATAGCAGGAAAGATGGTTCGGGCTAGAGCGTCATGAGCCGGCACACAAAACTTGCGCACAGTATTCCTTTTTATAGAAGGTTATCACACACAAAAACAAGAGTAAATAGTTGCTAAATTTTAAAAAAATTTCATTCGTCAAAAAGTAAACACAAACAGATAAGAATTATGGCAACAGAAATTAATACTTGGCAAATCGTAGATGGAAAACTTAAACAGGTTTCGACCTCTTTAATTGATAACGGACGAAAGGAACGAGATGATCTTGAACAATGGATAAAAAGCAATCCCGAAATTTTAGGGAATGACATTGCAATTATTGGTGAGCAAGTGCAAACTAGATCAGGTCCACTAGATTTTTTAGGAATAGATCGATCGGGAAATCTGGTTATTATTGAACTTAAGCGAGACAAATTGCCGAGAGAAGTATTAGCACAGGCAATTGATTATGCATCAGACATCTCATTTTATGAACCCGACCAACTAAATGAAATTTGTTTAGGTTTCACGAAACAATCACTAGGGGATTATGTGACCGAAAAATTTCTAGACACCAACTTTGAGGAGGTTGTTGTTAATCAAGCGCAACGACTTTTGCTTGTCGGATTTTCTATTGAAGAACCTTTACACAGGATGATAGAATGGCTTTCCGAAAAATATAGTGTTGGCATTAATGCAATTGTTCTTCACTACGTTAAAACAAAAAGTGGCGACGAGCTTCTTTCAAGAACAGTTATCATTCCAGAAGAGGTTGAACGGGAGAAGGTGAACAAGAAAAAGTTTGTAATTGAGATGTCAAACGAACCCGGAAACTATGACCTACATTCCCTAAAAGAACATTTGAAAGAATATCTTTCCAAAAATCTATACTCAGCTAAACGTATCAGGGATTATTTTTTACCGGTCTTGTTAAAAAGCGGAAAAGTAACAAGAGGACAAATGCTAAAAGAATTCGTGAAAATGAAAGCTGCAACAGACGAAAGTCAAGCAGGATACCATTTATCGCTAATTTCTAGTCAGCTAGGTCACAAATGGAAAGATTATTTAAGACAAGTCATAAGCTTTGAAACGCCTAACCACGGGTGGGAGAAAGATAATTTCATGATTAGACCAGAATACAAACAACTAGTTGAGGAAGTATTGAAGGAGTTGAAAAAGTCTGAATCGTAACAAAATTCTTAGCCCCCTCGTTCGGTGAAATTTTGTGTTATAATTAAGAGGGTCAAGTGATCCCAGCTGCCTCGCTGCGAAGGATGTTTTGCTGCCAAGCCGCGAAGGATTTTTTAATCCTTACGGCCTGGCTTTCCCTCCAATTTTTACAAGACGCAAGCCAAAGGATTTCCGTTCCATTCCTCAAGGTTTGCCAAACAGCTAAAAATGGGTACATTTAAACACCTAAATTTGATTGACCCTATATGTCGGTAGTTCTCGAAAATCTAAATGAAAAACAGAAAAACTCTGTTCTTTCAGAAAATAAGCGGGTTCTTGTCTTAGCGGGTGCCGGCTCAGGAAAAACTAAAACAGTTGTTTCAAAACTTCTTCATTTAATAGGCGATAAGAAAGTCAAGGCCTCAAGCATACTTGCAATTACTTTCACGAAAAATGCCACCAACGAAATGATAGATCGGCTTATCATTTCAAGTGACAAATCGGGGACTTATGAAAGCATTATCCAAGACAAAAAAATAAAGGCGGAATTCAAAGATGCAGAAAGAAAAAGCAGGATTCAAGATATTTCTTGGCTTTCAAATTTAACAGTAAAAACATTTCATGCTCTTTGTTACGATATTTTAAGGAAAAACGGAAGCCCCGTTTTTGATAACAAATTCAAACTAATAACAGACCAAAGCCCGGAAGAACTGGAAGTCGATAAAAAAATCATCATCCAGACAGAAAAGCCAAGTGCTATAATACAGAAGATTCTTACGCTCGCCTGTAAAGAAAAAAAATACATTCTCAAATTAAAAAGATACATATTAGATTATTACGTTGATAGAATTTTCGTTGATAATGAAATTCAGCGCAACATAAACCCTGGTCAAAGAACTTATACAACACTTAAGGGCGAGACTGTAAAATCAAAATCGGAACGTGATATTGCAGATTGGCTATACAGACATAACATAAAATACGTTTATGAAAAGAAAATGTTCCTTAAAGATTTTTCATTCAGGCCAGATTTTTTTATTCCTAATGCTAATCTTTATTTAGAACACATATCAGATAAGAGTTATCCAATGTCTGATAAAGAAAAACAGTTTACTCAAGGCGGAAAACATTTTGTGACTACCGACGAGTCTATTATGAATAATTCCAGCGTTTTTAATCTAACGATGGAAAAAATCGTTATGGGTAGATTAACCGAAGCTTTGACTGAAGAAGTAACTTTGAATTATCTTGAAGAATTTAAAAGTTACCATGATAAAATCGAAGACTTTTTAAAAATGGTTAAGCGTCTCATGACAATGATGAAGGCAGATGACACTAACGATATACTACTTCTTGAAAAATCATCTAAAAGTGAACACGAAAGAGTTAGAGTGTTTTATGAGCTTGCTCTTCCTTTAATTAACAGCTATAAAAAATATTGTACAAACAAATCTTACCTTGATTTCGATGATCTTATAATTCTAACAATTAAATTATTGAAAGAGAACGAAGATGTAAGGGTTCGATATCAAAACCATTTTAAATACATAATGGTTGACGAATTTCAAGACGTCAACAGCTTACAGGTAATTCTTCTTGATTTGTTATTAACTGATGACACTCAATTGTTCTGCGTTGGTGATGATTGGCAAAGCATTTACGGATTTAGAGGCTCAAATGTTGATTACATTGTAAATTTTGAAACGCATTACAAAAATTCTGAAGTTCATAAGCTCGATATCAATTACCGTAGCAATCAATCAATCGTTGGTGCAAGTAATGAAGTAATTAAAAACAACAAAAATCAAATTACAAAAGAAGTAAAAGCCTTTAAACAATCACCAACTAAAATTCATATATATAGGGCAAATAGAGAAAACGTTGACGGTGTAGATTTTTTAACAGAAAAGGTTCGCGAATTATATGCCAGAGGATTGGGTAAGGATGATATTTTAGTATTATACCGTAGATCAAAAATGTTCTCGCCATATTTTGAGTCATTGAAAGGTGAAAAACTATTTGTTTCATATAAAACAATTCATGCCGCAAAAGGTCTTGAAGCCAAAGCTGTATTTATCATAGGCTTAACTGAAGGTAGCGGCGGATTTCCTGATGTTTGGCTCGATGACGCAATTTTTAGAGTTCTTAAAGATGTAAAATACGATATGCTGCTCGAAGAAGAAAGACGATTGTTTTACGTTGCAATAACACGAGCAAAAGACGAGTTGTTTTTAATTACTGAGCTAGGAAATGAGTCTCCATTCGTTGACGAAATACCGCAATTATTTTATGCAAAAAACCAAACAGCATTCATAAATGTCTTGAATCCGGTAAGAGTTTGTACAAAATGTAATCATCCACTTGGAAGCGAAAGGAATTTTTGCGGTGAGTGTGGAAATCCATTAGCGCTATAAAAAACCGCCGAGATTTTTCTCCGGTCGGCGGAATCACCTGGCGCAATGGCATTCACACAAGATTCCGCCCTTGTAGCAGCCATAAATAAACCACTTTAAGAATTTATATTTTCCAATATTTATTTACATTTATTGCATGAAAGAAGGTTTGTGTTAGAGCGGAATGAGCCTAGCCACAAGGCATTTGATTTACGATTGCTGATTTTTGATTTCTGATTTTAGAAGTTTTTGGACTGCGCTTGATGATTATCGTATCAGCAAATCGGAATCTTAAAATCGCTATTCAAAAATCACCATTCAAAAATCGTAAATCAAAAAAAATCGCATATCAAAAAACCCGCTTAGCCGGATGTTCCTGTTCCGGCACAGCAAACCCATAAATCACTTGTTGTTTTATGGGATAAGGAAATAATAATTAACAGATATTTTGTCAAAATCTTTCTCTATTCCTCCGAAGGAATAGGTATGATGTGTTGCTTATTCGTCACACTAATGATCTGAATACGTTTTAATCCACCCGGCATCTGCCATTCAATATTGTCATCCTTTTTAAAGCCTAATAATGCGATGCTTACAGGAGCTAAAACAGAAATTTTTCTTGCTTTGAGGTCAGCATATTCAGGCAAAACAATTTCCACCGAGGTAGTAACACCGGATTCGAATTCCAGTATTTCAACCAAAGAATTCAGTCTTACAATATTGTCGCTTAATTTCCCGTCTTCAATAATAGTTGCTCTGTCTAGTTCCCTATTGAGCTGAGCAACCTCTTCTATCTTCAGCGATGGTGAAATAGTAAGTGTTAGGTTTCGTAATATTTTATAGTCTGTTAATGAAATTGTAGGTCTCATGATAGAATAATTTTTAGTTTTGATAAGTATATTGTTTTTTATTTATGTTGATTTTATTGAAATAGAGATCGGCAAAACTCCGATTTAAATTTTCTTCCGTTCGTTTGAAGAAAATGTCCGGAATTAATTCGCCCGGTTTCTGAAAACCACAAGCAGCAATAAAATTCGCTAATGCAATCATGGTATTTTTGTGAAAGTTTGCTACCCGCACACTTTTATCAGAAATATCAATGCCCTTGTAAAGTGCCCTGTCTTGAGTGGCAATTCCGACAGGGCATTTGTCACTGTCACATATCAATGCCTGAATGCAGCCAAGGGCAAACATCATCCCCCTTGATGTATAGCAGGCATCAGCGCCTAAAGCCATGGCCTTTGAAATATCAAACGCTGTTATCATTTTACCTGATGCAATAATTTTAATGTGTTTTTTCAAATCGAATTCTTTAAGTGTTTTGTTTGAAAAAACAAGTGCATCTGTTAGTGCCATTCCCATGTAATCCATAAATTCCAATGGTGCTGCACCTGTACCTCCTTCTGCACCGTCAATGTTTATAAAGTCAGGAATAATTCCGGTTTCGGAAATAGCCTGAATGATCTCTATAAATTCTTGCTCCCTGCCGATACATATTTTAAACCCTACCGGTTTACCGTCTGATAATTCGCGAAGTCTACCAATGAAATGAACTAATTCTATTGCATTACTAAAGGCAGTGTGTGCTGAAGGTGAATGCACATTTTTGTAAGGTTCAATATTCCTGATTCCGGCAATTTCAGGCGTATTCTTTTTAGCAGGCAACAAACCACCATGGCCGGGTTTTGCTCCCTGGGATAGTTTCAACTCAATCATTTTAACTTCAGGTATTCCGGCATTCTTAGCAAACAGTTCTTCAGAAAAACTGCCATCATTGTTCCTGCATCCAAAGTATCCTGTTCCAATTTGCCAGATAATGTCAGCACCATGCAAATGATACTCACTTATTCCACCTTCCCCTGTATTATGAGCGAAGCCGCCCTTGGCTGCGCCTTTGTTGAGGGACGCAATGGCAGTTTTACTTAATGCACCAAAACTCATGGCCCCAATGTTTAAAATGCTGGCATTATAAGGTTGCCTGCATTGAGTGTTTCCTATAAGAACTCTGAAAGTTGCAGGATCTGCCTTCTTTGGATAAATTGTATGAGCAGCCCATTCATAGCCTATCCGATTTGGGTCATCTTGCATCCCAAATGAAATAGTCTGTTTCACATCCTTAGCCCGTTGATAAACAATAGACCGTTGTCTCCTGTTGAATGGTTTTCCGTCTAATTCGTTTTCAAAAAAATACTGCCTGATTTCAGGTCGTATAGACTCCAATAAATAACGCAATCTTCCTATGATAGGATAGTTTTTTCTGATGGCATGCTTCTTCTGAAATGTATCAAAAGACACTAATGCAAGCAACAACAATGGAAAGAGTAACCATGTGCTAACAATAACATGACTGACAACCAGAGAGCCGAATGTAACAAGCAGCAGAATTGTTGATAGCCAAACCAGAAGGAATGGGAAATGTATTTTATTAAAGCTCATGCTTCTTTAAATGATTCTTTGTAAATAACAAGTAATGAATATTAGGAATGACGCATCCGTCCTTCCTAAAAAGATAAATTTGAAAAAAGTCCTCCGTTAAATATGCAACGGAGGCTTAATCTATAAAGTCTTTATTACTTGATGATAGCAACATTGTCCACAGATAGCCTGGGCGGCTACCTATACTCGAAAAAATCGGACAATTAATATTTAAAGCTTTCATTTTTTTGCTAATCAAATACAAATATACGACAAAGCAAATGAATTACATACCTTATTTTGTAAAATCATACTAAATTCATATTGAAAAGGATTTTAATATCAAGCACCATTTAATTTTCAAAAGTTTAGAAAAAACGAGTCTTGGGTGGAATCTTGTGTGAAAGGCAATGCGCAAGGTGATTTCACCCTTGCAGCAGCCATCTTCAAAGCAATTTACAATTTCAATTAATTATTTACATTTATTGCAGGGAGGACGGTTCGTACTAGAGCGGAATGACGAGGCACTCGAGGCTTGCGCACACCATTCCGTTTAGCAGGGATTTTGGCGATATTGTAATGATGAGTAAATGTATGAAGGGAATTAAAATGAGAGCAGAACAAAATCAAAAACAATAATTAGTCAATCCATGACAAAAAGCTCTTTAATATACTAAGCATATGAGTCATATAAGTGAGCATAAATTCATTCGGTATCTACTGTATTTATTGCATTTATTTCTTGGTATTAATGCTTGTATTGGTGGCTTTATGCTGATGCTTAAATCAGACGGCTCCTTATTGCAAATGAATCAGGATTTTTTGAAGAATTCAGGGTTCTCTAACTTCTTTATACCTGGTTTATTACTTTTCACTTTCGTTGGATTACCTTCCATTCTAACTTTTTGTGGTTTAGCATTTAAATTAAATTTCAAAATTATCGATATGTTGAACATCTATTCAGATAGACATTGGGCTTGGGCATTTTCTTTATATACGGGTATAACAACAATTCTTTGGATAGCAATTCAGCTCCTGATTACAGAGTATTTTTGGATCCAACCCGTAATTATATTAGTTGGATTAAGCATTCTTATATGCTCTTTAACTCCTGGTGTTATGAATCATTACAAGATTAAAAAGTTCTGATATGCTTTGAATAATTTTTTTAATGCCCCGCTCGGCGGAGAACTGTGATGAAAGCAAAGAGCGCCAGATGATTCTACCTTTGTAGCAAGCAACAATTAAGTGCAAAAATAATGTACACTTCAAGATATTTATTTATTTTTATGGAGCGAAGGAATTATGTTCCAGGGCAAGATAAGTCAGGACAATAGGTTTGCACACAACATTTAATTTGACAAGAAGAACTGAAAGAAAAAATATAAAATAATAACATCCGGAAATAAAATTATGGCACTTATCAATCCTCACATCAACTTCAACGGAAATGCCGAAGAAGCATTCAATTTTTACAAATCAGTATTTGGCGGGGAGTTCGCCATGATTGTGCGTTTCAAAGAAATGGCAAGCCCGGAATTTCCTGTGTCGGAGAAGGAAGCAGATAAAATAATGCACATTGCTTTGCCTATTGGAAATAATGTTTTGATGGCTAATGATGTTCCGGAAATAATGGGACGAACAAACGAAAACGAAAACAGAAGTAAAATTTCGATCAGCACAGAAAGCAAAGATGAGGCAGACAAGTTATTTAATGGGCTTTCAGCAGGCGGACAAATTGAAATGCCCATGGCCGATAGTCCCTGGGGTTCATACTTTGGAATGTTCAGAGACAAATATGGCATTGAATGGATGGTGGACTTTGACCCGAAATATAAAGGGAATTCAAGTCCTGATAATGTTTAATGCCTAAATCTTTCAAATAAAACAACAAATGATAATTGGAGTAGCCGGACCATATTCTGCAGACACGGAGGAACAAAGACAATTAAATCTCGATGCAATGAACCTTGCTGCTGCTAAACTTTTAGAACTTGGACACATACCAATTATTGGAATGAATGCGGCTCTCCCTGTTCTTGAAAAAGCCAATGTTCCTGATCGCTATAAAGCTATAATGGAAATTTCACTTGCGCTAATTAATTCTTGCGATGCTCTTTTGCTTTTGGCTGAAAGTCCCGGAGCAAATAAGGAAAGAGACTTAATATTGGCCAAGGGTCGACCGGTATTTAAATCTATAGAAGAAATAATTAGTGTGAAATGAGGATATTCTCTGAGAAATCAGTTGAAAAACCTAGCGCTCATAGTACAAATCTGCATAACGTCAGGCGTAATGCTACCGCGGCATTGCACCCTGGAACCGACAGTGCAAAAAAATAAATTTGACAAATGATAAAACAAGCCATTTTAATAAGCTTGACAACCTTAGTAATTTCAGGCTGTAAGAATTCAGACAATAAAAAAGTGACTTCTCAAACGACAACAGATAAGGCAACAACGCAGGATAGCACGAGCGGTTATTCAGAAGTGAATGGACTAAAAATGTATTACGAAATTCACGGACAAGGCAAGCCACTTGTTTTAATTCACGGTGGAGGTTCGACCATTCAGACAAGTTTTGAAAAAGTAATTCCCTTACTTGCTAAGAAGAGAAAAGTAATTGCAATTGAATTACAAGCTCACGGACGGACAAACGACCGAAATGCTGACCTTACATTTGAACAGGACGCCAGCGATGTTACGACACTTCTCAAAAACTTAAACATTGACAAAGCCGACTTTTTCGGCTTTAGCAACGGTGGGACGACTACCTTACACATTGCCATTCGACATCCTGAATTTGTTGACAAAATAATTTTAGGTTCAGCACTAGCCAAACGTAACGGTGTTCCTCCCTGGTTTTGGGGCTTTATGGAAAATGCCAAACTGGAAAACATGCCCGAGTTGCTTAAACTTGGTTACAAAAAAGTTGCAGCAGATACCAATGGTTTGCAAGTTATGCACGATAGAGATGCAAAGAGAATGGTAAACTTCAAAGACATTCCGGACGAACAAATTAAATCTATAACAGCACCAACTTTAATAGTCATAGGTGACAAAGATGTTATTACACCGGAACACGCTATTGAACTTCACAGACAAATTGCCAACTCTGAATTAGCAATAATTCCAGGTGGACACGGACAATATATTGGAGAGGTTACAACGATTACACCCGACTTTAAAGAAAGCGACCTTATAGTTCCAATGATTGAAAAATTCCTTGACAAAAAACACTCAAAATAATACTGACCGATACGACCGAGAATGACCATCCTTCGGCCCGGCGGATTCTTGTGAAAATGCTCGTGAGCAAGTTGTTTCCGCCCCTTGCGTCAAGCACTTTTAAATCAATTTATAATTTCATTTAATTATTTTACATTTAGTGCTGGAAAGATGTATAGCGCAAGAGCGGAATGACCAAATGCAATAGGCTTGTGCAGAACATTCTGCTTATCGATGTAAATTCTACCTCTCTAAATTGAACTAATGTATTGAACCCGGTAAATTAAATCACACAAATATAAATCCTCATGAAAAAAATAAAATTCCAAGTAAGCATTAATGCTCCGGCAAATAAGGTATACGATGTAATGCTGGGTATCAGCAACAAATCAACGTATGAGCAATGGACTGCTTTGTTTAACCCTACATCTACCTACGAGGGGGCCTGGAATAAGGGAAGTAAAATGTTATTCCTGGGCGTTGATGAGAAGGGCGAAAAGGGCGGTATGGTTTCGGAAATATCCGATAATATTCCCAATCAATTTGTTTCCATCCGTCATTACGGACTTGTTAAAGCGAATGAAGAAATCACTTCAGGTCCGGAAGTAGATAAATGGGCTAATGGATTTGAAAACTACACATTCACAGAGACAAACGGAATTACCACAGTTAGCGTTGACCTCGACACGGTAGAAGATTTTTTGGACTATATGAATGATACATACCCAAATGCCCTCAACAAATTGAAAGAAATATGCGAAAAATAAAATGACACAAGAAGGCAACAATGTCAATAAAGGGATAAAATCAACTCTATGATTTCTTATATGTGAGTCATGAGCGACAGCTCACACAGGCATTGCTTAACAATCATTAGAGCAATTTAAAATTTCATTGGGTCGTTTACATTTATGGCAAGACATTGTTGTGTGTAATGTCGGAAAGAGCTGACAAGGAATGATTATACACAAGGCAAGGCATAGTGGAGCAGGGATTCCCTTATGATGAATTTTTGGTAAACTATATTATGTGCCATAATTTAATATAGATTCGCTCTTTATTCACACTTTAACCAATAATAAAACAGTTAATTATGGGACTACTTTCAGCACTCCTGGGAAACGCAGGTTCAGTAAGTCAAGACGAACTAAAAAAATCATATGGAGGTCTATTAACTGAAGGAGAAGAAATCGAGTTGGGATTCAAGTTAATTCGTGATACTTTTATTTTCACAAACAAACGTTTGATCCTGGTAGATAAGCAAGGGCTCACCGGAAGTAAGACGGAATATAAATCCATCAGCTACAAAAGCATTTCAAGATTTAGTATTGAAACGGCCGGCACTTTTGATTTAGATGCAGAATTGAAAATATGGGTTTCGAGTGAGCAACACCCGAGTATCAAAAAGCAGTTTAATAAATCGGTTAATGTATATGATGTGCAAAGGGTATTGGCACATCATGTGTTGAAGTGACCAGGCTCCTTTGGCAGATGAATGTATGAAAGCCAAGAGCAAAAGATGATTCCGAACCTTCGACCATCTTCTTTAAGGAATTTTAGTCTTGCAAATAACCAGGTAATTTATTCCATAAAGACCCGTTTGTACTGAAGCGAAATGTGTCAACCAACAAAGAATGGGCATAAGCTTGCGCTTAGCAAGGTTAACAGGCTTCAGATAGTAGTATTATTTACTCTAGCAAAAAAGCTGATTGTGAAATGCGTGAATAATATAAATTTTATCAAATAATTTGCAATAATTCTCTTTTAAAACCTGCTAATCTTTGTGCTGTTTTGAAATCTCCTTGCCCGTCGAACAATAAAGAGGCCGGACCTGACCGGAAAAGAGAAATCAAAAATAAGCAGGGCGTTGCTGAACAACACATGAGCTTATCACCAAAACCTTATCAAAGGTGCTCCTCATGTTTTAGACACAGCATACAAAGTTAAATTAAATGCCATTAGAAAAATATTTTAGCAATGGCGAAAATCAAACCGACACAATCGTGTAATAAATAATATATGAAAATCTATATAAAGAATATGGCTTGCGAAAGCTGCAAAGTTGTGGTTAAAGATGCTTTAGAGGAACTTGATATATCTACTGTTAAAGTTGAATTAGGGGAAATAGAAACGACGGAAGATGTTTCTAATGATGACAAGAAGCACCTGAATATCAAATTAAAAAAAGTCGGTTTAGAATTGTTAGAAAAAAAACAAGGTGTCTTAATTGAGAAAATCAGAAAAGTCATGGTTGATTATGTTTACAAGTCAGACGAAAAACCAAACATTAAATTCTCCGTTTTGTTAAGCAAAGAATTAAATCACAGTTATACTTACTTAGCAAATTTCTTTTCAGAAGTTGAAGCTACTACTATAGAACAATTTATCATTGCATTAAAAATTGAAAGGATAAAGGAGTTAATTATTTTTGGAGAAGATACATTATCTGATATTGCATATAAGCTGCACTATAGTAGCGTTTCGCATTTATCTACACAATTTAAAAAAGTGACAGAGCTTACTCCTTCTCATTTTAAAGAGTTAAAAGAAAAAAGAAGAATCACCATTCAAAATATTTAACCGCTGAACGACCGCCTGAATTGAAAAGTGAAAGAACTTTTATCAAATTTTTTCCGAACTTCAAACAGTTGTATTCCTAATTTTTGTGGTGCGTAAACAAACACAGCTGAATGTAAGGCCTGTTTTAAAAAACACATCAAGACTAATTTATTATTTTGCTCCCCGCTCTGCTGACAGGTAGGTAAAAACCAAGCGCACTTGGTGATTCTACTTTTGCATCAGCCATATTCTTAGCCATTTCATTTAATTATTTATATTTATGGCAAGAAAGATGCTTTGTGGCCAAGCAAGCCGGCTAAGTTCAAAATATCCTCATCACCAAGGACATTCTGCCTTCACCTCTGCGAAGGATATTACAGTCCTTGGCTTTATTAAAGTGGATTTAAAATCCACCATCCAAATCTTTTCAGCCTTACAAAGCAGTAGGTCGACATTCGAAACAAGCAAATAATACCGTTGGTTCGTAAATGAATCGATGAAGGTGAAGGGTGAAGGCTGATTTCGTCTTTGCTGAAACTACTTTTAAAGAAATTTTGAATCTCAAATAATAATTTACTATTATTATGGGAAGAACCGTTCATGCTAAAGCGGAATGAGCCAATACACATGGCTAGCGCACAAAATTCCACTTTGCAGGGTACTAAAACTCCCCGCCATTGTAAACTTCCGAAATTAAATCCATGAAAAAATAGCGTCATTTTTGGTTTAAATTCATTTTGTATATTTGTGTAAATTATTAACAAATGGATCTTCAAGCTGAAAAACTTAAATTAATTGAATGGTTAAAATCTCTAACAGATCAAACAGTGATTGAAAACCTGAAATTGTTTAAAGAAAATTTCTCCACAAGTAAAGACTGGTGGGAGACAATCTCAGATTCAGAAAAACAATCTATAGATCGTGGATTAACCGATATTAAAAATAATCAGACCCAATCGCATTCTGATGTTATGAAAAAGTATGGCAGACCTTCTTAAAGTTTCTTGGTCTGCAGAAGCTATTCAAAATCTTTCAGACATTAGTGAATATTTAAGATTAAAATGGACCGAAAAAGAAGTTCGGAATTTTTTTCAAAAATTAGATCGCTGTATTCATTTAATTTCATCCAATCCCAAATTATTTCCTGTAACTAAACACAGGAAAGATTTAAGAAGATGCGTTTTATCAAAACAAACAAGTATTTATTACTTCTTCATTGAATCTGAAATCTTTATTGTTTCACTTTTTGATAATAGACGAGAAAACAAACCCGACTAAATAATCACGGTGCATAATATTGGTGGTAAACACCTTTAAAATATTAAACACATTCCAGGATCAAACCGGACACAAGTCGTTTAGCTCTTAAAAATTTAGAAGAGATAAAGACAACACCCTTGGGGGAATCTTGTGTGAAAGTCATCAATGCAGAGTAATTCCACCCTTGCAAAAACCATAGTTAAAGCAATTTCCAATTTCAATTGATCAATTACATGTATGGCAGGAAAGATACTTGGTGCCTTATCCTAATGTCGAAGCACACAAAACTTCCGGACCTGCATCCGTTCATCAATAGGAGAAACAAAAAAAATGGATCTGTTCAACACAGAAATCGACAACTCAAAAAACATATTGCCTTATGGAGGTGTTGTAAATTATTATGGAAAGCTTTTCACTTTGCCTGAGGCAAATCAGTATTTCGATAGTTTGAGCAAGAATATCAAGTGGGAAAACGATCAGGCGAGTATATACGGTAAACTTATAATCACAAAGCGAAAAGTAGCATGGTATGCCGACAAAGATTTTGATTACACCTATTCTAATATCACCAAAAAAGCTTTACCCTGGACGAGGGACTTATTGGAATTGAAATCAATTGCAGAAGAAAAATCAAAAGAAAAATTCAATTCCTGTCTACTAAACCTTTACCACGACGGCAGCGAAGGAATGGCCTGGCATAGCGATGGTGAAAAAGCATTGAAAAAAAATGGAACCATTGCCTCATTAAGTTTTGGGGCTGAAAGAAAGTTTGCTTTCAAGCACAAAGAAACAAAAGAAAAGATTACATTAATTCTAGAACACGGAAGTTTATTGATCATGAAGGCTACCACACAGTCAAACTGGTTACACCGGCTTCCTCCGACAAAACGTGTTACAAAAATGAGGATAAATCTGACGTTTAGGACGATTGAGGTATAGGATTTGTCGGTTAAGATAATACTCCACTCTTCAAATCAAAAATCAAAAATCGCTATTCATAAATCGCAAATCAAAAAACTTCGCTTTGGCAATTTGATTTACGATTGTTGATTTTAGATTTTTGATTTTAGATGTTCTTTAAGGGTGATTGATGATTATCGCCTCAGTAAACTGAAAACTTCGCTATTCATAAATCGTAAATCAACAATCGCTAATCAAAAAAACTCAGCTTGCTGTATTTGATTTACGATTGTTGATTTTAGATGTTCTTTAAGGGTGATTGATGATTATCGTCTCAGTAAACCGAAAACTTCGCTATTCATAAATCGCTATTCATAAATCGTAAATCAAAAAAACTAAGCTTGCTGTATTTGATTTACGATTGTTGATTTTTGATTGCTGATTTTGAAGTTTTATACTCTGCTTAGCCCAAGTGTTTTTTCTTCAGAAATTATTTACATTTATACCATTAAAAATTATGAAGAAAATACTTTCGGCAAATATATATAGCCCGGATTATGAGTGAGAAGAAATTACCCATAGGATATTACCTCAAAAAAGTTGACAATTTAATCAGCGACGGAATTAACAGAATTCATATGGAGGCCGGGCTGACAAGAACTGATTGGCAAATTTTGAATTCCATTATCGAAAGCGAAAACCGGAACAGAGAGTTAATTGCAAATTTACTATCAGAATTTGAGACCTCTGAAAATATTAACAACGCTATTACACGCCTCATAAACAATGATCTGTTAAAAGAAGCGGGAAGCATAACGCTTACTGATGCGGGAAACAAAGTGTTCAAGTCTTGTTTAGAAAAACAATTATTGTTCAGACAAAAATCTATGGAAGGTATTTCTGATCAAGAATACTTACAGCTAATTTCGACACTTGAAAAAATTATTGAAAATATTAAATAAAAGAATGGCTACCGAATGGGCATAATCATATTTTTATATAAATAGTGTAGGATACCTCTTTGCAGTAGTGCACAATAAATCGCTTAAAAATTTATTCGTTCAGTTTTTTATTTACATTTATTATTTGATTTAATTCGGTGATAGCTCAGAATGAATCAAGACCTGAGGCCTTCACACAGCAGTTGCTTAGTCCGGGTGCTCGTATAAACTAAACCTGAAAAAAAACAAATCATTAGACAATGGAAAAAGGTTATAAAAATCTGGTCTTCTTCTTTGTATTAGTTGCAGCCATTACTTTCATTGGTTTTTATAAAAAATATTTTTCATTGGCTCCGGACTTTCCCGGACTTAAAAACATTCACCATTACCATGCTATTGCACTGACGAGCTGGTTGAGCATACTCATTATTCAACCTGTTCTCATTGCAAACAAGAAAATGAAGCTTCATAGAATGATTGGAAAGTTTTCATACATCTTAGTTCCGTTCATGTTTGTCTCTATGATTTTAGCATATCACAACCAATACCTGCGCTTTGTTAATGGAGGCAAGCCGGAGGCAGAAAGCCTTGCGTTCGTGTTTAGCCCTACGACCGACGCCATTCCATTTGTCATCTATTATTTGCTCGCCATATTAAATAAACATGACACTCCAAAACACATGAGGTATATGATATCCACGGGAATAGTTATTGGCGGACCCGGCTTAGCTCGTATTTTTATGACTTGGATGAACATGGACATCTTTGCTGCAATCGGAATAATGACATTGATTACGCTCTTGGTATTTATCAGTTTTATCGTTTACGATAGAATTAAAAAGAAACAATTCAGAATTAATCCCTTTACAATAGCATTTATCATTTGGCTTATTCCCAACATCCTGATAATCTTTTTCCCAAACACTGCCCTTTGGCAGAGCATTGCTAAATGGATGGTGACGACAGTTTAATTGTCAATTTTACAACATGTCCACTAATGTAGGAATTGATTGTGCAAAATTCTCGATAACGGGGCCTGTATGTTTCCTCAACTTAAGGAATGAGTCCGATTAATCGCGTATAGACCGCTTCCCTAATTGGTCATTTCAAATAATTATTTACATTTATTCAATGAAGGCAGTGCTTGCTTAAGCTGCGTGAAAAGAAGCGAATATTAAAATATCAAAACCAAAAGACTTAATTATGACATTAGTCACAAAAAATAGAATTGAGTCTCTTGATCTATTAAAAGGCTTGGTGATAGCAATAATGGCACTTGACCATGTGAGAGATTATTTTCATTATTCGTCATATTTTTTCGACCCGACCGACCCTACACTAACAAATATCCCCCTTTTTTTCACAAGGTTTATTACAAATTTTTGTGCTCCGGCATTTAGTTTTCTTGCAGGACTTTCAGCTTTTATGGTTGGCAAAAGAAAAACAAAAACAGAATTATCCGGCTTCTTACTTAAACGAGGCTTGTGGCTAGTTTTTGTAGAACTTGTAATCGTAAATTTCGCCTGGTATTTTGACATTACATTTAAAACCATAGGTTTTCAAGTAATTTGGGTATTGGGAATAAGTATGATTTTATTGGCGGGTTTAATACATCTTCCTAAAAAAGCCATTCTCCTTTTTAGTTGCATATTGATTTTTGGACACAACTTACTTGACAATATTCATTTTGACGACAGTATTTTGTGGGCACTATTACATGAACGTAAGGTATTTTTGACAATGCCGGATCATACGTTTAGAGTTGGCTATGCCATTATTCCATGGGTTGCTGTAATGTCCTTGGGCTATTACTTTGGTTTATTTTATGACAAAACATATGATCCTATAAAACGAAAAAAGCTATTTAACATCATTGGTGTTGTTGCAATTTTACTTTTTATAATACTACGAGCGGCTAACATTTACGGTAATTTATTGCCCTGGATTGAGTATGACAATTTAAAACAAACCATATTTTCATTTTTTAACCTAAGCAAATATCCACCTTCGCTTGATTTTTTGCTTGTAACATTAGGGGGAGCTTTTCTGTTTTTAGCTAATGCCGAAAAATTAAAAGGGAGAGTTGTAAATTTCTTTAGTGTGTTTGGAAGAGTTCCGTTTTTCTTCTACATCATTCACCTTTATCTCATTCATCTTTTAGCGTTAATAGTAGCAGAATTTACAGGCTTTGGCTGGCAAAAGATGATTTTACCTGCCATGCCATTTAGAGTAGAAGAATTAAAGGGATTCGGGTATAGCTTAGTATGGGTTTATCTAATATGGGTTCTCATTATTATTATGCTTTACCCATTATGCAAAAAGTTTGACGCCTACAAACAAAATAATAAAAACAAATCGTGGCTGAGTTACTTTTAAGAATCAAATTAAGAACGGATATCGGCTGACAACTTATTTGCGAGAAGCGTGCGAGGCAAAGGTCTTCTTAAAAACAACACAGAAATTGATTTACATTAAAAAATAAATGAGAAAAGTAATTGCTGCTATCAACATGACACTGGACGGATTTTGCGATCATACTGCAATAATTCCGGACGAAGAAATACATCAACATTATACGGACCTATTGGGTGAAGGGGATGTAATTCTATACGGGAGAATAACCTATCAACTTATGGGATATTGGCAAGAACTGTTAAAAAATCCTTCAGGGGAAAAAACAATGGATGACTTTGCAATGGCCATAGACAAAATTCAAAAAATATTTTTTTCCCGCACTCTAAAAAATGCAGAATGGGAAAGCGCTCAGTTAGCAAAGCGAAGCATTGGAGAAGAAGTTTTAGAACTCAAGCAACAATCAGGAAAAGACATTTTTGTGGGCAGTCGGAGTTTAATTATTCAATTAATGAACCTTAATCTAATTGATGAGTTCCAACTTTGTGTTCACCCTGTAATAGCAGCAAATGGCTTGCCATTATTTGAAAATTTAAAGGACAATACTACTCTTAAGCTCATCAAAACAAAAATCTTTAAATCCGGTGCCGTAGTTCTTTATTACGAGCCCACGAAAATTGATGTCTGAGCATATTAATAAACGAAAAGCGTAACGCGTTTATCTAAGGATTTGAGTAACACTTACAGACTACCATGACCAACGAACAAACGGCAATCAGAACAACTTATTTTAGTATTGCAGGTAATGCATGTTTAGCAGTAATAAAAGGACTTGCCGGATTTTTTGGAAATTCGTATGCACTTATTGCCGACGCTATTGAATCAACAACAGACATTTTTGCGTCGTTTTTAGTTTTGTTCGGACTAAAATATTCCAGCAGACCTGCAGACAAAAACCACCCCTATGGACATGGACGAGCAGAACCGCTGGTAACATTTATAGTTGTAGGTTTTCTAATTACTTCTGCAACAATTATTGCATATGAAAGCATTAAAAATATTCGGACACCACACGAACTTCCAAAAGTTTGGACCTTGTTTATTCTTATTCCACTAATCCTATGGAAGGAGGTTTCGTTTCGTTTAGTAATGAGAAAAGCAAAGGAAACAAATAGTTCTTCCCTTAAAGCGGACGCCTGGCATCACAGAAGCGATGCCATTACTTCAATAGCAGCTTTATTTGGAATTTCGATTGCCTTGTTTTTTGGCAAAGGTTATGAAACAGCGGATGACTGGGCAGCACTATTTGCCTCAGGCCTGATCCTTTACAACAGCTATAAAATTTTCAGGCCTGCACTTGGAGAAATAATGGATGAGCATTTGTATGATGATCTGGTTGCCGATATCCGGAAAGTATCATTAACAGTTGAAGGTGTAATGGCAACAGAAAAATGTTTTATCAGAAAGGCGGGCATACAATTTCATGTTGACCTTCATGCAAAAGTTGAATCTACAATCAGTGTAAGACAGGGGCATGAAATTGCTCATAGGCTTAAAGACACTTTACGAAACGACATTCCACAATTAGGACACGTTTTAATCCACATTGAACCTAATGAATAAAATTGTTGTACATTCAGATTGGTTTAAGTGAATTAGCCGGGACAATCACCGGCGCATTAATCTCTTAATTTAATAATGGTTGAGTCGGAAGAGAAATTTGCAAATCGTTATCGGCCACTCATTTACCTGAATGGGACATGAATACAGAAAAACAAATCCAAAAGTATATAGACAGTCTGGCTGAACCAAAACGCAGCGAGATACAGGAATTGCACCACATAATTCTGGGACTGGCACCCGCAACAAAATTATGGTTCCTGGATGGAAGAAACAGTGAAAACAAAATTGTTTCTAATCCTAATATCGGATATGGAATTCACACAATAAAATATGCTGATGGAAAAGTCAAGGAGTTTTATCGAATCGGTATCAGCGCAAATACAAGCGGCATCTCTGTGTATATAATGGGTATTGAAGATAAGAATTATCTAATTAAAACATATGGGGAAAAAATAGGGAAAGCGAGTGTATCCGGCTACTGTATTAAATTTAAAACGCTGAAACATATAGACATTCACATCCTTGAACAAGCAATACGATATGGATTTCAATGACGATGCATGTGGAAAATTAGGCTTCGTCTTTCTAAACCTTAAACTCCTTATCAAGCTTATATGGTTTTTGAAAACTCCAACCTTAGCCGGCACTTGATTGGGAAAGAATCGAAATGGAAAAAAGTAATGCTTGTAGGCACAGCTTAATGCAACCTTCACTGCAGGCTTCCAGTGATCAATTTATCCATATTGTAAATCTATTTACAAGCTTATATTTATGTTGGAATCAAGCTCCTTCTGTCAAGCCTGCTCAGTAAACACATGGGTCGATTGCCAAAAGCGCAGGCTGATCCCGTCCCATACAACAGCCACTATTAAATCAATTTGCAAATTGATTTAATTACTTACATTTATTGCAGGAAAAATGGTTCGTTCCAAAGCAGATCTGGTTACTCCGACGGATGAAAAAGCTTGTATTCGCTTGAAGATGTTCCGGAAAATTTCATATAAACTCCTTGGTAAAAGTATGAAATAAACAGGTATAAAAGAACGGAAAAACAATTACGTAACAAATCTCAAAGAAATAAGCCATGAAAAAATATATCATTTTAAAATTAATTGGATTAGCAATTATGACTATGATAACTCTGGTTATTATCTCATTCATTGAAGTAGCTGTGTATTCTTATCTTATAAATCCCGGACAAGACCAAAGTGTTTATGAAGCTCATGCAAATGAATCAGCACCCTATATTTCAGGCCTATTTGGCTTAATTGTTTTTTTTCTCGTGTCCCGATACTGGAAGAAAAAAGAATATCCAAATGCATTCAAATTAGCCATGTATTTTCCATTAACCTATATTTTATTGGATGTTATTTTAATTACGGCATCAGGAGTTAAATGGTCTGAATTCATTTTAATATTTGTACTTGCTAATGCAGCAAAATTCCTTGGAAGCTACCTGGGTTACAAATTAAACAAAGCGGGGCGAAGTCAGACCAATTAAAAATTAAGATTCTTGTATCTGATCTATTATAACGAGCAAGTCCGGTCGTCGAAGCGGCCCGGAGTTACACATTTTATACTTTCACTAAATTATATACTTTTATAAGCGGTAAATTGGTTGATGCCCGCACCTTATAATCCCATCGATGGGCCTTTTGAAAATTTCACTTCAAATTAGTCTTACTATCCTAATAAATTAATGAAGGCGCTTTTTTTGACAATATCTTTTTTCATTACGTATGTTGCCTCAGCGCAAAAGGATACCATCTCAGGGAATGCTTACAGGTACATACAAGTATACGAGGAAAATAAGCCATTTCTTAGCGGACTATTTATTTTCAAAAAGAAGGACAAAGAAATTGTCAATGCCTATAAATTAATGTCTGTAAGTGATATTGCAAGTGAAAAAGAACTGAAATTTGGAATTTGGATCATTGATTGTGACAGTTCTTTTTATTTAAACATATATCGTTACGGTTATGGCTTTCCCAAGTGTTTTGTTAAATTCGAAAAGAAGGGTAATTACTATTATTTTAAGGCTCCTCCGCTTATGTCTGCCAATCAACAACGGAGAATTACAAACTCTCAAATTATGTATGGGGTAATTGGGGCCGGCATTACCGCAAATAAAATAAAGAATGAGAATGTAAACAAAAGGCATAATGTTTTCAACTTCTCAAGAGGAACAATTCGGAATCTGACAGTAGAATATATTGCCGACTTACTCGCAGATTATCCTCAACTTTTAGAAGAGTTTAACAATGAAAAAGAGAAAGAAAAAATAAAGACTTTAAAGATATATCTTGAAAAAATTAATAATGAACTGTAGAAATACCATTCTCATTAAGCCAAATATTTCGAGCAGGCCTTGATTGCAATGAATTCAAAAGCTCTATACTATTCTCCCAGGTAAACTTATATCAACAAATAGTATTCATTGTATTTTACAATTATTTCCATATTTTTATACGTTCAAGTAAGCTCGCCGGTTTTGCTAAAAAAGGCAATAGAAGTGTATTGCTGTTAACAAGAATTAATACAATCTGAAATTAGTTTAATTATAACGTCAGAAAAATAAAACATGAGCAGTACAGCCCATCACGACGAACGCATTGCAAAGATGACATTCGCATCGGTATATCCTCATTATGTCACGAAAGTCGAAAAGAAAGACAGAACTATAGCTGAGTTGCATCAGGTAATTGAATGGCTAACCGGCTATGACGAAAAAAAATTACAAAAACTCATTGAAGAAAAAGTAACCTTTGAAAAGTTTTTTCAAAAAGCCAAATTAAACCCCAATGCAAAACTAATTACCGGAGTAATTTGTGGCTATCGAATTGAGGAAATCGAAAACACCTTAACCAAACAGGTAAGGTATTTAGACAAGCTGGTAGATGAGTTAGCGAAAGGACGAAAGATGGAAAAGATATTGCGGGTTGCGTAGAATCAATTTCAAAATGGCCTCCCTTATTAAACCAATATAAAACACTGTCTGATGAAACATTTTAAAAATATTTTTACCCTGCTTTCACTGTTTCTTCTTTTAAACACCGCCCATGGACAAGATGAAGGTCCGATTTCGGAAATGTATTTAAAAGGCAAATGGGTCGCAACTTGCGCAATGGAAGTTATAGATAAAGCCAGCATGGCCAATTGTGATATTTGTCCTTTTGTTATTAACCCCAACGATAAAAGCCAGGCTGAGACAAAGGATATAGAAATGGATTTTCAATCCGATTCATTGACAATCAATCAGAATGGAAAGCACAGTACTGTAGCTTATGTGCGTAACACAAATACTCATGCCATAAGCTTTGCATTAAATGACAGACACTATAACTTTCGTGTATTCTTCTATAACAAGCAAAGAATCCTGGAAGATGGAGACGGACTTTTATTGGTTCTGTCAAAAATAAAATAGAATTTCCCGGAATTTAAATAATCGTCTTTGCTATAGTCGTAGCACTAAAGATACTGTCTGATTAATCATGCCGGGTTGCAGAACCGGCTCCATGACAAAATAGACGAACAATAGGATAAATGTAATAGAGAAGTATTGTCTGCTACTGATTCTCTGATTGAATTTCAATCTAAAATACATATCCATCAATGAAACAATTGTTAATGACACCCGGGAATGGGCCAAGAGATCAGGTAATGGAAAATGTATGTATTTTTTATTTTCATATTTAAAAACTCAATAGTTAATTTCATGGATGGTAAAAATAATCAGCAAGTTCAATCCGATCGGCTTCTTTTCTTCGGAATTCTATTGCTTTTAGTCGGATTAATTAGCGGCTTGTTTATTCCTGTAATGACCAATCCAAGAATGGGTCTTTCTGCCCATCTTGAAGGCATGATGAATGGAATGCTCTTGGTTATAGTCGGACTTATCTGGAATAAACTCATCGTAAACAAGCGCTATTTATTCTTTTCATATTGGCTGCTACTCTATGCCTCTTTTGCTAATTATATAGCTGTAACTATTGCCGCCATTACCGGAGCAGGAAAAATGATGCCAATATCAGGAGGAAAAGACGGCCCACCGATCATCGAAAGCTTAATTTCATTTCTGCTAATTTCTCTCTCCCTGGCAATGATTTTTGCCTGTGTAATAATACTGATCGGACTAAGGAGATATATAAGTGGGCATTCCGAAAAGAAAATCAGCAGCTAAAGGCAGATTTGGCATTGAGAATAATTATTATATTTACCTTATAAATCCTTTTATCATGAAGATATATAAGATTTGTCTTTTAATTCTTTTCATATTAATTACACAAAACACATTTAGTCAGACCAACTATGTGCTTTCCTTTCCCAAAAATGAAAAGGGTTTAACAGAAGATATAAAAATAAAGCTTCAAGCTGATTTCCAAAAAACGGAGTTCCGCTCCAACCCGAACCTTACATTTCCGGACTATGCCAGAAAAAATTATCTTCCAAAACAGGGTCAACACTATTCATTCTATATCGTTAAGCTGAATGATAACATAACAAAGCATACCATTTCTTCTGAACGTTTTGAAAAGAAAGAACAATTGGTTAGTCTGGTTTCCAGAAGCAGCGGATTGGAGTTTTATAACCTCTCCGATTTCGAGGAGTATTACAAAGACACCATAGTGATTTTCGATACTTTGTGTCTCGACTTTTCCAAACTGTATGAGCTGTCGAATGAGTGTATACATATGGTTGGTAATGGCCAGGCTTTTGATCATCCCAATGAATACGCGCCGGTATTTTTAACTGCCTCAGCATTTAAAGTTATTCCCGGAACTTATTTTACTGCGGAACTTTCCTGCAAGACATACCCTAAAAAAACGTACTCCTCGACATTACTTTTTCTGGGTAATGAAGAAAAAGAGGAGCTCAGGGAATTCGTTAAAGCCATCACGCTGCCGGGTAATACATTTGATCCACATGATATGGTTCAACAGATTCAGGCATATATCTACCTCCGCTGGGGAAAATGTCAGGCCGGAGAAGTGCTGCAATGGTTCCGACATATATAGATCCAGACTTCTGGTATGACTGATCAGATTATCCATTTTACTTTTTACTTACTTTTCTTTGGCCTGTTTTTTTATTATGCTGCCAGGCATATCTACTTAAATAAAAGACGAAAAATTGCTTTTTCTATTTTTATAGGATTCGTTTTGTCGGTGATCGTCGCCTTATTCGATCAACATTTACCTACATACCGACAAGGCGAGTCAATGAATCTTGCAGGAAGTTTTATTTTCAATGATCGGATCGAACGTTCACTCGAATTTGTGAGAAAGAACATGACCTTCATAGACATTAATGACGATTCTGACTCTCTGCTTTATAAAGATCCCAAAACAGGAGAAGTAGTAAAACTCACCGACAGGAAAAAATTAGCTGACTTTATTTACATGTTGGATTCCATGCCTGAATTTAAAGGCATATTAGTTATTGACATCGCCTTTGACATCAATACCATCCATGATACAACATTGAAAAAAGCAATTGAATCGTTCATTGATTCAAAAAGGCTGGTTCTTGCTTCAAGTCCTGCAATGATTCCGGTTGATAGCCTGACATTTGCTGATTCACTCTATGGTGACATTACTGATAAACCGTATAATAAAAAATGCTTCAACCATGACCTGGTGAAAGAACATGGGGCAATCAGCTTGCCATTCAGAGTATATACACTTGTGAATGGCATAAAAAACATAAGCCCAATTCCATTCTTGGGATTTACAGGTTTAAAAATTATGCAATCAGAGAATTCACGCTCTGTATTTATTGATCACCTTCTAGAATTCAATTCAATCCCATATGATTCTCTTGACATCAGCGAAAACATGCAAAACGATGAGGAGATAAGTCTTTCCGGTGTGTCCACAACATCAACCGTTTCTCCTATCATAGTGTACGATTTAGGATCAGCTATTGTTGATAATCGTGAATTATTCCGGTATGACACGCAGATAAAAAATAAGGGTCAATCGAATAATATTATTATCGTCGGTTCATTTAAAAAAAGCGGACGCGACAGCCACGAAACTTTTCAAAATGAAGTCTTACAAGGGAGTTTAATTTTAGCTGCCCTCATCGAAAATCTCCTGAACACAAAGGCCATGGAAGTGATCCGGTTTTGGGGCTTGCTTTTTTTATGCTTCACAATCATTAGCCTGTTTGTAACCTTTCAGTCGTTCAAAACAAGCAATGAACCAAAACCGGGAACGGGTATAAAGTATTTTATAAAGAAATTGTTCAAAATTGTTTTCTTCGGCGAGATCCATTTTTTTCTTCTCTTCGCTATGATGATTTTCATCTTGTCGAGTTCAGGAAGACTAGTAAATATTATCTCACTGTTCCTGTTCTTTGTTGTAATGGAATTGGTTTTTAAATCCTGGGGAAACCGTATGAAGAAGTAATGCTACTGTCTCATAAAGATAAACTCGCCTCCATAATCTTCACAATCTGATAGTCGTCCATAAATCTGTTTGTGCAGAATGGAGGTGCCATGAAAGTCCATTAAATTTTTTTCGAGATTCAGCACCAGATGCGGTAATTGTACGTACGCACTTTCATTACTATTCAAAAAGCTCATCAGGCTTTCGAAGAATGTACTTTTATCCGGTACCTTTTCCAGCTCGCCACTGGTTAGTGCCTGCCGGCTTTTCCTCGCATAGATATCATTCATCGTTGGTGCCCTGGAACCGGTTTCATCCGGTTTCAGGTTGAAAATTGATCCGCTATAGCAGGCATCAGATATCACCAGGATGTGATGACTTTTTATCTTTTTCAGATAGCCTGAAAGATCAAGATTCGAAATGGTGTTCGACAAATTACCCGAATAATCAGAAGTTAGCCAATAACCCCGACCGGAGCCCTTATCATAAAGTCCATGACCGGCAAAGAAAATCAGGAGATTGTCATTCTTGCGGAGTTTAACAAACTTGTCCAGCTCAGTGAAAATTTCTGTTCTGGTGGGGCTGTTATTAAGCAAAACACAATTTGACTTTGGGAAATTATATTTAGTTGTCAATACTGAATATAATGAATCTGCATTTCTTTTAGGGTACTTCAAATTATACTGCGTCATCTGGTAATTCTCTTCAGCTATAATCAATGCATAGTATTTTGCCTGACTGATCTGTACGGTTTCCGTATCGGTTTCCATATTCTCTCCGGAAAGTTTTATTCTATGTTGAGTAAATCCATCATCTCTTGTCTCAGAAAAGAACTCAACTTTCGATGGCCCCTTTTTAAAAACCAAAACACCTTCTGATGATTCATTCCCATCATCTTCCAAAATTTCCAGATAAGAGAAGCGATCCTTGAGCATCCCTTTGAGTTCATTATAATACGTGGAGTTTTCTGTAGAATAAATAATGGATTTGTCTTCAGGACAAATAATTATATTTTCAAACCATGTTCCTTGTAAATTATTCTGCATTTCTCTTTTGCAGTCCAGGCATTTCCAAATAACCCCATCTACCGGTGGTTCGAACTTGGTACATTCATTAAAGCCCAGCTCAAGTACAAGACTCTTCTTCATTTCGAAGTTGGCCTTGGTCACCCTGAACAAATTTTCCCAGGTAATTTTCTGAGCAGACGCATCCGACAAAATAAAAATAAACAATCCAAGAGTTGCGAAATACCGAAAACGGAAAACACACTTGCTAAATCGGGTATAGGTATCAAAGAGAAAATTAAGGTACATCAGAAATTAAGGTTTAGTCCGAATTTGGCAACGGTGATATCATAACCAACTTCAGCAAAAACGCCGAATGTTTTGGCAAAATTATATTTGGCTCCAATAAATCCGCCGGTGAGGGCATTTACATTATTGTATCTGTAGGAAGAGTAACGATAGCCGTAGTTGGAATAATACCAATCGTAATAGGTGTCTTTGTATGTATTGATACGAACACCGGCCATAATACCGATGTAAGGATCAAACTTATTATTCTTACTTGCCAGCAGGGTTATATGATATGTACCGCGAAAGGCCACAAGAATGTTGGTCCACTTTGCTTTGTACTCACCATAACTGTAATTATAGGTAGTTGAACGATAGCCTACAATTCCACCTATACCTATAGTTCCCCAATAAATAGATCTTGTTCCATGATCAAAAATTATGGCGAAGGTCGGTGAGAAGCCATAATTCCCGTAGTAATTATAATTTACTCCTGTACCAAGGGCAAAACCAAGGGTGTTAGAGCCGACATCAAATGCAGGTTTGGCGTCACTTTTAGCCGGGGCTACATACACAGGTTCAAGATTTGGTAACTCTGCAGCCTTACTTATTTCCTTAACTCTTGCTTCATCATAGTGCACAGAACCATTGGATGAAGTAATGCTGGATATTTCCGCAGCACGAAGCTTTTTGAAGTCCCCCGAGAAATTTACTTTATAACCTACGGATCCATCTTCGTCAAAAACGATGAATTGTGCATCAATAGTTTCTCCGCTGGTTGTCTTAATCCTATATGTTTCTGCAGTGGCAGCGGAGCCCGCATTAGATCCACTTGCTGTACCGCTTCCTCCATCCTTTCGGCTTCCCGGTCCGCTACTCGATGGTCCGGTTTGTAAGGCATTTTCCGGAGATGAAAAGGTCAATTCTACCCGACGATTCATCTGTCTTCCCTCGGGGGTTGAATTATCGGCAATTGGATTTCCTTGTCCTCTTCCGTCCGATCGGATTTGACTCTTGGGAATCCTCTGACTAATCAGGTAATCTTTTACTGCCAGAGCCCTCTTCCTGGAAAGCTCTAGATTTCTCTCTTGTGTTCCCGTATTATCTGTGTATCCGATAAGCATCAGATTCGCCGTAGGAATCCGAATAAGGTAATTGGAAATATAATTAAGATAAGTAATATCACTTGGAAGCAATTTGGCGGTACCCGTTTCAAAAAGAATATTCTGCATCCTCACCGTGTCCTTTAATACCTCTGTGTTCCCAATTTTCAAGTGATCATAAACCCTCTTTATATCCAGTCCGCCTGACAGGGCAAAGAGTCTAACGCTAAGGGTACATAAAATTATTATTCCTGCCGCAGTAATGGCTGCCTTACTCTTGAATTTTCCAATATTCAAACATGAGAATTGATTCAAAAGTTGATTAATTAGTTTCATGATATAAGAGTTTGGTAGATTCAATGTTCTAATGCAACATAAAAATAATATTATGTTGCAACATGAGAAACTATAATCGATTAAATTTTGAAGAGCGGGTCAAGATCGAGACTTACTTCACGCTGGGTTGGACCATAA
>SHNE01000039.1 GCA_004295015.1 Bacteroidota bacterium | reverse complement strand
ATACACTAAACTTAAAATATATCACTGGACATAGTGAAAATGCAGTAATAGAAAAACATTATATAGATGGAGAACAAATGGCAATTTCGATGAAAAACTTCATCATGTTTCCTCAGAAGGATAAAACAAGAGATCGAGAACTAAGTGAGATTCGAAAAAACACAATTCAAGCAAATAAGGGGTTCGAAAAATGATACTTGATTTAATAAAAAACAGCACTCCGAAACAGCACTCCAATAAAATGCGGATAGATATAAAACGGAAATTTCGGAAATCAAAAAACCCTCGAAAGCTAGTGCTATCAAGGGTTTTAGCAGGGTACCCGGGGCGGGAATCGAACCCGCACGGTCGCAATGACCACAGGATTTTAAGTCCTGCGTGTCTACCAGTTCCACCACCCGGGCTTAAGGTGAGTTTGAGTGTGGGGTTTGAGTGTGATTCGGCGCACTCAAACCATAACTCAAACTCAAACTAAAATTCCCTCCGGTAGAGAGGGAATTTTGAGCGGAAGACCGGGCTCGAACCGGCCACCCCGACCTTGGCAAGGTCGTGCTCTACCAAATGAGCTACTTCCGCTGGGTATTCATATTTTTTTATTCCTTCGTTCACCCTGCCTCGCGTGCTCTACCAAATGAGCTAATCCGCCGGGTATTCATATTTTTTTATTCCTTCGTCTACCCTGCCTCGCGTGCTCTACCAAATGAGCTAATCCGCCGGGTATTCATATTTTTTTATTCCTTCGTCCACCCTGCCTCGCGTGCTCCACCAAATGAGCTAATCCGCTGGGTATTCATATTTTTTTATTCCTTCGTCCACCCTGCCTCGCGTGCTCTACCAAATGAGCTACTTCCGCTGATAATCTATCATCTGTTCCCTTCGAACAAATGCCCATCAAATAGCGATATTCCTCATTTTGATGGGATGCAAAGGTAAAGAAATTTCAATTTCTACAAAATAAACGAGTTTATTTGGGCAGCCTTAAAATCAGCTATTTAGCCTCCCAAAATCTTCTTAATCTCATTCAGCTTGTTCAAAGCCTCCATGGGAGTCAGATTATTGATGTCAGTTCGGATAATTTCTTCCTTAATCTGACTCAAAACAGGATCGTCCAATTGAAAGAAACTTAACTGCATATTGTCCTTTTCGTGGCCAATTGATTTGCGGTTCAAATCAGGGCCGCCACGAAGGCTTTCGAGTTGTTTCAATATATCTCCTGCCCTGCTGACTACCTTTGCAGGTATCCCGGCCATTCTTGCAACATGAATTCCAAAACTGTGTTCACTACCACCAGGGACAAGTTTTCTCAAAAAGAGAACCGTATTTTCTACTTCCTTTACTGCTACGTGATAGTTTTTTATTCTCGGAAGTGTTTCTGCCATTTCATTCAACTCGTGATAGTGAGTCGCAAATAATGTCTTCGGTCGGGCATTACCGTGTTCATGCAAATACTCTGCTATTGCCCAGGCAATACTTATGCCGTCATAGGTTGCTGTTCCTCTACCGATCTCATCCAACAAAATTAAGCTTCTGTCAGATATATTATGAAGGATACTGGCTGTCTCGTTCATCTCTACCATAAAGGTTGACTCGCCGGAAGAAATATTATCCGAAGCACCTACCCTGGTGAATATTTTATCGATGACACCAATTTGTGCTGATGCAGCGGGAACATAACTGCCCGTCTGTGCCAACAAAGTGATCAGGGCCGTTTGTCTGAGAAGAGCAGATTTACCCGACATATTCGGACCGGTAATCATAAGAATTTGCTGAGCATCCGGATCAAGGTAAATATCGTTGGCAATGAATTTCTCTCCCTGAGCTAATTGCTTTTCAATGACGGGATGCCTTCCGTTTTTGATGTCGATGATACGGCTATCGTCGACTTTCGGGCGAACGTAATTATTCTTTAAGGCAATCTCAGAAAATGAATGCAGGCAGTCCAGCTTTGCGACTAGCGATGCATTGAGCTGTACCGGCTGAATGTACTCCATGATAGAAAGTACCAAATCCTGGAATAATTGTATTTCCAGTGCAAGTATCTTCTCCTCCGCTCCAAGAATTTTCTCCTCGTAGCTTTTCAACTCCTCTGTTATGTAACGCTCTGCATTCGTCAGGGTTTGCTTGCGTGTCCATTGCAGAGGTACCTTATCCTTATGTGTATTGGTAACTTCGATATAATAACCAAAGACATTATTAAAGCCAACTTTTAGTGAAGTAATTCCAGTCCGTTCAGACTCTTGTTGCTGAATGCGAAGGAGATAATCCTTTCCATGTGAAGAAATACTACGGAGCTCATCTAACTCCGCGGATACACCTTTACAAATCACTCCACCCTTGTTAACCAGTGCCGGTGCTTCGGGCTGAAGCTCCTTGGTGATGCGTTCGTTCATCAGCAAACAGGGATTGATCTGATCTGCAATTACCTGCATAACCGGATTTCCCGAAGTAGCACAAGACTCTTTCAATAATGATACTGTATCCAAGGATCGCTTAAGTTGAACCACTTCCCTTGGGGAAATTTTTCCCAATGCCACTTTCGAAATCAGCCGTTCCAGGTCGCCGATGAGTTTCATTTGTCCTGTGAGAATATTTGAAAACTCCGGATGCTTTAGAAAATAACTCACAGCTTCCTGCCTTTCTTCAATGCTACTTATGTCCTTTAGTGGAAGCATCAGCCAGCGCTTCAGTAACCTTGCACCCATGGGTGTTAAGGTATGATCCATGATATCCAACAAAGTCACTGCCTTCTCGTTAGCAGAAGATACCAGTTCCAGGTTTCTGACAGTAAAGCGATCTAACCAAACATGTTGATGTTCGTCGATACGGGAGATTCCGCTAATATGCTTAAGTTGCTCCTGACGCGTATCACTGACGTAATGCAGTGCAGCTCCGGCGGCAATAGTTGCGACGGACCAATCTTCGATACCAAATCCTTTCAGCGATTGGGTAGCAAAGTGCCGTAATAGCATATCCCGGGTATAATCTCCCTGGAAAACCCATTCATCAAGTGCGTAGGAATAAAATGTTTTGCCGTAGCGTTCCTGAAATTCTTTCTTAGCAGATTTAGGATATAGTACTTCACTTGGGTTAAAGCTTTGCAAAAGCTTATCGATATAAGCAGCTGAACCTTGAGCAACTAAGAATTCTCCGGTCGAAATATCCACCAAAGCAAGCCCATTTATTTTGCCTTCGGTAAAAACGCTTGCCAGGAAATTATTTTTTTTATGTTCGAGAATTTTATCGTTCGAAGCAACACCCGGACTAATGAGTTCGGTCACTCCTCTCTTCACTATTGTCTTTGTCAACTTTGGATCTTCCAGCTGATCACAAATAGCTACGCGCATTCCGGCTCTTACCAGTTTTGGAAGATATGTATCAAGAGAATGGTGTGGAAATCCTGCAAGTTCAATGAAGGAGGCACTCCCGTTGGCACGTCGGGTAAGCACTATTCCGAGTACACTTGCTGCACGAATAGCATCTTCACCAAAAGTCTCATAAAAATCACCTACACGAAAAAGCAGCATAGCATCAGGATACTTCGCCTTGATGCCATAGTATTGCTTCATCAGGGGAGTTTCGACGGGCTTCTTTTTTGATTCTGTTTTTTGCAAGGGAATTGGGTTATAAGTTGAGAGGTCAAGGGAACGCAGATGAAGCTGATAATTATGATATACACATATTTATTTTTCTTACGATTGATGCTTCAGGAATGAAAATCTACTTCTTCATTATCATCATTTATCCAAAAAATCTGCGTCATCTGCGTTCAAAATTCGTCCGGAATTTCGAAGGGAATCTAATTCCAATCGACAATTTCATATGTTTATCTTTGCCCTTCAATTTTAGCTATGCGCAAGATACGAAATGATGAGTTGGATAGGAAGTCGACAGAGGAATTCAAACGCTCTGAAAAAAGACCGATAGTCTTGGTATTGGATGGTGTAAGAAGCCTCAATAATATAGGTTCAGTCTTCCGCACGGCTGATGCATTTCTTTGTTCCTCAGTATATTTATGCGGAATTACGGCTCAGCCTCCCCATCGGGAAATACACAAAACCGCCCTTGGAGCAGAAGAAACAGTCGATTGGAAATACTTTTCTGAGGTTGGAAAAGCGCTTAGTGAGCTTAAATCTGACGGCTATACAATCATTGCGATTGAGCAGATTGACTCAGGCATTTCCTTATTAAATTTTAAACCGGAAATCCAAAAAAAGTATGCCTTTGTTTTTGGTCATGAAGTAAACGGAGTGAGCGAAGAAGCTCTTTTGCATTGCGAGATGGCCATCGAAATTCCACAACAAGGAAGTAAGCATTCGTTAAATATTTCCGTTTGTGTGGGTGTTGTTGTTTGGGATTGTGTGGCGAAAATGGGTTGATGGGATTTTAAAAAATGGGTATTATTATTAGTCCACAAAAAATAAAAAAACAAAATAGGGACAAGGCATGTCTTGTCCCTATTTTGTTTTTTTTATAATGGTTGCGTTATTGACAGACAATTATTCTTTCACCTTGAAATCAACACGACGGTTCATTGGATGATCCTGGGTGATAGGATCGTTCTTTCCTAGGGATGTAATATCCAAGCGGGATGCACTAACTCCATATTTTTTTATCAAATGATTCTTTACTGCTTCAGCGCGACGCTTTCCTAATTTAATATTGTAATCTGAACTGGCTCTGGAGTCACAGTTACCGGTAATTTCAAAAGTTAAATCCTGATTACTACTCATCACCAATGCAATCGAAGCAAGTGTTTCGTCATACTTTTTCGATATGACTGCACTGTTTAAATCAAAAAAGATTGAAGGTAAGTATCCATTTGTTGCCATGATTGAGGCTGATCCTGCCTTTGTTGCCGGGCCGGTAGGAATTGTAACTCCCTGACTGGAAACCAAACTTCCCTTCGCGGTATTAGGTTCTATATCCCGACTATCCGGGATACCATCACCATCTGCATCAAGCTCACGACCGGCAGCATCAACTTGTGAGCCTTTAGGTGAAAATGGTTCTACATCTTTCCAATCAGGTACGCCGTCTCCATCAGCATCAACTGCTGTACCATCGCCATACACTTTCACCCCTTCAGGAGTATCCGGTTCGCGGTCAAACATGTCGGCAACTCCGTCGCCATCTTTGTCGCCACTGAGAAGGTCGACCCGATCCTTCATATCATACAAATCAGCATAAATTGTTTGCATCGGATTAACCCACTGGATTGGCTTATCCTTATAGCCCAGATGGTAAGTAAGACCCAAGTTCACATAGGTGAAGTTATCGTTCTCCGAAAGTAATCTGTACCATCCGTCAAGCTTATCTGTATTACTGAGATGCAAGGCGTACTCGAAATGCAGGGAAAGAGGTTTAACGATCCGATATTTTATTCCGACACCAACCGGATAAACAAGTTCAGTCGTTTCAGTATAATCGACAGAATTATCTATCAGATTATTCTGAACATAGTAATTTCTCGCTACGGTAGAATCGTCACGAAAAACAGATGGTGAGAAGTGCATTATACCTACACCAAGGTATCCGTAAAAGGCAATATTTGGATTGCGCTTCAGAAACGAAACGTTTCCAAATTGAAAATAGCCCCTGAGGCTGGCAGCATAATTAATATCTGTTTCAAAATTATATTTTGAATTACTGCCCGTGCCTTCTTCATCTCCTTTTATTTTCCCTCTTAAAAATGAAGCCTGCAAGGCAAATGAATGCGAAAGAAATTTTGAAACGCTCAATCCATAGCCAATTTGAGTTATGAGATTTGGAGCATTGAAATCAGTGGTAGTGAGATCCGTATTAGGTACCATAAGACCACCATGTAAGGCAATATCCCATGTTTTGTATTTTCCGGCCTTGGGCATGTTCCCACTTTTCAAACTAACCTTTGCACTTTGAGTGGTCTCAGAGGAGGTAGTCTGTTCGGTCTGTGCCAGAACTGAGTTACTGCCACAAATCAGCAGCATTGAAATGAATAGTGGTAATGATATTTTCATATTAAAGACCTTTAAAGGTTCTCGGTTTTATGTGACTTTGTATCAAATAATATGAAATCCAAACAATGAATGGCCGATTAAGTGGCAAAATCATTTACAAACATTCTATTTGAAATTCAATTTAATGCCAGATTTACGATATTCTCAAATATTAGTTGCAAAATAAATCATATATGCGTAGGAATCAAATGGAAGGCCAATCCACCTAAATTTGATTTTGCGCTAAAATTATTGATCCTCTCCAAGTATATGTCTGTGTATTCCTGGCTTGTAATCGGTATTGATCAAATCGACAATCTCATTGTAATGTTGTGTATTTAAGACAAAATCCACATTATTCGTGTCTAAAACGAGAATCCTGGTTCCCTGCTGCTGTTTAAAATATTCCCAATAGCCACCTTCCAGATTTTTCAGGTAATCGTTTGCAATATTCTGCTCATAGTCCCGTCCTCTCTTCTTTATATTCTCTTTCAATTTCGGAACACTTTTATGCAAATAAACCAAGAGGTCAGGTTTAGGTAAATGTGGATTCATGATATGGAACAAGCGCTGATACAAATTAAACTCGTCCTCTTTAAGTGTGATTCCTGCAAAGATCAACGATTTGCTTAATACATAATCCGAAACTGTTTGAGATTGAAATAAATTATGGTTAGCAAGCTCATCCATCAGCTGCTGATATCTATCGGCCAGAAACGAAAGTTCCAATGGAAAGGCATAGCGTGTTTGATTCTCGTAAAACCTTGGCAGGAAAGGATTGTCAGCAAATCGCTCAAGTATCAGACGTGTTCCATACTCTTCAGAAAGCATCGTAGCAAGGGAAGTTTTTCCGGTGCCGATATTTCCTTCTACAATTACGTAGTCATATTTTAATCGCTTAGTCATACCAACTTGTTCACTGCAAGATTATCGTTCAATTCTATGAGCAGAGTTTCCATCTTTTTACCCGAACGCGGATCAATAAAATCCGGCATCATCTCAACCAAAGGTACCAAAGTAAATCTCCTTAGATGAAACATCGGATGAGGAACTCGGAGCTCTTCTTCATCGATGATGTCTGATCCAAAAAAAATGATATCCAGATCAATGGTTCTGGGACTCCATTTCAACGAACGCTCCCGCCCCATTTTGGCTTCTATGCCCAATAAAACATCCATCAACTTTAAGGCGGTCAGGCCGGTATATCCCTGCACTAGTTGATTATAAAAGGGAGCCTGATTTTCCTTACCCCATGCAGCTGTTTCATACACAGAAGATTGCCCTGCCAAATCACCTATTTCTTCAGCGATATGCCTTTTTGCAGTCCTAAGCTGCGCCATTCGGTCGCCCAGATTAGTTCCTAGCGATATGACATATCGTTCCATCTTTTTTTGTCAAACCTAAGGAAATATGAGGATAGCGCAAACAGATTTGATTTAGACCTTTATCTTTGTTTCATTCTTAACGAAATAAAAACCCATGAAACAATTCTTTAAATTTATGTTTGCCTCCATGGCCGGATTTGTATTGGCTATGATTCTATTTTTTATTATCAGTTTGATTATTTTATCAGCTGCCGTTTCGTCAATGTCTTCCGAAACAAAAATTGTTATCAAGAAAAATTCGGTTTTAGAACTAAGGCTCGACAAAGCCATTGAGGAACGCACATCGAACAATCCGTTTGATGATTTCAATTTTGGTGAGTTAAGCAGCAATAAAAATTTAGGGCTGAATGACATTCTTAAAAACATCAAGAAAGCAGAAAAGGATGAAAACATCAAAGGAATTTTACTGAATCTCACAAGTGTATCTGCCGGAGGTGCGACAATAGAAGAGATCAGAAATGCATTGGTAGATTTCAAATCAAGTAAAAAATTTATTTATGCCTATGGCGAAGAGTTAAGCCAGGGAGCCTATTACCTGGCGAGTGTCGCAGATAAAATTTACCTGCATCCTGAAGGAGGCATTGATTTCAAAGGTTTACGCGCAGAGCTCATGTTCTTCAAAGGAACACTTGAAAAACTTGAAGTTGAGCCGCAGGTTATACGTCACGGGAAATTTAAAAGTGCTGTTGAACCTTTTATCAATGATAAGATGAGTCCCGAAAACAAGGAGCAGATCCGTACCTTGATTCAATCCTTTTGGAATAATTATCTCGTAAATGTTTCCGAACAGAGAAAGAAAAGTATAGAGAAACTTCAAATCGCAGCGGATGAATTTTCAGCAAGGGACGCAGAAGGTGCAATTGCGGCAGGTTTGGCAGACAGTCTTGCTTATTTTGATCAAGTTCAGGAAGTGATTTCAACTATTTCAGGAACCGGACCGGATGAAAAAGTGAAATTCATCACGCTGAATAAGTATGACAAAGTCTATGTAAAAGGAATGACAGAATTGTCTACAGATAAAATTGCTCTCATCTACGCATCCGGAGACATCGTAAGCGGACAGGGATCTGATGATCAGATAGGATCTGATAAGATGGCAGAAACGATTCGTAAAGCACGCCTCGACGATAAGATTAAAGCCATTGTATTAAGAGTAAATTCTCCCGGAGGAAGTGCTATGGCATCTGATGTTATCTGGAGAGAAGTACTCCTTGCAAAAAAGAAAAAGCCGGTAGTCGTTTCCATGGGCGATTATGCTGCTTCAGGTGGATACTATATTTCATGTGCCGCTGATAGTATCGTTGCTCAACCAAACACATTGACGGGTTCGATAGGAGTTTTTGGTTTACTTATCAATGCGCAAAAATTGTTTAACAATAAACTGGGAATCACTTTTGATACTGTAAAAACAGGACGTTATGCAGATATAGGAACCATTTCAAGAAGGCTGAGTAACGATGAGAGAGATCTCATTCAAATGCAAGTTGAAAAAATATACAGCACTTTTATTAAACATGTTGCTGAAGGAAGAAATATGACCACTGAATACGTAGATAGTATCGGACAAGGAAGAATATGGAGTGGTAATGACGCACTCCGTCTTGGACTTGTTGATGCAATCGGGGGAATAGATGAGGCCATTGCTATCGCTTCACGAATGGCAAAACTTGAAAAATATCGGGTGATTCAACTCCCGGAGCAAAAAGAGCTTTTTGAAAAAATTCTGGAAGATCTGAATGCAGAGGCTAATGTCTATTTCACAAAGCGAGAATTAGGCGATCAGTATAAATATTATGAAAAACTAAAAGGGATGATTCAGAACAATGGTATTCAGGCAAGGATACCGTTTGAAATGGAGATTTATTGATACAAAGAAATTTAAAAATTACAAGTTGAACACCGACCTTATTTCCAATAAAGAGATTTCCCGAGCATTTAAACTGGCAGCTTCCTTGATGGAGCTACATGATGACAATCCTTTTAAAGCACGTTCGATGCAGAATGCCGCATTTAAACTGGAACGTCTCTCCTCTCCTATCTCATCCATGAGTCAGGATGAAATTGCGCAGCTGGATGGAATTGGGAAAAGTATTCAAGGGAAAATTCAGGAATACATTGATCGTTCATCTTTTGACGAATTGGATAGTTTACTGGAAAAAACTCCTTCCGGAATTGTTGAAATGTTAGCCATTAAAGGAATCGGGCCCAAGAAAGTGAGGGTGCTGTGGAAAGAACTTGGTGTGGAATCGCCCGGAGAATTATTGTATGCCTGCAATGAAAATCGCCTCGTTGAGTTAAAAGGCTTTGGAACCAAGACACAGGATTTAATCAGAAAATCCATCGAATTCAAACAGAGTAACAGCGGGAAATATCTTTATGCGATAGTGGAAAGTATTGCTTTGCAATTTGAGAAAGATATCAACCAGAGCGGACTTATTAGTCAGTTCTCCATCACAGGTTCAGTACGCAGAAAATGTGAGATAATAGAAGAGCTTGAATTGCTCGTGTGCACTTCTGAAAAAAATAAATTCATCGAATACCTGAAAGAGCACCCCTTACTCGGAGAAGCAACTATAGAAGAGGCAGATAATCAATTAAAAGCTATTGTTGCCGGTCAACTGGCTTTGACAATACACCTTTCCTCAGAAGAAAATTATGTAAACAACTTGTTTAAAACAACCGGCAGTAAGAAACATCTCACGATTCTTCAACAAGAATACGGTTGGAAAGAAAGTACACTTCAAAAAAATGAATATGAAATTTATTCAGCACTTAATCTCCCTTTCATAGAACCGGAATTAAGAGAAGGAATTTTTGAATTTGAATTGGCAAAGAAAAAAAACATGCCGGTTCTGGTCACATCAGAAGATTTGAAAGGAATTCTACACAATCATACCACCTATAGTGATGGTGAACATTCCCTTGAGGAAATGGCTGTTTACTGCAAGGAGTTAGGTTATGAATACCTCGGAATTTGTGATCATAGCAAAAGTGCGTTTTATGCGAACGGACTTCAACCGGAGCGTATTGAGAAGCAACAAACAGAAATTGAACTGCTCAATAAAAAGCTAGGGCCCTTCAAAATATTTAAAGGGATAGAATCTGATATTCTTTCGGATGGATCTTTGGATTATCCTGATTCTATTTTAAAAACCTTCGATTTTATCGTTGCTTCTGTCCATTCAATCCTGAGGATGGATAAGGATAAAGCTACTCAACGACTCATTACAGCTATTGAGAATCCTTACACAACGATACTTGGTCATCCAACAGGCAGGCTCCTTCTTGCACGGGAAGGATATCCCATCGATTACGAAAAAGTGATAGATGCATGTGCTGCGAACGGAGTGGTGATTGAGCTGAATGCAAATCCTTACCGACTTGATTTGGATTGGAGATACCTGCAACAGGCCATAAACAAAAATGTGATGATATCGATTAATCCCGACGCTCATCGAAAGGAAGGATTTAGTGACATGCATTTTGGAGTTTGTGCTGCAAGAAAAGGTGGACTCACAAAAGAGATGACTTTTAATTCAATGTCACTCGAAAAAATCACAAAGTACTTTAGTTCAAAAAAAAATAACTAAAAAATCCGGAAGGCAACTTCAAGTCTGTTTTGTGGATGTGAAAGAATAAGTCCGGAATCTGTCGGCTTCAGGATGACAGATGTTCATTACACCGGTTCAATTTTATTTTTACCGGTTCAAAGAAAAAAATACACAGCAATACGAGAATAAAAAAAAGCTATGTGAAGAAAACCTGCTTAATGGATAACAGTGTATTCGGGATCAGTCTTCCTTCTTAGGTTCTTCGATGGTGTTTTTAACAGCTGTACTTGTGTCATTTGCTGCTTTCCGTACTTCGTTTTCAATACCACCCATTGCATCCTTGAACTCTCTCATTCCTTTGCCAAGACCTTTGGCAAGCTCCGGAATTCTTTTTGATCCAAAGAATAATAATATCACCATCAGAATCAAGAAAATCTCTCCACCACCCAGGTTTAAAAACAGTAATTTCATTTTTTTGGATTTATTTTAATCAAAGGTAAGGAAAATGGCGAAGCCTGAATGAAGCTGAGCTTAAAAATCCGGCAAAAAAAAGCCTGTTTGTTCAATACAAACAGGCTTTTTTGCTTTATAAAGGATATTATTCAGCTTTTCTTTTTCTTGCAAAATCAACCACAATAGGACTGGCGATGCAAATTGATGAATAGGTTCCGATAATAACACCGATCAACAAGGCGAAGGTAAATCCACGGATCACTTCCCCTCCGAAAATAAAGATTGAGAAGAGTACAAAGAACAGTGATAGAGAAGTATTAACGGTTCGGCTAAGCGTTGCATTAATTGCATCATTAATAACCTTATTCTGATCTTTCGGATGGTGGTGTATTCCAACGAACTCACGTATCCTGTCAAATACAACCACAGTATCCGTCATAGAGTATCCCATCACTGTCAGAATCGCTGCAATGAAATGCGTGTCAATTTCAAGTGAGAAAGGAAGAATACCATTGAATATACTAAATACTGAAAGTACAATTAATACGTCATGTACGAGAGCGGCAACGGCACCAAGACCAAACTGCCAACGCTTGAAGCGTACCAGAATGAAGAAGAAGATAAGAATACAGGAAGCGAGAATTGACCATACTGCTGAGGACTTGATATCATCTGCAATGTTTGGTCCAACCTTTTGTGAACTCAGCACCTCAAATTTATAATTGGATAAGGAATTTAGTCCTGCGTCCAATTCAGATTTTACCTTGTCTTCCGCATCCTGCGATGCATCGTCAATAAGATAGCTTGTAGTAATTTTCACCTGATTCGAAGTACCATAGGTCTTCACTTCAGGAGCTTTCGTCAATGGCCCCTTCAAGGCATCAATGACCTCGACTGTTGTTATCGGCTGATCAAAGCGAACCACATAAGTACGCCCTCCTTTGAAGTCAACCCCAAAGTTCAATCCTTTTGTGGCGAAAGAAGCAACTCCGGCAACGATCACAATTGTAGAAATGAGGTAATACCTTTTTCTGTTTCCTACGAAATTGATGTGAGTATTGGTAAATGCCCCCTTCGTATATTTATTCCAGAAGGTGATATTGTAATTCTTACCTAACATCCACTCAAAAATAATCCGGCTGATGAACAATGCACAAAAAAGTGAGCTAAGGATACCTATGATAAGGGTGGTTGCAAAACCCTGAATTGGTCCGGTTCCAAATGCATATAGGATGATACCAAGGATGAGTGTTGTTAAGTTAGAGTCGATGATCGAAGAGAAAGCATGCTTGAAACCATCGCTGATGGCAAGTCTGACTCCTTTGCCTGCAGATAACTCCTCCCTTACACGTTCAAAGATGAGGATGTTAGCATCCACAGCAATACCAATTACAAGTACGATACCGGCGATTCCGGGGAGTGTTAAGACGGCACCAAGGGAAGCGAGAATTCCCATGATGAAAAACATATTTACAAAGAGGGTGATATCGGCAACGATACCTGCTTTGTTATAATATGTAATCATGAATACCAGTACAACCATCAAAGCAATGATGAAAGAGAGGAATCCTGCATTGATCGCTTCTTGTCCTAAGGTAGGTCCTACAACCGTATCTTCAACGATACGTGCAGGAGCAGGAAGTTTACCAACCTTCAAAATGTTAGCAAGGTCATCTGCCTCTTCCAGCGTAAACTGACCGGTGATGCTTGAGTTACCTCCTGATATTTCCTGAATTACATTTGGATAAGAATAAACATAATCATCAAGAACAACTGCGATTGATTTGTTCACGTTATCATGAGTGAGACGCTTCCAAACCCTTGCTCCTTCTGCATTCATCGCCATGCTGATTTCCCAGTTGTCGGTAAATTGTCCTTTTTGTTTTCTGGCATCTACAATAGCCGATCCATCAAGCGGAGCCTGACGGTCACGTACCGGCATGCGAATGGCTACAAGCTGAACAACTTTCCCTTCTTTATCGATTGGTTTAACTGACCAAAGCGCTTTGAATTCACGAGGGAATTTGGAACGAATTTGTTCCATGGCAAGAATTTCATTGATGCGGGCTGTATCTTTTGAGAATGCAGAACCGATAACCGGACCTTTTCTCAGCTGACTCTGATTTTGCTCATTCTGTTCGATAGAAGGTTGCAGAACGGCGAAAAGAGGATTGTCTTTAGAAAACTGTTCGAAAGATTGCTGAGCTGCCGAGGTATCACCTGCTGCAGTATCCTTTGACTTATCGGTAAGCTGATCAAGCAATGCACTTTTCTTTGTTGTATCAACAACTGCATCACCTTCTTTTAATGAATCTTTTCTAGGCTCTAATGAGGCCTGATCAATACCTGAAATACTAGCAGCTGTTGTATCTACCTGTGCAGATGAAATCGTTTTTAAAACCTTATTGGCTTCTTCAAGTATAGGGTAGATCTCATTATTATCATAGGTTTCCCAGAATTCCAGCTTCGCAGTACCTTGCAAAAGTTTACGTACACGATCCGGTTCCTTGATACCCGGAAGTTCAACAAGTATACGCCCACTACCCAACTTTTGAACGTTAGGCTGAGTTACGCCGAATTTGTCGATACGGGTTTTTAAGATCTGATAGGTTCTGTCAAATGCGGCATTCGCTTCGTCCTGAATTACAGCCTTTACTTCAGCATTACTCGAATTGAAATTTATTCTGTCCTGCAATTCCTTCGTCGCAAAAATTGCTGCAAGCTTTGCATTAGGATCAAGCTTTGTAAACTCTTCTACAAATAAAGTAACATAATCTTTCTGGCTGTTCGTCTGAGCTTTCACCGCATTATCCAAAGCAGTATTGAAAGTCGGATCATTGCTGTTATTAGCCATGGAGCGAATCATATCAACGAGTGACACTTCCATTGTCACGTTCATACCTCCCTTAAGATCTAGTCCCAGATTCAATTCATTCTCTTTACACTTTTTGTAAGTAAGTCCAAGAAGAGGATATACGGGTTGTGTGTTAATGGAATCGAGATAGAGTTTTTCCTTAATCGGATCTCCGTTTGCATATTCCTTTGCGTCTTTTTCTACCCCACGTGTTACGAGGTTGAAGGATAGCTGGTATGCACATACCAGAACTAGAAGAATTGCAAATAACTTAATAGCACCTTTGCTTTGCATGGGTATTGAATTGATTAATTATGAAAATATATGCTTTATCTAATTTTTTTAGAGCGTGCAAAGATAGAATAAGCAGCCTAATTTCCAATTTAAGCTGAAATGGGAATCGAGCATTATTGAAGATGGAGGCAGGAGCGAAATTCCCGTACTTATCCTGACAAGGGGGGATAAAGAAACGTAAGAAGAAGCTGCTAAATACATAAATACCACTGCAATACGTTTTAATACAAAACACATTTTTGAACAAGAAAATAACGAATTGCACATATAACTGAGCATCAGTCAATTACAACCAATCATTGGGGAAGATATCCTGCCAGACCGCAGACCTCTATACAAGTAACTGAAAATGATCGGATTGCAAAAAAGGCCTACTCCGACGGAGCAACAATACTTCCTTGCTGGCTCCCTCTCTGCATATTATTCGAAATAATACTCACCGCAAAAAACAGGAGAATGTAGAAAATAAATACACCCAAACGGTATAAAGTTTTTTCCGGAATACCTAAGATTCGTCTCTGATGCCCCTCAGCAAAATAGCTTCCTGAGTTTTGATTCTTCATGATAGAAATTTTACAGGTATACTTTACTTGTACAGAATTGGCTATTCCTCAATTTGAAAGAACTTGCATTTGTAAGAAAGAGGAACTTATCGTGTATATTATTGAGAACAAATGCTTGTTGAAGCCAAATCCTATTCTATTGATATATTCAATTGTGTTATCGGACTTTTTTAAGGAGGTGCTTAGTTGAGCTTTTTATTATCAATCCTAAGCAAATAGCCGTGAAATAAAAATTTTGAGGACTACAAGGAAAAAGCACATGGTAGTTCTTCCATACGATCTGCCGGAAAATTCAGAGCCTGAATCAGATCAGGAAAGCAATTTCATAGAGCTTCCTGAAAGAATTACCAGCAAGATGGAAATAAAAAACACCAGTTGCACCAGCAGAAAGCCAATGTTGAAGCAGAATGCACGGTAACGTTGCGGATGTTTATTGTATGAGTAATGTGTTGCCATTGAGAATGCTTTTATCAAATATAATAAGTGGTACCGGCACAGTTAGAAAATTTACACCTTCTTCTTACACTACAAACCGCTTATTTAAGGACGCAAATAAAGAAAGGAAAATTGCAGTTAAAATGAAGTGAACAATCAGGCTCGTTTCATAATTCTCTCTAAAATTTGTACCTTAGCGCTTCGAAAAAACAGACATTATGGCTTTTGATATAGAAATGATTAAAGCAGTGTATAGCAACATGGGCGAACGTGTTGCAGCTGCAAGAAAAATGGTGGGTCGTCCACTTACACTGACAGAAAAAATTCTTTACAGCCACCTTACCGAGGCTTTGCCGGCTAAACCGTTTGAGCGCGGTAATTCTTACGTTGACTTTAATCCTGATCGCGTGGCGATGCAAGATGCAACAGCGCAAATGGCCTTGTTACAATTCATGCAAGCCGGCAGACCCCACGTAGCAGTCCCTTCTACTGTCCACTGTGATCACCTTATTCAGGCCAAGGCCGGAGCTAAGGAAGATCTTAGTAATGCGATGGACAAAAACAAAGAGGTTTTTGATTTTCTTGCTTCTGTTTCTAATAAATACGGAATCGGGTTCTGGAAACCGGGAGCAGGAATTATTCATCAGGTTATTCTCGAAAACTATGCTTTTCCGGGTGGAATGATGATAGGTACTGATTCTCATACAGTAAATGCCGGTGGCCTCGGAATGATCGCCATAGGAGTTGGTGGTGCTGATGCATGTGACGTGATGGCCGGATTACCATGGGAGCTAAAATTCCCTAAACTTATCGGCGTGAAACTCACCGGAAAACTTAGCGGATGGACTTCGGCAAAAGATGTTATCCTGAAAGTTGCAGGTATTCTCACAGTAAAAGGAGGCACCGACAAAATTCTTGAATACTTCGGGCCCGGTGCTGATAGTTTATCCTGTACCGGAAAAGGAACGATTTGTAATATGGGTGCCGAGATTGGTGCTACCACTTCCATTTTCACCTTTGATAAAAAGATGGCCGATTATCTCAGAGGAACTGAGCGCGCTGATGTTGCTGCCGCTGCCGAGAAAGTTGCAGAACATCTTCGAGGTGATGACGAAGTATATGCAAGTCCGGAAAAATATTTTGATGAGGTTGTTGAAATCAACTTAAGTGAACTGGAGCCACATGTAAACGGACCTTTCACTCCGGATCTGGCCTGGCCTATTTCAAAATTTGCCGAAGCCGTTAAAGAAAATGGCTGGCCCCGTGAACTGGAAGTTGGATTGATAGGCTCTTGTACTAATTCCTCCTACGAAGATATTACACGCGCTGCTTCCCTTGCAAAACAAGCTGTCGATGCCGGAATAAAAGCCAAGTCTGAATTTACTATCACTCCCGGATCCGAATTGGTTCGGTATACTGTTGAGCGCGATGGCTACCTCAGTGTTTTCGAAAACATGGGGGGAGTCGTATTAGCTAATGCCTGTGGACCTTGTATCGGACAATGGGCAAGACATACCAATGATCCTACGAAGAAAAATTCCATCATCACTTCCTTCAACAGAAATTTTGCAAAACGCAACGATGGCAATCCAAATACGCACGCATTTGTCGCATCTCCGGAAATCGTAACAGCCATGGCTATTGCCGGAGATCTTTGTTTTAATCCCCTTACTGATGAATTGAAAGACAGTAATGGCAAGTCATTTAAATTGAAGGAACCCTTAGGCATTGAAATGCCCGCTAAAGGATTTGCGGTGGAAGATGCAGGATTCCAGGAGCCGGCAAAAGACGGAAGTAAAATCATTGTGAAAGTTGCACCTGACTCCGACAGACTTCAATTGCTGGAACCGTTCCGTCCCTGGGAAGGAACTGATCTGACAGGACTCAAACTTCTTATCAAAGCAAAAGGAAAATGTACTACTGATCACATATCAATGGCAGGACCCTGGTTGAAGTTCCGTGGGCATCTTGACAACATTTCCAATAATATGCTCATAGGGGCACAAAATGCTTTTAACGGCAAAACCGACTCTGTAAAAAATCAAATCACCGGAAAATATGATGCCGTACCTGCTGTGCAGCGTGCATACAAGGCCGCCGGAATAGGAAGCATCGTTGTAGGCGATGAAAATTACGGAGAAGGATCATCACGCGAGCATGCGGCCATGGAACCAAGACATCTCGGGGTACGTGCAATCCTTGTAAAGTCTTTCGCCCGCATTCACGAAACTAATCTTAAAAAGCAAGGTATGCTTGCTCTTACCTTTGCCAATAAATCCGACTTCGACAAAATTCAGGAAGATGATACAATCGATATCATTGGACTCAAGGACTTCAGACCCGATAAGCAACTGACTATTGTGCTGAATCATTCCGACGGAAAAACTGAACAGTTCAACGTAAACCACACCTACAATGAAAATCAGATAGAATGGTTTAAGGCAGGAGGCGCTTTGAATATCATTCGTTCTCAAGTAGGCGCTTAATCTTCTAATCAACAACACAATTATTAAAGAGGACATAATTCGGAAATTATGTCCTCTTCTTTTGATTCTCCATCAAGACACTATATCTACTTTCTCCAATTTCTTTTTAACCTGCTAATCGATTTTCAATTGTATGAACCTTAAGTCTCCTCTATCAATTGCAATTGTCGGTGGAGGATTCTGTGGGAGTATGTCATTGGTGCATTTAGCCCGTAAGGCACAAACCAAAATACACATTACAATATTCTACAAAGCAGGGCCGCTTGTAAGGGGGACTGCTTTTTCAACCTATTCGGTAGAGCATTTGTTGAATGTTGCCGCGAAAAACATGAGTGCATTCCCTGAACAAGCAAATCATTTTGTTGAATGGCTAAGCAATAAAAGTGACTATTCGGGTCTTACAAAAGAAGAAATTGGAAAACTATATGTTCCTCGAAATGTTTTTGGGAGCTATCTGGAAGAAATCTGGAACCATACATTATCTGAAATGGCGCAACACGTTAGTTACTCCATTATAAATAGTGAAGTAAGCTCCATTACATCCAAGGGAGGAATGTATGAGTTAACAACCCGGGAAGGAAAATCATTTGACGCAGATAAAATAATTATCGCAAGTGGCAACCAATTGCCTCGCGCTCCATTACACGACAATCATCCAATCATCAATTCCCCTTTGTACTTTCCAAATCCCTGGGATGAAAACTGTGTTACCGGATTGCGAGAGCATGAGCCTGTTTTAATTATTGGAACAGGTCTTACTATGGTTGATGTGGTTATTGGATTAACTGAAAATAACTTCAACGGAAAAATTATTTGTGTGTCACCAAAAGGTTTTCATATTCTCCCACATCGAGTTCTCGAGCCTTACCCGGATTTTCTTGAAGAAATCAAACCGCCATACGAACTGGGAAAACTATTCAGAATTTTCAGAAAACACATCCGTTTGGTCAAGGCTTCCAATAGAAGTGGAGAAATTGTTGTTGATGCTTTGCGGTCCAGGACACAAGAGGTATGGCAGGCTTTAAGTTTGCCTGACAGAAAAAAATTCATGACACACGTCCGGCATCTTTGGGGTGTCGCCAGACACAGGTTACCTGCAACTGTATTTGAAAGGATACAGGCATTGATCAAAACAGGAAAACTTGAAATTCTGGCGGGGCGAATTATTTCAATTGAAACCGGAGAAAAGATGGCCGGCATTTCCATTAAAAATAAAAAAAACTCCGATATCAACACCTTCACCGTGCAACGAATAATTAATTGCACAGGACCGGAATCAGATCCCGTAAGATTTAAGTCTAAACTGTTTTCGCAAATGTTACAAGACGGATTAATTTGCTGTGATGAAATGCAATTAGGAATTTTAGCAAAACCTGACGGAAGCATAATTGATGCCGGAGGAAATAACAACAAAGACATCTATGTAATCGGTTCACTTCTTCGGGGAACATTATGGGAAACCACTGCTGTCCCCGAACTTCGTGTGCAGGCAGAACATACGGCTGTTCAAATCCTGGCAGACAAAATCAGTGAGAAATAATCACACGTTGTGCACTGCTATTTTTCTCTGTCCTGACCTGTACAAAATAAATTCCGGCCGCAAAATTTTGTGTGTCAATTTTCCAAACTTTTTCAGTCACGGTTTCAGAATACAAAATTCTACCCAGACAATCGCTAACATTTAGGCGGATTGTTTCTGATGGATTAAACGTCTTCAAAACAATCTGCAACTTATCATTAGCCGGGTTAGGATAACAATCAAAATGTGGAAGCTTTTCTCCCAGTTCATCAACCGACAATGTCGGTTCGCGTTGCAAGAAAATATGCACCCCTCCTGTTGACAGTCCAATCACCAAATCAGTCATTCCATCCGCATTAATATCAGCACCACTTATCGTAAGATTATTTTTCACCCTGGAAGATTCTGGTAAATCAAAAATTGAGTCTGTAAGATTAAAACATCCATTGAGGTTATTAACTATATTTCTGTATTCATAAATATTTCCTGAAAAATCACTCACAAGCAGACGCGTTTTACCTAAGCTGTCATATGCAAAAGGAACCGTAAAACCATCGGGAGATAAGGGCATCCTCCGTATAATACAGCCGAGCGTATCATTCGTTGGGATACTCGGGAAAAAAGCACTTCCGGTGGTTCCCGCATTTTCAAAATAGTTAATAAAACCATTCTTCTCTCCTACCAATAAATCTAATTTACCATCCTTGTTTAAATCGAATAATTGCGGTGTGGCAACATTGCCCACATCAATGCCCATGAAATGCGGAATGGCAAGCTGAAAACTTGCAGTATTGCCGGGACCGGCGGAATTATTAAAATACTGTAAGGTTCCATCCTCGATCCCGAGGATCAGGTCTTCATCTCCATCAGCATCCATGTCAGCAAATGCCGGGAACCAGGGACTGGAATAACCGAGAAGGCTGAGAGATCCAAAATCATTTGTTACAAATTCGAACGATGGTTCTGTTGCCGTTCCCACATTTTTATAGACGGATAGACCGGATTTATCACCTGTGGTAGAGTTCGCATACACGGTTCCGGCGATGATAAGATCAAGTAAACCATCTGCGTTATAATCAAAGAAAACGGGAGCTGCATTTTCGCCGACGTCAATCATATTATCCTGCAAAAAACCTTCCGATTGCTTGCTGAAAACCGGAAAAGCATTTGTCCCGTTATTTTTGTACCACCACATTCCTCGTCTGTTGGCAAATTCGTGCGCTAAAACAAGTAAATCTTTTTTGGAGTCATTATCCAAATCGATATATGAGTGAAAATGGAAACCATTAAAAATTGCGCTTACATCATTAGATGGATATGAAACATCCTGAGTATCCATCTCAGCAGATGAGGGAGTACCACCGTTGTGTACAAGCAAAGTATTTTCAGAAGAAATATCCCCAATCAACAATTCTTTTGCCCCATTTCCATCAAGGTCGATGGCGAAAACCTTTGATATGGTATCATCTCGTCGTGCGGCTTCGGTTGGATCATACTGCACTGAATCTTCATACAGACGAATAAAATCAGGCGAAGCTTCCCTGCAAGGACAATGAAAGCAGCTGACAGAATTAGTACTTCCAATTCGTAATGAAAAGTTCCCCCAGCAACCTGTAGCATACTCAAATTTCAAAGAGTCACAATGGCCAAATTGATCCATTGATACATTACGGTGATACACAACCCGGCCATCCGGTACTGAATTATAACCCAGAATATCCATATCCCCGTCGTCATCTACGTCTATAAAAGTTGGCAAAGACAAGCCGCTGGCAAAAATGTTTGTCGTGATCGTGGCAAATCTTTCCTGTAGAAATGGATTAACCAATGTCCACCTGAGACCATTCGCAAGGGTATAGTCGTTTCGATAAACGGCAATACCTGAAGGTGGAGACAAAGATAAAGTGAAGAGATCCTGCTTGCCATCGCAATTATAATCGTAAAGAAGCGCCCATTTATTAATGGGAGGAAATTTGCTAATATAGGAAGGTGCAAAATGCCAGGCATTGACACCCGGACTACCGTCGTTCAGAAAGGGTATTACACGGTTGTTATGGGAGTCAAAAATAAATATGTCATGCAAGCCGTCACCATTCAAATCGATCTCAGAAATTATCGGAAAATTAATACCTCCCGCCCAAGGGTTTACAAGATAAGAGCTCCCTTCACGAACAGGAATAGTATCAACTCTGTCGAAGCGAGCCTGAGCAGAAATGTTATTGGCAAATCAAATTAAACAAACGAAGAATGAGGTGGCTGTTTTATTCATGTGCTAAAGATAAAGCATTTCAAAACGAAATAGAATGCGATATATCATTGTACAAAGGAATTTATCAGAAATTGTCATGGAAAACTCACGATTTAGTACCTTCGTGCAAAGAAACAAGCGGAAGGACAAAACACTTCTGTCGGAAAACCAAGCACCGGAACAATATGCCTTCATTCGACATAGTAAGTAAAATAGATATTCAGAAACTGGACAATTCCATTAATTCTGCTTCGAAAGAAATTTCGACTCGCTATGATTTTAACAATTCGAAAACTACTGTGGAATTAGATAAGAAGACACTTGAAATTCATGTGTTGACAGAAAACGATATGCGCCTAAAAACTATTGAAGGGATTATTATCGGCCGCATGGTCAAACAAGGATTAGATAGCACATGTCTTGATTTCGGAAAAGAACTTTATGCTTCGGGAAATATGGTAAAGAAAGATATCAAGTTAAAAGAAGGGGTTGACAAAGAGACCGGCAAGAAAATTGTGAAAATTATTAAGGACAGCGGCATGAAAGTTCAAACTTCCATCATGGATCAACAGGTGAGAGTTACCGGAAAAAAGATCGATGATCTTCAAAAGGTGATGTCTTTATTGGATGCCTCAAATATTGGTATCCCACTTCAATACGACAATTTCCGAAGTTGATTTTTTTTGACTGAATTTATCAAGCTTTACGAATTACCGCTCCTACTTCCTTTTCCAATGCAGCCATAAGTCTTTCCATTGTTTTATCAATGTTTTTATCCGTGAGAGTTTGGTATTCATCCAACAAAATAAAAGCAACAGCATAGGACTTTTTACCTTGCTCAATTTTATCGCCCTGGTATACATCAAATAAATTTATAGCCTTCAGTAATTTTCTTTCTGTCTTATACGCTACACTTTCTATCTGAGAGAAATTAACCCGACTATCGATCATCATCGATAAGTCGCGACGGACGGAAGGGAACTTAGAAACTTCCGAAACCTGAGTGGCTGTCTTTTTTGCATTCTTAAGAACTACATCCCAATTAATGTCTGCATAAAAAACTTCATTAGCTATATCAAAATCTTTGAGGATAGGCCTTCGGACTGAACAAAGACGGGCAATTTCCTTTTCCTTCGTTCTCCAGACAATTCCTGCACTGAATTGCCCGTCGGAAACTTTCTCGCTGATCAAAGAAGAAGGGTCAAGTTTGATTCTTCGAAGAATATTCTCCACAAAAGCTTTTGCAAAGTAAAAATCAACAGGTGACTTATCACCGTTCCAGCTTATATCAAATTTTCGGCCGGTCAAATAGATCGCTAATCTCGAACTCTCCTCGTATTTTTCATTTACTTTCAAATAAGTTTTGCCGAATTCAAAGAGCTTCAAATCCGAATTCTTTCTGTTGCGGTTATATGATATCACTTCAAGGCCACTACCAAGCATCTCATTTCGCAAAACATTTAAATCCTGACTCAGGGGATTAAGAATCCTCACTACTGACGTTGTTAAATCACTTTGCTCCGATTCCAAACTTCCCTTAGTAAGCGAGTTGGTCAGTATCTCATGAAAGCCACAGGAAGCAAGAAAATCTGCTACTTTATTCTGTGCAATCTCAGGGTCGGATCCAACAATCGCAGGGAGTGAAGAAATCATTCTGGATGGTTCCGGGATCCTGTTATAGCCATGGATTCTGAGAACCTCTTCCACTATGTCGACCGGCCTTAACACATCCACTTTCGATGTAGGAATCTTTATCAGAACTTCGTTCTTTCTATCCTCAAGAATTGTTATCCCGAGGGAAGTTAATATTGATTTAACTCTGTCACGGTCCAGTGTATCTCCTGAAAATTTATCCAGATAATCAAAATCGAAAACAAACTCGGCGGGTACAATTTTTTCCGGATAGATGTCTATGATTTCTGAACTGATCTCTCCTCCTGCAATTTCGAGAATTAAAGCCGTTGCTCTTTTTAAAGCATAGACAGTAATTTCCGGATCTGTTCCTCTTTCAAATCTGAAGGAAGCATCTGTTTTCAACCCGTGTAATTTTCCTGTTTTACGGATGTAGGCCGGATTAAAATACGCACTCTCCAAAAATATAGCTTCCGTATTTTCAGTAATACCACTGCTCAGTCCACCAAAGACTCCGGCAATGCACATAGGATTTTCTGCATCGCAAATCATCAAATCTGTCGGAAATAATTTTCGTTCAATGTTATCAAGCGTAATAAATTTCTCATCCACTTTCGCTGTGCGGACAATTATTTTCTTGTCTTTTATTTTAGCAACATCAAAAGCGTGAAGTGGTTGTCCACATTCATGAAGTACAAAATTGGTGATGTCAACAATATTATTTATTGGACTTAATCCAATTGACTTTAAACGGTTTTGTAACCATGCAGGAGATGCTTCAACACGTACTCCGCTGATGCTAATACCTGAATAGCGAGGACAGGCATCCCGGTTCTCTACAGAAACCACAAGATCCGATTTATCTTTAGCAACTTTAAAATCTGAAACTGAAGGAATGGAAATTTCTGAAACCTTATGATCATTTGCTTTCAGCACAGCATACAAGTCACGGGCAACACCAAGATGAGAAGCTGCATCGGCACGATTAGGGGTTAAGCCAATTTCAAAAATGCTATCTTCTTCTATATTAAAATACTCTTTAGCACTGAGTCCAATAATTGCAGACTTATCCAAAACCATTATACCTTCATGCGAAGTACCTAAGCCGATCTCGTCCTCTGCACAAATCATTCCTTCAGAAAGTTCGCCTCTGATTTTGGATTGCTTGATTTCAAAAGGTTCTCCGCTTATGGGATATAAAGTACTCCCAACGGTAGCAACAACAACCTTCTGGCCTTTTGCTACATTGGATGCTCCACACACGATTTGAAGAATTTTATCTGACCCGATATTAACTGTTGTTACACTAAGTTTATCAGCATTGGGATGCTTTTCACAAGTGAGGACTTCAGCTACAACCAATCCTGCAAGACCACCGGGTACGGATTGAAACAGCTCAATCCCTTCTACTTCCAATCCACTGTGAGTTAACAGATCCGCTACTTCCTGAGCAGGTAGATTAACATCCAAAAATTTTCTAATCCAATTATATGATATTTTCATAATTTTTTAATTCGGGTGAAGATTTGCCCTTGATTAAATTTGAAATCTCGAATGTGACAAATCAAGGCGCAAATATAGATTTCCCATGGCAATAATTAAGAATGTACAAGGAAGTGACTTGATTTTTTAACTGATCCTGCTCCAATTCCCTGTTTTATGAAGAATATGATTTAGTTTAAGCCTTACGCTTGCATGTTCGGGATTATCTAATGTTGGATCAATTTTGAGTAATGCCAAAGCTGAATCCCTTGAAAGCAAGACGATTTGCTGATCTTTTGTGATATTGGCTAACTTCAGATCAAGCATTCCGCTTTGACGTGTTCCTTCGGTATCACCCGGCCCACGCAGTTGGAGGTCAGCCTCTGCTATCACAAATCCGTCATTGGTATCACACATTGTTCGAATTCTTTGTCTGGCCTCGTTGCCAATTTTAGCTCCGGTCATCAATATGCAATAACTCTGATCGGCACCCCGGCCTACCCGACCTCGCAATTGATGCAGTTGTGACAGTCCGAAACGCTCCGCATTTTCAATGATCATAACCGAAGCGTTGGGAACATTTACCCCTACCTCGATAACTGTTGTTGCAATCATAATCTGAGTTTCTTTTCGCAAGAACCGCTGCATTTCCATGTCCTTGTCCTTTGCTTTCATTCTGCCATGGACAATGCTCACTCTGAATTCAGGTGCAGGAAAATCTCTACAGACAGCTTCGTATCCTGCCTCAAGATTTTTCAAATCCATTTTCTCGGACTCCTCAATCAGCGGATAAACGATATAGATTTGCCGGCCTTGTTTAATCTGCTCCTTTATAAATCCCCATACCTGCAAACGATTCGTATCATTCCGATGTACTGTTTGGACAGGCTTTCTGCCCGGAGGCATTTCATCAATCACAGAATAATCGAGGTCTCCGTATAATGTCATTGCAAGTGTTCGTGGTATCGGTGTGGCTGTCATAACCAGAACATGGGGAACTTGCTTGTTCTTCTTCCATATCTTAGCTCTTTGTTCTACACCAAAACGATGTTGCTCATCAATTACGACAAAACCAAGATTCTTAAATTGAACCTCATCTTCAATCAGCGCATGAGTTCCTACCAAAATAGTGATCTGTTGATTCGCCAAATCTTCGAGGATGACTTTTCTTTTCGAACCCTTCACAGATCCGGTTAGCAAAGCAACCTTTAATCCGAGACCTTCTACAAGTTTAGAAATTGTTTCTGCATGCTGATTTGCCAAAATTTCTGTTGGAGCCATGATGCAACTTTGAAAACCATTATCAGCGGCCATGAGCATACACATGAAAGCCACGAGTGTTTTACCCGAGCCAACATCACCTTGTAGAAGTCGATTCATTTGTTTTCCTGAACCACAATCTTCTCTGATTTCCCGTATAACACGTTTCTGAGCATTTGTTAGTTGAAAAGGGAGGTGATTGTTATAGAAGGTATTAAAATTTTCGCCAATGTGATCAAAGAGAATTCCTTTGTACTTATCAGTACGTATTAGTTTTAAAAAAAGAAGTTTTAACTGAATGTAAAACAATTCCTCGAACTTTATTCTGAATGTGGCTTTAAGCTGCGATTCAATTGACTCAGGAAAATGAATTTGAGTCAAAGCTTCCCTCAGTCCCATCAGTTTATTTTCCCGTATAATTTCTTTGGGGAGTGTTTCAGAAAGGGATGCGGGCAATTGAATTAACAAAGCTTTCAGTAAACGATTCAAACTTCTGCTATCGAGCCCTCTTCCTTTCATCTTTTCAGATGTATTATACAAAGGCTGCAAGGAAGTTGCTAGCGTGGTGTTTTGCTCAGAAACCAACTCTAATTCCGGATGAATGATGTTAATAGCACCATTGAATTCATTCGGTTTCCCGAATAAAATATACTCTGTATTCAGTTTGAGAGATGTACTCAAAAAGCGTAAGCCTTTGAACCACTTTAATTCGATAGCACCGGTTTCATCGGCAAATCGACCTACCAGATACTTTTTATGCTTTTCTCCCTTTGTTATTAATGATTTCAGCTGACCCCTGACCTGAATAAAAGGCATCTCAGCGGAAGCCTCACGACATTTGTAGAACTTGGTTCTGTCAACGTATCTGTAAGGAAAGTGGTAGATAAGATCTTCATAGGTAAAAATCCCTAATTCTTTCTTTAAGATTTCGGCTCTTTGTGGACCTACTCCTTTAAGGAACTCAATCTTTGTCTGGAAAAATTCATTTTTCATACCGATCAGGCAAAAATACACTTTGCCGGGAGAATCCTTGCCTAACAAAAGCGAAGAATAAACGTATCTTTCGTATTGAATACCAATGCTCCTAAACAAGCTTTTATAGCATGATCCAGGCTTCCTGGCATTGAATATCAGACCGAATGGCAGAAAACAGAAAATGGCAGGAAACTTGAATAGTTGGAGCCATCATTCACTCTGCTTCCGGAAAAGCATTATTCGTATCAAACATGCAAGATGGTTTATTAAAATCAGAACGATCAGGAAAGCAGATCTTTTTTCGAAGCCTGCTCTTACCCGGCATATTTCTCCTCCTGCTATGGATCATTGAGTTAGCACAAGAATTCAGTGGTTCGAGAATCTGGTCTATGGGAATTATCCCGAGGAAATTGGATGGTCTGACAGGCATATTCACAGCGCCATTTCTGCATGCCGGAATTGATCATTTACTATCGAATACACTGCCTTTGCTTATTGTTGGTGCGGGGCTGATATATTTCTATCCCACATTGGCACTGAGAGTCACAATCATGGTGTGGCTATTTGGAGGAATATGGGTATGGCTTTCCGGGAGAGATTCATCTCACATTGGAGCAAGTGGCTTACTTTATGGTTTCGTAGTTTTTCTTTTCTTCAGTGGACTGATGCGTAAAGACACAAGACTCATTGCAATCTCACTGCTGGTAACATTTTTATATGGAAGTCTGGTCTGGGGAATACTTCCGGTTGACCAAAGTGTTTCCTGGGAGTCGCATTTGTTTGGCGCATTGGCCGGATTTATCTGCGCGGTATACTATAGGAAAGACGGACCGCAAAAGCCGAAAGCACAATGGGAAATCGATGAGGAATATGAATTACTTCATCCGGAAATCCAAGATGAATCTGACATGATTTCTTCATCGGCAGAATCATCAAATGAACAAAAACCTGACTCAACACCTGTGCAAATCCGCTATATTTTTAAGCCTGATGCCGATGAAAAGCAGGCTGACAAAGGCTTTTGAAAAATTTTATAATTCTTTTACGATCAGTTTTTTTTCAACATTTCTCCTCTGATAAGTTTAGAGATTTTCACCTGTACGATTTGGAGGCTTTTGTAAATTTACGGGAAGAAAAATAAATCCTCTACATACAAATAAACTAAACTTATGAGAAAATTTTTTACCCCTCTCGCAGCCATCGTCATACAGTCGGCAATTGCGCTTGCAAGTATGAATGTTTCTGCCCAAACTGATATTGGTATCAATGCTGTCATTGAGCCGGTTAATCCAATCTGCGCAGGCACGCAAACTGTCAGGGCAGAATTAAGTAACTTCGGTTCTGTTACTGTAACAACAGCTACGATCGACTGGCAAGTGAATGGTGTTTCGCAAGGAACTGTCAATTACTCCGGTTCTCTCGCTGCAGGCAACACTGATACAGTTACCTTAGGAACTTTCAATTTCAGCTCTGCAAACACCTACACTTTTAAAGTTTTCAGCTCAGCCCCGAATGGTGGCGCTGATGCAAATAATGCAAATGATACGCTCACAAGTTCTGTATTCAGTACTTCTTTGAGTGGAACTTATACTATTGGTGGAGCCAGCCCTGATTTCGCCCGATTTAATGACGCTGTTGCTGCATTGAATGGCCAGGGAGTTTGCGGACCTGTTGTTTTCAATATTCGTCCAATGGTCGATACTATGCAAAGCACAATTAATGCTATTCCGGGAGCAAGCGCCACAAACACCGTGACTTTTCAATCGGAAAATGGCGACAGTACATCAGTAAGTCTGATATTTCCTTCTGCACCCGGATTTACCACTACAAACTTTCTTATCAAGCTTAACGGAGCAGATTACGTAACCCTTAACAAGATAAGCATGATCCGTTCCGGAATTGAACCTTATGCAAGAATTCTGGAATACACAGGAACCGCCACATATAATACAGTTTCAAACTGTCGCTTGATTGGTGCAGTGAACACTCAGAGCAACAGCCTTTCGGCCTTGGTTTATTCTACAAGTTCAAGTGCAACGAATGATTCAATGAACACATTTACCAATTCAGTGTTTGAAAATGGATCTCTTGGAATTTATATGAATGGAACAAGTCCGGTTTCTCTTGAAAGTTCTGCCACTATCACTTCAAACATATTCAGAAATCAATATGGCAAAGCTATACAGCTTACAAATCAGGCCAATGCAATCATCAGAGGAAACACAATCACAAGCACCTCCGCTTTTAGTGGTTATGCTGCTATTCATTTAACGATAAGTCAGCAAAGTCAGGTTGTAAGCAAAAATAAAATTTCAGGCATTGTAGGAACAGGTATATACCTTGAAGATTGCAGCGGCTTTAATACAGTTCCGGGTATCATTTCCAATAATTTTGTTCAATGTACCGACACTGCAGGGATTTCAATTATCAATGGCGGATATCAGGATATTGTATACAATAGCGTGAACATGACCGGTTCTAACACCTCAAGCTCTGCTCTTTCTTTCCATGGTAGTGGTGTGGGTAATATTGTCAGGAATAACAATCTGGTAAATACCGGAGGGGGCTATTGCTATGTAGTTGGTGCTCCTGCTGACACAGGCATTGTCAGTTCAAATTATAATAACCTTCATTTTTCAGGTACAAATATCGGACGTTCTTCTGGTGTTAACAGAACATCACTTGCAGCATGGATCACAGCAACACAAAGTGATACAAATTCAGTAAGTGTTGATCCCGGCTTTATTTCAGTTAGCGACCTTCATGCCACAGCCACCGCAATGGATAATAAAGGAACTCCACTCGCCAATGTTGGTGATGATATTGATGGAACAATTCGTAGTGTATCAACACCGGATATCGGTGCTGATGAATTTTCAGGTGTAAGTCGTGACTTGGGAGTTATCGCAATTTTATCTCCTGTAAACAACAGTTGTGGAAGTGGCACAACAGAAGTAAAAGTAATTGTTTCAAATTTTGGCGGGGCTACCGAGACAGGATTTACAGTTTCCTGTGCAATTAGCGGTTCCCTTACAACAACTCTAAATGAAACATTCAGCGGTTCATTAAGCAGCGGATCAGCCGATACGCTCACCTTCAGCACCACTATTAACACGTCAGCAGGTGGAACCTATAATTTAAAGGCTTACACTGCACTTGTCCTCGATTCTGATAACAGCAATGACACCTTAAGCTCCTCAAGAACAATTTTTGCTATACCGGCTGCACCAACTGCAACTGCCGACAGCACATGTGGTCCCGGAATGGTTATGATGAGTGCTGTATCCGTTGATACTGTTATCTGGTATTCTGCAGCGACAGGCGGGTCTCCACTTGACACCGGATCAACATTTACAACTCCCGTATTGAATGCTACGACAAGCTTCTATGTAGCTTCACAAAATATGTGCCCAAGCGATCGTGTTGAAGTCATCGCAACAGTTTTGCCTTTGCCTTCAGTGAGTTTAGGAAACGACACATCCGTAGGTTCCGGTAACAGTGTTGTTTTTGATGCAGGTCCAGGTTTCTCTAGTTACCTATGGAGCCCGGGCGGAGAAACAACCAGAGCAATTACTGCAAACGCAACAAACTGTTATTCCGTTGTTGTGAGCAATAGTATTGGTTGCGAAAATTCAGATACAATTTGTCTTACCATCATTTTACCGACAGATGTCGGTATCGTTTCAATTCTTAGTCCATCAAATGGAGATTGTGAAAATGCAACAGCCGACGTTTCAATTTCTGTAAGAAACTATGGTGCAAATGCTGCAAGCGGAATAATTCTTCACGTCAACCTGAGCGGTATTGTTAGCGCAACTTTCACGGACACCATTCATTCCTCATTGGCGTCGGGTACAAGTATTACGCGCACACTTGGCCCTATCTCTACCTTGGGTGGTGGTGTACTAAATATTCAGGCTTATACTGAATTCGGTCCTGATTTGGATAATACAAATGATACAATTGTTGTTGCTCAAACTATCGTGGCTCCACCTGCAGCACCTTCCGTTCTCGGAGGATCACGTTGTGGATCAGGCTCCATTGTAATCAGTGCCGTTGCAAGCAATACTGTATTGTGGTATGATTCCGCTTCGGGTGGTACCTTATTGTTTACAGGCAATACATACAATATAAGTAACCTCACAGCAACCACAACATTTTATGCGCAAAACGGAAACTTCTGCCCTACACAAAGCCGCACTGCCGCTGTTGCCACTATCAATCAACTCCCTTCTGTAAATTTAGGTCCGGATATTTCGGCCAGCACCGGACAAACCGTAACATTGGATGCAGGTGCCGGTTACTCATCTTATGCATGGAGTAATTCTGCAACTACACAAACAATCGATGTAACAATGACTGACACCTTTATGGTAACAGTAACTGATACAAATGGCTGTTCAAATTCAGATACTATCAGCGTTCAGTTCAGCATCGGGGTAAATCAAATTGCCTCTGTTGACCTGTTGGAAGTTTATCCGAATCCGGCCAGTGATAAAGTAAGCATCCATATGAATATGAATCAAGCATCGGATCTGAGCGTAAGAATACTGGATCTGAAAGGAAGAACAGTATTATATGATGTCAAGAAAAATGCAATTGGCGAATTCCGATTGGAATATATGCTCGATAATTTCAATCCGGGTATGTACTTTATTCATTTGGATACCAATAATGGATTTAGCGTTCACAGATTGGTGAAGCAGTAATAAAATACAGACAAAAAAAATCCCGCCACATCGGCGGGATTTTTTTTTGTCTGTATAATTCTATTCTGGTCAAATATCTAATCAAATAGCAGCTTCACCAAGCATCACCACAGGATTTTCGAGCAGTCCCTTCAAGGTACGCAAGAATTCTGATCCTGCAACACCATCCACAACACGGTGATCACAGCTTAAAGTTACCTTCATCACTTGCCCAGGAACAACCTGTCCATTCTTAACAACAGGCTTTTCGATGATCCCGCCGACAGCCAGAATACAAGCGTCAGGTGGATTGATGATAGCAGTGAACTCATCTATTCCAAACATTCCTAAATTGGAAATAGTAAAAGTATTTCCTTCCCAATCCGAAGGCTGCAGTTTTTTATCTTTTGCTTTCTGAACAAATGCTTTCACTTCTGCATTGATAGTTCTCAACGTTTTTGAGTCTGCAAAACGAACAACCGGAACGAGCAAGCCATCTTCCACCGAAACAGCAACACCAATATGAATATGATGGTTAGTACGAATCCTGTCTCCAAGCCATGAAGAATTAACCTTTGGATGTTGACGCAATGCAATTGCAACTGCTTTTAACACCAGGTCATTGAAAGAAATTTTAGAACCGGTAACTGCATTAATGCTCTCTCTTGCAGATACAGCCTGAGCCATATCAATTTCCATGGTAAGATAAAAATGCGGTGCCGTGAATTTACTTTCACCCAAGCGCTTCGCAATGGTCTTACGCATTTGACTTACACTTACTTCATCGAAACTTTCTTTGGTTATTGCGGCTATTGAACCGGCACCGGCAACAAACTGCCCGGGTTTAAACCAATCAATATCGCGTTTTACAACACGGCCTTGCCCACCGGTACCCAATACTTTGGAGAGATCTATTCCCTTCTCACCGGCAAGCTTTTTAGCTAAAGGAGATGCTTTAATTCTATCATCTGTTGCGGAACCTGTCAGGGAGGAAGGGACGATTGACGGCGCTTCAGCTTTTTTTACAGGTGCAGCCGGTGCCGGTTTTTCAACTTTCACCTCAGCCGCCGGAGCCTCCGCTTTTTTCTCTATTGCTTCATTTTTCTTCTCTTCTTCAAGCAGAGCTTTATAGTCCTCTCCTTTTTTTCCAAAGATGGCAAGTACACCATTTACCGGAGCAGATTTACCTTCTTCGACTCCCTGATAAAGCAGTATACCATCCTGATAGGATTCAAATTCCATAGTAGCTTTGTCTGTTTCTATCTCAGCTACTACATCACCGCTCTTTACTGCATCACCAATTTTTTTATGCCATTTCGCTACGACACCTTCTGTCATAGTATCACTCATCTTAGGCATTCTAACTATTTCAGCCATTTGCAATTATTTAATTTATTTAACTTGGTAGAATTAATGCTCAGGAATTATTTAGTCCATAATGTATGGATAATCAGGTTGGACATACACATCAATGTATAATTCTGATGGATCAGGGTACTTAGATTCCTCTGCAAACTTTACTGAATCTTCAACAATATCTTTAATTTTATTCTGGATAGCTTCGATTTCTTTATCAGAAGCATATTTCTTTTCCTGGATAGTTTTTAAAACCATCTCAACAGGATCTTTTGCCTTATACGATTCAACTTCATCTTTTGTGCGATACTTTGCCGGATCACTCATCGAATGGCCCTTATAGCGATATGTATTCATCTCCAAAAGATAAGGACCTTTTCCATCACGGGCATGAGCAACTGCTTTCTCCATTGCTTCGTGAACGGCTTCAACACTCATACCATCAACAGGTTCAGAAGGAATGTCGTAAGACAAGCCCAATTTATAAAGTGCAGTTACATTACTTGTTCTTTGCACCGATGTTCCCATCGCGTAATTGTTATTTTCAATGACAAAAATGACAGGAATTGACCAGATCATAGCCATGTTTAGCGCCTCGTGAAAAGCACCCTGACGCACAGCGCCATCACCCATATAGCAAACTGTTACATTTTTAGTGCCCAGGTATCTTTCGGCAAATGCAATTCCTGCCCCGAGAGGAATTTGTCCTCCTACAATTCCATGGCCACCAAAAAATCTATGTTCTGCATCAAACAAATGCATTGATCCACCTTTACCCTTTGAACAACCGGTTTCCTTCCCATACAACTCAGCCATCACGGCTCTGGCGCTGGTACCCTTTGCAAGTGCATGTGCATGATCCCTGTATGCAGTGATCATGTTATCTTCCGGTTTTAAAACAGTCATGGCTCCCGCTACAATGGCTTCCTGCCCGATATACAGATGACAGAAACCTTTAATTTTCTGCATCCCATATAATTGCCCGGCACGTTCCTCGAACTTTCGCATGAGCAGCATATCCTCATACCATTTCAGGTAGTGTTTAGCTGTAAATTTTGTTTTTGACATAGTGAAACAAATTGTTTGACAAAGATAGATTTTCCCTGCAAAGAAAGGCCTTTTATTCGTAACCTCAAGGCATTAAACATAGGAATTATATTTCAATTAGCCAGCTTTTCATGCATTGATAAACAAGGCTTTATGAGGGAGAAAATCATTCAAAGTATGCTGATAATTTCCCTATCTTCGCATGCTTTCAAGAGGACAAAATGAAGAAAATACAAATGGTTGACCTTCTGGGTCAATATGAAAAAATAAAATCGCAAGTCGACAAGGCAATTTTAGATGTGATCAGTTCCACTGCATTCATCAATGGCCCGGAAGTGAAATCCTTCCAGTCAGAATTGGAAAAATACCTGGGCGTCAAGCATGTAATCCCGTGTGCAAACGGAACTGATGCTCTGCAAGTGGCTTTTATGGCGCTTGGATTGAAACCCGGCGATGAAGTCATCACTGCTAACTTCACCTATGTGGCAACGGCAGAAGTTATTGCACTTCTCCAACTTAAGCCTGTTTTGGTAGATGTAGAGCCGGATACTTTTGTGCTAAACCCTTCAGCGGTTGAAGCTGCAATAACTCCAAGAACGAAAGCTATCGTACCTGTACATCTTTTCGGGCAATGTGCCGATATGGATGCCATCATGGATATTGCAAAGCGACATTCTTTATTTGTTATTGAAGATAACGCACAAGCAATTGGTGCGGATTTTTATTCTTCAACGGGTAAAAATCAGAAAGCAGGGACTATCGGTACAATTGGCTGCACTTCCTTTTTTCCTTCAAAGAACTTAGGGTGTTATGGTGATGGCGGTGCAATTTTTACAAATGATGACGAGCTTGCTTCAAAATTAAGGATGATTGTGAATCATGGACAGACCGTTCAATATTACCATGATGAAGTTGGAGTAAACTCAAGACTTGACAGTATACAGGCTGCAGTACTGAGAATTAAATTACAACATCTTGATGAATATGCAAATGCCCGGAGAAGGGTAGCAGACGCATATGACAAAGCCTTCAGAGAGCATAAGAATCTGCTCATACCTGTACGCTCTCCCAAATCAAGTCATGTTTTTCACCAATACACTTTGGTATTAAAAAATGCAGATCGAAATGAATTGCGAAAACATCTTGCATCAAAAGACATCCCTGCAATGATATATTATCCTGTCCCGCTTCATCTTCAAAAAGCATACAAGGACAGCAGGTATACCGAAGGCAGTTTTCCTGTAACCGAAGAGTTATGTAAGAATGTTCTTTCCTTACCTATTCATACAGAAATGAATGATGAAACCCTGGATTATATCATCGAGAATGTTTTAAACTTTTTTAACTGATTTTCTATTTTAAGAAATAATTAAAGCAAGCATAATACATGAAAATTGCCGTTATAGGAACCGGGTATGTTGGATTAGTTACTGGAACCTGCTTTGCAGAAACAGGTAATCATGTAATCTGTGTAGATATCGATAAACATAAAGTTGAAAGTTTGCAGAAAGGAATCATCACTATTTATGAACCTCACCTTGATGTATTATTTGAAAGAAATTTAAGACAAGGAAGACTGCAATTCACCACTAACCTTGCTGAAGGAATCAAAGATGCAAGTATAATATTTCTTGCCTTGCCTACTCCTCCCGGAGAAAATGGCTCTGCGGATTTACGACATGTCTTAGACGTAGCGTCCCAACTGGGACCACTAATTAGTGACTATAAAGTAATTGTAAATAAAAGTACAGTTCCGGTTGGCACTGCCGAGAAGGTGAAAAATCTTATTGCTCAAAACTGCAATATACCCTTTGATGTAGTCTCGAATCCGGAATTTCTTCGTGAAGGCTTTGCGGTGGATGATTTTATGAAACCTGATCGTGTTATCATTGGAACTCAATCCGAAAAAGCAAAAAAAATAATGACAGAATTGTACGCTCCATTCGTGAGACAAGGAAATCCTGTTTACTTTATGGATGAAAGATCCTCTGAGCTTACAAAATATGCAGCTAACGCATTTCTGGCGACGAAGATCACTTTCATGAATGAAATTGCAAACCTCTGTGAAAAAGTAGGAGCAAATGTTGATCAGATAAGAAGAGGTATTGGGTCAGACGAACGAATCGGGAAACGTTTTCTCTTTGCCGGGATTGGTTACGGAGGAAGTTGCTTTCCTAAAGATGTACAGGCTTTGGCAATGACCGCAGATGAGAACAATTACAATTTTCAATTACTGAAATCTGTAATGAGTGTAAATGAACTGCAGAAAGTCAGCTTAATTGAGAAGATTAAAAAACATTTTAAAAATAATCTGAAAGGAAAAAAAGCTGCAATTTGGGGCCTGGCATTCAAGCCGGATACAGATGATGTAAGAGAAGCCCCTGCATTGTATATTATCAATGAATTATTAAAAGAAAATGTGAGTGTTTCTGCTTATGATCCGGAAGCCATGAACAATGTTAAAAAAATTCTGGGCGATAAAATCGTTTATGGAAACGATGCTTATGAAATTCTTGAGAATGCAGATTTCCTCATCATCGCTACTGAGTGGGCTGTATTCAGGACACCGGAATATTCCAGGATTGAAAAGTTGATGAAAAACAAACTCATATTTGACGGAAGAAACCTGTACGATGTAGAACAAATGAAAGAAAAAGGATTTACCTATTACAGTGTTGGCCGTCCTGCCTGATGCAATTGAAGAGCATTTTAAAAAAATATAAAATATAATCCATGAAAAGAATGCTTATCACCGGTGCCGCCGGTTTTCTGGGTTCACATCTCTGCGACCGTTTCATAAAGGAAGGATATACAGTGATAGGAATGGACAACCTGATCACGGGAGATTTAAAAAATATTGAACACCTGTTTAAGAAAAAAGAATTTGAATTCTATCATCACGATGTTTCCCGATTTGTGCATGTACCGGGTCATCTTGACTATATCTTACATTTCGCTTCCCCTGCAAGCCCCATTGACTACCTTAAAATTCCGATTCAAACATTAAAAGTGAGTTCGCTTGGCACGCATAATTTGTTAGGTCTGGCAAAATCTAAAAATGCAAGAATCCTTGTGGCTTCTACATCGGAGGTTTATGGTGACCCCTTGGTGCATCCTCAGAATGAAGATTATTGGGGAAATGTAAATCCAATTGGTCCGAGAGGAGTATACGACGAAGCAAAAAGATTTCAGGAAGCCATCACTATGGCTTACCATACTTTTCACGGAGTAGAAACGCGTATTGTAAGAATCTTTAATACTTATGGGCCACGTATGCGATTGAATGACGGAAGAGCCTTGCCTGCATTTATCGGGCAAGCACTCAGGGGTGAGGATCTCACCGTATTTGGAAAAGGAAGTCAGACCCGTTCTTTCTGCTATGTTGATGATCTTATAGAAGGAATTGCCCGTCTGCTTTGGAGTGACTATAATCAACCGGTGAACATTGGTAATCCTGACGAGATTAGCATCAGGGAATTTGCAGAGGAGATTATCCGACTGACAGGAACCAATCAAAAAATTACCTACAAAATACTTCCTACTGATGATCCACAACAAAGACAACCGGATATCACCAGGGCAAAAGAAATACTGGGCTGGGAACCCAAGGTTTCAAGAGCCGAAGGGCTGAAACTAACCTATGACTATTTTAAAGGATTATCGAAGGAAGAACTGTATAATTCGGCCCACCGTTTTGAAAGTCTTCCTAAATAAGATACATTAGACTGATTTTCAGTAAATTAAATCAAGCAATCAAATTCGTATATTCGTATAAAATCAAGAAATTTCATGGAAAAGGAATACTACGCTCACGAATCGTCAATTATCGAAGCAGGTGCTAAAATCGGAAAAGGAACTAAGATTTGGCACTTCACTCATATCATGAACAACTGTGAAATCGGAGAGAATTGTAACCTCGGACAAAACGTGGTGATCTCACCTGATGTGATTTTAGGAAAAAACGTAAAAGTGCAAAACAACGTTTCAATTTTTACAGGGGTAATTTGCGAGGACGATGTGTTTCTTGGCCCGTCCATGGTATTTACCAATGTAAACAATCCCAGGAGTGCAGTGGTTCGCAGAAATCAATATGTAAAAACACATGTTGGAAAAGGTGCCACGATCGGTGCAAATGCAACGATTGTTTGCGGTCATGACATCGGAGAATTTTCATTCATTGGTGCAGGTTCAGTAGTAACAAAGAATGTTCCTGCTTACGCACTGGTTGTTGGAAATCCATCAAAACAAATTGGATGGATGAGTGAGTATGGTCATCGTTTAAAATTTGACGCCAGCGGCATAGCTGTTTGCCCTGAAAGCAAACAAGAATATAAATTAGAAGGAAATAAAGTTCGCCGCACTAAGTAATGCAGATTATGGAAGAAAATAAAAAAGTCAGATTTGCCATAGTCGGCAGCGGCCATATAGGAAAGAGGCATGCGGAAATGGTTCGGCGGAATCCCGAAGCGGAGCTAGTTGCCATGACGGATATCAAACCGAAAGAAGAAATCGGGATGGCTGATCTTGAAGTTCCATTTTTTCTTTCAATGGACGAATTATTTACTTCAGGACTGGAGATTGATGTAATAGCTGTGTGTTCTCCGAACGGACTACATGCTGAACACACCTTGAAAGCTTTAGAACAAAAAAAGCATGTTGTCATTGAAAAACCGATGGGCCTGACTGTTGCTGACTGCGAAAAAATAATTTTCAAAGCCCTACAGGTAAGTCGTCAGGTTTTTTGTGTGATGCAAAATCGCTACTCCCCTCCTTCTATATGGATTAAAGATGTGATAGACCGGGGAATAATGGGATCGATCTATATGGTTCAATTGAATTGCTACTGGAACCGCGATGATCGCTATTATACAGGTAAAAACTGGAAAGGCATAAATAAACTTGATGGAGGAACTCTCTTTACCCAGTTTTCTCACTTCATTGATATCATGTATTGGCTCTTTGGTGATATCACACAAATCCAGGCAAAATTTAATGACTTTAACCATCAGAACTTAACTGAATTTGAAGACTCCGGATTTGTGAGTTTTCAATTTATCAATGGTGGAATGGGTACCATTGGTTATTCGACTTCCGTATGGGATAAAAATCTTGAAAGCAGTATGACCATCATTGCTGAAAATGGAAGTGTTAAAATTGGTGGACAGTATATGAATGAAGTGGAATATTGCCATATCAAAAATTATACAATGCCCAAACTTGCTCCTGTAAACCCTGCGAACGATTATGGAGTTTACAAAGGCTCAGCAGCAAATCATCATTATATTATTGAAAATGTCATCGACACATTAAAAGGAAGAACTACTGCGACAACCAATGCTTTGGAAGGGCTAAAAGTGGTAGACATCATTGAAAGAATCTATGCCCTCCGCAATTTAAAAAAACTCATGTCTTAATTTCTCACGACAGATTTGATTATGATTTCACAAGAATTACTGGATAAAAAAAAGAAAATCGCCATACTCGGACTCGGATATGTTGGATTACCTATCGCTTTAGAATTTTCGAAAAAAGTTAAAGTGATCGGATTTGATATTAATGATGACCGTCTTGCTAAAATGCGACAAGGAATTGATCCCAGCGGAGAGCTAAGTGCAGAAGATTTTAAAGGAACAGATATTGAATTCACTTCTTCTCCTGAAAAACTGCGCGAGGCAAACTTCTTTATCGTTACAGTTCCCACTCCTATCGATGAGCATAATCTTCTCGATTTAAAACCATTACTCGGAGCTACAAAATTTATCGGTAAAGCTTTGAAGAAAGGTGACTATGTCGTGTATGAATCTACTGTCTATCCCGGATGTACCGAAGAAGATTGCATCCCGATTCTTGAAGAATTATCAGGCTTAAAATACAAAGTTGATTTTAAAGCAGGCTATTCACCTGAACGAATTAACCCTGGCGATAAAGACCATACTATTACAAAAATCTTAAAAGTCGTTTCCGGCTGTGATGAAGAAGCCTTAAGCAATATTTCAGCTACCTATGAAATTATAGTAAAGGCGGGCGTTTACAAAGCTACTTCCATAAAAGTTGCCGAAGCAGCAAAAATTATTGAGAACACCCAACGAGATGTAAATATTGCTTTGATGAATGAACTTTCCATCATCTTCAATAAAATGGGTATAAATGCTTATGATGTTTTGGAGGCTGCCGGAACGAAATGGAACTTTATTCATTTTAAACCCGGCCTGGTTGGTGGACATTGTATCGGCGTTGACCCTTATTACCTCACCTACAAAGCGCAGGAACTTGGTTATCATGCTCAGGTGATAAACAGTGGCCGCTATGTAAACGACAGCATGGGTTTTTACGTTTCTAAACAAACGGTTAAAAAAATAATTGCATCCGGGAAAGATGTTTCCAAAAGCCGTGTTCTTGTCATGGGAGCTACATTCAAAGAAAATGTAGACGATATTAGAAATTCTAAAGTCGCCGATGTAGTGAAGGAGCTTATTTCCTATGGGGTTCAGGTTGAAGTTACAGACCCGCGCGCCAACTCAGCCGATCTAAAACATGAATATGGATTCGAGCTCGTTAAAGAAATCGGAAAAGATTATGATGCAGTAATCGTAGCAGTAAATCACAGAGAATACCTTGATAAAGACGAAGCATGGTTTCAAAGTATCATGACACCGGAAGGAATTTTGGTTGATATAAAAGGTGTATTCAATAAAAAAATTAATAATCTAAACTACTGGAGTCTTTAACATGAATATCCTTGTCACAGGTGGAACAGGTTATATTGGATCGCATACTGCGGTGGAATTAGCCATGCAGGGATTTAACCCAATCCTGATTGACAACCTGAGTAATTCAAGAGAAGAGGTAGTTCACGCAATTGAAAAAATTATTGGCAAAGGAATCCAGTTTTTCAACATAGACCTTTGCAACAAAGCCGAGCTTGAGAAACTTTTTTCGGTTTATAAAGTTGATGCCACCATTCATTTCGCTGCATACAAAGCGGTGGGAGAATCCGTGGATAATCCACTTAAATATTACAGAAATAATCTTCTCTCTCTTATTAATCTGTTGGAAATCTATCAGGAAAAAAAACTTGACAACTTTCTTTTTTCCAGTTCTTGTTCAGTCTATGGACAAAGCGACGAACAACCTGTTCACGAAAAAACCAAACTTGGTAAAGCTGAATCACCTTATGGGTATACTAAACAAATAGGAGAAACTATTTTGGCAGATGTGCTGAAAGTAAATTCTTTCAATGGATGTGCATTAAGGTACTTTAATCCCGCGGGTGCACATGAGTCAGCTTTAATTGGTGAATACCCTCTTCAGGCGCCATCTAACCTGGTACCGGTAATTACTCAAACTGCAGCAGGAATACGAAAAGAGATGACTGTCTTTGGAAATGATTACAATACTTCAGATGGCACTTGCGTTCGTGACTATGTACATGTAGTCGATATTGCTCGTGCTCATGTTGCTGCAATCAGAAGACTTTTAAATAAAAAAAATAAAGAATCATACGAAGTTTTTAATCTGGGCACAGGTCAAGGAAATACAGTTCTCGAAGTGATTAAAACGTTCGAAAATATCACCGGACAAAAACTGAATTATAAAATTGGTCCACGCCGCTCCGGAGATGTTGAAAAAGTTTATGCAGATACCACTAAAGTTAATACCGATTTAGGCTGGAAAGCTGAATATTCTATCAAAGATATTGTGAAAAGCGCTTGGGCCTGGGAACAACATCTTGCTTCAGTAAAAATCTGAATTATATTACCATTTTGTAATGTCAACTTTTAAAAAACATATACTTATCACAGGAGGAGCCGGATTTATCGGTTCCCACGTTGTGCGACTGTTTGTCAATAAATATCCCGACTATAAGATTCTGAATCTCGACAAATTAACTTATGCCGGGAATCTTATGAATCTGAAAGATGTAGAACGAAAACCCAATTATGAATTTCTTCGTGGAGATATTGTTAATTCAGATTTTATCCAAAATTTGTTTAAAGAAAGAAAATTCGATTCAGTAATCCATCTTGCAGCAGAATCTCATGTTGACAGAAGCATATCCAACCCCATGGAATTCATTATGACAAATGTGGTTGGGACAGTTAACTTATTAAATGCTTCACGCGATACCTGGAAAGGTGCTGAATTAACTGCAGACAGAAACATCTTTTATCATGTTTCTACAGATGAAGTTTATGGATCACTAGGGAAAAGTGGATACTTCACGGAGAAGTCACCCTATGATCCGCATAGCCCCTACTCTGCTTCAAAAGCCGGTTCTGATCATATGGTTCGGGCATATTTCGACACATACGGATTGCCAATAGTCATTTCTAATTGTTCCAACAATTATGGTTCGCACCATTTTCCGGAAAAATTAATTCCACTGGCCATTCATAATATTAAAAATAACCGACCCGTACCTGTGTATGGAAAGGGAGAAAATGTACGTGATTGGTTATACGTAGAAGATCATGCCCGCGCAATTGATATTTTATTTCATAAAGCCGAAGCCGGTTCAACTTATAATATTGGGGGACAAAATGAATGGCGGAACATTGATCTCATTCGGCTTCTTTGCAGCATCATGGATCGAAAGCTAAATAGAAAGGAAGGTACATCAACGCAATTGATTTCATTTGTGAAAGACCGGGCAGGACATGATATGCGTTATGCAATCGATTCATCCAAATTACAAAACGATTTCGGCTGGAAACCTTCACTTCAATTTGAAGAAGGCTTAGCCAAAACTGTCGACTGGTATCTGGCAAATGAAGAATGGCTCCAAAAAGTAACCTCAGGTGAATACCTCAGCTATTATTCACAGCAGTACGAACACCGTTGATTTTCAATAAAACTATTTCAATTAGAAAGCCTTAAAAATGACAAGCCCTCTTTTTCATACTATGGATATCAGTAAGAGTTCATTTCTGATTACCGGCGGCTCCGGTTTTATCGGATCAAATATAGTTGCATACCTGGTTTCACATAATGCGGGGAAAGTCAGAATCCTGGATAATTTACTTACCAGTTCCATAGAAAACATCCGCCCTTTTCTGGATTTGCCAAATGTTGAATTTATCGAAGGAGATATTCGCGATTCAGAAACCTGTGCTACAGCTTGTAAAAGAATTGACTTTGTCTCACATCAAGCAGCCCTGGGCTCAGTACCACGCTCTGTGAAAGATCCACAAACGACGCATGCCATTAATGCTACAGGTTTTCTAAACATGATTGTTGCTGCACGTGACGCTAAAGTGAAACGTTTCGTCTATGCCAGCTCTTCATCAGTATATGGTGACCATCCTGTTCTACCAAAAGTTGAAGCCGAAACAGGCAAACCCCTATCGCCTTATGCCGTAAGTAAAAAAACGAATGAACTTTACGCCAGTGTTTTTGCAAACACCTATGGAATGGAAGTAATTGGTCTGCGCTACTTCAATATTTATGGTCCTAACCAAAGTCCGGATGGAGCTTATGCGGCAGTAATACCATTATTTATGCAAGCCGTACTCGACAATAAATCTCCGTTCATTGATGGCGATGGTGAACAAACCCGCGATTTTACCTATGTAGAAAATGCAGTTCAGGCTAACATGCGTGCAATGCTAGTTCAGGATCACAATGCGCTGAATCAAATCTATAATGTTGCTGTTGGTGAGCGTTCATCCATTAATGAACTTTTCAATAATATCGCGAGACTAGGCCAATCCGATTTAAAGGCGATACATAGAGCAAGCCGTGCAGGTGATATTCAAAATTCATTAGCAGATATTTCGAAGGCTAAAAATCTGCTTGGATATTCTCCATCCATTCACTTAGCAGAAGGATTAAAACGGACCTTTGAATGGTTTCGTCAATCTGCTCTAAAATCGAATTAGAATGGGGTCCCTAAAATCTTTCTTTACACGAAAAAAGGTTGATCCGGAATTTCCGCCTTTGGCTGATTTGTCCGGTTTCGAAATAGATGTTCACTCACACCTTATTCCGGGGATCGACGACGGTGTTCAAACATTAGAAGAATCCATTGAAATGATAAAAGCTTTATCAGCTCTTGGATTTAAAAAACTGATTACTACTCCCCATATTATGAGTGATTATTTCCGTAATACGCCGGAAATAATTTTAACCGGACTTGAAACAGTAAGAGCAGAAATTCAGAAACAAGGTATACCTATAGAGTTAGATGCTGCTGCAGAATATTACCTCGATGAAGAATTTATAAATAAAATTAAAGGGGGGAAACTGTTAACCTTTGGGAAAAACTACGTATTATTTGAAGTTTCTTATATCAATCCTCCTGACACATTATCCTCGATAATTTTTGAATTAATTGTTCACGGCTATACACCTGTTCTGGCCCATCCTGAACGCTATCCATTTTGGTACAACAAGTTCGAAGAATACCATCGCATTAAAGAAGCGGGTGTTCTTTTTCAACTAAACACAAACTCTCTGGTTGGCTATTATGGCCACCCTGCAAAAAAAATTGCCGAACGAATGATCGACGAAAATCTCATCGACTTCATAGGCAGTGATCTTCATGGGCAAAGGCATCTTACCGCTCTGCAAAAGGTTTCTGCAGAAACGTATTTGTCGAAGTTGGCGGCGCAGGGGGTTAGGAATAATACACTTTAGTTAATTTCCCCCACACCAATTCCTCTAACTCTCACTATGCTACCAAGGACCTCTTGAGTTTCCTGCAGCTAAATAAATAAAACAAGCCGTCATCCAGTAAGGATCTCGTGAGTTTCCTGCAATATCCAAGTAATTGGTCGAGACAAAAATTAAGTTGATTTAACTTCAACCTTACAAATGATTATTCGCTTTTCAATCACGAGATCCTTACAGGATGACTGTGTCGTAGATGGTAGATGGGGAATAAAAAACTCACGCGATCGTTACAGGATGACTGTGTCGTAGATGGTAGATGGGGAATAAAAAACTCACGCGATCCTTACAGGATGACTGTGTAGTAGACGGCGGAGAGGAAACAAGGAACTCACGAGATCCCTGACAGGATGCCGGTATCGCGAATTCATGAAAACAATCATTTTACCTAGGCTGTGAAAGGAGACAAATCACTCATCCCCCTTAACAACCCTCCTCACAAAAACCCCTCTCTCCGTCCTAACCCTAAGCATATATATACCGGGTACAATCCCCGAAACCGAAAAAGAATTCTCACCAACCAACATCTCCTTCTCCAAAACAGGCTTCCCCTGCATACTCAAAAGTGAAACATGATAATTTTTCCCGTTTAGACCCTCCCCCTTCCAATAAATATTAATCCAATCTTTCACGGGATTCGGACTAATAACAAAACCATTCTCTCTCAAAGATTGTTGTGAGAGTCCAGTTGTCAAACTATCACAAATACTTCCGACAACAGGACCGAGATTGTAGTTGACCATATTGGGAAGACCATAAGTTGTACGGCCTCCATTCAGATACAAATAATTGCTTTGATAATTACAGCCGGGACCGATAACGTCAGGGTTTAAGATCACATCAATGTTTTGAGTATAAACCGTATTTGAATTGGGCCCGCTACCATTTCCTTTAGAAACATATATTTTATCATCGGCTCCGAGAAGCATGTGTCCGTATTGTACATTTTGTAATAAACCTGTATCTGGATACACATTGATCGTTAGTTTACTTGCTGGGATATCCAGGGCTAAAAGATCATATTGATATAGATACTTTGCAGGATAAGGATAACTATTACTCACATACAATACATTCTCATCTGAGGAAAAAGCACAACCAATGAAACTGTTTTCATAGGAAAACTGAGCCGGGCCGATTTGCTGATAATTGTAAATATCCCCAGTACACCGATCAAAGTCCATCAAGCTTATATTCCCAAAAGCACCGACAGAAACTAATTTGCTTCCGCTTCTTGAAAAATACGAAGTGCCATACCATTCATCTTTAGGTTTGGGATTGCCGGTTGCCTGTTTAAATGGCCCCTGTATTCCTGAAGGAGTGATCAGAAACTTGATATATTCATCCTGATCCCATCTTTGCACAATCAACCACCAGTCTCTGCCGTTGGCATGCTTTACTGCGGTCGTACGGGAGGTGATACTGTCACTGGGGATCAGTATATTTTTATTCAGTACCCCTCCTAGTCCATTATCAAGTGTCATATCCACGACGGAATAAAAGAGATATGTCTTTGACCCCAAATGATCTTTGGTAAAAATATAATAACGGGAGGTATCAGCAGGAAATGGTAAAATCATTAATCCCTGGGTCATGGCCGGATGTCCTTCAAGACTATCCCCATTCAACATTAGTGAATCATTGCGATTAAATACGCGAGTACTCCTTGTTCTTAAATTTGAAGGTGCTGCATAGAAAAGTAAATTGCCATTATTGTCAGAAATAGAGCCAAATGGATAGGCAGTATAATATCCATTCAACCCTGAATAAAACGAAGTAACATTTGAAGTATCATTAAAATCAATTCCTCCATGATCCCCAAAAATCCAAATTGCGTCTTGCTTTTGAGCAAAACCATTTAAGGATATAAAAACAAAAAATAATATTTGGATCAGGCGAGGCATCAGCTGAAAAGCTAGATACGTTCCACAACAACATTTTTCATCTCTTCAACAAATTCATCGAAAAGATAAACGCTGTCATGCGGGCCGGGTGCGGACTCGGGGTGGTATTGAACACTGAAAGCCACAGCATCCTTTACACGTATTCCTTCGATGGTGCCGTCGTTCAAATTAACGTGTGTGACTTCCACAGTCTTTGATTTCTTCACGTCATCTTCTACCACGGCAAAGCCATGGTTCTGCGAGGTGATCTCACAATGACCGGTGATGAGATTTTTTACCGGATGATTTATTCCACGGTGTCCGTTAAACATTTTATAGGTTCCGATACCGCAGGCTTCTGCAAGCAATTGGTGTCCGAGACAAATTCCGAAAACGGGTATGTTGCTATTAAGAATTTCTTTCACCGTCTTCACTGCATATTGCATCACTGCAGGATCTCCCGGGCCGTTCGACAAGAGAATTCCATCAGGGTTCCATTTTTTAATATCCGAAAAACTTGTGCGTGCAGGGAATACCTGCACATAACAACCTCGCTTAGCAAGACTGCGAATAATATTCTTCTTTACTCCGAAGTCGAGAACAGCAACTTTTAATGTAGCGTTAGCATCACCGTAAAAATAAGGAGCCGTCGTCGTTACCATCGACGACAATTCCAACCCCGCCATAGATGGAACTTCTTTCAGCATCAATTTCAATTTCTCAACATCAAGAATTTCTGAGGAGATGATACAGTTCATTGCCCCCTTGCTTCTGATGTGTCGAACAATGGCTCGTGTATCAACATCACAAATCGCAACTACTTTCTGTTCTTCGAAATATTCCTGTATTGATTTTGTCGCTGTGGGACGAGAATATGTATCACTGAAACCTCTGCATACCAAGCCCGAAATCTTCACTCCATCACTTTCCACCTCATCAGGATGAATACCGTAATTTCCAATATGTACATGCGTAGCTAAAAGAATCTGGCCAAAATAGGAAGGATCAGTAAAAATCTCCTGGTAACCGGTCATTCCGGTATTAAAAAAGATCTCGCCGGTGGTGGTACCAATGGCTCCGGCGGCTTTCCCATGGAAAACCGTTCCATCTTCCAAAACGAGGATTGCGGGCTTTTTTTCGGTGTATTTCATGCGAAAAGGTTTTTCAAAGATACCATTTTTCTTCCCAGACTTTTCTGCTTGTTCATAAATATCAATAAATGCTTGGTTCTAAGAGCAAAAAGGGCAAAAAAAAGCGGAATAAAACTTTCGTCCTATTCCGCTTTTTATAATTTATGAGATTATTATTCTTCATTATCCTTTTTATCGTCTGACTTCTTCTTCGCTGCATGCTTCTTATCTTCCGCTTT
>SHNE01000002.1 GCA_004295015.1 Bacteroidota bacterium | reverse complement strand
AAAATAAATAAGAAATTTATAAAGGACTAGGTGGTAGGATTTGTTGTTTTTCCAATGATGTATTCGTTTTTTTTTTTTATTTTATTATGATTTACGTCTGTTCTAATCCTGCAAAAAAGGATTGAATTTTTTCTCAGCACCAATGCTTGTCTCCGGCCCATGTCCGGAAAAAACTTTTACATCATCTCCAAGCTGAAGAAGTTTATCCTTTATACTTTTAATTAACTCAGCATGGTTGCCGCCGGGAAGATCTGTCCTTCCAATGCTGCGATGGAAGAGCACATCGCCCACTATGGCAAAACGATCTGTTTCAGAATAAAAACTAATACTGCCCTGACTGTGTCCGGGTGTAAATAGCACTCTCAGTACAGAGTTTCCAAATTTTACCGTGTCACCCTCATTCAACAATACAGAAGGTTCCGGAGAAGGTTCTGCCTGGATTCCCCAAACTTGTCCATAAACAGGTGCCGATAGCAGCAAATCAACATCAGCTGCATGCATTTCAACCTTGATTCCGTAGCGTGCGCTTACATAGTTATTGCCCAGAATATGGTCAATATGCGCATGCGTAAGCAATAATTTTACCGGTTTTAATTTGTTTTTTTCGATGTAATCCGAGAGGATTTTTTTCTCTTCAGAATCAAAACATCCCGGGTCTATAATTACAGCTTCGCTACTTTCATCAGACAAAATATAGGTATTTTCCTCGAATGGATTGAAGGCGAAAGATTCAACTTTTATCATGCCGCAATTTACGACAAACCAGGCACAAATTTCCGCCCAATTGGTGTGGAAATTCCTGACGAAAATCTTGCAAATCGGAGAATATACAGCGGTTTTTTTGTTTAAAAAACCTTACATTCGCCTTTATTCTTCTTCTCCGGATTTTAGCTTGATTATGTTTCTTCTACAGAAGTCATTTTTTACCTCAAGAATCAGTTGCTCACTGATTATAACTTTCTTATTTATTTTCAGCTCAAACTCACAGGCTCAGTTTTATAGCGGTTACGAGATGCAGTTTGGAAAAAACAGGGTTCAATATGACCAACGATTCTGGTCATTCATGAAGTTCAAAAGTTTTGATACCTACTATTATTTAGGAGGATTGGAATTGGCAGCTTTTACAGGCAGAACGGCTGATAAACATCTTGAAGAAATCGAAAAGCTTTTTGATTATAAGTTAGACGGGAGAATTCAATTCATCATCTATAATAAACTGAGTGATGCCAAACAATCTAATATCGGACTCCTCACAGACGAAACGAATAACAATACCGGCGGAGCCACCAGAATAGTTGGGAACAAAGTTTTTCTGTATTTCAATGGTGATCACGAAAAATTGACCGAACAGATTCGAGCAGGAATTGCCCGCGTACTTCTTGATCAAATTATGTATGGTGGAGATGTAAGAGAAAGGATTCAAAATTCTGCATTGCTGACTTTGCCTGACTGGTATTTAAACGGTTTGGTTTCCTATGTTTCCAAAAGCTGGGATGTGAGACTGGATAATAAAATGCGTGATGGAATTATTACTAAACGCTACCTGAAGTTTAATCACCTGAGTGGTGATGATGCTGTCGTGGCCGGTCATTCTATTTGGAAATTTGTTGTCGACACCTACAGTGAATCTTCCGTCTCGAATCTGATTTATATGACTCGTGTAAACAGAAATATTGAAAGCGGATTCATGTATGTATTGGGTCAGAATATGAAAGAACTTTCTGCAACCTGGCAGGATGCGATGAAGAACAGGTACCTGAATAGCGATCTTGGAATTGATTCCTTACCGGAAAAAGGCATCGTAAAGCGGCCCAAAGTTCGGTTGACCTATACACAGCTTCGTACGAGTAAAGATGGACGTTATAGCGCCTATGTTAGAAATGATCTCGGTCGCTATAAGGTTATGCTTTATGACGAAACGAAAGGACGTTCAAAAAGAATTTTAAAAAGCGGTTACCGTTCTTACTCTCAGGAGACGGATGTTACTTTCCCTGTCCTCGCATTTCACCCAAGTGGCGAAGTGCTGACAATTATCAGAGAGAAAAAAGGATTTATCTGGATGGGAACCTATACCATCAGAACTAAAAAGTATGAGCAGAGCAAACTTTTTAATTTTGAAAAAGTTCTCGACTTTTCTTATTCAGATGATGGGCAATTACTCCTGATCTCCGGTGTTCAGAAGGGTCAGAGTGATATTTATGTTTATAATCTCCGGACAAGGACTTACCAGCAGATTACAAAAGATTTTTACGATGATCTTCATCCTCGTTTTATTAATAATTCAACAGCCATCGTTTTTTCCAGCAACAGGGTTAACGACACATTAAGCGCCGAAGTAATTCCATTACTTCCGGAGAAGAATAACATGGATGTGTTTTATTATGATTACAAAGGATCTTCAAACGTACTAAGAAGAATTACAAACACACCGTATTACAATGAGACACAGCCAATGCCTTATGATTCTTCGAACATTGCCTATCTCAGCGATGAAAGTGGAGTGGTGAATCGTTACCTGGCTCACCTTGATAGCGCATTGGCCTATGTTGATACTGTGGAGCACTATCGAATGCTTGTTGAAAGTGCCCCTCAATCAAATTATTCCCGCAATATTCTCCAGCATGATGTAAACTTTTCAAAAACCCGCGTAAGCCAGATATTTTTTGACAAGGGTAAAGTTAAACTGTTCAATGAACGAAAATCCGGTTTCGTTTCTTCAGGATTGCCACTCCCAAAAACACTCTTTCGAAATGAAGAGCTAAGAGAGCGGGAGATCGATAAGGCAAAGAGTGAAATTCCACCAAAGCCTGATGATGCCATAAGCAATATCAAGTCTAATCTTTCTGACTCTAATTTGGTTGATATTGAAAACTATGTCTTCCAAAGTGATTTCCCGAAATCTCAAACCAGAAAAGAAAAGAAGAGAGAACGGGAACGCGCTCAACAAGCAGCTGCCATTGGTTCAGACGTTAAGCAGGATACGACCGAGTCAGCTTTGCAGCCGCTTCCTAAGCAACGAAATTATGAAACAGCTTTCTCCTCGAATTACTTTGTAAGCCAACTTGACAATACACTACTCAACCAATCTTACCAATTGTTTACCGGAGGTGGGGCCATCTATTATAATCCCGGACTTAATGGATTCTTTAAATTGGGGATTAGTGATTTGTTGGAAGACTTTAGAATTACTGGCGGTTTTAAACTGGCCGGTGACTTGAACTCAAATGAGTTTTTCCTGAGTTACGAGAATCTTAAGCATCGTTTAGATAAAGAAATTGTCTTTTACAGACAGGCATTGCTGCTTCCTCAATTTGGAGCAAAATTACATTCACACGAACTTCGCTTCAATGGAAAATATCCATTCACAGATGTTTCTAGCGTTCGAGCCTCGCTTGCCTATCGAAATGACAGGCTGACGATCCTTGCCACGGATTTCCAGTCACTCATTATTCCGGAAGATTATTTGCATTGGATAAGTGGCAGACTTGAATATGTTTTCGACAACACCCTGAATACCGGTGTAAACCTATACAATGGAACGCGTGGAAAAATCTTTGGCGAGTATTACAAGCAGGCTGATGTTGGGAATACAGGAATGGTCATCCTTGGAACTGACTTTAGGCATTATGAAAAGATTCATAGGGAGATCATCTGGGCCAACCGAATTGCTGCGAGCACTTCTTTTGGTAAAGAGAAGCTGATTTATTATATGGGAGCCACAGACAATTGGATCGTACCAAAGTTTAATGAAGAAACACCGATAGATTATTCGCAGAATTATTATTTCCAGGCCCTGGCTTCAAACCTCAGAGGCTTTGATCAGAATATTCGTAATGGAAATACATTCGTCCTTCTTAATTCTGAGTTAAGAATACCTGTATTTAAATATTTGCTCAATCGACCAATCAAATCAGACTTCGTTCGTAATTTCCAGGTAGTTGGATTTGGAGATATCGGAACAGCTTGGAACGGTTCTTCTCCCTATGATTCAACAAATGCATTGAATAATTCTACAATTGCTCAGCAACCATTTGTAATAACCTTGATTAGCCAAAATGAACCTATTGTTGGAGGTTTTGGTTTTGGATTACGCAGCAGATTGCTCGGGTATTTTATCAGAGCTGATTGGGCTTGGGGTGTGGAGAATAGAACAATTCAACCTTACAAGTTTTATTTTTCTCTCGGACTCGATTTCTAACTCATCGTTTTTTTTCAGATTTATTTTTTTTAACGAAAAGACGTCTGCAATTTAAATCAGTACACTTCGGATATACAGAATTCCAATCGATATGATAAAAGAAAAGATAAAATCACTCGCAAAGCAATACCATACTGATGTAGTTTCATTCAGAAGACACCTGCATAAGAATCCCGAATTGTCTTTTAAGGAATTTAACACCCAAAAATTTGTTGAGGAGAAATTGAAATCCTTTGGTATCACAAATATTAAAAAGATGGCAAATACCGGAATCGTTGCAATGGTAGAGGGGAAGAATGCCTCGAAAAAAGCCATCGCACTGCGTGCCGATATGGATGCCTTACCGATTCAGGAAACAAATAAAACAGATTATGTATCATCTGTTCCGGGAGTTATGCATGCATGTGGTCATGATGTGCATACTTCATCACTTTTAGGAGTTGCAAAGATTCTTAATGAATTAAAAAACGAATTTGAAGGAACGGTCAAGTTTATTTTTCAACCGGGCGAAGAAAAGCTTCCCGGTGGAGCGTCGATGATGATTAAAGAAGGTGTTTTGAAAAACCCTGAACCGGTTTCGGTTATTGGTCAGCACGTGATGCCGCAAATTCAGGCCGGAAAGATTGGAATAAGAAAAGGGCTCTATATGGCCAGCACCGATGAGATTTATGTTACTGTTAATGGGAAGGGTGGTCATGGTGCTATGCCTCATCTTGGTGTAGATCCGGTGATGATTACTGCACAGATTCTTGTGGCATTGCAACAAATTGTGAGTCGTGTCGCTAAACCTTCCTTACCTTCCGTTTTATCTTTCGGAAAAGTAATTGCCAACGGAGCCACAAATGTGATTCCTGATCAGGTGACTTTGGAAGGAACTTTCCGCACATTGAACGAAGAATGGCGCGACGAAGCTCATCTCAAAATGAAAAAAATGGCTGAAGGTATAGCTGAAAGCATGGGAGGTTCCTGTGAGTTTAACATCGTACGGGGATATCCATTCCTTGTGAATGATGATAAACTGACAGACAGAGTTAGGAGCTATTCAGAAGAATTCCTCGGCAAGGAGAATATTGAAGAACTTGAAATATGGATGGCGGCAGAAGATTTCGCCTTTTATTCCCAGGAACTCCCGGCCTGTTTTTACAGACTTGGCGTCCGAAATGAATCGAAAGGAATTACCTCGTCTGTACATACATCAACCTTTGATATTGATGAAACAGCACTTGAAACTGGAGTGGGATTGATGACCTGGATGGCTTTAAAAGAACTGGAGAACTAGAAAATATTTCTGACAAGAAAAAAGGGAGACAATGGTATCGTCTCCCTTTTTTTATTCCCCTAAATTAAAGATTAAGCATCGATCTTCGCATACTTCGCGTTCTTCTCAATAAATTCTCTTCTTGGTGGAACATCATCGCCCATAAGCATTGAAAAAATTCTGTCAGCCTCAGCGGCGCTGTCAATAGTTACTCGACGCAGTGTACGTGTTTCAGGATTTAAAGTAGTCTCCCATAATTGTTCTGCATTCATTTCTCCAAGACCCTTGTAACGCTGTACGTGCACGCTTTCCGTTTTTCCATCGCCCGCAATTCGCTTGATGGCAGCAAGGCGCTCTTCTTCATTCCATGCATACTGCTGCTCTTTGCCCTTTTTAAGGAGATAGAGTGGAGGAGTGGCAATGTATAAGTATCCTTCTTCAATCATCTCTTTCATATGACGGAAGAAGAATGTCAGGATCAATGTTGTGATGTGGCTACCATCCACATCGGCATCACACATGATGACAATCTTATGGTAGCGGATCTTGTCCATATTTAAAGGACGACCTTCTCTGCTCTCGTCACGGAATACTCCCATAGCAGTAAAGATGTTCCTGATCTCCTCATTATCGTAGATCCGGTATTCCATCGCTTTTTCTACGTTCAAAATTTTACCACGTAGAGGAAGGATAGCCTGAAACCTTCTGTTTCTTCCTTGCTTGGCTGTTCCACCCGCCGAGTCCCCCTCAACCAGAAACAATTCACACGCTTCAGGAGAATTATCAGAGCAATCGGAAAGTTTACCTGGTAAGCCGCTTCCGCTTAGTACATTTTTTCTTTGTACCATCTCACGCGCTTTTCGTGCGGCATGTCTTGCCGTGGCAGCAAGAATAACCTTGTCGACTATCATCTTTGCCTCACGTGGATGTTCTTCGAGATAATTACTCAGCATTTCACTCACCGCCTGATCAACTGCACCCATCACTTCACTGTTACCAAGTTTTGTCTTGGTTTGGCCTTCGAATTGCGGTTCAGCAACTTTAACAGAAATAATGGCTGTCATTCCTTCGCGAAAATCATCGCCACTAATTTCGAATTTCAATTTATCCAGTTGTCCGGATTTATCGGCATAAGATTTCAAGGTACGGGTAAGTGCCCTGCGAAATCCGGCAAGGTGAGTACCGCCCTCATGCGTATTAATGTTGTTTACGTACGAATGTATATTCTCGTTGAAGGAAGTGTTGTATTGCATCGCCACTTCAACAGGGATACCGGCACGTTCTCCTTCCATGTAAATTGGTTCAGGAATTAATCGTTCACGATTCGCATCGAGGTAGGATACAAATTCTCTTAACCCACCTTGACTAAGAAAAGATTCGTAAGGATGATTTCCTTCTGCATCTTTCTCTCGTTCATCTGTAATCGTAAGGGTTATTCCTTTATTCAGAAAAGAAAGCTCACGCAAACGGGTGGCAAGTGTATCAAAATGGTAGACGCCGGAAGTAAATATTGAGGTGTCCGGCAAAAATGTAACGTCGGTTCCACGATGCGTTGTCTCTCCTTCGAGTTTTACAGGGAATAATGGTTTACCACATGAGTACTCCTGTGTATGTTTTTTACCGTTACGGTATACAGTGACTTTAAGATGTGTCGATAGTGCGTTAACGCAGGAAACACCAACTCCATGAAGTCCTCCCGATACCTTGTAGGAATCCTTGTCAAACTTTCCACCGGCGTGTAAAACGGTCATTACGACCTCCAGGGCACTTTTATTTTCTTTAGGAATGATTTCCGTTGGAATACCACGTCCGTCATCTTTAACAGTGATGCTGTTATCAGGATGGATAAATACGTTGATGTTCTTACAATGACCGGCAAGTGCCTCGTCAATTGAATTATCTACAACTTCATAAACGAGATGATGAAGCCCTTTTACGCCAATATCACCGATATACATTGCCGGTCTCTTACGGACGGCCTCAAGGCCCTCCAAAACCTGTATACTGTCAGCAGAATATTCTTGCGTTGTGTGATTTGTGTTGTTCGCTGTAATGTCTTGGGATTTTTCCACCTGTTCTTTTGTCAATTCAGTCATTCTGTTAAATTATTTCCCCCCTTTTTTACCCCCATCTGGACCTGAAATTTTGGGTCCGGATTCTAAAAAAGCTGATAATTTTTTTATCAGCTCGCCTAGTCTGTAAATATACAAAAACTCCCTCTTTAATACAAGCATTTTAAGCGCCTGAAGGCATTATTTACTTACAAAGAAATGAACCGATTTTCCTTCATATTTGCCTGAAAATCAATAATATGAAAAGGGAAGTAAAAAGCCGGTCAAAGATTTTTTGAACTTTGATATAAACCGGAAATCAGATTCAAAAAAAACACCATTCAGACGTCTAAAAACGCTTCTTTTTGAGCTGCATTTTCAGGAGAGACAATGGAAAAAAATGAGTCGGGTTTAATAATCAATTTCGAGGTCAAATTGATTTTTCATCTCGTTGAGTAAAGGGTTTTTCTCCGCCAACTTTTTAAATTTCTCTGAAGGTGTATAAGGAATTTGGCCTGTATCATCTCCCAATATTACTTCAACTATTACCTGAACAGAATAATTAGAAAGTTTTTTTCTGATAAATGATAAGAGATCAGGTTTGATTTCATTTAAGTCTTTTTCAACGGCACCACTGTCAACTTTAAATCTGACAGTAAAATTTTCTGAAAGCTCAGGAGTTCTTTTTATCAATGCAGCATGCAATGTTAATCTTCCCTGCGTTTGAAGAAGGCTCGCAAAATCATTCCATGCATTTATTAATTCCTGGTCGGTATATGCCTTGGTCAAATCGGGTAATGACTCTGCATTTATCTCAGGAGTTTTTTCTTCTTGTTTACTGCTTAATGCTCCTGTAATGCTAATCGATTTTCTTCCTGGTCCGGACGAAGGAGTTTTCTTTTCCGCTACTGGACTTTGAGCTGCTTTGTTTTCGGTTTTTATTTCAGGAGAAATTTCTTTTGCTTCACTTATTGGTTGTGGAGCAGGAGGATTTGAAATAGTTTTTGCAGGGCTTGCGGAACCGGCCACCGGTGCTGCATTTAACTCAACTTTTTTTTTAGGAGGCTCAGGGTTTTGTTGTGATCCGGTTGTCATGGTACAAAGACGCATGAGCGCTAATTCTACATGAAGTCGCTGATGCTTTGCTCCCTTGTATTGGTAGTCGCAAGTATTTGTAATATCGAGTCCTTTTAAAAGCCATGCCAGACTACACAAACGGGATTGAACTTTATATTTCTCCCTGATCGATGGGCTAACTTCAAGCAGCGGAAGGGTGACTTCATCCAGGCAAACCAACAAATCACGAAAATGACTGCTTAGTCCGTTTATAAAATTGTGACCATCAAATCCCTTGTTGACGATTTCATTATAGGTGATTAATGAAGCGGAAATATTTCCGGCGTGCAATTCATCAGTCAGTCTGAAATAGTAATCATGATCAAGAATATTGAGGTTTTCAATTACTTGCTTATAGCTTAACTTGTTTCCTGCAAAACTGACAAGCTGATCAAAGAGGCTCAATGCATCACGAAGTGCACCATCAGCCTTCTGTGCAATAATATGCAAGGCATCTTCCTCCGCTTCGACGTTTTCTTTTTTTGCAATAACTGCAAGATGTTTACTAATATCTTCCACACTTATCCTGTTGAAATCAAAAATCTGGCAACGGGAAAGTATCGTTGGGATAATTTTTTGTTTTTCAGTTGTAGCCAGAATAAAAATGGCATGAGCCGGTGGTTCTTCAAGAGTTTTTAAAAATGCATTGAATGCACTTGCACTCAGCATATGAACCTCATCGATGATATACACTTTGTATTTCCCCAGCTGAGGAGCATAACGAACCTGATCGACCAATGCACGGATATCATCGACGGAGTTGTTCGATGCCGCATCTAACTCATAAATATTCAGCGACCTGCCTTCATTAAAGGCAACACATGAATCACATGAATTGCATGCTTCTACATTATCTCCAATTTTAACACAATTGATGGTCTTGGCTAAAATTCTTGCGTTTGTAGTTTTACCGACACCACGAGGACCAGTAAACAGATATGCCTGCGCCAAATGATTCGTGCGTATAGCATTCTTCAAGGTGGCTGTGATAGATGGTTGACCAACGACTGTATCAAAAGTCACCGGGCGATATTTCCGGGCTGAAACGATGTATTTTTCCATTGTGGATATTATCAAACAAAGATAGTCGAACGAATGAATACCTGGACAGTTGACCTGATTTTCACTCTTAAAAATTCTGTATCCGTCCTTTAAATTATTTAGGATGAAAATTGTTATTTAATGAAATCTGTTGCTGTCAGCGACTTTCTGATGCATACACCTTTGATACACAGCTACAGAGGCGGATTTCAGTCTAAAGTTTTCAACAAACACCACTATTTATCAACAAATGAGAGCATTTGAGGCTCAGAAACTTGCAAGGGCTCTGTACCGAACTTACTTTTAGACTGTCATTTAAACCAACAACTAAAAACAATTAGCAATGAACAAAGCTGAATTGATTGATGCTATGGCATCAGAAGCAAAGATCACAAAGGCAGATGCAGGTCGCGCATTGGAAGCATTCATGACTGTAACTTCAAAGACTCTGAAAAAGGGTGAGCGCGTTGCGCTTGTAGGTTTCGGTACTTTCTCTGTAGCTAAACGTGCTGCTCGCAATGGCCGTAACCCACAAACGGGTAAGCCAATTAAAATTGCTGCTAAGAAAGTGGCAAAATTCAAGGCAGGTGCTGAACTTTCTTCTAAAGTGAAGTAATCTACCTAATACAAGATTGAAAGCCTCCTGTTTTAACAGGGGGCTTTTTTATTTTCAAGAATCATAGTACAATGCTCACCGATTTTTGTACCTTTGCATCTCGTTCGCTCTGAGACCTTTCTCTTTTGACTAAATTATCCGCGAACAAATTCCCTTAAAACCATATTTAAATTACATGTCATTCGATAAACTCGATCTTATTGATCCAATACGTCAAGCCCTTAAAACAGAGGGTTATACGACTCCAACACCGATTCAGGCTCAAACCATTCCAAGCATACTTGAACACAACGATATTTTAGGCTGTGCACAGACCGGAACAGGAAAAACCGCTGCATTTGCCATTCCAATACTACAGTTGCTTAATGCTCAAATTCAAGACCCCAAAGCAAAAAAACTGGTCAGAGCACTCATTCTTACTCCAACCCGTGAACTTGCATTACAAATAGGCGAAAGCTTTACGGCTTACGGAAAAAACCTTCCGCTAAGAAACAGAGTCATTTTTGGTGGTGTTCCACAAAAGGCTCAAACGGATGCCTTGCGGGCAGGTGTAGATATTTTAGTCGCAACACCCGGACGATTGCTTGATCTTATGGATCAGAAATTCGTGCACTTGCAGGACATCAAATTTTTTGTTCTGGATGAAGCCGATCGAATGCTCGATATGGGATTTATCCATGACGTAAAAAAAATCATTCAAAAGTTGCCTGTTAAAAGGCAAACATTGTTTTTTTCAGCTACTATGCCGGGAGAAATTGTGAAGCTGGCCAAAACCATTCTGACCAACCCGGTAAAAGTAGAGGTCACTCCGGTTTCTTCAACAGCGAATACCATCCAACAGGCAGTTTATTTCGTTGATAAGACAAACAAAAAATCCTTGTTGAATCACATTCTTAAGAATGATAAAATCACATCTGTTCTTGTGTTCACACGAACGAAACATGGTGCTGATCGTGTCGCGAAAGATGTGAAGAAAGCCGGTATCGAAGCAGAAGCAATTCACGGAAACAAATCTCAAAATGCACGACAACGTGCACTTAGTAATTTCAAAGGGGGTAAAACCCGTGTTCTGGTAGCAACTGATATCGCCGCTCGTGGAATCGACATTGAAGATTTGTCGCACGTAATTAATTATGAGCTACCCAACATTCCTGAAACCTATGTTCACCGTATCGGAAGAACAGGTCGTGCAGGAGCAAGTGGTATAGCACTATCTTTCTGTGATATTGAAGAAAAAGAATACCTCGCGGATATTCGGAAATTAATTAATCGCGATATTCCTGTTGTTGGTGATCATCCTTTTCCCATGACTCAATTTACGCTTCCTGATAAGAAAGAAAAACCGCAACGCAATAACCATGCTCCTAAGAGAGCAAAGGTGGGGCAGGGCGGAAGACCGCAAAGCCACGGTAGTAGCCGACGTACCGGAGCAGGTCAGCGAAGAGCGAATTAATTTTCAGGCGATTTACTCTCCTCTGAAAATTGGTTTTCTCTTATCAAGGAAAGCCTGAACTCCTTCTTTATAATCAAAAGTTTCTCCTGCTTCTGCCTGCAGTATTTCTTCCTGTTTGAGTTGTTCTCCGAAAGAATTAGTTAAGGAACTATTTAATAATTTCTTTGTCAGCGCAATTCCTTTTGTCGGCATGGTAGAGAGAGTCGTGGCGATAGAGAAAGCTTCTTCCTGTAATTTGTCATCGTCGAAGACTTTGTAAAGCATCCCCATACTCAAAGCTTCCTCCGCACCAATTTTGTCACCTAACATCATTAAAGCGGAGGCTCGTTGAAAGCCAACGAGTCGAGGAAGAAAAAAGGTTCCACCACTGTCAGGGATCAATCCAATTTTGCTGAATGCCTGTATGAAGCTTGCACTTCGTGCTGCCACCACAATATCACATGCCAATGCAATATTTGCTCCGGCTCCTGCAGCAACACCATTTACTGCACACACAACCGGTTTTGGTAAATTTCGTATTTTGGTGATGATGGGGTTGTAATGTTCATCAACAATGCGGCGAATGCCCGGGCCTTTCGGATCAATTGCTTCTGCTAAATCCTGTCCGGCGCAAAATGCCTTTCCTGCTCCTGTAATGAATACCGTACGAACACTTTTGTCCTCACCGGCAATATCCAATGCTTCCTGTAATTGCAATGCCATCTCCCGATTGAAACTGTTGAATTTATCAGGGCGATTCAAATGAATCTGGGTAATTCCTTTTTCGTTGGTGTGAAGAATAAATTTGTCAGACATAAGTATAGGATCAGCTAATTAATGACATTTAAAATAATCAAATGGTTCAAGACAGGATTCACATTTATAAAGTGCCTTGCACGCAGTTGAGCCAAATTGACTGACAAGAACAGTTTTTTTGGAACCGCATCTTGGACAATTAATTATTTTTGGTTTCCCTGTTAATAGAGACTTGTCTGTACTCTTTCCATCCGGAGGAGCAATTCCATATTCACGAAGCTTTTCTTTAGCTTCATCATTCAACCAATCTGTCGTCCAGACAGGGGAGAAGACAGTATTAATTTCAACTCGCTCTATCCCGGTCTCTTTAATTTTTTCGATAATATCTTTCTCGATAGTATTCATCGCCGGGCAACCACTATAAGTTGGCGTAATATCGACTATCACTTTCTCTCCCTCAATTCGTACATCTCTTGCTATGCCTAAATCTACGATACTTATAACCGGAATTTCCGGATCAGGAATTTCTTTTAGAATGGACCAGATTTTTTCTTTTTGAATCAGCATTTCAAAAATATCAACTTACCAGGTGGCTCCCGGGAAGGCTCGCTGTAGATATTGCATTTCAGAAAGCATGTGTCCTAAATGTTCAGTATGTTTTCCTTTTCGGCTTCCACTCATCATAAAAACGTTTTCCGGTATTGAGATGCTTGCCAAACCAAAAGTCTCTGATATTTTATCAAGCCAGTCTTCACGAAGTAAGTTCAGATCAGGGACAATACCTTCTTTTATCAAAATAGTATCGGTGTCGTCCATATCGAAAAGATCACCGGTATATTTCCATAGTTCGTCCAGTGCATTTTCCAGTCTTGCCTTGCTTTCGCTTGTACCATCGCCGAGACGAATAACCCATTGTGCACTGTGTCGGAGATGGTAGCTTACTTCCTTCAAAGATTTTTCGGCCAGAGCCGACAAGGTTTTGTCTTTACTGAGCTTGAGTGCAGAATAAAAATAATACTGAAATGCACTAACGAATAATTGCCTCAGCATAGTTTGTGCAAAATCACCATTGGGTTGTTCCGTCAGCAGGAGATTTCGAAATTCTCTTTCATTTCTGAGAAAAGCAAGGTCATCTTCAGTTCGTCCCTTAGCCTCAATTTCGCCGGCATAAGTTAAAAAGGCACGGCTTTGCCCTATGAGATCTAAAGCAATATTAGTTAGTGCAATATCTTCTTCGAGAATGGGTCCATGCCCACACCATTCACCCAACCGTTGACCAAGAATTAAAGGACTGTCTCCAAGTCGAAGGCAATATTCAAAAAGTGCTTTACTAATTTTATCAGTCATAAAAATTTAATTTTATTAGGATTAATCACTTTTTCGTAAATCAGCAAACATCCAAGGATTGGTAATCTTGTTAACTTCTCTATAGCAATATTTAATTTGAATTTTTTATTGGAACACCGTATTTCGATGGGCGCGTTGGCCCGACCAATTGCCGGGCCTCGTCAGCCGCACAGGCTGGAAGCGTCAGCATGTGCGGCTGGCAGGGTTTTTATCCGCCTCCGGAGGGCAATTGGTCTTGATTTTTTTGCTTACTTTTTTCATCAAGGAAAAAAGTGAGAAAGGGTTTGTGAACTGGAGAGGCATGTGTGATATGGTAATCTGGAATTAGATGACTAAACCTAAATTTTATTATTCCCTTTGCTATGTACTTATTCAAAAGTTGCGCCCGGTGTTTTGTAAAAATTCGGGTGGCGGTATATTTTATCATTTGAAGGTTCAAAAAATGCTTCAGCATCTTCAGGGGAACTGGAGGTGATATATTCTGACAAGACTACCCACAAACAACTTGCTTCATTTCTGCGTGAGTAAACATCTCTTGCATTTTGCAGAGCCATTTCCTTGTCAGGTGCATGAACACTTCCTGCATGCTCGAAAGGAGCACCACTTCTCTTTTGAGTGAACACTTCCCACAATGGCCATTCGTTTTTAATCATGTTATTTTTTCTGTTAGATTTTTTATTAAGAAACAGGAATCATTGCTTCAGCTTTCTCAGATTCTACGCTGCCATTGTTTTTTCCGCATGTTTGCCTGCATAGGCATTTGCTGCTTCTCTTACCCAGGCACCTTTATCATGTGCATCATTCCTTGCTTTCAGTCTTTGGTGATTACAAATGCCATTTCCTTTGATCACATTGTAGAATTCATCCCAGTTGATTTCTCCGTGTTCGTAATGCATCGTATCAGGATTCCATTTTAATTTATCATCGGGAAGTTTAAGTCCTATATTTTCTGCCTGAGGAACAGTTCTGTCGATGAATCGTTGTCTCAAATCATCATTTGTATATTTTTTCACCTTCCAGCGCATCAATTCTGCCGTGTTCGGCGAATCCTTATCAGAAGGACCAAACATCATCAATGAGGGCCACCAGAAACGATCAACTGCATCTTGCGCCATTGCTTTTTGCTCCGGTGTTCCTGTCATCAGTGTTGCCAGAATTTCATAGCCTTGCTTATGGTGGAAATTTTCTTCCTTGCATATTCTTATCATGGCACGGGCATAAGGACCATAAGAACATTTTGCCAGCGCCGTTTGATTGACGATCGCTGCGCCATCAACCAGCCATCCTATTGCACCCATGTCAGCCCAGGATAAGGTAGGGTAATTGAAAATGCTGGAATATTTTGCTTTGCCTGAAAGCAACTCCTGATTCATCTGATCACGACTCACGCCTAAGGTTTCCGTTCCGCTGTAAATGTATAATCCATGTCCTGCTTCATCCTGAACCTTTGCCAGAAGAACAGCTTTTCGACGTAAACTAGGTGCGCGCGTAATCCAGTTACCTTCAGGTAACATACCTACAATTTCGGAATGAGCGTGTTGCCCCATGATCCTGATAAGCTGTTTCCGGTAACGTTCAGGCATCCAGTCTTTCGGTTCAATGATATCTCCTCTGTCGATTCGTTCGTTGAATTGCTTTTCTTTTTCTTGCTCGCTGTGAGATTCCATTAATTATTATTTTTTTCGGTTTCCTAAATTATACATTCCTGTTCAGTTTACCATGATAAAAATCATTCTATCAGAGCTGATGGTGATCGCCTCTCCATCGTCCGATAGACTTTTTTATTTCTGTCGCCGAAAGTTGATTTTCGGCAGCTTCTTTAGCAAGTTCAATAAATTCGCTATCCGGTGCATATCTTAAACCAAGTGTTTGTTTCATTCTGATTCTTGGATCCAGTTGTTTCCCTGTGAGAACAAAATGCCTGAAATTTTCTTCGTTTTTAATGAGTCTTTCTTGCAAGCGCAGACAAAAGCTCCGGAGAAAGGCAAAGAGACCTATCATTCCTATGGCGGAACTGAATAACAATGTTGAAGGATAGAGCATGCTTCCTGCTTCCAGCGCCATGTTAAAATAGATGAATGAGCCACCTAAATTGGCAAGTAAAAGCCCCAAAAATAATCCATAAAAGAGCCAATTTTGCCTCTTGTGATTTGAATAACTTTGTTTTTTCATTTTATAAAGATTTATTGCTCCAAATTTACGCTTTTGTGCCCTGTTCGGCAAATAATTAGCTCTTGGAGTGTATTGGTTTTTTTAGCTTACTTGCCATATTCACATTCCATGGCCGATTCGAGGAAAAGAGTTTTTGTATCTGTTATCAGCGATCTCGTGACCGATCAACGTGTTCACCGAACTTCATTGGCACTTTTTCATAAGGGTTTGAATGTCACGTTGGTTGGAAGACGTTTGAATTCCAGCCTGGAAATGAAAGCCAGGGAATATCATGTAAAGCGCTTCAGGTTATTATTTGAAAAGGGCCCATTCTTTTATCTTTTTTATAACCTGAGATTATTTTTCTTTTTACTTTTTAAAAAGACCGATGTGCTTGTCGCCAATGACCTTGATACTTTGCCCGCAAATTTTCTAGTTTCAAAAATCAAAGGTGCCACCCTTTATTATGATAGTCATGAGTATTTCACCGGTGTTCCTGAACTTGCGCATAGGCATACGACCAGAAAGATTTGGAAATTGATGGAACGATGCCTGCTTCCCAGACTTAAGCATATCTATACGGTTAATGAGTCAATCGCAGATTTGTATAGGAAGGAGTATGGTGTAAATCCTTCTGTTGTGCGGAATCTTCCCTTTAGACAAAATGATTTGGAAAGAAAAAAATCACGGGCTGACTTGAAAATTCCGACAGATAAAAAACTTCTTTTATTTCAAGGTGCCGGAATTAATATTCAGAGAGGGGCGGAAGAAATTCTTGAATCCATGCAATACCTTGACGATTGCGTTCTTGTTTTTATAGGTAGCGGTGACGTGATACAAACGCTCAAGAAAGAGGCTGTCAGTCTCAACCTCAGTCAAAGCGTTTTTTTCTTTCCTAAGATGCCTTTGGATGAGTTAAGGCAGTATACTGTTTTGGCAGATTTGGGACTGAGTCTGGATAAGGATACGAATATCAACTACCGCTTCTCTTTACCCAATAAACTGTTCGATTATATCCAGGCAGGTGTTCCTGTATTGGCTTCTAATTTGCCTGAAATAAAAAAGGTTGTTGAGAAATATCAGATTGGCATGTTGCTTAACTCACATGATCCAAGGGAAATTGCAAATGTTATTCGCGACTTCTTTAGTGATGCCGACAGGCTTGCAAGCTGGAAAGAAAACCTGAAATTTGCCGCTCAGGAATTATGCTGGGAGAACGAGGAATCACGGCTGTTTAAAATATTCGAAGATGTCATTTGAAAAGCATATACATATAATCTCCTTTGATATACCATATCCACCGGATTACGGAGGGGTGATAGATGTTTTTTATAAACTTAAAGCTTTGCATGCTGCAGGTGTAAGGATTAAAATGCATTGCTTTGAATATGGCAGGCCACAATCCACTGAGTTGAAAAAATATTGCGCTGAGGTTTTTTATTACCCAAGGAAAACTGCCAAATCATTTTTATTTAATACTCTTCCTTACATAGTCCTTAGCAGGCAATCAGAGGAATTAAAGAGCAATTTGCTGAAGGATGATGCACCTGTTTTTATGGAAGGATTGCATTCAACATTTCTGTTGCCTTCAGAAGAATTTGAGGGTCGAATAAAAATTGTTCGTACACATAATGTGGAGCATGAGTACTATGAAAACCTGGCAAAGGTGGAGCGGAATGTTTTTAAGCGATACTATTTTTACAATGAAGCAGGGAAGCTAAAGAAGTATGAAGCTGTTCTCAGGAAGGCAACTACCATTGCCGCTATTTCTCCCAATGATTGCAACTATTATTCAGACATATTCCCTTCTGTCAAATACATCCCCGCATTTCATCCATTCGATGAAGTTTCTTCTTTACCCGGAAAATCTGATTTTGCATTTTACCATGGTAACCTTAGTGTAGGTGAGAATAATGAAGCGGCACTTTTTTTGGTAAATAAAATTTTCGAAGACAGAAAGCATAAGTTGATTATTGCCGGATCAAAACCATCTGCAGATTTAGTGAAAGCAGTGAAGGCTAACCCTGCCGTAAGTCTTTTGGCAGACAGAAATCCGGAAGAGATTTATGAACTTGTTCGAACTGCTCAATGCAATATTCTTCCAACGTTTCAATCAACGGGTATCAAATTAAAATTGCTTGCGGCCTTGTTCAGTGGCCGGCATTGTATTGTGAATGCACCTATGGTGGAGGGGACGGGACTAGAGCCTCTCTGTAGAATAGCCAATACGGTCGAAGAGATGAAATTGAGTTTGGATCAAGTGATGTCAGCCTCAAATTTCCCAAAAGAAGAACAAATTTTACGTAATAAATACCTGAGCGAAAATTTTTCTAATAATGTAAATGCCCATAAGATCATCCAAATGCTGGGCTAATAATTTATAATTGCTCTGCAAGAACCTTAGAATCCATCAATTTCCCGTTGTCACATTTTAATATTCTTGCGGGAAATTTTTCAATCAACGTGTAATTATGAGTTGCCATTAAAACAGCTCTGCCACTGCGGCTAATTTCCAATAGTAACTTCATAATTCCTTCAGAGGTTTCCGGATCAAGATTGCCGGTGGGCTCGTCCGCAAGTATCAATTCCGGATCATTCAATAAAGCGCGTGCTATGACAACGCGTTGTTGCTCTCCTCCGCTGAGTTCGTGTGGCATTTTAAAACCTTTGGTGGCAAGTCCGACTTTTTCCAGCACTTCCAGAACCCGTTCCTGCATTTTATTTTTATCACGCCATCCCGTCGCTTTTAGAACGAAAAACAAATTGGCATTGATGGAACGATCAGTAAGTAATTGAAAATCCTGGAAAACTATTCCCAGTTTTCGCCTCAGGTAAGGAATTTGATGTTCCTTTAATTCACTTAACGAAAAGCCGACAATATCGGCTTCCCCTTCAGCTAATTCCACATCCCCGTATAGCATTTTCAATAAGCTGCTTTTACCACTGCCGGTTCTTCCAATAAGGTATGCAAATTCACCTTTCTCAACTACCAAATTGACATTTGACAGCACAAGATTTTTTGACTGAAAAATATTTGCATGGCGAATTGATATAATTGGTTCTGTAGTCGCTGTTTTCATTTCTTCCATCTCGTTTCAATTAGTAACATTAAATTTCCAGCACTTGCATCTTTCCGTATGGCATATCACGTATTAGCTGGATCAGTTCATCTTCCTTTGCACTCAATCCAACTTTTGCCAAGGCTTTCTCAGGTCTGTCAACCCGGAAATATGCAAGAAGAGTAAAATCGTCATCGCGAAGTTGCACATAATCCGGAATACGGGCTGTGCCTTTTACTTTCAATATGTACATAGGAGCAAATTTAATAAAAGAAAAGGCCCTCCGGTTTTCTCGGAGAGCCTTCTTTCAACAATTTATTATCAATTTTGTTAGCGAAGCTCAATGTTGAATGTTGCTCCATTCACAGTAAGTGTAGCATCATTATCACAGGCACCGGAGCCATAATCGAAGCTTCGCGTTGCCAATCCTGTTGGCGTCAGGTCAAATTTCCCGGCCTGTATCCAGCGACAGCCTACTTGAACAATCAGTGCTTGAGTAATGGAGGCGGTAAATGTTTTTCCCTCAAAAGTACTTCCATTTGCAGAACCTGTGATGCTGTATATATCATCGCCAAAGTTTGAAAGCCCTGTTGTTGATTCACCTGCAATCCATTCCCTCTGTCTTTGTGAATTCCAGGTCATCGTAGCACCGGCGGAATTTCTTATTTGACCGTTAACATCAATGGTGTACCATAAATTGCCGGCTGAGTTGTGCCCTTTGTTCGTGACTGTTTTGGTACCCATGACCTGGAAGAGTTTGGAGCTATCCAGGCCAACATAGTAATCGCTTAAGCTTGCAGTAATTATCGCTGAAGAATCTCGATACGTGCCTGTATAATTCACGTTTACGATTCCTTTACGGTATCTGTAATCTGTGCATCGGCATGGAGTAGTTCCAAAATTTACTTCAATATTTCCCCCCGGTCCGATGGAATCCGGCGTTACCGTCACGGTTGCACAATTGCTCAATAGTGAATTCTCCTGATCCTTGAGTCGGTAACTCGAAAGTCCCAAACTTTGATTTTCTATTGCCTGGTTTGCGATTTCCATGACGTCGTTAAATGTGGCTTCGGCAAGGGAATTGTCCTCCGAACTCTGTGTGTCGAATTCTTTCACATCTTCTTCTTTCTTGCAACCTGAAAGAATTGAAATTGTACAGAGGAGAATAATGCTGCTAATTAGGATAAAGGGTCTTTTTTTCATGAACAACATGGTTTTTCAGGCTTAGGTATGTTTGATTGTAGGCGTAAAGATGCTAATTTAATTTATACAATTACCTGCTAAAATAGTTGCTACTGTTTAAAACTATGTTGGTAACTACGCACATAATAAACCAGTTGCGCGGGCGTTTCGAATAATTTTGCTGGAACCTCGTTTAATCCCATTATACTACTGCGCCACGATATGTCGATACGACTGATTTTTTTATTTTTAATTTTATCTCTGCCGGCTTTTTCTCAGAAGACGGAAATTTATACGAACCCTGAACAAAGCTACGAACTCGGGCTTGACCTATTTCAAAAGAAGAAATATGCTACAGCTCAGATGCAGTTTCAAAAGATCATTGATTCTAAAGAAAATGTGTCATTAGAGGCTCGTGGAAATTCTGACTTTTATAAGGCTGTTTGTGCGGCTGAACTTTTTCATAAAGATGCAGAGTATCTCCTGATTCATTTCATGGAGACATATCCGGAGAATCAGAATTATTACAATGCAACTTATCATCTTGGTTTGTATTATTACAAACAAAAGAAGTATAAAAAATCAATAGAGTGGTTGGCGAAGCTTGATCAGAACGATCTTTCTCAGGAGAAGCGTGATGAAGTGAATTTTAAGTTGGGCTATGCCTACTACATGACCAATGAATTTGAGGCTGCGGGTAAATCATTTTTTTTAGTGAAAGATGGTAGCAGCAAGTACGCCTCTGCTGCGCAGTATTACTACGCTCACATGTCTTTCATAAACGGAAATTATGAAACAGCCCTTAAGAGTTTTCTGAAACTTAAAGATTCAGAAGCCTTTGCACCTGTAGTTCCGTATTATATTACTCAGATTTATTATAAACAAGGGAAGTATGACGAACTGTTAAAATTTGCTCCCTCCATCCTCGATTCGATGGATGCAAAAAATGGATTAGAAATTGGAAGGATGATTGCGGAGTCACACTACAGAAAAAACGAGTACAAGGAAGCTCTTCCTTACTTGTTAGATTATGAAAGGAACTCTTCAGCAGCAGACAGGACAGATTTTTATCAATTGGCCTATTGTTATTACAAGACAGGTGAATTCGAAAAATCAATTCCATATTTTCAGAAGGTTACATCAGGAAATGACCTGTTGGCACAAAGTTCATACTTTCTGCTTGCTGATTCATATGTAAAAACAAATGCGAAGAGAAGTGCCAGGACTGCTTTTGAATCGGCGGCTAAAATGAATTTCGATCCGCAAATTCAGGAAGAGTCACAATTTAACTTCGCAAAACTTTCAAATGAATTAAATTATCAGTCTGTAGCATTAGAAGCATTTAGATACTTCATCGAAAAATTTCCGACAAGTATCCATGTAGATGAGGCGAATGAAATGCTTGTAGGAATATATACCAATACAAGGAATTACAAGGATGCTCTTGCTGCAATTGAATCGATCAAAAATAAAACAGCTCCTGTCAAAGAGGCGTATCAAAAAGTGGCTTTTTATCGTGGGGTGGAATTTTTCATGGATAACAAATCGTCTGAAGCAATACAAATGTTCAATACCTCTCTCAGTAATCCAATCCATCCTCCATTGACTGCAGAGGCGAATTACTGGAAAGGCGAGGCTTATTACCGATTGAATGATTTCGATAAGTCGCTAAAGTCATATAATGATTTTTTATATACGCCCTCTGCCGTGAGTGGCCCCCGACATAATCTTGTGCACTACAACATTGGCTATTGTAATTTCAAGAAGGAAGATTTTGCCGCAGCTCAGGTGGCCTTTCGTAAATACATTCAGGCAAAGAACCTGACTGATCAGGAGAGATACAATGATGCAGTTCTTCGTATAGCCGATTGTTTCTTTATGATGAAAGATCAGACCAATGCTCTGGATTATTATAACCAGGCCATTTCTGCAAGCTCCAAGGCTAGTGATTATGCGATCTATCAAAAGGCTGTTATACTTGGAATTCAGGGTAAGATGGGAGAGAAGGTCAATGCATTGCAGAAGCTCTTTGATAAGTATCCTAAATCAGTTTATTACGATGATGCTTTGTATGAGGCAGGGCAAGCTTCACTAATGCAGGGAAATCATGAGGCCGCCCAATCTTTTTATACAAAGGTTATTCGTGATTTTCCATCAGGGAGCTATGTGAAGAAGGCGGAATTAGGTGAGGCGCTCGTCCTCTATAATACTAAGCAAGACGATAAGGCCTTGGCCGCCTATCAAAGGATCGTAACAAAGTATCCCAACACGGCAGAATCACGAGAGGCACTCGCACAGATTAAAAATATTTCCGTTACTCAGAATAAAGTTGATGAGTACCTGCGCTACGTGAAGAATGTTCCGAATGCAGACGTCTCAAAAGCTGCAGAAGACTCACTCACCTATGAAGCCGCTGAGTTGTTGTATACCCAAGGCAATTGTCTTTCTGCGATCAAAGATTTTGACAATTACCTTCAGCGTTTCCCGAATGCAATATTTTTGGTAAACGCATCCTACTACAAAGCCGATTGTCAATTCAGAAATAAGCAGTACGATTTGGCCTTGGCTGGATACCAGGTGGTGATTAATGAACCAAGAAACTCATTCACCGAAAAATCCTTGCTTAATGCGGCAAGCATTAATTACCGTCAAAAGAATTACCAGGAAAGTCTCAAGAATTACTCGGCTCTTGAATCAGTTGCTGAAGTAAAGGATAATATTTTGTCAGCCCTGGCCGGACAGATGAGATCTAATTTTAAACTACAAAATTATGAGGCTACCCTTGTAAGTGCTCAGAAGGTCCTGGATGCCGCTTCAGCAGATAAGGATCTGGTGAATGAAGCACATTTGCTTTCAGGGAAGTGTCATTATTTTAAAAGTGACCTGGGAAATGCACGATCTGAATTTGTAATTGTGTCGAAACGTACCAACAGCGAAATGACTGCTGAAAGCAAATACTATCTGGCGGAAATTGAATTTAAATCAGGCAACTATAAAGAGAGTCAGAAGATCATTTTTGAAATTCAGAAGCAGGTTCCATCATACGATTTTTGGATAGCTAAGGGATTTGTACTTCTCGGTGACAATTATCTGGCTCAAAATGATGTCTTCCAGGCTAAAGAGACATACAAAAGTATTGTAGAGAATTTTGAAAAAGGAGCAAACGATCCCGAAGACATTCGCGAAATCGCAAAACAAAAACTGGATACCTTGATCGCTTCTGAAAATGAAAAAAGCAAAAAACCGGAAGAACCTAAGAAAACAAATGAAGATGAAGAGGAACCCGGGGAATAAACAGTATTTCCATTTTAAGCAAATCAGAGAAAACAATTTTTAGACAGACTGAATTACAAGAGACCATCATGATAAAGCAAAGTTTAATTTTAAGTTTAGGGTTGTCTGTAATGAGCCTTACTTGTCTTGCCCAGCAGGTTAAGGAGAAAGAGGATCTTGGAGACAAAGAGTATATTATCGTGAAAGATTATAAGCCGGTTTTGGCAGAATCATACAAGATTTCAGATGTGCCTGAGGGTGACACTTCCACTTATACTGCACCACCATTAAAGTATAAGTTGGAAACTAAAAAGGCTGAAACAAACTACGAGACGGCTACAATCAAGGCAGTAAGAGTGAAGGATGAAGCATTAAGTAAGCTCTATCGCAATCTCGTTCGCCTGGGTATTGGAAACTACACAAAGTATAATGGCGAGTTGTACGTTAATTCACTCCGCTCTAAAAGGGGTTCATTGGGATTAGCAGGCAGACATTTTTCCGGTTCTCCTTCCTTGAAGGGTGTCGGGAATTCAGCATATAGTGAAAACTATGCTCAGCTTGCAGGTAAATATTTTTTGGAGAATGCTTTGTTCTTTGGAGATCTGAATTATAATCGTGACGTTGTGCACTATTATGGATACCAGGCAAGTGATACAATTATTGACAAGAAAGATCTTCGTCAGTTGTTTTCGAATTTCGGAGTCAATGCAGGGATAAGAAGTAATTACCTCTCGAAAGGAAATCTTGACTATGAAGCTTCATTTGGTTTTTCCACGCTGACTGATCACTTTGATGTTACGGAAAACGATTTTATAGTGAATGCCAAAGGAGCTAAGGAGGTTGAAAATATGTATATTCAAATTGCAACCTCTTTCAATTACTTTAAAAAGTCACAGGCTAGCAATGAATCATTGAGTCTGTTGTCTGATCTCAACCGAAACATCTTTCGAATAGCTCCGAGCGTTTTTCTTGGAAAGGATAAGGCTAAGTTCGAATTGGGAGCGAGAGTTGTTGTTGCAAAAGACGATGAATCCACAGTGCATTTTTATCCGAATATAAAAGTAAGTCTTCCTATTTCAGAACACGTAGTTTCAGTATTTGCTCACGTAGATGGTGATTTGAAAAAGAACAGCTATAGAACTATCACACTTGAAAATCCTTTTGTGAACTCCGCATTGGTGCCATTAAATTCGAGTGAAGCCATTATGTTAACCGGTGGATTAAATGGTAATTTTAACAGTGCCGTTTCTTTCGCTGCATGGGTGAAATATGGAACAGTCAATGACATGGCTCTATTTGTAGCCGATAACGTACATGAGAATAAATTTGGTTTGGTATACGACGATGTGAATATATTGGATCTCCATGCTGAGTTGAGTTACAAGGCGGATGAGAAATTCAACATATCACTTCAGTACGATCAGTACAGCTATACAGCCGACTTACAAGCTAAAGCCTGGCATAAACCACAGAATGAAGTAACATTAAAAGCAGCCTATAACTTGCGTGATAAGATTGTTGTGAAGGCTTCTGTCTTCGGTCGTGGCAATTCCTATGCAAGGTTGACAGCTTCCGATCCATCATTGGGATTTGTGTCTGAAAAAATCAAAGGGTACATAGACGCGAACCTTGGGATCGAATATCACTATTCAAAAATACTTTCCGTCTATCTTAATATGAATAACCTGGGTTTTTCAAAGTATAACCGTTGGTATTCATTCCCATCGGAAGGCTTCAATATTCTAGGTGGAATCAGTTATTCTTTCTGATCAGCATAGTATAATTCTTAACGGGATCCTGCTTTAAATTTAGCAATTGCATTTCTGGTAAAATCTGATAAAACCAGTTTGCCACTAATTTCGGCTCGTTCGATCAGAAGTTTATCCCAATGATCCGTATTGCTCCAAAAAACTTTTTTAAGGGATAGCATTGCTTCCGGATTGCTTCCTGCAAGTTTTGAAGCAAGATCACTTATTGTTTTATCCAGCTCCGGCAGAGATGAAAAGGTGTCAACATACATTCCTTTCTCTTTAGCCCAGCTTGCATTTTGCCATTCACTTGCATTGATAGAAAGAGATGAGAATGCTGCAGTACCAATTTTTCTCTCTACAGCCGGGCCAACAACAAAGGGTCCGATTCCGACGGCTAATTCGCTCAATTTTACTGATGCACTTTCATGGGCAAGAGTATAATCAGCTGCACATGCAAGTCCAACGCCACCTCCAACGGTTTTACCTTGAACACGGGCAATAATAAACTTAGGCGCTTTTCTCATTGCGTTGATTACAGCAGCAAAACCTGAAAAAAATGATTTGCCTTCATCAAGCGTAGAGATCGAAACAAGTTCATCAAATGATGCTCCTGCACAAAATGCTTTTTCTCCTTCGCTTTTTAACACGATTACACGTGCTTCTTCATTTTTTCCTGCGGCTTCAATTTCTGCTGCAATTTGGAGTAACAATTTTCCCGGCAATGAATTGCTTTGCGGGTGAAAAAAAGTAATTGTTGCTATGCCAGCTGTAATTTGAGTATTAACTGTTCCTTCGCTCATCGTGTCGTGTGATAATTTTTTTGCAAAGATAGGTATTGGAGATAATTAATTCGGCTTTCCCGGAGTCTTCAAATATAGGTCATAAAAAATGGTTGTCTGTTTGGACAACCATTTTTTAGAATTAAATTTTCCGCTGTTACGATGCAAAAGCAGGAAGTTTTCCTTCTTTTACCATGAGTTGGGTTTTACTTTTATGCGCTTCGAAATCCCCGAAGCATAATGCAGAAAGTAAGTCTTCGCGACTCATAGCCGGATTCCCCAGTTGTTTTTTAAGTTCTACGCTGCAACGGTCAACAAAATGTTCGAAGCGCTCAGGTGCCCAGATGTACTCTTTCTTTTGCCAATCCGGCTTAGTACGATCAACCTTAAATTCTGAAGGAAGATCACCATGAATAATTGTTTTTACATCAAGCCCTTCAAAAGATTTAGGCAAGGTGCGGTTGTCAAAAATCAGAGGACGACTGACATCAATAACGTGTTTCTTGCGTTTTGGATCAATCATCTTGAGGCCGTTGATACGCAGACCTTTCTTCTTAAGGTGGGCGTACTTCTTCTCAAATCGATCTAAAGTGTCGTAAAGTAACATGTCTTTGTGTTTTTATGGTTTAATTAATTTTTTTGAACTAATATTTTTGTTTCTTCTTTGATTTCCGCCTTTGGCGTATCTACATTTTTTCTTTCGACCAATGTTAATACAGTTTCAACTGCAACAATTTCATCCTTCTGATTGATGACGTTTACATACCATTCAACAACGCCCTGAGGAATCTGACCTTCACGATCTTCTTTTTTTGTTTTACGCTGGCAGGTAATCTGCACTCTAATGGTGTCACCAACATATACAGGGATCGTAAACCTTAGATTATCTAATCCGTAGTTGGCCAATACAGGACCTTTTTTCGGATCAACAAAGAGACCGGCAGCAGCAGATATAATAAAATATCCATGCGCAACCCGCTTTTCAAACACTGATCCTTCTAAAGAAGTTTCATCTGTGTGAGCATAAAAATAGTCGCCACTGATTCCGGCGAAATTTACAATGTCAGCTTCCGTGATCGTTCTACGATGAGTATTTAATGTATCGCCAATTTCAATCTCTTCAAAATATTTTCTGAATGGATGAATTACATCTTCCTTCGTTTCTGATCCGGGTAAAAAGGTATTCAGGATTTTTGTCAGTGTTGTGGGTGATCCCTGCAATGCCGTTCTCTGCATATAGTGATTCACTCCGCGAATACCTCCCATTTCTTCACCACCACCTGCACGACCGGGTCCACCGTGAACAAGGTGGGCGAGGGGCGATCCGTGTCCTGTTGATTCAGCAGCACAATCTTTATTTACAATCATCATTCTGCCATGCATAGAAGCAGAACCAAGAACAACATCTTTTGCGAAATTATTGTCAGCAGTAAAAACTGAGCCAACCAAACTTCCTTTTCCGAGTCTAGCAAGTTCAATGGCTTCCTCCGTATTTTTGTATGACATCACTGTACTGACCGGTCCAAAAGCTTCTATGGAATGTGCTCCATTTGTGTTAAAGGCATCTTTGCAATACAAAAGCATCGACGACATGAATGCACCTTTTTTACTATCGGCACCTACAACATCTACCTGATCAATACTGCCATGAACAACTTCACAAGTTTGCATGAGTTGTTTTACTTTCTCTTTAACATCAGCAAGTTGTTCCATGCTTGCAAGAGGGCCCATTCGGACTCCTTCAACTGAAGGATCTCCAATAACATTTCCCTTAAGTCGTTTTTGCAATGCAGTTATAACGTCTTCAGTCAGATGTTCAGGGACGATGGTGCGTCGAATAGCAGTACATTTTTGCCCTGCTTTCACTGTCATCTCACGAGCCACTTCCTTGATGAACAAATTGAATTCTTCTGAATCCGGCTTGGTATCCGGACCGAGGATAGAGCAATTGAGAGAATCAGCCTCCATATTGAAGCGAACCGAGTTATCTAAAATGTTCGGATGACTCTTTAACATTTTTCCTGTAGAGGCTGATCCGGTAAATGTTACCACATCCTGACAAGTTAAATGATCGAGTAAATCTCCTGTACTTCCACAAATCAGTTGCAAGGAGCCTTCCGGCAATATTCCTGATTTAATAATTTCCTGAACGGCGAGCTCGGTGAGGTAGGAGGTAGAGGTTGCCGGTTTAACAATTGCCGGTACTCCCGCCAAAAGATTCACCGCAATTTTTTCTAACATCCCCCATACAGGAAAATTAAATGCATTGATGTGTACTGCCACTCCTTCGAGTGGAACACAAATATGATGTCCTACAAATGTCCCGTTCTTTGATATCTTCTCCGGATTGCCATCAACAAAAAAAGTTTCGTCAGGTAATTCACGACGTCCTTTGCTTGCATAAACGAACAAGTTACCAATGCCTCCGTCTATATCAATCCACGAATCCGCTTTGGTAGCTCCGGTCGCTGCAGACAAGGCATATAGATCTTTTTTTCTTTCATTAAGGTACATCGCTAATGCTTTTAGCATCCGTGCACGTTCGTGAAAGGTCATTTTTCTGAGTTTGGGTCCACCATTGGCACGACCATATTCTAATAATGCCTTAAAGTCTAGTCCCTGACTGCCTGCTTGGAATAACAAGTTGCCTGTTACCGCATGGTACAAGTCTGTTCCTTTTCCTTCGCCTGCTGTCCATTTACCCTGGACGTAACTTTTTAACTTTGTCGACATTTCTATAATTGACCTCAGTTTTATAGGACGAAATAGCCTCTACCGGTGTTTGAAAGCACCGGTTTTATATATTTCGCTCAAATCCTGCTATTTCTGAGCTTATTAATTGTTTGGAATGTGTTGGAGAATACCTTAGCAAAGATACTGCTTATTAGGTGCAAGTCAAGAAGTTATTAACAGCTGTTTAAAAATAATATGCCGGTAGTGCTGAAAGCCTTACCAATGCTGAGAATTCTCCTGTAGAATTCTTTCGAAACACCTGTTCATTTTATTTCCATCGTTTATTTTTATGCTTTTTTTGGCGAATAAACAGGAATTTGTTGAAATTTGATGAATTGGGAAAGGAGCGTTCAGCCCATACAGAAATTGTTGAATTTAAACTCTTTTCAACCTTGTTTATATCTCTGAATTATTTACCTTTGCATCCCACAAAAAAAAATCTCCGTAAACCTAAAAAACATGTCTAATCAGTATGAGGTGGTATTTATCATGACACCTGTTCTTTCGGAGGAACAGATGATGGATACAGTCACCAAATTCAAGAAAATCCTCACCGACAACGGTTCCGAAATTGTTCATGAGAACAACTGGGGATTACGCAAGCTGGCTTACCCGATCCAGAAGAAAAATACCGGGTTTTATTACCTCATTGAGTTCAAAAGTCCGGGCGAGGTCATCGCCAAAATGGAAATTGAATTTAAGAGAGATGAGCGCATCATGCGTTTCCTTACTGTACGTCTCGATAAGCACGCGATCACGTATAACGAGAAGAAGCGTAAAAATGCTGCAATGAAGAAGGAAGAAGTTGAAAAAGTTAATTCTTAAAATCTGAAAAACATGGCATCAGCAAATGAAGTTCGCTATCTCAACCCACCTACGGTTGATACCAGCAAGAAAAAGTACTGCCGTTTCAGAAAGAACGGAATTAAGTACATCGACTACAAAGACGCTAATTTCTTAGTGAAATTGGTAAATGAGCAAGGGAAAATCCTTCCTCGTCGCTTAACCGGTACCTCGTTGAAGTTTCAGCGTCAGGTCGGACAAGCAATTAAAAGGGCCCGCCATCTGGCGTTGATGCCTTATGTATCTGATCTTTTAAAGTAAGGAGGCCTGAAAAATGGATGTTATTCTTAAACAAGATATGGACAACCTCGGTTATGCCGATGAGATTGTTAAAGTGAAACCGGGTTATGCCCGTAACTTTTTATTCCCACGTGGTTTGGCAATTATTGCCAATACGATGAATAAAAAAGTAATGGCTGAAACTCAGAAGCAACGTGCACACAAGGCGCAGAAGGTTAAAGGCGATGCTGAATCTATGGTGAAGCAGCTTGAATCTATGGTGCTCAAAGTGGGTGCTAAAGTAGGAGAAAGCGGAAAGATCTACGGGTCAGTAACTGCACTTCAACTTGCTGACGTGTTGTCTAAGCACGATGTAATCGTTGATCGTAAGAAAATTCATATCGACGAGGAGCATATTAAAGCCCTGGGAACCTATACCGCAACTGTGAACCTTCACAAAGACGTAAAGGCCAAGATTACTTTCGAAGTTATCGCTGAGTAATTTCAAATTCAATTTTAAAGCATCGCCCCGGCGGTGCTTTTTTTTTGCCTAATATATTATGGTCGATTTTTCCTGTTAACTTTATGTGAATTAGTATTAAACCTCGTGGTGCTTTTATTGTCTTACGTTCTATTCCTAAAATTATTTTCACCCACTTTCCCCATTACCCGCTATCAGCTAAGCTATTATTATGTAATAAACCCTCCACTAAAAACCATGAAAAAAGTTCTATTCTTCTCATTGATTTTTATTTTCAGCTTGTCTAAGAGCAATGCCCAGTCTCTTCCTGATGAAATGTATTTAAGTCCTGATGGAAAAATGCTCCTTACAGGTCGACCGGTGAATTCAGGTTTTTTCGATCAGACCTATGTCCGGAGTTTTTATTTAACCTTCCCGCAACCAAATTACTGGTCCTTGCTTACCTCCAATTACACTTCACATACAGATATACCTGCCACACTCATGGTTGATGGTGTAACATATGATAGTGTTGGCGTTCGATTTAAAGGCCAAACATCGTATTCCGGAACCGGCAGCTCACAGAAGAAATCTTTCAATTTGAATTTTGATTCATTTATAGACGGACAGGATATAAGCGGATACAATATTTTGAATCTCAATAATTCTTTTCAGGATGAATCTTTCATGCGCGAAGTTTTTTATCAGCACCAAATTCGCAAGCATATTCCTGCGGTAAAATCAAGTTATTCCAAATTATATATCAATGGCGAAAACTGGGGCCTTTATCCTTGTGTGCAACAGTTGGACGGAGATTTCTATAAGGAATGGTTTATGACAAATAACGGTACAAATTGGAGAGCTGACAAACCACCGGGCAGTAGTGGAATGGGTGGAGGATGGGGTGATGGTACTGCTGCACTAAATTATCTTGGAGCCGATACTTCTCTCTACCAACCTCATTATACACTTAAGAAAGCCCACAAATCACAACCCTGGAACGATCTGGTCACCACCTGTCGGGTCCTGGATACTGTTTCCTTATCGAACCTGGAAGTTGTGCTGGCGAATTACCTGGATATTGATAGAACTCTTTGGCACTTGGCCAGTGAAATATTGTTTTCGGATGATGACAGTTATGTTTATAAAGGGAAAATGGATTACTATGTTTATTATGAAGCTGAGACCGGAAGAATCACTCCTATTGAATACGATGGAAATAGTGTGATGGAAAATTCCGCCGTAGCCTGGAGTCCATTTTACAATGAAAACAAAGTGAATTATCCTTTGCTAAATAGAATACTTGCCGTACCCACTTTGCGACAGAGGTATATTGCACACATGAGAACTTTAATTTCTGAGTCACTCGATACTGCACAGGCTTACGGTGTAATGAATAATTATTTCTCATTGATCGATACCATGGTTCAAAATGACACTAAGAAAATTTATTCTTATGCACAGTTTCAATCGGAAGTTCAGAATCTGAAAACCTGGCTGGTTAACAGAAAGAATAATTTAATGAATAATTCAGAAGTAAATGTTGTAGGACCCTCTATTAATAGCGCTTCTTATATTTCTCAGGGGATTCAATGGCAACAGCCGGTCATCAATGAGCCTGTAACAGTTGTTTCTAATATATCGTCTGCTTCAGGAATCGATCATGTTAACCTGTATTACGCAACAGGAATTGTCGGAAATTTTACCCGGATTTTAATGTATGATGATGGCTTGCACAATGACAGCAGTGCAAGTGATGGAATTTATGCGGCTGAAATTCCTTCTTTACCGGGTGCAACCTGGGTGAGATACTATATTGAAGCTGTGGCAAATAATCCGGCAAAAACCGTTTCCTACCTTCCTGCAGGTGCAGAACACAATGTTTTTGTTTATCTTATTCAACCCGGTTTTGCCTCTGATACTTCGATTGTGATAAATGAAGTCATGGCCTCGAATACCACGACAATTGCTGATTCTGCCGGGCAATTTGATGATTGGATTGAATTATATAATCGCTCTAATTCTCCTGTTGATTTGAGTGGTTACTACCTCAGTGATAACGATTACAACTATATCAAGTGGGAATTTCCGAGCGGAATTGTAATCCAACCTAATGATTACTTGATGGTTTGGGCAGATGAAAATCAGAGTCAGGTCGGCTTGCATTGCAATTTTAAATTATCATCAGCAGGTGAGCATCTGATGCTCTTAAATCCGGGAAGAGAGATAGTTGATCAGGTAACATTTGGACAACAGCTCAGCGATATGGGTTTGGCACGGGTTCCCAATGGAACCGGGCCTTTTGTAATCCAAATGCCGACACCTGCTTACAGCAATGATTTGAGTACAGATTTGATTTCGATTTCTTCACCCGTGAATGCTTTATCTGTATCGCCAAATCCGGCGACAAATTATGTCAGAGTGCATTCGTCTTCGACGGAGACAAACAATATCGATATCTATGATGGCACAGGGCGCATGGTTTTTACGAAATCTTTTAATGGCTCGATTGAAATTAATACAAGCGGTTTCGCCAATGGGATTTACTTTGTTCGAAGTGGGGTTGCCAATTCAAGATTTATTGTAAAGCATTAGGAGATTTAGCTTCAAAAAAAAGCCATTCGATTGAATGGCTTTTTTTTTCTTAGAGGGATAAAATTCTACTCATATCTAAGTGCTTCTATCGGATCTAGTCTTGCTGCCTTTGAGGCGGGATAGTATCCGGAAATCACGCCGACTATAAAGCAAAGCACTAAGCCGGAGATGATCCATAGCCAGGGGATGATAAATCCGCTATCCAGTAATAGAGACATCAAATTACCTACCAGGATTCCGAGAATCACTCCTAAAATACCACCGAGCTGACAAATGATTATTGCTTCAACTAGAAATTGAGCCCTTATTTTCTTTGGTGTGGCACCCAAAGCTTTTCTAATGCCTATCTCACGGGTACGTTCTGTTACTGAAACCAACATGATATTCATAAGTCCGATTGCTGCTCCAAGTAAAGTGATCAAGCCAATGATTGTAGCAGCAAGAGTAACGGTGCTGATTTGGGAAAGCAACACAGTGGCGATACTGTCGCTTTTAGTTATTTCAAAAGTGTCTTCTTCTCTGGCTTCCAGTCCACGAATAATTCTGAAGAGCCCCGTTGCTTCTCCAACGGCTGCCTCCATTTTCTTCACATCATTTACACTTACATTAATGGAGTAGGATGTACGATTGCTTCCAAAATTTTGCCGAACATTATATAAGGGAAGTATACATACTTTATCGCCTCCGAATCCCATTGCTGAGCCCTTTTCCTTGAGTGTGCCTATTACCCTGTACTTCGTACTTCCTACTGATATTAATTTGTCTAATGGATCTTCGCTTGGAAAAAGTTTCTCTTCAATATCTTTTCCAATAATCACAACATTTGAACCGTACTGCACTTCCTGAGGAGACAGGTTCCTTCCTCTGTCAATGGCATAACCGGAAGTAAACAGATAATTTTCATTACCTCCCATGATGAAGACATTTGGATTACTTTTCTTGTCTTTATACTTTAAAGTGGAAACCCTTGATGCCATCGTCGAAATGGAAACAGTTGCAGGGAATTTATATTCTTTGGAAAAACGATCAGCCTGACGAAAATCGATTACGTCAAACTTTTTAGGTCGCTTTCCTTTGCTCCCCACGCGGATATGCATTCCTCTGTTCTGGATCGAAAAGGAATTGGCTCCCATCGCCGTAAAATTATCGTTGATGGAACTCTTGATTGCGTCGATGGATGTCAGGATACCTACCAAGGCCATAATACCGATGGCAATGATTAGTGCTGTCAGAACCGTCCGCAAAAGCTGACTCCTGATGCTTGATAGGGCAATTTTAATGTTTTCGGAGGTGTTCATACGCTCTTGGAGGTGAAAGTACGAAAAGGAAGTCTGCCCAAAGATTCCTTAAACGGTTAATTATAGTTAATTTTTGGAGAATGTAAGGATTACATGATTATACTCAGTTCAGGTTGGGAAAGATATTAGTATATTTGTAATTCTAAATCAATCAAAAAATCTGCCATGAAAAAATTCCTTTCGTTGTTATCAATAGTTTGTCTTATTGCGTTTGTGTCAAATGCGCAGGAACCTCAAAAGAAAGCAGCTACTACTGAAACAGCTGTTGCTGCTGAGGCTGCATCACCTGAAGCGCCGGCTGCAAAGAAATCTTGCTGCTCAAGTTCCAAAGGAGCTAAATCCTGCTCATCAAAAGAAAAGGCTTCATGCGATCATTCATCAAAATCAAAAGCATCTTGCAGCCATGGTAGTAAGGCGGAGGCAGCTTCTGAGAAGAACGATGCAGCAACCCCAAATAACAAATAAGAATATTAAACTACTTATAAGGAGCTTCCTGATTTTTTCAGGAGGCTTTTTTTTCGATTGAATAAAGTGACAGGATCTATTTGTCTATAGAATATGTAGTAGTTCAAAAAGCGTATGGATCTCATGAGTCACTTCTTCCTGATGAGATTTTTTTTCCGGATTGAAATAGATGGTATCCCAGCCTACTTTACGCGCACCCAGGATATCAACCTCCAGTCCATCTCCAATCATAATAGAATCACCGGAGCTAGCCCCTGTTTTATTCATGGCATAGTCGAAGATTCCCTGTTCAGGTTTACGAAAGCCGGTATGTTCAGAAATAATCACTTCCTGAAAATAGGGGAGTAATTTTGATTCCTGCATTTTAATCCCTTGCGCCTCTTCAAATCCATTGGTGATAACATGGAGGGTATATTTAGCACTCAAATAAGTCAACACTTCATGAGCATGTGGAAAAAGGATCGTTTTTCTGGGGCTAATTGAAAGGTAATCATCCGCCAAAGCCGTTGGTGCTAATTCCGCGTCAAGACCCATATCCCAAAAAGTCAAAGCGAATCGTTTATCACGAAGCGTTAGTTTATCTATGGTGCCAAGACGATATTGTTCCCACATCATTTCATTTCGCTCTTTGTATTTTTCTATAAAAAAATTGGGGTCGCTAACACCTAATTCACTCAAATTATGCTTGTGATAAATTTCAAACAATGCTTCTCTGGAGTTTTTATCAAAGTCCCAGATTGTATTGTCAAGATCAAAGAAAATATGCTTGTATGTTTTCATTTTATTATTTCGTTTATTGAACCAACATGCAGGATTTCAAATAATGTGGTGATAAGGAGAGACCAGCTTGTTACGGATACGAACATATATATGATGATTCGTTTTTTATTCTTTGCCAACCTGGTCATAAAGAATGTACCTAATGGAATTGAAAATAATACGGGAGTAAGTGTCGCCAGGCCTATCAGACCATATTTTCTCCAGATCTGAACCATTTTTCGATTTCTCCTGGTGAAGAGTTTTCTTGCAGGTAAACTTTTTTCTACATATTCATAATGAACTTCGAGATTTCCCTCTATGTCGACTGTAGGTCTTGAAAAAAGTGATTTACTCTGAATTTTCTTTTTAAAAAAAAACAAACGAAATCTATCCCAAAGTGCAATAAGCCATTCGCTGACATGCATGAAAACAATTACTCCAATCATTCCACCAATAATAGCATAGATATTCGTCTCAAGCCAGGTGAAATCGTAGGTTTCATTTAGATAGACGAGCGGAAGTCCGACCGTGAATTTAACACTGCTGAGTAAAATAAACGTAACTATTTTCAGGAGTTCATCCATTTCTAATTAAAACCGGGAATATATTATATGACTATTCCGGCGTTCAAAGTTTTTTACCGTAAGCAAGGTCACCTGCATCTCCAAGACCGGGTACTATATAAGATTGCGCAGTTAACTCTTCATCAATAGCTGCTGCCCAAATGCTGATACGCTCCATAGGCAGCTGTGCTTTGAGATGTTCTACTCCTTGAGTACTTGCCAGAACACTTACAATATGCGTATGTCTTGGCTTACCCATTTCAAGCATAGCTTTATAGGTACTAACCATACTCGCGCCGGTCGCCAGCATTGGATCACAAAGAATGAGAACTCTATCTTCAATTGAAGGGCAGGAAACATATTCAAGCTTGATTTCAAAACTCCCGTCCTTATGATGTTTTCGGTAGGCGCTGATAAAACCATTGTCGGCCTGATCAAAATAATTCAGAATTCCCTGATGTAAAGGTAATCCGGCACGAAGGATTGTAGCAACAATTGGTTGCTCTTTTAATACCGGAACAATGGCACTTCCAAGCGGAGTCGTTACTTCGGAATTTTCATAGGCAAGTTCTTTGCTTATTTCATAAGCAAATATTTCACCTGTACGTTCCAGGTTTCTCCGGAATCGCATCCTGTCCTGTTGTATAGAAGTGTCTCTTATTTCAGAGATAAATTGATTGATGATGGAGTTTCCGAGACCTAGATTGTGAACCATAAACCTGAATTATTAATTTTTTAACCAACGCAAAAAGATGGGAAGACGATTATTTATAATTTGTAAATATACGATTTCATGCGATCCAAAGCTCTTATAAAATCGAGCGATCCCCGGATCCATAGATCCTTCAAAATCAAGGATTCCGTTTTTATCTGCATGCGTACGAATAAATTCTCCGATCAATGCAGCCATAGCTCCATTTTCTTTACCTGCAACAGACAGGGCCGAGAAAAGCAATATATGGCCCGCATGCGTTTTTATAAAAATTACACCGGCTTGCAAATTATCCATAGGATCTGTAGCGACCAGGCAGTAGATTAGATTTCGATTTTTTGCTTCTGAACAGATGCTTAAAAATATTGCATAGTCGCTATCCTTAAGCTGAGAAATACCTTTTCCCCGGTTATTTCTAAACAGTTCCACCAGTTTCTTCGGGTCACCTTCATGCTTAATTTTCCATTCAGATTTATTGAATCGTTTAATACTTCTTCGTGTATTCTCTGAAAAATTATTTTCAAGCAGTTCGGTTTTGGAGTTTAAATTTAAATGATGAGTAATTTTTTTGATTTGCCTGAAAGTGGAGGGAATAGCCAGCGGAGTATTGACTGAGTTCAATTGAATTTCAATGAGCTTGTAATCAATTGGAATTTTTTCTAAAAAATCGGAAAGTATGTGACCCGCTCCGGCATTAGACCTGAACAATCCGAGCTGTTGAGTAAAAGGTGGTTGATATAAATAATGAAAGCCAAACTTCTTTCTTTGGGTGAGTGGGAATACTGCTTTGTAATCGTCTTCAACCAATGCATTCCAAGCCGGAGAAACAATGTCAAGATACCAGGAATTAGCATAAACTATGGCTTCGTCAGCTTGATCGATGCATCGATCCCAACGGTTTTTATCTATTTCAGTATGTTTTAGAAATCGTATCAATTTTTTTGATATGCTGCAGTAATAATTTCTTCATAGACATTTTTCCAGCCTTCCCATGGTTTTTTTTCTCCGAGCGATTCGTTGTGCCATAGTAGGGTAAATGTGCCATTCACTTTTTTTACCTCCTTAAGCAAAGGGCCAACATAACTCATCGCTTCAGCAGGTTTTATTTTTTTGTACAAATTTAATGTGGCATCCATCACTACAAAGGGATGAATTGTCAGGGGAGCCGGGCAATCATATACCAGGTCAAAATAACGGTATGAGTTGCAGGTGCCTGCCCGGAAACCCGGTTCAGAAGCATAACCCATGGTGTAATCATCGGTGATGTCACATTCAATAAGATTCCGGTATGTTTCAGGAAATTCGAGTTTGAGAAAATGCTGACGGCTTTTTGTAACGTTGCTTTTTATTATTTTCTGAAGTCGTGATTGTTCAAGTCGAATTCTGCTGCTAAGTTTATTGGAAGCATAAGATGGATGAATTCCTACCTGGTTATAATCGGCAATTGAATTTATCAGTGATTGAAATTTCTTTCTGGAAGTAGAAACGTTTTTATCATTTTCTCCATAATCACCCAGTAAAAAAAAGTAAATGCTTTTAAAACCAAATTGTTGTTGAACAGAATGTAAATAATCATAGGTGTCAAAGGGATCTGACCTGGTGCCAAGAAGAACCAACATCCTTTCTGCAAATTCTTTAAATTCAAAGTGCACAAGTGAACGAACCAATGCGCCTGTTGTGCGCAGAATTCCTTTTTCTTTATATGCCCAGGCATTATCAATGTCGATAGTTGAAAGAAATCTGAACGATCTTTCCGGAAAAACTGTCTCGGGATAAGAAGATAAGAGTAGTTCCTTGAGTGCTTTTACATACAAATCTACCACCGGTTTATGTAAAAATCCTTTTTGAAATGCCAGGCTGTCTCTGGCATCGAATCGTCCGTGAACATCACGTCGATGAGGAAGGTATTCTTCGTAACGTGTAAGGAGATAAAATGAAGCAGCGAAAATATCGAAGGGTAAATGGTATTTTGGATGCGTGGCAAAAAATGCTTTCGTATCCTGCCAGTCTATAACAGAAATCTGTTGGTCCCGAATTCCTTTTTCAAAAAGTAAACGGGTAGAGTAAATGAAAAGTTCATTTCCAAAAGCCTGTTCGCTGTAATTTAACTTGGGTCCTGAATGAAAGCTAAATTTATCCGCATCTGAAGTAAATTCATATCCAATACCCAGAAAATCCTGAAAGATGAGGTCAAGAATATAGTTCAGTCGGGGAGACGATAAGGGCGAGTAAATCAGCAGCATTGTTTTTCCGGAAACCTTGAGTGAATTAGTTTCGCGTGAAAATAAGCAATCCTTCTGAGAAAGAATGCGGAAAATCTTTGTTCAAATGTTTCCTTCGTCAGCAAAACTATAGAATCCGCTTTGCGTGATAATTACATGATCCAGAACCGCTATTTCCAGAATTTTTCCTGCTGAATGGAGGCTTTTCGTAAGACTAAGGTCTGCTTCACTGGGCTGAGTATTGCCTGAGGGGTGATTATGGCATAGTATGATTGCAAGTGCTTTCTTGTCTAAGGCTGATTTGAAAATCATTCTTGGATCAGCAACAGTTCCGCTCATCCCGCCCATGCTGATTTGTTGCTTACCTATTATCCTGTTGGCTCTGTTAAGGAATAATATCCAGAATTCTTCATGTAGCAAATCTCCCAATAGCGGTTGGAATATTGAAACGACATCCTTGCTTGAAGAAATTTTTTCAACCTTGTCCTGACTGGATTCACTTCTGCGTCGTCCGAGTTCAAGAGCAGCACTAATGCTCACGGCCTTGGCTTCTCCTATGCCTTTGAACTTCATGAGTTCAGCTATATTCATTCTGCTCAGTTGGAGAAGGTCATTCCCGCAGTCGTTCAGGATTCTTCGGGCAAGTTCCACGGCTGTTTCTTCAGGCGTACCGGAGCTGATAAGTATGGCAATCAGTTCAGCATCGGAGAGACTATGTTTCCCTTTTAGAATTAGCTTTTCACGAGGTCGATCTTCTTCTGCCCAGGTTTTAATGCTGAGTTTTTGTTCCATCAGTGTTTTTATCTTGAGATGGCAAGGTGCGAAGAACAGATTTATTGTGCATCCAGTAAATGCAGGTTTCTTTTTTAGACGAGGGCAAAAAAAAAGCCCCTCGTTTCCGAGAGGCAAAAAAAAATTTCTTCAATATTTATTTCATCTGGTTAACATGAACTGCTAATTCACTTTTCAGGTTAGCTGCTTTGTTTTTATGAATGATATGAGTTTTTGCTATACGATCAAGCATGGATGTCATCTTAGGAAGTTTTGCAAGAGCGTCTTTCTTCTCCGGAATTTCCATAAATGCCTTGATGGCATTTCTGACTGTCTTAGCCTGGTAACGGTTACGCAGACGTTTAGCATCGTTGCTACGGATACGCTTTAGGGATGATTTGTGATTTGCCATTGTATGCTAATTTCTATTTTTAAGTCTTTCAGATAAATCAGAGATTTTGGCCGAAAAGCCTTGTTTTCCGATTTTTAGGATGGCAAATATACGACTCTAAGACGCCAAAACAAACCTTTTTGCAGAAAATATTTATTATTCATCGTGCTGACAAAAGCCTTAATTTCAGCAATAGAACACACATTTTTAGGGAAAAATGGCCTGATTTTTTGCTATTTTTGCCATTTAGCAAATATGTCAGACAACAAGAATTTCAAATTCGGACCGGTTGGTGTAATTGGTGCAGGCACCATGGGCACAGGAATTGTTCAAATAGCCGCAACTGCCGGCCATACCGTACTTCTCTTTGATGAGAACGCCAGATTGTTCGAGCGGGCAATCGGGAGTATGAAGGAAACGTTTAAGAAATTGGTTGAGAAAGGTAAAATGACAACTGATGAAGCTGCTGATATCATAGGTCGTATTCATTTTGCTGAGAATGTTTCAGAGTTCCACGATTGTGAATTAGTCATCGAGGCTATCATTGAAGATCTTGGTATCAAACAAAAAGTGTTTATCGAGCTGGAATCGTCGACTGGCTCAAACACCATTCTTGCTACAAACACTTCTTCCTTATCTGTTACTTCAATTGCAGGTGCATGCAAGAACCCGGGCAGGGTCTTGGGACTTCATTTTTTCAATCCGGCACCTGTGATGCCATTGGTGGAAATCATTCCGGGTCTGGCAACCAATCATGAAAATATTGTGCGCGTGCATGATTTGATGAAGGCTTGGAAAAAATCTCCGGTAGTAGTTAAAGATACTCCGGGTTTTATAGTTAATCGTGTGGCTCGTTCATTTTACGGTGAAGCACTGCGGATTTATGAAGAGTCATGCTACGGTTTACCGGAAGGACAGGAGGGCTTTGCTACAATTGACTGGGCTATGCGGGAATTAGGTGGTTTCAGAATGGGCCCTTTTGAACTGATGGATCTTATTGGGAATGATATTAATTATAAAGTAACAGAAACAGTTTGGAATCAGTTTTATACGGATCCCCGTTATAAGCCGGCACTCACACAAAAGCGCATGGTGGAAGCAGGACGTTTGGGTCGTAAAACCAAACGGGGATATTATAACTATGCTGATGGCGTCACCGCTCCTAAACCCAAGGAAGATACAGAATTAGGTCAGAAGATACTTAGAAGAATTCTGGTTATGCTTATCAATGAAGCGGTCGATGCATTGTATTTGAAAATTGCATCAGCACAGGATCTTGATTTGGCGATGACCAAAGGTGTGAACTATCCGAAAGGATTGTTAGCATGGTGTGATGAGCTGGGAGCTAAAACAGTTTTGGATACAATGCAATCATTGTATTCAGAGTACCAGGAAGAACGCTACAGACCAAGTGTGCTTCTGAAACAATTAGCTGCCAATAATAAAAAGATTTTATCCTAATTGATACAGGTACTGAAACCTAAATTGAACTTATGCCGGATGTCGAAGAATTAAAAAAAACACTAGAAGCAGGTTATGCTTTTCAGGGTGAGAGCATCATCCTGGGAGGTGCGATGTTTGATAAAAAGACCATCCCCGGACTTCAGATTAAAATTCCATTGAATACTGTCAACCGTCACGGCCTAATTGCCGGTGCTACCGGTACAGGTAAGACGAAAACTATTCAACGCCTGGCTGAAGGACTTTCTGAGAAAGGTGTTTGTGTATTGGTGATGGATGTCAAGGGTGATCTGAGTGGAATCGCAGCTCCCGGTACAGACAATCCTAAAATACAAAGTCGGCACGAACAAATAGGGGTGCCTTGGTCGCCCGGTCAATTTCCTGTTGAGATGCTTTCTATCTCAGAGGAGAAAGGTAGTCGAATGCGTGCTACTGTTTCTGAATTTGGCCCGATTTTATTTTCAAAAATTCTAGAGTTAAATGATAACCAGCAGGGCGCTGTAAATATTGTATTTAAATATTGTGATGACAAAGGAATGGCTCTGCTCGATATCAAAGATTTTCGATCAGCACTCAATTATGTTAGCAATGAAGGAAAAGAGGAAGTTAAAGATTATGGCTTGATTAGTCCCGCCTCAGTTGGAGTAATCATGCGTAAACTGCTTGAGTTGGAAAGTCAGGGGGCTGATCAGTTCTTCGGAGAAAAATCTTTTGAAGTGAGTGACCTGGTTCGAAAAGATGAGAACGGATACGGCTATATTTCTGTGCTCAGACTTACAGATATGCAAGAGAAGCCAAAACTCTTTTCTACTTTCATGCTATGCCTGCTGGCCGAAATTTATTCAAAATTTCCTGAACTGGGAGATAAAGCAGCACCGAAACTGGTTGTCGTTATTGATGAAGCACATTTAATTTTCCGCGAAGCAACGAAGGCATTGATGGATCAGTTGGAAATGGTAATTAAATTAATTCGTTCCAAAGGTGTTGGAATATTTTTTTGCACCCAGGTTCCTTCAGATATTCCTGAAATTATTCTTAGTCAGCTTGGCGCCAAATTTCAACACTCGATGAGAGCTTTCACGGCCAATGACCGAAAAGATATTAAGTTAGTGGCTCAGAATTATCCCTCAACGAAATTTTATGATACCGAGACTTTATTGACCGAATTAGGAATCGGGGAAGCCATTATCACAACTTTGAATGAGAAGGGTGCTCCAACACCATTAGCTCACACAATGTTATGTGCACCACGAACGCGAATGGATATTCTTAGTCCAGTTGAATTGGATGGAATTGTTGCCCGATCGAAAATTGCAGCTGAGTACAATAAAGTCATAGACAGAGAAAGCGCTCATGAAATATTAAAAGCTAAACTTGAAAGGATTTCTGATGAGGACCAGGCACCTGCCAAATCTAAGTCGAAGAAAGTAGCCGTTGAAGAAAAGTCGGGGATAGGAGAGAGCATAACAGCAGTGACTAAAAATCCCTTATTTAAAACCGTAGCAAGGGAACTTACACGTGGTTTGATGGGTATGCTATTTGGTTCAAAGAGACGTTGAATAAAAATATTTTTGAATAAGAAGTCATGACAGAAAAGTCTCTAGCCCATAAAGTCGTTGATCAGATGTTCGACCATGATGCATTCAGTCAATGGTTAGGTATTGAAAGAGTACTGATTGAGACGGGAAGATGTGTGCTCAGAATGAAAATCAGAAAAGAAATGCTGAATGGTTTTGGAATCGCGCATGGAGGAATCACCTATTCGCTTGCTGATAGCGCCCTTGCCTTTGCTTCAAATTCTCATGGCAGAAAAAGTGTTTCAGTGGAAACCTCGATATCACATACCGTAGCCATGCGTGAAGGAGATGAGATTACTGCCACGGCTGAGGAAGTTTCAATATCGGAAAAGATTGCAGTTTATTATATCACTATAAAAAATCATTCAGGAAAAACGGTTGCTTTATTCAAAGGAACTGTTTACAGGACCAGCAGAGATTGGGAAGTGTAAATTAAAAGAATAATTTTTGCCACGAATGCGAATAAAATCTAAGGAAATAATTTTTGTGCTTTTCGGATTTTATGGGAAATTAATTTACGCAACAAGCATTGAAAGATATGATATTCGTGCATTAGTGGCAAAATATAAAATAAATGTTCTGAACAGAGTCTGTATTTCTATAAGTCTAATTTAATTCTCAGAAAAAAATGCGCCAGGCATATATCATAGATACCATTCGTACTCCCATTGGAAATTTTGGTGGAACATTAGGAGCAGTTCGTACTGACGAATTAGCAGTTATTGTTCTGAAAGAATTGATGGCAAGAAATCAATCAATCGATCCAAGCATGATTGCAGATGTAATTATGGGTTGTGCTAATCAGGCCGGTGAAGATAACCGTAATGTTGCCAGAATGGCTTCGCTGATGGCGGGCTTGCCTGTGTCTGTCCCCGGAGAAACGGTTAATCGCCTTTGTGCATCGGGATTATCCGCAGCAGCATCTGCAGCAAGAATGATTATGTGCGGTGATGCCGAGCTAATGATTTCAGGTGGAGTAGAGAACATGACGCGCGGACCATGGGTAATTTCTAAAACATCTACTCCATATGGACGTGATGCACAGATGTTCGATTCAAGTTTTGGATGGAGATTTGTACATCCGAAGATGAAAGAACTTTTTGGAACTGATGCTATGGGTGATACAGCCGAGAATCTCGCCGGACAACATACCATTTCCCGAATCGATCAGGATACATTTTCAATGCGAAGCCAACAGAAAGCAACAAGTGCGCAGGCTAAAGGAAGATTTGCAAATGAAATTGTGAAAGTTGAGATCCCACAAAGAAAAGGAGATCCAATAATATTTGATCAGGATGAATTCATTCGTCCTGATACCAGCATGGAAGGTCTAGGGAAATTGAAACCTGCATTCAAAAAGGATGGTACTGTTACTGCCGGTAATTCTTCCGGTCTAAATGATGGTGCTGCATGCATGTTAATTGCTTCCGGAGATGCCGTAAAGAATTTTTCGCTTAAACCCCTTGCCAGAATAATTTCATCAGCTGCTATCGGTGTCGAGCCAAGAATTATGGGAATTGGTCCTGTTGAGGCAAGTAACATTGCATTGAAAAAAGCCGGCATAACAATGAATGACATAAACATCATTGAGCTCAACGAAGCTTTCGCAGCTCAATCTCTGGCCTGCATTCGCTCATGGGGATTGAAAGACGATGATGCAAGAATTAATCCTAACGGTGGAGCTATCGCCCTCGGACATCCACTTGGAATGAGCGGCTCACGCATTTTAGGTACTGCAGCACTGGAACTTCAGGAACAAGGAAAGCGATATGCCTTAGTGACAATGTGCGTCGGGGTAGGGCAGGGGTTTACTATGGTGATTCAAAATGCAGAATAAGAGAATTCGGAACTCAAATGTTTTATTTATTTATTAATTATCACCACACTTTTCTTCAATTCCCTATCTGAAAATCTAACAATAACAAAATAGACCCCATTATTCAGTGTGCTTGTATTTATTTTCAATAGCTGACTGGAACGGACGCAATAAACTTTCATATCCTGTCCAATTGAATTATACATTTTAAACTCTGATATCTCCTTCTTCATATTTATTTGAAATTCATTCGATGCAGGATTAGGGTAAATTTCTATTTGCGTATTATTCAAAGTTTCCTGAATCGAAGTAGGCTGGCAAATTCGTATACCATTATTTTGTTGAGCTAAATAGTTTTGAACTATTGTATTTTGAGCAATGTAGGATACTTGCGATACGGGCCAAGTGCTTAGATAGGAAATAGAAATAGTTGCTGAGTCATCGATCTGCACGATTGAGTCGGGCAAATAACAGATAGAATTAAGTGTCGTATCTAATGCGAGTATCGAAGTTTTCCCGGCTATTTTACATAGTATATACAATGAATCATTCCGGACTATCATATTTGTACCGGAACTAAAGTCTAGTTGAAAGTTGCTTAAAGTTGAATTTGTCCAGCACTTAGCTACACTAATTTGTCCATTAGCATTAGTCTTGAATAGAATATTTTTTGGAGAATCACTTGATGCCAAAAAGTATAAATTATCATTTTGGTCAAGAGTTGCCGATATAAGAGTTATCCCAGGCCACATCAATGGAGTAGTGTAGCATTTATAGGATCGCTGGCTTCCATCATCTGATTCAATATATATATATGGGTTTGCTTCATTACCCGGATCGAAGCTGTTTACGAAATAGCAATGTGACAGATCGTTTTTTTGAAGTGTTTTGAGGATATTCGTAATTTGATCTTTCTGGAAGGCATTCATCATTGTGTTTTGAGAGACTACACCGTCAGAATCCACCTTGAATGAAAATCCTGTTCCTCCATGAACACCACTCAGCCATGCTCCACCGGCTGCACTCTCGGTGCCTTTCAAAAAAATATAGTTTTGATAGTATTCGCCACACCAGGAATTAATTACAGTACCATTCGTGTCCAATGTGATCAATGAAGGATAGAAAATGATGCTGGAGCCAAAGTACTGATTGACTAAAATGTAAATCCTGTTGTCTTTAATTACCAGATCCGCAATAGAATTGGAATCAGGGCTCATTGTGCATAGTGGTTGAATTAGGTCAACTGACCATGTTATATTTCCTGTACTGTCAAGTTTGCACAATTTGTGCTGATTGAATATATAGATTCTGTTATCTTTAATTTTAAATGGGCTGTTGATAGGCCCACCGGACTTTGCCCAGATGATATTGCCATAGTAATCTGACTTTACTAACTTATCAGAATTAAAATAGACTGCGTCATCTGTTAGGGCCGAATACTGCAATTGCAGACTGTCGAAGCTGATTGCGTTTTGTGCCAGTAGGTAGGAACTAATCAGGATGAGGATTGAAAGGCTTAAATATTTCTTCATTGGTAAATTTTTAGCAGAATAAAGATAGCGAAAAATCTATACCGGATTTGAATTTTACTGAGCATTGGACTTCAGCTAATGTTATCGTTAAATTAATGTGTCTTCTTACCTCGTTGGTTTCATAACATTTAGTAATTTTAGCATATTCTAATAAGCTCCTTTTAAAGGTAATAATTATAAGTTGAAAATGATATACTCCTTCCAAGGTTACATCCCCGTCGTCCACGAATCCTCCTTCGTTCATCCCCAAGCAGTAGTCACCGGCAATGTGGTTATCGGAAAGGATGTATATATCGGCCCCGGCGCAGCAATCCGTGGTGACTGGGGTGCAATTATTATTAAAGATGGTTGTAATGTTCAGGAGAATTGTACTATCCACATGTTTCCCGGGATAACCATTGTTTTGGAGGAAGGAGCACACATAGGACACGGAGCAATTATTCACGGTGCTCACATTGGTAAGAATGTTTTAGTAGGAATGAATGCAGTGATTATGGATAATGTGACAGTCGGGGATAATTGCATCATCGGGGCCTTGACCTTTGTTCCGGAAGGAATGGATATTCCTTCGAATAAAATTGTCGTTGGCAATCCGGCTAAGATTATTAAAGATGCAAGTGACGAAATTGTGGCATGGAAAATGAAGGGTACTGTGTTGTATCAAAAGCTTCCGTCACAATTGTATAAAACTCTTCATCCTTGTGAGCCTTTAAGAGAAGTCCCGAAGGACAGACCTGAAATGCCAGAGGTGTATAAAAACTGGAAAGGCTAATTTCAATTAAACTATTTACTTATGTGTGGAAGATATGTAGTAGTTTCATCTGTTGAAGTCATCGAAAAGCGCTTTCAGGTGAAAGCACCTGAGCTGCCTTTAAAAATGATACCCAATTATAACCTGGGTCCGGGATCTATGGCTCCCGTTATTACAAGCGATAAACCCAAAGAACTTCAGTTTTTTCAATTTGGACTGACGCCTTCCTGGGCCAAGAAGAAAATGTATTTTTTTAATGCGCGCTCTGAAGGTGATGGTAATAAAGAGAATGATCCTAATTATACCGGAGGTAAAGGAATTATTAGCAAGCCTTCATTCAGAAAGCCTATTCGATCCCAGCGCTGTCTTGTTATTGCAGATGCATTTATAGAAGGATCGACAAATGAAGGCTTGGATCATCCCTTTGTCGTTTATCTCAAGCAGAGAAGGCCATTCGCCTTAGCCGGAATTTTTGATCGCTGGACTAATCATGAAACTGGTGAGATTGTTCATTCATTCGCGATAATCACTACGACAGCGAATGAACTCTTGCAAAAAATCCCACATCATCGTTCACCGGTCATTTTAGCTGAACGAGATGAACAACGATGGTTAAAGGCGGAGCATCTAAATGAGATTACAAGCATGTTAGAGCCATATCCTTCTGAAGAGATGAATGCGTATCCCGTCTCTCCAAGAATAAAAAACCCACGTCAAAACGATCGTGACCTAATTGAGCCGGTGGGGCAGAGGTTGGAGCCTGAGACAGAATCAAGAATAAAGACTGAGATTAAGTTGGAAGGGATGGGATCGTCAAAAAAGTAGGGATCTGATGTTGTAGCATCTCCATTTGATTAGTATATTTTTTGTAGCCGCACTTTTTAGAGACAAATAAAATTCTTCCGGATCAAGTATTTTTTCAAATTGCCACGGCCTTCAGGCCGTGGATGAATTCGATAAGAGAAAATGGCTTTAGCCAAATCTTTTTTACCGCACAAATATTTCAGAACGATTAAATGTGGCGGATTGTTTTGGCTAAAGCCAAACAAGGGTTGTATTTTTTATCCACGGCCTGAAGGCCGCGGCAATTCAAACCGGGTGCGGCCAGGCTGTTAATATTCCTTTTAAAACGGCCTTCAAATCTTATTAGTTTAATAACTGCTATTGTGCCGGAATTTCAACTAATTTATTTGGAAGCATTTTTTTTCTAATTGCCACGCCCTTCAGGGCGTGGATAAATGCAAGACACGAAATGCTTTAGCCAAATCTTTTTTACCGCAAAAATATTTCAAGGCAATTAAATGTGGCGGAGTGTTTTGGCTAAAGCCAAGTTGGTTTTGTACTCTTTATCCACGGCCTGAAGGCCGTGGCAATTCAAACCGGGTGTGGCCAAGTTGTTAATATTCCTTTTAAAATGGCCTTCAAATCTTATTAGTTTAATAACTGCCTGCGTTTTAAAATTTAAATTATTTATTTGGGAGTAAATATTTTCAAATTGCCACGCCCTTCAGGGCGTGGATAAATTCAAAGCGTGATATTGGCTTTAGCCAAATCTTTTTTACCGCACAAATATTTCAGAGCGATTAAATGTGGCGGCGTGTTTTGGCTAAAGC
>SHNE01000047.1 GCA_004295015.1 Bacteroidota bacterium | reverse complement strand
CCAATCGATGCGCTTGCATCTGTTCCATTGGTGCGGTATGGTGCATACACTGTAGTACAAAGATCCTTACTGAAGATCTTGCCGGTCAGTGTTACGTTATCCTGGATCTCACTGTTGATCGCTGTGCCAAACCAGTTACACTCCAGTGTAAGAGTTCCTACACTTGATAAGACATAGTTCGATACTGCATATCCTAAGTTTGGTGTGCCGTTATGGATAAAGGTATTTGTCCGGAAGCTGTTATTTCTTACTGTCAACGTTCCTACGTAACGGTTGTTCTCCACTTTAAGGCCGCTTAAGTCATAACCTCCACCGGATCTTACATCCAGTTTACGGCCTGACAGATTAGCTACCGAGTTGTTCTCAACTACCGCGTCCTCTGTGTTTCCTTCCAGTGCGATACCTGTAGCGATGAAGCCTCCGATATTAGATAACTCATTGTCTTTAATCGAAGCATTGACAACTTTTCCGTTAGTCAGGTAGCTGCCGTTTCCACCCACGTTAATCTGGATACCATAGGCGATCTTGCCTGTTGGCCAGTTGCCTGTGTTCACGTTCACGTTGCTGATCAGGTTACGCTCTATGTTCAGGCCTGTCAAGCTTCCTGTTGAAGGAGATTGAAGGATACCGATTGCACTGGCGCTCCAGCCGCTTAGTAATGTTGAGCTGATGTTATTGATACAGTTGTCTGAGATCGTCACATTAGTCGTTGCCGCCGGTGAGTTGGATACAGAATAATTGATCGCATGAACATTGGCATTGGTTACTGTAGTTCCGATGTCATGGATATTATTAAAGATCACACTGGTGTTGGATGTGTTTCCACACACTACTGCATAAACTGCTGAGGGTGCTGTCATCTCAAATCCATTAACCGTTACACCTGAGGCAGTGATGGTCACTGCCGTTCCACTTGATGGTGCAAGGATTGACTCTGCTGCTCTGCTTCCGCAGGATGCATTAGCGTTAGCTCCATTTAATGTAAGCGCTTTGTTGATTGTTATGTTCTCTGCGTATGTGCCGGCACATACTTCAATTACATCTCCCGCAGTTGCTGCATTGATGGCTGCCTGTATAGTAGTGTATGAAGTTGACAAAGTCGTGTTAGTCACTGATAGGCTTGATACCGTTGCACTGCCTGTGGCTGTACATCCATTATCATCTGTTACTGTTACAGTATAAGTACCTGCTGTAAGTCCTGTAGCTGTTGCCGTAGTGGCTGCGTTAGACCATAAGTATGTGTAAGGTCCTACGCCACCACCGGTGATCGTTACACTTGCTGTACCGTTATTCAATGAAGGACATGCTGCATCTGTGGATGAGGTCGATACCATCAAGGCACAAGTTGGCGTACAAACTGAAGCCGGTTGGAATCCTGCATTTCCTGAAGCATCAGATCCACCTGTTAAGTATGGAGTGAATGAGGCTATATTGGAGTGTAAGGCTGCTACGGCAGGTGCAGATGTTACTCCATACCAGTTACAGCTGATACTGATCGATGCATTGGATGTCGTATTTAAGACTGCCTTATTACTATACCCGTTTCCAAAATGGTTATCAGTTACTGTAATCCCTGTTGGTGTAGTATTCACCTTATTGAATTCACCAAAGCGCAATCCGTTGTTCGGTCCGCTCACAAAGGTGTTTCTCAGTGTGAAACCATTTAGTGATGCCGGATTACCACTATAAGAAGGACTATCGTCCCGTGCCTTCACGGCGATGGCGGCCGGGTTGTTAACATCCGTGGCGGTTCCTGTGGATCCGCAATTGGTGATCGATGAGTTTTCAATGATGATATTGGTATAGGAACCATACTTTAAATTGATATCAATACCATTGTTGAACCCGTAAGTAGCATCCGTTCCACTATTATTCATCGTAATGTTATCAAACGTTGCATTGCTCAAAGCTTCAAAATACATTCCCTTGATAAGGTTATTACTGAAGTTTGAATTACTGATGGATACATTATTAAATGTACCGCCCGCTCCATTGTTCTTGGCAATGAAACATCCCTGTAAGTTACCGGTGACTTCACAATTATCCATTGTGAATCCTGATACTACAGCGGCTGTTCCTTTACGGAAGCCCAGAGATGTATTATTATTCAAGCGTGAATTGGTAACGGATAATGTTGTTGCTCCTGAACTAAGTTCAAGACCTGCAGTGCAGTTTGCATTCATGTATACATTATCTATTTCCGATCCCGTACTTGATACTGCGATACCATAGGTGTAATTCGTTACTGTAAGGTTCTTAACTTTTGAATTATTCGCACTCATGGTTACACCATTACCCGAACAGCCAACTGATGGTGTGAGTATCGTTGATCCCGGACCGCTACCTTGAAGTGTAACTCCTTTGTTAAGGTTTACATTTTCATTATAGGTGCCTGCATCAATAGTGATTACATCTCCATTTGTAGTTGCTACGGCGTCAATGGCTGATTGAATAGTACAATAGTCTAAACCACTTGTTTGATTATGCACAGGGACAGAAGGGCTGGATGTTACCGTGGCACTGCCTGTTGCTGTGCACCCGTTCAAATCAGTAACTGTTACTGTATAGGTTCCCACGACAAGACCACCGGCTGTTGCTGTTGTTGCTCCGTTTGACCAGAGGTATGTATAACTTCCTGTTCCGCCACTTGTAACAGATACACTTGCTGTTCCATCATTTAATGATGGACAATTTGCGCCGGTTGTTGAAGTTGATACCATCAAAGCACATGGTGCCGAACAGGAAACCGATGGCTGGAAGCCATAAGTTCCTCGTCCCGGTGTTGTCTCTACGTTCAAATCACTTCCTGATGTAAGCATCGGGATGTATACGATGTTCGCTGATGCTGCTCCTAAGATATCCGGCTGTCCGCCCGGTGCTACAGCTGTTCCGCCGTAGGCTACAGGAATCTGTGCTGCGTATCCCGGCTCTGCACTGTTTGCTGTTGATACTGACGGTGATGTTGTACCAAGCCAGTTACACGTGAAGCTCTTTAAGTTTGCTCCCGGTGCAGGTAATGATCCACCTGTCTGGCGATCCACAATCTGACCATACCAGTTTCCACTGATATCGTTACTGCTGATGTTACAATTCAAAGCTGTCTGCAACGGAACATTTGATCCACTGCTTGCATCTAAGAACAACACTCCCACAGTCCAGTTAGCCTTGATCTCGTTTTCAATGATTGTCAGGTTATCTGTCACGTTACGGAAGATTAATCCCGTGCGGTTATCGTTGATCGTATTGTTACGGAAAGTATGGCTGGAACTGTTGTTCACATCTATTCCCGTACGGTTACCTACGATATTATTATCCCGGATTAAGCTTCCGATATGAGCGCCCTGGATTCCGATACCCGTTGAATTCAATGTGGCAAGGTTCCAGTCTGTCGTGTTGTTTCCAAGACGTGTAATGGTAAAGCCGGCTACTTCAATATTGCTCGCTGCAATACGAACCGTAGCTCCATCACCTCCGAAAATTCCGCGGATAGTAGTGCTACCTGCACCAGCTCCAAGCAGACTGATCGATTTGTTGATGTTCACGTCCTCATCGTAGGTGCCTGCAGCTACCGTAATGGTATGACCGTTCAATGTCAACGCATCATTGATCGCTGACTGGATCGTACAATAACTGATTGCAGTATTTGTGTTGGTTGCCACAATTACAGTTAATGTGGCTGTTACATCCAAACGGGATGTGCTCTCACAACCACTTACAGTTTGTGAGGCATAGTAATGATTTCCATTTACCAATGGATCGGTACCTACATAAGCAGTTCCTCCAATTGCCATATCATACCAGATGATTCCGGTTCCTGTTGCCGTAAGGCTTGACACCGTAGCAGCGCCACAAAAAGATTGAGCACTTGCACCTGTTGGTGCTGCCGGTGGAGAACATGGAGCAATTTCACAAAACACTCCTGAATAACCGGAAAGACAATTACATCCGCAAGCCGGAGTTGCAGTTCCACCGTTTTGACAAGTAATGCCGCATGTACCGGAAAGGACAACGTTATCTACCCTGCCTGTTCCACCAGTCCCAACGATTCCACCGGAGTTGGAAACAGTTGTGGTATTTACGAGACGAATATATGCAGTTGAAGCTCCATTCAAAGCTGTGATCGAACTAAGATCAAATTCATATGAATGCCAGCTGGTGTTACCCAGGCTATAGTTGTTAGAAGCAAAATCGGAAAAGCTTACTCCGTCTGTACTATACTGTACTTTAAAGTCGGCCGGACCTGAACCACTTCCCAATTGATCGAAATTTAAAAATATGTTCTGATAATTACTCAGGTCAACGAGGAACTGATAATAGTCCCCTATCGACCAGTTATTTGAACTGATTGAATTTGCAGAACCATTTCCTGCCGGATCTGACCAAACAGTCGAGGCACTTGCATGCTCCCCTGTGAATGCGGAACCGGCTGTCTGGAACCCTGCGTCTGCGATTGGTGATCCCGAACTAAGAATTAATGTTGTGCCTGTATTAGATGCAGATATTCCTTCGAAGTCCCAGCTGGCAATAGCAGGTCTGATTAAGATACTACTGCTAATAATTTGACTGAAAGAGCCTGAATTAGCATTTAATGTATAAGAATCTCCGGCATCAAATTGAAGATCATTAAATGTTGCAACTCCTGCAAAACAACTCTTGGTTGTTGTACCTGTTAAACTTCCTCCTCCGGTAGCTATTGTTATAGAAACACTACCTGTGTAGGTATTATCAACTGAATTATCCGGACGAAGTGCATGTACCTGAAAAGAACTTACATTATGTCCTGTAATACCTGTCGTTGGAACAGAAACAAAAATCATATGATCAGCAGGTAAAAGTGGTGCAGGGATATCAAAAGCGGCTGAGGTGGCTGATGTTAAGCCGGGACTTGTAAAAATGATAGTTGCTCCGGTAACAGCTGCGGCGCTTGTTGCGCTTAACCCGCTAAATGTTGCTGTTCCGGAAACTCCGTTAGCTGTGGTATTTCCTGTAGGTGTCCATGCACCAGCTCCTGTCGTTGCAGTTACTGTTGCAGTGCTTGAAGTGGCATTCCCGTATTGGTCTTTTATTAATACAGAAGGCTGGGTAGTCAGATCATTGCCATTCACTGCAGGATCTGTTGGCTCAACAATCATTTCAAGGTAACTGTCTGCTCCGGCTCCAATGCTTTGACTTACCGTTGCATCACTGTAACCTGTGGCAACGACTGTTACAGTTTCAGTTCCTGTAACTTGTAACGCTGCATTTCCACTTGGCTTTAAAGTAAGTATTCCTGCAGCCAATGTATAATCAGTACCAAGATTTAAAGTTGTAGCACCATACATAACACTCGAAACGGCTGATCTCCAGGAAGGATCATCTGTATAGGTAATGTCAAAATTAGCATCGACAGTAGCAATAACTGCAATTAATGCCGGAGGTAACATCACACCGGGAGGTAATGTAGTAAACGTAGTCGGACTTGTATAAGTAGTTCCATTCGCATTTGAAGCATAGGCAGAATAACTAATCTGGGTACTTGAAGGCATTCCTGTTGCATTCACAGTAAAAACACCCAATGTTCCCGGACCAGCAACATCAGTTACACCTGTTCCACCAATTGTCGGACTTGCATTTACTGAAGTTACACTCCAAACAACACCACTTGCTGTAAGTGCACTGCCACCGTCTCCGGTAACATCTCCACCTAGAGTTGCGGTGGTACTTCCAATTGAGCTCTCGGTGGGTGTAGTTACAGTAGGCGGACCTAAGGCAATGGTAGCTGTTACCACTAAGTTATCAATCGAAATCTTGTCTCGATTTCCAGATCCGGTTACTGTCCCTGCATGTTCATAAAATCTAAGTCTTGCAGTAGAAGAATTATTAAAGGCAGATGGCAATGAAATAGTCGTAATCGAACCGGATGCCGGGCTGAGTACATCAATTATTTGTCCTGAAGTAATTTCTGTGAAAGTTGAATTGTCAACACTCCAAAAAACTCTTAAGGAAGCCGGTCGAGTCCCTCCACTGTTATCAACAGCAATCCAGTCGAATGATAAACTACCTGCATTCACTCCTGTAAAGTCAAACAAAATATCAGCGGCTACCGCTTCTGAAGTGGCACCGCTTCCGGTTGATAAAAACACCAATGCACCTGTACCTCTCTGAATTCCTCCGGAAGTTCCGCTCACGAAAGTTGCTGAAGATTTAGTGGTTCTGATTCCATCATTCGCAGAACCACCTGTCGTGACAGGGTATGAGGACCAGGCACCGGCACCAACTCCACCGGTAAAATTGTTTCCCCAATTCCCAACGTCTCCAAAATCTTCAGTATAAGTGAGGCCAATTTGTGAGGACATTGGCACCGGAGTTACAGCATAGCTTTTCTCAGTTCCACTAAAAAATAAAATAGCAACAGCTACTAATACCATTGTTATTTTTCTAATTCTGATTCCGGAGTCTTTCTTTGGGAAGAGCCAATTTGTAACTGACCCAAAGGTCACAAACAAAATGATGCCTGCCTTCATCAAAAAATTACTGACTTGTAGTGTAGAAGTGTGTGTCATTTTAGGTTAATTTATGTTAGATTATTGTGTTGTGTCTTTGGTACAATTACAAAATTCAGGATTTAAGAATGGCGAAAAATCTCTTGCCGTTTATCGCAAAAAGATAAAAACGCATCAAATGATAATTTCTGCAATCGAGCTTAAAAAACGAAGAATTAACTTTCAATTCATCAAATAATCCCATCGGGGATCTGATGCAACCATTGAAAATTGGGCCTTGAAAAAATATTGATCCTTCGGTTATTCCTGCTTATTCTTTTGTGTTTCATGTGCGCGAGATAATTCCGTTCAGCTTGGAAGTGTAAGATTCTAAAACATGTAAAATAAAATTTATAGCGTATACTTAAATTGAAAAACTACGAAATAATATTTTGTAAGAATATTATTAAATAGACTCGATAATAAATAAAAGAGAAATACAATAGTAAATTAATTAATGCAAATAAAAAATACTTTTCTGTAAAGTCAATAGGGAAAAGGCTTTCGGCCGATTTTTAAATCGAATATAAATTTCGCATTTAATTAATTCACAAGTAATAAAAAAAAACAAAACCCGTTTTTACAAAAATTTCGGTCAAGGAAATAAAAATGAGATACTACAAATGTATTACTCAATAAGTCCAAAAAATCTTGCCACAAAAAAAAATAAAAATAAGATACCCTTTCTAGTGTGTTTTTTTGATGGTATAATATTGAAACTTCCGATTACTAATCGCCAAGAAATACGAAAAGCAGCAAATATGGAATCTGGAATAGATTTAGACCAAAACATCTAATCGTAGAAAAAGTCCGATCGGATGAGCAGTTAATCATTAAAAAACACAACCGGGTAAATAAAAATTCAAAACCTCAGCAAAAATTAATTTTTCGCCAACCAAATCTCAGGATCCATTTTATTGCTCCCTTTCCAAATCTCAAGGTGAACTTCAGTCTTGCCGTCATCCTCGTTAGTTTGTACCAGCCCTAAAATTTCTTTGGTGATAATCTTGTCGCCTGATTTGACGTATACTTCCTGTAAGTTGGAATACAATGTAAAGTACTCACCATGCTGAACAAGCACGGCGTATTTATCTACTACCATAATTACGCGAAGAACCGTTCCTTCAAAAACCGCACGTGCTTTCGCCCCCTTTGAAGAATTGATATCAACTCCGTTATTATTCACAACAACATCTCTCCATAAAGGGTGTGTATGCCTTCCAAAAGAACTGCTGATAAAACCTTGCTCTACCGGCCACGGTAAACGGCCCTTATTACTTTCGAAGTTATTACTAAGGCGAATTGCTTCGGGTGTGCTCGCCAATGCAGACGTACTGCTTATTGTTTCAATTTTCTTTTTTGAAGTGGACGCTGTAACTGAAGAGGCTGCTTTCTTTCTTGCAGCTTCCTGTGCCATCTCAATTTCTTTCCGAATGATGTTCTCAATCTTTGTAGCCAGTAATTGCTCCTGCTTTTGTTTGGCCTTTAAATCATTCCTGTACTTTTTTTCTTTACTGGTTAGAGAGTTTAAAGTTTTAACCTGGTCCTTTTTTTCCTTATCCAGAAGTTGCTTCTGCTGTTCCTGCACTGTCAATAAACTCGATTTGTCTTGTTTTACACTTTGCAAAACTTGTTTTTTGCCATTCAGAGAATCCTGAACTGAAACTATCATATTTCGTTGCTGAACGCGGTAGTCGCTCAATAAACGAAGATACTTCATCCGCTTCCAGGCCTGATTAAAGTCTTCGGCAGAGAAGATAAACATCATCCTTGAATATGAATTCTGATTTTTGTATGCATAATACAACATTCCGGTATACTGCTTTTTTAAATTATTCAGTTGCCGGTTAAGTTCTTCAATATTTCCGCTAACCTTTCCGATCTCCTTATCAACGCCATTTATCTCGGTCGCAATTGTATTGATCAATTCGGAGCGCTTGCTTATTTTTTTATTAAGGGTGACCAATTGGTTCAGCGAAGCAGATTTGTTCTTTTTAGTCTGGCTGAGTAATTTATTGGTGTATTCAATATCTTTTTGGAGCTGAGCCTTTTTGTTCTGCAATTCCTTTTTAGATTGGGAAAAACCATCATGGGAAAGAAAAACCAGACTAATCATCAAAGAGAATCTCAGAAAAACAGAAATCCATGCACTAAAAGGGCCTCTCATAGTAAAAAGTGCCGATTGGAATTTTCGGAAAAGCAAACAATATTTTAAATTAACAGGGAACATGGGGAATAAAACCTAATGCATTTTGAACGAAAAAAAACAAAAAAAGTTCTAAAAATTCACTCGATTATCCTGGCAAAACACAGTTACTTCCGTTCATACTTCTCAGGAACCGTAAAGGGCATGGTGAATGACTCGTCAGGAGTCAGTTTATTATAGGCTATTTTAATTATTGTTGGCGTAGCTGCTGAAATCGTCACAACAAGGTCATTGGGAAATAACTTTCCCCCGACATCGGTAAAATTCTTATAGCTGGCCTCAACCCATCGATCCAATCTTTCATCCGTAATTTTAGATTTGGCAATTCGGAAATTCCCGTCAATCCAAAAATCCTGAATTACGGGTTTAGAAGGATCCTTTTCCTCAAGAACACGTTTGACGCGTCTTTTATTAAGGGTACTTAGAATAAAATAAGGCTCATCTTCATAAACTGACCGAATCTTATCCGCACGCTGGTATGTAAAGTAATTACCAACGACAACAGCTTGTATCATTTCAAAGGTCACAGTGGTTTTTAACATTTCTTCCAGGTATGCATAATCGCGAGCCATAAAAGTTTTGTGAACCCTATCCATTATCATCAGGCTATCATGATTAATGATAACCCGGGCTACTTCAATTCCAAGGAGTGGAGTTATGCTGATCCAAATTGCACTGTCGTAACGCATCCGCATATTCACATCAAATGATTGCGTCTCACCGGTCTTATCAGTGTAATCAACCGTAGCCTTTGCAGCAAGGTAGGAGAATTCGAACTGATTAACCACCATGCTGTCGAAGACCTGGATAACGTCAGCGCCTTTCAATTTGACTTGAACAGATGGAATTTCAACTACCTTTTTAGTTGTCTTGCACGAGAAAAAAGCAAGGCATGACAGTAACAACACAAATCGTGCATTGAAATTAAAAGCGATTCGAAAAGAGACTGGACCGAAACAAGCCTGGTGATTGCTCATTGAGCAAATTAAAATAAATCTTTCAAGCTTTCCCAAAAAAAAGGAAATTAATGATAAAGCCTTCACAATGCCGATCTATGAACAAATACAAGCCGGAGCACATTATTCAATGAAAATTCTATCCTGAATTTTTTTGTCAAGGAGCTCTGAAGCTCCATCACCGGCTTCTTTCGCCTTTTGCCAGTATTCCATGGCTTTTACACTATCTCCGATTTTATACAATACATCGCCATAATGCTCGAGAACTGTTGCACTTTTATCAGCTCCTGATTCCAGGGATTTCTCGATCCAGGTTTTTGCATCGTTGTACTTGCCCATTTTAAACATGATCCACCCGTAGGTGTCTTCGTAAGAACTTTGATTGGGTTCCAGTTCATTACTCAACTTAGACATCGCTTCCGCTTTTTCCAACATATCACCTCTGAGAGAAAGATAATAAGCATAATTATTCAATAGGTTTGCATCCTTTGGAGTAAGCTTTAAAGCCTTTTCATAATTTTCATCTGATCGAGTATGATCTTTGAGTTCATGGTAAGCTTCTCCAAGGCTGGTATAAAACCGGCTTTCAAGCTCCGGATTATCTACAATCATTTTGACTCCTGAATTCAAATTTGAAATCGCGGAAGTAAAATTCTTTTTTTGAATAAGAGCGATACCTGAAAGTAAATAAGCGAAAGGTTGATCCGGGAAAAGCGAGGTAGCCTCAGCACCATCCTTCACCATGGCATCCCATTCCTGCAATTGAGAATCGATGATTAAAATCTGACTGTATACGGCAAACTCGCGCGATCCGAGCTGCACTGCCTTTCTGTATTCTACCAATGCTTCACGGTACTTTTCATCTCTGCTAAGAAAATCTCCATACAAGGCATGTGCACGTGAATCGGAAGGGTGTGTCTCAATAAGAATTACACACATATCCATCGCCTGATCTTTAAGTTCCGGGTGCACTTCTATCAGATTAAAGTAAGAAACCAGGATGCTGATCTTTGTATCAATGTCGAGATCCTTATTTTGAAAAGCTTTTTTCAGTTCTATGACGGACTTCTCCTTTTCGCCATTGCTTCTGTAAAAATCGGCGAGTGATAAATGAATGTATGGGTTTTCAGGATCAACTTCAAGAATTTTATTATAGGTATTAAGCGCTTTTTGTTTTTCGCCCATGCTCTGATATAGTTCTGCCAGCATCCCATAAGATTGTGCATCGGCAGGATTACTATTAATCAACTTCTGCAATTCATCCACAGCCTTGTCTGTTTTGTTGATGCGTTGATACATTCTTGCTTTACGCATACTCACATCACTGCTTATACCGGTCTTCTCTTCAAGTTTATCATATACTTTGATTGCGTCAGAAAATTTTTCGGCATAAACATAAGCGGCGGCCCACTCATAATAAAAGTCATAGCGATCCGGATTGTCTTTCACCAACTGAGCAAGCACCGATGCAGACTCCTCAAACTTTTTATTTTTGTTTAGAATATCTGAATAAGATAAAGCATACCATATGTTTTTCGAATCGATGTTCCATGCACTCTTGCTGAAAAATAATGCATCTGAAAACTTCTTCTGTTCCGAATAAATATTACTCAGCTCATACATCGCTGCTGCATTGCTGCCATCTTTACGGATTACTTCCGCAAACAGGTCGGCAGCAATATTCAGATTGCCTAATATCTTTTCTTTGTTAGCATTAAAAAACAAATAGGACACATCAGCTTTCTGACTATCACTCAAATTGCTTTTCACCGACTTGCTTGCCTCGCCGGCTTGTTCTGAACTTTTACAAGCGACAAGAAGAAACAAACTGATGACAAGGGAAAACAGGAGCTTATTCATGATTATTAAATTAGGATCACAGGAGACTGACCCGGTAGATTTATAAATGAGAAGAGTAATCACTGATGCTTAGTGACTCGGCGGAATTGGTATATTCAACAAAATGGCCAAGCATCGAATTACTTAAAACCGAATTTTTTATTTTAGTATGTGTTTGAACGATACTGTTACTAAGGACCGAATTCTCAATTTTAGAATGCATGCCGATAGAAACATGGGGACCAACTACAGAATTTTTCAATTCAACAAGTTCTCCTATGTAACAAGGTGGAATAATTACTGAGTTATTCAAAATCGTAGTTTTAGAAATCATATTATCTCCTTTGTGATTTTCAAGAACTCTCTGATTGGTAAATACGGTGGCGTCTTTATTTCCGCAGTCGAGCCATTCATCAACTTTACCCGGAACAAACCTGGTGCCCTTTTGTTTCATATTCTCCAGTGCATTGGTAAGTTGATACTCCCCTTTTTCACGAATATTATTATCGAGAAGATATTGCAATTCATTTCGCAGGTATTCTCCATCCTTAAAAAAGTAAATTCCGATGATAGCCAAATCAGATATAAAATTCTGTGGCTTCTCAACGAAATCGGTGATGATTCCTTTATCATCAACTTTCACGACTCCAAACATTTTGGGATCATCAATACGACTTACCCAGATTACTCCATCCTTTTCATCGTCGATAGTAAAGTCGGCTCGAAAGAGTGTGTCGGCAAATGCCACAATGACCTTGCCCTTTAACGAATCTTTGGCGCACATTATTGCATGTGCTGTTCCCAAGGGCTCATCCTGATAAAAAATGCTGCCTCTGGCACCCAGACTTTCAGCGATGGCTATCAAATCCTTTTCAACTTCCTTTCCAAAATTTCCAATGATGAAAGCTATTTCTTCAACCTTCTCTTTGCAAACTTTAGTGATATCTTCAACCAACCATTGCACAATTGGTTTTCCTGCAACAGGAATTAAAGGTTTTGGTACTGTTAATGTGTGTGGCCTCATTCTTTTTCCCATTCCGGCCATAGGGACAATTATTCTCATCGTATATATTTATTTCTTTTCGTTCTCTAAAAATTTATCTTCTATGCTTATTTTTTAACAAAAATGTTGGCCACGAATGCAGGAACATTCTTACTTCTCAATTGGTTTGTGCATGATGGACAATATTGTGGTAACTCAGAAATTCTATCCAATGCACGAATATATTTTTTATTCGTGCATTCATGGCAACTTTTATTTTTTCATGCCTGTGCTTCTAATTTCTAACCAGAATTATCAATCTAAATCGCATGACAAGGCTTTTAATTTTTTCCGGTCGATCCAAAGCCTCCGCTACCTCGGCCGGAATCTGCTAATACTTCTGCGGCATTCCACTCTACTCTTTCGTGGCTTGCAACTACCAGTTGAGCAATGCGTTCACCATCTTCCACAATAAAATCCTCCTTGCTTAAATTGATAAGTATAACCTTGATTTCACCTCGATAGTCTGCATCGATGGTACCCGGGGAATTCAATACACTGATTCCTTTTTTTGCAGCGAGACCACTGCGAGGACGAACCTGTGCTTCAAAACCAACAGGAAGTTCTATAAAAAGTCCGGTAGGAATCATTGCCCGCTCCAATGACTTTAGAGTTATGGGTGCTTCAATGTTGGCACGTAAATCCATTCCTGCTGCAGAATCCGTTTCATAAGTTGGAAGCGGATGCCTCGATTTATTAATTATAGGGACATTCATTCTAAGGAAGATTATGAATTATTTTCTTCTGCGAAGGTAGGCAATTTTCCGGCGCTCGAAGAAGAAGGTGGTTGCTAAAAATACGAGGGTCAACAATGTATTTATCAGGAGAATAGACCATAAATTATCTATCACATAAGGCCTGATGAGTTCGCTGATGAAGTATAATATTATCGCCCAAAACACATAGCCAAACAAAGGCGCAATGCGGTAGGGTACATGATAATATTTTTGATTCCCGTAGTAGGAAGCCAGCATCATCGAAGCATAACAAATGAGCGTTGCCCAGGCAGCTCCCATATAACCCATGACAGGAATAAGCAGAAAGTTAAAGAGAAGGGTGATCACCGCTCCAAAAATTGCGAGCCAGGCTCCCCATTGGGTTTTACCTGTAAGTTTATACCATATGGACAAATTGAAAAAGACACCAAGGCATAAGTTAGCGATCAAAAGTATTGGAACCACTGCCAGTCCCTCTCTGAATTCCGGGCCGATCAATATTTTTACGATATCGATATACATCATCACAGCGAGAAAAATAAAAGAGCAAACTATTACAAACCAATGCATGACAGTGGCATAAACCTCACGGGATTGCTCTTTCTCGCTCTGATTGAAGAAGAATGGCTCTGCTGCATAACGGAAGGTTTGAATGAATAAAGTCATCAGTATCGATAACTTGTAGCAGGCTCCATAGATCCCAAGTTGAGCCATGGCTGTAGTGTTATCCTGAATGAGAACAGGAAGTAAAATACGGTCGAAGGTTTCGTTTATCATTCCTGCAAAACCTGCTATGGCAAGGGGGAATGAATAGCGTAACATTTTTTTCCAAAGTGCTTTGTCAAAATGCAATTGCACGGAAAAAATTTCAGGAAGGAGCATGAGCAAGGTCACCAGACTTGAAACAAAAAGTGAAACAAATATGTAGCCAATGCCAAATGAAGGCTTGTAGATAAAGTCGATAAAAGGATACTCAGCACCCGTTGCGAGAATTTTCGGACAGAGAATTAAGAAAAATAAATTCAACAAAATGTTGACGCAAATATTTACCAGTCTGAGAAATGCGAAGCGTTTCGCTCTGTTCTCCTGCCGAAGTTTGGCGAAAGGAATGGCAGTAATCGCATCGAATGCAAGGATGCCGGCGAACATGGCTATGTATAAAGATAGATTTGGATCATTGTTTCCATCAACTCTTAACCAGGCGGCAAGAGGTCCGGAAAAAATTACAATGAGCAATCCGAGCGACAGAGAGCTGGCAATAATGGAGATCAGGCCGGTAGCATAAACTTTGGGATTCCCTTTTTCAGTTTGAAAAAATCTGAAGTAAGCTGTTTCCAATCCATAAGTAAAAACGATATTGAAAAAAGCTGCTAATGCCAGGAGCTGAGTAACCACGCCATATTCACCCGGATCAAAGACACGAGTGTAAAGAGGAACCAATAAATAATTCAGAAGGCGGCCGAGAATACTGCTAAGACCATAAATGGCAGTTTGTCCGGCGAGCTTTTTTAGTTGAGACATTCTTCTGTTTAGGATCTATGCTTTTCAAGGCCTTTGATAACGCACAGGTATGAGATAAATTCAATCCCATTCGTTAAACAAAACTTAAACACAGATTACACAGGCAAAACTCAACATTTCAAGCCTACAAAATGACAAAATTTGTATAATTTTTCAGCGTGCTCTCGTGTATATCTACTTTTGTGACTTTAGCCCGGGAAGGGCCATGGTGGCACCATTGAACGAATTCGTTAATGACTGGCTCTGCTCCTTCAACATGAACTTCAACACTTCCGTCACTGCAATTGCGTACAGTTCCGTTAAGCCTGAGCTCCAGGGCCTTTTCCTTTGTATGCTTGCGGAAGAACACCCCTTGAACACGACCATGAATACTGAGTACAAACGCTCTCATCTTCAATTAAAATCATTGCCGAAGCATCGAAAATAAATTAGTTAAACATCAACCTGAAATCAAGCTTCTTGATAAGCTTTCTGTAATTCTTTTTCAAATCACGGTCCACTGCTTTAATATCACGGTACTCCTGAAATTTTTGCATAAGTAACATATCAAAAACTGAACTTTCAAGGAAATCAATATCTGTTCGAAAGCCACAGACAGCAAGAGCCTGAGTTGTTTCAAGGAATTCTCTCACTTTACTTTCATCCGTATCAAGCGTATTGCATGATCCGAAATGGATAATCTTATTCACACATGCACCGTTAAGCATGTCTGCAAGTTCTTTGAGATCAACATGCTCATTACCTACTTCTATGACTTCAGGATGACCATGAAAAGCAAGATAACAAATTGAATACTCTTTGTAACGTTTCTGTTTCCATCGCGATAAATAGTATTCAAGGTTTTCCTTTGTTCCACAATGCTTGTGTATGTATTGGATATTGCAATTTGCATGCAAAAAATCCAAGGCTGCTCCGATACTGGACTTCTTGCGCAGGTCTTTCTCCCAATCGCCTTCCAGGCAAAATACGTGTTTGGTAAAACTTTTGGCGATACGCATAGTACTCTTTCTCCTATTCTTAAAATGATAATTGGATTTTAGCTTAACGACCTCATTAAAACTATGATCTTACAAAATTCGCTTTACGTTTTTCTAAAAATGCAGAAACTCCTTCAGTAAAATCACCCGTACCAAAACAATTTCCGAACTCCTCTATTTCAAATGCAAAGCCATCTTTTTCTTTATTAAAATACGCATCAACACAATTCACTATGCCTTCAATAGCCCTGGGTGACTGGGCTCTTATTTTAGCCATTATCTCCATTACTTTATTCATCAACTGATCAGGAGTGGTGACATGATTCACCAATCCAAGTCGATGAGCTTCTTCAGCACCAATCATATCTGCAGTCATGAGCAGCTCCATTGCCTTCCCTTTTCCAATCAATTGAACAAGACGTTGCGTGCCTGCATAACCCGGAATGACACCAAGCTTCACTTCCGGTTGACCAAACTTTGCATTGTCGGAAGCAACACGCAGGTGACAGCTCATTGCTAACTCACATCCTCCACCCAAAGCAAAGCCATTCACTGCGGCAATCACCGGCTTTGGACATCGTTCTATAGAATTAAAAACTTTGTGTCCATCGGAACTCAGCTTCTTACCTTCTTCAACTGTGTAAGAAGAGAACTCTGAAATATCAGCACCGGCAACAAAGGCTTTTTGGCCTGCACCTGTTATTATGATTCCATCGATTCCTTTATCCTTAACAGCAGCAGCTACAGCTCTCCCGATTTCCTGAATGGTTTCATGGTTAAGTGCATTGAGTTTTTCCGGTCGATTGACAGTAATTGTGCAAATACCTTCCTGGTTGTCACTCAAAATATTTTTATAGCTTGTCATATATATTTCTCCATTGAATGTTAAATCAGAATGCCCTCTTTTGCTTTACTTCTTTTTGGATATAATTTACAATCTCATCCGTGTTGGTGCCGGGTGCAAATAATTTTCCTACTCCATCCGCATTCAGCTTTTTCATGTCCTCATCGGGAATAATTCCTCCACCGGTCAACAGAACATCATTCATTCCCTTCTCCTTCATCATCCCGATGAGTTTAGGAAAAACAGTCATGTGAGCGCCGGAAAGAATACTGACACCAATCACATCGACATCTTCCTGCAAAGCAGCATTCACTACCATCTCAGGTGTTTGTCTGAGACCGGTGTAAATTACTTCCATGCCGGCATCACGCAAAAAGGATGCAATAACTTTAGCACCTCTGTCGTGGCCATCAAGACCTACTTTGGCAATTAAAACGCGAATTGGACGTGACATAAAAATGAAGAAATAAATTACGAATAAATATTCATGCCTGTTTTTATATACTCATTCTTAAAAATTATCTCTATTAATTGATAAGAATAACTATGCTAAAAATTTAAATCCGAAACCGATTTGGTGGAAAGACACATGCAAATATACGAAAAGGACTTGCATCAATTGACCAAAGGAAGCCTGATATGAAAGCTTGCACCTTGATAATATTCACTTGTAAACCAAATAGTTCCACCAGCAATTTGAACCATATTTTTTACCATGCTCAAGCCAAGGCCCATTCCGCTTGATTTTGTTGTAAAGTTCGGACTAAAAATTTTATCCTTTTGATTATCAGGAATTCCAATTCCGTTGTCCGAAATTTTGATTGTACAATAATCATTTGAATCCCGGACAATTTCGACCCTGATTTGACCTTTTCTGTTAGCCGGAATGGACTGAACTGCGTTCTTCAAAAGGTTAGAAAAAACTCGTCGGAGTTGATCAGGATCTGCGATCACTTGAAGCGGACTTTCATAGGATTCAAAATGCAATGTAATATCTGGTGTATCTCTGAAAAGTGAAACAGCAGATTCTAAGACGCTACGAACATCGAGTTCCTGTAATTTTGCTTCCGGCATTTTGGCAAAATTCGAAAACTCCGTGGCAATATTCGACAAGGTATCGATTTGCTGAATAATTGTTTTAGCCATCTTGTCAACCAATAGCTCTTTATCGGCACCATCTTCATTCCAAACTCTCTGCAAGTGCTGGATAGAAAGTTTCATTGGAGTGAGAGGATTTTTTATTTCATGAGCTACTTGCTTAGCCATTTCCCTCCAGGCACTTTCGCGCTCACTTTGCGCCAGCCGTTCTGCGCTGAGTGTAAGTTCATCAAGTACCCGATTATATTCATGAACCAGTTGTCCGATTTCATCGTTGCGATGATATTGGATAGGCTCATTGCGTTTACCCAGGCGGAATGAACTCAACTTTGATTGTATCAACAATAGTGGCTTAGTAATTCTGGAAGAGATAAATAAAGTCACCAGAACAGCCAATGCGAATAGCAATACATATATATTTATCAAGGCTGAAAGAAATCCACTGATTTCTCTGTTGAGTTCATTCTGCTTTTCAAAGTATGGAAGATTTAAAAATCCGGTTACCTGTCCTTTCCTATCAGTAAATGGCGAGTAGGCCGAAATATATTTTAACTTTCCTGCACTTTCAGGATTAATGTATTGGGTTCTTCCTTTCTTTCTGATCTCATAAAGTGCAAGCGAATTCATCCGTGAAGAAATTATTTTTTGCTCAAAAATTTTGGGCTGGGACGAATAGAATAAATAGCCCTGTTCATCATACAGATTAAAATCAAGATTCAAATCCCTAACCAATTCATTGAGCTCGGTTCTTCGCGACTCGGGAGGTATCTTGGAAAGAGGCGATTGGAATCCTATATTATTCCCTAATAAAAACCAAAGTCCGTTTACCTGCCCTGATATACTCCTCTGTTGATCACTTTCATATTTTTTCAGTATGTACAAAAGAGTTCCCGAACCAATTAGAATAAATGAAGCAACCACCAGCAAAATAATCGAAACCTGAATTCGGCGGGTGAGCGTAATGGTGGTTAGGCGCACTCCCAGTAATAAGCGTAAAATAAAATAATTGAGACTAAAGAAAAGTGAATAGAATGCAAATATCCATGAGAAGAGTGTCAATAAGGTGAGTGATCCTTTTTCGCTGATACTAACGATTACCAAATCACCGTTCTGACTTCGATGCAGGAGATGACTGTAATTTCCCAGGCAGATGAATTCAGATCCTTGCGCAAGACCTTCCAACTCTTTTGACGAAAATGAATACGCATAATTTCCATACTCGTATACTAATTCTCCGTTTTTATAGGCTGCGACTGAATATTCATTAGGTTCACTTTTTTCAGTTGTACCTGCGCTGATGAAAAGTTCAGGAAAACCGGCATCAGACTGGAAAAACTTAGCTGCTAACCATATTACCAGTGTGTTTGGTCTTGAATTATCTCCGGAGTGAACAGGTAAAATAGCAAGATAAGTCAGACGACCATTTTCATCATTCAAATAAAACAAATTGCTGCTGATGGTTTTTTTGCCTTGGTCCTGAGATAACTTTAAAAAATAAGCAAGGGAATCCTGAATTCGATCCTTGTCTATTGAATGACCTGCAGAATCAAAACTGAATACTGTCAAATCGAATTTTGCGAGATAGCCTACAAAATAATTTAACGACAGGTACTGTTGAATTCTATCGGAAGATACACTTGAGCCCGATAGCCAGGTCTGAATTAGTGAGTCTGCACTTATTTTGGCTTCGAGATCATTAAATAAATATTCCGCAACATGATCCTGTCTGGCATCAACTTTCTGCGCGAACAGCTTTCTTGATTCTTGTTCCTTTTTTCTGTTCTGCATATCAATAATAAATGCAGTATAAACAGAACTCACGATAAGAATCAGAATGATCCCTCCAAATTTTAAATACTTCTCTGCGTATTTCCGGAAGATTCCAACTAAAAATAACACAAGACTCATCATTAAAAGTGCCATACAGGAAAAGGCTAATAATGTATAGCTTTCCAAAGACGAAAATCGGGTCATGTCAAATGAAATACGGCTATTCATAACCAGACCTTCAAGAATATAATGAATGAAAAAAGTAAAAAGCAGCAGTAAAATGATGAGAACCGGAAATTTGTATTTCGAATTCGCGCTTGCTTTTTCTTTTCCTCCGGTCATAAGATAAAATGCAGCGGAGAAGGCGCCAATTAAAAGGGCGTTTAGCAGGAGATCACCAAGAGAATTAAAGAAAAACGAAGAAGCATAATTTTGCGGACTGAACAAATCTGTTCCGTATAGTTCTTCAGGGATTTTAAATATTATCATCAAAAGTCTTAGGACCAACATTGTGATAATAAGCATGGCGGCCTGCTTAGGATTTTGGCTAAGCATTCTTCTCCAACTGAGTACGAAGGAGAATAATAGAAATACAATTCCTAAAATATACAAAAGAGCCATGGAAGAAAATGGCCTGCAATCCTGCTGCGGCGATTCTGCCAGGTGAAAAAGTGTTTTCCGGTCCGGCCCTTTTAGGCTATAGTTTGAAGTATCTGTTAGCACCAACCATGGACTCAGTTTCAAGGCCGGATTAAACTCATTCTTTAAATACCTGTTCTCATAGGCATAATCATGCCTGAGGAGAAGGAGTCCGACAACTTTCTTAGATCCTAGTTTCGCTGATCTCGAAATAAATTGTCCGTTGGGTAAGTGCAGGTATTCAGATTCTCCCAGTGCGGCAGCCAGACTGTCAGACAGAACCGGTTCGTTATCTGACCATCGAACTAATTTATCCCCTTGAAGAATATAATAACTAATGCCTTTATTCTGTTTGCCGGTTTCTATAAAAAATTCCTGAATCGCATCTTCATCATGCAGCAACAGCACTTTTCCTACATCTTCTATCAGTTGATTATTTAGTTGTAACAATACAGATTGAGCCTCATCGACCCTTGAAGAAGTTTGATCTCCACTGAATCGCTGAAAAAGTTCAACAGAGAATATACAGCATATCCCAAGAACAAAAAGTATTCGGGGATACAGGAGATTATGTTGAACTTTTTTCAATTAATTAATAAGAATCGGTGAAAGGTTCGATTGAAATGTAAGGGTGAACAAAGAACATAATTAATGATCAGATAAAATGATCCGGTAAAAATCAGAGAACTTAAATACCAAAACCACCATATAATTAATTATTCGTGAGGAGCGTTTTGTACACTAATCATTTTCTCCAAAACAACAGGAAAAAATTTATACTCAAGCGCATGAATTTTTAAAGCCAGGCTCTTTATGCTATCTTTTCTATCAACGTGGCAGGCAGCCTGAAATATTATTCCACCTTCATCAAATTTTTCAGTAACGTGGTGGATACTAATACCGGACATTGATTGTCCGGACTCAAGCACAGCAGCATGAACCCGATCTCCATAAAAGCCTTTACCTCCAAAGGCAGGCAGTAAAGCCGGGTGGATATTGATAATTTTCCCTTTATATGTCTGTATCAGGCTCGGTGGTACAAGTAATAAAAAGCCTGCAAGTACAACGAAGTCAACCTCTCTCTCCTTCAGGAGATTCTGAATCCGCTTACTTGAATAGAATTCTTCCTTACTGAAAACGCAGCATTCAATTCCAAGTCTGTCAGCTCTTTCGATTACTCCGGCAGAGGGATTGTTGGTCAGTATCAATGAGATAGACACCTCTTGTGAGTCTCGAAAATAGCTGATAATATTTTCTGCGTTGCTTCCAGAGCCGGAAGCGAATATGGCGAGACGGGTTCTCATTAATCTGATAATGTTCAAATTTAGCTATTCTGTTCTTATCAATTTTCAGAGTTGAAATTCAGAACATGATATTTTTATTACTTTGTGCCGTTAACAATTTATTCAAACAAGCACATGTCAGTCAACTCCATTTTCCAGTACTTCACTCCAAAAGACCGGAAATTCTATCCACTCTTTGAACAATCTTCCAGCAATCTCGTGGCGATTTCAAAGGTATTATATGAGGCACTAACTACAACATCTCCTGACAAACGAATCGAACACATCCGCCAGATTGAGAAGCTGGAACACGTAGGAGATGAAATTACTCATCAGATATTCAATGAAGTAGCCAGCACTTTCATCACTCCCTTTGACCGGGAGGATATTCAAAAACTTGCCGGAGGATTGGATGATATCATCGACTATATCCATGGTTCAGCTAAACGGATAGAGCTGTATAAAGTGGACAAAATCCACCCATCCATGATCAAATTGGCTGAATTAATCGGCAATTGTGCAGAAGAATTAAATGTAGCCATAGGGGGTCTTCGCAACCTGAACGATAATAACATGATTAAAATACGGGCTGCATTAGTCAGAGTAAACAGTATTGAAAACCATGCAGACGATATTTTTGATAATGCTGTAGCAAGATTATTCGAGGAAGAAAAAAACGCTATTGAAATAATTAAAATCAAAGAAGTGCTTTCTGCTCTTGAAACTGCCACCGACAAATGTGAAGACGTGGCTAATTCACTGGAGTCAATCATTGTTAAAAATTCATAATTAATATATCCACCCTCCCGGTATGGAATTGATTTACCTAGTAATTATTCTCGCTCTCATTTTCGATTTTATCAACGGCTTTCACGATGCGGCAAATTCTATTGCAACCGTAGTATCAACGAAAGTATTATCCCCGCTAAGTGCAGTCATATGGGCGGCGATGTTTAATTTTCTGGCCTACTGGTTATTTGAATTAAAGGTCGCCGACACAGTAGCTAAGACGGTTAGGCCTGAAAATATTACTCTCATTGTAGTACTATCAGGTGTTATTGCAGCCATCATATGGAATCTCTTTACCTGGAAAATGGGTATACCATCCAGTTCATCACACACTTTAATAGGTGGCTTTGCAGGAGCGGGTATTGCACATGCCGGTACATGGGAAGCGATTCAGGCTGATAAAGTGATGCCTACAGTTTATTTCATCATACTTGCTCCTGTTATCGGAATGCTCATCTCTTATATCTTCTCCATTCTTACACTGAACGTTTGTAGACGATTCAATCCTTCCAAAGTAGATAAAGTCTTTCGCAGACTTCAATTAGTTTCATCTGCAGCCTACAGTCTGGGTCACGGTGGAAACGATGCACAAAAGGTTATGGGAATTATTGCTGCTGCGATGATGGCACAAGGAATGATAGGAGATATCCACGAACTGCCTGAATGGGTTCCGCTGGCCTGCTATTCCGCTATTGCATTAGGAACTATGTTTGGCGGCTGGAAAATCGTCAAAACTATGGGTCAGAAAATTACAAAACTCACTCCATTTGAAGGATTTAGTGCAGAAACTGCCGGTGCACTTACACTATTCGGTACTCAACATTTTAAAATCCCTGTGAGTACCACACATACCATCACCGGTTCAATCATCGGTGTAGGAGTAACAAAAAGAGTCAGCGCAGTTCGCTGGGGTGTAACACTTGAATTGATTTGGGCCTGGATTTTGACCATTCCCGTTTCAGCCTTACTCGCTGCAGGTATATTTTACCTCATTCATATGTTCCTCCCTTATTCATAGAATTTAGTCGAGTCAGATCTGGTTGATCTCCAATTCTTAAATTCCCTCGATTTAATCGTACATTACCCCAATATTGCCAAGTAATTGTATGCATTTTAAAGGTAATTCGCTTGACTCAGGGGCTCAATTTGAGCTTAATCCTTGAAGAATCAGCAAGTCTTTACCAATCAATAAGATATCTTGAGGTGCAAGCAGCACTTTCCGGGCTTCTTATTTTGATTTTAAGGTGAATAAATTTTACTTTGCACCACATTTTAAAAATAAACCTAAAAAGGATTAACATGTCAGACATTGCTGCAAAAGTAAAAGCCATCATCATCGACAAACTTGGTGTAGATGAAAAAGAAGTAAACCCGGAAGCCAGTTTTACAAACGATCTTGGCGCTGATTCACTTGATACAGTTGAACTTATCATGGAATTTGAAAAAGAATTCAACATCGCTATTCCGGACGACCAGGCTGAGAAAATTTCTACGGTTGGACAGGCCATCGAATATATCGAGAAGAATACTAAATAATTTTTCCTGCATGATCCGTTTAACTCTTGATTTATAAAGAGACGGATCATGTTTTCTTTTAACGGAGTACCGGTCCAGGCCGGTTTGAATCCATAATAAATTCACAAGGGATGCAACTGAAACGAGTCGTAGTGACGGGACTAGGTGCGCTAACGCCGCTGGGAAACAATGTGGAATCATATTGGAACGGATTGCTAAATGGAATTAGCGGAGCCGGGCCAATCACAAAATTTGACGCTTCAAAATTTAAAACCCGCTTTGCTTGCGAAGTGAAGGGATTTGATCCGAACGATTTTTTCGAAAGAAAAGAAGGAAGAAAACTGGATGGCTTTTCACAGTATGCACTGGTCGTTGCAGATCAAGCCATAAAAGATTCTAAAATAAATCTCGAGACCGTTAATCACGACAGAGTCGGAGTAATTTGGGGCTCAGGGATTGGTGGTTTAAAAACTTTTCAGGATGAAGTAATAAACTTTGCACAGGGCGATGGTACTCCCCGTTTCAATCCTTTTTTCATTCCTAAAATGATTGCTGATATTGCCTCCGGTCATATCTCCATAAAATACGGTTTTCGCGGGCCGAACTTCACAACAGTTTCTGCCTGTGCATCATCGACCAACGCTCTCATTGATGCATTCACATACATTCGTTTAGGGAAGGCAAATATTATTGTCTCCGGTGGTTCAGAATCAACCGTGAACGAAACTTGCGTGGGTGGATTCAATGCATTGCAGGCTTTATCCCAAAGAAATGATGATCCATCTACAGCTTCAAGACCTTTTGATCTTGATCGTGACGGATTCGTAATGGGTGAAGGAGCAGGATGTATAATTCTGGAAGAACTTGAACACGCCAAAGCACGCGGCGCACACATTTACGCAGAAATAGTTGGTGGTGGAATGTCGGCAGACGCTTATCATATGACGGCTCCACACCCTGATGGACTTGGTGCAGCAAATGTGATGAATGCAGCCTTAGAAGATGCAGGCATGAAACCTGCTGACCTTGATTATATCAATGTACACGGAACATCCACACCGATCGGTGATCCACAAGAAATCAAGGCAATAGAAACCGTGTTTGGTGAAGATGCCTACCGCCTAAATATCAGTTCGACTAAATCTATGACCGGACATCTCTTGGGTGCTGCCGGTGCGATTGAAGCGATTGCTGCAATTCTTGCTGTTGTGAATGACGTCGTTCCTCCTACTATCAATCACTTTACTGATGATCCTGTTTTTAACCCAAGACTGAATCTTACCTTCCACAAAGCACAAAAACGTACTATAAGAGCAGCGCTAAGTAATACATTTGGATTTGGCGGACACAATGCTTCTGTCATCTTCCGAAAATATTCCTGATCAGATCCCTGCTAGTTTCAGTCTTTATTTAAAGAATAAATCACTTGAATTTTGTTGATTCACTACGAACGCTTTTTTCAAAGGATAAAAAATTTATCTTTTCGCTTCGAAATTTATTAGGTTTCACCCCGGGGAATATTTCAGTTTATAAATTAGCCTTCAGGCATCGTTCTGCCGCCGTTGAACATGACAGCGGAATTAAACTCAGTAACGAGAGATTAGAATACCTCGGTGATGCCGTATTAGGGACCATTATTGCAGAAATGCTCTTTAAAAAGTACCCCTATAAAGAAGAAGGCTTCCTCACAGAAATGAGGAGCCGTATTGTAAACCGTGAACACCTTAACCGCCTCGCTTTAAAGCTTGGGATTGATCAAATGATGACCGGCTTCATTGACCCGGGTGCAAAAACACGCTCTGCTTATGGTGATGCATTTGAAGCTTTGATTGGTGCTGTTTACCTCGACAAAGGTTTTGACTGTACACGGAAACTAATCTTGAGCAGAATTGTCAAAAATCACATTCACCTGGATGAAATTGAAGAGTCCGATAATAATTTCAAAAGTCGGCTTATCAACTGGTCACAGCGGGAAAGAAAAAAAGTAGAATTCGAATTTCTGGAAGAAGTCGACAATGGCGGAAAACGATTGCTACGGGTAAGGGTTATGGTTGACGGAGTAGAAATGAGCCGAGGAGAGGACTTTTCCAAAAAACGTGCAGAACAAATTGCGGCAGAAAAGGCTTGCATTTCTCTCGGTATTTAATCTTTCCACTTTTGTCACCTGAATAATCCGACGATTATAAATAGGGATTTGTACACCCGAAGCCATCGACTGTTTCATTCGCCATATCCAAATAGTTGCCAAAGCGAAGGTAAAAACCAAAAAGGCATACTTAAACGTAATAATACCCTGATCAAATCTGATTGAGCAAGGGTTCTAAATCAAATCGCAAAATGATACCTTTGTCTTTGAAATCTTTTAAATAGAATGGCGAAAACAATTCTCAAACTCAATGAAGAAGATAAATTCGACTTCCTGCTGTTTGGTATTGCCTGCCAGTTAAAGGACTACCGATTGTGCAGGGAGGTAAATTTAAAACTTGATCTTAAGTTAATAAGGCAAGAAGATTTTGATATTTACAATAACAAAAGAATGGAAGAACAAGGCTTTGCCTTTTTCAAATTTGACAGCAAGGAAGAAGACCAGTTCTGCTTAGTGTCAAACAGGGGCAACAAAGGATTTCTCATTCCTGAACAAAAACAAATTGATTACTTTCTCATGATTCGTGAAGGAAGAACCAGCATGGAGGACACGAATATTTTAAGCTCACTCAAAGAAATTTCGATAGTTCTCGGTGCATACAAATTTGATCCGCTAAAATTGAAGTCAAGGGATAATTTGTTGTTCTGAATTCAATAGAAATTAAACGGTTTTCTTAAAAAATAAATTAACCCTTAGTCAAAAATAATATAGCTGCTTAATTGAAGACCGGCTGCGATAAAAATCAGGTATTATTTACAAAACATAGAAATCCTGACAATACGGTGCGTCAATTTACAGCTCTCATACATTAAAGAAATGTTACCTACAAATAAAACAAAAATCGTTGCCACCATTGGTCCGGCATCATCGTCTCCCCAAATCTTAAGTCAATTAATTCATAGTGGAGTCGACGTATGTCGTTTAAATCTCTCCCATGGTGCATATGATGAACACAGAAAAATAATTTCTGCCATTCGAAAAATCAGTGTCGATGTTGGCTTTCATGCTGCTATATTAATTGACCTGCAGGGTCCGAAATTAAGAATTGGCGACCTCGTAGAAAAACAGATGGAACTCATCTCCGGAAATGAAATTACTTTCACGACACATGAATGTATCGGAAATGCAGAACGTGTGTATATGAATTATCAACAGTTTCCGGCAGATGTAAAGGTTGGGGACCTGGTTTTAATTGACGATGGCAAAATTCAGTTGCGTGTTAAGAGCACTAATAAAAAAGATGAAGTAGTTGCACTGATTGAAGGTGGAGGAATGCTAAGCGGACGCAAAGGCGTGAATCTTCCCCACACAAAAATATCTCTTCCAAGTCTGACAGAAAAAGACCTGGAAGATCTCGACTTTGCACTTCAACAAGATGTGGATTGGATTGGACTTTCGTTTGTACGAAATGCCTCGGATATTCTTGATCTTAAATCCCGTATTGCAAAAGCAGGAAAAAAAATTCGTGTCATTGCAAAAATTGAAAAACCGGAGGCCCTGGAGGACATAGACCAGATTATTCGTGAAACGGATGCCTTAATGGTAGCACGCGGTGATTTAGGTGTAGAATTACCAATGGAACAGGTTCCTATTATCCAGAAGATGCTCGTTGAAAAATGCATTCGTGCAAGCAAACCGGTTATCATCGCCACTCAAATGATGGAAACAATGATCACAAACAATTCGCCAACGCGTGCAGAAGTCAACGACGTAGCAAATTCTGTGATGGATGGAGCCGATGCTGTGATGCTTAGTGGTGAAACTTCTGTCGGAAAATATCCGGTGAAGGTCGTCGAATACATGCGAAAAATTATCAGCACGGTTGAATCCAATTCATTTAAATACAACAGGAATTATCTTCCCGATGTTTCCAGCGAAACCTATATTTCCGATTCGGTTTGTTACAATGCTTGTGTGATGGCCTCCCAGGTGGGGGCTAATGCAATTGTGGGAGTGACGCGATCCGGTTATACAGCCTATAAAGTAGCAGCACAACGTCCACAAGCAGATATTTTTATCTTTACTGATGTCCCGGCGCTTTTAAGCGTATTAAGTTTAATCTGGGGAGTTCACGGATTTTTTTACGACAGAAATGTGGGGACTGACCAAACCATCCACGAATTGCAGGAAATATTAAAGAAGAAAAACGTCTTGAAAGCAGGAGATCTTGTGATAAACCTTGCAAGTGTTCCACTGGAGCATCAGGGAAGAACCAATATGATTAAGCTCGGAAAAGTTAACTAAAAATAATTCTATAAAAGAAATTTATGGCTCTTAACATCCCATTACTCAAAGAAATTTGTGAAACTGCCGGAGCACCCGGTTTTGAAAACAGAATCCGTGAAATCGTATTACGCGAAGTTGACTCCTTAGTCGATCGTGTTACAGTAGACAATCTGGGAAATGTAACTGCTTTCAAAAAAGGGAAACAATCAAAAAAGGTAATGATTGCGGCTCACATGGATGAGATAGGATTTATTGTAACTCATATCGATGATAAAGGTTTTCTCCGCTTTCACACCTTGGGAGGATTTGATCCGAAAACATTAACAGCTCAACGAGTGATCGTACACGGGAAAAAAGATTTAGTCGGAGTCATGGGAAGCAAGCCAATTCACATCATGACCACTGATGAGAAAAATAAAGTTCCCCAAATTCATGATTATTTTATCGATTTGGGAATGAATAAAAAAGAAGTTGAAAAATTTATTTCCGTAGGAAATCCAATTACCCGACAAAGAGAATTAATTGAAATGGGGAACTGTGTAAACTGCAAATCTATTGACAACAGGGTTTCTGTTTTTATATTAATAGAAACCTTGAGAAAACTCAAAAGCGTTCCGTATGACGTTTATGCCGTATTCACGGTGCAAGAAGAAGTGGGCATCAGAGGTGCCGGTGTGGCTGCCCATCAAATCGAACCCGATTTTGGTTTTGGACTTGATACCACTATTGCTTATGACGTGCCCGGTGCTCAGCCTCATGAAAAGGTAACCTCCCTTGGAGGGGGTGCAGGAATAAAGATAATGGACTCGTCTACTATTTGTGATGTTCGAATGGTAGAATTTATGAAAAAAACAGCCACTAAGTCCAAAATCAAATGGCAACCCGAAATACTTCAAGCCGGGGGGACTGATACTGCAGGGATTCAACGGATGGGGAAGACCGGGGCAATATCCGGAGCGATCTCTATTCCTACGCGTCATATCCATCAGGTAATTGAAATGGCTGATAAAAATGACATAACAAATTGCATTAGGCTGCTTGAAGTTTGCCTGAAGGAAATTGATACTTATGACTGGGATTTCAAATTGTAAGTCAATAAATAGTTAAATAAAGGATTAAAATAATTTTTTAATTAGAAATAGTATCTTATTTTTGGGGGTGTGACGTTTTTCCTCTAAGCCCTACATTATGCCTGACAGGCTTGAAATTGCAAAAGCTACTCTGGAATTATTTGATTCAACACGAGATGGTGTTGTTTTATTTAATTTGAATGGTACAATCGTGTATGCAAACAAATCAATCTCTTCCATTCTTGAACTTCATCCTTCAGAGATTATAAACAAAAGCTGTGATTCATTTATTTCTGATCCTCAAATAAAATTCGACCATATTTTAAATACGCTAAGCACACAACAGTGTTTTATACAAGAGGTTAAATGCAAAAAATCAAACGGAGAAACAGTTGAACTCACTTTCAGTTTGTCTTTTCTGAATTCTCCGGAAGGTCTTCAGAAGGGAGTTTTATTGGTGATAAAAGATCGTTTCCTGGAATTTCAGGATGAAAAGGATTTTCTTTCTCAACAAAATAACTTATTGCGCTCCTTAAATTTTCGACAGGAAGAAATCTGTCTTTTATATGATTATAAAAACTTTAGGAGCCTATACTGCTCTGAAAGCATTCAACAAATCTTAGGCTGGACAGCATCAGAATATGTTAATGGTGGTTGGGCATTTTCCCTTTCTATCACACACCCGGAAGATGCACACAAGTTGGAAAAGCAATTTACAAGCGAAATGGCTATGCGAAAGCATGCTTCTGCTAATTTGGACTCCATTCCTGTGAAATTGAAATACCGTAAGCGGCATAAGAACGGAGACTATATTTGGGTTCAAAGTGACACCTGGATTTTAGACAGAGATAGCAATGGATCGATAAACCACCTGCTGATATTCATGAAAAATATCACTGTTGAAAAGGAAGGGGATTTAGCCATGCAAAATCCAAAGATCCTGGAGCTTTTAATTAATGGATTAGAAAATTTAACAATGAATAACGGCGATAAAGTAACGAATGGAATAGCGGTTAATGAATATCATTTGAGCAGTAGAGAAAAGGAAATATTAGCAATGATAAAAAAAGGACTTTCAACGAAAGAAATTTCAGCGAAACTTTCTTTGACCGTCAACACTGTAAATACGTACCGGAAAAATTTAATGAACAAACTAAAAGCAAAAAATTCTGCAGAATTAGTTAGAATTGCTATTGAAGAGCATATTATTTAGAAAGATCTTTTGTTTTCGATCTTGTTTTTTATTTTTTTAATCATACAATATGCGCGGTGTTAATGAATTTATTCAAAATTTAAGATCTGTTTATCAGAAAGTGCCTGAAGGCGTTCTAATCACTGATCTGAAAGGAACAATTGTTTTCGTTAATAATCAGCTATTGGGCTATTCATCTTCCAAAGAAAAAGACTGGTTGAATAAACCAGTCACTTCTCATATTTCCGGATTTAATCCAACGTCGCAATTAGCTAAGATAAAAAAAACTAAAACTGCTTTCGTTAAAACTAAACTTGTCAAATCCACTAAAAAATCCGAGGCATTAAATAGTCTTGTCGTACTCCTTGAATCAGACGAGAAGGCTGAAGGATTTGTATACATAATTCGATTAACAAAAAACTACTCAGCTTCAAACGCCTATTCACTAGAAAACAATCCCATCACTAAAGTCTTAAGTTCGAAAGACAATGAGGTTTGGTTAATTTCTGATTTCCAAAACGCCAAAATACTTTTTTGCAGTCCCGCCATTGAGAAAATCAGCGGATGGACTAATGAGGAATTTATCTTCGGAGCATGGACTTTGTCGTTCATTCTCACACATCCGATGGATCGTCTCAAATTACTGGAGCTGATGGAAAAAGAATTCTTGTTAAGACACGAACAAAGGATTGTGTATGACCATATACCCATTACAGCTACCTTCCGTATGAGAAAAAGAGACAATACCTGGATTTGGATTTATGACCGGATAAGTGTACTCGAACGGGATGAAAACGGTACGATAAAATTGATGATCGGATCTCTGAGTGAATTCAAACAAAATGAAAGTGAAGAAAAAATAAAACCGATGAATCTTCTTGAAAGAGACATCATTATTAAAGATGGAAAAACCTATGTCAACATAGATGCTATTTTAAGTATTCAAAAAAACAAATCTGACAGTATTAAATCCTTAAAGGAAGTAACGGTTAATAATTATCATTTATCAAATCGGGAATTAGAAATACTCTCACACATTGTAGAAGGATTGTCATCAAAAGAGATTTCCGAAAAAATTCATATCACAATGAATACTGTCAACATGCACAGAAAGCAAATCATGAAAAAAATGAATGCACGGAATTTGGCAGAAATGGTTAAAAAATGCTTTGAAAATGGTCTGTTTTCAAGGAAAATTTAAAATATCCTTATTTTTAGGGATGGAATACACCCTAAATGGTTATTGTAGGAGTTAGTATATAATAGCACATTTGACATACTTTTTCACACTAGCTCCAATATTAAGCTTTTTTTAGGCCTCGGGGACGCAGCCCCGAGGCTATTTATTTAAAAATCACGCTGTTCATCAAAACCCTATTTTTGACATACCTTTTTACTTGGTTTACGGGTTAAATTCCATCGTTCATCTCTAGTTATCTCTGCTTTACCAATATTCTGTTGCCTTTTCTTCTTTTCAGATTAAATTATCTGAAAACGAAACACATGTCAACTCTCGAAATTCAAGATTATTTAAACATTTATAGTATGTTTTCTTTCAAAAATGGAAGAAAGGAACCCGGGATTCTCATTAATAAGTACAACATTATTCTCGGTGAAATCGAATATTTGTTTGTGCCTCAAATGAACATGCAAGCATACAAAGTGGCCTTTGAGAAATACGATCGGGAAGCCTGCAATAAATTAATTGAGAAGGTAGACACTACTGAGCTTGTGAACATCAGGCCCGTTTCGTTGAGTGACTACAAACTCATAATGGAATTACTGAATGAAAGAAACCAACAATTAAATTCGATGCGATAAAAAATTTCAAAAAAAATCTACGATAAGGCCTGAATTTTTCAGGCCTTTTTCATTCACCAAGTAATACGAACTGTTGACCATATAATCAGTACTAACTTAATACAAAATTCTTTCAACAATAATGCGGAGATAATACAATTCTTTGAAATTTTTCATTACTTTGTAATCTTGTGAAATTGAGTCTTTTCAAGCTTTAAGGAAATGGCTTTCCACTCACTTGTTTCTGCATTAACATAACTAAATCAACATACATGAAAACACAGCTATCCATTATGAAACACAACTCCACTATTCCACCAGAAAAAGTTAAACGCACGAATGCAGCCATGTTGTCATTACCAACTTCTGCAATCATGTTTCAACTTGCCAATGTTTTAAATTTAAAAACTCTTTTAGGAAAAAGTAAGTTGGCATTACTTGCACTTTTATTTTTAGGAGTAACGAGTGGGTTTGCTCAGACAACTGTCTTCTCTGACGACTTTAGTACAAACAGCAGTACGACATTCACAACCTCCGGTGCTATAGGTGCAAGTGCATGGAATGTTCTTGTAGGTTCAGGAGATTTTGGTGCACGAAGGAATGTCTCTCCTGCACAATTGGAATTAACAAACGATGCTACAGCAACAGCCAACGCAAACGGTTGGGTGTTTTGTTCCACTTCTACTTCATCATTCTTAAGTCCATACAATACCTCTTTGAGTTCTAACCCCGGACTGGTTACCTGGACATTAAACATACGTCAGATAAGAACAGATCCTGCCGGATTAGCCAGTGGATCTTACGGAACAGCATTCGTTTTAGCCGGTACATCAACTACTACTTCTACTGTCGGAACAGGATATGCTATTACCTATGGACAATCCGGTTCAACTGACCCTCTTCGATTGGTAAAATATACTGCCGGTATAGCCACATCAACCAATTTAATTGTTTCTAACACATCGGGCCTGACAGATTTTGGCGCGGATTATCTTAGTGTAAAAGTGACATATCAACCTTCAAGCAATACATGGGAGTTGTTTTTAAGAAATGATGGTGCAAGTGCATTCGTAAATCCTACAACAGGAACACTTGTCTCTCAGGGAACTGCAGTAGACAATGCATATACCGGTACTGCACTAACTTTGATGGGTGCTTATTGGTCAGGTTCGACAGCAGCTTCCCAAACAGCTTTTGTTGATAATGTAGGAGTAACTGTCTCCATCCCTGTACCTACGATCACATTATCGACAAATTCACTTGCAAATTTCGGATCTGTTCAGGTAAGCTCAAGCTCATCAGAAGCTACCTATAACGTATCAGCTGCAAATTTAACAGATACTTTACACCTTTATGCTCCTGCACAATTTGAAATTTCATTAAGCAGTGGTAGTGGTTTTAATGACACATTATTTTTATTGCCGAGTTCAGGTAGTGTATCAAGCACTACCATCTTCGCTCGATTTACTCCAACGTCAAACGGTGCAGTTACTGACAGTATCATTCATTCCAGCGCCGGGGCTCCTACAAAAAAAGTGGGTGTAAGCGGTACAGGTACCAGTTGCAGTCCCCCTAACATTACTGCAGGTGGTCCAACAACATTCTGTTCGGGAGGTTCAGTAGTGCTTACTGCTGATGCAGGTGTTAGTTATTTATGGTCAACAGCCGAGACGACTCAATCGATCACTGTTACAAATGCCGGAAATTATTCAGTCGCTGTTACAGATGGTTCGAATTGTACTGCTACCTCCGCTCCAACAACAGTTACGGTAAATTCATTCTCTATTTCAGGAATAGTGTTTTCTGAAAACATGGGAAGCCCTGCTGTTACTACGGTCGTAAACAGTTATACCGGGTGGCAGAATTATGGATTACTTTCAATTACATCTACTTCTGCCGGCCAAACTGATGTGAGAACATCCACTCCATCAAATTATTCAGGAGCAAGTGGTGGTGGAAACGTTTGGTTTACCACCAGCGGCACCAGAAATATAGTTTTCAGCGGAATAAATACTTCTGGCTATACAGGTCTTACTCTTTCCTTTGGAATGTTAAAAAGCTCAACTGACCTGCTAGAAGTTTCTACCAGCCCGGACGGAGTCACTTACACTCCACTGACAACTTCAACCCAGCCTGTCGCTAATAACTGGGGCGTGGTTACTGTTACATCTGGTATTCCATCATATCCCAACTTACATATAAAATTTGAAAAGACGACCGGCAGCAGCTTCCGTCTTGATGATGTAGCTTTATCCGGTACTGCCTCGTCTATATTCATTACAGCAGGTGGATCAACGACAATTTGTGCCGGATCTTCAGTATTGCTTTCTTCAAATATTGCTACCGGAAACGAATGGAGTCCGGTATTCGCATTCTCACAATCAATCCTTGCTACAACAGCAGGTAGCTACACCGTTACAGCAAGTGATGGCAATGGTTGTTCAGCAACTTCTGCTCCGGTTGTTGTTAGTGTGGTGGCCGCTCCATCTGCAAACACAAGCACAACTGATGCTTTATGTGCAGGTGATTCCACAGGAACTGCAACCGCTGTCGGTACAGGTGGTGCAGGAGGATTCTCCTATTCCTGGAACACTAGTCCGGTCCAAACTGACTCCACGGCAACAGGATTACCTGCAGGTACATATACAGTGACTGTCACCGATGTTGGTGGATGTTCAGGGACTGCAACTGCGACTGTTTCCGAGCCACTTCCTATACAAATTATTACAAGCTCCACACCTCCAAGCACTATTGGAGGCAATGACGGAACAGCTACTGCATTTGCTTATGACGGAACCGGTCCATTCACCTACGAGTGGAACACCTCTCCTATACAATATACAGACGTAGCAACGGGTCTGACTGCAGGAACCTATGTTGTGATTGCAACTGATGCAAACGGGTGTACAGAAACTGCACAAGAAGTGGTAGTTGATCCGATCCCTGCCATATCTGTTTCTACCACGGCTCTTGGTGATTTTGGTAATGTTGTCGTTGGAAATTCTTCTTACGAAGACACATATTCTGCTTCAGGAATATACCTGACAGACTCGATTCTGATTACTGCACCTGCAGGTTTTGAAATCTCTTTAACGTCCGGTTCCGGTTTTGGATCTCAAATTTCTCTGTATCCTTCCAGTGGCCTTGTGCCTTCTACACTGATATATGTACGCTTCACACCAGGATCTGTTGGTGCCGCAAGTGGAAATATTACTCATACCAGCACCGGAGCTGTTCAAAAGGATGTCGCAGTAAGTGGAACAGGAATCAGTTGCCTTCAGGCAACGATTACAGCAGGCGGCCCTACAACATTTTGTCAAGGTGGATCAGTAACACTGACAGCCAGCGCAGGTACCAGCTATCTTTGGTCAAATGCTGAAACAACTCAAAGCATTGTCGTGACTACATCCGGTTCATATACTGTAGATGTTACTGATGCTTTCAATTGTACTTCAACTACGGCAGCGGAAGTTGTTACCGTAACTAATTTTTCTGTGACCGGAGCTGTTCTTAGCGAAAATATGGGAACACCTGGCGGAAATACATTCGTTAATTCATATACAGGATGGCAGAATCAAGGTTCTTATAGTTATCAATCCACTTTAACAAACCAAAGTGATGTCAGAACCTCATCTGTTTCTACAGGTTATGCAGGGGCCTCAGGATCAGGAAACGTTTTCATGGGCACTGCCGGTGGAACAGATCCAAGAGATTTTATCATTTCCGGAATTAACACAACAGGCTATACAGGATTGACTCTTTCTTTTGGAATGCTAAGAACCAATACCGCTGAAAATCTGGCTGTCTCAGTTAGTACCGATGGTGTCAATTATTCGCCAATCACTACTACCGTACAACCGGTTCAAAACGTTTGGGCATTAGTTAGCGACAGTATCGGAAGCATCCCTGCAACAGATAATTTACGCATTAAATTCTCTAAATCAACTTCGATTAGTTTCCGAATTGATGATATTATTCTAAGTGGAACAACAGATACATTGATTGTTACGGCAAGTGGACCATTAACTTCATGTAGTGCTCAACCCTTAACGCTCACATCAAATATTTCAGTGGGAAATAACTGGTCGCCCGTGTCTGCATTTTCTCAAGCCATACACGTAAATACTTCAGACACCTACTTCACGACTGTAACTGATTTGAATGGTTGTATTAAAACTTCTCCTTCTTTCGTCGTGAATGTAAACCCTAGTCCGCTTGTCGATACACTAATAAGCACCAATCTTCTGTGTAACGGTGATTCAAGCGGCACAATTTCAGCAAGCGTAAGTGGCGGTACTGCACCTTATAGTTATAGCTGGAATTCGGTTCCGGTTCAAACAACCATCAATGCAACTAACCTTCATTCCGGATTTTACACATTCGTTGTGACAGATATTAATGGTTGTACTGCCTCACAAGGCCGTTTCGTTTCTCAGCCGGCTGCTTTGAGTGCAACAGCATCAGCGATTTCACATCCTACGTCTATTGGCGCTACTGATGGCAGTATTGGAAGCTCTGTAATTGGTGGAACAACTCCATATACATACAGCTGGACAGCTTCAAGTCCAACTACGGTCACCGTTAGTTTAAATCCGGTAAAGGACAATAATATATTTGCAGATAACACTTCCAACAGCAATGCTACAGGACCAAATTTTGTGGCCGGTAATAATGCCGGAGGGTTCGCAAGAAGAGCTCTGCTTGCATTTGATATTGCTTCTAATATTCCTGCAGGCGCGACCATTACAAACGCTACTCTTGATCTCAACATGGTTCATACAAGCAGTGGTGCCGGCGCACAAAACTTTGATTTATATCCATTATTGGAAAATTGGGGTGAAGGTTCTTCATTCGATGCCGGTAATCCGGGAAATGGAGTTGCCGCAACAGCCGGTGATGCTACTTGGATAAACAGTTTTGATCCTGGAACTCCTTGGACGACTGCCGGAGGAGAATTCAATCCTTCCAGCAGTGCGACGACGTCTGTTGATGCAATCGGTGTTTATACCTGGACAGGTGGAAATTTGGTTGCAGATGTTCAAAACTGGTTGGACAATGCAGCCACTGATTTTGGTTGGATCCTGATAGGAAATGAAAGTACCGGTCAAACTGCAAAACGATTCGACTCTCGTGAAAATGCCACTCCGGCTAATCGCCCTACACTCACTGTCACCTACACTACTCAAACCGTACTGGGCACAGGTGCCACTATTACCGGATTAGGTGCAGGAATATATACGGTTACTGTTGTCGATTCCAATGGATGCACAACAACTGCAAGCGATACTTTATTTGATCCACTTCCCGAAATTACCGTTAGTGTAACTTCTCTTCCTGATTTCGGAAATACGGTCGTAGGTAATCCATCAGGTGAACAAACTTATTCTGTGTCAGGAATAAATTTAACTGATTCTATTCTCGTTAGTGCATCTGCTGATTTTGAAGTTTCTCTCACGACAGGTAGCGGTTTCGGTTCTTCCGTAACTCTCTATCATACTGCAGGTGTAGTGAGTAACACAACAATCTTCGCACGCTTTGTTCCATCTGCAGGTGGTCCAATAAGCGGTACAATTGCACACACCAGCACAGGTGCTGTACAAAAGAATGTAACGGTTAGCGGAACAGGTACTACTTGTTCTCAGGCCACTATCACTCCAAGCGGACCAACAACATTCTGCGTCGGAGGATCAGTTACCCTTACCGCAAGCAGTGGTGCATCATATCTCTGGTCCAACGGTGAGACTACGTCAAGTATTACTACGGATACCTCCGGCACATTCTCTGTAATAGTTACAGATGCATTTAGCTGCTCAAGCACTACTGCACCTACAACGGTAACAGTAAATACCTTCGCCTTTGTTGGAACCATATTTTCTGAAAATGTAGGAAACTCCGGTGGAACCGTTGCTCTTAATACCTACACAGGATGGCAAAATAATGGTGTACTTGGTTTCTCCACAAATGTCACAGGGCCTAGTGACGTCAGGACATCAGCTGCATCAAACTACGTCGGAGCCAGTGGCTTAAGCAACGTATTTATGGGTACCGGTGGAGGTAATAGCAAAGATTTTATTATCAGTAAAATCAACACATTAGGTTATACTAATATGCAACTTACATTTGGCATGTTAAGAACAAGTACAAGTGAGCTTCTTGCCGTTTCTGTTTCTGCAGATAGCGGACAGACTTACACTCCATTAACTACTTCTACACAGCCGGGTGCCTCTACAAGTGTTTGGGGAGCTGCTCCAATTGTATGTAGTGGAACGATTCCGAGTGTTGCAAATCTTTATATTAAATTTAGTAAGTCAACAACTACTCAGTTCCGAATTGATGATATTAAATTAACCGGTACAGCTACATCTGTAGTAATCACTCCGAGTGGACCAACCACTTTCTGTCAAGGTTCTCAGGTTACTTTAAGCTCTAATATTCCATCTGCCAATGTTTGGTCTCCGGGACTGGAAACAAGTAAATCAATCGTTGTAAATAGTTCAGGTACCTATGGCTTAACAGTAACTGATGGAAATGGATGTACTGCTTCAGCAAGCCCGATAGTGGTTAATGTAAATCAAATTCCGGTTGTCAATACTACTGTGACTGATGTGAGTTGTAACGGAGGATCTGATGGAACAGCAACTGCAAACGTTACTGCCGGTACAGCACCTTTCACATACAGCTGGAATACGATGCCAGTTCAAACAACACAAACTGCAACAGGTCTTAGTGCCGGTACTTATAAAGTTGTGGTTACCGGTGCAATCGGTTGTAAAGATTCTGCAACAGCTGTTGTTGCAGAACCCGGAGTAATTGTTCCTACATGTACCATAGTTAATCATGTTAGCTGTAATGGTGGTTCCGATGGCGCGACATCCGTTTCTGCTACCGGAGGAACCGGTGCAATTACAGTTAGTGGCGCTCCTACAAGCGGTCTTTCTGCAGGATCATATACTTATACATTTACAGACGCCAATGGCTGTACTGCAACATGTACCCTGGTAATTACAGAGCCTTCTGCAATAGTACCTACCTGTTCTGTAGTTAATCATGTTACTTGCAACGGTGGTGCCGATGGAGCAACATCCGTTTCTGCTACAGGTGGAACCGGGGCAATCACCGTAAGTGGTGCTCCTACTACAGGTCTTTCTGCCGGATCATATACTTACACATTTACAGATGCCAATGGTTGTACTGCAACATGTACATTAGTGATTACAGAACCTGCAGCAATTGTAGTTTCAGGATTCTCTCCTGGCAGCGGACCTGTAGGAACAATTGTTACTATTAGTGGTTCCGGTTTCACCGGTGCTACGGATGTTCAATTCAATGGAATTACAGCATCCTACACTGTAGACAATGATGGCCAAATTACTGCTACAGTACCTGTAGGAGCAAGTACAGGACCGATCACTGTATTGGTTGGCACATGTCAGGGAATATCGACAGGGAACTTTATTGTTGGATCTGCTAACATGTTGGTAGACTTGAAATTATTTCTTGAAGGATCCTATCTTGGTGGAAGCACTATGTGGAGTACACTCTATGACCTTGGTTATAGTTCAGACCCTACAGAAACAGATACTATTGAAGTTAATCTCTGGAGTGCTGCAGCTGTAACAGCTAACGTTGGTCCTGATTATTCTGAAAAGGTAATTCTGCATAATGATGGAACAGCTTCAGTTGACTTCGGCTCCGCTACTCCTGATGCTTATTATATTGCTATCAGACACAGAAATGCTATTGAAACCTGGAGTCTGAATGCGATTTCATTAAGTTCGGGAGCAAATCCACTTTATGATTTCAGCTTATCACTTAGTCAGGCATATGATGATGGGTTTAACCCACCAATGCAGAATATGGGCGGTGTCTATGCATTCTATAGTGGCGATGCTAACCAGGATGGAACGGTTGACGGTACCGATCTTACGGATGTAGACAATGACAACAACCTCTTCGCATTCGGTTATAATGTAACCGACTGTACCGGAGATGGCGCAACAGATTCAAGTGATCTTATCATTGTTGACAACAATAAGAACCTGTTCCTGTTTTATGCTCGTCCTTACTAATATCTATCCCCCTAACCCGGGGTGTTAGTGGAGTATATTGAGTAATGAATTTTTAAAACATGAAGCACAAAAAAACCCGGCCAAATTGGTCGGGTTTTTTTTTAATAACGATTTTTCCACATTTCATTGAATGACTTCGGAGCGATTCGGGGAAGCTCTCGCCTGTCCCCCCAGGCTTTCTTGAAAAAATTCTGGATCATAAAATTCTTCGTTCGGGCTCCTCCCCTGTTCATGATTCTCCTGCTTAACATAGCCTTTTTCCAAAAGCTGTAAATCAAATGCTCAGACTTCGGGTGATGATGCCCAACTACGGAATCACGACGATTATATAAAAGTAGTTTATGCAAATCTATTCGAACAGGACAAACTTCTGTACACTTTCCACACAACGAAGATGCATAACTGAGATGTTTAAATTCTTTCATCCCTTGAAGATGTGGAGTAATCACTGAACCTATTGGTCCACTATAGGTAGTTCCGTAAGCATGCCCTCCAACTCCTTTATAAATCGGACATCCATTCAAACATGCACCACATCGAATGCAAGCCAGTGCCTGTCTTTGCTCCTGCTGTGCCAATAAATTCGTCCGGCCATTATCCAAAAGGACCACATACATTTCACTTGGACCGTCTTTCTCTTCCGGTTGTTTTGGCCCACTGAGAATTGAATTATACACAGTGATGTTCTGACCGGTTCCATGCGTTGCAAGCAATGGCCAGAATAAATCGAGGTCCGTTAATGAGGGGATTAATTTTTCAATTCCCGCTATTACAATATGAATCTTCGGAAAGGCAACAGACATCAGAGCATTCCCTTCATTCTCCGTTACTGCAATACTTCCAGTATCGGCAATAATAAAATTAGCACCGGTAATTCCTACTTCAGCACGCTGGTATTTTTCGCGCAGGCGTTTCCGAACAAATGCAGTAATTTCTTTGGGAGTAGATTCAATAGGAAGATTAAACTTCTCATTAAATGTTTTTGCTACATCTTCTTTTGAAAGATGCATAGCGGGAGTCACTATGTGGTAGGGATGCTCATCTCTTAATTGAACGATGAACTCACCAAGATCTGTCTCGACAGACTCTATTCCTTCTTTTTCTAATGCTGCATTTACGTGAATCTCCTCAGTAGTCATTGATTTAGACTTAACTACTGATTTAGCATTCACTTTTTTCATGATGCGAATGATTTCATCCAATGCATCCTGAGCAGTTGAAGCCCATATTACTTTACCTCCGCGCTTTTGAAAATTTGCTTCAAACTCAACAAGGTATTTATCAAGATTCTCAAGTACTTTCCACTTGTGCATGGCAGCACGTTGCCTTGCCAATTCAAGATCAAAAAACTGATCCTTTCCGTGCTCTACTTTATTGTCATACTGCTGAATATTAAATGCCAATTTCCGACGGTGTTCTTTATTAAACACTTTCGATTCGGCATCCAATAAAAACTGTTCAGACTGTAGGGACATGAAATTGGTTTAGGTCCACAAAATTAATCAATCAAATTAACATAGCACGATATAATGCCAATCCGCCCGAATCGGAATCCTAAAACTCAGATCTTGATATCAACCTGAGTCAGAAGCAAATCATCAAGATTTTCCCGGCGACGAATCAACTCTGCCTTAGCATCTCTGATCAATACCTCAGCCGGACGCAATCGTGAATTATAATTATTACTCATGGTGAAGCCGTATGCTCCGGCATTCATGATGGCAAGAACATCGCCTTCCCGAACTTCCGATAACTTACGATCCCATCCAAATGTGTCAGTTTCACATATATAGCCGACGACAGTATAAATTCTTGGTTTCCCTTCCGGGTTTGAAATGTTTACGATGTGATGGTATGAATCATAAAACATTGGACGAATCAGGTGATTCTGGCCGGAATCAACACCGGCAAAAACGGTTGCCATTGTTTGCTTCACCGTATTCACTTTGACAAGCAAAATTCCACCTTCACTTACCAGAAACTTTCCGGGTTCAAACCATAATTCCAAATCACGACCATATTCTTTACAAAATTGTTTGAAACGCTTTGATAATTCTGCTCCCAGCTCTTCTATGTCTGTTGTGACATCGTTCTCCTTGTAAGCAACCTTAAATCCACTACCGAAATCAATGAACAACAGATCTTTAAATTGCTGTGCAGCTTCAAACATCAACTCGGCTGCACGCAGAAAAACTCCTGAGTCCAGAATCTCTGATCCGGTATGTACATGTAGGCCGGTTACCTGGATATTATATGTTTTAATTATTCTCTCAACATGACGAAGCTGGTGCACAGAAATTCCAAATTTGGAATCAATATGCCCGGTCTGAATATGATGATGCCCGCCTGCCATGATGTGCGGATTCAAGCGGATACAACATGGAACTTTGGAACCGTACTCATGCCCAAAATGTTCCAGGATTGAAATGTTATCGATGTTAATTACAACACCGGCATCCACGCCCATTTTAATCTCCTCGAATGAAACTCCATTCGGTGTAAATAAAATTTCCTCAGGAGCATAGCCTGCCTTTAACCCTAACTGAACTTCCTGAATGGAAACAGCATCTAATCCTGATCCGATTTTTTTGAAGACTTTAAGAATGGCTTGATTGGATAAAGCCTTACAAGCATATTTAATTTTCAGGTTGACTCCCTTGAAGGCATTTGTCAGTCGTTTATACTGGCTTACAAATGTATTCTCATCATATACATAAAGTGGTGTACCAAATTGTTCAGCAAGACTAACCAGGTCTGCTCCGCCGAACTTGTATTTATTTTTTTCCAGTTTCATGGAAACAAAATTAACAGCAAGAATGGAATATCGAAGAAATAAATAATAAAATTATCAGCCCCTAAATGGATGGCCAAAATCCTTCAATTACAAATGAGAATTAGCTCTTTCGCTTGTAAACAGGGACTGTACTGCATGGCTCTCCATACATGATACTCTTTACCAGTGGCGCTAAAAAAGCAGTAAGCTCTACATAGGCCCCAACCGGCACTTGCCTGATTGAGCATCCCTTAATTACCACACGCTGATCTTTGTAATCTTCAGGATTAAGCTGAGCAATGCTCTCCGTAAATAATTCTGATTCCAATGCTGCAAGATTCCCAAACACAATTTTCTTTGCGTAAGCTTGCAATTGAACAGCAATCAACATAAAAGCCCATGTAGGGATGATTGCGTCGGCAGAACAAGTCAGGGCAATGTATTTGTCCTTGTACTGCGACCAGTCATGTCGGGAAATATGTTCCCTGAAATCTTTCTCTTTTAAAATTAATTCCTCAAAAAGCCATGACTTTAAATCAAAAAGCACCCGCTCTCCGGGAAGCATCATTTCTTCCAGATCGAGGGTGATTAAACCACTTTGTGCAACTTTATTGACGATGGTCATTAAAACAAATTATTTCTTCCAAATTACCACATTCCTAATTCAAGTCTTGCTTCTTCACTCATCATGTCTTTATCCCAAGGTGGATCGAATGTAATTTCCACTTTTGCATTATTCACATCGGGCATGTTCCTGATTTTTTGTTCCACTTCAGGAGGCAAAGTTTCTGCTACGGGGCAAGCAGGACTGGTGAGTGTCATCTTTACATAGATGTCATTTCCCGGATCTACTCTGACTTCATAAATTAATCCCAATTCATATATGTCCACAGGAATTTCTGGATCATAACATGATTTTAATACCTCTATCACGCGATCGCGTAAGGGAAGAACCTGCTGACTCGTTTGAATATTTGTATCTGTATTTTCCGTCATGCCTTTTCTTGTGATTGGAAACCCAAAGCGTATAATTTCATTTGTTTGATCATGGATGCCAAACCGTTAGCTCTTGTCATAGCAAGATGTTGCCTCAATCCGATTTTGTCGATGAATGCTAACTCATTAGAAACAATATCTGCCGGCTTTTGTCCGGATAAAACACGAATCAATAATGCAATTTCTCCCTTTACAAATGTTGAATCGCTGTCTGCTTCGAAAAAGATTAGTCCGTCCTTTTCATAAGCATTCAGCCATACACTGCTTTGGCAACCTTTTATTTTATTTGAGTCGATTTTGTATTTCTCATCAAGGTCACTCAGCTTTTGTCCTAATTCAATGATGTATTCATACTTCTCTGTCCATTCATCGAAGAGTTCAAATTCTTCGACAATCTCATCTTCAATGGCAGAAATACCTTTATTATTCATTGTTAATGTGACATTCTATTATTTCTTCAATAAACGAATGGCTTTAATAAGCCCTTCTTTTAATTTATCTATCTCATTCATGGTATTGTAGAATGCGAATGAATCACGGATCGTTCCCGGAACTTTCATTCTGTCCATAACAGGTTCTGTGCAGTGATGTCCTGTACGAACTGCAATGCCTTGTGTGTCGAGAGACATTCCAACATCCAGTGCATTCACCCCGTCAATCACAAATGAAACCAAACTTGTTCTTTTCTTTGCTGTACCAATGAAACGAATTCCTTCAATATCACTTAGTGATTTAATAGCGTAGGAAAGTAGTTTTTGTTCGTATTCAGCGATTGCTTTTCTATCTGATGTAAGCAAATAATCTATAGCCACACCAAAAGAAATAACATCTGCTATATTGGGTGTGCCTGCTTCAAACTTAAATGGAACTTCATTGTATGTTGTTTTCTCAAAGGATACTGAACTTATCATTTCACCTCCGCCCTTATAGGGTGGCATGCTTTCTAATAAATTTATTTTCCCAAAAAGAACTCCAATTCCTGTGGGACCTAGCATCTTATGCGCAGAAAAACAGAGAAAGTCACAATTAAGATCTTGCACATCGACCTGCTCATGCAAAACGGCCTGAGCAGCGTCAACAAGCACAGGAATCTTATACTCGTGTGCTAGCTGAATTATTTCTTTAACCGGATTAACAGTACCTAACGAATTCGAAGTATGAACGATGGAAACAAATTTTGTTTTTGAATTCAACAGCTTCTTATACTCTTCCATCAATATTTCACCCGAATCGCTAATTGGAATAACTTTTAAAATTGCTCCACGTTCTTCGCAAATCATCTGCCAGGGAACAATATTGCTGTGATGTTCCATAGTAGAGATTAAAACCTCATCACCCGGGCTGAAATTTTTACGTCCGTAACTGGAAGCAACAAGATTAATTCCTTCCGTCGTTCCACTGACAAAGACAATTTCTCTTTCTGATTTGGCATTAATAAATCCTGAAACTTTCTCCCTAACATCGTCATAAGCCTGAGAGGCTTTCTGACTCAGAAAATGAACTCCTCGGTGGATATTCGCATTGTACTCGGAGTAATATTTTTTCAATGAATCAATGACGACCTGCGGCTTTTGAGAAGTCGCTGCATTGTCGAAATAAACCAATGGTTTTCCGTAAACTTCCTGAAAGAGGACAGGAAAATCTTTACGGACCTGATCAACATCAAATCTGATTATACTTTTTTCCACTATTGATGGAATTACACTCATCAATTCTCTGTTTTGTTAAGTCTTAGCTCAATCAACTGCATTAAGCGATCTCTTAATGATTCGATTCCAATTTTATTGATTACATCGGCAGCAAAGGCTATGTTCAAAAATGCTTTTGCCTTTTGTTCTCCAATTCCACGGGAACGCAAATAGAATAAAGCCTCTTCATCAAGTTTCCCTGTTGTTGCACCATGACTGCATTTCACATCGTCAGCAAAAATTTCCAGTTGCGGTTTTGTATTGATGGATGCATCATCACTCAAAAGAATATTTTTGTTGGATTGATAAGCATTCGTTTTCTGAGCATCTTGTCTTACCAGGACCTTCCCATTGAAAACTCCCTGACTATGATCATCCATAATACCTTTGTACAACTCGTTACTCACACAATTCGGTTTGGCATGATCAACGAGTGTATGATTGTCGACGAGTTGCTTATCCTGAGTAATGTATAATCCATTCAAATGTGTTTCACAATTTTCACCCATCAGCTGAATGTGCAGATTGTTTCTAACCACGTTTCCACCTAAAGTAACTGTGCAAATACTGAAAACTGAATTTTTAGCCTGCACTGCTTCAGTATGACTGATATGATTACTGCTTGAATGCTCATGTTGAATTTTATCAAATTCCACGGATGAGTTTTCGCCAACAACGATCTCAGTTACACTATTTGTTAATCCGGGATGAATTTCGCCAATGGAATGATAGGTTTCCGCAATCTTCACTTTCGAATGCTTTCCGGCAATAATCAGATTTCGAGGATACATTATTACCGGAGCATTTCTTGTATCGTGAACATAAATCAAGTGAATCGTTTGTTCTAATACAATACTCTCAGGAATAGAGATAAATGCACCTTCGTTCACAAAAGCAGTATTCAAAGCAATAAAAGATGCTTGATTATAAGAGGCATGCTTTGCTAAATGTTCTTTTGCTAAAGGATTCTCACAATGCGCAGCAAGATTTCCTATAATCACCCCTTTGGCCAAGTCAGGAATAACAGACAAAGCCTGATTAAAACGCCCGTTTTCAAAAACAAGGCGAATGCTGTCTTTACCGGTCAGCAAGAAAGGACGAATATCCTCTTCTTTGAGAGACAGCGCATTTGATGCTGTTTGAAAATTATTTTTTACAATGGGAGCTACGTTCGTGTACTTCCACTCTTCATGCTTCGTTGTTGGAAATCCGAGAATAGAAAATTGATCAATCGCGTCACGGCGAATACCGGAAAGCACACCATTTCCCGGTCCTTTGAACTTTTCAAATTCTTTCAGAAAAAATTCTGTGTCTTTATGTATGAGAGTTGGATTCATTTGATTTGGCAAAAATTACAGTCTTGTTAATCAGAAAACATTAATCAATTATTTAATTACAATGCCGGAACTTCTTCCTTAATCCAGTCGTAACCCTTCGCTTCTAACTCCAATGCCAGTTCTTTGGTTCCTGATTTTACAATTCTTCCATTATACAATACATGTACGAAATCGGGAACGATGTATTCAAGCAAGCGTTGATAGTGGGTGATAATAATGAATGAGCGTTCTTTATTTCTTAATGCATTCACTCCATTTGCAACAATGCGCAAAGCATCGATATCAAGACCCGAATCTGTCTCATCCATGATAGATAATAGAGGCTCGAGCATGGCCATTTGGAAGACTTCATTGCGTTTCTTTTCTCCTCCGCTGAATCCTTCGTTTACAGAACGCTGAGTCATCGCTTTGTCCATTTCCACCAGTTTCATTTTCTCTCTCATCAACTGAAGAAACTCCTTTGAGTCAAGTGGCGTTTTTCCGTTTGCTTTGCGAACTTCGTTCAATGCTGTTTTCAAAAAATTGGCATTGGTAACACCCGGGATTTCCACAGGATATTGAAAAGCCAGAAAGACGCCGTGTCTTGCACGATCTTCGGGTGACATGTCAAGTAGATCTTTCCCTTGGAATGTTACTTCACCTCCCATAACCTCGTACTCATCTCTTCCGGCCAACACAGAAGCAAGTGTGCTCTTTCCTGAACCATTCGGCCCCATGATAGCATGCACTTCACCCGGCTTAACATCCAGACTCAATCCATTCAGGATTTGTTTATTGTCTATTTTGGCAATGAGATTCTTAATATGTAACATGAAATTTCTTTTTCGACTTTGATTTATATGAGTTGAATTATTTTATCAATTAGAATTTATTTAACCTACACTTCCTTCCAAAGAAATGGCCAAAAGTTTTTGGGCTTCCACTGCAAATTCCATAGGCAATTGATTAAAAACTTCTTTGCAATAACCATTTACAATCAAACCGATTGCATCTTCCGTAGAAATTCCACGCTGGTTGCAATAAAAAATCTGATCTTCTCCTACTTTGGAAGTTGTGGCCTCGTGTTCTACAATTGCTGATTTATTATTCACTTCCAAATAAGGGAATGTATGCGCACCGCATCGATCGCCTAGTAGCAAAGAATCACACTGAGAAAAATTGCGGGAGTTCTCCGCCTTTTTGTTAATCTTTACAAGGCCACGATAAGAATTCTGACTTTGACCGCCTGAAATGCCTTTTGATATTATCGTGCTCTTGGTATTTTTACCAAGGTGAATCATTTTTGTACCGGTATCGGCTTGCTGAAAATTATTCGTTACAGCAACGCTATAAAATTCTCCGATAGAATTATCTCCCTTAAGAATTACACTGGGGTATTTCCAGGTGATCGCAGAGCCTGTTTCAACCTGAGTCCAGGAAATTTTTGAATTGTTGCCAGCACAAATTCCACGCTTGGTAACAAAATTGTATATCCCGCCTTTGCCTTCTTTATTTCCAGGGTACCAGTTTTGTACTGTAGAATATTTTACCTGCGCATCGGTGTGAGAATAAATCTCAACAACAGCTGCGTGCAATTGATTCTCATCGCGCATCGGAGCAGTACAGCCTTCAAGATAACTTACAAAAGAACCTTCATCGGCAATAATCAATGTGCGCTCGAATTGTCCGGTTCCTGCAGAGTTGATACGGAAATAAGTTGAAAGCTCCATCGGACAACGAACGCCTTTTGGAATATAGCAGAAAGAACCGTCACTGAAAACAGCGGAGTTCAATGCTGCATAAAAATTATCGGTAGGCGGAACTACTGAACCAAGATATTTTTTTACCAGTTCAGGATGATCATGCACTGCTTCACTAAAAGAGCAAAATATTATTCCCAGCTCACCCAATGATTCACGAAAAGTAGTTTTTACAGAGACAGAGTCGATTACTGCATCAACTGCAACACCGGCCAAACGATTTTGCTCCATCAAAGAAATACCAAGCTTATCAAAAGTTGCTTTGATCTCCGGATCCAATTCATCCAGGCTATTTAATACAGGCTTAGCTTTGGGTGCAGAGTAATAAATAATATCCTGAAAATCGATTTGTGGATAATGTACATTCGGCCAGGTAGGTTCAACCATCGTTAGCCAATGACGATATGCTTTCAATCTCCACTCAAGCAACCACTCCGGTTCTTTTTTCTTGAGTGAAATAAAGCGAACAATTTCCTCATTCAAACCTTTGGGAGCATTGTCAGACTCGATATTAGATATGAATCCCCATTTGTATTCACTGCTGGAAATATCATTAAGTATTTTCTGGTCTTCAGACATTATAATTGAAGCTTTTATTTTTGCCCTGATCTATTCGGACAAGTAGTTTTGTGTTGTAGAATTGATTTCAATCCTCGAATAAAACTCTTATTTATATTGATTCTAAATAGGAATTTTAGGCAAAAATTTTTTAAACGGAGAAACTCTCACCACAACCACAAGTGCGTGATGCATTCGGGTTGATGAAGGCGAAACCTTTTCCATTTAATCCTTCGCTAAAATCCAATTCGGTACCGATGAGGTAAAGGAAACTTTTTTTATCGCACACGATTTTGATTCCTTTATCTTCAAATACCTTATCATCCGGCTGAGCATTGTGATCAAATTCCAGTTTGTAAGTCAGGCCGGAACAACCTCCGCCTTCAACTCCAACACGGATAAATGAACCCTCAGGATGCTTTTCTTTTGACATCAATTCAACAGCCTTTTCTTTGGCTCTTTCTGTTACAGTGATCATTTTTTTTTGTTTTCTCCTTAAAATCAGCTACAAAGATACTCAATTTTCCGCGTTTTTCCAATAAAATTAGGCTTTTTGAAGGCAGAATTTAAGCTAAATTCCATGCAAAACAGGAACAGAATACGATTCATTAAGTTTTGGGTTTCTTCCTAAGCTTCTAATATTCTGAAATATTTTATATAATCAAAACATGTAATTGACAACGAAAACCTGAATAATGGTCGATTTGATGCTAAAAATGATTTTTAATTGATTGAATAAGTTAAATTTAGGTTTCATTTCTATGACTACTTTTGTAATCCCTTTTTAACCCCATTCCATGTTCGAAAACAAGATAAACCGTACAGAATTAGAAAATTTAGGAGAATTTGGCCTGATTGAGCATTTAAAAACTGCCATTCCATTAAAGAATAAGGGGTCAGAGAAGGGTATTGGGGATGACGCTGCGGTTATCAATAATGACGGAAAGAGAACAGTAGTCAGTACTGATATGCTGGTTGAGGGGGTTCATTTTGATCTGACTTTTCATCCTTTGAAACACCTTGGTTATAAGGCTGTGGTTGTGAATCTCAGTGATATTTATGCGATGAATGCGATTCCGCAACAGATACTGGTGAGCATGGCTTTGTCGAATCGTTTTTCTTTGGAAGCGATTGATGAGTTGTATGAGGGGATGGCTCTGGCTTGCGAAAAATATAATGTTGATTTGGTCGGAGGAGACACAACTTCTTCGACTTCCGGGTTGATTCTTTCTATCACGGCAATCGGTCAGGCCGAAGAAAATGAAATTGTTTACAGAAGTGGTGCGAAAGAAAATGATCTGCTTTGTGTGACGGGTGATTTGGGTGCGGCTTATATGGGCTTGCAAATTTTGGAAAGAGAAAAAAGAATTTTCCTCGAGAATCCTAAAATACAGCCTGACTTAGGTGGCAATGATTATATCCTGGAACGTCAGTTGAAGCCTGAAGCCAGAAAAGAAACGATTGAAAAGTTGAAGGAGTTGAAAGTTATTCCAACGTCCATGATTGATATTTCAGACGGACTTTCTTCTGAAATTTTACATCTGTGCAAGGCCTCCAATCTTGGCTGTGATCTTTATGAAGATAAAATTCCAATTGATCCTCAAACCTACGAACGTGCGCAGGAATTCAATATGGATGCTACCGTTTGTGCACTAAGTGGTGGAGAGGATTACGAACTTCTGTTTACTATTCGTCAGGAAGATTATGAAACCCTTCGTCCAGCCATGGATATTGCCATCATCGGACATATGCGTGATCAGGCATCGGGCGCGAATCTTATTGATCGTTCAGGAGGAAGTATTGCTTTGCGAGCGCAGGGTTGGGATGCTTTGATGAAACGGTAAATATTTTTCAAAACCAAAACCTTCATTTATAGGCTTCGGATTTTGATGATTGATTTTGGCTGTAGCTAAAAATTAATCCTTGAAATTGAACTAAGCTTTTTTTTAAGCCACGAATACGAATATCGTCGCATTCATAAACGCCAAGACAATTAATAATTTATAGCTATTCAATAATTTGATTGCACATTTATAGTGTGGCAGTTTTATTCGTGCATTCGTGGCAAACAAATGTAGCCACACAATTGTATAAACGCCAAATCAAAAATAATAATACATAAATCTTGTGCTAAGGATTTAACGTCTGAAGTTCTACAATGTTATTCTAAGCCACGAATGCACGAATATCGTCTCATTCATAAA
>SHNE01000030.1 GCA_004295015.1 Bacteroidota bacterium | reverse complement strand
AGTTCACTATTTTTTTTATGAAACAAGTAACACAACCCTTTGTCTTGTCATCTCAGGAAAATAAACCTATGTCTAACCTAAACTAAAAAATTATGAAAAAATTCTTTACATGGCTATTAATTATCGTAATGGGTTCCACCGGATCCATGATGGCTCAGAATAAAACGATTAAAGGAAAAGTCATCTCAAAGGAAGACGGCTTAACTATTCCCGGAGTATCAATTCTTGTTAAGGGAACTTCAATAGGTGCAGTTACAGATATTAACGGTGAATACTCACTTGAAATTCCGGAAGGTTCAAGCACACTTATTTTCACCTCTGTCGGAATGAAAACAGTTGAAATTCCTATAGGCAATAGCCCTACAATTGACCTTATCATGGAAACTGACATGCTTAAACTTGATGAGGTTGTAGTTACAGCCAATGCCATTGAGAGAGAAAAAAGAAGCTTGGGTTATGCAGTCACTTCCATCGGCAGTGATGAGCTGACGAAAGGGCGAGATCGAAGTGTATTGAATTCTATGCAGGGTAAAGTACCGGGCGTTCAAATCAGCAACGGATCAGGTAGTGTTGGTAGTTCAACAAGAGTTGTAATCAGAGGAGGAACATCATTTCTGGGAAACAATCAACCACTTTACGTGATAGACGGAATTCCAATGGACAATGCTTCTTATGAATCAGGCGACAATCTAAACAGACAGGTAGATGCGGGAAGCAGAGTTAATGATATTAATCCGGAAGATATAGAATCTGTCACTGTATTGAAAGGTCCTGCCGCCGCTGCCCTCTATGGATCAAGAGCATCCAATGGTGCAGTGATGATTACGACCAAGAGTGGAAAGACTAAGAAGACCTCCGGCAAAAATGCTGAGATGGCATTTAGCAGCGGAGTTACATTTGAAACACCTCTCATGCTGCCGGAATTCCAGAATACTTATGGACAAGGATTGTTCAAAGCACCTGACCTGAGAGAAAATACAAGCTGGGGAGCTGCATTCACAGGTGAGGTTTTGCCTTATGGAAATGAGGTGGATGGAGTTCAAAAAACAAAGCCTTACTCCGCGAATCCGGATAATGTTAAAGACTTTTTTGACGTAGGTCATACATACACGAACGATCTTTCGGTTTCAGGCGGTGGCGATAAGTCAACCTATTATATGTCGCTCGGGAAATTAATACAAAACGGGATTATGCCGGGAACTGAATATAAACGAACCAGTTTTAAAGTATCCGGCACAACTCAGCTGTCGAATAAATTTTACAGTAGCGCTTCTGTTTACTATATAAAATCCAAAGGAGATCTGTCAATACAAGGCCAAAATACGGCTACCTCAGCATGGGAAAATATCATTCAAACTCCACGAGATATCAGTCTTGTAGATTTAAAAGACTATAATGACAAGTATAACAACCTGGATAATTTTTACAGCCCTTATACTACGAATCCCTGGTTTGCTTTAAATGAAAATTCATATACAAACACTGTTGATCATCTTTTAGGCAATGTAATGCTTGGATACAAAGCCAATGATTGGCTTGATATCAACTATAGGATAGGGACAGATTTCTATGACGATAACAGGGAAGAAAAAAATGCAATTATTGCTTATACCCCTAACTCTCCAAATGATCAACAAGGAGCTGCCACATCTCCGGGCAGGTATGAAGTAACCAACTTCACGAGCAGGGAGATAAACTCAGATCTCATGCTGACAGCAAATAAAAAACTGACTGAAAACCTGAATCTCCGCATTTTGCTCGGCCACAATGTAAGAGAGAAACGAATTATTGGCCAAGTTGCAACAGCCAATGCCCTGGTGATTCCCGGCTATTATAATCTTTTAAATGCGCAAGGTCCTACTACTTCCGCTAACTTTCTGAATCTGGACAGACAATATGGAATTTACGGACAGATTGATTTTGCGTATAAAAATTATCTCTTCCTTGGATTTACAGGAAGAAATGACTGGTCTTCCACCCTCCCTGAAAAGAACAACAGCTTCTTCTATCCCAGTGTAAATGCTTCCTTTGTTTTCTCCGATGCGTTTAATCTAAGCAATAAGTATTTCAGCTTCGGAAAATTGACGGCAAGCTATGCGAAAGTGGGAAAAGCTGCTGCTCCGTATGTTTTTGTAAATACTTATAAGCAACCAAATATTACGGACGGTTTCAATAACTCTCAACTCAATTTTCCGGTTCAAGGAATTGCAGGGTACACGCTGGGAGATGTAGTATCAAATCCGGATCTCGAGCCGGAATTTACCCGTGCTTACGAGTTTGGACTTGATCTTGCTTTCTTCAGTGAACGTATCGGAATCACGCTCAACTATTATGATAATAAAAGTGACGGGCAAATTTTTACGGCACCATTTGCAACAAGTAGTGGCTTTGGGGGAAAAACAATCAACGCCGGTGTATTCACAAATAAAGGAATTGAAGCATTAGTACGGTTAACCCCCATAGATACAAAAAGCGGATTCAGATGGAACCTTGCATTTACCTATACGAAAAACAAAAGTCTTGTTGAGGAAATATATCCGGGATTAGATCAGATTTCACTTAATATCGGTCAGGCTCCATTCTCCGTCAATCCCGGAAATTCATTTACGGGTGGCGCCATAGTCTTACAGGAAGGGCAACCCTACGGTTCACTTCTGGTAACCGCATTTGAGCGTGACCCTAATGGCAATGTAGTGGTTGATCCATATACCGGATATCCTATTATAGCTGCAGATGATATTATAGCCGGAACTATTCAGCCTGACTATATAGCAGGGGTGAATAACAACTTCACATTTAAAAATATTTCACTCGGATTCACATTCGACATACGACAAGGAGGGCTAATGTTTTCGAGAACAAAAAGTACCATGATATTCGCAGGAACAGATCCGATAACAACCTATAATGACAGAGAACCATTTGTGATACCAAACAGCGTTGTCCAAAATTCAGACGGATCATATAGTCCGAATACGACACCAATAGGCGATGCGCTCACGTATTGGAGCGGTTTTGTCTCACCAACTCCAAATGAAACCCTGATAGACGCATCCTATGTAAAGTTGCGTGAAGTGAGTCTGACGTATAGACTTCCCAACCGATTCATCAGAAATACATTTATCAGCGGTGTTTCGATAAGCCTCACCGGCAGAAACCTTTGGATAAAAACACATAAGGACAATCATTATGTTGATCCCGAAGCCAGTTCATTTGGTAATGGAAATGCGCAAGGATTTGAATATGGTACGCTTCCATCGGTAAAGAGCTATGGTGCAAATGTTCGTCTAACTTTTTAAGAAAACAAGATCATGAAAATATCTAAAATAAAAGCTACACTTCTTTTGGTAAGTCTGGTGGTTCTAAGCTCATGCGAAAAGGACTTTCTGGATGTAAACAAAAATCCAAATCAACCTGAACAAGTTGAAGCAAAACATTTGCTTCCAACTTCAATTGCACATACAGCCTATGTGATGGGAAATGAATATCAAATAATCGGAGGTTTCTGGGCACAGTACTGGACTCAGGGACCAACGGGAAGTCAGTATAGCATTTACGATCAATACCTGATCAGCAACACGACTTTTGACAGACCATGGTCAGATTTGTATTCAGCACCATTAATGGACCTGAAAGATATTATCCGTAAAACAGAATCAGGCAATACTAAATATGCAGGCATCGCTTACATATTACAGGCATATATCTACCAGGTGTTGACTGATCTTCATGGGGACATTCCCTTCACTGAAGCCTTGCAGGCAGAAGACGGTCTCTTCACACCTAAGTTCGATAATCAGCAAACTGTATATGACGGATTAATTCCAATGATTGATAAAGGGCTTAACTTAATCATCAGCTATACCGGAGATGATATTTATCCTCAGGAAGATGATTTCATATACCACGGAGATGTAGACTTATGGAAAAAGTTTGCAAATACCTTGAAACTGAAAATTTATATGCGACAATCGGAAGTACGGCCGGCTGTGGCACAAGCCGGAATAGATTCATTGAGTGAAAATGGAATTGGCTTTCTTGGCTCCGGTGAAGATGCAGAAATGCAATTTATAGATGAATTGTTCGGTCAAAATCCCCTGTATACGCAAATAGCATCCTTAGGAAGTTTCAATATTCTGGCAAGTAACAGTGGTTTAAATTTTCTGATAAATAATAATGATCCGAGAGTTGATGCATTTTACAGACGCGCCACTTCAGGCGATAGCGTCGGGGTTCACAATGGAATTAATCAAGGCCAGGGCAAGGAGCCTAATTTTGGCGGACCGAATGTTGTTTCAGGATGGTTCTCAAAACCAAGTTTCGTCATTGCCGGACCTGAATCACCGGTTGTTTTCATGAGTGCTGCTGAAAGTTATTTCCTCCAGGCAGAAGCTGTTGCCAGAGGGTGGCTCGCAGGAGATGCAAAAGCCTTATACGAAGCCGGTATCAGTTCTTCTTTCTCCCGGTGGGAATTTGATCCCACAGAGGCATCTGATTATTTTTCTCAGCTTGCTATCTCCTACCCTACAGGTGGAACAATTCCGGATCAGGTAAAAGCAATTGTAACACAAAAATGGGTGAGTATGAATGGAACTCAATGCGCAGAAGCCTGGACAGAATGGAGGCGGACAGGTTACCCTGATTTTCTCATTGTATCCATGACCTCGCAAATCGGAAATTTCTTTCCGGGAATTCTTCTTTATCCAAACTCAGAACAAACACTCAATCCGAATACACCTCCGCAACATAACGTGAAAGACAAGGTTTGGTGGGATGTGAATTAAGTTCCAAATAATCAAAGCGAAACACCCTCGAATCATTTTAAACAATGATTTGAGGGTGTTTTTTTTGACTTTAATCAAGTAAGAATCCTGAAGAAATCCAAAAAAACATAATAGTGCTTCTTTATTGTATAAATTCAAATTATTTTGAAATTTCGACAAACTCTTGAACATTTTTAACATCTTGGATGCGTAAGATTTTCGAATAAATACATTGCATGCCTCCTTCAATCTTCTCACCTTTATGCTCACATTCAAAAAGAAATTAAAAAAATCAAATCACTTATTTACAAAACCAAACTCATGAAAAAAAAATCTACCAAACCAAGCGAATTATTTATGGGAAGGCAGAAAAGCAATTTACTCTTTGCTCTCTTGTTTTTATTTCTATCCTTCAACAATTTTCAAAGCAATGCACAATGCGTAGCATCGTTCAGCTCTATCAATGATTCGATCAATCCCGCAACTGTGTATTTCTTTGATGGGTCCACCACAAGTGTAGGAACGATCACTACTTATCAATGGCAATTCGGTGATGGATCCGTTTCAACTGTCGCGAGTCCAACGCATACATATGCAGGATCCGGTGTGTATGTAGCCACCCTGGTAATAGGAACTGACCTTGGCTGTTTCGATTCCATCTCTATTTCAGTAAACATCCCGCCATTTATTGACATCATTGATTTCAGTTCTGATTCAACCGGAACCATTTTTTGCACAGCTCCGGCATATACAGATTTTATTCTACAGGGAAACACAGGAGGATTTGGTGTTAATGACACAGTAGACGTTTACATCGCATTTGGAGATGGAAGTGATACCACTTTTGCTTTGAGCATACAGCAAAGATATTTCTTCAGCTTTCTTCAGCACATTTATGCCAACGCAGGCACATACAATCCAATGGTGATTGTAAATTTGGGTGCAGTTGCAGATACATTTTATGCTACGCCAATTACAGTTAACGCAAATTGCGGACCTCTTTCAGGCACAGTTTATCTGGATAACAATCAGGACTGTATTTTCAATTCGGGAGATCTGACGCTTGCCAACATCACCGTTTCTTTGAGCACATCCGGAAACACTGTTCTCTGGACACAAACAGATTCTAATGGTGTATATTCATTTAATGTTCCTACCGGGATTACCTATGATATAAATGTCCACATTAACAACTGGTACGGTGGTAGCTATACCGTTGTTTGTCCTACCGGTGGAACAATTTCTGTCAGCAGTATACCTTCATCCGGAAATGATTTTTACCTGTCATGTCCAAGTGGCTATGATCTTACCGGCTCGGTAAATGTTAACGGAGCGGTTCCGGGAAGAATCGGAACAGTTTGCGTATTTGCGTATGACCGTTTTTGTTCAACTCCAAGTGGACAAATAAAAGTTATTCTTGATCCATTGCTTACGGCGATGCCGGATTCGAGTGGAACTTACTCTATCAGCGGCGACACCATCATCTGGAATTACAATTCAACTTCTCCTTATTGGAGCTATTGTGCACAAGTGACTACTTCTACTTCGGCTACGATTGGTGACACAGTATGTGTAACGATGATTATCGAACCGATCTCAGGTGACGCAAATCCTGCAGATAATATCGTAACAACTTGTACTGCTGTGCGAACTTCTTATGACCCGAATGATAAAGCAGGAGAACCCTATGGACAGGGAGCCAACAATGCCATACTTCCAGGCACAGAAATCACCTATACTGTTCGATTCCAAAATACCGGAACTGCAGAGGCCTATGATATATACATCCTGGATACCATTAGTGCTAATCTCGACATGCAGACATTTGAAGTGTTAGCAAGCAGTCATGCTATGGTTCCATCAATTCTGCAAGACAATGTTCTAAGATTTACCTTCAGCAATATTATGCTACCTGACAGCAACACGAACGAACCGATGAGTCACGGTTATGTTAGTTATAGAATCAGCCCACGTTCAGGAGTTGCAGATGGTGCAGTGATTAATAACACAGCGGGAATTTATTTCGATTATAATCCGGCAGTGATCACAAACACCACCTTGCATACGATTGACTATACACTTGGCTTGAAGAATATCAACAAAATAGGGTCGGTACGTCTTATGCCGAATCCTGCGAATGAAAAAGTATTTGTCAATTTAACGGACAAGGGAAATTGTACTTTAAGCTTGATCAACATGTTAGGCGAAGTGGTTTATACATCAACTAACAATAAGGATCAGGTTATGATAAATACTTCCAGTATACCGGCAGGAATATATCTTGTAAGAGCTGAAAATGAGAAGACCGTTTATCAGTCAAAGTTAATTGTTAGTCACTAATTGTTTCGTTTTCCATTGTAATAAAACCCCTCTGCATTTCCTTGCAGAGGGGTTTTATTTATAGCTTACTCAGATTTGTAGCGGGGATGCCTTACTGAATCAATAACTTTTGTACCCAACTTCTATTTTCAGTTTGGATAGAGCAGTAATAAATTCCTGCCGACAGATTTTCTATGTTAACAAAAGCAGACTCTTCGAAAATTTCAGAATAACATAATTTTCCGGTAATGTCATGAATTTGAAAAGTCAACCCATTCATAATTTCGTCTGATTTAAATTCTATATTAAGTTGACCGGATGCAGGATTGGGATACACTCTAACAGAACTATTCATAATTTCTACAATGCCTACTGAGCCAAAAGTAAGGCGAGCGTTTGCATAAAAATTAATTGTTGTCAAGGAGGTGTTCGTAGTGATTGGATCTGCGCCGGTATATCGTCTGGCATGTATCGGAGTTCCGGTTGCATTATTATACAACCACCGAACTGCAACCGGGTTTCCGGATAAGGATGGCTCATATCCTTTAACGACTAATACCTGTAGGTTGCTAATATTATCATATACAAATGGCGTTGTCAACACAACTTCGCGCCAACCTGCTCCTGCATCGTTTGGCCAGGTACCATGGTAAACTTGCTGATAACCTACATCAGAATAATTGGTCGAAGCCAAGGAGCTATCTGACGTAAGCTTGAAATAGAGTGTTACGTCTTGAATAGGATTAGTGCTATCTCCATCTGACCTTTCAAAGGCAAAATGAGTTAAGTTGCCTGAAACATTTATATCAGATGCATAATAAATAATCTCGTAAACAGAATAATCCCTAATTCTGCTGATTGGACTAAACAGTGATTGCAAAGTACCGGTTCCAACTACAACCTGCTGTGCATCAACAACCGTTGTTAGCAGCAAAAATGAAATAATTAAGTGATAGTAGCGTGTTTTCATAGAATATTATTTAAATTTAGATTAGCATAAAATACAAAATTCTAAATTGTTGGCAATATTGTATCTAAATATGCCCTTTTGAGGCCAGATCACAAGCTTTTTATATATGGAATCAAAAGAAAAATAATTTAACCGTATGTAAACCATTCTCTCACTTCTCCCGTGTTCAATAATATCTAACCGATAATCCAAAATTCATGAAAAATTTTACCCGCACAATTATTAAAGCACTCATTCTGATAGGACTCAGTTTTCCTCTTCAGGCACAAATCCTGCCATGTACTTTTATGGCTCAACCCGACCCTAATCATCCCGGAACCATCAACTTTGTCACCAACCCGGCTGCCGGTTTCACAACCGTTTGGGATTTTGGTGATAGTATTCACGCAACAGGAACACAGATAAGCCATACTTATAATAGCATTGGACCATTTAACGTGTGTATTTCACAAACTGACTCAAATGGTACGGTGATTTGTAGCTATTGTGAACTCGTTTATCCATTTGGAAATCCAGCATCCTGCAGTTTTAGTTTTAGCAATGATCCGAATGACAGCCTTGGAATAATTTTCGCTGCAAGTCCCGGCCCACACGTATCAGTAAGCTGGGATTTTGGCGATGGAACTACAGGAACAGGGGATAATGTAAGTCATCATTTTCCTCAAGCAGGATCTTATCCGGTTTGCATGACAGTTCTTGACAGCACTTCAAGTGCCGGACAAACCTGTACAATTTGTTACACAGTAATCGTTTCCGGGCCTAACACTGCATTGTGCTCATTTACCTTCACAGGTACCCCGGCAAGCAGTAGTACATTTTCATTTATTTCTCATTCACTGCCCGGAACAAATATCCAATGGTCCTTCGGTGATGGAACAGGAGGATTTGGACCGGCTATAACACACACATACACCGGAACCGGAAACTACCTTGTTTGTATGAACCAGCTGGATAGTGCCGGAAATGTTATCTGTACTTCCTGCGATACCGTATCCACAAATAACATTCCAAATAATTGCAACTATACTTATTCCGCGGTCTCATCAAATTATATGGAGATTCATTTTTCCGCACAGTCAGCAGCAGGAACAAGCATGACATGGGATTTTGGCGATGGAAGTACAGGCACCGGAAATAATGTCTCACATATATTTGCGACTGACGGCGTGTACATGGTTTGCAATACATTATATGATTCTACAATGGCCTTATTATGTCATACTTGCAAAAGCATTACTATCCAAAATCCAATTCATTTCATTTGCCAGGCAAATTTTCAGGCAGTTAGTCTTGGTCTGACCGGACATTTTATTGATCTCTCAAATGTCGATCCTTCAACGGCTTCATATTCCTGGGATTTCGGCGATGGACACTCCTCTTCTGTTCGTTTTCCACAGCATGCTTATGCAGCACCGGGTACGTACACTGTCTGTTTAAATGTTTCTGACAGCAATTGTGTTGATCAATTCTGTTCGACACTTGTAGTTGACACATCACACAATAACCCGATTTTCTGTAATGCATATTTTGTGACACTTCAAATGGCTCCTTTTCAATTAGTCGTAGTGAATATGTCCAGTGGAATTAATTTGAATTTTCATTGGGATTTCGGTGACGGAACAACATCCAATCTTCCGTATCCGAACCATACCTATGCAAATACCGGCAGCTATGTGCTTTGCCTTACTGTAACAAATCCATTTACCGGTGCCGTGTGCACAAGTACATTCTGCGACACTGTTTCGGTCGATTCATTGGGGCATATTTATCGCCTTAACAATGCTGGCTTTACCATCAATGTTCTTTCACCTGATCAATTAACAGGAATTGATAATAATGCACAAGCAACACAATTTGCTTCTGTTTATCCAAACCCTGTTCAGGATCTTTTAAAAATTGAAATTCAATCAAAAGGTGAGACGACATATCGTGTACTGAGCATTAATGGATCGGAAATTGCAAATGGAATTTTTTACACTGAGAAAAATGAACTTAAAACTTCAGCATGGGAATCCGGATTTTATTTAATGGAGATCACGCGTGCTGATGGAGCTAAAAATTATCAGAAGATTATCAAAGAATAAGTCCCGATTATAATGTGTGTTTACAGGATGCGGGAGGAATTCCGCATCCTTTTTCCATATAAATAATGAGCCCTGAGAGAGAACTTTTACTTCGTTGCAAGAAAGATGACAGGCGGGCACATCACGAATTGTATTCGATGTGTTATCACTTCCTCTACTCTATTTGCAGAAGGTATTATGTGAATCAGGAAGACAGAATGTCAGCGTTGAATATGGCATTTGTAAAAATCATAGCTAACATTAATTTATTTCTAAACAAAGAAAAGGAAGTACCCTTTGAATTATGGATTAGAAGAATTACAATTAACTATATCATTGATGAATTCCGGAGAAACAAGATTTACAGAGAAAATCATGAGCTGCGTGACCTACAGGATTCAGAATATTTACATCCGAACTATGATCCTGCTTTGGAACGTGCCAAAATGGAAGAAATCCTGATGGCAATTGACAATCTCCCGGAAATGAACCGTACAGTCTTTAATTTATTTGTACTTGATGGCTACAAGCACGAAGAAATTGCCGGAATGCTGAAGATATCCGCCAATACATCTAAGGTTCATCTTCATAGAGCGAAGAAAAAACTTCAGGAGTTTCTGGAACATGAATGGAGTAAAAAGAAAGTCACATCTAATTTCATGATACAATGAAAATGGACAATCACAATCAACAGGCACCGGATCCGGAAAAATTCTGGCCGGAGGCTGAAAAAATGCTGGACAAACACTTCAAACTTCAGCGCCGAAAAAAGATATTTGCTTTGGCTTTTATAGCCGGGCTGCTATTTATTGGTACAACTTACCTCTTGGTATCCGAAAAGACTTCTTTTAAAACGACAGAAAAATCTGTCGAAACTCAAACAATGGCTTCAAGTACTGAAGCTCATGAACCAAAGGCTAATACAAAAAGTCAGAGCAATAAATCAGTCGAAAACCTTGGTAGAAACCGGAATAATCCAAAAGAAAATGCCACTTCTGAAATAAAGAAAGATTCAGAAATAAAAGTAAAGGAAAGGCACAAAGCCCATACTGAAACATCAGTCCTGGCCAATTCAAAAACCGGAAAGTTGACTGACGATAAACTTAATTTAATTTCGAATCAGGTTAATACCCCCCATATTAATCCTTCCGGAAACTTATGGAAGGAATCGGAAAAAATGAAAGAAAATACCGGATCATTTGAATCACATATCCAAGAAAAATCAACGAATGCTTCATCGGTGACTTATCATTCCCTGTTGGAAGAAGGTGTTTTAAGCAGCACGGTTCCGTTTATTGCATCCATCAAGCCAATAAAGTTTCCTCAGCAAGAAAACGAAGCTCAGCTCAAAGCCCCTTTTAAACTTAATTCAGACTTGAAGAAAACAAATACAAAGGGACTTTCAATTGGTATGTATTTTACGCTTCAAAACGTTTCAAAAAATATTCAAGCAGAGGAAAATCCTGAATACATTGAAAGGCGCTCCACCGAAGAAAAGAGTATTACTTCTCCCGGAATTGGAATCGTTGTCAGCAGGAGTTGGAATAATCTTTCCTATGGGATTGGTCTGGAATATTCTTATCTGGGCGAAAAAACCACCTATGATGCTTATAGCCGGCAAACACAATATACTCAAACCGGTAGTTGGCAAACTTACACTCATCTGGTCACCGATATTGATACTGTTTACGTAAGCGGGCTTCAGTGGTTCCTGGAAACCCAGGTTAGCCGGGTTGACAGTACATACGAAACAAGAGTTGACTCCATACTGATTAATAAATACGATCCAAGCATAAGCGACAGGAACAGCATTAATAAAATACAATACATGGAAGTTCCACTCCTGCTCACTTATAGTTTCCCATTGCATAAATTTAAAATCGGCATAAGCGGAGGAATTTCCCCTGTGTTTATACTATCACAGAGGGGGCATTATTTAAAGCAAGATTTAAGCGGAGTCGAATCAATAGAGGATAAAAAACCCTTCAACGCTTTTTTGCTAAATGGAAGACTTGGCCTCGACATCAGTTACCTCTTAAATCCACGCGTTCGAATTTTCTGTAATCCGCATTGGAAAACCAATATCACTGATATTACAAAATCAAAGGAAAGCTACTCGCAAAATTACACTGTATGGGGATTTCAATTTGGTGCTGCCTATAATCTGTACTAAAATATTAAGTTAATGGAGAGATTTTCGTACTTGAAAATCCGGAATATTCTTTCTAAAAAAATCACATTGAATTTTTGGAAGAAATCTTCGAATGATTTCCGGACTACTACATTTAGTAAAAAAATCTTATCAATAAATAAGATGACAATTGCAGGATAATTTTTTCATTTTGTTTTAGTAATTTGGATGCTAAATAAATTCAATGCCATGAAAAACTTGATATTTATTCTCAGCCTTACTCTCTGCCAATCGAATGCACTATTTGCTAACAACATCGACAGTATTCCCAACTCGGGCTTTGAACGCTGGTATTCTTTGTCATGGTATTACAACCCGGCAGGTTGGCAGACAAATAATACCTCCATTATGCCGACTACCGTAGAACCGGATTCTGATAGTTATTCAGGTAATTTGGCGATGCGCTTAATCAATTCAGGGGGACTGGTTCCGGAAGCTTCTGTTGGCTTCCACGTACAACAACATCCTTTGACTCTAAGCGGCTTTGTTCGAAATCAGATTCTGACGAATGATTCTGCACACCTGAGTGTTAAACTGTACTTACACCATCAGTTAATAGATAGTGGTACTTTTGCTTTTTATGGGGGCATAAACCCTTTCTATCATTCATTTGCAATTCCCATTTCTCAAAACTTCACTAGTGCAGATTCGTGTGAAATCAGAATTTTTGGCGGTCAACAATCTTCATCCTCCATTTCATTTGATGAGCTCGCATTAACCCGTTCAAGCGGTACAAATAGCAAAGCAGATGAGAATAAATTGAAAGTATATCCAAATCCTTCCAGTTCATTCATTCGGGTTGATTTTTCTGAAACATTCAGTGAAGATGCAGCCATTGAAATATATGATATCAATGGAAAACTCGTTGCAGGTAAAAATCTGTTGAATAATATTATAGCTGTCTACAATCAGAAAAGCAGCGCCACGCTTATGATAGAACAACAAGCCTTGGCTCCGGGAATTTACACTTTGAATATTAAGACATCAGGCAGAAGTTATACGACTAAAATTGTAAGGAATTAAAGAAGTAATAATTCTATGCGAATTAATTTTCTTCCAAATCAAGAATGATTTGGCTGGATGAGATCCCAAAGATTTCCGTAGATGTCTTTAAATACAGCCACAGTTCCATGCTCTTGCTCCGAAGCTTCTTTGACAATTTCCACCTTTCTATTGATTAGCATTTGATAATCTTTCTGAAAATCGTCAGTGTGCAAAAATAAAAAAACACGACCTCCACTCTGGTTTCCTATAAATCTTTTCTGTTCCTCCCCCACTGCTTTTGCAAGCAGTAGCGAACAGGTGCCGCTACCTGAAGGTTTAACGAGCACCCAGCGTTTGGTGATTGATAAGACCGTATCTTCTATCAACTCGAAATTAAGTACATTGGTGTAATATAAGATTGCTTTGTCGTAGTCATCCACAATTATGGCAATGTGAGCTAGTCTTTGGTTCATTTTTTTTATACTTAAACAAGTTGGACTTCAAATAACAAAACCGGTATTTCTTCTTCCTCCGCCCGAATTTGTGAATTCCTGGCAGCATTTCAAAATTCCGTCAAAATTGTAGTGGTAAAATACAATACAGGTTCCCATTCAATCAGGCTTTTTTCTCAGTCAGACTTAGAAATATGCAAGTGAATAAAATAAATTTGCTGAAATGAACTTTGCTTTCTAATTTTCATGCAGCAATAAGATTTTTAGTAGAGTTCTGCCCTTCATCTTTTCTGTGTTTTAAGAAGTCCGAATGACAAAAAATACAGCTGCAAATTAACAAAGTAAAAATGTCTTTTCATTTGAATAAATTTTTACCCGTACTTGTCACTGTGCTTCTTTGGGGATTCAATCCTAAAGGTTCGAAAGCTTCTCATTCGATGGGAGCTGACCTGACATACCGTTGTTTGGGTGGAAACACGTACGAAATTACTTTGTCCTTTTATCGGGATTGTGCAGGAGTGCCGGCAGATCAAACTGCGAACATAGCATTTACTTCGTCCTGTTTTCCAGCCGGATTTGCCACATTGAGTTTAATTCCCGGAACCGGCCAGGAAATAACACCACTCTGTCCTTCGCAAGTATCCACTTGTAACGGAGGTACATTTACTGGTATCCAGGAATATATATACCGGGGAACAGTCACACTTCCCGGACCGTGTGCTGACTGGACAATGAGTTATAATTTATGTTGCAGGAACGCAGCCATAACGAATATTGATTTTCCTTCGAGTACCCAAATCTATGTTTTTGCTACGCTAAACAATCTTATTACTCCTTGCAATAACTCTCCAACCTTTTCTAACCTCCCGGTGCCTTTTGTTTGTTTAGGACAACAATATTGCTACAACCATGGAGCCTATGATATTGACGGAGACTCGCTTGTATACGAGGTGATCACCCCATATGATAGTCCTGGCCTGCCTGTCCAATATAATGGAACATTCTCTCCGAACAATCCGCTTTCAAGCAGTCCCGGGATGACTTTTAACAGTGCAACAGGAGATATATGTATGACTCCGACTTCACTGGAGATAACTGTGATGGCAGTACTGGTTAAAGAATACAGAAATGGAGTCTTGATTGGCAGTGTGGAAAGAGATATACAGGTCACCGTTATTGACTGCAATAATCAATTGCCGGCACTTACCGGTATTAATGGCACGAACAGTTTCGCAACGAGTGTTTGTGCAGGAACACAGTTATGTTTTAATATTCAGAGTTCTGATCCAAATGCCTCGCAAAACACTACAATCAGCTGGGATCAAAGCATCCCTGATGCAACTTTTACCGTCAATCCAGGCAACAGGCAATCTGCAAGTTTTTGCTGGACGCCAAGTGCATCTGATATAAGTTCGAATCCATATTGTTTTACTGTACTCGTTCAAGATGATAACTGTCCATTCCTAGGAAGTCAGGTTTATTCCTACTGTGTTACAGTACGTGGACTCGCTGTTAATGCAGGACCCAATGTATCTGTAGGTTGCAATTCTAACTCAACGATTACAGCTTCAGCATCAGGAGGAAATGGAAACTACACCTATAGCTGGAGTAATGGAGCGACAGGGCCCACAATTTCCGCAAGCCCCGGAACCTATATTGTAACCGCTTCAGACGGAACTTGCAGTACAAAGGACACAGTTCAGGTCTTAGCAGGAACCAACACTCCTGCTGCAGCTTTTACTATGCTTTATTCCTGTAGTGGCCTCAATGTTCAATTCACAAATCAATCTACCATTGTGGGAGGAACAATTTCTTCATACACATGGGATTTTGGTGATGGGAATAGTGTTTCAGGCACTTCTCCCTCGCACACTTATGCTGCAGTCGGTACGTATCAGGTAATGTTGATTGCTCAAGCAGTTGGAGGTTGCGTAGACACAACCATACAAACCCTGAATCTGGTGAATGATCAACCGGATGCTCTTTTTAATTTGAATGACGCATGTGTTGGCTCACAGGTGAATTTTTCAAACCAAAGTAACAGCATCAGTGCAATCACGGGTTATACATGGGATTTTGGAGATGCAAGCGGCTCCAATGTTCCTAATCCTGCGCACGTTTACAACACGGTAGGAAGCTATAACATCAAACTTGTCATCGTAAATGCAAATGGTTGTACAGATTCCATCACCCAAGCTGTAACAATTTTCCCGCTGCCTATTCCAAATGCCGGAAATGATGTAACTCTATGCGCAGGTGAAACTGCCAATCTTACCGGAAGTGGTGGTGGAACATACTTATGGAATCCGGGAAATCAATCGGGTGCATCTATATCGGTTTCACCATCGCAATCTATCACCTATATGCTAAGCGTTACTAATCTCAACGGTTGTGAAGCGCAGGCTTCCGTTAACATTACGGTGAATCAACTTCCTGCATTCAATCCCATGAATGACAAGAGTATTTGTCTCGGTGGATCTGTAGTGCTTGACATAAATGCACAGGCAAACCTGAGCTACGTATGGTCACCCGGAGGGCCTGGCACAAATCTTTTAACAGTAAGCCCGGCAAGTACATCAAGTTATTCGGTAGTTCTTACCAACGCTGCGGGATGTACAAATAGTGATACAGTAGAAGTTGTTGTCAATCCACTTCCTCTGGTGCAAGCCAACTCGACTGATGCATTATGTTTTGGCTCTTATGATGGAACAGCAAGTGCTCAGGCATCTGCAGGGACAGCACCATATAGTTACTGGTGGTCAGGCGGAGGTGGAAGTGCAGCAGGAATTTCCGGTTTAGCTGCCGGAAACTATTCAGTGCTTGTCACAGATAATAATGGCTGTACCGCATCAACATCAGTAACGATTAATCAACCGACAGCATTGCTTGTTCAAAGCAGCTCTTCCGACGCACTTTGCTTTGGAGCAAACGATGGAATAGCATCTGTAAGTGCAACCGGTGGTATTCAACCATATACATATCTATGGAATTCAGGAGGTCAAACCACTTCCACCATTACAGGTCTTCCTGCAGGTACATACAATGTTGTGGTATCTGACAGTAATGCCTGCTCTCAAACTTTAAATTTAAACATAAACCAACCGACAGCACTTAGTATTGCAAGTAGCGTGGTTCCGGTGCAATGTTTTGGAATGAGTAATGGGTCTGCTTCAGTTGTTGCCGCCGGCGGAACACCGACTTATGCCTATCAATGGTCCACAGGAAATTCATCCACAAATAATTTATCAGGTCTCAGCGCCGGAAATTATACTGTAATCGTGACAGATGCAAATGGGTGCACAAGCACATCCACAGCACAAATTACTCAGCCTGCTATTCTGGAAATAGTCAGCTCGTCAACGCCGGCAGCATGTAGTGCTATAAATAATGGTACAGCAACTGTCATAGTTTCAGGCGGCTCAGGTGGGAATACTTATTTATGGTCGCCCGGAAACGCAAGCACTGCAAGTGCTACAGGACTAAGCTCAGGCAACTATTCTGTAGTGGTGACGGATATTAATGGATGCACCGTTTCAACAAATGTGGTAGTGGGAAGTATAGGCGGGCCATTAATAGCCCCGGGAGCAGTAACAGATGTTGCCTGCAATGGAGCAAATACAGGCTCTGCAGCCATTAGTGTTTCTGCAGGTACAGCACCCTACTCTATTTCCTGGACTCCAAGCGGAGGAACAAATGCTCAGGCAACTAATTTAAGTGCAGGAAACTATACGGTGAATGTGACTGACAATAATGGCTGCCTTAGCAGTCATCAATTTTCTATTTCGGAACCATCACCATTAATCAATGTAATTTCCAATACAAACGTTTCCTGTTTTGGGGGAAGCAACGGTACAGCAAGTATTGTTGCCGGTGGTGGGACACCGGGTTATACCTATCAGTGGTCCGGCTCAGGTGGAACTAACAGTACTGCTATAGGTTTAATTGCAGGGACTTATTCAGTTACGGTGACCGACGGGAATGGCTGTACTAAGATTTCAAATGTGACTGTTTCACAACCAAGTGCCATTAATCTTACTACAAGCTCAAGTCCTGCTCAATGCTTCGGTTCCTCAAATGGAACAACATCTGTAACAGCAATTGGAGGAAGTCCCGGCTACTCTTATAATTGGTCGAATGCCACAGGAACTGTAGATAATTTATCCGGTTTACCTGCGGGAAACTATTCAGTGACAGTCACAGACGCCAATTCATGCACGGCTACTGCTTCAGTCAGCGTCACACAACCAAGCGCAATTCAATTGTCGACATCTTCCACTCCTGCTTCGTGCAGCGCTATCGGGAATGGTAGTGCAAGCGTCGTAGCCAGTGGTGGCATGGCAGGCTTTTCCTATTCATGGTCGCCATTCGGAGGAAATAATTCCACAGCTAATAGTTTAACTCCCGGACAATATACAAGTATAGTGACAGATGCCAATGGCTGTACTTCTACTGCAATTGTGAACGTGGCAAGCATAGGAGGACCGGTAATTTCGCCGCTGGCTCAAAGTAACGTTTCATGTTATGGCGGCAATAATGGATCAGGAGCAATTAATGTAAATGCCGGGACACCACCATATACAATCGCCTGGAGCCCTTCAGGTGGCGCTGCTATGCAGGCAACAAATTTAAGTGCAGGAACATATTCAGTTCGGGTGACCGATAATAGCGGTTGTATTGCTACGCATCAGGTGATCATTACTCAGCCTTCACTTTTAAATTCAGGTATCAGTAAAACTGATGTAGCATGTTATGGTATGTCAACCGGATCTGCCTCTGTGAATGTAAGCGGAGGTACGCTTCCTTTCACTTACAATTGGAATCCGGGTGGACTCGGTTCAGAAACTGCAAGCAATCTTAGTGCAGGAAATTATTCTGTATTAATCACTGATGCCAATGGCTGTACCAACTCTGTGTCTACAACGATTGTTCAGCCAAGTGCATTGGTACCAGTGATTAGTTCCAGTCAATTGAAATGTCATGGCGACATGAATGGAGCAGCATCAGTAGTTGTTACAGGTGGTGTACCGGCATATAACTATTCCTGGTCGCCCGGAAATGCCAGCACCGCTAATCTGAATGGATTAGGCTCAGGAAATTATTCTGTAAGTATTACAGACGCACAAGGATGTGTGATTGTTGCCAGCACCAGCATCACAGCGCCTGCACCAATGAATCTGAATTTATCCGGAAGCACAACAATTTGTATCGGGCAATCAGCGCAGATAAGTGCAATAGTCTCCGGTGGGACCAGTCCGTACAACTACTTATGGAACACCGGTGAGACAGATTCTTCCCATCTTGTATCTCCTTTGGTAACGACGAGCTATTCAGTTCAGGTTGTGGACAGCAACGGATGTAGCATTTCAGCATTACCAATACCTGTCAATGTTCATCCACCCCTCTCAGTTGTTGCAGCAGATTTAAGTATCATATGCGAAGGCGATATTGCGCATATTTCCTCCATTGCCTCCGGCGGAAATGGTGGTCCGTATACTTATTCATGGAACAACGGAAGCATTATAGGAAGCACAGGTACAATTTCACCTGTTGGTGATTCGACCTTTGTGGTGACCGTTACAGATGGATGTGGTACACCTGCAGCCAAAGATTCAGTAAGCATAATTGTACACCCCTTACCTCAAGTGGCTTTTCTGCCGCAAAGCATTGAGGGATGTACACCTGTAAATGCTCTTTTTACAAATCATTCCGTCGCTGCGACCGGATCAAGTTATCTATGGAATCTTGGCGATAATACCACCTCCACTCAGGCTGAACCTGCACACGAATACATCGTTCCCGGTGTGTATGATGTTTCCCTCACCATTGTAAGTCCTGAAGGCTGTACAGCAAAATTACTGGTTCCACAAGCAGTGAAAGTATATGGTTACCCTGAAGCAGCCTTTTCACAGTCTTCACCGGAAATTACTGTATTAAACCCGGGCATTTCATTTTATGATGAGAGCATTAACGCTGATTATTGGGAATGGGATTTTGGAGACGGAACAGATCCTTCCTATGAATCAAATCCTGTTCACGAATATCCGGATTCCGGAACATATACTGTCCGGCTTATCGTTCACAGTCCCGGAGGATGTGCCGACACTATTTACAGCACAGTGAGAGTAGAAATGGAATTTATTATTAATGTTCCCAATGCTTTTTCACCAAATGGTGACGGAGTCAATGACGGTTTTATTGCAAAAGGAATAGGCTATACCGATTATAGCATGTGGATACTGGATCGATGGGGCAGAAAAATTTACCATTCAACCGATCGGGCTATTGCGTGGGACGGAACCTATTTTGGCAATGGCAACCAATGCCAGGCTGATGTATATGAATGGGTACTGGATGTTGTGGATTTTAGAGGCAAGAAACACAGACTGATCGGACATGTTACATTGTTCCGGTAAGCGGATTAAAAAATTAATCCGATGGTAGCTCCGCCGTTTAATACAATGGGTAGCTTCTTTCCAAAATAAAAATGAGAGTGTAAATAATTCAGATCTATGTCATTTCGATCATAGGTAGACGTAGCATCATAATCAGAATACTGAAGACCGTATCCAAGCCCTACATAATAATCCAGAGTAAGAACATCCCAAAAAATATATTGATTTCCAAAATTAATGCACAATGCATAGTTGTTATATAGGATCTGACCTTTTTGTCCAAAGGTTTTAAAATGACTGTAGACTAATTCAGGTTTCACATATTTACCATTGAATGGATGCGTGTATTTTAAGCCTCGAGAAATTGCCTGAGTGGTCCAGATGTATTTGACACCTACCTTTACCAAAAAGCCTTCTGCGTAGTCTATTCCCTCTGAAATTCTGAATCCTATAAGTCCTCCCTTAAGATCGAGATTTAACCCGGATTTAATCAACCTCTCGTATCCAATGGTCACATGATTTAAAAATGGCGAGATAAAGTCAACTTTAAAAACATTTTTTGGAGGATGAACCAATAAATCCGGTGACACATAGTAGCTGTCGTATATTATCTCCAGCTCAGAACCGTTTTCATAAATAATTTTACTGACCTGATTTTTATAAATTTCCAAAATCGGACCCGTCTTCATTCCATAGCGACGGAATCTAATCTTATCGGAAGTCATTTCAATAACTTTTGCCAATACAGTGTCCTTGTTCGTTCGCACAATTTTATCCTGTGCCTTAAGCCCGGAATTATTAAAAATAATTCCGGCAAACATTATCAAAAAGCAAATACAACACTTACTGAAAAGGCTCATAAGGGAAGACAAGATAATAAAATACTTTTCCGGTACAGCCGAACTAAAAGGCTCTACAAGGCCTGTTCCGGCGGGCCGAGAAGCCTGATCTCAAAATCAGAGATACTTATTAATCGTTCTTTGAAAAGTCCACCTATCGTCTTCTTAAAAGCCTTTTTGCTCATTTTGAGCTGCCGGGAAATATCTTCTGCAGAACTTTTATCACCAAGTGCCAATGCACCTCCATTTTGTTTAAGCTGATTTAACACAATAAATTTAGCTTCTTCAATATGCTTATACCCTTCCTGTTGAAGTCTTAAATCGACTTTACCGTCCTGGCGAACCAGTTTGACATAGCCTCTTCTAAGTTCAGCAATCTGCAAATCTTCAAAAATTTCATTGTGAAAAAGCACGCCTTCCATTGTATTATTGATGATAGCTCTGAAACCAAGATCTGTTTTTTCGGCAATAAGCAGTTGAACCTCTTCCCCGGCAATCAGATCAGAAGTGTCTTCTAAAAATTTATTCCACTTTGATGTTGCAGCAAGCCTTCCTGAATACTCATCTTTGAAAACGTAAATCAGGACATTTTCACCTACAGTCAAGGGTACTCTTTGTTCAGAATGAGGAACGAATAAATCCTTTGCAATTCCCCAATCTAAAAAAGCACCAAACTGATTTACCTCTTTTACTTTCAGAAAGGCAAATTCATCGAGCAATGCATATGGTTTTAAAGTGGTGGCTACCGGCCTGTCTTCATTATCGAGGTAAACAAACACTTCCAACTGATCACCAATCTCTGTACCGACGGGCACATACCTTGTAGGAAGGAGCACGTTGTCTATGCCGTCTCCGAGGTACAAACCAATATCAGTTTTGCTGAAAATTTTCAGCTCATTATACTTTCCTATCTCTATCATTAAATGTACTTCTTAGTGCTTAAATGCTTTCTCCAGAAACTAAACCTTATTTCAAAATATTCATACCATTGGAATCCAGGTTTACAGGAGTCTCGGAAGGCATAGTACGTTTTAGCTCGTATAAATCATGTCGTCTGTCTTTCAAATTTTTAACCGCACCATGATTATGCAGCTCGGTTAAAAGATCAATGTCAACATCAGAGATTAAAATCATCTCAGTATTGGTTGTAGCTTCAGATTTAATACCACTTGCAGGAAAGGCAAAATCACATGGAGTGAATACCATTGATTGAGCATACTGTATGTCCATATTATGAACCTTAGGCAAATTACCTACGCTTCCGGCGATTGCGACAAAACATTCATTTTCGATTGCTCTCGCTTGTGCGCAATGCCTTACTCTGGAAAAACCACTTTGAGTATCCGTAAGGAATGGGACAAACAAGATGTTCATACCTTCATCAGCCAAGAGCCTGCTTAGTTCAGGGAATTCGACATCATAACAAATCAGAATACCGATTTTTCCGCAGTCGGTATCATAACTTTTAAGTTTATTGCCTCCCTTTAGACCCCATACCCTTTCTTCATCGGGAGTAACGTGCAGCTTTTCATAAGTAGAAATTGTTCCATCACGACGGCATAAGAAACCTACATTGTACAAGACATCATCAATAAGTTCAGGCATACTGCCTGTAATGATATTAATGTTATATGAAATTGCAAGTTTAGAAAACTCTTCCCTTATTTCCGAAGTATGTTCAGCTAATTTACGAATCGCTTCCGCCTCACTAAGGTGATTGTATTCTGCCATGAGAGGAGCATTAAAGAACTCAGGGAAAAGAGCAAAGTCACATTTGTAACCGCTCAATGCATCGATAAAAAATTCAGCCTGCTGCATGACTTCCTTTAATTCCTTATAGTTTCTCATCTGCCACTGTACAAGACCTAAACGAACAACTGTTTTTGTGGAAGTAGCTTTTTTTGTAGGCTTCTCATAGTAGATATTTCCCCATTTTAACAAAATGGCATATTCCATGGAAACCTGATCACCTTCAAGATAGCCTTTGATCACTCTAAGCGGAAGAAAGTCATTAGCTAATTGAAAACTTAAAACCGGATCATGAATCTCTTTTAATTTAACTTTTTCGAGATACTCCTTTGGAGTTAATTGATCAACATAATTATGGTAGTTGGGAATTCGTCCGCCAAACAGGATGCCTTTCAAATTCAGTTTTTCACAAAGTTCTTTGCGGTACTCGTATAACCTTCGTCCCAGGCGAAGCCCTCTGAATTCAGGTTTAACAAAAACATCAATTCCGTAAAGCGTATCACCTTTGGGGCTATGTGTACTGAATGTATAATTACCTGTAACTTCCTTGTATGTATGCTTCTCTTCAAACTGATGATGATTAATTATAATTGCTAAAGCACAACCGGCAATTTGCTTGTTCACTTTAATAACAACCTGTCCTTCCGGAAACTTATCTAACAATAGTTTTATATGGTCTTCCTTCCAATAAGTATTGGGCATATGAGGGTAAGAGGTTCGCATGGCATCTCTTAGCTCCGCATAATCATCAATGGTTAAATATGCCAGTTCGATATTCTTGATTTTTTCATTCATCATCAAATAGTTTATAATAGATTGTTTTTAAATGCCTTACAGGCCATTTTAAAACTCAAAATTCAATCAAATCTACGAAAATATTCTCGGCTTCCGGTAGATTAGTCATTAATAATTTGAGTGCAGCAGGGAGTTAAGACCATGAATCTAAAACACAAAAACAATCACCGGTTGTAAGCTTAAGCTTCAACATAAATTAAATTCAGATAAAAATAATGGAGCTCAGTGTTTCAGATATATACAATAGTGAGAATATAAGCTTTTTTAACAAAATCACAAAATTTTTGATTGCAATCTATTCAATAAAATTTATTGTGATAAGAAGGATGATTAGCAATATTCCGACAAAGGAAATTACAAAAAGATAATCAGCAACTGACCCATAAAGTCATTCACGCATTAGATCTGTAATCGAATCGAGCTGCAGGAAAACAAGAAAGATATCGCTAACACCACCGCTACCAGAGAAGTGTTTTCATCAATACAATGTGTTTCTGACTGGTTGACAATTTGCAGTGAAGTGATGTCGAAGAGGCAAAATCACAGGACATTCGATGCAGTACCTAATATATGTTGGGATTACTATTGGCCATAACACAAAGATAGAACAGGCTTTTTACTCAATCGAAAATTGATGGTGAAATCACGAGTATTCATCCATGTTTCATTCAGATTCAATCAACAATTTTAAAACTCAGCGGAGAATGAGAATGTACAGTTCCATCTGATGAACGGCTCTTTATATATTCAACAAACACTTTACAACCCTTATAAGCCTTCTGAATGGCACTTCTCATAGGGTCAGTCAGCTTTCCACCGTTTATACTTTCAAATTCAACCGGATCTGATCCGGATTCGTAAACGACAGTAAGCTTATAAGAGAGTATGCTTGAATTTGAAATAGAATCTCCTTGAATAGTCAGGGAGTCTGCAGATAACAGAATAGATTTAGAAATATTACCTCCCTTTAATCCGGCAATCGAAATCATGTCTTCTATAATCGCTGAACGAGTTCCCTGGACTTGTGCGTTCGAACTATGAGCGATAAAAAAGAGAACGGTTAAAAATAAATGATTATAAAGGGAGATAAGACGCATTACAAATAATTTTGACAGGTTAGTGTTTTAAATAAAGTTAAAGCAAGCGAAACAGATAAAATCTACCGGAAACTTAAGCACAATATAATAAAAACCAGCAGATTGATTTGAATTCGTTTTGAAATAACTTAATTTCTTCTGTTAAGACTTCCGATTCCATATTATGGCCAAGGTTTTTCAAGAAATTAATATATCCCTGTTTCTCTTCATTCGAAAAATGAATATCTTTAACATTAATCAAAATATTTTTTATCAGGATAAATTTCAAGTAATGGCAAAAAAAGTTAAAGTCAATCCCGAAATATTAAAGTGGGCAAGAACTTCTGCCAAGGTCAGCATGGAAAAAGCTGCAAGGACAATTTCAAAAAATGCCAAAATAGAAAAGATTAAAGAATGGGAATCATCCGAATCAAAGGATTCTCCCACCGAGAGCCAGTTAAAAAAACTAGCCCGGCTTTATCGCAGGCCAGTAGATATTTTCAATTTGCCCTTTATCCCCAGGGAGTATCCCAAACTTAAAGACTTTCGAAAAGATAAAGATGATTTAGGAACAGCCGTAGTTTTTATAATGAGAGAAATTCAGGAAAAACAAGAATGGTTGCACAACTTTTATGCAAAAAACCGATCCGGAAAACTGCCGTTTGTTGGAAGATACAATATCAAAGCGGATCCTGAACTTGTCGCAAGGGATATCAGAAAAACCTTGGGAATTAATATTTCCCTGAACAAAATCAAGCCATTAAAATACTGGATTGAAAAAACGGAAAGTAAAAGAATCTTCGTGACACTAAGCAGTAATTATCATACGCGATTGAAATTGAACAGCGATGAATTCAAGGGATTTGCCATAGCCGATCCATTTGCGCCATTCATTTTCATCAACAGTGAAGACTGGGATCATGGACAACTTTTCAGTCTGGTACACATGCTGGCTCATATTTGGATAGGTGTTTCAGGCATTTCGAATGATACCGGAATAACAGCATCTGCTTCTGATCTTCATCCTGTAGAACGATTTTGTAATGCCGTGGCCTTCCATGTATTACTTCCAAAAGAAGATCTTCAATTATTTATACCGGAAAAGGGAGAAATTCAATTCAAGCATATCGCAAAAATGGGAAGAAAGTTGGGGCTTGGGCAGAGAACCATCGTTATACAGGCATCGAGGCATGGACTTCTGCAGGAAAATCAAGTTAAGGATTTTCTAAAAAACTCCGATGAATTCTGGAAAGAATTCCTTGCAAAAGAAGCACGCAAACCTAAGTCATCAGGTGGCCCTAATTATTATATTATGCAATTACGCAGAAACAGTAAAGGTTTTTCCAGCGTCGTAATCGATACCTACAAAAAAGGAAAACTCAGTGGTGCTGATGCCGGTAGGCTGTTAAACATGAGGGAAGCTAATATTGGGAAATTTGAGGGATATGTTTATAAGTAAACATACTATTCTACTTTAAAAAAATAACGTTAGTAGTATACTTTTTTAGCGGAATGAATTAAAAGAAAGCTCAAAGTTCAGGAAGAAGTCTAGTGTTGGGGTTCTATATCCTCAGCCTTCTGAAGCAAGTGAAATACACTAGCAAGAATTTTCGTTTTCTTATTTTTGAATAACATTTCAGAACATTGCATTTTCATCAATATTTTGAACTTTCTTTATAAAAGTTAATTGTTTTTGCGAATGAAAATGTTTTAGTTTTTAATTAAAATTGTTTTATATTTATCTTCTTGGTCCAGAAAATGACCCCAATTCCCTAAACAAAATATCTTCTTTTATGAATCGTCAACTCAGTTTTATCCTCGTTTTAATATTTTGTTCAGTTTTTTTGTCTCATGCAAAAAACGATATTGCCGAAAAAATCAAAGATAAGAGAGTTAAATTTGAATTTACATTGGTTTCTCTTTTTGAAGTAGCAAGTCCGTCTATTGAAGAAATTACTGCCAACTCAGATTTTTTAAAGGCTGCTGCCTATTTAAATTTTAATCAACAAAAGGCTGCTGAGATTATTTTCAATCGACCGGAAAATATCATTCTGAGCATTCCTATGCCGGAAGACAAGAATCTGGTCTTGGAACTTACCCGAACTAACTTTAAAACCCCTGACTTTTCCATCCACACCAGTAGTGGGATGAATCCTAATTTCGACTTAAACGAATCATTACATTATCAAGGAATTATTTCCGGAGACAGTTTATCAATTTGTGCCATAAGTATTTTCAGAAATGAAGTAATGGGACTTATTTCAACTGTTGAATCGGGAAATATTGTTTTGGGCAGATTAAAAAATCAACCAGAAGGATTGCATATCCTTTATAATGACAGAAACATAACAGTCAGCAATAGATTTGAATGTTTAATGGAGGAAGATGTACAAGGAGGTCAATCTAATCAAGTGCAACAAATCACTGCATCGAGTGTAAACTGCATTCGTCTATACTGGGAAATAAACTTTGATATATTTACCGATAAGGGAGGATTAACCAATACGACAAATTTTATTCTTGGTGTGTTCAATCAAAGTGCAACGCTCTACAACAATGACGGGATCCCGGTTCAATTATCACAATTGTATATTTGGGATACACCAAGTCCATACACAGCAGGAAGTGGATCAACCCAGTTGAGTATTTTTCAATCTACAAGAACATCATTCGCCGGAGACCTCGGTCATTTAATTGGATATGGAAGCAGTGGAATAGCAGCCAGCATTTCCGGTATTTGTTCATCAAATATTCGCTACAGTCAGTGTTATAGTGGGATACATCCAAGCTATCAAAATATCCCTACTTTTTCCTGGACTGTAGGCGTTGTAACTCATGAGCAAGGACACCTCATGGGTTCCAGACATACACATGCCTGTGTTTGGAACGGGAACAATACTGCCATTGATAACTGTGGACCTACATCAGGGTTTCCCTACGAAGGTTCCTGCAGTGGAGCTCCTACCCCGGCAAATGGCGGAACGATTATGAGTTATTGTCAAAATACGAGTACCGGCATCAATTTCGCCTTAGGATTTGGACCACAACCTACAGCCGTTATTTTGAATAATTACAATAACGGATCTTGCCTGACGGCTTGTACCGGTGGAACATTTTGTGGTGCTTGTTCCGATCTTCAGTATAGTAATTTGACAACTAATTCAGTCAGCTTAAGTTGGAGTCCGGCAATAAATGCAATTAGTTATTTAGTGCAATATAGAGTAAGTGGCGGAACAGTTTGGTTAAGTGATACCACTTCTAACACCAGCTATTTATTAAGTGGGCTTCAGGACGGAACTACATACGAATGGCAGGTACAAACTGTTTGCAGTGGAAGCAGCTCACTCTTTACAAGTTCTGCATTCTTTATAACGGTTCCATTGGTTTGTAGTATTCCAACCGGAATAACCGTTAGTTCAATAAGTTCTGTTTCTGCTGCACTTAGTTGGCAAGCCGTAAATGCTGCGATTCGATATATAATAAATTACAGACCTGTAGGAACGACTACATGGATGTCGGATAGCACGAGTAACACGTCCAAGACCATCAGCCATCTTATTTCGAATACAAATTATGAATTTCGGATACAGACCGTTTGTGCAGGAGAAGGTCAGTCAGGCTATAGTGTCAATTCAACATTCGTCACTTTGATGGCAGGAACTCCGGTGAGCATTTCGATCCAACTTGATCCGGTATGTGGTAAGGATGCCGTAGTGGTGAGTAATGCGACAACAGGAGATGATTACCGAAATTTTGGAGGGACTCCAGAAATGAATGCACTAACCTGGACCAACTCCGGGAACCAGGTGACACACCGTTCTCTGATACAATTTGATATGAGTTTTATTCCAAAAGGGTCAGGAGTCTTAGATGCTAAATTATCTCTCTTTTGGAATACCAACAGTTCCAACCCGGGACATTCAACCTTATCCGGGCCAAATAATGGCGTCTTGTATAAAATAGTCCAGCCATGGGAGGAAAATACGGTTACATGGATAAACCAACCTGGAACAACAACTTTGGATTCAGTCCCACTCCCTGCAAGTGTATCCTCCTCACAAAACTATTTAAATATTGACGTGACAAATATGATGCAGGATTTCGTAGATGATCCTGAAAATGATTTTGGAATGATGTTAGAGTTAGCTAATGAAAGTGCTTATCGAAGTTTAATATTTTCTTCAAGTGACCACCCAAATTCAAGTTTGCATCCGATTCTTGAAATTACCTATGCACCGAATGTAGAGCCATGTTTTAGTTATACATATTCGAACTGTTTTGGAGTAGATGCACTTATTGGCAACAGCATTCCTGCAGGCTATGCTAATAGTAACTATGGTGACAACCCTGAATTTGATGCCTTAGCCTGGTCGAATAGTGGTCAACGTTCTGACCTTCGTACAATGATATATTGGGATCTTAATGACATACCTTCCAATGCTATTGTTACCCATGCGGATCTCAGTTTATTTTGGAATCCGGTCAGTTCAACTCCTGGTCACTCTAACACGTCCGGCCCAAATGATGCTTCTCTCATCCGTATTTCAAGTCAGTGGGACGAACACACGGTAACCTGGAACACTCAACCTACACTTGACACAAGCTTGAAGGTCATGGTACCAGCCAGTTCAAACAATCAGGAAGATTATATTATCGACATAACGACACTCGCACAGGAAATGGTTTCAAATCCCGCCAACAACCATGGCTTGATGTTTAAATTGAACGATGAAAATCAGTATCGCTCATTGATGTTTTGCAGTAGTGACCATCCTGAACCAGCCAGAAGACCAAAAATTGAAATCTGTTATACGATTCCGACAGGGATAACAACAACACAAAGATTTGAAGATTTCATTGTTAGTTATGATCAATCGAAAGAGATGGTAAATGTACTATGCTCACAAGGCTTTAAATTGGGTACAGAATTAACTATATACAATCTTGCAGGCAAAACCCTAAAACAATTTAACATCTCCAATCAGGTAAAATACACATTCAGCAGCTCAGGAATGGCATCTGGAATCTATTTCATTTCTACTGATTATTCTGGCAATAGAATTACAAAGAAATTGGTGTTAAATTAATCACAATTAAAGTCAGTATCTTGATTTCGATGATTGCATTTCGATGTCAAACTCAATGAATCATGTTCAATGAATTCTTCAAACTACAGGTTTGGGCCCAGATAGTAAAACGCTCCTTCTCTTCCATCACAACATCTGATTCCTCAATCTCATCGAGAGACTTGACAATCAATTTTCCGAAAATCTGCTTCAAACCCTGATGAATATAAGCAGGGTTAAAATACATCCAACCCGGACAATAACTCCACCATCGCTTGCCGGCAGCAATGGCTCCTTCGAACTTATTGAGGTCCTTTAAAGCCTCTTCCCATGAATTAAAAACAGTGTAATTGTCGGATTCATCCTCCGAAGAACTATCCTCCATGAGAATAAGCTGTCGGCGGCGTTTTTCTGAGATGAGGTAATAATTTCTAGAATGCTGCTCTCTTTGGAGTGATAATACCAAAGAATCATTCAAATCCTGATTTGTGTTTGTACGTAATTTCATGGCTTTGGGCTTTTTCCGGTAAATTTTATACTGCAAATCTAATTTACCACTACGCCAAAGCATGTCGTAGTAAAATATAAAAATCAGGTATATTGCTTTAAGGCCTTAGTTAATGCTTCCTGAATTTCTTTGGCTAATTTCAGTGGCTTCAGCACTTTTACCGCCTCACCCATCATCAGTATTTTCTGATTCAATTCAAAATTTGGAACAAGCTTCAGACTTACAACAAGAGATTTATTATCATCTTTGATTATTCGTTGGGATTTATGCATAGGAAGTGACTTAATATACTTTCCCTGCACCGGTTGAAATTCCAGAATTACCTCTTCCACTTTTCCTTCAGCAGCAGTCAATCCAATAATATTCTCGAAAAGGGTAGCAGGCGTTTCATTTTTATCAGATTTAAATCTCGCCGTGCTCACTTTGAGATTCTCAACACGATCAATTCCGAAGGTTCTGAAAGCCTTCCCCTCCACTTTTCCAATTACATACCAACGGTTCTGATATTCCTTGAGCAAATAAGGACATATTTCGTAATTCTTGCATGTATCTGCTAAATAATTATAATGAACAAACTCAATTTTACGCTTATTCTTGATAGCAAAAAGTATGTCTTTCAAATGTGCTGATCCATGAAAATTTCCTTCCGATTCGAAGGAAATATAGTTCATCGCAAATTTGCTTTCTTTAAGGGTCTGAGTGAGTAAATCGGCAGTGGCAACGGTATCTAAAAATCCGAGAAAAGTATCCAGATCAATACTGGATTCTTTGTCGATGAAATAGCCATTGTTTGTCCGATCGTATTTAATTTCCATGCCAAATTCTATCCTGATTTGCTCTATGTCCCTTTGCAGTGTGCGGCTTGAAACCTCAAAACCATGCTGGTGCAAATAATCTTTCAGTTCTGCAAATGAAGGCTTAATGTGAGAGTTAGTTTTCTCCACAATGAGAATATACCTTTTGATTGTACCTTGACTGGACATAATCTGCAAATTAACTAAGCGAGAACAAATGTATGGATAAGCACACATCTAATGAAAAAAAAGCAAGATTGCCGATATGGCCTCATGAATAAACAATAGAATAGCCAAGATTAGGGTTGAGATTTTTTTGATTTTTATCTCTCTTACAAGTCATACTATTGATTCTCCTTTGTACATTTGAATCATATGCGACAGTTTCAATATTACAAAATCAAATCTGACTAATGCAATTTGAACTATTCCTCATTTCAATTCCTTTCACCTTAAGGAATGCTGCATTAGATTGTTCTCCGGTTATACCTATCCGGATTTATAGAAAAAAATGGATCATCCATATTCCGACATCTAATAGGATAGACAAACGCTAAGTTAATAAAACAATATTCCGGACAAGTTATGAGTCAAAGCAAGAGTGATAAAAAGGCATCAAGAAAAACCAAAAGCGAAAACAAGCCAGGCATGGCAACAGGCTGGGTTCGTATGGCTCTCATTATTTTCGTATTGGCCCTTTACGGAAACACAACAAACTATCAGTATACTCTTGATGATGACATCTTCTATCTGAAGCACAATTCCGTGCAAAAGGGAGTATCCGGACTATCCGAATTTTTCAGTTATGGCAGCATGGAAAAATTTGATGGCACTCTGGGAGAACAGCCTTATCGACCTGTCACGTTATTGTCCTTTGCCATTGAGAAGGATTTATTCAACAATAAAGCTGCCAGCTCCCACTTCATAAATATTTTACTCTATATTTTGGTTCTTCAGGTATTATTAAGTCTGATGCTTCGATTATTTCCCAGGATAAATCCAATGCTTTCCGCTGCTGTTGTCCTGCTCTTCGCCGCCCACCCAATCCATACAGAAGTTGTGGCCAGTGTCAAAAGCAGGGATGAACTTTTAGCCGGATTGTTTGGATTAATGGCCTGGCTTTATGCACTGCCTAAACCAAAGGAAGAATTTGTTTCAATTAAATCACTTAGTACCGGACTATTCTTTTTTGGACTGGCAATTTTTTCAAAGGAAAGTGCTGTCGCATTTATTTTGGTGATTCCTCTCAGTTATTATATGCTGGTCAGCTCGAACCTGAACAGTACACTTAAAAATGGTGCAGGATTTTTTGCCATTGGAATTCTGTTTGTCATCCTGCGAATGAATGTAATTGGCCATGCGGAAACAATTAGTAATACGGAAGTTCACGAAAATATTTTAAAAAACACTCAAGGATTAGGAGAGGCAACAGCTACCCGAATGGAAATTCTTTTCCATTATATAAAACTACTCGTTGTACCATGGCCGCTTTCCTGGGATTATTCTTTCAACCAAATTCCAATTATGAATTGGACCGATGTCATCCCCTGGATTTCGTTTCTATTATATACCGGCTTGCTTATTTCGGCCTTCTACTATTTCAAAAAGAAACCCATCTTATCATTTGCTATCTTCTTTTTCTTCATCACCCTTAGCCCAACAAGCAATATCCTTTTTATAAATCTTTCTACTCTTGGCGAACGTTTTCTATTCATCCCCTCTCTTGGCTTCATACTTGCATTGGTCTTCTTATTAAGTGAACTCTTTAAACTGGACACATCAAATTTTAGTGGCCCCGGAAAAAAAATGTTCAGGAATATTATTCTTGCATTGCTCGTGATCTATTCAGGCCTCAGTTTTTCAAGAAGTTCCGATTGGAAATCCAATTTAACTTTATTTGAATCAGGGGTAAAGAACTCTCCAAATAGTAGCAGGGCTCATTACAGTCTGGCGACGGAGTATGCAAGACAAGCTGATGCATCCGCTGATGTAAAAAGCCGTCGTGAATACCTTTCAAAAGCAATTTCTCACTTCAATACAAGCCTGGATATATGGCCAAAAAATGTGATGTCGCTTTACAATTTAGCGAATACACAATGTGCTGTGAACGACACATCGGGCGCACTTATCAATTACAAAAAAGCTGTAAATATAAATCCGTCACATCTGGGTGTATTAAATAACATTGGCGGTGTATATATGTCACGAAGTCAGCCTGACAGTGCGCTGCTGTACCTTAAGGAAGGGTATGAGTATAATCAAAAAGACATTAATCTGATTGCTAATATTGCTTTAGTCAGCTACTTTTCAAAAGACTATTCGCAAGCAATTGATTTTGCAAATAAAGCCATTGCGCTCGATCCGAAAAACAAAAAGAGTTATAATGTACTCATTGATTCATACACAGCGTTAGGGCAGACAGAACAAGCAAATCGGTTCAGGAAAGCAAGAGATACGAATTTTCGTTAAAACTAATCTATTGATTGTTTCACCAAGAATTTAAGTCAAATTAATTTAGTGAACTAATATTTCGAAAAATTAATATAAATTTAAAAATGAAATATGCAGTATCAAACTAAGCTTTCTAAACAATTAACATCATGAACTACAAGAAAATAAAATTACTTATCGGAATCACACTGTCAATCTTTGGTTACGAATGCCAGGGACAATTAACCGCGACAGGCTATTCCAATTTAACGCTTCAGGGATTTAATGTGCTCATTGAGGACTCTGCATATATTGAAAATGCCGTTCTCACGCAATCTGCAATTGACCTCTTAGACTCAAAGCTGCAGGAAATTACTCAACTATGTATTAGCCAAACGATCCTGGATTCTCTTAAAGCCGTGAGTATTTTTGTAGATTGGAATACTACAAACGGTGCTGCACAGTATCATCCAAGTTTAGCCTGGCTGCTCGCAAACGGTTACATAGCCGAAAAGGAAAAAAGTGTTGAAATATCAAACATCAGTAATTTCGTAGCATGGACAAATTTGAACCAACCTTTTATGGTACTGCATGAATTAGCTCATGCTTTTCATCATCGGGTCTTTAATTATGCGAATTCGGATATTACGAATGCCTTCAATTCAGCCATAAGCACAAATCTCTACCATAACGTGCAATACCATCACGGGAATGGCGTTTACTCATCACAAGCCTCGGCTTATGCGTTAAATAATGAACAGGAATATTTTGCCGAAATAAGCGAAGCATATTTTGGGCTCAACGACTATTATCCCTTCACAAATAATGATCTGCAGACTTATGATCCTGTAGGGTATGCAGCTTTACAAAATGTTTGGTCAGCATGTATAACAGGAGTTGAAGAAAATTATTCGTCACATAGAACAGAAATTTTCCCAAACCCAAGTTCAGGACTATTCACTATTCGAATTCATAGTACCGAAGCCACTGCCAAAGCTTTGAGAATTATTGATACACAAGGAAGGTTAGTATACGAGGAGACGAATTTACCTGCCGGTTATACAACTGAAATTAACCTCAGAGCATTTTCCAAAGGGATTTACTTTATCAGCACGGAAGAAAAATCAGTTCATTCCATTTCTAAGCTAGTCCTGAATTAATCAATTACGACAAGATATTCTTATCGTAATTGGAATAATTCAGGATAAGCTATCAATTCGTGAATACAGTTAACTCTACATCGTAAACCGGTTTATCATCCTTTAATTTAAGATGATCGTCAGTCTGTAAAACATTATCCACTAACAAGCGTGATTCACCTGTCCCACTTTCCTGTTTGACCACAATTCTGTACAATGAATTATTGAAACGGTATTCAACAACGAATGAAGCCCAATCTTCAGGAATACATGGAGTAAAGCTTAGGCGGTCAGATTCACGTTTCATTCCGAGAAAAGACTCTATTACCAATCTATACATCCAGCTGGCAGATCCCGTGTACCATGTCCACCCTCCCCGACCTTCATGCGGTGGACAGGCATAAATATCAGCAGCCAAGACATAAGGCTCTACCTTGTACATCGAGATTGTTTCAGGTGAATTCCCATGATTAATTGGATTGATCATGTTCAATAATTCCCAAACTCGTTTTTTATCACCAAGCTTTGCAAAAGCCATAATCATCCAAACAGCTGCATGAGAATACTGACCACCATTTTCCCTTACTCCGTGCACATATCCTTTTATATAGCCGGGATTCATTTCTGATTTGTCAAAAGGAGGTTCGAGTAATTTAATAATACCAAATTCCTTTTCCACAAGGTGTTTGTAAGCTGATTCCATTGCTTTGTTTGCACGTGAAGGTTCGCCTGCCTGAGACAAGACAGACCAACTTTGCGAAATAGAATCAATCATACATTCATCATTGATTGATGAGCCGAGAGGAGTTCCATCATCAAACCAGGCCCTCTTATACCAATTACCATCCCAGGCAGCTTTGTCAACATTCTCTTTCAACTGAGCTGCCTCTTTCAAACATTCCGTTGCGAAGGATTCATCTCTGTGATTGCGGGCTATGTCTGCAAATCTGATAAGTATATCATAGAGAAAAAATGCCATCCATACACTTTCACCTTTTCCATGCTCTCCTACTCTGTCGAAACCATCGTTCCAATCACCTGTACCAATTAATGGAAGACCTCGCTCACCATATTTGAAACCGTTCCTGATAGCCATGACACAATGCTCATACAACTTGGCAGATTGAAAAGATTGCACGGGAAGATCATAGTAGGATTCCTCTCCTTCATTGAGCTGTCGGCCTTCCAACCAATTCACGGACTCATCGAGAATTGCTGAGTCTCCGGTATGAGAAATGTAAACTGAAGTAACAAGTGGCAACCATAAATAATCATCAGAACAACGGGTACGAACACCTCGTCCCATAGGAGGATGCCACCAATGTTGAACGTCGCCTTCCTTAAATTGTCGAGATGCAGAAAGCAAAATTTGTTTCCTGGCAAGTTGCGGAGCAGCATGCAACAAAGACATGACGTCTTGCAATTGATCCCTGAACCCATAGGCACCGCCGGACTGATAGAATCCACTCCGTCCCCATATACGTGAGGCAAGCGTTTGATAATTTAGCCAGCCATTGGTAATAATATTAATGGCAGGATCAGGGGTTTCGACTTTGATTGCACCAACCGCCTTCTTCCAATAATCCTTCACTTTAGTCAATGACTCTTGTGCTGCAACAGTACCACGAAACTGATAAGCAAGATAACTGGCATTTTCCTGATCTCTTCCCGCACCCAGTCTGAAAATTACTTCTTTCTCCTCTCCGGCTTGAAGCTCAACAGAAACCTGCAAAGCCGTACATGGGTCGAGAGCTAAACCTAATCTACCTGAGAGCTTCTGTCGTGACATGGCGTCAGGATTCTCCAGACTACCATTTCGACCCAGAAATTCAGTGCGATCGGCAGTGTAGGTCTTTTTCGAATCATCGGTATCAAAAAAGGCAACCCGTCTTGCAAACTCAGTATTGTAAGGATTCTTAGCCAGGATGGCGCTACTGAGTGGATCAAGTTCAGTATGTACATACATTGCGTTCTTGATGCGGTTATCACCAAGAACCCACTCCACGTAACCGGTTGCACTTAACTTGCGTGTTTTTCCGCTGAGGTTTTTAATTTTTATTACATTGAATTTGATGGAAGTCTCGATGTCTACAAAGACAGTCATCTCAGTGTAAATACCATCCTCTATGTGTTCAAAAACACTATAACCAAAACCATGGCGGGTTATGTATGATTTTGCTCCCGGCTTAGGAAGCGATGTGACTGACCAAAAATTCGTTGTTTCTTCATCGCGTATATAAAATGCTTCTCCACCCGAATTACTTACAGGATCATTCCTCCACGGTGTAAGTCTTGATTCATGTGCATTCTCAACCCAGGTGTAAGCCGTTCCGCTTTCTGAAATAATAGTTCCAAAATCAGGATTAGCAATTACATTTACCCATGGAGTTGGTGTATGCTTTTTATCTTTTTGAATGATGACATATTCAGTTCCATCCGGAGAAAATCCTCCCAGGCCATTGAAAAACTGAAGGTTATCAGGTACTGCTAAATCAAGTGATGATGATTTATATTCAAGGGTGGAAACAAGTTTTGGAATTGGCACTTTAGAAACCTGTTTACGTTTAACATGCTCTGCCAATGTACCATCAAGATCTGATATGTTGATCCGTGCAACTGTCTGAAACAATATTCTATCTTCACTGGAAATCTGATCCGCAGCCCGGATAAATACACCACCCGGACGATCAACAAGCTCTGCCGGAATGAGTCCAAGAAGATCATGCTGGAAATCCTGGCGATAGCCGGTCCTTTCTTCGTTCCAAATTACAAGATCGACCATTAGTCCTTTTAGTCTCCAAAAGGAATGCGCCTGAACAAGCTGTTTCACGAGCAACATACTCGACTGCTTTTCAATTTTCAAAAGAACAATTGGAAGGTCTCCTGAAATCGAATAGCCCCAGAGTCCGGATTGCCCACGGTGATTATTTATCAATACAGAAGGCTCAGCACGGAATGCGGAGTTAGTGAATATGATAGGACTTGCAAGTCGCGCATATAATTGCGCGTCTGCTTCCGGAGCATTGATCTGACGAAGTACAACCTGGCTGTGAGTCCATGCCAATTCGAAAATTCTATCCTTATGATGTTTGTCCCTGTATTTATTCACAAGACTAAGACAATGTTCCTTCGTATCGGCTACTCCGGATAACATATCAATGGTCACCGTTTCTCCGGGCTCAAGATTTATGTAGTATCGGATAGAAACAATCGGATCAAGAACGGAACCATGTTTACCGGAGAGTGGATTAAAACTTTGTAATGCGTGTGGGTTTCTAACACTATTCCCACGTCCAATGAATTCCATTCGGTCAGTTTCAAAGGAAACACCTACGGGATCTTTTCCTTGCACAGTCATGAGATGAAACATCCAAGGTGGATGTTCTCCGACAGACCGAGGCCTTCTTGTGCAGATAATAGCATTCTTCTCCGGAAGAATTTCTGTTTGAACGAACAGGTTACTGAATGCCGGCTGAATAACATCAGAGGCTGCCGATGCTAAAACTACTTCTGCGTAGCTTGTAACATCGATGGACCTTCTTACGGTTGAATTATTTGTAATATGATATCGTCGCATTTCGATATCATCTTCCGGAGAAACTACCACTTCCGTTCTGGTGAGCAGTTCGTTATTTGTGGATCGGAAATCTGCACGTCCTTGTGAGAAAACGGCTTCATAACCATCACCCCTTTTCAATGTTGGTTGATGAGTTGCTGACCAGTATTCGCCACTCATCAAATCGCGGATGTATAGAAAAGTTCCCCAATTATCACTTGTGATATCCTCGCGCCATCGAACGACATCGAGATTTTTCCATTTGCTATAGCCACCACCCGAATTGGTAAGCATAACATGGTACTTCCCATTTGACAGAAGTTGAACCTCCGGGGTTGGCGTATTTGGTGTTGTAATTACTCTCATCTCCTTACCACTGGTAACCTGGTTTATATCGACAGCATCAGTGGTGTGAGCGAAGAACGTAGTAGCTTTTGGAATTCTCTCTTGCAATAATAAAAGCACGGCCTTGAATTGAGGCTCTGCTTCAAATAGTTTTTGCATGGGCTTATCAAGGAGCAAATAAGCAAGAGACAGAAGACTCATCCCTTGGTGATGCGCCATAAAAGAGAAGACCGTTGCGCTTGATTGACCCCGTGGCAAGCGTGAGGGAGTGTAATCAATCGCTTCATAAAATCCATGTCTTCCTTCAAATCCTTTTTCTGAAAGAAACTCAAGATTAGAACATGCTTTCTCCGGTTCAACCATGAGTGCCATGGCAGAGGCGTAAGGGGCAACTACAGAATCTTCTTCCAGACCACGTTTAAGACCAAGACCGGGAGCACCAAATGCACGGTATTGATAATTAAGATTAGCGCTGACCATGTTGTAACCGCTCTCAGAAATTCCCCATGGCAATCCTTTTTGTTTTCCATATTCAATCTGCCATTGTACTGCAGCCTTTCCTGTTTGATCGAGTAATGTATTATCATAGGTTGGCATCACCAACAATGGCATAAGGTATTCGAACATAGAACCACTCCATGAAAGTAAGATAGGTTTACCATTTACGTTGGTGAGTAGACGACCTAAAGCAAACCAGCTATCTTCCGGAATTTTACCTTGTGCAATTCCTGTGAAGACAGCCAATCGGTTTTCTGAAGCGAGCAGATCATAAAAACCGGGATCCATTCGATTGTCCTGAACATTATATCCTATGGTGAAAAGATGACTCGACTTGTCGTAGAGGAAATCCCATTCCATATCGGCAAAATCACTACAGCTTTGTGCAAGGTCAGCACACAAATTCAATCTTTCATTTGTCAGTTGAGTTGATTTTTCCAGATACATACTCATTTTATCTAACCAATCCGTTTCAAGATCGGAGAGAATAGTGGATCGACTTTTCTTGATCTCATTTTGAAGAAGTATCGTCGCATTCTTCAAATCAACTAAGCTTACATTCACATTCAGCGTGAGTAAGCTTCTGAACTTTTCAGGGACGGCATCCCCTGTCAGCCAGGGTTTAAAAATCTCGGATTCCGGTCCGAAGGTTTCCAGTTGAGCCATCAGTTTTTCCTTCCACCAAGAAGTTTCGCTATCAGGGTTGCTGTTTAAATCACTGAAGATGGATGCGAAAGCATTTTTCAAACGGAAACCATGACCAATTAATTCCTGCATAGAATTAATTTCCAACTCACAAACACTCTTCAAATCATTCGAAAAGTCTTTAACTAACTCTTGCTCTGATTTATCGAGTGAATCACAGAGCACACGAAATGTATCCTGAATTCCCGTGAACAATTTTTCCGACAAAATTTCTTTCTCCGGAATTGCAAGCAATCCCTGTTTCAAAACCAGAAGATGTCCAACAAGATTTCCACTGTCAACAGTGGAAATATATTTTGGCAACAAAGGATTCAGGGATTCAGTATCATACCAATTATAAAAGTGACCTCTGAACTGCTCCAGTTTCTTCATTGAACCAATCGCCAATGATGTACGCTCAAGAAGTTGTGCAGATGTGATATAACCGAATTCGAAAGCGGAGAGATTCGATAGCAGCGATAAGCCTATATTGGTTGGCGAAGTTCGATTAGCCAACTGTTCAGCCGGTTGTTCCTGATAATTATCAGGAGGCAGATAATTATTTTTAGCATCAATAAATCTTTCGAAATAACTCCAGGTACGCCGGGAAACTTTACGAAGAAAGATAACCTGCTTATCAGAGAGCATTGCACCCGGACTTGGAGAAGGCTGGCTACTCCACAGAGTAATAAGTGGGGCAAGAGACCACATGAAGAGAATTGGCCCGGCGAGGAATAATTTTACTGAATCATTTGCCGACAAATATACAATCACAATAAGAGCAAGTACCGGTTCTATCCACATAGACGAGTAGGAATCCATAAGGCTCATCTTGCCCCCTCTTCCACCCTGACTGGCGGTGCTCCATTCGAGAAGTTTCTTTCTGCTTACCAGCATTCTCCACAATGCGAGAAAAATAGATTTCAGATTTGAATAGGCCTCATACGGAAGGCATATTAAAGCGTAGAGAGTTTTGACAAACACATTCTCAATATTTGTCCAGGAATATTGCAAATGAAAAAGCAAATTAACATCCTCAGGTTTCCTGATAAATGCCCATGTGGAACTGATAAAAATCGGAAAAATGATAATACCGGTAACCACTAATGTCCAGAATAATGTTGAAGGCAGAACCAGCCAACCTAAAAGAATCAGTACAGTTATAGCAAATGGCACAAGACTTCTTCTGATATTATCTAAAATCTTCCATCGGGACAAGATTGAAATCGGATTCTTTACCCATTGCCTTCCCGGTGCAGGTACAATCGGTAAGAACCAGGAAAATATTTGCCAATCGCCCCTCACCCACCGCGATATACGTTTCATATCGGCAGCATAGCTCTCCGGATATTTCTCAAACAAATTAACATCACTGACTAATCCTGAGCGGATGTAGCAACCTTCAAGCAAATCATGACTGAGAATTTTGTTCTCTGAAAACTTCCCATCCAGTACTTTAATGAAAGTATCCACTTCATATATACCCTTACCGATAAAAGAACCTTCACCAAATAAATCCTGATACACATCAGAAGATGCACGCGTATATGGATCAAGGCCCGGTTCATTGCCATGCATACGTGCATAGAGCGAACTGTCAGTATCGGGAAGGTGAATAGAAACACGGGGTTGCAAAATTCCATAGCCCTGCGTAATGCGTTTCTTCCTCTCGCTATAACGCGGATGATTGAGCGGATGAGCCATCGTACCTACAAGCTTCCATGCAGAGTTTAAAGGTAACTGGGTATCGGCATCAAGTGTTATGACATACTTAATGGAAGGAAAAACACTTTGGTCACCAATGACAATAGAAAAACGATCTTTTGAGCGTCCTCTCAACAATGAATTAAGCTCTGAAAGTTTTCCGCGCTTCCGCTCATAACCCATCCATGCATTCTCAGATGGATTCCAACGGCGGGGACGATGGAAAAGATAGAACAAATCATCTCTACCTTGAGTATACTTATTATTGAGTTCAACTATTTTTTCACGAGCTAAGCTGATCAGTAAATCATCTCCGGGTCTGGTTTCTTCCGTTGCATCAGTAAAATCAGTTAACAAACCAAAATGTAAATTCTTATTTCTGTTTGCAAGAAAACGTACTTCAAGAGACTCGACAAGCGTTTCAACCTCATCGGTATTAGTCAACATGGCCGGGATTATTACCATTGTACTGTACTCCTTCGGAATTTCTTTGGAAAAATCCATTCGTGGGAGCAAATGTGGCTTTACCAATAAGGTGGCAAAAAAATTAACCAAAGATATGGCCAACTGACTTGCACACAAAACAGAAAGCAAAAAAATGGTGATCAGCAATCCATAATGCTGAGTATCGGAATATGCCTTTACAAAAAACCAGCCGGTGATAAGTGATGTAACAATAAAAATTGATGCAAAATATATTTTTAAAGAATTGACTTTTGAGATTGTTCTCAGCTTATCACCTGCAGACATTCGCATTCTGGCAAGTTGTCTGGTTTGGGCAACTCCTTTATCAATCAGAAAATATCCAACGTGTGAAGCACGCACATCTCTAACTTCCTTTTTTAAATTCTCCTGCATCAACTCAATAGCAATTTGTGCAACTTCCTGCTCTGAAAGTTTACTTTTTTTTGCTATCCCTTCCACTACATGCCTGTATCTGTCACGTGTGGCAAAATCCATAGAACCATATACTCCCTCATGATCCTGACGCAGCGTTTGCTCAACTACGCTATGTGCTTCAATGAAATCCCGCCAGTCCATTGCACTTAGTACGCGAATACTACCAATACTATTGCTCATTGAAACCTGATCAGCCGCCTGCTTCTGCACTTCCATATTTACTAATTCAGCGCTGCTTTTACCGGTCTCAATTAATTGCTGCTCCATCCAATTAAGCACTAAAGCTAAATCCGGACCCTGGCCCCTTAATTGCCTTGTAAGTTCAGAGACGAAGGCGCTGGACATGGGAGGAGAAGACCTGGCCATGTCGGCAATTACTAAAATAAGATTCTTAGGAAGGCTTTCTACTGTTTCCATTAATTGCTTTACCCAAAAATCTGCCAGGTTTGCATCAATTCTATCCATAGCAATTCTTGCTGCAACGCGTCTGAGATTCTCTATCAGAGCCAGGTGAAGCATGATTGGAATCGCCCACAATTCACCCAACTGTAAGGGATTAACAGTTTGGTATGATTTGATGAAACTACTCAGGTTATCGATGTCGACCCGACCATCACTGTGTGAAATAATGTTTAAAGCGATATCATATATTCGCGTAGGCCCTGAATCAGTCTCACTGGTCAGCTGAGGTAAATCTTCACTATAACCTTTAGGAAAATGCAGTTTAGCATTCCGGATATCCTCCTCTATCAGATAAAAATTATCTATGAGCCATTCGCCGGCCGGGGTAAGCTGATGACTTTTCTTTATCGAGTTGGTAAGCAACTTGCGCACCATATGTAATACCGTCTCATTATCAGCAAGCCGTTTCAAGAGATGATCTTTGGCAGGCTTGGTGCTCAGAACATGAGAAGCTGCAAGCTTCTTTCCAAAGCGTTCCATTTGTCCTGAGCCATATAACTCCGCCCTTAAAGGTTCTTCATATTGAAAATCCCCGGAGTCAGTCTGAGGTCGGAAAAAGGCTCTCATATTACTGATGAGTTCGTGAGCCGATGGTATTAATTTCATAAAATAGTGCTTTGTTTTTCTCCTATTGAAATTGAATCGTTCTTAAACGAAAGTAGGATTCCGCTTAGAAACGAATAATCATCAATATCAGGTGGATGTTACGAAGGTGCTAAAAATTATCCACGAGGATTGGTACTATGAGGGCAAATAAAATATTTAAATGAACATACAAATTAACATTTCAGAGGGAAGTTCTCTCGCTGAATGCTGTTATTGCAATAGAAAATCGCTTCTTATGAGAATGCAATAAAATTAGCAATAAATGAACGTCGAAAATCTCCTAATCAAGATGTGCGACTAAACAAAAGACTCCCATCACCATAACTTAAAAACCTTAAATTGTGGTCAAGTGCGTAGTCATAAATCTTTTTCCAATCAGGTCCAACAACTGCCGCAACGAGCAATAACAAGGTAGAATTTGGTTGATGAAAATTGGTGATAAGTGCCTGTGCAATTCTTAATCGATAAGGTGGTGCTATCAATATTTGCGTTTTGCAGAAGAGCTGCCGTATTTCATTTTTTTTCAGCCAGGAAAGTAATGCATTTAAGGAATCAAGCAATTCAATATCCTGAGGCAATTCATAAGCATCCCATTGTTTGACCTCCAAATCTGACAATTCTGAATTTGTTTTCAGAGATGCTTTTACTCCCATCCAATAGAGTGTTTCGATGGTTCTAAGTGAGGTAGTTCCAACGGTTATAATTTTTTGGTCTGAGCAGGGATCCGATGAAATAACCAATAATTTCTCGATCAAAGTCTGCCCGACCTCAATCCATTCATAATGCATTTCATGATCGGCAATAGTATCGGTTTTGACCGGCTTAAATGTTCCTGCTCCAACGTGTAGTGTTACAAAATCTGTTTTGATTAATTTGGAATTTAGTTTCTCAAAAATCCTCTCGGTGAAGTGCAATCCGGCAGTTGGTGCCGCAACCGAACCATCCTGACTTGCATAAACAGTTTGATAACGACTCTTATCAATGCCCTCAGACTCTCTTTTCAGGTAAGGTGGGATAGGCATCTCACCAGCCTGTTCAAGAACCTCGGCAAAAGTGTAATTCTCAGGCTGCCAGCTGAACTTTATAGTAAACGTTCCGGCACTTTCCCCTACGATCTCGGCATTCAATTTGAAATCCTGTGCATCCTTGCTTATTATCTTTTCTTTCCATTTCACCAATCTCCCGACAAAGCACTTCCACTCCACGCTACCTTTTTGATTCATAGCGGAAGTATATTCAGGATTCAATGAACCCGGCTCCAGACAAAATATCTCTATTCCGGCTCCATTTAAATTTTTAAAATTCAAACGGGCTTGAATGACTTTGGTATTGTTAAAAATCAAAAAGGATTTTTCAGGGATAAAGACATCGATGTTTTTATAGACGGTTTCTTCGATTAAGCCATTATGATAAATAAGAAGTTTACTTAGATCTCTTTCCTGCAAAGGATATTTTGCAATTTTGTGTTCGGGGAGATCGTAGGTGTAATCTTTGATTTGAATCTCCTGTACGTTTTTATTCATTGATCCTGCCTCTTTTGAGAAAAATAAATTTCACCCGGAGAAACTTAAAATGAAAAACCAGGCTAATGTGAAGGTGGCAATATAGTGAAAAACACGTTGAATTTTGAGAAACGTAAAAGCAAGCTCCGGTGCGTTTATTGAATCAAACAGAACCAATACTCAAGCAGCATACCGGAATCACCAAAGCTACTAAGGTTGCAGGATGAGCTTCATGTATCCCTGTATACTTTTTCCTTGCAGCAAATAGGATCTACTTTAAGAGCTATAGGCCTTTAATCTACTTTTGTTCGAACAGAAAAGTCGAAAACATCAGGTCTTGAATAATGACCAACGACATCGAACATACGCTTTGCTTTAATGATCTGGTTTAAATCGATATCAGCATATAAAATCTCTTCCCTTGCTTCGACCGGTCCTGTAAGAATTTTTCCATCGGGCCCTATGATGCATGAGTTTCCAACATTTATCCATTCCCTTCCGGCAGGATATAGCTTTTTAAAATCGTACTCATCCGGTATTTCAGAAATATTCAATGGCATGCAAGTACTGATAATAAATATCCCACCTTCTCTTGCATTGTGTTGCATACTCAATAGCCAATTTGGACTCTTATCCCATGTCGATGCAGCTAAAATTTGCGCTCCGCTTTCATAAATTGCAGTGCGAGCCAATGGCATATAATTTTCCCAACAAATCAGTCCGGCAACTTTTCCAACGCTTGTAGGATAGGATCGCAAAGAACTACCATCACCCTGAGCCCATACCAATCGTTCAGCCGAGGTAGGTATGAGTTTGCGATGAACTCCTAAAATCTTTCCATGATCATCAATAAATAAAAGGCTATTGAACAGGCTGGCATTACTGCTTTCTGAGTTCCTCTCATTCATTCCAATAACAACATTTATACCTGCTTTTTCAGCTGTTTCAGAGAGAATCTCAAATGTTCCATCGTTCACAGATACGGCATTCTCGACGAGCTTTAAATAGAGCGCATTTAACTCTGCCCCATTACTATTTGGAATCAGCCAAATCCAATCAGGATAAGCGGAAATGAAAGCTTCCGGGAATACAATAAGTTCAGCTCCTTTTTCACCCGCTTCAGCAATGATATCACAGGCTTTCTCAATTGTTTTTTTCTTATTTAGAAAAACCGGTGATACCTGCGCGGAAGCAACTCTCTTAATTTGATTCATACATATATAAAATAAAGAATGCACTACTATTTTTATGTGAATTTATTTAATCAGGACTAATGTTCTGATTCATTCTGAATAAATTATTCGGGTCCCACTTCTTTTTGCATCTGACCAGCTTGTCCCAAACATCCGGTGTATAAGCTTCTCTGACACGACCGGCACCTTCGTCACTCAAAAAATTCACGTACACGCCCTGGCTAAATTCTTTTGTTGCTGAGTGGAAATCCCGGGCCCACTGCAGTGCCATTTTATCATCAGAGGCTTTTTGCCAACGTGTATGGATATTCAATACGAAGGGTGTGTTCCTGTGAGGAAATGCAGTTGCATTCGCTGCAATCCTGCTTGGTGCACCTTCCATGTGAGGAATGAAAATTTCACACTCATCTGAAGGCATCGTTAAAGCATATTCGCGGAGACGGTCTATGCATTCATCTGAGAGACCTGTTAAATGGTGGGATTTCCAATAATTTCTTGCGCCGTGTGGAACCAATCCGTCAAATGCAGATTGCCAGCCTACCCATGGGTGCATTCCTGCACCACTGCCTAAAGTTTCGCCATGATCAAGTATAGGCTGAATCAGTTTTTTACCTTGTTCAGGATCTCCTAGCCAAACAAAAGGGACAAGTACAACCAACTTTCCATGAAACTCATTGGGTATAAAAGGCAGTGGTGGAGCATGACGAACAACTAACCAGATAGTCATTTCATCAGGCATTTTACGAACATAATCACGGTGAAACTGCATGTAATCCTTCATGTTCTCAAACTTCTTCACGACAGGACCGGAAAGAACTTCGGTTCCGATTTTTGCTGTTTTGAATTTGAAGTTGGTGACAATTCCGAAATTTCCTCCACCACCTCTTATCGCCCAAAACAAATCATCATTTTCTGTGGCACTGGCATTGACAATATTCCCTGCCGCAGTAACAATTTCTGCAGAGATGAGATTGTCAATTGAAAAACCAAACTTTCTGCTGATCCAGCCAAAACCCCCACCAAGAGTTAATCCTCCAACACCCGTGTGCGATATAATTCCTGAAGGAACAGCCAAACCACTTTTTTGAGTTTCGCTATCAACGGCACTGAGCAAGGCCCCTCCTTGAACAGTCGCAAAATTCTTTTCAGCATCTACTTTTACCTCATTCATCTGAGAAAGGTCAATCATAAGGCCATCGTCACAAACTGCGGTGCCTGCCGAATTATGACCCCCACCCTTAACTGAAATAAGAAGATTGTTATCCCTCCCGAAATTGACAGCCGCCTGCACATCTTTTGTATTCGAACATCGAATAATCAATGCAGGCTTTCTGTCAAACATTCCATTCCAGATGGCTCTTGATTCATCGTACCCTGTTTCGTCAGGGAGCATGACTCTGCCCTGTATGGCAGACTTTAAGGCATTAAGATTTTCAGTTTTCATGTGCTAAATATTAAAATTCAGTTATTAAATTATTTAAAATCATAATCCAGGAATTGAAGGTACGATTTATTATTAGTTAAACGAATAATCTCCATTTGAGTGAATAATAATTAAAATATAAGATTGAATCGTGAATAGCGAAAATCAACCTAACATTCAGTATTCAAAGAAGATAAGTTCAGCACAAAAGATTGAATTATTAATATGTCATCTTTGTTTTTTATTCATTATAAACTGAAGGATACATGAAAAATTAACTTAGAAAAATATTCCCTATTCTAAAATATCAGCAAATGAAAAATAAAGCAGGAATTGATATTTAATTTCTATGAAAAAATTAAAAGGAGAATAAGGAGGCTGCTACAGAGATTGAAGTGTTGAAGTTTGTGTTTCCGTTTCTGAGCGAGTGAGCAGAAAGAAAAAAAAAAGAGGCTGAGGCTGAGGCTGAGTGTGAGAACAGAGTGAGTGAACAGAAAAAAGAGTTGGAATTTTAGTGTAAGTATGAGAAACAGAGTGAGTGAACAGTAAGACACTGTTCACTCGCTTTGTTCACTGAGTTTGTACAAGTAACCGAAGGGTTCCAAATATCGAACCAAGTAGAGGCAGATTTGATGGCAATTATGGCCTTATAAACGCATTCAATAAATTTCCGGATGCATCGCTTATCAAGTCAATCAGCCAAATTTCTTATTTATGCGAGGTGGATATTCCAGTGAACTTGATCAGCCATTTCCGGCTTATGCAGATAATTTGATCAGGAATTCGCTGGTTAATTTGACCGGATTTTCCAAACTCTCACTATGAATTATTTACATAGTAATTGAAAATTCCGGTACACCGAACCAGCGAATTCCTAATCAAATTGCCTTAATTGTCCGGCAGCGGGTGATCACATGCGCCGGAATCTCCACTTCCCGCTGTTCCGAATTTTCTATCCCTTACTTTGGTTAATACTTAATTAATTTTACCGGTTTTTCCGGATCAACACAGATAAAATACACTCCTTTTAATAAATTGCTTATATTAACAAAGGTGTTTTCTGCTTCTATTTTTCCCGTAAGAATTTTTTGCCCAATCGCAGTATAGATAGTGAAATCAGAACCGACCAAATGATTCATTGTTCGGATCCGAAGTTCATTTTTAGCAGGATTTGGGAAAACAATGATATTGGAATTGAGATCTTCCTGCTCCGTTTTTAATACATTACTGAGAGTAGGAGTCGGCTCGAGATAACTTATCGTTGTAGTTCCATCCGGATACCTGCCCCAAGTTGCACGGAAGTTTTGGAAAGAAAAAGATAAGCTATCAATCAACAAATAATCCTCCAAGCTTCTCTGATAGATTCCCAATGATTCTCCGGAAGCATTTAATTTAAAAGCAACATGTTTAGTGCCTTGTTCAATTTGATTGTCGGCCCACAAAACATAATATCCTCCGGCAGGAATTGTAGTTAATGCAGGGAAGTTCAAAGGCAATTGATGTTTGTTGTAATTTGACAATTGATCCGTTAGATAAAGTCCGCCGAGATTGATCGAACTACCTGTGCTGTTATAAATTTCAAACCAGTCATCATATTCATTGAAATCGTCTGCTATGCTTCCATTGTTAGAAGCCATTACTTCATTTATAAATATACCACTGAAATCAGGTGGAAGAGTGTTAGCAGTTCCCGGAGAGCCCATGAGCAGAAAACTTTCGTGCCAATCCTGAACGAGATTTCCATCCTTTGATTCATTCAGTTCCAGGGTTGCCCCTCTGCCATCAGCCAATGCAGGCCATTGCCCGGAATCGGAATATCTGATGCTGTGGACCACCTTGCCATTATGATCGTATAGTGAAACCCTGTCGGATTTATTATCCAATTCATAAAAGAAATTTCCGCCTATGTTACTTATACCGGGATATTTGGACTTAAACAAAAGCGTGTCTTCGCAAATCACCAGATATTCCCCGGGCAGAATTAGGGTATTTTGTTTTAATGAAAAGTCATTTTTAGTAGTACCTAATTTCCATCCGCTTAAATCAACAACCTGGCTGGTCCTGTTAAATATTTCTACCCAATCTCCCGTATTGTAATTGTCAGCGGGATGGTAGTTTATTTCATTTATGTGAACAGTTAGCCCATAATTGCCATGATTCGTATAATATGCTCCTATATCAGCAATAGAGCTGTCAGGATCGTATGGAGACAATGGGTTTCCAGAATCGATACAGGGTGAAGTGTTTTTAAGTTGTAGATTGCCTGTAGTTGCATGAACAAATTGTGGATCATCAAAAATATTATGATTGCCGGAAAGCAATTCTTTGTCCGACAGAGAATAGTTAATTTCTACTTCTGACTTATCATCAAGCGAAATAGTTTCAAACAATGACCCTGCTAAAATGGAGTTTTGTATAAACGCTTTTCCACCGCCCCTAAGCGTACTCTTTTCATAACATGCTATAGAATGATGGTTTCTATAAAATGTATTTTGATTCAGATGGGCAAAAGATAAACTGTCCTTTACTCCGATTCCTAAACCGCAGTCGAATATCAGGTTGCGGTAGATCGTTGCATTTGATTGTGATCCGATAGAAATACCTTTATCTGTACAGTTATAAATTATATTGCCTTCAACAATATTGTTGACAGAATTTATTCCAAAATCAATTCCATCGCAGTTCGTGCCTGAGAAATCATGAATATGATTGTTCTTGACCAAGGCATTTGTAACTCCTTTTAAGTCCAAACCATCAGTATCCGTGGCTTTATTGCCTTTGAAAGAGCAATTTTCAACGATCGGGCTAATTACATTGTTTATACTCACGAATCCATTACAACTGTTATGGGTGTGAAAAGACGAGTTAGCAATATATACATTGCCACCATATGCATAAAATGGCGGTCCGCCATCTGAAATTTCCGAGTGTTCAAATCGTATGTTGGTATTGTAAACAGCAATGGTCGAAAAATATTTTGCCCGATCATTTCCGTAACTTCCGTTATTAAATTTTACATATTGTATAAGAACCGAGTCGCTTGGATTATCAGCAATAATACTGCCCCAACGGAGATCTTCTTTGTCATTTATATTTGAATATAATGTGTCAACCCCTACACGAATCAAGCTGTCGTGACTACCGGACATTATTAAACCACCTTCAACATAAATAGATTTATTCTCGCAAATAAATATTTCAACACCCGGTTCAACTATAAGTTTGGCGCCCGGTTTAATAATTACATCCTCTAATCCATACCAGGGTGAAAGAGTCGTGCTTAGTATGGTATCACTTTGAATCAATGGAGGAATTATACTTATTGGGTTAGGAGCAAATACTGCCGTAATGCTTGTGTCGCTTCCAGGAATAAAAACGATTTCCGGAAATGTGTTACCTGATCCTTGCCATTCAATAAATTTGTAGCCTGGTTTTGGCGAAGCTTTTAACTTTATTGGAATGTTTTTAAAATAATAGCCTGAATGTATTGAGTCTCTTAACAATATGCCACACAAAGAAACATCTCCCCCACCTCCAATATTTATTTCCACATGTGCACTATCCTGAACTCCGAATTGAGTAGTAATATGCTGACGAACATGTTCACCGCGATATTGTAAAAATGTTTTGATAAAATCAATGTTTGAATGCCAGAATGAAAGCGATAAAGGCGTACCCCATTTATTAATATGCCTTGGCATTTGCAGACTTAGAATTGCTTTTAAACTGTCTGTAATAGGTAATGTAACAGCAGGATTAAATACTGTATTCAAGTAGGTGGATGTACGTTGTATAAAATCATTTTTAAACTCTTCATTTTTCAGAAGGTTTCTGAATAAAAAAGTTGACCAGGCAGGCAGGTTTCCCGTAATTCCTGAAACTTTACTCAATGTATTGTCCATATAATTGTCCCCGCCCAATTTTCCAAATGCATGTTCATTGTCGTTTGCAATCCATCGCCACTTGCTTTGAGTATCATTGTTTCTCCAATACTTGTTATTTAAATCAACAATCCAGTAGCCGATAAATATTTTATGAATTATGTAATTGGTAAATTCATGAATGTCGATTTGTTCCCGAGCATATTGGTAATTATCGGCAACACTCAGGTCATTGTTTTCAATAAAGTAAATCAGATTTTGATAATTGTATTTACTGCCTGAGACGACTCTTAAACTGTCTTCGAGAAGATCAAGGTTGGCATTATTAGTGTAGTGATTGTTTGAAATGAAGTTTTCATCCAGCCTTTCTCTTATTTCATAAATGCCGTTGTACTGTCCATTGATAAAAACTACACAAGGCCGGTATGCCAGATAATCCACGTCCATTTGATTTTTTATCAGGGAGGTGGATAAGCCCTCCCGGAAATAGGAAAGATCATAATCATTACCACCATTTCTTAGGAGGAAGGAATAATAAACGGAGGATTCTCTGTCATTAAATAATTTATAGTTTATTTTATCATCACCGTATTTTGATTTTACTGCTATTGAAATTGGTCTTTGAGGTAAATTAAAAATGGTAGATCCGAATAATTTCGCACCGGCATTCACATTAAATTTTCTTTGTTTATTCAGATCAAAATATTCAACATAAACCGGAACCTCTCTTTCCTTCATTGCATTTTGCAGTATGCCGTAATCAAAGCCATAGAAATTTGAATTGTCTGTTGAAATAGAAATAACAGGGAGGTCGATGTTTTCATTTATAAAATAGGTTTTAGTAATGACCTTACCCGGCAATTTTCCCGGTTCGTAAGCACGAGCCTTGATTACATAATTACGTGCAAAATTAAAACTTCCGGAAAGTACAGGAGAACCTTCATTCGGTGTAGTTCCATCAATAGTAAACCGTATAAGGGAATTCTGTCCAGCAGAACTAATTTGCAATTGTTGAGCAGAAGGATAAAAGCCCTCATCAATTGAGAATACCGGTTCGGATGCATAATTCAGTGACGTTGAACCGAAAGATGAATTAATTTTACCGGGCGTAGGCTCACTGTAATAATTCCATTCTGAGTAATTTTGAATATTTCTACCAATCGAAATATCATATTCCTGCACACCTAATTTCAGGCTATCCTCAAGTTCTTCCTGATTGTTATAAAGATAAATTGTCTCGCCCAGACTGTTGACATTAAAGTTAGCATGTAAAGCGGTTGTGGTAATTGTATCATTTTTGTATTTACTGTAAGCGCGCTCTCCCGGATATTTAGATTCCCCGTCAGCCCATATAATCAGATGTTGATCTGCTGACAAGACCAGGGATGGCAACATCCATTTTTTCTTTGAATCAGGATCATCAGTAATAGAATAGCTTTGAAGATTAATAGTGTATGCAGCTGTATTGTGCAACTCAATAAAATCCGAAAATTCTCCAAAGTCAGGATCGTTTACAACAGAACTATTTAGGGCAAGAATTTCATTTATTCTGATTTGCGCATTTAAACTCACGCTCAGTAATATGAAAACAAATAGCACTGAATTTTTCATTCCCTGATTAATTTATGTATAGCTCTGCTGTTTTTTGATTCAACAATAACAAAATAGATCCCGGATGCAATTTCATTTGCGTCGACCTTCAGTATTTCAGAAGGAGAATTGTGATAATCCCATTTGATCAATCGACCATCAATTGAACAAATGGATACCTTGATTGCTGATACAGGTTTAGTCAGAAACTTAATGAAGAAAAAATCATTTGCCGGATTTGGGAAAAGAGAAATAACAATTGATTTGTTTAGTTCGTCTATACTAATCGTAGAATCATTTTCAAAATAACTTATAAAGCTTAATTGTTTTCTTCCAAAGCGAATTGGGCTTATGTGAACATATATACTATCCACTATCCCGCTATTTTCCAATAAATGATTATCCAAGGATATAGTATCTGATTCAAACATGCCTCCGAAATAGAAATTTTCATTTGATGCGGCCATAACAATAGTTGCCTCATCCAATAATTGTCCTCCGAAAAATTTCCCCCATAACTCATCTCCCGTTGATCCATACTTAAAAACAAATGCCTGAGGGTAATAATAACTTATGTAGTATTCATTCAATAGTGTTGTGTCAGCAAAATAAAGTGTGTCGCTGAAAGAAAATCCTGCAACATAAGTATTGCCTGATTCATCGACTGTAATTGCTCTGGCAAGGTCATATTTTTCATCGTATATAGAACTAGAGACACCTCCGTTTTCCTTTTGCCAGATTTTATTCAAAGCACTGTCAAGCTTAGTAACATATACTTTAGAAGATTGAAGTGGCCAGCCCCAGCCCAGCCTCCATGTCAATTTTTCACTGCAGGTATAAAGTTCATTGTTGAGAGAGGTTATATCATTTACCTGCGTAAGGCCGGAGTCAGCGATGCCCAACATGTAGAGCCCGGATGAATTGTATTTTACAATAAAGCCACTTTGTGTTCCATAGCCAATTGTGTGTGTATTGCTGAATGTAGCATAACCGTTAATAGAGCCGGTGAGATAAACATTTTGATTGTCATCCACAGTCAATGATGTAGAAGAAATGGAATTGAAACCGAGAGTATCCGAGGTTCCAAATTCTTCCCACAAGAGATTATTGTTGCTGTCATACTTTTTTAAAAAAACATTATTAATTGGATATAGAGAAGAGTGGCCGCTGATATAAACATTTCCTGAACTATCTACACCTAATCCGGAAACTAGGTCAGCCAGATTTGTTCCTATATTTCGTGCCCATTCAACAGTATTATTGGAGTTGAATTTAACAAGAAAGCCATCTGATTCACCCGAGTTTACTAAAACCGAACTACCGATGGTCAGCGATAAGCTATAAAAGTGTCCGGCAACATAAATATTACCCTGACTGTCTGAAACGATATTCGTAATGTTATCCACTTCGAGTCCGCCGATTTTATTTGCCCATAAATAATTCCCGTTCTTATCCACTACAACGAAGAAGGCATCTTCCTGGCCTGAATTGGTAAGTGTATGGGTGTTAAATGTAAGGGTTGGAGACGTGAAAGAGCCTGCTATAATTATATTTTCACCGCTATATTTACTAATGGCATTCAGTTTTGTATTGCTGTTTATATGTCCTATCTGATTCGCCCATTGGCAATTTTGTGCTTTCGTGTGAATGTTAACAGAAAAAGAAAGCCATACTAAAAGCAGGCTTGAGTACAATTTAATTTTCATTTCACCGGATTTTTAAACAAATATAAGAACTGTTCAATGAAATATGAAGGCCGGATTGTCAGTAAAGAGTAAGTATTTATTAATGTTAATACAAACCGCTATGCCGGATTTTTAAAACCTGAAGCCGTTCCCTTACAGGTACATTTTTATTCGCTCCAGCTACATAACTGAAATTAATCGGGGAAGGATTACGAACTGACAGGCCTGACGAATGGATAGATGTTTTTCCTCTACTATTGCTCCGGCAAAACTAAATCTTTCGGCAGGACGCAGTAATTTTTTCGTACCACGCTCGGCGATTTCTATGCCAAAGTCAAGTCTTTTTTTATTTATTTTCTCCTGTTCTTGCCACAAGCAAATAAGCGATGAGATAGTTTACTTCTATTAGTTTAAAAAAGATCGAATCAGTTTGGAGATTTCAGACACATCACCCCCATTGTTTCAAAATAAATGCCTAGAGGAGTCTATTGATCGAAATCGATTGCAACTCATACCTTTGCATTCATTCCTACTCTATAACTTTTCGGTGTCAATGCCGACCGAAACAGGGTGGTCTATTGAACTGAAATGTCCACACTATCATTGTTTTCTACAATACTAACCCATTTAAAATTTGACAATTTTTTTATTAAATGTGTGTGATTTAAATTGATACTTCAAGAAGTAGATGCCCTTAGGCCAATCCACCGTTTTAACTGTGATATGGTTATTATTAACTTCCTGTTGAACTTTCAAATTTCCTGTTGCATCAAAAATTTGGATACGTCCTTCTAAGAACCCTTCCTTCAACGAAATATTTAGTTCAGAAGAAAAGGGAACAGGAAAAACTGTTAGCGGATTCAGTTTTTCTGTCAATTCATAAATAACTACTGTACAATTGGAAATTTCACAACCCATACTATCTACCCTAATCACCCAAAAGTCCTGATGGCCTGTATCTGGAAGTGAAGGATACATCCATCCACAAGCAACAAAGCCTCCATCAGGTGCCGGATAAACGTCTCTTAATTCATGAGCACTATATGCTCCATTAATGTAATCGTGATACCATAAACTATCACCGTTTGCAGAGAGTTTCAATAAGAAGGCTCTTCTAGTAGGGTGTGGAGGTAGATTATGAAAACCTACCGAAATGAATGACCCGTCTGTCAACTCCCTGGTTGAAAAAACTTGCACGCTTCCAAACGCTTTTAGATACTTCTTATCCCAGATAATATTCCCAGACAAATCCAACTTAATAAAATAAGGCTGGGGTGATTGAGACTGCCACGCATAAAATCCGGTTACCAACAAATTTCCATCTGAAGTATTGATAATATTCCATGCTGCATCATTATAATCAATCACGTTATGAATAATACTATCCCAATACATTGTGCCGGAACTGTCAATCAGGGCGATCCAAATGTCATTTTCAGCTCCGGTTCGCCATTGACCAGACAAGGCGTAACCACCGTTCGCTGTTTCGACAAATGAAAAAGCAAGTTCAGATCCTATGCTATCTCCGTAAGTCTTTTGCCACAATAAGTTTCCTATACTATCTGTTTTTAAGAGCAAGGCATTTCCCATCAACTGCATATTTCCATATGCAGATTGCCCACACAATAAAAAGCCTCCATCATGAGATTGCTTTGCCATCCAGCCACTTTGAAAATAGGCATCGCCATATTTTCTGGTCCACAAGGTATCCCCATTGTTTCCGATTCGGATCAAAAGGGCTTCAGAATTTCCTGTGGAATCTTCAAAGGATCCACCCAAGATGAACCCATCATTTGCCGGATTAAGTGAGCCCGGTCCACCCGGATACACAAACGTATTAGGAATGCTATACAAATTTGTATCGAGAATATTTCCGTTGAAATCCAATTGCAGCAATCCACTTGCCCAAGGTCCGCTTGCCTGGCCTAAAGGAAGTGTTGCAATTGCAATCCAGATTGAGTTAGAATCTACAACCAAGCTCATGGCTGCATCACCCCAACTTTGATACAAATCGAAGCGCTTATTAAATTGATTCTGTGCCTCGCAATGGAGGCACAGAATCAAAAAAAAGCAGACAAGAATTCTCATTGCTTTAAATGACTTAATTTTTGTGAAAATATTATTTGGTCATTTTGTTTTACTGTGATAAAAAATAGACCCCCGCTCGGCGAATGTTTTGTGAAAGCCTGTGTGCGAGGTCATTCCGCCCTTGCAGTCATTTGTTTCATAGTTTAACGCAACAAAATCATTTTATTTATCAGCAAATAAAATCCTTCTAATATAGTTTTTAAGTTGTTATAAAGATACGCATTATTGCTTTTCATGACATATGCTTATCAAATTCACAAACAAGATGCAGCTTATTTCTTAACTCCAACCATCGTAGAAAGGGAATTCAAAAAGTATACCTTAATGAACTTTTAAAATCATTTCAATGCGTTAAGGAAAGCCTTAAGGATTGCTTGTCCGCCACCAGGCAGGGATGGATATTCTCGTTTTACAAACCGGCGAATTCTTGATTAAAGTCTACATTGTTGTGAAATAGGTGATCTCAATTTCCGGAATCTCCAATTATAAAAGAAGAATTTTCCACGCATACACAAAGGCTAATTTTAGCAAGGTAATAAAGCTGAACATTTTTACTAATTCGTTAGGACAAAGATAGTATGACTTGATTGAATGAGATTGGGTATCAAGTTTTGAATACTTTCAATTAGTCTGATTAGTGTAGGAAAAGTAAAAAGAAGTGTGAGTCTGAGAAACAGAGCGAGTGAACAGGAAAAAGAAGTGTGAGTGTGAGAAACAGAGCGAGTGAACAGGAAAAATTAGTGTGAGTAGCAGAAACAGTGCGAGTGAACAGTAAAAATTAGTGTGAGTATCAGAAACAGAGCGAGTGAACAGTATCTTACTGTTCACTCGCTCTGTTTCTTGCACTGATAAAGTACCCGGGACGAGAATCGAACTCGTACTCCCTCAACGGGAACAGGATTTTAAGTCCGCTGGTATATCCAAATTTTAATTTAAATAGGCCCTTTACATAGCTTTTTTGGTGCATTTCGATGCTTTTCAGCACTCCAAAACAGCACTCCAGCCATTTACTACCTCAATCAGTTATTTACCGAATTCTTAAAGCAATCTAGCCATGGACAAGCCTACTGTGTCTCCATTTCAAAGCAGTGATACTGCTCAAGAAAGCAAGCTAATTCACTATAAACAAGCCGTTGGAGATTTTGGTCACTTCATCGTGTACCGATTAGTCCTAGGGGGCCGAAATGAAATAATCGGTCATGTCTACACTGAAATTGATGGAGATGAAACCAGATACATCTCAACAAACCAAGTTGGCCGGGAAATTTTTCCACCAACGACCGAATTCAATTCAATTGACTTGAAGTTCGAAAGATACGCACGTCTCATAGATGTGAATAAAGACAATCAAGAAAATCAATCACGAACTAACTCAAAAAATTATTCATCAACTAAAAAAAATATCGCTATGACAAATAAAACTCAATCTACTCAAAAAGCAAGAACTAACCAGCTCATCTTTATTGAATACGAAAAGCCAACAAAAGAAGGCCACCAAATCACAATTGTAGATTCTTTCCGGAATAACATCGGCAGGATCTATAAGAATTACAATGAAGAGTTAAAGAAGTTTGAATATACCTCCTTTGATCATGAAGGAAATCTCTTGGCAAAAAATGAAAAGCTTTGGGTGCTTAAAAATGATTTTATCTCTAATAGAGAGCTACATCTTGAAAATGCTCAACAAAGACGAATTGAGGCTAATGAGAACAAGGTGCAAGAGACTGAGAAGAATACCAAGTCAAAGAAGCAGGGTGAGCGAAAGGTTGAAACTAAACCTATTCAGGAAAACAAAAATGTCGAAAAATTTGAATTAACCAAAGACAACAAACCCCTTGCTCAACAAACTCAAAATACTGAGATCAACGAGGAAGTTCAAGATTCTCGTGAGCAGGAGCTCGAAGATTTACGTGGTGAAAAAGAGGACGAAAGAGGGGAACATGATTTAGAAAGATAAATAATTAGTCAAACAATCCTAAAAATCTACAACAATGAAAAATACTCAACTA
>SHNE01000050.1 GCA_004295015.1 Bacteroidota bacterium | reverse complement strand
TAATGCTAGCTATTAGCCTCTCGCCGGGATATGATTTGGCTAAAGCCAGCATCGGCTCATGATCTGGATCCACGCCCTAAAGGGACGTGGCAATTGGTTTGAATCTTCGATTCAATTTTTTTTTTGAATTAGCAGTGATAATATCCAAGAGTAATAATTTCATTTAATACAATTTAGTATTTGTAAATTGTAGTGGCCACGCTCCTTCAGGGCGTGGTTGGATGGTATAGCATCTGATTGGCTTTAGCCAAATCAATTGCCACGTCCCTTAAGGGCGATGGTTAATGTTATAGCAGCGGTTAGGCTTTAGACAAATCAATCGCACTATTTGACCACACAGGCCAGTTCTTTAAATAGATAAACAAGCTAAATCGGAACAAGAAACCCTCTATGTAAAGAAGATAGATTGACCCAGATAAACACCATTATATCAATGAACTTTCGATTATCCATGCTTATAAATATTTAAAATCTGTCTCTGCAAAGCTTTTACTTAGCATATCATTCCTTAAATTTGACCAGACAACAGACCCCTACTACCTAATACTTCAGCTCAGCTGATTTAAGAATCGAAAAAAGAAATGAAAAAATCTTCCAATATAAAATTTGTTCAGGACGACAAAATTTGTTCACTAGATCTAGATAAGGAAGGCTTGAGCCCGACAACTACTGTACTCAATTATTTACGCAAGTCACCCGGACATCAGGGAACCAAAGAGGGCTGTGCTGAAGGAGATTGCGGGGCTTGTACTGTGGTGCTTGCCGAATTAAACGAAAAGCAAAATATCCAATACACAGCCCTTGACTCTTGTCTGGTTTTTTTACCAATGATCCATGGTAAACAACTCATTACCGTAGAAAACCTGCATACAACCGAAGAAAATAATATAAAACTGCATCCGGTACAACAAAGTATGGTAGACAGCAACGGATCTCAGTGCGGTTACTGTACTCCCGGATTTATCATGTCGCTTTTTTCACTCTATAAAAACGAACAAAACCCGACTAAGGAAAGTATTGAAGATGCATTAACGGGAAATCTTTGCAGATGCACGGGATACCGTCCTATTCTTGAAGCTGCAGCCAAGGCATGTGTGCATAAAGGAATGGATCAATTCAACGGAAAAGAAAAACACATTAAAGAACTTTTATTGTCAATTCGAGATGAAGAGTCAACATTGCAATTTGATTTCGGGATACAAAGCTACGCGAGACCTTCGCGCTTGAATGATGCTTTGAAATTGAAAGAAGCGCAACCTGAAGCCATCCTCATTAGTGGTGCAACAGATATTGCTTTGAGAGTGACTAAAAAACGCGAAATCCTAAAAGAGATAATTGATCTTGGCGGGATCACTGAACTTAAATCATATCACAAGAATACAAATGAAATAATTGTTGGTGCAGGACTTGATCTCGAAGAAATAAAAATAAAATGTGAAAAAGATCTCCCGGCATTGCATAAAATGCTGAGCGTATTTGGTTCAAGGCAAATAAGACGACTTGCTACATTGGGAGGTAACATAGGAAGTGCTTCTCCTATCGGTGATACCCTGCCGGTTCTAATAGCATACGGCGCTTCCGTTGAATTGAAAAATCTTCAAGGCATACGGCTTATTCCCATGAAGGAATTCATCACCGGCTACAGACAAACTCAAAGAAAACCCGATGAACTCATCACTGCCGTGCATATTCCTATTCCGGATAAATCAACCATCGTCAGCTCATATAAAGTATCGAAACGTAAAGACCTTGATATCTCGACTGTGAGCGCGGCCTTCAGACTAAAAATCAAGAGTGATACAATTGAAGAAATAATCCTTGCTTATGGAGGAATGGCGGAGAAAACAAAGCAGGCATCAAAGTCAGAAAGTTTTCTTCTGGGTAAAAAATGGAATGAAAAAAATATAGAAGAAGCGGCAGAATTAATTTACCATGAATTCACTCCTTTGACAGATGCCAGATCAGGAGCTGAATTTCGAAGAGTAGCTGCAAAGAATCTTCTTATAAAATTCTGGTCAGAGCATAGCTAGTCTGAGTATTGCCACGAATGCACGAATAAAATCTGAAATAATTCGTGATTTCAGCGAAAAGAATTAATAGCATATCAAGAGTCATTTGTATAACAGGTTTATTAATGGAGAAATTCGTGCATTCGTGGCAAAAACAAAACACCATCCAAGGTTCATTGACCAATAAGAAAAGCTATAAAAAATATCAGACCCCCGAAATATAACCATGCTAAATATACCTCACGATAGCGCGGAGAAACATGTAAGTGGAAAATCAATTTATATTGATGATATCCCAATGCACTCACAGATTTTACATGGACACGTCATGTATAGCCCGCATGCACATGCTAAAATTAAATCCATTGACATCACAGAAGCTCAGAAATTAAAGGGGGTTCATGCCGTTATTACTCATAAAAAAATCCCCGGACACAATCAAATGGGACCGGTAGTACATGATGAACCTTGTCTGGCTGCAGATAAAGTAATCTGCGTAGGACAAGCTATAGTTATTATCGCAGCTGAAAATGAAACCATTGCAAGACATGCGGAATCTTTGATTTGGATAGACTATGAAATTCTTCCTGCTATCCTTGATATACGTACTGCAATCAAAGAAAACACCCTCCTCGCACCTGCACGTACTATGAGACGCGGGGATGCTCCTTCTGCAATGAAAGATGCAAAACATGTCATTAGCGGTGAGTTGGAAACCGGTGCACAGGAACACTGGTACCTAGAAACACAAACATGCCTTTGCATTCCAGGAGAAGGAAAAGAGATTAATGTCTTTTCATCCACCCAACATCCTTCTGAAACACAAGCCATCATTTCAGAAGTTTTAGGAATAAATAAAAATGAAGTCGTTGTGGAAATACGTCGGATGGGCGGGGCTTTTGGCGGAAAAGAAACGCAGGCTAATCATTGTGCTGCATGGGCAGCTCTGTTATGTCACGCCACAGGACGTCCGGTAAAGATCCGTTTATTCAGAGACGATGATCAAAAAATCACCGGTAAAAGACATCCCTTCCTGATAAATTATGAAGCCGGTTTTGATGATGATGGAAAAATTTCATCATTAATTTTTGAACAAAACGCTGATGCAGGTTGCGCGACAGATTTAAGTATGGCCATTTTGGAGCGAGCCATGTTGCACGCAGATAACTCCTACTATATACCAAATATGCTCGTCACAGGAAAGGCATACAAGACAAATTTACCTTCAAACACAGCCTTCCGTGGATTCGGTGGACCGCAGGGAATGGCAGGTATGGAACAAGTAATAGACAGGATTGCTCGTTTCCTGAAAAAGGATCCGGCAGAAGTAAGGAGAATAAATTTCTATGGAACTGAAAAAAATAACATCACGCACTACGGACAAACGATTGAGCTAAACCGCCTTGAACTAATCTTCGACCAATTGTATACTTCTTCAGAATATGAAAAGCGAAGAAAGGAGATTGCGGAGTTTAATTCAAAGAACGACTACTATAAAAAAGGAATCGCTTTCACACCGGTTAAATTTGGAATATCATTTACGACATCCTTTCTCAATCAAGCCGGTGCCTTGGTGAATATCTATAAAGACGGGACAGTATTAGTCAATCATGGTGGTACAGAAATGGGTCAGGGACTAAATACAAAAATCGCCCAAATCGCCTCTGCTGAACTGGGAGTAAGTCTGGATCGAATAAAAGTGAATGCTACAAACACTTCAAAAATACCTAACACATCAGCCACAGCTGCTTCAGCGGGAACTGATTTAAACGGGATGGCAGTAAAAAACGCCATCGACCAGTTGAAGGAACGAATTGCCAATTTGATGGTGACAGAATTCAACAAACGCCGGCCGGAAAAAGCAACAAGTGTTGAACATATTGTCTTTGAAAATAATTCAATCGTTGATTCACTCTATCCTGATCGTAAAATTGCATTTGATGAGGCAATGGTTTTAGCTAATCTGAATCAGGTAAGCTTAAGTGCCGCAGGTTTTTACAAAACACCCGGAATTGGATGGGATAAAGTTCAAGGCTGGGGAACACCCTTTAATTATTTCGCTTTCGGAATGGCAGTAAGTGAGGTGCTGGTTGATACACTCACTGGCTATGTTAAACATCTTCGTACAGATATCTTGCATGATGTAGGCGACTCAATTAATCCGGGCATAGACCTCGGACAAGTTGAAGGAGGTTTTATACAAGGACTGGGATGGGTAACGACCGAAGAAGTCAAGTGGGACTCTAAAGGAAATTTACTCAATCATTCACCTGACACATACAAAATTCCTTCCGTACAGGATATACCGCAAGATTTCAGAGTGAAACTTTTACAAGGAGTTCCCAATCCCAAAGCAATTCGAAAAAGTAAAGCTGTTGCGGAACCGCCCTTCATGCTTGCCTTCAGTACCTGGTTAGCAATTAAAGATGCAGTTTCTTCAGTTGGAAATCATGAGTTCGAACCGATGTTTAAACTACCTGCAACGAATGAAGTTATTTTGCTTTCTATTGAAGACATTAAGAAAAAAATTAAATAACTCATTGAACAATCAATTTAATTGCACGCCTTTCAACTCCGGTTTGCACTACGCAGATATACATTCCCTTCGAAATAGTGTAACTTTCAAGATTAATTGAGACTCTGTTAACTACATTCGAAAGTAGATCTCTTGTCAGACTGGCAACTAGAACTCCTTCCATAGAATAAATATTTATCAAAGCTTTGGAAGGCTGATTTAATTTAATCAACAATTCTGCCCTTTCCGTTGCAGGATTTGGAAACAAGGAAAGTGAAGAGAGGTAAGTTAATTCATCCACTGATATAGTAAAATCCAGCCGGGCCATAAACCTGGCCATACAGGAAGCAAAATTATTCATTGTGTCAGCTCCCATGATCAAGGTCGTATCTGTTTTACCAAGAACCAAAAGTCCGGCAGGAACACTCGAGAGATAATTAAAAGTAGCCCTGCCGAAATCATTAGCGGTAATTACTTTTAGAGCATTCAGATTTTCATCTGCTTTAACAATAAATGACCTGGAATTAAACTGTCCGAGGCCAGAAACGTTAAAGGTGTCAATTTGCAAATTCCCACCCCACGTAGTTGCGACAAAATACAGATTCCCTATGTCATCCAATACAAGATGATTAATGAATGAATTATAACCGGTTGATGAGAATATTTTAGAGTCTATATAACTTCCGGAAGAATCAATTTTTGCGATAAAGCAATTTGAGTTCCCTGACGTTGCTACTAAATCTACGCCGTCAATGGTGGTTATCGAATCGAGTCTGCCGAAAATATAGCCAAAAGGTCCGTCTCCAAATTCAACAAATAAATTATCATATCTGCTGTTACCGTATTGCTTTTTCCAAATTAAATCACCGGTAGTATCATACTTTACTATTACCAAATCATTGTAACCACGCGAGATTACACTATCCGAACCAATATACAATGTGCTATCCATTCTCATGGCAACATACAGCATCCCATGAGTATCAAAACTGTATCCGTCTGTGAAATCATTGCCTTTTCCTCCACATGCATTTACCCATTCAATTTTCCCATTTGCATTTATCTTCATTAAACAATTATCTTGGTTACCCCTGAAAGGAATGATTACCGAATCGATTACAAGGTGATTTTCTTCGAATATGATAGTATCTATCGGATCATAATCGATGTAAGAACAACCTAAATACATGTTGTCGGCATCATCAAGAAAAAGTGCATATGCCCCTTCTGCTGCCCTTCCATGAAAATGCCTGATCCAAAGAGGATTTCCGAGTGAGTCGCAACTGGCGATAAATCCATCCTGCCAGTCTCGTATCGAATTCAAGGTATCATTCCCATAAATAAATTGCTTAGCAAATGAACCGGCAAAAACCAAATTTGAATTAATATCGATTTTCAGATCATTCAATTGATCCATCGGCGTTTGTGAATCCATGTACGTTCCGCCAAAAGATTTCGTCCACAAAACATTTTTATATTTATCATATCTGGCAATATACATATCGTAGGTTCCACTGTCTGCATATAAGAAATTTCCACCGAAGCGTATTGAATCTTTAAAATTTCCATACATAATAAAACCACCATCAGGTGTATTAGCTATCTTAGAATTATTAATACCGCAAACCTGTGGCTCTAACCAAGCCCATGTTTGTGCTTTGAGATTCAATATTGAAATCACCAAGACGGAAAAAAGACAGAAGCTGAACTTTAGCATTACAAAATATTATTAACGTGATTAATGAAATTCAATAATTAACGATTTTAAATGTTCTATAATCCGTTTTACTAAAAACGTTGCAAAAATAAATTCCGGATGCCATTTGCGACAAGTCTAATATAGTTTGGGACTGGCCATTAACTTCAGCCAAAGTCTTTTTACCCAGAATTTGCTTTCCGCTCAGATCGAACAATTGAACAGTGAAATTATCAGGGGAATTCAAGGAACTCGTAAGCTCAAAATATCCGGGACGTATTGCCGATAATTTTATTCCTGAAAGATCTCCGGCAGATTCAACTACAGCAGTGCTTATGTCAAAATGAATATCGTCTACATTTGCATAACCGGCAGGATTTCCGCCAAAATTCGTCCATGAAATCCGCATAGAAAAATATGCTGCCGAATCACTTGTTGTGTAAGTAATTGGAATAGAAAATGCCGTCCATGCACTTAGGGAGCCATTGAACGGAGTTTGCTTTGCTCCGGAACCTATCTCTACCATACCGGAATTATAAATTTGAACATCGGCCAGCACTATGTCTGAATTCGATGGGTTATACGTTTTCCAATAGCCTAAAAGTGAATTAGGCCTGATCGTTCCAGTGAATGGGACTTGAGTCAATTGAACATATCCTCCCTGATAATATCCAACCGAAGAGTCATAAACTGAAACAAACTTCGGAGAATATCCACTACCCGACTGCCCTACATCTTGGAGGATTGTTGCTAAGGAATAGTCCAAATTCCCCGTGATCCAATCCTGAAGATCTAATCGCCCTATCGAGTTTGTTGTCCAATTGTTAAAGCTACCATCTGGTATTTGTGCAAATAATTGAAAATTTGAAAATAATAAAATGGTATAAAGAATGTAGAACCTTGCTTTCATGAGATATTTTATTTGAATGGCTAAGCTAGCTATAATATCGGGAAATTATGCTTGATCCTATTAAAAAGTATATAAAATTAGTGTCTCCTTATCGTTATACACATACAGAACTCATTAAACATTTTTCGTAAGTATATAGATGATGGACTTTAAGCCTTTTCCCAGAACCTTCTCAATCAGATTTCGTTCTAGGCTAAATGCAAGGAATAATTAAAATTTCACTCTTTTCAATTCTTCTCTGGTCTTGTTCTAAAGAATCTGACCCTTTAGAAACAGTTACAGATCCAATCGCTCAACCGGCCGACACGATTCCTTCCAATACCGGAACGATCTATTATACTGGCAATATTGACAGTCTTCCAAAATTTATAAAGGTTTCCTATATGGAATTCGACAGTATAGGCCGTATAAGTAAATTCCGATCGGGTGTCGGCCATGATTATTCCGATGATTTTGAATTTTGCAGGAGCATGAAACATTATTTTGAACCGAAGAATTTTTCAATACCAAATGTTGATATTAAAATTTATTGTCCATTCAAAGGTGTCGTAGAAAGAGTAATTCAGGAATGGGCCGGAACTCAACTTTATATTACATCGACACACCACCCGGCTTTCGCTGCGCGTTTGTTCCATGTGAATCTAACCCGATCAATAGCCTTGGGAGATACGCTACAAGAAGGAGAATTAATCGGAACCCATATAGGAAATATGACAAGCTCCGATATAGCTATCACTGTACTTACAGCAACAGACGGACCCAAAGACAGTACTATTTCACAATCAGGTATTCGTTATGTAAGTTATTTCCATGTGATGACAGATTCGCTTTTTCAAAAATTCGAGCAAAGGGGTTTGTATCTGGATTCAATCATCATACCCTTAGCTGTTCGGGATGCAGATCCGCTTGATTGTAATAACGAAGCTTTTAACGGGCCGGGAACACTTAGTAATTGGATACAGATTCAATAATTCTTTTTCAAGGGTATTGATTGCTTAGCAATGTTAAAATTATTGCCTCAGTTCAATGCTAAATTGACTGCCATATTAACTATCTTCGCCCCACTGGTTAAATATGTCGAAGAACTCCATAGATACAGACGATTTAAAGGAATCCATCAAAGAAATAGCGCTTTACAGAAGTGTTATTGTCATGCTTGCATTGCTATGTATTGCCGGATACGCCATCTACTATCTGGCCGTCTGGGCCGGTATTGAAGCTCATGTGCTGGACTGGCTCCACCTTGTGATTCGATGGGCCCATGTGGTCTTTGGAATAGCCTGGATCGGGGCTTCCTTCTATTTCATTTTTTTGGAGAACAGTCTGAACCGGACTGAAAACCTCCGCGATGAACTGGCAGGAAATTTATGGGCTATACATGGTGGTGGATTTTATTACATCGAAAAATATAAAATTGCTCCCGGTGAAATTCCAAAAACTCTTCACTGGTTTAAGTATGAAGCCTACTTCACCTGGCTAAGCGGTTTTATTCTATTGCTGCTGGTATATTACTTTAATGCCAAAGCATACATGCTTGACCCGGCGGTTTCCAATATCAGCGCCGGAACATCTGTCGCTATTGGAATAGGCACTCTGATCATAGGCTGGTTTATCTATGATTTTCTTTGTCGCACTTCGCTTCTCCAAAAGAAAAAAACATTTGCCATAGTAGGATTTGCAATCATTACACTCATAGGCTACATCCTGACACATCTTTTAAGTGGCCGCGCTGCATTTATGCATGTTGGTGCATTGATTGGGACCATTATGGTAGGTAATGTATTTTTTACCATCATTCCTGCTCAAAAGGCTATGGTAAGAGCTGCAAAAAAAGGCTTAGCATTGAATCCTGAATTAGGTAAATACGCCGGACTGCGTTCATTGCATAATAACTACATGACATTACCTGTCATTTATGTGATGATCAGTAATCATTTTCCGGCAACTTTTGGATCTTCATTCAACTGGATTGTATTGGCTGTACTTACATTGGCAAGCGTTGCTGTCAGACATTTCATCAATCTGCACGAACAAGGCCGCCATGCCAAATTGATGCTCCCATTTGCTGCAATTGCATTGATTTCTCTCGTAATAGTCACTTCACCAAATAAAGTGAAATTTTCCTCTGATGAACCTGTTTCTTTTTCAGAAATTCAGCCAATTATCCAAAAACGTTGCGTAAGTTGTCACTCAAGCAAACCTACTGATGATACAGAAAAAGTTTCACCCAACGGAATCATGTTTGATAGTGCAGAAGAAATTCACAAAATGGCTGACCGTATCATGGTAAGAGCCGTGCAAACGAAGACAATGCCTCAGGCTAATAAAACAGGCATGACGGAAGAAGAAAGAGATTTGTTAGGACGTTGGATACAACAAGGCGCAAAGCTGAACTAACTCATAGTATAAATATATTAATTGCATTTAATTGAGATTGTTCAAGGGAGCAATTTACTTTGAATCAATCCATTTTCTAAAATAAAAACATGAAAGCAGACCTGGCAATTTATTGTAAACAAACCGTACTTCCTGATGGAATTAAAGAGGTTACTCTGCTGATCACTGAGGGAAAAATTGTAGAGATACAGGAAGGAAAAGCTCCGGCCGGATCAGCAGCTAAATCAGTCACATGCGGAGAATCTGTTTTGATGCCCGGCCTGATTGACAGCCACGTGCACATCAATGAACCCGGAAGAACAGAATGGGAAGGATTTGAAACTGCTACGAAAGCAGCTGCTGCTGGAGGTGTTACGACTTTAGTTGATATGCCACTTAATTCAACTCCGGTTACTACAACGCTTGCAAATTTTAAAGCCAAACTAAAAGCTGCTGAAGGGAAAATTTATGTCAACTGCGGATTTTGGGGCGGTATAGTCCCGGGAAATGCAAAAGATATTGATGCACTAATTGATGCCGGTGTACTAGGGTTCAAAGCATTTCTCACTCATTCCGGAATCGAAGACTTTCCTAATGCAAGTATAAAGGACATCGAAACTATTGCAGATAAATTAGTCAGGAAAGATTTACCATTACTTGTGCATGCAGAATTTGATGAAAAGTCTGAAGCACAAGAAGAACATGTTCGTGAGCCTTATTCATATCAGGCATTTTTAAAATCAAGACCAAAGGAATGGGAAGACAAGGCTATTGCTGCAATGATAAAAGTGGCTGAGAAATTTAGGCTGAGGACTCATATTGTTCATTTGTCGTCATCAAATTCGATTGCACCCATTCAGGACGCAAAACAAAAAGGAATTCCCATTAGCGTTGAAACTTGTCCGCATTATCTATTCTTTAATGCTGAAACAATTCCGGATGCCGATCCTCGTTTCAAATGCACTCCTCCCATTCGTGAAAAGGATAATAACGAACAATTATGGAGTGCGCTTGTTGATGGCACCATTGACTTTGTTGTTACTGATCATAGTCCGGCTCCCCCTGAAATGAAAAGCATTACCGATGGAAATTTAAAGGAGGCATGGGGAGGAATTTCTACTTTGCAATTTGAACTACCAATCGTCTGGACTATGGCTATGGGAAAAGATGTAACGCTGGAACAAATTTCTGCCTGGCTTAGCACAAACATTGCAAAATTCCTGAATCTTCCTGCTAAAGGTAAGATTGAAGTTGGTGCAGATGCAGATCTTGTGGTTTGGAATCCGGTCAAAAAAATGAAGGTCTCTCCCGCTTTGATGAGATTCCGCCATCCGATTAGTCCATATGAGGGAACAATGCTTTCCGGCCTGGTTGAAAAAACGTATGTGGGTGGAGTGCTTGTCTATGATAAAGGTTCCTTTGTATCTTCGCCAACAGGAAAAATTATTCTAAAAAACTCATGAACATTACAAGTCAAGATGCTCCGGCATATACAAATTTATTGAATCTTGCTTCTGAACGATTAGGTGCTAAAACCATTTCCTGTTCCGACGATTTTTTTGCAGAAATGGAAAATCTTATCAAACCGGGAAGAGGTATTTTCATAGCAGATAAGTATACAGATCGTGGCAAATGGATGGATGGATGGGAGTCGAGAAGGAAAAGAGTTGCCGGACATGATTGGTGCATAATTCAACTTGGTGCAGCAGGAATTATTCATGGATTTGATATAGATACGAATCACTTTCTGGGAAATCATCCTCCCTTTGCATCTATCGAAGCTGCATATATAACGGATAAAGATATCGACTTAAATTCTCCGAATATTAAATGGACTGAACTGCTTGGAAAATCTCCCTTGAATCCGGGTAGCCAGAATTTTTATGAGTGTAAGAACAGAGAGCTATTCTCGCACCTGCGTTTAAATATTTTTCCCGATGGCGGTGTAGCCCGCCTGAAAGTATATGGCGAAGTTCATAAAGACTGGTCGAAAGTGAAAGCTGATGAGATTCTTGATCTGGCATCTGCATTAAACGGGGCAAAGGCTATTACCTGCAATGACATGTTCTTCTCACACATGGATAATCTTTTAATGCCCGGAAGAGGAATAAATATGGGCGATGGCTGGGAAACCAAAAGAAACAGAACTCCAAATAATAGAGACTGGATTATCGTTAGGCTGGCGCATAAAGGAATGATTCAAAGCATTCTTGTTGATACTGCACATTTTAAAGGAAACTACCCTGATAGCTGTACGCTCGAAGGTATAGCAATTTCCAAGGATGACGAGGTAAATATCCATTCCGACAAAATGAAATGGACAGAAATATTACCCAAACAAAAATTACAGGCTGATCATGAACATAAGTATGAAAAAGAAATTCAGGCACACGAGGCAATTACGCATGTGCGTTTCTTTATTTATCCTGACGGAGGGGTAAGCCGGTTGAGGTTGTTCGGTACAATCGCATAAGGTGAACGAATTCTCCGCGCCCTCTATGCCCACTTTGTAAGCATTGTGGTAAAATTTCAAAACCTCTCAAATTGAAATGACAATAGCAGAACTAAATAATCTCTCAGAACAACGTTTCTTCGAAGAAATGCAGAAGTGTTGCGGCTCTACTGCATGGGTAAATGAAATGCTGGCTAAGAGACCATTTGAAAGTTTGGAGGAGTTATTAAACATAGCCGAAAAAGCATGGCAAAACACCTATGAAAAAGATTGGCTGGAGGCCTTTGATCATCACCCGAAAATCGGAGATATAAAAAGTCTGGAAAAAAAATTTTCAAGTACAAAAACACTTGCCGGAGGAGAACAAGCTTCCGTGCAAACTGCCAGCCCGAAAACCTTGGAGGCCTTGGCTAAAGGAAATACGGACTATGAAAATAAATTTGGTTTTATCTTTATTGTGTGTGCCACAGGAAAAACTGCTGAAGAAATGTTGAGTATCTTACAGGCACGTTATCCTAACGACAGAAACACTGAATTAACAATCGCTGCGGATGAACAGGAAAAAATTACACTCTTAAGACTGAAAAAATTAATGACATGAGCCAGCTCACAACTCACATCCTTGATACTTCAGCAGGAAAACCTGCAAGCGGAGTAAAAATCCGGCTTGAAAAATTCGATGCCCTTAATTCATGGACAGCATTGGCAGAAGGAATAACAAATTCTGACGGCCGTGTAGCTGACTTACTTGAACCCGGCAAAATTCTTGAAGCCGGTAACTATAAATTGATCTTCGATACGGCCGGATATTTTGAAAAACAAAAATTGAAATGCTTCTACCCTTCGGTGGAAATAATTTTTCAGATTAGTGACGCCTCCCATTATCATGTTCCTTTACTTTTGAATCCCTTTGGGTATAGTACTTATAGAGGAAGTTGAAAATATCTTTTATTTTAGCAACAATTGCACGAAAAACGCTTCATCAAACTCCGGGCAAATCATTGAAAATACCTTTTTGTCATTCAACGGGAGGAAATAGGTTTAAGCTTATTCGTATGCATTCGTGGCAGGTATATCTTAGCGCAAAATCTGATACCAAAAATCCGTCTTACTTTAGTTAAAAGATATAAGAGTTAAATTCTATCCAATTCATATCTTTGCAAACTTTCAAGTTTCAAGAATCAAGCCCTATCGAGATGAGTATCAAAACAAGTATCCAGGAAAATCAAAAGACACAAATTTTAAACGAATTACGTCAGGCAAACCTGGCTTTTCAAAAAATATACCCCGGCGATTTACCGGATCGTCAACCTGTACATACAGTTTATGGGGGAGCGAATCTCTATAAGTGGGACTCAGCCGGAAAGATGGGAGAAATTGCCTTGAGAAACCTTCGCAGTTATGCCCCTGATTTCACTGTGATGGCAAGAGTTTTGGAACTGGAAGGGCATGCATCTTTACCAACTGACGCAAAAAAAATTGAAGAGTTAAGCCGGGAACTTTCTGCAATGAAGGAAACCGACCGTAAGCAACATCCTGCATGGCTACCCTTCACTGTCTACAATAAAGTAATCGCCAAATTGGAACGTGAAGCAGTCGAAGATTTTCGTATCGACTTCGAAGATGGTTTTGGAAACAGGGCAGATGAAGAAGAAGATGCAACGGCAGTAACGGCTGCACTGGAACTGGCAAAAGCCATGAAGGAAAAAACAACATCACCATTCATCGGCATTCGCATTAAACCGTTCACCGAAGATCTGAAAGCAAGAGGAGTTCGTACGCTTGATATTTTTCTTTCAACCTTACTTACGGAAACTAAAGGTAAACTACCTGACAATTTCGTGGTCATGTTACCCAAGGTCACCATTCCTGAACAAATGCAAAGTCTGGTACGATTCTTTGAAATCATAGAGAAGGCATTCAACATGAAAGCAGGTTCCCTTAAAATGGAAATGATGGTTGAAGCGACGCAAGCTATCATGGATAAGGATGGTATCAATCCGCTTCGCAGTATTATTATGGCAGGAGAAGGTCGTTGCGTGGCAGCCCACTTCGGAACCTATGATTACACGGCTTCTTCTAACATCACGGCTAAATACCAAACGATGGATCATCCTGTTTGTGATTTCGCTCATCATATGACCAAAGTTGCATTAGCAGGCACCGGCATTTTTCTTTCAGATGGTGCTACAAATGTGATGCCTATCGGCCCACATAAAGGAGATTCTTTAAGTAAAGAACAGGAAGATGAAAACACAAGAATCGTTCACCGTGCCTGGAAACTTTGTTATGGGCATACCGGACATTCTCTCCGTAACGGTTTTTATCAGGGCTGGGATTTAAATCCGGCGCAACTTCCTATGCGTTACGCAGCTGTCTATAATTTTTTCCTTGAAAGTTATGAAGACGCTGCCCTCAGACTTCGCCACTTTGTCGACAGAGCAGCACAAGCAACCCTTAGCGGAGATATCTTTGATGATGCTGCAACCGGACAAGGTTTGCTGAATTATTTTTTACGTGCTTTAAATTCCGGTGCAATCACTGAAGAAGAAATTGAAATGACCGGACTTACCATTGATGAAATCCGTACACGATCGTTTTACCGTATTCTGCAAGGAAGGCGTGGGAAGTAGAACACTGGCTTATAGAACGCAGATGACGCAGATTTTTTAAGATCAAATTTGATATTAAATAATTATCTGGGGTTAATAAGCACTTGATATTTGACTCGAAAAATTAAATCTGCGACTATCTTTAAAAATCTGCGTCATCTGCGTTCCATCAAGTAGTTTTTACTCGTCGCACAGAAATCATTTTTGCCAGAATACTAATCGCTATTTCATCCGGAGTCTCTGCTGCTATATCAATACCCATAGGCATGTCTACATTTTCCAGTTCCGAAATAGTGCCAACTCCTGCTTCTACAAACATTTTTTTTGTCATCTCCACTTTTCTCCGGCTACCTATCATTCCAAGGTAAGCTACCGGCTTCTTAATACAAAATGATAAAATGTCCCTGTCATAAGGATGGCTATAAGTCATAATACAGATATAAGTCTGCTCGTCCATTGGAAGTAAAGGCAGTGCTTGCGAATAATGTAAATGCAATTTATTTATGCCATCAAGATCAATCTGATCAAGATATTCCTTTCGGTCATCGATGATGACTACTTCAAAATCAAGAAGCCGGGCGTGGCTTGCAAGAGCGTGGCCGGTATGCCCGGCACCGAAAATATAAAGCTTGTCTTTCTCCATAATAGGTTCAATAAAAATTTCAACGCTACCGCCACAACACATGTTATGCTGGTGAAGTAAATCATGCCTGAACAGTTCCGACTGCCCTGTCTTAAGACTTCTGATAGCATTAGCGATGACAGCTTTTTCCAGCTCTCCTCCTCCAATGCTCCCAAAGATCTCTCCATTGGAATATACGAGCATTTTCGCACCTTTCTCCCTTGGTGTAGAACCTTTAGTATTTACGATTACACACAGAGCCACCCTGAGGTTGGACTTTTGTGCATCTATGATTTTTTGATAGAACTTATTCAAGGAGAAATTGTCTTTCTGCCTGTAAAATTATACTAATTTTGTAAACTCAGGCCAGAGATAAAAAAGGATTTGTATTAAATTATATCAAGTCATGAAAAACAATTCAAACGAATTTATTAAAGCAGCAATTAAACTTTCAAGAGAAGGTTCAGAGTCGAACAAAGGCGGTCCTTTTGGATGCATTGTAGTGAAGGACGGTAAGATCGTAGGGAAAGGTTCTAATCAGGTAACCTCTTCCAACGACCCAACGGCTCACGCAGAAATTGTCGCAATTCGTGACGCCTGCTCAAATTTGGATTCCTTTCAGTTGGACGGTTGTGAAATATATACCTCCTGTGAGCCTTGTCCCATGTGCCTTGGAGCAATCTATTGGGCTCGTCCTTCAAAAGTATACTATGCAAATACCCGCAACCAGGCTGCTGATGCTGGCTTTGATGATGCTTTTATCTACGATGAAATAAATGTAGCTCCTTCTTCCAGAAAAATTGAAATGATACACATTCCTGATTCCGAAGCTTTACAGATTTTTAAAGATTGGGTATCTAAACCTGACAAAATTGATTACTGATAATTAATAGCGGATTAACTACTTCAAGATCCAAGTGTTCTACTGACGAATCCCGTCGAAAAATTTTCGACCAATTTTACCTGATGAAAAACAAAAACAATTTAGTACTGGTTTTTCTGCTTTTCATAAGTGTATTTGGTATTGGCAGGCTTCTCGATACAGGCCGCATGATGATTCCTGAGTTCAGCGTGCCTTATTTTTCCGGAGCACAGATGCTTCATAATGGTGAAGGATGGAAATTTAATCTCAATGAAGTGGACAGCTTACATGTTTTTCTGGCTTTAGCCGACAAAAAAGCATCTGTCAATAAAATTAACACCTATCGTTTTTCATCGGAAGACATAAATACCAGATCGTATTCAATCAATCAACCAGGTTACATGTATATCTCCTGGTTTGCAGGAAAAATATTCCCCTGGACAGGACATATTGGTGCTCTAAAACTGCTTCAGTTATCCGTCCATAGTGTCATATCACTGCTAATTTTATTTCTACTTAACTCAAAGCGACACAAAATTCTTTTCTTTCTCCTGTACGCTGTGAACCCATTTATTATTTACTATGTAGTATATGCATTTTACTATTTCTGGGAAGTTGTTCCTTCGGCGATTTTTCTTTTTTTCTATCTCAGCAATAAAAAGGCAAGCTTCTCTCAGTTGATTATATTGTCCCTTGGTCTTGCATTATTATTCCATGTCAGATCGTCGGTTTTACTCATAAGTTTGATTACCCTGTTCTTTGCTTCCGGTCATCTGACAAGATTAAAAAAATTAGTTCCATTCATTATTTATTTGTTGTTGATCTTGCTGTTCCGGCCTGAACAAAAACATAAAGATCCCGGACATATCATGTATACTTCTCTGGGAGCATATCCCAATTCCTATGTTAAACATTTCAGTGATACTGTGTCGTGGAATGCCTTTCGTAAGGCAAAAGGGATTGATTATAGTTATAGCAGCAATCCGGGAATGTATGATGCCGATGTATTCTTTGCAGAATCGGAATGGTGTTTGTCGGAATACAAAACAATTGCTCAAAAAGATCCTGTCATGATTGGCAGAAATGCCATGATTAATTTTTTCCAAAGTTTCTCAATAGGTTATTTCCGCAGCTCCCTTGGCTTAAGTTACTTGTCGGCTTTTTTTGGACTAATCCTTTTTAGCCTGATGATCCATCACAGGAAATTCAAACTTTTAGTTGCCATCACGGCTGCCGGGATCACCTTCTCTTTGTATCTGGCACCTCTTCCAATCTATTTATTTGGGTCCTATATTCTCATCTTAATTGCTGTTCTGGAATTGATTGACAAAATCTTCCCAGTAAAGGAATCAAAAACATGAAGCTTCCTTAATCGCGTATAAATTTCTGTTTTTTACCCTTTATGTGTGGTTTTATTAAAAAATTGCTGTGCAAAAAAAGATCAACTTTAACCCTTCCGGTCAAATGAAATCCCTCCGCTTTTGTAATTTTATGACTTGAATCAAAACCATATCTTAAATCCATACCATGAAAAATTGTTTACTTATTATTTCCTTGTTTCTGATACAAACCTCTGTACAGGCACAAGCGATTCCAAATGCCGACTTCGAAAACTGGAGCAATTTTACCTACGATGAACCAATGCTTTGGTTCAGTTCTAACATTGAATCCGTTCCTGCCTTTAGTATTCCAACCGTCACACCGGTGGTGGGTTTTTCAGGATTGGCAGCCAGAATTGAAACCTATATTATAGGTACCGATACGCTTGCCGGCGTCATTTCTAACACGAATATGGATATTCTTGCCGGTGAAGGCGGTGTACCTTATACAGATCAACCGACAGAACTAACCGGGTACTATCGTTATGATCTTCCGGGAAATGATACGGCTCTCATTTTGGTAATATTTAAAAGTGGGGGTGTTATCATCAGCACCGACCTTTTCAAGATTAAAGGTACAGGCAGCGAACCGAATTATATCCCTTTCAACTTTCCTTTGTCCTTGAGTTCCGTACCTGATTCTGTAATAATTGCCTGCACTGCAAGCAATCTGATTACTAACCAAGGTGTAGCCAGCGGAAGCTGGATTGAGTATGATGAGCTTGCCTTTACCGGACCTTCAGTGACCCAGGTTATTCCGAATGGTAGTCTTGACAACTGGAATAATCAATCTATTGACAACCCTCTTGGATGGATAACTTTCGGCGAAGGGGTTACCCAATCATTCGATGCATACAGTGGTACTGCAGCACTAGGCTTGCAATCAATTCAGAGAGGAAATTCTGTTGAAATTGCCGGCGCATCTTCAGGACAAGAATTTGGTACAGGGGGATTTCCATTCACAATGATGACTGATTCCTTAGTAGGATATTATAAATATCTCACTGCAGGTGCTGATACAGCAGCCGCGTATGTTTCAACTTCTGCAAACGGAGTTCCTGTTGGTGGAGGTGTGATGGCCTTTTATCCGGCATCTGTTTACACACCATTCTCTATTCCTTTAAATTCCAGCGCAAACCCTGACACAATCAGAATCGAATTCTACTCATCAGTAGCTGATTCTTCATTGGATGGCAGTACACTGCTCATCGACAAGCTGGATTTTCAATCCATTATCACCGGGATAAATCCTTCTACATCTAAAAATTCAAATCTGTTTTCTGCAAATCCCAACCCCGTTACTGATAGAATACAAATCTCTTACAATGGACAGGTACAATCTCTTCAAACCTACATCTACAATTCTTTAGGAGAGGTAGTGTATGAGTCAAGCACTTCCAATAGCCGTTTTGAAATGGAAGTTAGTCAGCTTGCTGCCGGATGTTACTGGTTAAAAATGATTAGTGGTGAAAATGTAAGCGTGCGAAAGTTCATCAAACAGTAAATTTTTATTGCCTATTATTCTTTAAAAGAGCCGCATGAAAATTCATGCGGCTCTTTTAATTTCATCATTACAATATCTTAATCTATTTTTCGTACAGTAATGGAATAATTTTTCTTTCATTAGAATTTTCGGTATACAGATGTATAAAATACACTCCGTTACTCAGTGATGGAGGATAAATGTTGAATTGATTTCCTGATAAATTATTCTCATAAACCATTTCACCGACCGCATTATATAATTGAATCTGTGTGTTCCCTGATTGGTTTTGTGGGATCCGGATCCGGATGAATGATTTGAAAGGATTTGGATAAACTGTGACTAATCCCATTTCCTGTCCTGAAGCTATTCCGGTTCCCGGCGCTAAAACCTGAAACGTATCACAAAGCATACAGGAATTTATATCTGTTACGCATACAGAATACATTCCTGCCATCACGTTCAATAAATCTTCGTTTGAAGATCCATCAGACCATGCATACTGAACGGAGCCCGTACCTCCTGCAACTTGAATATCAATGCCACCATCCGCACAAGATATACAAGTAGAATTACTGATTACAGATTGAATTTGAATAGGACTTGGTTCAAGGATTGTCACTGTTGTGGTAGTTGTACAATTCGAATTATCCGTACTCACTACACTATAATTTCCTGCGCAAAGCGAACCTATTGATGAACCACTTTGAGGAGGATTGAGTTGCCACATATAGGTAAATGGTCCGTTTCCGTTAGCGTTCACCAATGCTGTTCCATCACACAATCCATTGCAGGAAATATCATTCACCAAAGTAGAAACCTGAATGGCCGTTGGATTATTAATTGATATACTGCCTGTGGCAGTACATGAAGCTGCATCAGTACATGTTACTGTATAAAGCCCATCACACAATCCGCTGATTGATGAACCGGTGTGTCCGGCAGCACCAGACCATAAATAGGTAACAGCCCCTTGTCCATTGGCACTTACTAGAGCACTACCATCACAGACCCCAAAACAACTTGGGTCGGTTTTACTCAGGTTAACTTGAATTTGTGCAGGCTGATTTATAGCGACGCTCATAGTAGCTGTGCATCCGTTCGCATCGGTACTTGTTACCATGTAATTTCCGGAACACAAAGCACTAGCTGAATTTCCGGTCTGAACCGGATTGGTTGACCAGGAATAAGTGAATGGTCCATTTCCACTTGCTGAAATTATACTACTTCCATCACACGCTGCAAAACAAGATGCAGACTGCGTGCTTTGACTCAGAATTGTTGCTTGCGGACTTGTTAAGGTGATACTTGCACTTGAACTACATCCAACCGCATCAGTACTCACTACCGTATAGGTTCCCGCACAAAGTCCTGTTACCATTGCTCCTGTCTGAACCGGCGAGGTCGACCAGGAATAAGTAAAAGGTCCGGTACCATTCGAACTTGCCAGCGCAGTTCCATTGCAGGAACCGGCACATGAAATTTGGCCGGTAAGGCTAAGTTGTGTAGAGCAGAAATTTCCGCTGACAATTTTCGTCACAAACATGTCCAATAAAGAATCTCCATGCAAAGTGATATTCGCAAACTGCATGGAATCGACATACTCTCCGCAAATAAATACATTTCCTGCTGCATCAGCCGCTACTCCTCTGCCTCTGTCATTTTCATAACTTCCCAGGGAACGAAGCCAACGTAAATTACTCCCGCTTGCGTCATAGCTTGATAAAAAAACCTCTGAAAACCCATTCCCATTTATAGTGCTTGGAGGGAATGTGGCTGTTCCTCCATAATCACCTATTACAAAAATATTTCCATTATTATCATGGGTAACTCCTCTGCCAATATCATCTTCCGGCCCGCCTCCGGAAAGAGCCCATTGACAAATTCCTGCATTAGAATAGGAAGCGAGAAACATATCATAGTTTCCCCTTGAGTGAACGATGTTAGAACCCATTTCAGCATGAGCCTGAAATTCTCCTGTAACGATAATCTCAGAATTTACATTAAGAGTGAGGTCCCATCCTCTGTCAAATCCGGTGTCCCCGGCCTGTTCTACCCACTGAAGCGTTCCGGCTGTATCAAACTTTGCAAGAAAGATATCTGTTCCACCCCTTCCATTGATCGAAACGCCGGGTCCAAATTCAGCAAGTCCAACAAAATAACCGGTAACGTATATGTATCCATTGTTATCACTAAGTATCCCATAAGCTTTATCACTCTCCGGACCTCCCATGCGTCTAGCCCAGACAAAATCTCCATTTGCATTGAACTTTACCACCATTGCATCATAATCTCCTGCACTGTTGAATAAAAAATTATTCTCATAATAGGTATTTCCTTTGGTTCCTCCGCAAGAGTAAACATTTCCCTGCGCATCACAGGCTACAGAGTAGCCCCTGGTTTGCAAGGTGTCGCTGATGTCAATATTCCTCACCCACTGAACATTTCCGGATGTGTCATATTTAGCGATAAACATGTTATTGATATCAGGAATCCGCGTGACTTTTCTGATGCCTTCGAAGTAGCAGGTGTCTTCAAACTCTCCTCCAAGAAAAATATTACCAAGTCCATCGAGTGCAATTGAATGAACTTTATCCCCACCTCTTCCTCCGGCCCGCTTTGCCCAAACAAGTCTGCCGGCAGGAGTATACTTTGCTACAAAAATATCATGGCTTCCAACAGACTCAAGCAAGATACCATTACCGAAGTCTGCAACGTATTCGATTTGTCCGGCAACATAAACATTCCCCTGGGGATCAGCAGCAATATCATAAGCCTGATCAAATCCTTCACTCTTGATACTTTTTGCCCATTGATATGTTTGAGCGGATGAGATCTGAGAATATAAAGACATGACCGCAAAAAACAAAAGGGCTTTATAAAAAAATTGACGGCGCATTGCTGCAGAATGACTCCTGTCTTTCATGAGAATAGGTCTTTAAAAAACTGTTTACTAAGAATTAGCCGAAGTGCCTTTAAGCCTGAAAGTCCCTTGGATAAAGGCTTTCAGAGACTCTTGTCTCTAACAAAGGTACTAAATCTCAAATTTCCCTTTGAGATTTAGTATGAAGATTGGGTAATAAAAAGGTTAAGAATGATGAAAAAGCAGCAAATTCATCTTTACTCCAAGATTGATGGTGTCCGGATATTTTCAAAAAAGAGGCCAATTGCACTCTCAGACCTTCTTCTCAAATACAATCGTAACCTTATTAAAATCGGCCGAGGCATTTATTATGCTCCGGAAAAGTTCATATTGTTCAAAAGGATAATTGAGTTGATTATAAAATTCATTGATACGTATTTCCAATACGTTGCCAACAACTTTATGAGTGGAGATAAAACCCATGGAAGGTTGAGCAGCATCTCCACCAACTATTTTTCTGTCCAGTGCATCAAGGCCTTGAACTGAATAGCCTTCAGGAATGGTAATTTTAATCACACGATCAAGATTATGAGGGAAATCAATTTCAATTGGTTTCTCCCTGGGCTTTTCCTGATACATTTGTGTTTGTGGTCCGATTACTGCTCCAACTTTAAAAAGATAGGTATTGTCAGCCTTCTCGATCAATGATCCGTATGTGACATCGGCAATCAATTGAAATTCCTTATTGGCTTCTTTACTATTAAAATTAAAATTTGAAACTTTAATATTGCTGACTTTAGCATCATCAATCCCGGTTTTCATTACAGACTCTGCCAACTCCAGTCTTTTTTCAGGTGTCATGAAATAATAATATGGTCGCACACCAATGTTGGAATGCCCGGCCATTGATCGGGTAACGTGCTGCTCAACCTTTTTCATGTCAGCAGAAAACCTGATGGAAACATCCATATTATCATAATGAGTTGCCGGTTTTAGATCAGCAATCTTTTTCACGCTACTCACCACAGAAACCATATCACCTAAACCTACCTCCCGGATGAAAAGTCCCTGACAACCGATAAACTGTATCGGTGGATCTCCAAGACGATTGACATCACTCGTTGGCATCATATACATTTCAAGTCCCGGATAATAAATCAATACCTGATCAAGGTAGTTCCAGGATTCAAAATCGGGATCAAAATATTTCTTGTACCTGCTGATCGACAAAACAATCTCAAACTTCACCTTGGCTAATTTGGTCATCATAATCGCCAGTTTATTAATGGAGAAATTATCTGCTATGTTTTTTCTTAGAACATCAGACAGACTTTTTATATCCGGATCATCCTGAACATTAAAATTGGTTTTCAAAAAAGCTTCAATAGTCCGGATTTTATCTTCGTCATCCATCCCATCTGTTTTCAGCTTTGCGAAAGCTTTCTCCACATCTTTGGTTTCGACTTTGTCGATTGCACTTAGTTGTCCATAATAATATTTTCCTCCATCGGCATACATCAATAAATTTCCTTTCCCCTGACTTAGATTCTTTTGGAGTTTATACTCAACCCTGATTCTGGATGCCTGTTCGTTCGAATAAAGCTCTTCAAATACAGCCGGCACATTGGAAAAATGCATGTGCAAGATTCTTTTTTTATTAATCGTCGTATCAGAAATTTCGGAAGTGTTATTATATACTTTGGCTACATAAACAAGATTCTCCGGGCTGATAATTTTCAAATCATTTTCCCGGGTGTACAAATTCGTCTGGATATACTCTGCTCCTTCAAAACCCAGGCTGCGACGAATAATGTAGAAGTATTCTACCTCACTCCCCTTGTCTACACCATCAATTGCAAGTGACATATATAATTGACCATCTTCGGTGACAGGCTTCATTTCTCCTCTCAACATCTCATTCGACTTTCCATTACTGGCAATGGCCCGAGCCTTGAAAACAATCAATTGATCGGGGCTCCGAACCGGAATGTAGATTTTATTATAGTCTTCCACAGATTTACTTTCATTGATTTTTACTTTTTGATAATAAAACGAATACAATTCCAATTCTGAATTCTTATTATAAGTATACTCTAATACTTTACGTGACTCAAGTATAACCACCGGCTCGGTTGATTCTCTTTCATTAATAATTTGAAGTACTGCAGCGCCGGGCCAATCGAAGTTGCGCATTTCTATGTTTTGAGAAAATACATTTCCAAAACATAAAATAAAAACGGCAGCTATTAACGTCTTTAAGCAAGTTTTCATGAGATGAGATCTAAAGGATTAAATTTGTTCTACTACTACTACTTGAGAATATGAATCAGTGATTTTTTCAACCATTTTATTCCAATCGACAAATTGCTCTACTCCTTTTGTCAACTGATTAAAGTAAATTCTTTTCTGCATCAAAACCTTTCCTTCAGAGGATTTATAGGTAATTTCATAGCCAAAATCAGTTCCCTGATAGCTGCTATTCTCCGGAACCTTAAGAACCTTATACTCCTTAGGAACAATTAACACTGCCTTGTCTTCAATCACATACTTAAAATTAAATCGTTCTTCCGTTTTGCGTTTCTCTATGACGACCTCATCATCCTGTAGCGTTTTCCGGAGATTTAAATTAACGAACAATTTTTTTTCAACTTTCTTTGCATAGTCAGGCACGGAAATACTATAGTCAAAACTAAGTGAATCTATATACCCATCCAGTCCTGCGTACATAATTGAATCAATACGGCATTTATTATTTCCGATACTAAGCAATCGCTTTAACTCCTTTTCCTTGTCCTTTTCAGCTACATTATAAAAAGCATTGCAAACAGAATTCCGCCAAAGTCCTCCGTATTTTGAGAAACCCTTTCCTACGATTGATTCACCCTCTATGGTGACAGAGACAGAATCTGATTTGAAATTCTTCTCATGATCAATCGCGGGTACTTTAACCACAACAAACGAATCGAGTGTGATCCCGATTAGAGCTTCTTTCTCCTGAATAAATCCTGAGGGATAACCAAGTGGAAGATAACTGGAAGTTCCGTCAAGAAACACCCATTCATTATCAATTAAGACAGCAAGAATCATATGATTATTGGCAGCCGGAGTGGCAAGTTCAGAATAAGAATAAGGAATTTCTCTGGTTCCAATCCAGGTAAAATAAGAAGGAATACCCGCAGCCTTTAACAATGAATACAATAGACTTGATTTATCCTTGCAATCACCATAACGCCTAGATCTGACCAGGTCTGCATCACGCGGTATAAATCCACCGAGTCCGTATTCAAAAGCGATGTATTTAATGTTTTCCTGAACCCAATAATAAATGGCCTTAATTTTATCCTTCTCGGAAGTCAATCCCAAAGTGAGTGAATCAGCTAGAACTTTAACAGCTTTCTCAGGAGTTTTTATCAAGCCGGCAATATGGGTACTGTACCAGGAATATAGTTGATCAGGGCTGCCTAAAACCCGAACTGTATCGTTGTTTATTTTATACCATTCAATATAAACAATGACGTGTGGTGCATATCTCCTGTAATTACCTTCTTCCCGTTCTTTGTCAAATGAACGTTGATTTGAAACACTCCATGTATACGTTGTTATTCCCTTGCTTTCTTTAGTCGAAAATTTTATGTTCGAGGTATCGCCCTTCATCACATACTTCAGTCTTACATCTTTTGGGAAAGTAACGGAGTATTCCATATCCTTGCTCGGACTATTGTTCGCAAAAAAGTATGGGTCAATAAAATGCGGATCCTTGTCCTTAACCTGATAGGACATCGTAGCAAGAGAGCCTTCCTTCAGCCCGGGAAAATCAAAGTACAACTCCTTAAAGTCATCGTAAAACACTCCGTTCTTAACCGGTTTATGAGTATACATTTTGTCCACTTCCACCTTCTTATACTTCCCATTACCCAGTGAAAGATAGCTTGCTGCCGTAGCATTGCTTATTTCCTCCGTTTCGTCGTAATAATAAATTGACCTGCGTGAATACATGGGAGCATTCTCCGAAAGAAACAATAAATCAACATTGATGGTGGACTTAATCTCAAGTTTGTTTTCCTTTATGGATATCACCAGATCGGTTTTGTCGGTGACAACATAAAAATTCTCCTCCGGAAAATTATCCTTAATAGTTTTGGTGTCTACTTTTGGTTGAGCGACGCTTGTAAACGAAATGAATAAAAATAAACTCAGAATACTAAACTTCATTTACGGGCTTTTCAGGCAAAGACAATTAATTAATTTAAACAGTAAATTAATAGTTTACAACTCGTAGGGAACATCATTCACATAAAACAACTTCTTTTTCAGTTTTCCCGTTAAGTCATCATATTCAAATTGCCATCCTTGCTTTTGATCGCAGACATAGCTTACTTGTTTTTTCAGTATTCCTTTATCGGTATAGTATTTAGACGTTCCTTCAAATACCCCATTGGCATAATGCTCTTCCGATCTCAGCTGTCCGTTATCATAATAATCCATGCTGACATCATTCAACTCGTCATTTAGAAAATTATCATCCGATTCAAGCTTTCCATTTGGATGATAGTAATATCTTTTCCCTTCATAATACGTGTTCTTAATATTAATTTCAGCCGACTTATTTCCATTTGCATAGTAGGTAATTATCTTATCCTCCTTAAGGTTTACGGGAATATCAGGGAGATACGTCCCTGACTTATCCAGATAGCTGTACGCAACGATCTCTCCATCCTTGTATTTTAATCTACAGCGAACGGTGATGCCATCCATCGCATAATTAATAAAGTATCCTTCCCGTTCTCCCTTGTGGTAATTTCCCTCACGGAGCTTTTTTCCATTTTCGTGGTAAACGGTATACTCCCCTTCAAGCTCATCATCAAGGTAGTGTCTTTGAATCAGAATTTTTCCGGTCTCATCATATTTCGTCTCAAGACTGTCATTGTTTCCATTCTTATAATATCGTTCCCATGCCAGGGTACCATTATAATGAAATACCTGTTCCTTGCCTGAAAGTTTACCAAATGCAGCATGACTTATGCTATTCTTCTTCCCGTTCGGATAAAAATAAACGATCTCACCATCCTTGCGTCCATTTACAAACTTTGTTTTCTGATTGATCTTTCCGTTGAGGTGAAAAGATTCATAATCACAGGCTCCTTTAACAAAATCTTTTCCAAATATTTTTTTACCCGTGGTATCAAAACCTGCATAATACATAGTGAGCTGATCCATGTCGTAAGCATTACCATAGTTATATCTGCCTTTAACGTCATAAGATTCCTGGGCTCCAAAGTAATTTCCATTTAAAAAATAATCAAGATCAGAAATTTTAGTATTAATGTGATATGACTTCCAGATACCCTGCCTCTCGTCACCTGCAAACCATCCTTCTGATTTTAAAGAACCGTTTGAATAAAACTTTTGAGAGAAGCCTTCCAGATTTCCATCTTCATAAACGACTGTTTCCTTCATTTTACCGTTAGGGTAATAAAACTTTGCTTCACCGTGTCGTTTATCTTTTTTAAAATTAATTTCATTTGAAATCTGGCCTGTTCTGTATCGTTGAATCCAAAGGCCTTCCCGGTTTCCGTCCACAAACTTTCCTTCTGTGTTTGGGTTTCCGTCAGCATAAAAAGATTTAAACTCAATTTTATTTCCTTTCAACTCAGACTGAGATAATATTTTTCCGCTTTTATCCAAATACTTGTATTTCTTTATCCCATTCGCTGAATACTGAATTTCGCAATACAAAATTCCATCCTCATCAAATGCTTTATAAAATCCACTCTTTGCCCCATTGGTATATTCCGTTTCAGATTCATGTTTGCCGTTTTCAAAATATTCGATCCAGATACCGGTTTCCTTTCCATCTGCAAAAGTTCCTTCTTTCTGGAGTTTTCCATTTGAGAAAAAATACTTCCACGGACCGCTTTGATTGTCGTTGACGAATTTGCCTTCACTCTGCAGAGCTCCATTCTCATGGTAATTTTTTTGAGTTCCATTTTGCTTGCCGGCAACAAAAAATGTAACAAACTTTAAATTCGTATTGTCATAATACTCTGTATAGGATCCCTCATAATTTCCGGCCACACTTGTTGCTTCCCGGCGTAGTCTGGTATTCGGGTAGTACACTTTCTCTATTCCGTCACGTTTACCTTTCTTATAATGTACTTCAGCATTCTTTACACCGGTTGAGAAATAATACTCTACGGGTCCTTCTATTTCATCATTTACAAAATTCTCCTTCTCCTGTAGTTGTCCATTAGCATAAAAGGCTTCATAAACGCCACTAAGCTTTCCGTCGGAAAACATCGCTCTCTTTTTTAAAGAACCATTTGGAGAAAAATATGTCCATTCACCATCAAGATTACCTTTTTGATTATATGTCATATGATTTTGAATGTTCCCATTTGGATGGAAATATATCCACTCGCCTGTATTCATCTTTGCCAGCTTGTTATATTCACCGATAGATTTGAGGTAGTAGTTATTGTAATATTGTGTCGGTAAAGAATACTCCTTTCCATTCACCACGAGGTTCTCCCTTGGTGCATTCTTTGTCATAAAATCAGAAGCGAAAGCTATCATATTATCCACTTTCGACTTATTTCCCTTTATTGCTTTCACAACAGCCGGTTCAGTAAATCCGGTAAATATGTGGTACATTTCTCCCTCAAAATGACCTTGCTTCCAAAGGGCAGAAAATAAATTTACATATGTCTGCATCCAGAAATCTTTATCTGAACTTTTATATTCAAGCATTTCATTCATAGCCTGAAGAGGCTTTACAATACTCAGGTACTGCAATTTGACATTGGTTTTATATTTTTCATTTAAGGCGGTTTTGCTTCTGATTATCTCTTCGATATCCGAAAACAATTCCGGGCTGGATGGCAGAGCTACAATACTATCCATGCTTACTTCATAATTACCCCCTGCAATTTTTTCGATTTCTATGAGGGCAGAGAGTGATCGGTTTGAAGAGCTTTCTAATAATAAAAACATCTGGTAAGCCAATAAAGCCTGAGTGAATTTATTATTCCTCGCAGCAAGTCTGGCCAATTGATAATGGCTTGAAGGGTGGAACGGATTCATCCTAACGGATTTTGTAAAACACCTGAATGCAGCTGTGTCGTTATGGTGTTTGGAATAAGCTACTCCCATTTCATAATAAAATCTATGGGCATAAGGAAAAATTTCGGAGCCTTTGGTATATGCTTCAATTGATTTTTCCAAACTGTCTGCTAAATCATAAGCATTTCCCAAATTCAAATAAAATGCCAATTGATACTCCTTACCCGTAAGTATTCCCTTTTGGGCAGTCTCAATTGTTTTCAGGGAGTCACCGGAAGCCAGGTAGGTCAAGGATAGCTCAGACAAGGCATACGCATAATTCGTATCGTTAGCAGGAATGCTCAGGTACTTTTCAATTGCTTCAGTGTATTTTTCCTCATCGTGCAATTTCACTGCTTCTTCGATAAGCTTGCCGGAATTTATCATCGGAAATGAAGGAGTGGTTTGAGCGATGCCATTAACACTTAACAGTAAGAAAAATAAGATGGTACTTAATAAAGATTTCATAATGGTGGAAATTATAGTGAATTATTCTAAAAGAATCCGGACTACTTCTCTTTGCAATTCTCGTCAATGAGATTCAAAACTTCGGTGCCATACATTTCGGTAAATCCTTTTTTGATGGCTGTGCGCATATCCATACACGCTTTTTCTTTTTCATTTAGCTCAAGATAAATTAGCGCCCTGTTTCTAAATGCGTAGGAGTTTTCAGGAAAATATCTTATTGACTCGTTGATGTCAATTAATCCGTCCCTTGGTCGGCCTACTTTAAGCTTTGCATAAGAAAGATTGCTCAATGCATACGCATTCTTTGGATCAAGCTGGCAGGTGCGCTTCAAATAATATAATGCAGAATCATAATTCTCCATTCTTGAATAAACAAAACCCATGTTTAGCAATGCCATCGTATCATTCTTCTCCTTGTCAATAATTTTTCGAAGGAAAGTCACTGCTTCATCATGTTGATTGAGTTCAAGTTTTGACAGGGCCATATTTACTAACGCGTCACGGCTTGTGCTATCATGATCATAAAAGGCCTTGCTGTCTTCATATGCTCCATTAAAATTGCGGATACTTAATCGCACGCTGCTTCGAAAAAGCATTGTATGATAGAGCACACTGTCATCCTTAGCATACTTGACCGCCATATCAAGATCGTTTATGGATGCTGAATACATTTTTGCACCGGAAAAAAGCATTGCACGCTCCAGATAGGCGAGTGCATAGGTACCGTCAAGTTTAATCGCAGTGGTTAAATCATCATGTGCTTGTTGAACATCCTTAATACCCCTGTAAGCTAAAGCTCTTTTATAATAGTAAACAGGCTTCGTATTATCCGTTGCTATAGCTTTTGAAAAATACTTAACAGCATCCTTGAACCTCCCGGTTTCAAGCAATCTGTTCTCATTGAACTCCGGCTCTTCATTCTGCTGGGCAAAATTTAATAAGGGCAAAAGCAGCAATACTGCAACTCGAAAAATGAACATCATTTCCTGAATTTTGAAAAATAAGTCTTGTACAAATAAAGTGATTGAATATGAATTATCCAATCCAAATTTTAAAGTTCAATTTCCGCTGAATATATGTCAGAATATGCTCAAATTCGGCAATTCCGTGTTAATTGATGAAACGATCAGCAGAAAGAAAAATTATACCCTGAATCGAACATTTCAATAATAACTAATAAATGACAATCTGGATGTCCTGACAAAAAGGAAAACTCAGGCTATTCATTCTCTTGAATTAAATCCCTAATCTTATTGATGATAAACCGGTGATTAAAAATCTACCGAATTATTTTCTATTTGATGTAAAAAAACAATCGAGTAATTAATAATCAATAATTGAACAGCCGGGATAACAGGATTATGACAACAGAAATTCTACATTCCAAAAAAAAATGCAGGGATGAAATTATTCCCTGCATCAAGTCATAAATATTATTTCAATAAGATTAATTCGTCTGTCTGAGTTCTTATCCCTTCGTTGAACGAATTCTCTCAATATTCGTCACCGGAATTACTTCGCGGAAAGGTTCAAGAATTTTCAGGTCATTGTTTTCCAAGGCTGAAATTAATCGCTTGCCTTTCTGAACACTGATGAAGTAAATTTCTTTAAGTGCTGCATTACTTTTTTGCAATGTATCTACGTAAATCCATCCCACCTTCCTCTTGTTATTCTTCAAGTACAATGTGGCGATCTTATTCAGATGCGGAGTAATTTCATCGAATCCCATAATTTGTTTCTTTTCTGGTGTGGATAGTTTCGTAGATGGTCGCAACGATTTTTTCTTCGATAACCTCTTCGGCGCGACGGTTTTTTTTGTTGTTTTCGATGATGACTGTGACATCTATTCTCGTGACTTGATCATCCATTCTGCTGAATTGCAAAAGGACTTGTTTTGAACTCCTGTACCAGTTGCCATTTTGCTCCGCAATGAGTACAGGTTTTTTATCATTAAGACTTTGCACTTTGAATCCGAGTTCACTTAATAATTCCTTTAACCTTGTGATTAGATTAGGCAAGGCAAGCCCCACTAGCGCTGTTTCCATAGCTATTCAATTAATTTTAAGAGGCCAATGATGACCCGTTCCTAATTTTTTAGTGGTTTAATCTTTTATGCTGCGCAGAACAAAAGATTCATTGATTAAAGACATGTCTAAAATAGCCCCTACCCCTGCCTGAAGTCCAATCTATTCGGTAAAATCAATGCTGACTTCCACCAAAGCCCCTCTAAGCTTGGCCAATGACATTTGAAAAGTCTGATTTGTAAATAAAAATCTCGTTCTAAATTGAAAATACCATCAATTATCGTAAACCAATCGTGGATTAATTTAAAAAAATGAGACAGCGGGACTGAAAAATCTCCCTAAAAAATCAGTTTTAGAGCCGTTTTTAGGTAAATCAAATGGCATATTGCTTTTTCGCTACGATTTTGAGCCTTTTTCGACCTAAAAAAAATCAACTGACGTAAGGAATTCGGGATTTTAAATGAATTTAAATCCGGATGCTACGTATCTTATGATGCTGGTTTATTAGTTATTATATCTTTGCAATTCTTCAGAATCTTATGTAGAAAAAACGGAATTAGTTCGAAATTGATCATGAAAAGCAATATTTACAAAATTTTAAAGGCATCGGTGTTTTGCGCATTGATGCTTTCGTTTTCCTTCACCTCCCTTGCTCAAAAAAAAGCAAATCCAAGCCCTGTTGATGAGGATACATACGATCCAATTATCGCAGCCCTGGATAGCCTTGTTAGTTTGCACTATGTCCAAAAAGTGAGCGAAAGCTCGGAAACAGGTTATCCTGAAAGTGAATTCTCCGGAAGCGAAATTCCCGTTTATGATAATGATATTTATGCGAAGAGAATTCAAAAAATTCAGACTGACATTCCTTTGACCTTCAATGCAGAGGTAAAAGAATATTTGGACCTGTACGCTCTCAAACGTCGCTCATTGACACAGCGCGTAATGGGACTCTCAGAATTATATTTTCCTTTGTTCGAACAAATCCTTGATGAACAGGGCTTGCCTTTGGAATTTAAATATTTATCCATAGTTGAAAGCGCTTTGAATCCGACAGCCGTTTCAAGAATGGGAGCAACCGGGCTGTGGCAATTTATGTTGCCTACCGGGCGGATGTATAATCTTAAAGTTAATACCCTCATCGACGAAAGACGTGATCCTGTAAAAGCTACCTATGCAGCATGCGAATATTTTAAGGATATGTACGCCATCTACGACGACTGGCTCTTAGTTATTGCCGCGTATAATTGTGGCGCCGGAAATGTGAATCGCGCTATTGCACGTTCAGGAGGAAAAAAAACTTTTTGGGAAATAAGTCCATACTTACCGCGTGAAACACGTGGTTATGTTCCGGCTTTTATTGCAGTCACCTATCTGTTAAATTATTCTGCTGAACACAACCTGACGCCGATTGCGCCGGATCTCAGCTATTTTGAAACTGATACTGTGATGGTTGATCAGAAAATGAGCTTACGTGATATTGCATCAACTATAGACATGCCATTGGAGCAACTCACTTACCTCAATCCTGTTTACAAGCGCGGAATAATTCCTGATAGCGAAGAACCTTCTATGCTTCGCCTCCCCCTTGCTAAAATCAATACTTACCTTAGTAATGTAGAACAGATTTATCAGAAAAATGAATTAACAACCAGCCCACTATTTGTTACCGTTTCCAAACCGGAGGCAAGCAAAGTCAGCTATACAAGTGGTCAGATTAAAAAGAGACATCACATTCGCTCAGGTGAAAATCTGGGTACAATTGCAAACAAATATAATTGCAGTGTTACTGATCTTAAAAGATGGAATAACCTTCACAGCTCTCACCTGAGAGCCGGAAACTATCTGACCGTTTATGTAAAAGGACAAAAGAAATCAGACGAAAAAACAGTTTCTACTAAAACGGTTAAATCTAATACAGGCACGGAAACCAAATCCACTGAAACGACTCCTTCAGGTTCAGTTACTCCTGCAGCTCCGAAGACAACATCCTATTCGAATACAAATGATCAGAATTCCAGAATTGTGTATCACGTAGTTCAACCCGGTGACACACTTTGGGATATCGCCAAGCGTTACGATGGTGTGACGGTGCAACAAATTAAGGACGTAAACCAACTTAATTCAAATAATTTGAAGGTTGGTACCAAATTGAAAGTTTTAATAAACGGATAAGAAGTCAGGATCTTTAATGTTCCTTCATTCACTGAAATTTTTACAAACCACAGACCGGCTCTGTGGTTTTTTTTGATGGGTATTCAGCACTTTTTTATACATTTGACTCCCTATCTAATTCCCACAACATGAAAAAATTATTTATAGTTTGTCTGTCTCTGTTTCTATCAGCCAACTTACTTACTGCTCAAACAGTACCCAATGGCGGTTTTGAAGATTGGACAGCTAATACAAGCGGGACCTATGCCTATGAACTTCCTGATCAATGGAAAACGACAGACAGTGCCAGTTTAGCCGTTACAGGCGGCATTGTTCATAGTGCTATCAAAGAAACATCATTGGTACATGGCGGGTCTTATGCAATTAAACTGATTGGTTGGCCAACTCCTTTTCCAAATTCAAATGCTCCGGGTGCTGCATCCAATGGAGATATTGATATTTCAACATTGTCTATTATTAAAGGAACACCTGATACGGTAAGACACCAAAAGCTGAATGGCTTTTACATCTTTACTCCGGTTGGAGGAGATACTTGTCATGTCATTGCCACACTGGTGAAATGGAATAGCACTACCAATATGAGAGATACAATAGCCATTGGGGAGTTTTCGACTAACGATGCAACAGGAACTACTGCTTATTCTCCATTTTCTGTTGACTTTAATTACATGAACTGGACGGACAATCCCGACACCATGGTTGTTCTTCTTCTTACTTCAAGGTTAAATGTACCCAGCGGGAATCCGGGAACTACATTATATGTGGATGATTTATCATTTACCGGTGTAGTCGGAATCGATGATATTACATCAAACATTAATTCTGTTAAACTATATCCTTCACCCGCATCATCCATTATGACCATAAAGGTAGACTTAAAACAAGCGAGGAATTTGCACTATACTATTTATGACATCAGCGGAAAGCACATTTTTTCAGATGTGATCGAACCAAATGAAACCCGGCTTGACGTTTCAAATTTCGCACCGGGAAATTATAGTTTACATCTGATGGATGGATCAAAAAAAGCTTACTCAACGGGTTTTATCATCAACAGATAAGAATACCTGCAAATAAAAAAACCTCCGCACAACGGAGGTTTTTTTTATTCAAATGCTTAAGACTCTCTTTAATTAATCATATCACCTGATTCGGATATCTTTGTTGATGAAGTGATTTTACATGTGCCAACAGACGTTCACGCAATTCATCAATATTACTTCTTTCCGTGGCAGAGATAAACACGGCTGTTCCACTTATTTTTGCCAACCAGGTTTTTTTCAAATCTTCCAATGACATGTTCTCCCTTGTTGCAGGTGTCAGGTCATCTTCGTCCTTTGGTATATAATGATATGCATCAATCTTATTAAACACCAAAATAGTTGGCTTGTCAGCTGCACCCAAATCAGCAAGTGTTTGCTTTACAACATTTACATGATCTTCAAACTGTGGGTGTGAAATATCTACTACATGAATAAGTATATCTGCCTCCCGGACTTCATCAAGTGTCGACTTGAAAGATTCAATAAGATCGTGAGGAAGTTTCCTGATAAATCCAACAGTGTCTGATATTAAAAAAGGAACATTATCATACACAAGTTTTCTCACCGTTGTGTCAAGTGTTGCGAAGAGTTTATTCTCAGCGAACACATCACTTTTGCAAAGCAGATTCATTAAAGTAGACTTACCCACATTCGTATATCCTACAAGCGCTACACGAATTAATTCACCGCGCTGCTTACGCTGTGTCAAACTTTGCTTTTCAATTTCTCTGAGCTTGGCTTTGAGTTTACTCAGCTTATCTTTAATAACACGTCGGTCTGTTTCTATCTCAGATTCCCCGGGACCACGCATTCCAATTCCGCCACGCTGTTTCTCGAGGTGTGTCCACATGCGGGTAAGACGAGGTAATAAGTAACGGTATTGAGCCAATTCAACCTGTGTCTTTGCCTGTGCTGTACGGGCTCGATTGGCAAAAATATCCAGGATCAGATTATTTCTGTCAAGAACTCTGCATTCAAGGATTTTCTCAATATTCCGGATCTGGGAACCACTTAACTCATCATCAAAAATGGCTATATCTGTTTTATTCTCCTTGATGTAACGACGAATTTCATCCAACTTTCCTGTTCCAATGAAAGTCTTGGAATCCGGATGATCCAGTTTTTGCGTGAATCGCTTAGTTGCAGTGGCTCCTGCGGTCTCAGCAAGAAAAGTTAGTTCATCAAGATATTCAGCGGCCTGACGCTCGTTCTGTGTTTTATGAATGAGACCGATTAAGACTGCTGTTTCAACTTTTTGTTTGTGTACGAAGTGTCCCTTTGACAAGTGATGAAATATTAATTACTCGTGAATGATTGGCTTGAAAATATATTGCGCTCTTGTTGAAATAAAAAACTATGGTAAAATAGAAAACTTCGGAGTGATCAATTCTGCCTGATAGTTTAACTGCATAAAACCAAACAAGGATTAAACTGTCAACCGCCCTGATTTCACTCTGCGGATTGTCTGAGATTGCCAACGTAACCGGCAATCGCTGCAATCTCTGAATCAGTTAAAACGCCATTGTAAGCAGGCATCTTGCCCTTGCTTCCTTCTTTCACCATTTGCTGAAAAAGGGTACCGTCTAATGCTGATGTACGCAAATCAGTTGCTCCGCGATACTGCTTAGCTCCATCTTGTCCGTGGCAAAAGGCACAGTTTGCCTGGTATAGAATACCTCCTTGTGCAAGAGGTGAAGCGGTGTCGCCTGTAACAATAACTTTGGCAGGTATAAATGGTTTATTCTTGCTCATTTCTCCCAGTCCATATGATCCGACAATTAAAACAAAAGAAATCAAGGCAAGGCCTTTCTTATGCTTTTTAAATCCGATTACAGCCAGAGGAATTGCTATGAATACGCAAACAAGCTTTATGATGTGAAAGACTTTTATTCCTCCTAAGAGGTAAAACAACCAAAGACCTGTAACCAGAAATAAGGTGCTGATAATCATTTCAGGCACCTTTGTGATTTTCGAATACTTATCGAGACTTGAACTTGATGTAAACAAAAGTACTGTCTTGATCAGGTACGTGACCAAAAATATCAGCACCGAGATCATATGAATTTTGGCGAGTAATGAAGAGTCCATGGGTAGTTTTGTGGCAAAAATAGACAGAATTATCCAAAGACCAAGCCTAAAAAAACGCAAGCAATAAGTTTCCTGAAGGTCTTGTCTATTCCTCTTAACATCATTTAACCAGCTAAATAGAGTCTATTTCGTTACATTCGTCCCTCAAATTAATAATATATGATACGAATTTATTCTTGCCTGGCCTTACTCCTTTTCTCAATAGGAGGAATTAAAGCTCAGGAAACCTTTCCTGTGAATGGAACCAGTGACCCCAAACATATTACTTATGTTTTTAAAAATGCACGTATTGTTTCCGACTATCAAACAGTCATTGATTCGGGAACAATGATCATCCGTGATGGGATCATCCAAAACATTGGAAAAAATCTGATTGGCCCAAAGGATGCAATAGTTTTTGATCTCAAAGGGAAGAGCATATATCCATCCTTCATCGATATTTATTCTGACTATGGTTTGAGTGAAATAAAAAAACCTCAACGTGATGATGGAGCACCACAGTTCCTGTCATCTGTAAAAGGTGCATACGGATGGAACCAGGCTGTTCGACCTGAGTTTAATGCCTGTCAAAACTTCAACGCAGATGAGAAGAAAGCTGAAGAGCTCAGAAAACTAGGATTTGGATCAGTGTTATGTACTAACAAAGACGGAATTTTTCGTGGAACTTCGGCTTTCGTATTACTTGCTGATAAGAAGGAAAATGAACTCATTCTTGAAGCAAAAGCAGCGGCCAATCTTTCCTTCAATAAAGGATCATCCACTCAAGATTACCCCGGATCACTCATGGGTGCAATTGCTTTAATCCGACAATCTTACTATGATGCAAAATGGTATCAGGATGGCGGATACTTAAAGGAATATAATATTTCACTCGAAGCAATAAACAGTCAAAAAATACTCCCGCAAGTTTTTGATGCCGGCGATAAGCAAAACGAATTTCGTGCTGCCGCCATTGCAAAAGAATTTGGAATCAACTACATTTTAAAAGGCGATGGAAGTGAATTCGAAAGAGTCGCTGAAATAAAAGCGCTTCAACAAAGTTTAATCGTTGCGCTGAATTTTCCGCAGGCTTATGACCTGAGTGACCCCTATGATGCATTAAATATTAGTTTGCACGATATGAAACACTGGGAATTGGCTCCTTACAATCCGGCGATTCTTGAAGAGCATGGAATAAACTTTGCATTGACATTGTCTGACTTAAAAAATAAAACAGACTTCTGGAAGAATCTGAGAAAAGCAATTGCAAACGGATTGTCTGAACAGCAAGCTTTAAAATCGCTCACTTATACTCCGGCACAATTACTGAATCAGGAACAAAAAATCGGATCACTTAAAAATGGGATGATCGCAAATTTCGTCATCAGCTCTGGAAATATTTTTGAAAAGGAATCTGTTCTTTATGAGAATTGGATTAAAGGAATACGATACACAATTAATGATCCCGGAATGCAGGATATTCGCGGAAATTACACCATCAATATTAAAGGTGATAAATCATATCGCTTAAAAGTTGCCGGTGAACTGATGAGTCCTGAATTTACGATCTATCAAGATACCATTCCTGTTAAAGCACAGGGAACAAGAATATCCACACTATGGAACATCTCCTTCGAAAGTAAAAAGAAAGCTCCGCTGGGTTTATACAGACTCTCCGGAACAATTATGAAATCCGATCCGATCGTCCTTGCGGGTGATGTATTGATGCCCGGAGGAAACTGGAGCACCTGGTCTGCATCCTTCGATTCAACAGCAAGGATTGTGCATAAGTCAGACTCAGCCGCTAAAGATTCTTTACATCGTGCAGATGTCTTATTCCCTAATATGGCTTTCGGTTGGACGAAATTACCTGTACCAAAAGAGGTGCTTTTTAAAAACGCAACAGTCTGGACCAATGAATCGGCCGGCATTATTAAAAATGCAGACGTATTAATTTCCGGAGGGAAAATTAAAGAAGTTGGAAAAAATTTAAAAGTCCCTGCAGGTGCTATAGAAATTGACGCAACAGGAAAGCACCTCACGAGCGGAATCATTGATGAGCATTCACACATCGCCGTAAGCCACTCCGTGAATGAAGCAACCCAATCGTCCTCTGCCGAAGTTAGAATAGGTGATGTTGTAGATGCTGACGACATTAATATTTACCGGCAGCTTGCGGGTGGTGTAACCACTTCACATCTCTTACACGGAAGTGCAAATGCAATAGGCGGACAAACACAACTGATAAAGTTACGATGGGGTCAGCCTGCGGAAAAACTTAAATTCGAAAACTGGCCGGGCTTCATTAAGTTTGCTCTGGGAGAAAATGTTAAACAAAGTCACTGGGGCGACAAGCAGGTACTCCGCTTCCCTCAAACGAGAATGGGCGTCGAACAAGTATATGCCGACTACTTTACACGTGCTGCGGAATATGCAAAACTGAACAAGCTCAACGCCACCTTGAAAACAAAAAACAAAAGTGGATTTGTTCCGGTCAGAAAAGACATCGAGCTGGACGCCTTGGTAGAAATTCTTGAGAGCAAAAGATTTATTACCTGTCACAGTTATGTACAAAGTGAAATAAATATGTTAATGCATATTGCCGATTCCTTTGGATTTAAGGTAAACACCTTTACTCATATACTGGAGGGTTATAAAGTTGCAGATAAAATGAAGTTGCATGGGGTTAGTGGAGCATCAACATTCAGTGATTGGTGGGGATATAAATTTGAAGTTTATGAAGCCAGCCCTTACAATGGTGCCATCATGCATAAAATGGGATTGAATGTCTCTTACAATTCAGATGATGCAGAAATGGCTCGCCGCCTGAATCAGGAAGCAGCTAAGGCTGTAATGTATGGAGGCGTATCAGAAGAAGATGCATGGAAATTTGTGACACTTAACCCTGCTAAAATGTTACATGTAGACGATCGGGTTGGAAGTATTAAAGTCGGTAAAGATGCTGATTTGGTATTATGGTCAGATAATCCTCTTTCTGTTTTGGCCAGGCCTCTTCAAACTTATGTTGATGGTATTTCATACTATGATGCTGTAAGAGACGAACAAATGAGGAAAGAAAATACGGCAGAGAAAGCACGAATTGCAAACAGAATGAACGAAGCAAAAAGTAAAGGAGATGAAACTAAAAAGCCAACTTCAAAACGTATAATACTAAAGCACTGTGATGATGAGGAAATTCACTAATCAAAACGGCATCATTATTTTCAATCAATATAGATACACAACCATGTACACCCCAAAAATATTTACTCTGATATTTATAATTTGTCTTTCTGCTATCGGGATGAACGCCCAAAATCCGGCCCCGGGAGAAAAACAAAAAGGAACAGTCCTCATCATGAATGCAAAGGCTCACCTCGGTAATGGAAAAATTATTGAGAATTCTGCCATCGCCTTCGAAAACGGGAAACTCACTTTGGTGGCAGATGCAACAATGATTCGCATCGACAAACGTAAATATGATCTGGTAATTGATGGAACCGGAAAGCAAATTTACCCGGGCTTCATTTCACTCAATACAACCATCGGACTGGTTGAAATTGATTTAATACGCGCAACCCGCGACATGAATGAAGTAGGCGAATTGAATCCGAATGTGCGCAGCATAATTGCTTATAATACAGATTCACGAATCATTCCAACGGTTCGGAGTAACGGGGTTCTGCTGGCCGAAGTAGTTCCTCAGGGCGGACTTATCTCCGGACAGTCGTCGGTGGTTAACTTAGATGCCTGGAATTGGGAAGACGCATCTGTGGCTCTGGATATGGGGATGCACTTAAACTGGCCCCGAATGTTCATCCCTCGCTTTGATAACGCTGAAAGGGAAGAAAAAATCAGGAAGGATATGAAGGAAAATTTAGAGACGCTCGAAACTTTTTTTAATGAAGCTGCTGCCTATTTAAAGTCCACGAAAGATGTTGAAAGTAATTTGCGTTTTGAATCTATGAGAAAACTCTTCAACGGCACTACCAAATTATATGTTCATTGCAATTTTGTCAAAGAAATTGTAGCTGCTGTTGATTTTGCAAAGAGACATAATATTAAAATGGTTTTGGTCGGGGCAAATGATGCATGGAGAGTAAGCTCTTTACTTAAAGAAAATAATATCTCAGTAATTATAAACGGGACGCACAATCTTCCACAGCGTGAAGATGAAGACATCGATATTTCCTATAAACTTCCTTACCTCCTTAAAACTGCAGGTGTCGACTTTGCCATTTGTGCAGACGGTTCATGGCAAGTGCGAAACTTATGCTTCCAGGCAGGCACGGCAATGGCCTATGGGCTAACTGAAGCGGAAGCTGTTTCAAGCATCACCTCATCACCTGCTCGTATTCTTGGTATCGATTCCTTGGTTGGAACTCTTGAAGAAGGCAAAGATGCCACGCTTTTCATCTCTGAAGGAAACGCACTTGACATGAGAACAAATCATGTAACACATGCATTTATTTCGGGACGAACTGTAAATCTCGATAATGCACAAAAGGAACTAAATAAAAAATACCTTGAAAAATATAAGCTGGACTAAATTGACATATGTTTTAGCAGACAAGACAAAGACAGCCATAAAAAAAATCTTATGCAAATGAAATACTTTCTGATCCTCCTTTCAATAAGTTTCCTGCTAACATCACCTGCATGTAAACAAAAAGCTGAACACAACGAAACGACATCAAGTGATTCAGATTTCAATTATATAGCAGACAGGTTTTCTGATATACAAGTCCTGCGGTACAAGGTTCCCGGCTTTGAAGACCTTTCAGTCGATGAGAAAGAGCTGGCTTACTACTTGTATGAAGCCGGACTTTGCGGGCGTGATATCTTTTATGATCAGAAGTACAGACACGGCCTGCTGATTCGAAAAACCTTAGAGGCTATTCTCAATTCATACACCGGTGATAAGCACGTCCCAGAATGGAAACTATTTGAAGAGTACTGTAACCGGGTCTTTTTTGCAAATGGAATACATCACCATTATTCTGGTGCTAAAATGCTTCCGGCTTTCAATCAGGAATATTTTGCAAACCTCGTTCTGAATAGTGACCCTTCACAATTACCATTAAATGGTTTGAGTATTGCAAACTTTAAGCAAAAATTAAGCCCCATCATTTTTGATCCAACAGTTGATCCAAAAAACGTAGATCTAAGCGACGGGAAAGATGTTATACTCGCATCGAGCAATAATTTTTATCGTGATGTAACACAGAAAGAAGCAGAAGACTATTACAATGAACTCAAAGCAAAAAATCCGGATGATAAATCACAAATCGGCTTAAATTCCCAGCTGGTCAAAATGGATGGAAAAATTTCAGAGCGTGTATGGAAAATTGATGGAATGTATGGTCCTGCAATCACTAAAATTGTTTACTGGCTCGAAAAAGCACAAGGTGTTGCAAAGAATGAAGCTCAACGAAATACTATAGGAAAACTGATAAATTTTTATCGTTCAGGAAAGCCAAAGGACTTTGATGAGTACAACATTGCTTGGGTAAAAGATACATCTGCCAGAATTGACTTCGTCAATGGGTTTATTGAGGTTTACCAGGATGCCTTGCAAAAGAAAGGTTGTTTTGAAAGCATTGTTTCCCTGAAAGACCTTGAAGCAACCAAACGTATTAAAACAATATCAAAAGAAGCTCAATGGTTTGAAGATAATTCAACATTGATGGAAGAGCATAAAAAGAAGAATGTTATCGGCATCACTGCCAAAGTAATCACCGTCATTGGAGAAGTTGGGGATGCTGCCCCGGCTACGCCAATTGGAATAAATCTTCCAAATAGCGAATGGATTGGTGAAGATTATGGATCAAAATCAGTTTCTCTCGGAAATATTGTGGAAGCATATAATTATTACCGTGCCAAAAGTCCCATGATTGAAGAATTTGGCGCGAGTCAGGAAGTGAAAGACCGGTCTAAAAAATATTATGCACTTTCAGATGAATTGCATACCGATATGCATGAAGTGATTGGCCATGCATCAGGTATTATCAATAAAGGAGTCGGAACTACTGATCAAACATTGAAAAACTATGCCGGCGTTTTGGAAGAAGGAAGAGCTGATCTGGTGGCATTGTATTACTGTTTGGATCAGAAACTTGTTGACATTGGAGTCATGCCCTCCCTCGAAACCGGGAAAGCCCAATATGATTACTATATCATGAATGGCATGATGACACAACTTCAGCGAATCAATCCAGGCGACAACCTTGAACAGGCCCACATGAGGAACCGTCAGATGGTTGCCTCATGGGCATTTGAAAAAGGTGCAAAAGATAATGTGATTGAGAAAGTTGTTCGTGAAGGAAAAACATACTTTGTTATAAATGACTATACAAAACTGCGGGCCTTATTCGGGGAACTATTACGTGAGACACAACGAATTAAATCAGAAGGAGATTTTGAAGCCGGAAAAAATCTGGTGGAAACATACGGCGTTAAAGTAGATCAAAATCTTCTGCAAGAAGTGCATAAACGCTACGAAAATTTAAAAATTGCTCCATACATGGGATTCATTCAGCCTCGCCTTGTTCCCATTATGAAGGAAAACAAAATTGTAGATGTTAAAATTGAATACCCGTCCAGCCTGATTGAACAGATGCTCGAGTACGGGAAAAAATATTCTTATCTGCCGGTTGAGAACTGATACCGAACCTGAAAAAGACCGGACTTCCGGCCTTTTTTTTTATACTTTCTCTTTTTGAATTTGATTTAAAATCTTTCTGAAGAGGATATTTGTATCAAAAGGTTTTGTGATAAAATCATTCATTCCGGCTTCATAACAACGATAGATTTCATCTTCAAGTGCGCTTGCAGTCATTGCTATAATGGGCATATCACAATTTGGCTTTGGCAATAACCTGATTTGTCTTGAGGCATCATAGCCATTCAGTTCAGGCATTTGCAGGTCCATTAAAACTATGTCGTACATTTTCTCTGAAGCAAGAGCTACTGCCTCCAAACCATTTTTAGCTATGTCAACTTTTACATCGGCCACTTCAGTTGTCAATGTATCTAGTGCAACGATCCTGTTAAACTCTATATCTTCCACAAGTAATACGGAAATCCCCTTTATTGCATTTCTCAATTCCGGATTGCTGTGAATTTCAGTTTTGTTCAGTTCTTTTCCTTCATACAATTGAAAAGGTAGGTCTATTGTAAAAGTAGACCCCTCACCTGATTTACTTTCCACATGAATGCTACCTTGGTACAATTCAACAAGTTTTTTAGAAATACTCAATCCCAAACCGGCGCCTCCAAACTTTCTGGTTGTATCACTAACTTCCTGACTAAATGAATCAAATACACTTTCCATATTATTCGCCGCGATTCCAATACCAGTATCTTTTATGCTAAAGAAAAGTCTGATACTATTGCCATCGCTTTTCGAATATCCATGAGTGGTACAATTCAACTCAACAACACCCTCATCTGTAAATTTAATGGCATTATTAATTACGTTGGATAAAATTTGTACGAGCCTTAATGGATCTCCAACTAAAACAGGGGGAACACTCTCATCAATCGATACCTTGTACCTGATATTTTTCTCCTGAGCCTTTAAAATAAAATTATCGTACAGGCTTTGAATTATTGGCTTAATCTCAAACGGAATGGAATATAATTGTATTCGACCTGCTTCAATTTTTGTGATGTCCAAAATATCATTGATGATAGCCATTAAATTTTCTGAACTTTTGCTGATAGCATTCAAATAATTAATCTGATCCGGCTTTGGATTGTTATCGCTCAGCAAGCGAGTCATGCCAACAATAGCATTCAAGGGAGTCCTGAACTCATGACTCATATTGGCCAGAAACTGTTCCTTTAATCGGGTACTTCGTCTGGAGACCTCTTCTTCCTTCTCACCGGTCAGCTTCTTCATTCCAGACTGATAAAGCAGGAAACTAATCAGAACAACAAGTGAGATTGACAACAGTAAAAACCATGTTGAATTGTAGAATGGAATGCTGTTCAAAGGTATGGAAATAGGAATTCCGAAATTCCCGGTCTGATTCCAACAATCTGCATAAATCCGGGTGTCTATGGATATGAATACAAACAGGAAAAAAAATCTGCAGCTCGATAGAGTCATGATATACTTCTTGAAAGAAAGCTCCTATTTAAAAAACAAAATCCATCGAATAAGCATTCCTGTGTTTAATAATTCATTACTCATTTAGCAATTGCTCTTGCAGAAAATCTAACTCTAGATCAAATATATAAAAAACCTACTACTTGAAAGCATGAAATTACTCAGTCTGAATAACAAATCCTATTCACTTAAAAACGTATTGCATCAAATACACATCCTGATACTTGCCAAATTTAAAGCCAACTTCTTCCATTACCCCAATATGCCTGTATCCTAACTTTTCATGGATGTGAATACTCACATCATTGCCACCTGTAATCCGTGAAATAATAGTATGGTTACCCGCTTTCTCACCTTCCAGAGTAATAATTTTCAATAGCTTGATTCCCGTACCTTTTCCTCTAAAATCCTTATGAATATATATCGAAACTTCCACCGTTGTTTCATAGGCACACCTTTCACTCCAGGGACTTAAAGAGGCCCATCCGATAATCTGATTGGATTCCTCAGCAACAAGAACAGGATGATTCTTCTTATGAGCCCGAAACCAGCTGAGTTGAGCGTTAAGGGTTCGGGGTTCTGTATCAAACGTTGCATTGGAATGAAGCACTGCTTCGTTGTAAATTTCCATCATGGATGCCTGATCGGCCTCTGTAGCCGGTCTGATGTTGATCATATACCTGATTTTAAATTATCTAAAGATCCTTAAAGTAAATATAAGAATGTTCCATGATCAAGGCAAGCGATGACTAAATTATTCATCGATTTACCCAGCATCAATGCATCATTAGAGAACAATAAACCTATTTACATAAAAAAATCACAGCAAAAAAATCAGCAATGCCGACAGGAGCTGGAAAATCTTCAGTACTTTTGTAAAAAATTTTCGAACCTCATTGCACCTCTTTATTCTCGTTTTCCCATGATCAAAAAACTTATAATTACTGCATTGCTTTCTCTTCCCGTTTTCATTTTGCTTTCCTGCCTTCAGGAACAGAAAAAAGCACAAATCACTTACACGGAGGAAGAAATATTGTCAGAATCAAAAAAAGCAAATGACTTTTTTGACAATTCATTCGATGCCGCCCTTGACCGGAATCCTGAGCAGCAAACCTTTCTGTCCATAAAAAAAGATTACGACAAGTGGACCAACAGGTCGGACTCCATGGCTCTGGCAGAGAATAAAATTATTGAAGGAGAACTTGAGTATCTGCGAACCAACATTAATTTTGAAAAATTAGACGAGAAAACAAAACTAAGCTTCCGATGCTTCGAGTTTCAAGCCCAGCAACAAATTTCAATGTTTCCATGGAGGTTTCACAATTACCCGGTGAATCAGATGGATGGACTACAATCTGCAATTCCGGCTTTTCTTATTAACATGCACCGAATTGACTCTGTTTCAGATGCAAGAGCCTACATTGCCCGTCTAAATGGAATTGGCCCGCTATTCGATCAGATTATTGAGGGACTGAGGATTAGAGATAGCCTCGGAATAAACCTGCCTAAATTTGTATTCCCAATGGTGCTTGATGATTGTAAAAATATTGTCAAAGGTATACCATTTGATCAGGGCTATGAAAAAAGTCCTTTGTTCGAAGACTTCACAAGCAAAGTATCCTCGTTAAATACCGTTAGCTACTCGGAAAAAAATGAATTACTCAGGCTTGCAGCCAATGCACTTGTTGAAGTCGTACAGCCTGCATACCAAAAATTAATTTCAGAACTCAAACAACTGGAAGAACACGCTTCGAATGATGATGGTGCATGGAAATTTCCTTCCGGTGACCGATTTTACAAAGCAGCACTTTACAATACCACCACAACTGATATGACACCGGATGAAATTTTTGAAACCGGTGAGCGTGAAGTGAAAAGAATTCATGCTGAGATGCGGGAAATAATCCAAAAACTAAATAAGAAGGATGATAGTCTCATTTGGTTCTTTGAATTTCTCAGAGAGAACAAACAATTTTATTTTCCTAACACTCCTGAAGGAAGAAAGCAATACATGACATTGGCGACAGGCATCATTGATACCATGAGAAGTAAATTGGACATGCTATTTTTAACCAAGCCTGTTGCGCCAATTGTGGTAAAAGCCGTCGAACCATTCCGGGAAAAATCTGCAGGCGGAGCATTTTATGAAGATCCTGCCCAGGATGGTTCCAGACCGGGAACCTATTATATCAACTTATATGATATGAAGGATCAACCTATCTATCAGGCCGAAGCATTGGCTTATCACGAAGGAATTCCCGGTCACCATATGCAAATTGCTATTGCGCAGGAGCTCACAGGCATTCCCAAATTCAGACAACACGGAGGAAATGTTGCCTATGTGGAAGGATGGGCGCTTTATGCTGAACTGATTCCGAAAGAATATGGATTTTATCAGGATCCATATTCAGATTTTGGAAGGCTGGCGAACGAAGTTTTCCGCGCTGCACGCCTGGTTGTTGATGTCGGTATTCATCATAAAAAATGGACACGCGAACAGGCATATCAGTATTTCATTCGTAATACACCAAATCCTGAAGGAGATTGCAGAAAAGAAATTGACAGATATATCGTATGGCCTTCTCAGGCTACCGGATATAAAATTGGCATGCTCAAGATTTTGGAGTTACGAGAGCGGGCACAAAAAGAACTTGGGAATAATTTTGACATCAGGGAATTTCATGATGTTATCCTTACAAGTGGTCCCCTTCCACTAAAATTATTAAGTGAAAATGTGAGAGAATGGATCAATGGAAAAAAAAATCAAAAATAGATTTCAAAGTTTTATTGAACAGATTTCGAAAATTCAATTTTCCAAAGTCCTCTCAAATCTCCGCTTTTATAATTTCTCGCCAGGTCTTTGGGGTAAAGACTGTCAATCACAAGCATTGTGTTTTGATCAATATCTACGCCGGGCTGACCATGGCATTTTAAACAGGTTGGCATTCCTATTTTTATGGGCTTGAAATAAACTATACTACCCGGAGTTTCAACTACGGTATCAGCCGCAGCTTTTTCGGAAATTTCGTTCGTGTAATAGGTCCAGATGTTTTTGTCCTCTTCACTTGAAATAAAATTTCCGGGATTACGGTTCAGATCTGTGACTCTCGATACAACGCAATTATTTACCATGCTAATACTATCTATCACCTCCATGGCTTTCAAATTACAAAATTGAACGGCATAGGCCGGCCCTCCCTCTTCAATAGCTTTGGAAAGATGTTGGATCAAAGCCCCTTGCGCACTTGCGGATACTTCTTTTCCTAAAGAATAATACGTCCTAATATTTTCTGTCGTTTTCTCCGACGACCTTTTGCCGGTGCATGAAGAATAAAGTACCAGGGTTACAAAAAGATAAATGAGTAAATCGGTCCTTTTCATTTTTATTTATTTAAGATCCCATCAATTGTTGTTTGTGTTACGTAATGATAATTTGGTCTTGACTCCTTATATATTTCTTTAGCAAACCTTTTTCCCTCCGGGGTTTTAACGAGTGCAGTAAAAAGTGGTTTAACAAATTTTCGACGACCAATATCAATGAGAAATTTTTTTAGCTGAGGATAATTTTCTTTATATTCATTATTCACAACCTTCTCAAGCCATGCGAATAATATCTCAGAATTTCCGGTTTGAGAAAAATGAAACGTTTCATCCAACTCCTTTATTTGTTGATGAGTTAGTTTTTGTGGAAGGAGCCCTAAAAATCTAAGCCATTCATTAGTTGTATAATCTTTTGTTTGAAGCCGGCTTGCCTTTGTTCCAGAGTTCCACTTTTCAACCTGTGCTGCGACATTCTCAAAACGGACAGATTTAATTTGTGGAGCATTCGAAGGCAGGCCGGGTGCATATATCCATTGTTCAATATTGATAAATTTTTCTTTTGCCGTGTCAGTTCCGACTAAGTCGCGTTTATACTCATCAATAAACTGTTCTGTAGTAATTGTACCAAATGCATGATTCTTAAAATGGTTCCTGAGAAAAATATCCAGCTTCTCTCTGCCAAAAGTTTGCTCCAACAAAAGAATGAGAAGTCTCCCTTTCTCATATGCAACATCATTCATACCATCATCAGGATCACGGCCATCCAATTTTAGCTTTAAGTGTGTGTCTTCGCTCTTTTCTCCTAACTCTGCAATAGTTTCCTTCAGGTCTTCCACTCCGAGAAGTGTTTGCATATCAGCAAAATCTTTTCCGTACAATGACTCCATGATTCTGCTTTCAAAATAAACAGTAAATCCTTCGTTCATCCAGAAATCATTCCAGGTTGCATTGGTTACAAGATTTCCGCTCCAACTATGAGCGAGTTCATGGGCAATCAGGGCAGTGAGAGATCTGTCTCCGGCCAGTATTGTAGGGGTGGCAAAGGTTATTCGCGGGTTCTCCATTCCGCCGAATGGAAAACTTGGGGGCAATACAATCACATCGTACTGCTCCCATGCATAGGGTCCGTAGAGATTCTCTGCTGCATCAAGCATCTTAGGCAAATCTGCAAACTCATTGACCGCTTTGCTAATGGTAACGCTTTCCGCATATACTCCTGTACGCTTGTCAAGAGGCATGAAGGTGAAATCGCCAACAGCCAGTGCAAGAAGATATGCTGGAATCTTTTGATCCATACGAAAACTGTAATTCCCCTCCTGATTCTTCTCTTGTGGATTCTTCGCACTCATCACGGCCATCAATCCCGGGGGAACATGAATCCTGGCTTCATATGTAAATCGTATTCCCGGACTATCCTGTACGGGCACCCATGACCGGGCAAGAATTGCTTGTGATTGAGTGAAAAGAAAAGGTGATTTTTTTCCTGCTGTTTGCTCCGGACTTAACCATTGCAAAGCCTGGGCATCCGGTGATGTTGAATAATAGACCGTCAGGAATTTTGTGTCAGGCTCAATATCAATAGTCAAAGCTTGTCCAAGAAAGGGATCATTTTTCCCCAGAGTAAAATCAGCCTTAGTCCCGGCTGAATCAAGGGTCACTCTCTCTATCCTTAAATCCCTCGTATCCAGAATTATTTTTTTCGCTGATGTTATATTTTCAAAATAGATACTTGCTTTTCCGCTAAGAATTTTTGTGTCAAAATGTACGTTTAGATCAAGAGCCAAATGACGAATCACGGCATCTGCAGCATTAGCATATGAATGAGGATCATGAATATAAATTTGATTGGATTCAATAATTTCATCCTTATGGGTGTCTTTCATGGTACAGGAAATTAGCAGGCTAAGCAGGAGTAAATTAAGTAGTTTCATATAGGAATTTGGAAGCTCAAAAATAAGAACATTTCCGGCCAATTAAGGACTTCAGCTCAGCTGTTCCCAAATTTCGAGTGAAATTTCGTCTATCTTGAATTTTCAATGAATATAAGAAATCCTGTGCGAAATCATATTCCACAATCGAAAGGTTAAGAGTATATTTGTCAAAACAATTCTAAAAAAGATGAAAAAGTCAATAATTATACTGTTTTTAATTGCCATCAGCAGTACTATCAGCCGGGCACAATCAGCCGGTACCGCAGATTCTTATGGAGAAAAAATCACTCCCGATAATGCCATTGAGTCCAATCAAATCAGTAAAATACTTCTGAAGCAAGATTCGATTCACACGAAGATTATGGGAACCGTTGAATCTGTGTGTAAGAAAAAAGGATGCTGGCTTAAAATGGATGCCGGAGATGGCCAAACAATGATGGTTCGCTTTTATGATTATGCGTTTTTTGTTCCAAAAGATTGTGAAGGAAAAAAAATAATTCTTGAAGGCTCTGCATATAAAACGGAGACTTCTGTTGATGAGCTTAAGCATTATGCAGAAGATGCGGGAAAATCGAAAGAGGAGATTGAAAACATAACAAAACCTGAAACGTCTATTTCATTCGAGGCAACGGGAGTTCTTCTATACAATGATTAATATGAAAACTGTATTTATCATCCTTTGTATTAGCCTGTATCTCGGGAGCTGGCAATTGGTTGATGGCGTACCTTCCGAGAACGCTACTGCCTTTAATGACAGCACCGACATGAATCCAAATGGTTCCAGTGAATTATCATTGCTAATGCGTGAAATGCTGGAACATGCACAATTAGCCAGGAAGCTGGCACTGGAAGAAAAAATAAATCCGGAGATTCCCGAATCCTTTAACAAGATTCATACTGCAAAAGCAACTGATTCTGAAACGAAAAATTCCTATTACGATACATTTGCTGATGTATACCTGAGCGCTGTCAAATCGTATTCAACAAGCAAAGGGACTGAAATCGTTTCCAGCTATAATAACCTTGTGAATACATGTCTAGCCTGTCATTCAACACATTGTCCGGGACCTGTTCCCAGGATTAAAAAACTACTCGTTCCTTAAGCATCAGGAACCCCATAAAAAAACCTGTGATAACTCACAGGTTTTTTTTTACGTATCCGCTAAAGTTTAGTCCTTGTTCAAGCTGGCATTCAGGTATTCCCTGTTCAGGCGTGCAATGTGTGAAATCGAAATTTCTTTCGGGCATTCTGCTTCACAAGCACCGGTATTTGTACAACTTCCAAAGCCGGCTTCATCATGAGCCTCAACCATTTTTAGAACCCTTTGATTACGTTCAGGATGACCTTGTGGTAAAAGGGCAAGCTGAGAAACCTTGGCCGACATAAACAACATGGCAGAAGCATTCTTGCAAGCAGCTACACAGGCACCACAACCGATGCAGGCAGCTGCATCGAATGCTTCATCCGCTAAGGGTTTCCCAATAGGAATGCTATTTGCATCAGGCGCATTTCCTGTATTTACAGAAACATAACCACCGGCCTGCATAATTTTTTCAAAACCGGTACGGTCAACAGCCAAATCTTTAATTACAGGAAATGCAGCTGCCCTCCATGGCTCAATAGTAATAGTTTCACCCTCTGAGAAAAAGCGCATATGCAACTGACAGGTGGTGGTTCCTTTTAAAAGTCCGTGTGCTCTTCCATTGATATACATAGAACACATACCGCAAATTCCTTCGCGACAATCATGATCGAAAGCCACAGGATCTTTTCCTTCGCGGATCAGTCGGTCATTTAACACATCCATCATTTCGAGAAATGACATATGCGTATTCACTCCCGGCATATCATACATTTCAAAATGCCCCGTGTCGTTGCTGTTGCGCTGTCTCCAGATTTTCAATTTTAAATTGATTGTTTCTGCCATGGTGAAATTGTGCTATTGAAATTTGTTTAACCTTCTTAATCTATAAATGTTGTAAAGATGAAAATTGATGCTTTCATTCATTACTTATAACTTCTTTGTGTCGGATGAACAACATCAAATATTAACTCTTCTTTATTGAGAACAGGGTCTGAACTTTCTCCTGTATATTCCCATGCACTCACATAAGAAAATTTATCATCATCACGCTTTGCCTCTCCATCCTCAGTTTGTGACTCTTCACGGAAATGTCCTCCACATGATTCTCTGCGGTTCAATGCATCACGAACCATCAATTCACCCAACTCAATGAAATCAGCTACCCGTCCGGCCTTGTCAAGCTCAGGATTGAACTCATTAATCTCTCCCGGAATCCTTACGTCACTCCAGAATTCTTTTTTCAAATCAGCAATCAGCTGAAGTGCTTTGGTGAGCCCGGCTTCATTTCGTGCCATTCCACAGTATTCCCACATGATCTTTCCCAATTTCTTGTGAAGATCCTCTACGGTCTGCTTCCCTTTGATTTGCATAAGTCGGTTTGTACGTTCACGCACTGCCTTCTCTGCTTCTTCAAACGAAGCATGACTTGTTGAAATAGCAGGATTACGGATTTCATCGGCAAGATAATCTCCAATGGTATATGGGATAACAAAGTAGCCATCAGCAAGTCCTTGCATCAATGCAGATGCTCCTAAACGGTTGGCTCCATGATCAGAAAAATTACATTCTCCTAAGGCATAAAGTCCGGGTATAGTAGTCATCAGATTATAGTCAACCCAAATGCCGCCCATTGTATAATGCACCGCCGGATAAATACGCATTGGAGTTTGATAGGGATCTTCACCTGTTATCTTTTCATACATTTCAAAAAGATTGCCATAGCGTTCCTGTATTACATCTTTTCCTAATCGTTGTATAGCGTCCCTGAAATCAAGATACACCGCGAGCCCTGATGGACCAACGCCTTTTCCTTCATCACAAGCCTGCTTGGCGGCACGGCTGGCGACATCACGCGGGACAAGATTTCCAAAAGCCGGATATCTTCTTTCCAGATAATAGTCGCGTTCAGTATCAGGTATGTCAGATGGACTGCGTTTGTCACCCTGAGCTTTTGGTACCCACACTCTTCCATCATTACGTAAACTTTCACTCATCAAAGTCAGTTTCGATTGATACTCGCCCGAAACAGGTATACAGGTAGGGTGAATTTGCGTGAAACAAGGATTTCCAAAATAGGCTCCCTTTTTATATGCTTTCCAGATGGCAGTAGTATTACTTCCCATCGCATTTGTACTCAGATAAAATACATTTCCATAGCCTCCTGTTGCCAACACAACTGCGTGTGCAGAATGTCGTTCCAGTTCCCCGGTGATTAAATCGCGTGCTATAATTCCCCGTGCTCTCCCATCTACCATCACCAGTTCAACCATTTCGTGACGATTATACATGGTCACCTGCTTTTTGGCAATTTGTCTGGAAAGAGAACTGTAAGCCCCTAACAATAGCTGCTGACCTGTTTGTCCCCTGGCGTAAAACGTTCTTGATACCTGCACACCACCAAATGAACGGTTGTCGAGCAGTCCACCGTATTCTCGGGCAAAAGGAACACCCTGTGCAACGCATTGATCAATGATAGCAGTAGATACTTCAGCGAGTCGATAAACATTTGCTTCACGGGCTCTGTAATCTCCACCTTTCACAGTATCATAAAAAAGTCGGTACACACTGTCGCCATCGTTAGAATAATTCTTAGCAGCATTGATACCGCCCTGTGCGGCGATAGAATGTGCACGACGTGGACTGTCCTGAAAACAAAAGCACTTCACTTTGTATCCCAGCTCAGCAAGAGTGGCTGCTGCGGCTGCTCCTGCAAGTCCTGAACCTACAACAATCACTTCAAGCCGCCTTTTATTAGCCGGATTTACCAGCCGGACAGTTGATTTGTATGTGCTCCACTTATTTTCGAGTGGTCCATCCGGGATCTTTGAGTTTAGTTTATTCATAGCTTTAGGAAAGTGTCTGGTAAGAAATATAAAGGCCGATTAATAAATTTCACTTCGGTTTGTTTACGGATTATCTCAATATATCAGAGGCAACTCCAAATATATCAAAGTAAAACATGACAGGGAAGGAAGCGAAGCCGATCATAATTATCAATGCAAAGATGCTTCCTGCTATTTTTAATGTTGATCGGTATTTCTGATTATTAGCACCTACGGTCTGGAAGGCCGATTGGAAACCATGATTAAGATGTGCACCGAGAATCACCATTGCAAGTACATAAAGCGCCGAATACCAATTTGATTGGAAGGCATTGGCCACATCATAAGCCATACTATTTTCAGCATGAAGAACACGGTGGGGAAAGAAGAAGGAACGCAAGTGAACAATCAGGAAAAATAAAATAAAGGAACCGGTAAGACCCATATTGCGGGAAAACCAGGTGCTATTTCCGGTCTGTTGACTAACGGCATAGCGTACAGGTCTTGCCTTACGATTTTGGAGCGTCAGATAAAGACCATCGATAATATGAATTAAAAAGCCTGCAAACAGACCAATTTCTACTGTGCGAATGAATAGATTTCCCGCCATCCATGCAGAGTATTCATTGAAGGCCAGCCCACCGTCAATTTTATATAATAACAAGTTCCCATACAGGTGTTCAACGAGGAAGGTGCAGAGGAACAAACCGGTGAGAGCCATCACCAATTTGCGTCCTACAGATGAATAAAACATTCGGAGTGAAGCGATCATAATCCCGGGTCTTAATTTAAGGTTTTAAAGCGGCGCGTAAAAACTTTTCGCTGGCTTAAACAATTTTAGTAAATATTGGTTTTACTTTGGACAAATGTATATCAACCATTCGTTTTTCAAAAGAATAAGCAGTAAGAATCTTTAATATTAAATACATTTTAAACCTCCAATTATGGCCAAGATTCAAAATGAACAGTGGAAAGAGATCAAACTCGGAATAAAGTTCGAACGCACTCATTATGCAGTCTCTAACCTGGGCAGAATTGCCAGCTTCAAAGGAACTTTAGAAAATAAAAAGGTTCTAAAAGGCACCAGGGTAAATGGTTACGCAGCTTTGAAGCTCAAAATCAAGGACAAAGACATACAATGTTATGTGCATAAGTTAGTGGCACAACATTTTCACAAAAAACCAAAGCGAAATCAAACTTTTGTTATCCACCTGGACTACAACAAGTTGAATAATAAAATCTCAAATCTCAAATGGGCTTCAAGAGAAGAACTTGACAAACACCAACAAAAAAGCCCGGTAGTCAAAGCATATCAGGCAAAAAGACGGCTCAAAGGCCACAAGTTAACAGCCGGAAAAGTGAAGGAAATCAAACAAAAAATATTTTCAGATAAAAGACAACTGCGTCTGAAGGACATAGCTTCCAAGTTCGGGATCAGTGAAATGCAACTTTATAGGATTAAATCGGGAAAGAACTGGGGACATGTCAAAGTGTGAAAAGTAACCCGGATCTTGCGATCCGGGTTTTTTTGTGCCTTAATTTTGCATCAGCTTCATTCAAATCAACAAAGAACCAGATGTCCACTTTCCTGTGCTTCACCAAATGCCTTCAATTATATTGATGCCCGATTCCAAACTAGGTCAATGGCTCTGCGATTCAATTTAGAAAACCACAAAAGTTGATTCATCCCTTAGTATTTGAGAGAGGTTCTGATACTAAACCAACATTCTTTAATCCTTTTATTTCAACACTTTACAGCTCGTTCGTAGTCTTTTATTTTCTATTAAACTATTTACTTGCGAATTAACATCTGTAAAAGCAGATTTTATCCCACAATTACAAAGTTCTGTAAGTGGATCTTTCTCTTTAATGGAAGCGTAAAGTTCTTTAAGACTTGGAATATTTTCAAGCTTTGCATACTCTTCATAGGTGAATTTCAGAAAGGCTACATTCAAACCGATCCCACGGTTATCAAGCAAATATCCTCCACTAAGTGTGGAAGGAACTGAATACGAATTGCCAGACTTAAGATCATCCGGATGAGGGTAAGATACAATTTCCGATTTGTCATCAGATAACATCACCGGAACCAGACTATCAAAATCAGCCTTGGTTTTATAAACTAACACCGGAGGACCTGATGCGAAGACAGGAGTAAAACCGGCATCAGGTTCTGTCGGTGTTTTGGTAACCTTCGAATTTGTGTTACAACTCAAAGCGAATAAAGAGAATATTGCAAAAATTAATTTCATCGGGTTAAAACGATTTTTTTAGAAACCAGTCCGCTACTGGTGTGTAATTGCAAAAAGTAAATTCCGTTTGTTAAATTCTCCATTGGAATACGCATTTTCTTTGCCTGATTAATTTGCTCAGTCTCATAAATACTCTGACCCTGCACATTCAAAACATTTATTTTATTTAGCTTACCACTGAAGTCTCCAAACTCAAGTTGTATAAAATTCGTTGCAGGATTTGGATAGGTCTTAAAATATGCTGCAAATTCATTTTCTTCAACACCAATCACAGAGGCTCTTGCGACATTAATGTCAAGCAAATAAGTTCCTGTCTCACCTGCAAAGAATGGTGCTACCCGAAAATAAATTGTTCCTCCGGCGCCTACAGCAACAGTTCCGCTAATTACATCATCAAAAGCATCTGACCAAGTCAGGCCATCGGTGGAATACGAAAACAATCCATCGAGTGTGTAGGTGTTTCCATTTCCGCTATTGTAAGAGTCGTGCAATCGGGGAGTGACTGTATAGTTATACCCGGCCTGGAATAAAATTTTGTAATAATCGTTATCGGATGTGTTATGACAATTTGAGCCTACAGTATTTGTGATTGCATTATTTCCTGAAAAAGTAACAGGAAGTGTATATGCCTGACTCAAAATATCGTTTACTTCATACACATCAGGTTGAATGCTTGAAGCTACAACTGTTACCTTAATCGGATTCTGAAAATATGAGGATCCTGTTAATTGCCAGCCTGTACTATTATAATTATGCTGAACTGCCAATAGATATGTTCCTGGCGGGGACGTGATGGCAGTGGTGCTGAAGGTTAAATATGGAGTGAGGTAAGTGTAACCGGAGGGCAAACCTGCATTTTCATTAATGGTGCCAATAGTTTCAGAAAAACTTCCATCCAGGTTATAAAGTCCAACGGAATACTGCCCGATAAATGTATTTATTCCGTCATTAATAATATTAAGATTGACAGAAGCTGATTGACCCTGTGTAAAGGTGCTACCGGGTGTGAGCGACATTGAAGAGTTTAATTCAATATCATTCGGATTAATTACAGTCAACTGGACAAAGTTTGAATAGCTTCCATTATCCGATACTTGTATCCAATTTCCACCTGTCGGTCTATAATATACTCCTGCATAATAGGTACCTGGCAACATGCTAAACAATCCGGAATTTGAAAATATGAGGTTATTGATATAAGCATTGCCTGCTGCGAGAGTGTATCCACTTAAAATTTGTACATAGTCGACGAAGTTGTAGGCATCATCAAATATTGCAACTGCATAATCTCCACTATAGCCTGCTGTTCCGTTGTTCACGATATTAGTATACACTTCAAATGCCTGCCCATAATATAATGTACTTGATGAAGGTGTAACATAATTATATAAAGCAATAGAGTGGGTTTGAGTTCCGGTAGGTGGCTCGATACCAACGACTGCTTGATGTCCACTGTTATACCCTCCCGATCCTCCGCCGGTACCGGTACCACTTGGATTGAGAGCATTGATATGAAAATAACCATCATAGGCTCCACCCCAGCCCCAATTAAAATGAATGAAGTCATTCACATCGTAACCATCAGCAACAAAACAATGTCCTCCTCCACTTCCAAATCCGGCATAAAGTATTGGTCGGCTCGCATCAAGTTCGGCTTTTAACAATGACATCCATTGAGCATCACTGTAATTAACACGTTCCACTCCACTTAGAGAAGTTTTATAACCAAAATAAGTTTTTAAAGCATACTCTGAACAAGCTTGTGGAGCCGGACTGTTTTGAATTACCCAGGCACCACTCACAGAAGGGCTGTAACTCATGTCGACACTTACGCCTACATCATACATCAGTGCACCAACGGCAGTATTTACACTGGTGAGAACGTTCGGCATAGAACTCCATTGATAAGTGGAGTTCCCAAAATTTGCTGAAAGTGTACCGTAAGTTTGATGATTGTAAGAATGAAATCCTGAACCTGTAGCCGGGTAATTCCAGTATTTCATTATCTGAGCCATTCCGGTAGCTACGCAGCCGGTAACTGAACCTCCCGGGCAAAGGGTGTTTTCATAGGGACTTTGATTCCATTGTGTTTGAACCAATGGATTTACAGTCGAGGCTGAATTTGCATTAACGATCGTGCTACCTGATGATCGTAAACTTGTCCATGCATCATTCACCTGATCTCCCGGGGGAATATCCTGTTCAATGATACTTCGAATTTCACTTTTGTAGTCTTCCATCCATTTGGCAACACTTACAGGCAAATTATCTGACTTAAAAGTTCCTTGATCCGAGTAACCTAGTATTGGAATAACATTATCGTCTCCTGAGACTATTACAAAACCATTTGACCCGACATTAAATACGTAAAAAAAAGTCATTGCCTCCTGGGCGGCTTGTGACTTTGTGCTTTTTGAATCAGACTTATAAACAAGTTGTAGCTGTCGCCCGGTTCGAAGATTATCAGAACTTGTTTTGGTAGCTATAAATTTGGAGCCAACTTGCTTTGCTGAATTCTCATCGACATGTTTAGCAAAACCCGAAATCGAAAAAATAAACAACAAGGTAAGGAGAAGTAGTTTTTGTTTCATGGTAATAATTTTACATTATTTATTGAATAAATATTATTGTATCAGAAAATAAAAAAATGACTCAATCAAATTTACAACTTTTACTTATTCCTGCACCCATCTGCATAAAAATACATTTTCATATAAATTAACTTTATTATTCATCCAAATTACCTGTTCAAAAAAAATCCCTCCAGGTATTAACCGAGAGGGATTTATAACAATGGAAAAAGCAAATTAACTACCGCAGGCTTCACATGACTCAGGGTCATCGAGTGAACAAGCCATTTGTTCGAAAGCAACTTCTTTGGTGATCACACTTTCTGTAACTTTTCCGTTTTCCGCTGCTTGCTTTAAATAGCTTTGGTCAACAGTAAATTTAACCGCATCTGCTGCGGACTTAGAACGGAGATAATACATACCGGTTTTTAATCCTTTCTTCCAGGCATAGAAATGCATCGAAGTAAGTTTTGCGAAATTAGTATCCTGTATAAATATATTCAGGGATTGACTCTGACAAATATATGCTCCGCGATCTGCAGCCATATCGATCAAAGAACGTTGTTTAATTTCCCAAACTGTTTTATAGATTTCTTTTAAGTCCTGAGGAATTTCAGGAATATCCTGAACAGATCCGTTGGCAGCGATGATTTTATTCTTCATCACATCATTCCAGAGATCCAGTTTTACCAGATCTTTCAGGAGGTGCTTATTCACGACCGGAAATTCTCCACTTAATACCCTGCGGGAATAAATGTTCGAAGTATAAGGCTCGAAGCATTCGTTGTTACCAAGAATCTGTGAAGTACTTGCCGTTGGCATTGGTGCAAGGAGCAAAGAATTTCTTACACCGTATTTCATTACTTCCTCCTTCAAAACATCCCACTCCCACCGTGGTCCCGGAGTAACATTCCACATATCGTACTGGAAGATTCCCTGCGAAACCGGCGAACCTGCATATGTCTGATAAGGACCTTCAACCTTCGCCAGATCCTTGGATGCAGTCATTGCTGCATAATAGATCGTCTCGTGGATGTCTTTGTTAAGCTGACGAGCTTCATCGCTATCGAATGGCATACGCATCAGGATAAATGCATCAGCAAGTCCTTGCACACCTATACCGATCGGACGATGACGCATATTACTGTTGCGCGCTTCTTCGACAGGATAATAATTTACATCGATAACCTTATTCAGATTCTTTGTGACGACATAGGTGATATCGAATAATTTCTGATGATCAAATTCCCCGTCGATTACGAAACGCGGAAGTGCAATTGATGCAAGATTACATACAGCGATTTCATCAGGTGCGGTATATTCAACAATCTCCGTACAAAGATTAGAGCTCTTTATTGTTCCAAGATTCTTCTGGTTGCTTTTTTCATTACATGCATCTTTATAAAGCATATAAGGAGTGCCGGTCTCAATTTGTGATTCAAGCATAGCAAACCAAAGTTCTTGTGCTTTTACTGTTTTACGAGCACGTCCTTCAGATTCGTATTTAGCATAGAGCTCACGGAACTTATCGCCGTAGCAATCTGCAAGTCCGGGTGCTTCATTCGGACAGAAGAGACTCCAGTCTCCATCTGCTTCGACTCTTTCCATGAATAAATCAGGAATCCAGAGTGCGTAGAAAAGGTCGCGCGCACGCAGCTCTTCCTTACCATGATTTTTCTTCAGTTCAAGAAAAGCGAAAATGTCAGCATGCCATGGTTCAAGATAAATTGCAAAGGAACCTTTGCGCTTTCCTCCGCCCTGATCTACATAACGAGCTGTATCATTAAATACCCTCAACATTGGAACAATTCCATTAGATGTTCCATTGGTTCCGCGGATATAAGATCCTGTGGCGCGGATATTATGTATGCTTAATCCTATTCCGCCGGCCGACTGAGAAATCTTGGCGCAACTTTTTAGTGAGTTGTAAATACCTTCGATACTGTCATCCTGCATTTGGATCAGAAAACAGGAAGATAGTTGTGGCTTAGGAGTTCCTGCGTTAAACAAAGTTGGCGTTGCATGCGTGAACCAACGCTCACTCATGAGATTATATGTTTCAATAACAGAATCAATATCGTTCTGATGTATACCAACTGCAACACGCATTATCAAATGCTGAGGGCGTTCAGCAACCTTTCCATTGATTTTTAACAGATAAGATTTCTCAAGTGTTTTAAATCCGAAATAATCATAACCAAAATCCCGATCATAAATGATGGTGGAGTCAAGAATATCGCGGTTATCCCAAATGACTTTGAAAACATCATCAGCAATTAAAGGTGCCTTTTTCCCTGTATGAATATCGATGTATTCGTACAAATCTTTCATGGTTTCACTGAAAGATTTTTTAGTTCCCTTATGAAGGTTACTAACTGCTATACGTGCTGCGAGTAATGCATAATCGGGATGCCTGGTAGTCATCGAAGCTGCGATCTCTGCGGCAAGATTATCAAGTTGTGTGGTGGTTACGTTATCGTAAATCCCTTCAATAACCTTCTGGGCTACAGAGAAAGTATCTACATGCTCAGAAAGTCCATAAGCAAGTTTCTGGATGCGGGCTGTTACCTTATCGAATTTAACAGCTTCCTGTCGACCGTCGCGTTTGAGTACGAACATAAGTTAATGCTGGTTTTGTATTAGTGGTATAATGATAAAAAGAAGAGTACTTATTATTTAAGAACGAAAGGCATTAATATGGGAATTAAAAATCTTCATCCAACTTGAATACATTGTCTTCCTTCTGTTGGCCGACCCCTGCTTTTTTATATTCGCTCACACGTTTTTCGAAGAAATTTGTTTTTCCCTGGAGAGAAATCATCTCCATGAAATCAAAAGGATTGCTGCTGTTATACACTTTATCACAACCAAGAGATACCAAAAGGCGATCAGCAACAAATTCAATGTACTGACACATCATTTTGGAATTCATCCCTATTAAAGATACCGGCAGTGCATCAGTGACGAATTCATGTTCAAGAACCACGGCATCAGTAATGATTTGAGTAACCTGTGATTTAGGTAAAGGATTTTCCAACATACTATAAAGTAAGCATGCGAAATCACAATGCATGCCTTCATCCCGTGAAATAAATTCGTTGGAGGTACAAAGGCCCGGCATCAAACCTCGTTTCTTCAACCAAAAAATAGAACAGAAAGAACCCGAAAAGAAAATTCCCTCGACAGCTACAAAAGCTATAAGACGCTCAGCAAAGCTTCCGTTGGAAATCCAACGAAGTGCCCAGTCTGCTTTTTTACTCACACAAGGGATAGTATCAATAGCGTTGAAAAGTCTGTTCTTCTCAGCATTATCCTTTATATAAGTGTCTATCAATAGAGAGTACATCTCACTATGGATATTTTCCATCATTATCTGAAAGCCATAAAAACAACGAGCTTCAGGTAACTGGACTTCCTTCATAAAGTTAACAGCCAGATTTTCATTAACAATGCCATCACTCGCAGCAAAAAAGGCAAGTACATGTTTGATAAAATGGCGTTCTCCATCTTTCAGGCGATCCCAATCTTGCTGGTCGGCATGAAGGTCAACCTCTTCTGCAGTCCAGAAGCTCTGTTCTGCCTTTTTATACATTTCCCATATCTGGGGATACTTAATTGGAAATAAAACAAATCTGTCTTTATTCTCCTCTAACAAAATCTCTTTCTTCATAATTCTTTTAAAAAGGGGGTTCGTAATTTTAATTGTCTTCCGGAAAGAGGTGACGATTCCTCCTCTCTTTCGGCTTTAGAAAATTTTCGCTTTCCCGGACCGAAGAGAATCGTTCTCTGAATCCTTAAATATTTGCTGAATTATCAGAAACAAATGTTCCTGATGTGCTGAACAAAAATTCTTATTTCAATTAGACTTTGCAATAGCAGAGCAGATTATTTTTCGACAATTATGCACCGGGATTTGTTTACAAATTAGTAAAGCCTTCCAAAAGCCTTGACAGATAAGGCCTACAGGGGTTTTGAACAAAAAATGTTTAAAAAATTCACTTGCAGGTTGACGACAGTTTTGTAACTGAAAGGACGGCGAGACAATCTTAAATAATTTTTTTACCTGATAATCAGGACAGAGTGAAATTAACTTCTGTCTTCACTAAAATTATTAAAAAATGCACCTCTGCTTAACTTTATTTTACAGGCTTGCTTTTCTTTTGTTCTTCCCAAATTTTAGCTGCAAGTTCAAGTTCCTTATACCACGCTTTTCCATACTTCCTCACCAAGGACTCTTTCAAAAACTTAAAAACAGGAACTTTCAGGTTCTCCCCTAATTTGCATGCCGGTTTACAAATACTCCATCGATCATAAGCCAGGTGATCCATGCCGATTTTATTCCGTGTTATACGAACGGGGTACAAATGACATGAAACAGGTTTTTTCCATTTTATCTTTCCATCATAATAGGCTTTCTCAATAGAACATTTCGCAATTCCTTTCTCAAAATAAGTATAAGCACACTCTTTTCCGTTCACCAAAGGAGTCACCCATTCCTTTTTCTCGTACCGCAAGTACTTTCCTTGTTTTTCAATGGCAGCAATACCGGCAGCAGGGATGTACGGCTTCACTTTTTCATAAATTTTCTCCATGATCTCCAACTCATCATCTTCCAAAGGTGCACCATAGTCTCCCTTTACGCAACAGCCGCCCTTACAGGCGTTCAGGTCACAAACGAATTTTTTCTCAATGAGGTCTTCAGATACGAAGGTGTTGCCAATAGCGATCATTGGACAAAGGTAGGGTTTTAGACGGCTCTTTTAATTCGATATCAAGGGAAAATAATAAGAATAAAAATTATTGCCGGCCTCTTGCTCAGGCAGGAAATGGAAAAATCCCTACTTTAGCTGCCTATGGCAAGCACTAATAACGAAGACTTATTCAAGAATATCATCTCCCATGCGAAAGAGTATGGTTTTATATTCCAATCCAGTGAAATATATGACGGACTGAGTGCTGTCTATGATTATGGACAGAACGGGGCAGAACTGAAAAAAAACATCCGTGACTATTGGTGGAAAGCCATGGTACAGATGAATGAGAACATTGTAGGAATCGACGCATCCATCTTTATGCATCCGACCACATGGAAAGCTTCAGGTCACGTAGACGCCTTCAATGACCCTCTGGTTGATAATAAGGACTCGAAAAAACGATACCGTGCCGATGTACTTATCGAAGAGCATGTGGCCAAGATTGAAGGAAAGATCAATAAGGAAGTAGAAAAAGCAAGAACACGTTTTGCTGATGGATTCAATGAATATACCTTCAGGACTACAAATGCAAGAGTTTTAGAAAACCAGAAAAAGATTGATGATATCAACCTACGTTTTAAAGCTGCTCTTGAAGCAAATGATTTAGTTGAAGTCAGACAAATAATTATCGATCTCGAAATCGTCTGCCCGATTTCAGGCACACGCAACTGGACCGATGTTCGCCAGTTCAATCTGATGTTTTCTACTCAGGTTGGATCTGTGAGTGAAGAGTCCTCCACCATTTATCTGCGACCGGAGACTGCACAGGGAATTTTTGTGAATTTCCTCAATGTGCAGAAAACAGGAAGAATGAAAATTCCATTTGGTATCGCTCAAACCGGAAAAGCCTTTAGAAATGAAATTGTAGCCAGACAATTCATATTTCGTATGCGTGAATTTGAGCAAATGGAAATGCAGTATTTTATCAAGCCCGGAACAGAGATGGAATGGTATAAATACTGGAAAGAAACACGGATGAAATGGCACCGCAGTCTGGGCTTTCCTGAATCAAAGCATCGATTTCACGACCATCTTAAACTGGCACACTATGCTAATGCTGCCTGTGATATAGAATTTGAATTTCCTTTCGGCTTTAAAGAATTGGAAGGAATCCATTCCCGCACCGATTTTGATTTAGGCAATCACGAAAAATTTTCAGGAAAGAAACTTCAATATTTTGATCCGGAACTTGATCAGAGTTATGTTCCTTATGTACTTGAAACATCGATTGGACTTGACAGGATGTTTCTTGCAATACTTTCCCAGGCATATGCCGAAGAAAAGCTTGAAGATGGTTCTGAACGTGTAGTTTTAAGAATTCCATTTTTTCTTGCCCCTGTTAAATGTGCCATACTTCCACTTGTTAAGAAAGATGGCTTGCCTGAAAAAGCCCGGGAGATCATGAACCGCCTTCGCTTTGACCACCTTTGCCAGTATGAGGAAAAAGACTCAATAGGAAAACGATACCGCAGGCAAGATGCCATTGGGACTCCATTCTGTATCACTATCGATCACCAGACTCTGGAAGATAACACCGTGACCATACGCCACAGGGACAGTATGCTTCAGGAGCGAATTAATATAAATGAAATCGAAAAAATCCTTGGAGAAAAAGTCAGTATGCGTAATGCCTTAATGCAAATTTCAGAATAGTTAGAATTAATCTTCAGACCTTGTTAATTATTTCATTCACTCTTTAAACATTAGCCATGACAAGCAGACGTGATTTCCTAAAACAAAGTTGTAGTGCCTGCGCTATGGTAGCAGGTTTTGGATTTTTACTTAGTCAGGAATCTTGCTCGGCTCCTGCTGCTGCAATGTCTGTTGCCGCATCGAATGGAGTTTTTTCAGTTCCCTTGTCTGCCTTTGGTGAAAACAAGACTTTGCGCATTCGTGAAGCATCAATGAGAAACGACGTTTTATTAGTCAGGAAACCAACAAATGAAGTGCATGCATTCTTGATGAAGTGTACGCACAAAGGCGGCAACATTAAAGAAGAGCAGGGTCAACTTGTTTGTACACTTCATGGGAGTACTTTCAACATGGAAGGTGCTGTTACACAAAGTCCGGCAAAAAACCCTCTACATCAATTCCCTGTAAAAGTTGAAGGGGATGCAGTATTGGTTACAATTTGATTTATTCACTCCCCGAAATTGTAATACATCCACGTTTTAGGGGAACCCGAAGCGATCCTTTTTGATTCGAATAAAATCGGTGGGCAATAAATCAAGAAAAAAAATGCACGAACAACAATGTTGTGCGTGCATAGAAAAAAATTTTAGGTTTAATCATTTTTTCGTAAATCAGCCAACATCCAAGGATTGATAATCTAATATAGCTGCTGCATAACAATATTTAGCTTTAATTTTCTATTGGAATACCATATTTCGATGGGCGCGTTGGCCCGACCAATTGCCGGGAA
>SHNE01000041.1 GCA_004295015.1 Bacteroidota bacterium | reverse complement strand
TTTGGCTTTCTGTGAATTTTGATTTTTTCATTTTCTACAAATTTAAAGTTAGACATTTTTGTCTACTTTTAAACTGTAGGATTTTTAGGGCTACTTACACTCCTAATATTAATTTCATTTGACCACTAAAAAAGGAGGCAATTCGATACGAATTGCCTCCTTAAACAAAATGATTCTATTGAAGTCTAGTACTTAAGGACTCGCGAAGACTGAACTTTATTGTCGTTGACAAGACGTATTGTGTATATCCCCGGTAGCAAATGTGCAATTGATATTTTTGTTTGACCGGCTTGTAATGTTTGATTATCGATTGACTGTCCCATCGAATTGAGAATGTCCACTTTCCTTGCTACTGTTGATGGACTTAATTCAATTTTCTCATTAGCGGGATTTGGATAAAAGGAGAACTGATTCTCATTTCCAATCTCCTTTACTGAAACAGTTATTGCGCTTTGTGCAATATTATTAGCTGTAACTCCGTCGAAGGTTGAGAAAAATCCACCCGCATATGCTATTCCTGCATGCTCCGAAACAGCATTCACTACACTGGTAATCTCGCCACCTAAATTTTCAAATGAAGTTCCGTTCCATACTCCAATGTGATCAACTGTATCGAAGTAAGTTGCGTACAAATGATTTGTTGTAGAAAAAAGCAGATTGATTCGTGGAATTCCTGCTCCGTAGCCCAATACTGTTGAAAGTGTTGTACCATCCCATTTTAACATCCCGAAAATTGTACCATTTATATCCTGGAAACCTCCTGCAATGAACAGTTCGTTGTTTACCGCTTCAACTCCCAGAATACCTCGAAGTGGATAGGCAGTCAAGTCCAAAGTGTCCCAATTGGAATTGTTCCAGGTAATGACTTGCTGATCACTATTTGTCATTCCACTGAAATAGGCTATGTTATTTACTATTCCTGCGAAGCGTAATGAAGTTGCAGCAACTCCCAAGTCTGTAAGCTGATCACCTACTGAACTAAACTCCGGAACACTTGAATCGTAGCGAAACAGTCCATTATCATATACACCATAAAGGTTGCTGTTGTATTTGAAAATATCATACCAATGATTGTTCGTGTTCCAGTTTATGTTCAGATAAGCTGCGGTACTTCCACCAACAATTGACCAGTTAGTACCATCATAGTGAGAAATCACTTTGAATGCATCTCCACCTGTGAATTGCGTTCCGGAATAAAGATCATTTCCTTCGACAAAAATTGCCGTAGCTGTTGGGTTTACTCCTGACGTTAGATCAGTCCAGGCAGATCCGTCCCAGGTAGTCATTGGCGAGTAACGTCCGCCTGCAACGAGTTTGCCCTGGTAAATGTTGAATGCATCGACTGATGAGTTGACGCCGCTTCCAACAGGAGCCCATACCTGGGCCGTGCTGAAAAGACATGAGATTATCAGCCCAAGAGTTGAGTAAAATTTTTTCATAAATTTCTTTTTAAATTAGATGGAAATGAGCCGTCAGTTTCTGGCTCAAGTGTGGAGGCAAGGGTAGTCTATTTTATCAGGATTCCTTTATGCCTAGACTTAGAGTTATGAACAGTGTATTGAAAAGAAGTATAAGGAACTTTTAGTAATTGCAACAAACTTTGGATGATCACAGCTTTCCATGCAAGCTTGAAGACGCTGATTTATATTACCCCCCAACAATAAAATCTTTACTGATGATTTCATCAAGTTTCTTATATCCGGCAGCACCTTTTACAATATAATAGGATGCGCCTTTTCTTCTGGCCAGGTCAATGACTCTTTGGTTCTCTACGGCAGACAACATAATAATTTCCGATGTAGGGCACAACTCCGCCAACTTAACGAGCACTTCAAGGCCATCCTTTGAACCAGGGCTTTCTGAGTCAAGGAAGTAGTCGAGAAGAATCATATCAGGAACAAAGCCTGAAACAACAAGATCTTTGATACATAATTCTCCGGTGGCATAAGTCTTGGTTTTAAGACCAGGATATTTGCTAAAATAATCAATGGCCATTTGCAATTCTGTTGAAGAATCGTCTATGATAATAACTGAATTCAATCTCTTCTTTGGGGGAGTACTCAGGCTAAGCTTTAATGAAGTCATGGTATGGAGTTACAAAACTTGTTCTATATAGAATTCGAAATTACACTTTTTAGATGGTCTTACAAATCAGTTAGGGAAAAACGCTCAGATATTCTCAAAACCATATCCAGGTATTGACGGATTCTTAGAATTTTCATTTAAATACTAATAAAAGATTTCTACTTTTAACCAGAATTCAAAAACCATCCATTGGATAAACGCTACGCCCATCGCTCATCTCAATCAAACATTTTATTAATGAAAGCTCCTCTATTAAGCATTTTCTTATTTGGTATTTGTTGTTTCATTTCAGCCCAATCGGTAAACTATTCCTGGCATCAGCATCTAAATGGTAGTGGCTATGAGTCTTTCCAAAAAGGTGTCATCATGTCGAATGGAGATTTAGTTACTTGTGGTTCAACTTCAGGATTAACGGATTTCGATCCTTCAGGGCAAACTTACCTGATTGATGCAAGCCGTGGAATAAATTTTTTAGCACGATACTCTGCAAATGGACTATTGCAATGGGCTGTAAATTTTGATAGCACCAGCTATCTCGCATTTCAAACTCTGGTATCAGATGGGAATAATTTCATTTATGTATGCGGTTATTTCAACGGAATAGCCGACATGGATCCCTCTTCCGATACGTTAATACTCCGTTCGGGAGGGGTAAATAAAATATTTTTCGCGAAATACAATGCAACAAATGGAAGTCTGGTTTGGGCGAAAATGCTTTCCAATAACAATTACATATCATCCTTGTCTTTTGACAGCAGTCAGAATTTATTTCTTGCCGGTAATTTCACAAGCACAATTGACCTGGATCCGGATACCGGTTCATTTACTCTCATCCCTCATCCCCTTTCTGATATATATGTTTCAAAATACGATACTGCCGGAAATTTTATATCCGCAGTGTCTTTCGGGGGAAATAATATTGATCAGTTTAATGATATGACAACTGATCAACAAAATAATATATATATCACCGGAATATTCAGAGATACCGTTGATTTCGATCCCGGTGCGGGAATGAACCAATTGATTAATTCCATACCTGCTGCTTTTATATTGAAATTAGACGCAAATCTTCAATTTAAAAAAGTAATACAGTTTACAGGAAATACGTCATGTACCTTCTCTCATATTCGTATGGATAAAAACAACAATCTATTATTGGGCGGTAGCATGGGTTATGGAACAATTGATCTTGATGCCGGTCCTGACACCGCAAATATAACATGGCCACCATTTGCAACAAGTCCCAGCATCTGCACAAGGCAGGATACCGGATTAAATCATCTTAGTTCATTCATTATTCCTACTGATTACTCCGGAAGTACACAAATCAGTATACAAGACATAGCAGCAGATACTTACAACAACATTTACTTTGAATGGAGCTTTGCTTATGACGTTGATTTGGATCCCGGACCCGGAACAGTTATATATAATTCAGTAAATAACTCTTTCGATATTCTCTTGGGTAAATACTCAGCAAGCGGTCAGCTTCTATGGTCTTTTAATCTCGGAAGTCCACTCGATGAAAATCCCGGGTTCCTCCTCATTGGTAAAAACAATAAAATGTATACCGGTGGATTTTTTAAAAGTCAAATGGATGTCGATCCTTCAGCCACAGTGTTGGATGTAATCAATACCAATTTCCCGGGCTCTGATGGAATACTGGTGTGTTATGACCAATGTACAGCCATCACCAACACTGTAAATGCGAGTATATGTAATGGAGGAAGTTACTTATTCAATGGCGACACATTGATTAGTTCCGGTATTTATTTCGCACGATTAAATTCTTCGTCCTTTTGTGATAGTGTTGTCACATTAAATTTAAATGTAAGCATTCCGGTGAGCGAAGTATCATTGCACGATACCGCTATAAGCAGCAATGCAATTGGAGCAAGTTATCAGTGGTTCAATTGCAGCAACAACATTCCAATAAACGGAGCAACGAATAAAACATTTCATGTGCCTGACAATAACGCCTACTCGGTAATTGTTAGTCAAAACGGTTGCACAGACACTTCTACCTGCATACAGATCTATGAAAATGCAAACAAAAAGTTACCAAAATTTGACTGGGCACACATCTTACCTTACAAACAATATGAAGGAAATGATGTACTAAGGATTGGAATTAACGGCAACATTTATCTCGCAGGTTATATTGACGACACGGCCAACTTTGATTTTAAAGGCGGAAGCTCTCACTATCTGGAAGGCGTCAATGGACACACTTACATGACTCTTGCAAAATATGACAAGGATAAAAATTATATTTGGGCCTTTGCACTTGGGTCGCCATCAAGTTCCGGGCCCTATCCGGAAGTTCTTGTAAAAGCAATGACGCTCGACTCAGCCGATAATATTTATGTAACAGGAAGATATTCAGAAACATTTGATATAGATCCGGGGCCGGGTACCACTACGATGGACAGTAACGGAGACTACTACCTTGCAAAATATAATGCAAGCGGGCAATTTCAATGGGTTGTTACTCTATTCAACTCAGGAGGCACTTTCGAAGCTAACAGCTTATTTCTTGACAAATCAGGTCATCTTTATCTCGGAGGGAATTCGACTTTTAATACAACAATTGTGACGCCAACAGGAAGCAATTCGGTAACAACATCTGGTCCGCAAACATCATTGTTTCTGGCACAATTTGATGCCAATACGGGCAGTTATTTATGGAGTTTTGTTCCGCCCTCTGCAATTTTCAGTGATAATGATTTAATAGACGGTACCGTTGATAATTATGGAAATATAATTGTAACCGGAACATTTTCATGTCCAACTGATTTCGACCCGGATACAGGAACAACAATATTAAATCCAAATATAAATGGTACACTCGACGCCTTCGTTGCTAAATATTCTCCGACACACGATTTATTGTGGGTGAAGAAAAAAAATTCTATTTGTGAATATTCAACCTATTATGGATCTTTTAATGTCGTCGTAGACTCTGATAATAAAATTTATGTTTGTGGCAGTTGTTCCGGAGCATACTTGGATCAGTATTCAGATTCGGGAATTGTTGAAAACAGTTTTCGACTGGGAGGACAACAATCACACGGGAGAGATCTTGCAATAGACGAAACCAATAACATTTACATACTCACCAGCTTCACCGACTCTTGCATTGTAGGCGAAGATACCATTTACAGTTATTCAGCTCAAAGCAATGATTTGGTGTTTTCGAAATTTAATAAAGACGGAACTTTTGGTTGGTCCGCACATCTGGGTTCGAGTGGATATAATTATGGAAATGTGATTGATGTGGATCGTGATGGAAATATTTATCTGAAAGGAATTTATGAAGATACACTTGATGCAGATATTGATCCCTCAACCAGCTACAATTTAATTTCTTCCTATCGGAAACCCTTCCTGATAAAATACGGGCAAAGCTGCGCTCCTGTTGACACAGCCATGATAAGTGATTCTACAAATCTTTCAGCCCGGAATACCACTTCCTATTATGTTTGGATTAATTGCGCAACAGGAATGCCGGTTCCGGGACAACACAATTCATCATTAAACGCTTCTGTTTCCGGAGATTACAAAGCAGTTATATATCAGGGAGATTGTGTTGACACTTCTGCATGCTATTTTGTTTCTAGTCTGAACGAGATCAAAGAAAATAAAACCCTATTCGCTCAATGCTCCCCAAACCCGGTTATTGAGCAATGGATAAATATCAAAAGCAATGAAATTATTAAATCGGTGAGCTTGTCCACAATTTCAGGTGTAAAAATGCATGAACTTGAAATTATATCCGGGAAAAGCAATCTTAGAGTCAATATTGGTAAGGTAGTAAATGGAATCTATCTGCTACAAATATCAGGTGAAGGCGGTAAGAGTACCATTAAAAAAATAGTTGTATTGCAGGAATAAGGTATTACAGATTATTGAAAAATACATCTGGTTCCCATTTGTTACTTATAATTTTCTATTCTCCGATTCTACTCTATCTAAAATTAATAGATGTTTTTATCCAACTGAACAAGATCTAAAAAAAGGTCTGCGCGATTGTGTTTCTCTGGAGCTATTGAAAGTCACAGGTATTTCCTCAGACTACTAGACAATAAACATTGATTCCGATAATTCAATAAATTCCTCTCTGTTGAAGTTTAAGAAATTGCTGAACACCCAGGAAGTATCACTGTGAATGGAATGAAGCAGAAGAGGTTTTATCAACATAACTACTTGCCTCAAATTTTAGTTGACGTCCAAAAATACTTTTTTTAGTACGAGAACCTTTTCATTATTTCGTACTGTACAAATATAAATGCCTTTAGGCAAGGAGTTACTATTAATTCCGGTTGATGAAGAAGAAATGGGAGATGCAGTCAGCCTCTTCCCAAGAACATCGGTCAAGATAAATTCAAGGTTTGTGTTTTCGATCAAAAGATTCTCATCAACTATAACTTTTAATACACCGTCGGACTGATACACCTGCAAGTTATATTCCTTAGTTCCGGAAATTTCCTGAACGCCAACGGATCCGGTCTCACAATAGGAAACTGACCCGTTCCAGATTTGAGGAGTAGAAAATGGAGTTCCAAATAATTGATATACGCTTCTTGCAACGCTTATTGAAAGAGATGCATTCGATGAATACTCCGTAGCCCATGGAGTGGTTGTAGTCGTGAGGTAAACGCTTGAGAGAACAGGTGCCATCATGTAAAGTGCAATAGTATCACCGGCTTGCATAGTCAAATTTAAGTCGATAGGAATAACTGTCGGCTGATTACTAATACTTGAACCATTGTTGACAGAAGTAACCATTGCCGAATCAATGAGGGTCCAGGCTCCGGGATCTGTTTCAAAACCCAGAAAAGTGCCGGTCTTATAATAAATACGGTAGTTGAATGTTCCGTTTTTAATGTTGGCAGTCAGGTGGTCAAGTGTAATATCGGCACCGGCAACAACATTAAACATGGCCCCATGATTAAGATATGTATAAGCATAAATGGTGTTTACACTATCACAAATAATTCCTGAGCTTCCGGAATGAGCAACAGAAGTTTGAGCAGAAATATGGATTCCGCTAATCATTAACAAGATAAAGATAGAATTTTTCATGATCGTTTTTGTTGAGCTTACAAATATACGAAAACGCTTAGATTCATTTCAACCATTCTAAACCAGGTATAAAGCTACTTAGAATTGTCCTGTAATTTCCCTGAACCGAAAAGCATAGTACAAGGCAGAAGATCTATAATCCCTGGTGTTTTTGTCATTGCATTTATAACCATCGTGAACAGCTCATAAAGCGGCCTCTGAATACGCTTTTGAAAGTGCCAAATCCATATTATTGGCGAAGGAAGCTATAGTATTTGCCAAATAAACATTTTCTTGGGTATAAATACAGGCTGTAATTTATGGCAATGAAATTATTAAGTAATTTTCTGAGCTCAATCTAAACCAATAATTATTTTCAAGATGAAAAAAATCGCGCTGTTTTTTATCCTCATCACCCAATTGATGCCTGCCAAATCACAGTGGGTTACAATTCCTGACTCGAACTTTGTAAATTTCTTAACGCTAAACTATCCATCCTGCATGAGCGGGAATCAAATGGATACAACTTGTACCGGAATAACTTCGGTGCTGCGGGTGAACTGTAACAATCAAGGTATAGCAAATCTTGACGGCATCCAGTATTTCGATAACCTCGATACTCTCAAGTGCAATCGTAACTTACTTACAACCTTACCTGACCTGCCTATAACTCTTAAAGAATTGTATTGTGACAGCAATCTCATTAGTTCATTATCTTCCTTACCTCCTGCCCTCCGAAAACTTTCGTGTGTAAATAATCAGCTGGTGAGCCTTCCAAGCTTTCCGACAACAATCAAGACTGTCTGGTGTAACAATAATCAACTTACTTCATTGCCCTCACTGCCTGCTTCACTAAACTCAATTTATTGTTTTGTAAATCAGCTTACATCTTTACCTGCCTTGCCGGCAAATTTAATTGTAATCATGTGTTATTCGAATATGCTGACAAGCATTCCGAGTTTACCCGCCAATTTGGTGTCTTTAATTTGTGGAGACAATCCAATAAATTCATTACCGGTTCTTCCTCAGGCTTTGAACTTCCTGGCCTGTGATAATAATCTCCTGACATCCATCCCACCTTTGCCTCCTAATCTTCGCAATTTCACCTGTGATCATAATCAACTGAGCTCTTTACCGACGCTTCCTAATTCACTGGAAATATTAGGTTGTAATCACAATCAACTTACATCATTACCTACTCTGCCGAATTCAGTTTTCGCTCTCTATTGCAACGACAATCTTCTTACTTCTTTACCGGAATTGCCCGATTCCCTGCAAAGTTTTAATATTTCCAATAACCCAAACCTGACTTGCCTTCCTCAGTTGAAGAGGATTGTTAGCATGACACATACCAATACCGGGGTTCAGTGCTTACCTAATTATGGAACAGTCACAAATGCGAATCCTTCCCTTTCACTTTTTCCACTTTGTGATATACTCAATGTAAACGGCTGCCAGACATTCTGGAATATCAGCGGAAAAATTTATAATGACCTCGATTCAAATTGTATTTCTGACCCGAACGAGTTTAATGCACAAAATTTAAAAGTAAATTTATATGAATCAGGCATTTTACAACAGCAAGTGTACACAGGCGGGGAAGGCTTTTATTCATTTGATACGGACACCGGATCATTTACTATGGAAGTAGACACTGCGGGTATTCCCGTGCTCGTTACTTGTCCGCTTTCCGGAATTCTAAATTCTATTCTCACTGCTGCGGATTCTCTTGACTATGGAATGGATTTCGGTGTACAATGTAAAACCGGATTCGATATCGGTGTTTTGGCCGGAGTGCACTTCAGCCAATTTTTTCCGGGTAATGCAACTATGATCAACATACATGCCGGTGATCTGTCAAATTACTACGGATTACATTGTGCAAGCGGAGTAAGTGGAACTATTGATGTTACAATACTCGGACCTGTCAGTTATTTATCATCAGCACCCGGTGCATTAAGTCCCAATGTCACCGGAAATATTTTGAGCTATACTATCAGCGATTTTGGAACGGTGAACTTCAATACAGACTTCAGGTTTCTTGTCATGACGAACACAAGTGCTCAAGCAGGAGATCAGGTATGTGTTGATGTAATGGTGAATCCGTTTGCAGGCGACAACGATACAAGCAACAATAGTTTTGTTCAATGTTTCAGTGTAGTGAATAGTTTTGATCCGAACATGAAAGAAGTTAGTCCTACTGCTGAAATTAGTCCGGATCAGGAATGGCTGACATACACTGTCTACTTTCAAAATACAGGAAATGCAGCTGCACAGAACATTTATGTCTTAGATACACTTGATCCTAATACCGATCCATCAACCTTTACATTGCTATCTTATAGTCATGAAAATTTTACGCAGGTATTAGGAAATGTAATACGAGTGAATTTTCCGGGGATTAATTTGCCGGACAGTACCAACAATGAACCCAATAGCCATGGCTACTTTCAATACAAAGTACGATTGATTTCAGGCTTAAGCATTGGAACTGAAATTTCCAATACTGCCAATATTTATTTTGATTTCAACCCACCAATCCGAACGAATACGACAATTAACACTATCAGCAATCTGTCTTCAGTTGCAGAAATTTTTCCGGGAATTGAATTAAACGTTCAACCAAACCCTGTCATTCAAAATTTAAGCATTGCATTTACGCTTCAAAAAACTTCCTACGTAAGGCTTAGCATTTATACCTTGCCGGGACAACATGTACGCACACTCCTCGATTCAAAGAAGGATGCCGGTGATTCTGAATTGCTATTCAGTACTGAAGGATTAAGCAGTGGAATATATTTTTTGAAGATAGAAGTGGATGGATATAGCAGATCAAGAAGATTCATTAAACTTTGAGCGCAATATATTTCTTTCGGTATACATTAGAGAACAAGCAAGGCGGATAATAAATTATCCCATAACAGGTTAGAACCATTTCGAGTTTCTGAAAAGAAAAGGGTGACTTAAAAAGAGCAGCGAAAAAAATCAATCAATATTTCTACTGTTCAAATTGTTTTACTCTGTTTCAGTATGTTAACAGCTAAAATCAGAATATCAGTTTTTTAAGAGGACAGAAATTATTACCTTCGATTTTCGTCTCTTCGTTGACCTGATAAGCTTAGGCGTATTTTTTATTTCGCCGGTTCATTTTTTCTCAAACCCTTAAACTTGTAGAACTATGAAAAAAAGATCTTACTCAATTATTGCAGGACTTAGTTACATCATTATATTCTTTGCTGCGATTTTTGCTAATTTTTTTGTGCTTGAAGCAATTCTCCAAGACCCGGTAAACACCATTCAGCAGGATCATACAATGGTCCGCTACGGAATATTAGCATTTATGCTAACCGTTATATTTGATGTTGTTGTTGCATGGGCCTTTTATGAACTATATAAGGAACACTATTTAAGCATTCTTAGCACACTCTTCAGAATGATGCATGCCGCAATAATGGCTGTGGCCATTTTTGCACTACCCTTCACTTTAAAACTAAGCACAAGTCATGAAATTTTAAATCAGGTAGACATTTTCAATACGATTTGGCTAATAGGTTTATTCTTCTTTGGAATTCATTTGATTCTACTTGGAAGAATAATTAAAAGACCAAAAATCATCGCTCTTTTTCTCGGCATTGCCGGTATCATGTACATGATTGATACAAGTGCTCATTTCCTGCTTCCGAATTATACTAGCTACGCTTCCCTGTTTCTAGCATTGGTAGCTATACCCAGTATTATTGGAGAAATGGCATTTGCCGTTTGGCTTCTCGCAAAGGGTGGCTTGGAAAAACAATAAGCTTGTACTGAAAGAAAATATCAACATGTTATTCTTCCAGCTTGCAAATCTCTTATAGGTCGATTGAACAAGTCTGTTTCGCCTTATTGCACCAGAAACTTTCTCATTACGAAAGATTTTTCATTTTGGAGTTTGCAAAAATAAATTCCGGGGCTCAACTTTACATTAATTTCAGCTTCCGGACTTGAAAAATATTGCTCTTTATAAAGGGTTTTGCCCAGAGAACTAAGGATAGATAATTCGCAATGATAATCACTCTGAATTTTTATATTGAATTTTCCATTGTTCGGATTGGGATAAATGGAAATTGCATCTTCAAGTAAGGGATTTCCGATACCTAGCTGAACATTATTTATTAAATCATTGAGTGTTGTGTTTAAGGTATTAGTCATCAAATCAACCTGACCTTGACTGAACATATTGATACAATTATCAAAATTGTAATTCATATAATTCATGTACATAATCCCATCGCCACTAACAGTGCAGGAATCGTGTAATGGAAATGGCCCACAATGATAAACAGGCGACCATTGTTCAGGGGTATCTGCAATTCCGTCATCGCTCGAACAAACAAATCCTCCTGAAGATTGTTCGGGTCCCCATATGTGGCTCAGACCAAAAACGTGCCCCATTTCATGTGTTCCTACACGTGAATTACCAAAGGATGAATAACTGATCAGGCATATATTGCTTCCCATCCATCCTACGCCGTCGGATCCTGACATTTCTGCACAGTAAATATTCATAAACCTGGAATCCCATTTATCATCACCGCCATTCGATGAATGAGTCATGTCGAAATAAGTATTAAAACCAAAAGGACCATGACTTGTCTGAGTTCGGATGATTCCCGTCGTTGGCATTCCATTCGTATCGCGATAAGCCAGTGCAAAACGTACCCTCAGAGATCCGGAAAGTGCCTGAAAGGGTTGTGGTGTATTAACTGTATCTGCATTCAATCGAGGAAAATCTTCATTCAGAATTTGAATCTGCTTCATGATCATTGAATCCGGAATATTCATAGAGGAATTTGACCATAAAACATGAACGACAACATGGATGGTATCCGGAGCTGACTGCATTTTATGTTGTGTTTTGTTTGGTATTGAAGAGCGAATAGATTGTGACTTCTTTATTTCTTCAAAAGCTGGGCTCATCTCCAAAGTTCCACAACGAAAGGAATTGCTTTGTCCAAAGGAATAACCGGAAACAAGGACGGATATGGTGAAGAAGATGAGCGAACAAATTGCTTTCATAGGAAATTACGTTTGGGATATTTTATTTAGTGCATTGAAGTCACCGCTGCAGGATAAGCAGGTGTCGTTTCACCCTACAGTCATAGAAACTTTTGTTAAATATATAAAATAAGTACCCGTCGCTATACACGAAAGAAGGATTTCTAGCAGATAATTTCAAATGCTAAGGATAAATTTACTCTGCCTTCAGACCTCAGCAACCACTTTCAACTCAATCGCAATCGGAGTAGGCAAACAATTTATTTCAATGGTTGTGCGGCATGGAGCATTCTCCTTAAAATAGACCGCCCACAGCTTATTATAAATAGGGAAATCATCTTCCATATTGGTAAGAAAAACAGTTACATCAATAATTTTTTCCCAACTTGATCCGGCATCCTCAAGTATATAGCGAACGTTTTGAAAGACTGAATGACACTGGGCTTCAATATCATAAGAGATAATTTTTCCCTTATCATCCAACTCGACGCCGGGAATTTTTTTTGATCCCTTTTCCCTTGGCCCTACACCCGATAAAAAAAGTAAATCTCCATGGCGACGTGCATGGGGATATAGACCTACCGGTTCAGGTGCTTTCGAGGAGTTTATTTCTTTGGACATTTCGAATGTTGATTTAAGAATTAGTCAAATATCGGAATTTTTGCTTGTATAGCTTAGGAATAAATTAGCCATCCCTTCCTCAACAATTATAATTTGACAAGAAGAGGCTGTGGTTTTAGGTCGAAAAATGAAGAAAACTATGCGGATCGAAAATGATTGTTTCAGACTTTTCTATGACAGTACGAGCAAACAAATAAATACTTTTGACATTCTTAACCTAAAATCATGAAAAGAAAAGACTTCCTTAGACTAAGCGGTCTTGCAGGGGCAGGATCCTTGTTGCCCTTATCACTTCTTAAAGCGGACAATACAGTTGGAAAGAACAATTTCACCGGCTGTGCATTGATTCCATCTGAAACTGCCGGACCCTATCCTCTGGATCTTAGTCAGAATGTAAATATGTTTCGAACCGATGTAAGAGAAACTCAGCCGGGTCTTGAGCATAAAGTCAGACTTAGAATTATTGGAATCAACAATTGTGCACCAATACAAAACGCAAGAGTTGATATATGGCATTGTAATGTGGATGGATATTATTCAGGTTATAATACGAATGCACATTTGGGGCCACAAAATCACGTCGGGGAGACTTTTCTTCGGGGAATACAGCTGACAGATGCCAATGGAGAAGTTGAATTTACGACAGTTTTTCCCGGCTGGTATCCGGGTAGGATTTCACATATACACTTTCAGGTATTTCTTAGTTCCATGTTACAGGTAACTTCTCAATTTACATATCCTGTTAACGAAAAACAATTAATATATACTACAATTGCTCCCTATACCACATGGGGTGCTGATCCACAAACCGTTTCTACAGATAATGTATTTTCTGATGGAAGCACGCTGCAAGTAGCTACACTGATATTTAATTCCGGCACAGGTGGCTACGATTCCTTTCTTGAAGTTGGAATCAATGGTTCCGGGACTACAGGGTTACAAAATCTCGAACCGGAAACAGGAGGACAATTTAAGCTAAGACAAAATTTCCCAAATCCATACAGCACAGAAACAACTATTCCTTTTGAATTGACAAATGCTTCTGATGTAAAAATAGAATTGTTTGATTTGAGTGGAAGAAAAGTTAGCTCCATTGAAAAAAATAATTTATCCGCAGGGGAGCATACAATCACATTGGATATGGAAAAACTCGGAATTTCAGCAGGAAATTATGTGTACCAGTTGGAAGTAGTGAATCGCAATGGGTCTTACGGGCAATGCAAAATGATGACTGCAAAATAATATTATACCATTAAAAATAAAATGCATTCAAGCAGGGAGCCTGATTCAATTCAGACTCTTTTTTTTCAATTATCTATAGGAATTCAAAATGCTGAGTACCTGATCCTCATAGGAAGCTCCGAACAGCCTGGCATGAACAAGCAATGGATAGAGTTGATAAAAATCCATACGATCTTTAAATCCCGACATCAAGGGTAATTCAGCATTGTATGCTTGATAAAATTCATCCGGAAATCCACCAAACAGACGAGTCATTGCAAGATCCATTTCACGGTGCCCGTAATACACTGCAGGATCATAAAAGCATGCCAGGCCATCATCGGCACACATCATATTTCCACTCCAGAGATCACCATGAATTAAAGCAGGTGCTTCAGAAGGAAATTCTTTGTAAAAATGTTTCTCAAGTTTTTCAAGGTAAGGTTTCACAAGCTCTTCTCCGATAGCTAAAATTCTTTCTTCCAAAAAAAATGTAATCCAGTCTTTATGCTTATTGTTTGATTGAGGAAGCGAGCCAATGTAATTGTCATGATCCAGTCCAAAATAATCTGCGGAGTTCTTATGCAGATTGGCTAGTTGTAATCCCGCATGTTCCCAATACTCACTCTTTCGTTTCCCGGCTTCTATGTATTCGAGGATGATGTATGAAAATGCTTCATGTTCTCCAAACAAAATAACTTCGGGGACTTTTAATGCTCCTGTGTTATGAAGAAGACTCAATCCTTTGGCTTCCGCTTCAAACATTCCGGGATACCGCGCACGACTATTAAACTTGACAAAATAATTTCCTGCAGTCGTTTCTAATTTATGAGCCTGATTAATACAGCCTCCGCTCACAGCCGAATGCCGCAGTATTCGAAAAGCGTGGCCAAACTCCTTTGCAAGGGCTAATTCAAAATGGGTCAGGAAAGATGAACTGATCATTACCTCTTCAAGATAAGAAAAAGGTCTGAGCCATTCTTATCTGTTCGATGATCCTGCCATTCATTTTTCGCTTTTCGTATCAATGCTGACCTTACCGGAATAGCGATCCAGAAAAACAAAATAAAACTAAGCGTCTGAAGCGTTCTTTTCAACAGATAAAATCTTCCCCGATCAGCCGGTTCGAAAGCGCCTGCAGCAAAGAAACAGAACCAATAACATTTAAGCTTCAGGAGTAATCCAAATAAAAAAAGAAAACTTCCGGCATCCCTCGCCTGCCATGGATTAGCGATATTCAACACAAGTTTAAAATCGCTTTCGGCTATCCACTTTAAAGCGCCGTAATATTGATTAGCATAAAATTCTTTCCGGCTTCGGAAACCTTCTTTTTGAAACAAGGCAATCGTTTCATTCGCACTCATGCGTCTCATGTGCGCGGTGTCCTCAAAAAAGAATTTCCCGGTAGTTGAATCAATTCCATTTTTCCTGGCAGATGCTATTTTATATTCCAGACTTCCTTCATGATTGCAAGGAAGACTATGAAGCATTATGCAATTCTTATCGGCAAAAGAACACATTTCAGAAGCGGTCACCTTTTCATCAAAAGTGTGCTCAAGAACATGGTGAGAGTGAATAAAATCAAACCGTTCATTGGAAAAGGACTTATCCCCTAACACAAAAAATCGAATTGCTGAATTATTTTTTGCAGCAAAACTTATTGCTTCAGGACTAATATCACATCCAAAAATCTCCCAGCCGGGCAATGCTTCAAGAAAGACAGCGGTAAAAATACCTCTACCGCATCCAAAGTCGAGAGCTCTTCCTTTGGAAGGTAAATTCAACTCTTTAATTAAACCCAGGAGTCTTTCCTTTTCAAAAGCCGACCAATGTCCCATATAACCATGGCTATACCGGTTTTCATAAAAATCAGCGGATTCCTTTCTGTCCTTCAGGTTAATTGTCTGCATGCCGGATGCTAAATAAAGGAAAAGCAAGGACAAACGCACTTAAATGTGAAGAAATGTAATTAAGAATTTCCCCGACTAATTAAGACTGAGCGCACAAGGAAGTTTTTTTCGCTTTACATGTCCATCAGGACTGAAGGTTTCGGTGCAAACAATATAGGTGCCAATCGCAGCCGGCTCTCCACTATCTCTAAGACCGTCCCATACCACAGCATATTCATCTCCTATGATTACTTGCTGTGTTAATTCTCTGACAAGATTACCGGCTATGTCAAAAATCAAAACCCGTGCAATCCCCTGGCTATCTGATTGTCTCAAACGAATAAACAACACATCATTTGTTCCGTCATTATCAGGAGTAAAGACAGATGGTTCAATGCTCAGTCCGTCATCAATTTCGGAATTGATCCAACCAATAGAATTTTTGAATCCGGGTGTTGCAAATCCGGATGAGGAGGAAGCAGAATGCCAGTTTGAGGTCGCATCGCCATTAATTTCAGGACTGAGCCTTTCCAATGAAACGCCCTTTTTGCTGATCAAGAGAGGGAAGTGCATCTCCTCTGAATAACTCAATTGATCCAGAACAATACCTAATGAGTCATATATCACTGCAGCACCATCTATAGAATTAAAATCAGGAAGCTCAGACGCAGCAAGAAAGACCATGATTCCAGGGTTTTCATACCTCTGTCTTATGTCAGAAGTATTTGAGGTCAAGCAAATAAATTCACCCGGAAAAATTAATTGTGGTTTGTCACAAATCGATTTGCTTGCCTGAGCAAGGCTATACTCCTGATAAGGTGCTTCTGCAATTCTCCATCGCATCAAGTCAAGTACCTTGTTAGAACGGTTATACAGTTCTACAAAATCAGAGCCACCACTAATAGGATCGAAAAGAATTTCGTTTATAACAATATCTCCGGTTTCTACTTTCTTTGGAATAGCAAATCGTATAGTCCGTGAGATGTCCAAATCATTGCCCGGACAATCTTTCAATCCGTAGTTGATGGATAATTGATAAATATCTTCACCAACACTAAATGGTAGTCTCATGATTAATTCTGCGGGATCGGAAGTGGCGGTAATACTATCCGGATGAATAGACGATTGGCCATTTCCGAAAACAGAATAAAGTGAACTATTGAATAAATTAGAAGCATCCATTGCTTCACTAAATACGATGCCAACATGAACCGAATCAATGACAAATGCACGGATGAGTACCGGTTTCTCCTTGTCCAGATAGCTATCCGCTACACTGCTCCCTTGACCCGGCGTTCCGCCAAGAGCAGAAGCCGAAGCACGCCAGTTTAAAGGATCAACGCAAAGAAAGGATGTATCTATTCGTTCAAGACTATAGCCACCATCATCCTTGTTCCCATCCCGATAGGTCGAATTTGAAAATGAAATTTCTTCGATAAGGATATTATTGTTGTCAAATAATTGCAATCGGTCTCCGGCATCATTATTCAACACAGGAAAGGAGGAGAGTCCCAGGACCTCTCCATATGGTGACAATGCCGAAGCCACATTGCTATTACATAAAAGCAAATAAGAATGCGGAAGTATAATATGCTGCGGTAAAGTAGCGGTGGAAGCACCATCACTGATGCTCCAGTTTTCTAAAGAAACGGCTTCAGTTCTTCGGTTATAAATTTCTACAAATTCCACATTGGGTAATGCAGAGGATGAGGAAGGTTCAAACATTATTTCGGTGAAAATAATATCATGAGACATCACCGTAACAGGTGCATAATAGGTAAACACTGCACCAGCCCCGGGTAGTATTAAATTTTCTGCAAGATCTTTAAGTCCCTGAACTGTCAGCGTATGTTGAAATGAAGATATAAAGGAACCCGAAAAAGTAAGAGTTACAAGTGTAGGATCAGTCGAATTTAATAAAGCACCTAATGGATTTCCTAAACCGGCATCCAGGGAATAATTTGAAATTGTATTGGCAGAAGCCTGATCCATGGCTTCAGAAAAGCGTAGCTCCAGAATATTTTCTGAAATCGGTATGAGGGATGTGATTACAGGAGGAATGGTATCGTGCAAAAGTGGGCCTACATAAATATCATCGTAATAAAATTTACTCAGGTTAGCTCCTGTATATTCACAGAAAATTCCAAAATAAGCAGAGCCGGTATACATTGCTTCAGCGCCGTAGCATTCCAGTACATAATTTGATCCGCCTGTATAATCTATCCACAGGGACCATAAACCGATATTATCCCGAGTGACCCTGACAGCTATTGAAAATGCAGATGAAATGGCAGCATCAGTGGCACGGCATACAGAAACAGAATTCAGTCCATCCTGCCTGAATAACTCGACAGCATCATTTGATAAGGACTCACCAAACTGAAGGTAGTACCCGTTTAGCGGACCGGTCAAATCCGGCTGGTCGGAAACCAGGTACACGCGCCCGTAATTACCTGAGGAAGGCGAAAAGTTTTGATGAACAAAAAATCTCCACTCCAGGTCACTAAACATATTCGGGCTACTGAGCGTAGAAATAGCCGAATGGCCTGCTGCGGCGGCATTCAGCTGTAATTGCAAGGATGAATTGACCATAAAATCTGATGTATCTCCGATCCAGGAGGGAGAGCTGCTGATCTCTCCATCATCAAATGCATCTTGCCACTGGGCATGAGCACCGAAAACCGAAAAGAAAAAAATTAGCGTTGAAATAATTTTCATCGAATCATTTATCGTAAAATTGCAGCACAAACATATTCTATCGAAACCCAAACCCCAACCGCTCGTATGCGGGTTTTTATCCTAAAATTATGAAAGTTGCAGTCGTAGGTGCTACAGGTATGGTAGGCCAGGTAATGTTGAAAGTATTGGAAGAGCGAAATTTTCCGGTGACAGAACTTTTAGCTGTTGCCACAGAGAAGTCTGTAGGAAAAGAAATTCAATTCAAAGGCAAGGCTATTAAAGTAATCTCGATGGCAGATGCTGTTTCACAAAAGCCTCAAATAGCAATGTTTTCTGCAGGAGGAAATACTTCATTGGAATGGGCACCAAGGTTTGCTGAAGCGGGGACAACTGTTATCGATAATTCATCGGCCTGGAGGATGCATGCTGATATGAAACTCATCGTGCCGGAAATTAATGCCGATGTTTTAACCAGAGACGATAAAATAATTGCTAATCCTAATTGTTCAACTATACAAATGGTAATGGCTTTAAATCCATTGCATAAAAAATATCAAATACATCGGGTTGTCGTATCAACCTATCAATCCGTTTCCGGAACAGGAAAGAAAGCTGTTGAACAGCTCATGAATGAACGTAAAGGCATAAGTGGAGAAATGGCATACAAATATCAGATTGATTTGAATGTGCTTCCTCAGATTGATGTTTTTCTTGAATCCGGCTATACGAAAGAAGAAATGAAAATGCTTAATGAAACGAGGAAAATCATGCGTGCTCCAAACATTCGGCTTACTGCTACCACTGTACGTGTACCGGTAAAAGGCGGTCACAGTGAAAGCGTAAATGTAGAATTTGCAAAAGATTTCGATTTAAAAGAAGTAAGGAATATTCTTTCCTCTACGCCCGGAGTTGTACTGGTGGATGATATTGCAAATTCAGCTTATCCGATGCCATTGGACGCAGAAGGAAAAGATGAGGTCTTCGTTGGCCGACTTCGTCGTGACGAAAGCCAGGATAATACACTCAACATGTGGATCGTTGCTGATAATCTCCGTAAAGGCGCTGCAACAAATGCTGTGCAGATTGGAGAGTATCTGGTAGCGAAGGGACTCGTTTAAAACTTAGTGTTTTTCTTTTACCCCTATGGAATTTAGAAGAGATGTCAAATGAAATAATTTGAACTCCATGAAAATAACTACTTCTATCCTCCTGCTCTTTCTCCTGTCAACATCAACATTTTCTCAAAGCACCGGGCCCTGGCAACGACCATTGATACAATGTATCAGTCAGGATGGAATAAATTTTACCGGATGTACACTTTTTCAGGATTCATCGGGTGTTCCATCTATGACTATGGATTCATCAGGCAGATTGTTCAGTGCTTTTCAGTGGTTCCCTGATCCTTTCCAGGGCCCGCATTGGGATAGTGTTGCGGTAAAAATTTCTTTGGACTCAGGACAAACTTGGTCTCTTCCACAGCCGATTGTACTGCACAACTTTCCCTCAAACTTTCAACGGCCCTTTGATCCGACCTTGGTTGCATTGCCTGGCGGTGATATTCGAATCTATTTTTCCTCAGGCCCTCCGGGAATGAATACGATTGGAACTTATTCAGCGATCGGAACGGATGGTGTTCATTATACCTTCGAGCAAGGAGTACGATTTTCACAAGTCGGGAGAAATTGTATTGACCCGGCAGTTACAATCTTCAGGGATACATTTCATTATACTTCACCTAAAGGCGCACCACAGGATGGAGCCTTTCATGCAGTCTCGACTGACGGATTAAATTTCTCTCAAGTTGCTGATATAAGTTCCGATGCCCAACATAACTGGACAGGAAATATGATGGTTGACAGTTTAGCTCTCAAATTTTACGGGAGTGGTGGTCAGTATATGTGGTTTTCGGCTACGGGTAATGGTAATGTTTGGAGTCCGTATCAGCATTTAAATCTATCCGGCGGTGATCCTGCAATCATCAAAATTCCAGGGAGAAATCATATTCTGATTTATACCGGGCCTCCTGTCATCAGTGGCCTCAGTGAAGTTAAGCAGGCAGACAACATCATCGTATATCCAAATCCGGTATTAAATACATTGCATGTTTCCGGCATCAGCATTTCAGGGGCGATAAAATTCAGTATTCTGGATATTAACGGGAGATTAATACAACATGGTTTCCTGACTGAAAACAAAAACGAAATAGCCTTGATGTCAAAATCCGCAGGACTGCACTTACTTATACTGGAGACTGAGCATGGCTTATCTCAAACCTATTTTCAGGTGCTCAATTAACGAATGAAGGTTTTTCCTTTTCTATGGCTGTTCTGCAGCTAAGTAATATAATTTCCGGCGTCTGTCTTTATCAACACCTTGTGGTGCATACTACACTTTAAACTAAGAATATTTCAGAAAGATCATATCTATATTTATCGGAAATGAAAAATCCGATGATGACACGCCTCCTAACTCTTTCATGTATTCTACTTGCGCTGGCCACATTTGCTGTGATGTCAGATCAATCTAATCTTATTGTCAGCTCCTCTACTCCACAGATAAGTAATCCAGGCGATGAGTTTATGGTTCGCATCAGCATAGAAAAAGGTACACTTAAAAAAGGTGCAGTCTTACAACAAATTCTGCCTGCAGGATTTACGGCTTCAGCAATCGAGAATGAAGGTTCGCAGTTTTATTTCGAAAATCAGATGGTTCGATTTGTTTGGGACAATATGCCCGATAAAACGGTTCTTGTTGTAGCTTATTTAATAAAAACTGATGTGACCCTTGCAGAGGGATTTAAAAAAATTGATGGAACGTTTATCTGTGCACAGGATAACAGCACCTCACAGACAAGCCTTCCCACAAATACCATTTATATAACGAATGATTTTCCTGTATCGACGGCAAAAGAATTTGCGGGAAATTCGGGTAACATCCATTTGCTACGGAGCATTGAAGAAAAAAAAGGTGAACTGTCGAAGGGGTATAGAATTACCATAGACGTGGACAATGAAAATGAAGTCGGTTCTGCATCCTGGATAGATCAGATTCCTGCAGGTTATTCAGTAGAGATTAATGCTGCAAATAACGCCAGCTTCAATCAACATGGAACATTGCTAAAGTTTCATTGGAAAGAAATGCCGGCAGAAAAAATATGGTCATTCAGTTATACCATTTTCCCATCAAAGGAATCAGGCTTGGAAGAAAATCCGTCTCTGCAGGGAATTATGGTTTATGGCTCTGATGAATCTATAAAAACATTTATGCCTACAGGTAGTGTTATCCCGAAAACAAGCGGTGCAGCCTTGGTTGCAAGCGTCCCCACAGGCGCAGCATTGGCAAATCCTCCTGTAGAAAACACTTCAGAAACCGGCACAGAAATGACGGAGCAGACTGAAACACAAAATCAAGTCACCGGGAGTTCGGCAAAAGAAGAAGTTTCGGCTTCTGCCGGCCCTGCCAATTCAATGATGCCGAATGTTCAAAGAGGAATATATTACAGGGTACAAATAGCTGCCACCAAACGCAGTCCGACGCGAGATTCTGAGTTCTTTGAGAAACGATTTAACATTAGCCGACCTGTTGATATGGTTGAACAAGACGGGTGGAAAAAATATTGCATTGGAACTTTTTCACGATTTGAACCGGCAAAGTCCTTTGAACGTGAGACACGGGAACATATCACGGATGCTTTTGTTGTTGCTTATCGTGATGGCCAACGTATTCCTGTTGCAGAAGCAATGGAAACTTTATCGTTGAGCTTAAATCAATAAAATTTATTCGGATTTATTAAAAGCAGAATTAATATGCTCTTTCATTAATTCCTTCGATGTAATTGATGAAGGCTTTACTCACTACCCTGTTACCTCCGGGTGTAGGATAATTACCTGAAAAATACCAGTCACCCCGGTGATTCGGACAAGCACTGTGTAGGTCTTCAATTTTTTGAAAGATGATTTTTAATTCCGATTTAAAATCATTGGGCCTTACCAATTCTGAAATTTTATCACTGATTTGTTCTGCAGTAAATGGTTGGTAAATCATTCGAACAAAATTCTTCATTTCATTGACACCCTTTTCCAATTGCTCTTTACAGCGCTCATACACCTCATCAATGATGTGCTCCTGATTATTTTCTTCCAACAAAGTAATTGCCGCACGAAAAGCCACCAAGTCACCGATGCGCGCCATGTCAATACCATAACAATCAGGATAACGAATTTGAGGAGCTGAAGAGACGACTACAATTTTCTTTGGATTGAGCCGGTCAAGCATTCGAAGAATAGAATTTTTCAGTGTTGTACCCCGAACAATGGAATCATCAATAACAACCAGATTATCCAGACCCTGTCGGATGGTTCCATAAGTTACGTCATAGACATGGGCAACAAGTTCGCTTCGGTCTTCATCATTCGTGATAAATGTTCGAAGCTTGGCATCTTTGATTGCAATCTTTTCAATCCTTGGACGAATAGAAAGTATTTCAGTAATCGCCTCGTCTGTAGGGTTAGAACCAAGAGCCTTTATTTTTCTCTTCTTAACATCACGGAGATAGTCTTCCATTCCATGAAACATACCATAGAAAGCTGTCTCGGCTGTATTTGGTATGAAAGAAAAAACGGTATTTCGGAGATCGTAGTCAACAGCCTGTAAAGTAGACTGACACAAAAGTCTTCCCAGTTCTTTACGTTCTTTATAAATGTCTGCATCACTTCCGCGGGAAAAATAAATGCGTTCGAAAGAGCAGCTTAATTTTTGAGTTGGCTCCTTGATCAATTGCTCTGTAACTTTTCCATTTTTCTTGATGATCAAAGCATGACCCGGGCGAATTTCACGAATACTTTCTACCGGAACATTGAAAGCAGTCTGAATAGCCGGACGCTCGGATGTAACGACAACAACTTCATCATCCTGATAAAAATATGCCGGGCGAATTCCTGCAGGATCCCGTAGGACGAATGCATCACCATGGCCAAGCAAGCCCGCAATGGTATATCCTCCATCCCAGTTCAGTGATGAATTTTTAAGAATATTTGAAATGTCAAGGTGCTCCGCGATTAATGGACTTATTTCCTGTTTGCTATTGCCAAGCTCTTTAAACTTGTAATACAATGAATCATTTTCCTCATCAAGAAAATGACCAATATTTTCCATAACAGTAATAGTATCCGCTTTTTCCTTTGGGTGTTGTCCTACTTTAATAAGATCGTTAAAGAGTTCATCCACATTTGTCATGTTGAAATTACCGGCCACAACCAGGTTTCTGGTCATCCAGTTATTTTGACGGAGAAAGGGATGGCAGGCTTCAATACTATTTCCACCATAGGTACCATAGCGAAGGTGCCCGAGCCAAAGTTCTCCGGTAAAAGCCACATTCTTCTTTAACCAGGCTGTATCCTGCAGACGTTCTGGTGTACTAAGTTTTACCTCTTCAAACTTAGAATTAATCCTCGCAAAAAGATCGGCAATAGGATGGGAATCGTTGGATCTGTAACGACTGATATAACGAGTTCCGGGTTCGACGTCAAATTTGATGTTGGCAACACCGGCACCGTCTTGTCCCCGGTTATGTTGTTTCTCCATGAGGAGATATAACTTATTCGATCCATAAAAAGCAGTACCATACTTTTTCTGGTAGTATGAAAGTGGCTTTAAGAGGCGGATAAGGGCTATCCCGCACTCGTGATGAAGAATGTCCGACATGCCTTACAAAGGTACGCCTTTTCAGCCTCTGAAAAAAGATTTATCAAAGCATATAAATAAATGATACCCTAGGAAGGCCTTAAAAATAGATGCTTTTCAGCATCGACTATCATTATAAAACAAGCCTGCTTAAATAACAGGCTTGTTTCAGGAACAATTTCGTCCGCTTTGTGCTTAGGAAATTCTATTTAACGATTTTCCTGGCCGAAAGGCTTTTTCCATTTGATAATATGTAAACCAGATAGGTTCCAGGCTTCAGATCCGACAAATCTTTCCAGTCAAAACTATTATTTCCGGAACTGGCATTCATTCTGGCTCTGCGGATAACTTTACCCTCTGCACTTAATAGCCAAAGCTCTACACTTCGTGACTCTATGGTTTGAAATTCTATATGAAGCTTGTCTTTGAATGGAACCGGCGAGGCAGATACAATCGAAAATGGTTCGACCGAACCCGTCTTGTCAAGTTTCAGCATGATCGTGTTAAATGTTTCTCGTTTCCCATCATAATCCGTTTGGCTCAAACGATAGTAGCTGCTTCCATTAAGAGGCTTATCATCATTGTAGCTGTAATTAATTTCGATCGTACTATTTCCTGCGCCTTGAACTTTTGCTATTTCTGAAAACTCAGCACCATCTCTACTTTGTTCGATACTGAAATAATCATTATTCAATTCTGAACTTGTTACCCATTTCAACTTCACGGTGTTATTTACCACTTGACCGGAAAAGGAACTTAGCTTAACCGGCAATGGTGTCGGCGTGGTGTAAGGATTCGGAGGTCCAGTAGTAATTGTTCCCGGCCCACCGGAAGTTGCGCCATTGGCGATAAAGGCTGACATAGGAGGTGCGTTAGTAGTCCCATATGCTCCACCATTGACTGTTCTTGTCAAACCGGTATTGTTCGTAGTGCTGATATATCCGCCGCCGCCGCCGCCGCCATTTCCTTCAACCTCATTTCCGTTATTAAGACTTTGGCTTCCTCCGGCACCACCATTTGCACTCAAAGTAAGTCCACTGATAGAGGCACCATAGGTGAAAATAATAATGGTTCCGCCACCACCACCACCGCCACCTGCATCTCCGGGCGAACCGCTGGATGCCGGGACTGACTCTCCATTAGCATTTATAATTCCGGTTCCGCTTACGGCTCCACCACTTAGAAGATAAACGATACCGCCCCCATTTCCCCCGGGCGTTCCAACATTATTGTTCGAATCGCCGGCACCACCACCTCCACCCAAATACATTTTGCCTGATGAATAACTCAATGGTCTTCCACCAAACCCACCAACATTATATCTACTGTCACCGGACCATGATGCGTCACCCGGCCCTGTCGTTATAGGATTCTGTGCACCATTAGACCAGGAATAGCCCCCTCGGCCACCACCACTCGAAGTAGTGGAAGAAAATCCAGCGCCTTCAAGATTCCATGCTGTAGTCCAATTGGAATTCAAATTATGTGGATTTCCGAATCCAGTCCAGGAACCTGATGAACCTCCATTGGCACCACCGCCGCCGCCGGCATTATGGGAATTTCCACCTCCACCTCCATTGGCAGGAGCACCCCGGCCGTAACGACCATTGACATAAGAAGACTGATAACCACCTATACCTTCTCCTTTTTCTGCACCATCTATATCATTGCTTGAGCGATATGTTGTATGGTTACCCGGTGTCGATGTTTTCTGTTCAACGGTACCACCTCTGAAACCTTTTCCTGAAACATTAATTGATCCGTTTATGGTTGTGGTTTTATTTGCTTCAATACTTACGATCCCACCCGTAGCACCATCCCATGCAGGACAAGTAACAGAAGCACCCGATTGGATGGTGAAAATTTCATATCTCGGAATGCGGACAATTTGAACCTTACCACTGGCCGAGTAACTTTTACTCAGTGCGTTAACCAAACTAATCGTTGTACTATTGGGGACAGAAGCTACTTCAACAAATTCACGCTTACCGGCATTTCCATAGGAGGCTACTGCGCCATAGGTTGATCCATCTGTTTCATCGAGAGTTGCTCCCTGCATTTGAATAATGAGAATTAGCTCTCCTGCCGCAAGATTCGAGGCGAAACGATTGTTTTGGTTTAGGTATGCATTGGCTACAGTTAAACTTGTAGAACCACTAGAGGCACTTGAAGTAAGTGTTGTATACTCATTCAAAATAACATTGGAACCGGTGATTGTTTTATTCCCATGAAAACCGACAGCAGCTACAGCAGGCTGATGTACTCCGAAATTCGAAATAAGGACTAGCGAAACTGAAAATGCAAGCAGACCAACGGTAGCGAGTACCCATGTACGGGTGGTCAACTTCGTTGTTAAAGAAACGCTTGGACGTAATGAATACTTCATGATAAATTAAGCTTATTATACTTAATAGGATACGAAATGCTATCATGGAAGTTTATGAAATACTTGATTTGGTAAGACCTAGCAGAAAATTTTCAACGAAAAACTTTTTATTTCGCTGAATAAACTGATTCCGGAAATCTTTCGATATAAAAAGAGTGTAAGAAATATATAGAATTCAACAGAAACTCTAATTAACTTATACTGTAAATTGTCAAAAAAATCTTCTAAGCTTCTTCTTCATCAATTACTTTCTCCACAGGAAATTCTATGGTAAATACATGGCGGTCGTCCCGGTAAGTATAATGGATATCACATGAGCAATGGTCGCAAACCTTTTTGACAATAGCTAAACCCAATCCAACAGAATCCGGTTGATCTCCCTTTTTAAATCGTTCAAAAATTTGATCTCCTTCAATGGTTAACGGCGCTCCGCTATTTGAAATTTTTAGCTGAGAAGAAGTGAGATCAATCTTCAACTCTCCATGAATTGTATTATACTTGATAGCATTGGAAAGTAAATTGCTTAGCAGGATGTCGGCAAGATTCGGATTTATTTTTATCCATACATTTTCTTCCAGATTTAATTTCAGCTGAAGTTCTCGCGAGGAGATGAACAAGTCAAATTTGTCAAGGTGTCGTCTTATCAACTGAGAAAAGTTCAAAGCCTCCGCAATGTTGTATTGATCATTCTCAATACGGGTGAGGAGAATCAAACTCTTGTTCATTTTAGACAATCGGTTAACCGAATCCAGGGCGCTTTTTATATGACCCAATTGTTCTGAATCAAGTTTTTCCGACTGAACAAGTAATTCCAATTTTGATCGTATGATGGCAAGAGGAGTTTGAGTTTCATGAGACATGTTTTCAGTAAACTCCCGTAAATTTTGATAATCCCTTGCCACTTTATCTGTCAGTTTGCTCAATTCTACATTCAATGTATTGAACTCCTCAATCTCTGAGCGCTGAAAACTTATTCGCTCTCCTTTATGCAAATCGAAATGCTTCAATCCGCTCAAAGCCCGGTAGAAAGGTTTCCATACCCTCTTTGAAAACCATCTGTTCAGAAAATAAAAGCAGGCTATGATATCAATTGCAACGAGTAATAATGTGAAGGCCACACCGCTAAACAGTCCCTCAGTCTCACTCAGTCTTTTCCAAAGTGTAATTCGATAACTGTCTTCACCAATGAGCTGCTCGTAAGAAAGACGCCTGTAAGGTACAACGGCATCTTCGTAAGGATCAAACTTGATGGTATCAACCAATGAAACGCGAAAGGTTGTAAATTTCTCCAGTGGTTCTATTTCAATCTTGTCTCCGATCACAAAGTTTATTCCCTGAATATCTCTTTGAGCAGACAATTGCTTTTCGATTTCCATCTTCTCGAAGAGCATGTGCTCAGATATTTCATTGTCAAGTAAATCAAACACCCGGTAAGACAGAAAAGCGCTACTGATCAACAAAAGAGCTAAAGCGATTGCGATGTAATACCTGTTCGTTACATTTAATAACTTCATTCGTTGGAAAATTTATATCCTACGCCGTATATCGATTTAAGATAGTCTTTCCCGCCGTTATCTGTAATTTTTTTTCTGAGATTTTTAATGTGGCTGTAGATGAAGTCAAAAGAATCTGCCATATCTGCATGATCACCCCATAAATGTTCGGCGATGGACTCTTTTGTGAGAACCTTATTGCTGTTACTTAAAAAATAGAGTAATAACTCATGTTCTTTCTTGGTCAGGCTGATAAGTTTCTCGTGTACATACATCAACATTTCATCGGGTATTACCTTAAGCTCATTGTGAATGATTTCATTTTGTCCCTGAAAAGAACGGCGACGAAAAACCGATTTTATTCTTGCGACAAGTTCAGGCATATAAAAAGGTTTCGTGACATAATCATCCGCTCCGATATTTAATCCGGTCAGGCGATCTTCCAAAGAATTTCTTGCTGAAACAATGACGACCCCTGTTTGATGATCTTTCTTTTGTAATTCCTCAATCAACTTTAACCCGCTTCCGTCAGGTAAACCGATATCCAACACAATACAATCGTAATCGGACATGTCTATTTTTTCTACTGCATCATTGAGATTTGTTGCCATGTCGCATGTCATTCCTGATCCTTTCAAAAAGGATACCATGGATTGCAATAACTCCTGTTCGTCTTCTACAATAAGTATTTTCATAGGTTATTGATTAATTGATTGATTTCTTCCTGCAAACAAGTATAATATGTATAAACCAAATATGCATTCAATTATTTCATCCCAAAAGATAAATTCAATAGGTCTAAAGGTAAGTCAGATTTGCATAAGATAATTAAAAAATAATCCCAAACTGATTATTGTTCAAATCTCAAATTGAACCGTGTCAAAATTGGAACCAAAATGAATTTAAAACAAACATTTTACATTTCATTGAAAAATCAGAATTCATCCCAAATTCCTGTATAGGTTTGAATCGAAGTTTTTAGTAACCCGAATCCTGCAAAGCTTAAAACTCAAAATGATAAAAAAAAATGTTCTAATTCTCCTGGTCTTTATAAGTACAATATCCATTCTCACTGCCGAAATCTGGAGTGACAATGGTAAAGCAGGCTATACCGGTTCAAGCGGAGAAAGCACTTGTCTCAACTGCCACAACAGCTACGCCCTAAACAGTGGTGGAGGATCCGTGATAGCCCGATCAAATATGATCAACTGGCAATACGAACCGGGCCAAACTTATACGATTGAAGTGGTCGTTAGCCGAAGCGGCAACCACCTATTCGGGCTAGGGTTTGAGGCAATCGATCAAACAAATCAAAATGCGGGGACTTTACTGGTAAGTGATGCAGCCCACACTCAAATTAAATCCAGAACAATAAACTCGGTAAGCAGAAGAAATATCGTTCACACCCTAAATGGAGGTGCCGGAATCGATTCTGCCGTTTTTAGTTTTCAATGGACTGCGCCTTTGACCAACATTGGGGATCTGAGTTTTTCATTTTGCGGACTAGCCTCCAATGCCGCTAATAATGAAGCCGGAGATTATGTTTATCGTGGAGAACAATTGGTAAGCGCTATGCAAACGACCGGAATTGCCAATGATCAAGACTCAAAAAACATGCTCATTGTACAAAACCCCTGCATAGATAAATTAAAAATCAGTTATACCCTGAGCAAGCCCGGAACAGTAGGCATGGCTCTGTACGCCATAGACGGAAAACTTATCAAAAATCTTGTTTCCATAGAGCAGCAGGCGGGTTCGTTTTCTCAAACTCTGGAGGGGCTGGATGCCTATCCGAGAGGTATATATTTGTTGAAGGCTCTATTGAACGGAAAGGCCTTATCTGAAAAAATCGTTTTGGAATAGTTTTTTGGGTAAATCAATTTTTCCTGCGACAAAGAAAGGCCGGAATTCATTTCCGGTTTTTCTTTCCTTATCTTTCAGCGATGAAAATTCTATCTATTTGTATTGGGATAGTTTCCTTAAGCCTCATGGCTTGCAGGACAGAACCAGACATTCCTTCGAATCCTAAAGTATTATTTCAGTCTGACATACAACCAATTCTGACAAGTTCATGTGGTCAAGCTGAATGTCATGCTAAAAACGGATCAGAATTTTCCCTGATTGGTTATGACGATGTCATTGATCATGGTGGTGTGATAAAAGGAGATGCCCGCGCAAGCACTCTTTACAAAGTAATAAGTAACAGGTCTTCCAATGAAATGCCGCCCGAACCGGCTGAGCTACTTGATTCGAAAAGTATAAAGTTGATTTATGTCTGGATTGAGCAAGGCGCAAAAAATAATTAAAATGAAATTGAAAATTAAGTTCGTTTTATTGGCACTATCAATTGCTTCGCTTCAGTCGTGCTATTATGATAACCTGGAAGAAATTCATGCGGCAGATGACTTGTTTACACCTTGTGATACATCAGGTACAATTTCTTATAGCTCCGATATCGTACCTATTTTAGTTAACAATTGTGGTGCAAATAATTCCTGTCACCAAAGCGGAACAAGTGACAGCGACCTGCCCTTAGACAATATACAAAATGTACGTGATTATGTTTTTGACGGAACGCTTATGGGTTCTATATTGCATGAGTCAGGATATAATGCAATGCCGAAGGATGGTGGTTCGTTAAGTTCCTGCAGTATTCAAAAAATTCAAGCCTGGATTAACCGTGGCACATTAGACAATTAATAAGCTATGAAATTACGATTACTTTGTTTATCCCTATTATTCCTTTTATCGATAAAAGGAGCACGAGGCCAGGATATGCTCGACATGCTGGATTCCGTAGGCACCAATCCCAAAACCCGTGATTTTGCCATAGCAACTTTCAAAACCACGCGGCTGGTAAATATGCATACACTGGAGTCGGTCGGTCCACGTACTCTCGACTTTCGGATATCACATCGATTTGGAGCCTTAAACACCGGATCATACAATGCATGGGGAATTGATGGCCCAGCAAATATTCGTCTTAGTCTGGAATACAGTTTTGAAGGAAGATTTATGTTTGGAATCGGACGAAGCTCGTACGAAAAAATGGATGACGGATTTATTAAATATCGTCTGTTCAGACAAACAACCGATAATAAAATGCCCGTAAGTGTTACTCTGTTCGCCAGTATGTTTTATACTGCATTGAAAGATGGAAATGCTTCCAGCAATGGATACGATAAATACAAACCGGTAACAAACCGCTTTTCATATGCCTATCAAATTATGGTTGGAAGAAAGTTTACTCCATCATTCTCCATGCAAATTGCACCATGGATGGTACACTACAATCTGGTTGAAAAAATTACAGATAGAAATGACGCCTTTGGTGTAGCTGCAATGTTTCGTCTGAAATTCAGCAAACGATCTGCTATCACCGCTGAATATGCTTACCGTTTACCAAACTATACGAAAGAAAAATATTATGACACCTTCGGAATTGGCTATGAACTGGAAACCGGAGGTCACGTTTTTCAGATTCATTTGGTAAACTCATTCGGTATTGTAGAAAATCAATTTCTTCCGCATACCACAACACAATGGAATGATGCCGGCATCCGTCTTGGATTTAATATTTCAAGGGTATTTACTCTCTAGAATAAAACTCCAGGAAAAAATTCTTCTACAACAATGGAATCCTGCCTGCGGCTTTGATAGAATAGTTTTGCTTATGCTGGATAAATCCGATGATCTCACTTTTTAATCCGGGATCTTTGTCCTTCACTAAAAATTTTACCTGACCGGAAGAGCCCGGATTATTTACGGCTGAAAATGCGCGTACAACATGGTCGTGAGAAAGTGTTTTTCCTGCATTCTCTCCTTTGTTGACTTTATTTACTATCCCATTCTGACAAAGGGCTAATTGCAAGACAAAATTTTTGTCCTGATTAGAAAGCTTCCATGAAATAAAAGCAGTATCTCCTACCATGCTATCTAGCTTCAGATCCAGGTGCAATTGACTTTTACTTTTCAGTGCAAGGTTAATGGTGTTTTGAATCTTCTCTTTCTTGGACCCAATCATTTCTGTAGTCCCATTTACTATCAACTGAGGAGTGTACAATTCCTTGGACGGAAGTACGCGGGAATAATTTTCCTGTCGTCGCGTGAATTGAAATTTACTGAAGGGATCCTTCCATCCCAATTTATTCCAATAATCAACATGATATGTCAGAAAAAACACTTCCTGATTCCCTCGTTTTGTCTCGGTCGAAATCTCTGAAAGAATTTTATCTGCAGCAGGACAACTGGAACAGCCTTCCGATGTGAATAATTCTACTACAGCGAAGCCTTTTTTTTCTTGCGCAAATCCTTCAGCTGCTATGAGTAGAATAAAGAGTAAGCATGAAAGCCTGTTCATCGGTATACGATTACACAATAGATTTAAATTGTTCTTTTTTTATACCAAGCCAATCCAACGCTGTTCCTGACAATAGTTGTTCTTTTATGTCGGCCTTGTAAGGCATAGAATCGATTAGAGATCCGGGGTGCAACTCTCCTAATGGAAATGGATAATCTGTACCTAATGCAATTCGATCGGCTCCCATAAGTTCAATTAAATAGTCGAGCATGACAGGATCATGAACGAGTGAATCCAGGTAAAATTGTCGAAGGTATTTTCTTGGATTTACTTTATTATCAATGGCGACCAGATCAGGACGAACATTAAATCCATGTTCAATACGTCCAATCGTAGATGGGAAAGAGCCTCCCCCATGTGCAAAGGCTACACGAAGTTTTGGAAGACGTTCAAAAACACCTCCAAAAATCATTGAGCAAATCGCCAGAGAAGTTTCAGCAGGCATTCCAACAAGCCAGGGCAGCCAGTATTTTGACATTTTATCTTTTCCCATCATATCCCATGGGTGAACGAAGATGGCGGCACCTAATTCCTGGGCAGCTTCAAATACAGGAAATAATTCAGGAGCATTTAAATTCCAATCATTCACATGAGAACCAATTTGAATCCCATGCAAACCAATTTTCATACATCGTTCCAATTCCTTGATTGCCAGATCAGGGGCTTGCAAGGGAATAGTTCCTAATCCGGTGAATCGTTGTGGATAATCTTTAACAATTCCGGCAATATGATCATTCAGAAACATGGATACATCCAGGGCATCCTGAGCTTTAGCCCAATAGCTGAACATAACTGGGATGGTAGAAAGTACCTGAACATCGATGCGATGATGATCACATTCCTTCATACGAACTCCTGCATCCCAGCAATTATCCTGTATCTCTCTGAAAAACTTTCCATCCATCATCATGCGGGCACAACACGGCTTATGATGATCAAGAGAAATAAATCCTCCATAACCGAATTTAGAAGCGTAGTCAGGAAGTTTTTCCGGAATGATGTGGGTGTGTATATCTATCCTCATTTTTTCTCTCGTTGAATTTTGTCTGCCTTAGAAGCATACAAAGCTGCGTTTTGTGAATCGCCAATGTTGGCATAAGTTACTGAAAGCATCCTGTAAGATGAAACCGATTCCGGATCAAGGTCTATTGCCTTTTTAAAATACTCAATGGCAAGCAAAAAGTTTTTATGGGATTCGGCTAAAAGTTCATCCTTTCGTTGGGGATCCTGTAATGCTTGTTGTTTCAAGCCCTCTCCATACACACCATGTACCGATGCTATGTTTGCTGCTGCATGGCTATAATGTGGGTTCAATCGGAAAGCGGAAGAGAAATACTTTAACGCTTCATCGAAGCGTTGGGTTTCAAATAATATGTTCGCATAATTATTCTGAGCAACAGGAAAAGTAGGATTAATTGAAATGGATGTCTCGTAACTTTTCAGGGCCTTGTCGTATTCTTTCAACTTATGGTATATAAATCCTTTGCGCTGATAAGCATCAGCATAGCGGGGAAGAATATCGGTTGCAATTTCAAGGTGCATTAGGGCCTCTTCGTATGTCTTACGAAGTGTAAGACTATCCTTAATTTTTACAACCTCATCATCTGAAGAAATATGGTTAGCATAATAGAATTGCATGTGAGCACTTTCAGGAACTTTTAAAATATCCGTGCCATATAAACTTAAATTGTCATGCCAATCCTTATTGCGGGCATATGTACTTACACTATATAATAGAACAATGGCAGTCATGATTCCAACAGGAATTTTTTGCCTGCTTAACCACAATCCGGGTGATAGACTCTCTTGGTCGGGAAATTCAGATGGAAGTATTTTGCTTATAGCAACTGCCAGCGCAAGGCAAAAAGCGACAGAGGGCATATACAATAAACGCTCACCGTAATTTGTACCAATCAGAAAAAGTACGTTTGAAACCAGGGAGAGAGTAACGAAATAATAAATGATACTGAATGAAAAAATATCTTTTTTCTTAAATCTGAGTATGGCATACATAGCCATTGCCAGATAAGCAATCAGGGAAGCAAGGAAAGAAAAATCACTGAGCTTAACCTGTTTAAAATGATTGAAAGATCCATCTGATATAAGCGTAAGTGGAAACAAGAGCTGCTTCAAATAAACACCAAGAATAAAAACAGCATTGGCTTCTCTGACAAGTAAATCCTTTATGCCAACAAGGTAATTGTCTTCCACCAGGACGACACCCGTTCCGGCGCTCACTATTTTACTTCGTATCATCAAAAAGATCACTGTTGCAATAATAAGTGGAATGCTGCTTTTAAATATTTGCGATGCTTTACTTGGAGTAAAAAAATAAAGCATTAAAGGAATCACGGCTAACCATGTTATGGCACTTTCTTTTGAAAGAAAAGCAAGGAAAAACAGCACGCCACTTAAGAACAGGTATTTTACCTTAGCCTCTCTGGCATAGAGCAGCGTAAAAATTGCTGCAAGCAAACAAAAAAACAGGCACATAATCTCATCTCTGCTTTTGATATTTGCCACCACTTCTGTATGAATAGGATGAGCCGCGAATAACATGGAGGCAATAAAAGGGATGAGCAAATTTCCGCTCAGACATAAAGACAATAAGGAAAACAACACTACACAGGTGAGCACAAAGAAAATTACATTCATCCAGTGGCCCAATGCAGGAGTATTAGGAGCCATCTCCCATTCAAGGGCAAACATGGCTTTCGACAAGGGTCGGTAAAGTGTGTTGTCTATCAGATTTGTTCCGGCACGATAGGTTGTTGAAAATATTTCCGGCAAACCACTGATTCCTTTTTTGGTGATGTTGTTCTCAGGAATAACCCCAAAATCATCCAACACATATTTATGATCAAGCGTGTTACTGTAAACGAGGAAAGCCATGCCTGCGATAAATATCATCAGGACCCGTCTTAAGGCATTTCTGGCTTCGGAAAGTTTTTTCTCCTTCCCGGCAGATAGTTTTCCGGAAGGTTCTTGCGCCTGTAGCGCTATTTTCTCTTTCCGTGTAAGCTTCTTCATATTCGGAGTTCAAAAATGATTATACTTTCCTTAGATGGAAGCAATAAAGGGATGATTGAAATGAGGATCCAAAGCCCTTGATCACCATTATAGCTATAAAAAAATCTGTAATTAATTTCCCTTAGTAGTTCCTGTAATAGCAGTAGGCGGCTCCATAACAGTTCCACATTTTTTACAGGTTCTAAGATCCATATTATCATAGAATTTTTTCATTACTGCAGGGAACTGGGTAGTTATGTCTTCCAGTAAAAAATACTCTTCAAACAAAAGGTTATTGCATTTTTCGCAATACCAATGAAACCCATCTTTCATACCATTACGTCGTTGAACTTCCATCACTAATCCGACAGTATTAGCTGCGCGCTGAGGGCTGTGAGGTACTTTCGCCGGTAAAAGAAAAATCTCTCCCTCCTTGATGGAAATATCAACAGGCTTTCCATCCTCGATAATTTTCACAATGATGTCTCCTTCTAATTGGAAAAAAAATTCCTCTGTTTCATTGTAATGATAATCCTTTCTGGAATTCGGACCTCCAACAACCATCACAATAAAATCCTGATTGGGCGTATAAACTACCTGATTACCTACAGGTGGTTTTAACAAATGTCGGTTTTCATCGATCCATTTTTTGAAGGAGAAGGCACGTTGAAGAGTCATGAAGCTTGGGGGTTATAAAATTTATTCAATACAAATTTAGTTATTATTTATCGATTTAGCATGTACGCTATTATGCGTCTTTTCGAATGGTAAAAAAAGATAAAACCTTCACTCTATTCTCTTTCCGAAAAGAAAATTACTGCAGATTTACAGGGAAGAATGATAGCTGAAGACCCGGAGATATTCGCAGGCCTATTGCTTATTTCCTTTTCCCTTATCCCCAAACATCTCTGAAAACTTATTCCTTACCTCCTCAGCAAAAGTTTCAGCTTTCTCTCCGGCTGACTTCGCAGCTTCTTCCAGTTTGTCACGAAGCCGGTCAAATTTTTCCCGTGCAGAATCACCAAAATCACCTCCCGAAGCAATATTATCGAGCTCGGAATGGAGAAAGCCCGGAAATTTTTGTTTGAATTCGGCCATCATGGCCTCTACAGCGGCTTTTGACTGCTCCTCGCTAAGGCTTGCTTTTGATTTGACAATTTCTATAAGATGCTGCATGTGGAATTTTCGTTATCGCTTAGGTATTGTTAGATTTGAGCTTTGAATCGCCATATAAATATAGGCAAATCTCCAATTAGCTTCAAAGAATATGAATATAGATTTAAGTGGGAAAAAAGCATTGGTCTGCGGATCAACTCAGGGGATAGGAAAAGCGACAGCTCAGCAACTCGCAGAAATGGGAGCTTCTGTCATTTTGCTGGCAAGAAATGAGTATAAATTAAAAAAAGTCTCCAAAGAATTAAAGGGGAAAGGCAAGCATGGATTTCTTGTTGCTGATTTTTCCAGGCCTGAAGAATTACGTAGCATAATCAATCAGTACTCAAGAGAAGCTGGCCCTATTCATATACTGATTAATAATACCGGAGGCCCTCCGGGTGGGCCTATCACAGAAGCCAAGACTGAAGAATTTATTCAAGCTTTCTCCAATCATTTAATATGCAATCATATTCTCGTTCAAGCCGTATTACCGGGAATGAAATCAGAAAAGTTTGGTCGTATCATCAATATAATTTCTACTTCTGTGAAACAGCCATTGAAGGGTCTGGGAGTTTCAAATACCATCCGTGCCGCAGTTGCTAACTGGGCCAAGACTCTTTCCAATGAAGTTGCTTCATTTGGCATAACGGTTAATAATATTCTCCCCGGTGCAACTTCGACAGGCAGATTGAAATCTATTATTGATAATAAAGCGCAAAAGAGCGGGAACAGTATCGCCGATGCTGAGGCTGAAATGCTAAAAGAAATTCCGGCAGGAAGATTTGCAGAACCTTCTGAAATTGCGAATGCCGTGGCTTTCCTGGCCAGTCCGGCAGCAGCATACATAAACGGAATTAATGTACCTGTAGACGGAGGAAGAACCTCTTCCCTCTGATTAATTTTGACATTTGCAAAGGATGAATGAATCCTTCGTAAAATCAAAAATTAATTTATCCAAGGAATATCCGATTTTAGCAGAAAAATATTTCATATTAATTCCATTGGCAAAGAAAAATTCAAAGCAAAGTCTTATCACCATCATACTCCTGGGGGTAATGGTGATTCTGTATTTTATTTTTGGAAGAGGGAATTCCGAAAATAAAATTGATAAGCGACAAAAAGAGTTTCGTTACAATGAAATAAGGTATACTGATCATGCAAAATGCAGAATGGAATGCCGTTCAATTGATGTGAATGAAATAAAAAATATTTTGGAAAAAGGGAAAATCAATTACAAGAAAAGTGATTTGAAAGACAAGCCTTGTCCAAGTTATGCGCTCGAAGGTCTTTCCGATGATAATCACCATATAAGGGTGGTAGTCGGGAATTGCGACAAAGAGGCCGTGATTATCACTGTCGTGGATCTTGACCAGGAACATGAATGCGATTGTAATTAATTTACAAGAAAAATAAACTGATGCAAAAAATTCAGAATCTCATCAATGGTGAATTAGTCGCCCCCCAAAGTGGCGAATACCTTGAAAACTTTAATCCGGCAACAGGTGAAGTATATTCTTTTATCCCTGATTCAGATGAAAGAGATGTAGCCAATGCCGTGAAAGCTGCTAAAGATGCTTTCCCCCTTTGGTCAAATATGCAGAAAGAAAAGCGCTCTGCTATTTTGATCAGACTAAGCGAACTCATTCAAAAAAACCTTGACAAATTTGCTCTTGCAGAAAGTATAGATAATGGCAAACCGGTATGGCTCGCAAAAAGTGTTGATATTCCCCGTGCTGTATCCAATTTGCATTTCTACGCTACCGCCTCTTTACACACGCATACAGAAACGCATGCGATGGAAGCTACGGCTTTGAACTATACCCTGAACACTCCTGTAGGTGTGGCAGGTTGTATTTCTCCATGGAACCTTCCACTCTATTTATTTACCTGGAAAATTGCTCCTGCCCTGGCTGCCGGTTGTACCGTTGTTGCCAAGCCGAGCGAAATAACACCAATGACGGCCTATTTACTCTCCGAACTGTGTGAAGAAGCCGGTGTTCCTAAAGGCGTATTAAATATTGTGCATGGACTTGGTACTAAAACAGGAATGGCGATCGTATCTCATCCAGATGTTGCTGCTATAAGTTTTACCGGTGGAACAAAAACCGGTGAAGTTATCGCTCGCACTGCCGCACCGATGTTTAAAAAACTAAGTCTCGAACTGGGAGGCAAAAACCCCAATATTATTTTTGGAGACGCTGATTTTGAAAAAGCAGTTCACACTTCTGTTCGCTCTTCATTTTCAAACCAGGGAGAAATTTGTTTATGTGGTTCACGTATTTTTATTGAACGAAGCATATATGAAAAATTCAAAACCGCTTTCGTTGATGAGGTGAAAAAATTAAAGGTAGGTGATCCACTTAATGATGATAGCTGGATTGGTGCCATTGTTTCAAAACAACATAAAGAGAAAATTCTATCCTATATCAAGCTGGCGAGGGAGGAAGGTGGCACAATTTTGTGTGGTGGTGAAGAGATAAATCCGGGAGGAAAGAATGCGAAAGGTTATTTCATTTCACCCACTGTTATAGAAGGACTCTCGTTTGATTGTCGTACTAATCAGGAAGAAATTTTTGGTCCTGTTGTGAGCATTATGCCCTTTGATACTGAGGAGGAAGTTCTCTCCTACGCTAACAGTACCCAATATGGACTCGCTGCAACATTATGGACCCAAAATCTTAGTCGTGCTCATCGCATGAGTGCAAAAATACAATGCGGTATAATCTGGGTAAATTGTTGGCTGCTTCGTGATCTCAGAACTCCCTTCGGAGGGATGAAAGGGTCCGGAGTTGGACGTGAGGGTGGCTTTGAGGCTTTAAAGTTTTTCATGGAAGAGAAAAATGTTTGCATTAAATTCTGATACAATTTATGTCCTGGCTTGACAAATATCTCATTCTAAAAAAATCAAATCTTCCTGATGCTGGAAAAGGCCTGTTCACTAAGACAGATATTAAAAAAGGTACACGCATTACGGAATACAAGGGACGGCTCCAAGCCTGGAAAGATGTAAAAGATGAAGATGGGCATAATTCATACATCTTCAAATTGAATTCCCGGCTGGCAATTAATGCAGAAAAATATTTAAAAACTTTTGGCAGGTATGCCAATGATGCAAGAGGTGCCGGCAAGGTCAAAGGCCTGCGTAATAATGCAGATTATATTGTGGAAGGGAAAAAATGTTATTTGGACGCGATCAGAAACATTAAAAAGGGTGAAGAAATTTTTGTGGAATACGGTGGAAATTTCTGGAAACTTGCTAAAAAACTTGAGAGGGACAAATTGAAAGAAGCCAATAAAAACAAATCAGCTATCACATTTTCTCCCGATTTCACCCGAAAAAAACCAAAACAAAAGACTGCCCGCTGATTATTTCTCGTTCAGATTCAATTTTTTCCTGTTCAGCTAATGTTTGCTTGTTATTAATCCGTACTTGGCTAATATTAAGCTCCCTAATTCCTTCCAAATTAATATTAAATACCATGAATAAACATATTATTATTTCTATTTTCATTTCAATCCTTACATTTAATTCATTCGCACAAAACTTCAATATCATTGATACTCTTCCAACAGGTGCATATGGTACTGCTGAATGGGGCGATTTTGATGGCGATGGATTCAAAGATCTTGTATACATCTCACAAGTTTTGCCAACAGCCGCATGCAAAATTTACCACAATCAAAACAATGTTTTCACGGAAGTAAGTCAACAATTTCCGCTTCTCTACAATCCTGCAGCAAAATGGGCTGACCTCGACAATGATGGTTTTGAAGATTTAGTCGTGTGTGGATTAGACAGTGTATTAAATGAACAAACATTTATTTACAAAAGCCTGGGAAACGGAAACTTTAATTCCATGCCTCATACGATTCCGGGACTATCTTCGGGAAGCATCAGCCTTGCCGATTATAATAATGACAGTCTGATTGATATCGCAATATCAGGTTATGGAAATTCGCCGGGACCGGAGGCATATATTTTTAAAAATACGGGGGCCTTTCAGTTTAATAATATCATCACCCCTTTGGTTGGTTTAACCGGAGGCGAAACATCATGGCATGATTATAATCACGACAACTTACCGGATCTGGTAGCAACAGGAAATGAAGGTAATCAAGTCCGGATACGCTTTTACCGTAACATGGGATCAGATGTATTTCAGGAAGAATCTTTCTCCTTCCCCGGTGCTGTAGGTACTGTTGACTGGATCGACTATGATTTAGACGGAATCGATGATTTGTTTGTCACCGGTGTCGACAGCTCTTTTGTGCATAACCTGACTTCCTTATATCGAAATGATGGCCTGGGTAATTTTACGCTCATCCCCACTAATATTCCTGAATTTGGTGAACCCAGTGCAGTAGATATTGCTGATTTCAACAACGACTCAATCATGGATATTTGTCTCACAGGTGGAAATGCCATTTATTTTTCATATTCCGTAATTGCCTACGGGCAAGGTAATTCAACGTTTAGCTTTCAGGTATTACCGCAAGCAATTATTGATAATCTTTTTGTTGATGCTGCCGATATTGATAATGACGGCGACATGGATCTTGTGATGTCAACTTATATTCTGCGAAATGATGGAACTACAACAGGCGTCTTACAAAATGAAAAATCCAGAAGCGACATATTCCTCTATCCAAACCCATCGAGCAATGAGTTAAATATTATATCCTCAAAGCAAATTGATGACTATACGTTTTATGATTCACAGGGAAGACTTGTGCTTGAAAAAGATAATTCAGACAATACAGAAAAAATTCTTACTTCTCTTCTTCCAACAGGTAAATACATCCTTAAGCTTAAATTTAAAACTGGCGATTCAGTTTCTAAGTCCATTTTAATCGAGTAGCAAAGAGTGGAAAAAATACCTGACAGAAAATAATGCAGAATGTAATCCTGTACTGAAATCTTTAAAAAATCAGCATTCCGCCCTGAAATCATCGATTTTTAGTTTGCCAATCCTGTATAATTCCTTTTTTTCTACTTGGTATCCGGCTTAAATGATGATGTCAATTAACAACTATTACTCTTGAAAAGTTCCATTTCAAGCTAATCTGCTTTTTAAAAAAGTTCCCTATATTCGTTTCAATAAAATAAATCCAAATGATGAAACGATTTTTATTTCTCTCTCTTCTTGTTTGTGTGGGCATGTCTCTCTCAGCTCAGGTAACTTCAATCAGTCCGGCGAGTTCTAATCCAAATCAAACTCTCACAACAGTTATTACCCTTGCATCAGGAATTTTACAAACGGATTCTCTCCCATATCAAACCGGCGATATATATTTAAAACAAGGAGGGAATATTATCATTTGTGATTATTTTGATTCAACACAGGTTTATCCCGGAGCAGGTGCTCCATCGGATTCTTTGTTCTGTGATTTTACCATTCCTCCGGGAGCAATGTTAGGTTGGTATGAAGTACACGTTATCACCTATTTCAAGGATACAGTTTCTCCATTTGCTTTATTGCCCATTGATAATATGCTTGCCTATGGGATGGTTGTAGCTGATCCTAATGCATGTCCTGTTCCATTTAATACGAACGCCAGTTCGATTACAGGAACAGGTGCACAAATTAATTGGGATCCTGCAACTGTTGCTGATACATTCCGGGTAAGATACAGGTCAATCGGAAGTCCAACGTTTCTTTATAAAGATGTTGACGGCCTCGGTGGAACAGTCAATACAACATTGTCGAATTTAAGCCCCGGAACGAATTACTCTTTCGAAGTTAGTACTAAGTGTATGGGTTACAGCAGTACATATAGTATAATTGATACGTTCCAAACCACGTCTACACCTGTGAATTGTGTCGTCCCTAACCAACTCGATACTTCAGCTGTAACAGCATCAAGTGCTACCCTATCATGGAATGCCCTTGTTCTTGCCGACTCTTTTCTGGTCCGATATTCCTTAAATGGTACCACGAACTATCTCTATAAATACCTTGTTGGAGGAGGAAGTAATTCAACCACTCTTAGCGGACTTCTGGCCGGCCGGGCATATCAGTTTCAGGTAACTTCCATTTGTCTGGGGGTGAGCAGTGGCTACAGCACATCTTTTGTTTTCATTACACCCGGAGTCTGCGTCAAGCCACATAGTATTACGGCAACTTCAATTACAAATTCATCGGCAGTAATAGGATGGACATCATTGGTCAGCGGTGATAATTTCAGAATTCGCTATGCTGTAAACGGAACTTCAAATTACAAATACAAAACGGTGGCGGGAACTGTTTACAGTACAACAATCAGTGGCTTACTTCCTGCAACCACCTACAACTATCAGGTTAGCACTATGTGCAGTGGAGCAGGTACAGGATACAGTGGCGCCTCATCCTTTACAACAACTTCTACTCCTGTAACATGCATTACCCCTTATGGATTATCTTCTTCAAATTTGACCAGCAGCACTGCCCAGATCAATTGGTCAGTGTATGTTGCAGCAGACACTTTTAGAATCAGATACAGACTTAACGGAGCAGGACCATATTTCTACAAAAATATAAATGGTTCGGGAGGTATAACTAACGGAACCATTACAGGTCTTTCCCCGGGTTCTCTGTATACATATCAGGTAAGTTCTATATGTTTGGGAGTGAGCAGCGGCTATAGTTCAACCTTGAATTTTACCACAAGCGCAGGTGCTATTCTTTGCGGTACACCTACAGGAGTTTCCTCCGCTTCAATCACATCCTCCACAGCACAAATTAGTTGGAACAATACCGTTACAGCCGATACTTTTCGTTTACGCTTTGCAGAAAATGGTACTACTTCCTATCGTTATAAAGATATAGCCGGAGGAGTTTATACTACTTCAATAAGTGGATTGTCTCCTGTTACTACGTATGACATTCAGGTCAGTTCAGTCTGTATGGGTGTAGGAAGTGGTTATAGCAGCATACATACCTTTAGTACAATAGCAGGAACAATTGCTTGCGCAACCCCATACGATTTGAGCACTTCAGGCATTGCACAAAACAGTGCAACGATAAGCTGGACTCCTGATATAACAGCGGATAGCTTCATGGTGCGCTATTCTGTACTGGGTACAACGAACTATAAATGGAAGAAAATTTCGGGAGCTGGTGGAGTATTTTCCACTTCCTTAACCGGACTGGCGAATAATACAAGTTATCAATGGCAGGTTCGTTCAATTTGTGCAGGCGTGAACGTTTCTGTTTATTCCGCATCTTTCTCATTTGCAACATTGCTCAGAATAGCAAACCCTGCTCTAAGTGCCATTGATGATCAGCTAAAAGCCTATCCAAATCCTGCTGATGACCACTTCACTCTTCAGTTTTATACTGATCAAAATGAAAGTTTTCATTTCTATTTAATTGACATATCAGGTAGAATTGTGCTTACCGAAGAATTCTCCGGACTGGAAGGAGAAAACCTGATAGATGTTAATACAAGCCGGCTTGCTTCGGGTGTTTATACAGGAATTCTGGAATCTACCGGCTCGAAAAATCAAATTCGAGTTGTGATTCGATAGATTTTTATTCAAGCTTTCTACTATTTCCTTATTTGCAGTTTTAGCCTTGCGGATTTTTTTCTGTTTGAAGATATATCTGCATTCCAATGTTAGCTTTGCACTCAATCTATTGCATAATGCATAAATAATGGCTGTACCCCAATTCTTAAAATTACTTAGAAAGAATTTTTCTTATGAGCCAACTTCAGATCAACAAAGTCTGATGGAAAGGATGAATGAATTTTATGAAGACGGGCATGCAAAAAAAGCTTTCATATTAAGAGGCTATGCAGGAACAGGAAAAACTACATTCATTCAGGCAATTGCCAAAACCTATTCTCACTTTGAATACAGTGTTGTTCTCTTAGCACCAACAGGCAGAGCAGCAAAAGTAATGACCGATTATTCCGGCAGATCAGCAAGCACACTTCATCGTCGCTTGTACGATATGGCAATTGCAAAAGGGGGAAGTCTGAGTGTTCGTGCAGCCAAGAATAAAACTCCCAAAACTATTTTTATTGTTGATGAGGCCTCTATGATCTCAGCCGGTGATGATAACAGTCTGTTCAAAGGAAGAAATATTCTGCGCGATCTTTTCAAATATGTATACAGCCAGGAAGATTGTTTTCTGATTTTTATCGGAGATACCGCACAATTACCTCCTGTGGGTGAAGAAGAAAGTCCGGCACTTGATCCTGACTTTATTGAAAGGGAGTTTAAGATGAAAGTATATTATACAGAACTCAAAGAAGTTGTGCGACATGCCGAAGAATCCGGAATATTAATGAATGCTACCGCTTTGCGAATTCTCATCAATCGCCAGGCAAGAGAACCGATTTTTAAATCGGAAGGATACACAGACATTGAACGTGTTGATGGGACTCAACTTTTGGAATCGCTTGTAAACGCTTACGAAAAAAACGACCCTGCTGAAACTCTTGTACTTTGTCGCTCCAACAAACAGGCAAACAGATACAATCAATACATTCGAAAAGAGCTGCTCCAATTTGACGAGGACTTGTCCACCGGCGACAGGCTCATGGTAGTAAAAAACAACTATCATTGGCTTGACCAGGATTCCGAGGCCGGTTTCATAGCAAATGGGGACATAATCCGGGTCAAAGAAATTATTCGTACGGAAGAAAAATATGGTTTTCATTTTGCCGATGTTCGGATAGAATTACCGGATTATCCTCTTCAGGAGAGCATAGAAGTTAAATTGATACTTGACACCATAACATCCGAGTCTTCCGCGCTTTCAATGGATCAAAACAAAAAGATTTTCGAAGCTATCAATGAGAAACATAAAAAGATAAAGAAAGCCCCCGATCGTCTCAGAGCTGTTTACACTGATCCTTTCTATAATGCCTTGCAGGTAAAATTTGGCTATGCAATTACTTGTCATAAAGCTCAGGGAGGTCAATGGCCTTCTGTATTTATTGATTCGGGATTTGTGAATACAGCTGTCTCTTCAACTGAATTACTGAGATGGCTTTACACTGCCTTCACAAGAGCTTCAAAAAAACTTGTTTTAGTAAATATGCATGATCGGTTTTTTCGAAACTAATTGCCGGCTGCATAATATTCCTTGTGCTTTAGCTTAAATTTCCTGTACTTTATTCTGTCTTAGATAGATTAATGATGGCAAAACCTTCTGTAGCTGCTTTTCGGGTGAGCAAATTTTTGGATAATAATCCGGAGGAGACTGATGATCTACTGGCAGTTGAAGAGCCTTTGGAAATAAGACTCGCCTATGGTTCAAGGACAAACCGGAAAGAAAAAAGTATTTCGGTAACAATGCGAACACCGGGTCAGGATTTTGAATTGGCTCTTGGATTTTTATTTACTGAAGGAATTATTTATAACAAAGCTGATGTCCGCATAATTCGATACTGTGAAAAGAATACTGAAAATCTTTCCAAAGAAAACATTGTACTTGTTGAACTCGCTGAATCTGTCGAGCCTGAATTAAAAAAACTGGAAAGAAATTTTTACACCAGCTCAAGTTGTGGAATTTGTGGCAAAGCATCCATCGAAGCTGTCCGTACAATACATCCGGAAATGAAAGGCAAGAGTGAAAAGGGCTTTACAATAGGTCCGAAAGAAATTTCATCTCTTCCCCTTAAACTACGCGAACAACAACTTGTTTTCGGATATACAGGTGGCTTGCATGCAGCAGCTCTATTCAATTCAGAAGGAGAATTACTCTTACTCAGGGAAGATGTTGGAAGACACAATGCACTTGATAAACTCATTGGTGCCACTTTTGAAATGAATAATCTTCCCTTGGATCAACACATACTTTTTTTAAGTGGTCGATCCAGTTTTGAACTGATACAAAAGGCTGTAATGGCCGGAATAAAATTTGTTGCTTCGGTTGGGGCCCCTAGTAGCCTGGCGCTAAGTCTGGCTAAAGAATTTAATATAACATTGCTCGGTTTTGTACGTGACAAAAGGTTCAATATATACAATGGATTTGAACGGATTAATAATTAAAGATGTTGGAAGAAAATAAATCAACAAATATTCCTAATCCTGAAAACCCGGAACAGTTAAATGATGGTGAAATCAGAAATCCAAAAACTGTAGCCGCAGGAATTCCCGGAGTTTTGGCAGCAGCCGCTCATGTATTATCAGAGATGAGCCCGGTTCGGGCTTGGCAAGCATTGTCAAAACTCAATCAAAAAGATGGCTATGATTGTCCGGGCTGCGCCTGGCCTGATCCGGATGATGATCGTTCGGCAATAGCAGAATATTGTGAGAACGGGGCAAAGGCCATTGCGGAAGAAGCGACAACAAAAAAACTAGATCCGGCTTTTTTTAAGCGTCACAGCGTTTCCGAACTCTCCTTATTAAATGATTATGAGATCGGAAAGAAGGGACGTATTGCACAACCCATGTATCTTGCGAAAGGATCTTCTCACTACGAGCCTATCAGCTGGGAACTTGCTTTCGAAAAAATTGCTGTACAATTAAATGCTCTTTCATCACCCGATGAAGCCATCTTTTATACTTCAGGAAGAACAAGTAATGAAGCCGCCTTTCTTTATCAATTATTTGTTCGGGAATTTGGTACAAACAATCTTCCGGACTGCTCCAATATGTGCCATGAATCAAGTGGAGTAGCTTTGACAGAATCTTTAGGTATCGGAAAAGGATCTGTAAAGCTTGAAGATTTTTACGAATCAGAATTAATTATCATCCTTGGCCAAAATCCCGGAACAAATCACCCGAGGATGCTTTCAGCTTTGCAAAAGGCTAAGGAGAACGGTGCTAAAATTATTGCAGTCAACCCTCTCCCTGAAACCGGATTGATCAGCTTCAGTGATCCTCAGTCTGTCAAAGGTGTACTCGGAATAAAATCAAAACTCAGTGATTTATTTCTTCAGGTAAAAATTAATGAGGATATGGCTCTCTTAAAAGCCATCATAATTCTGCTTGCCGAAGAAGAATCTAAAAATTCCGGTTCCGTATTCGACCTTGATTTTATAAAGGATCATACCATCAATGCAGAAGCCTATCTAAATCATCTTCAAAAGTACTCTCTTGAAGATCTATCAGTGCAATGCGGAATTTCTCTCGGGCAAATTCGTGAAGCAGCTGAATTAATCCGTCCTCGTAAAAAAATAATTGCTTGCTGGGCCATGGGTTTAACCCAGCATAAAAATGCCGTCGATACTATCAAGGAAGTCGTAAACCTTCTCCTCCTGAAAGGCAGCATAGGTAAACCGGGAAGCGGAACCTGTCCTGTCAGAGGTCATAGCAATGTTCAAGGTGACCGAACGATGGGCATATATGAAAAACCATCAGCATCATTCCTCGAAAAAATTCAAGAAGTATTCCAATTTAATCCTCCTCTCAAGGCCGGCTATGATACAGTAGAATCGATTAATGCAATGTATGAGGGAAAGGCAAAAGTGTTTTTTGCCATGGGCGGAAATTTTCTTTCGGCTACACCTGATACTCAGTATACCGCTGAAGCACTGCGAAAATGCTCTTTGACTGTTCATGTATCTACAAAATTAAACAGAAGCCACCTTATTCATGGAGAGGAAGCCATCATTCTTCCAACGTTGGGAAGAAGTGATGCGGATGTTTGGAACAAACAGCAACAATTTATTTCCTGCGAAAACTCCATGGGTGTTGTCCAGTTATCAAAAGGAAATCTGAAACCGATTTCATCAAATTTACTTAGTGAACCTGTCATCGTTTGTATGTTGGCGAAGGCAGTACTTGGAACAAAATCAAAAGTGGATTGGGATCTTTATCTCCAACACTATGACCATATTCGTGATTCTATAGAAAAGACAATTACAGGATTTGAAAATTACAATAAACGCGTTAGGGAACCGGGTGGATTCTATCTGCCAAATTCTTCGAGAGAAAAAAACTTCACGACCATTAGCGGAAAAGCCGAATTAAATATTGCTGAACCAAGCAATCATAAATTGGCCCATGGAGAATTATTGATGATGACAATCAGAAGTCATGATCAATTTAACACAACCATCTACGGAATGAATGACCGATATCGTGGTATTCATAATGAACGAAGAGTAATTTTCATGAATGAAAAAGACATTTCACAAAATGGCTTGGAGCCGGGTTCAGTGGTCGATTTAATCAGCGATAAAGACGGGACCATTCGTCAAGCACATAATTTTATCGTCGTTCCATTCAGTATACCTGAAAAATGTACAGCAACCTATTTCCCTGAAACAAATGTGCTTGTCCCTATTGGATCTGTTGCAGATAAAAGCAATACCCCGGTTTCGAAATCTGTTGTGATTCGCGTAAGGCCCGCTGCTAAAAATACCGGAAAGGCCGACTAGAAAAATCGGTTTGTACAAGTCCGCTTAAAGAAATGAATTATCTTATCAATGATAAACGAATTTTCTGGTAACTGATTCATCGTCTGTTTTCATCCGAATCAGATAAATTCCTCTCGGCAAATTCGCATCCTTCACAGGGAAAAATAAAGTATGTGATCCTCTGCTCTTTTCGATGTCATCGCCAACATGAAATAATAAGCGTCCTGCCACATCCATCACATCGAAACTGATTCTTGATTGCTTATCCAGGTAGTATTCAATGGATGCATTCTGCAATACCGGGTTAGGCCATATATTAAATGAAATTGTTGACTGTGCATCTTCGGCTTGATTTAACTCAGTATTGCTTGTAGGAAAGCCCGGTTTGATAATCGTAAACTCGTCCCGAATGCTTCCGGTCGAAGTAAGGTACTTACAGTTCATTTGATTTCCCTGAACATCGATTACCAACGAGCCGAAATGATTTACCGTATACTCGTACATTGCTTCATGTGGCCAATCACTCTGTGTAGATCCGGCATAACCGGATGTCCCACAAACTACATATACTGTACCATGATAATCAGGTGCATTCTTAACATAGGCATTCGGAAAAATTCCGCTCCCTGCATCTGTCGTCATCGTGGAAGCATTGAATGAATTGGAGTTTCCATAGTGACCATGCAGCATCATAGTACGTTCGTAAGAGTGACTATGACCGGCAAGTACAAGATCCACTTTGTAATTCTCAAGAATCGGATTGATATTTTCACGCATCCCGATCAATTCTGATTCAGTATCAGAATCATGAGATCCCTTGGAATAAGGAGGGTGATGAAAATACACGATGGTAAATGTCTGCGTGTTATTGGAAAGATCATCATTCAACCAGTTGGCCATTGCTCCGGTAGGAGAACGAAAGGCTGAACCGTAAGACTCGAGACAAACAAAATGTATGTTCGCATAATTAAATGAATAATATGCTTCGGTCCCACTGGCAACCCCGCCTGCTTCACCTTGAGAGGGCATAGTAAAATTATCATAATACGGTCCTGTCTGATTAGCAGAGTTCGCAGTATGCAAATCATGATTTCCGGAAGTTGGCCAGGTTACCCATTTTTTAAACTGACGAGGATATTCATCAAATACTTTGGTCTGATATTCTGAATCCGTTCCATCATTATACGCATTGTCGCCCAGCCATAACCATACATTGGTATGCGTATTTCCTGTATAGGCTTCATACGAGTCTCTCACCTGACGTTGCGCAGTGCTTGACCTTCCAAAGTCACCGATCACCCAAATTCGAACAGGATCTGTTGAACCAACATCGGGATTGGTGACAAAATAATTATCAGCATCACCTTGTAGAGTAGCTCCTGAAGTTCCAATTGAATAATAATACTTTGTATTCTTGGTTAAACCGACGAGCTGTACAACGTGTTCGGTGGTTTGCGTTGAATTCGTTATTGAATAATTAAGATTTCCGGGACTGGTTCCAAAATTTATTTTTGAATCACAGGCAATATTCGTTCGCCATCGAATGTAAATCGTTGTTCTTGTAGATAACTGCAGATAAGGGCCACGTGTGAGGACAACATTATTACTTAAGGTTTGAAAAATTCCAGGCATTGACCAAATACTGCTTCCATTTGCACATACCGTTTGAACTTCAAATTCGTACCAGGTAGAAGCCTGTAGGCCCGATAAAGTCTCGGTAAGGTTTGTAGTCGGCACGCTGGTCCAGTTCCCTGAAAATCTGATAGCATACCGCACAACATAACTTACTGCACCCGGAACTGCATACCAACCCACTGTGGCAGAGCTTGAAGTAATACCTGTTGACGAGAAAAAATTTACATCCGCCACATCGCATACAGAACCTGCAGTACTAAAAACTTTCACTCTGCTATATGCCTGGTTCGGAACGCTACCGCAAATACAACGAACAACCCATTCGTATTGTGTATTGGGAATAAGTCCCTGGATCGTGGTTGAATGTTGGTTTCCAGGCACAATTATCCAGTTGTAATTAGTGGTGCCAAAAACGGTATACCTGACCATGAAACTATCCGCTGTGATAAAGTTATTCCAGGAAACATCGGCAGAAGTTGTCGTAATATTCGTGTGAACGGTTTTGTTTGGTGTTACACAAGAGACCGGAACATTATCTGTTGTAAATATTTCAGGCACGGCTTGATAGGCTCCGGAACTACCACCATTGCACCATGTTCGCATCTGCCATGAATAAGTTGTATTGGGCAATAACCCGGTGAGGCTGGTACCTGTAGCAGTACCCGAACTGATGGTTTTAAACAAATAAATTGAGTCGTTCACATCATAATAACGTATTAAAAAACTATCGGCTGCGACCGGATCCCAGGAAAGCGTGGCAGTAACATTCGTCACCGCATTTGTTAAAATTCCTGTAGGTACCGGGCATTGAGAAAAAGTATTGGCAGCTTGTACCAGCAGAAAAACAAGAAGTAATACTACTTTCTTAAAATTAAAATCAGGTTTAATTATTTTTGAAATACTAAACATCATGAAAATAAATTGTCAAGCTTACGAATTTACAAAACATTAACACGCTTATCGAAACCTTTTGAAGCCCTGAAAATTCTTCATACTGAATACAAATTCTGACAAGAGCTAAATTTTTTAGTGGTACAAGGTAGTGAACCATTCTACATGAGTCAATATCATGAAGGCACATGAAACAATTGAAAATTGCACGATACGGCTGATTTTTGAAGAATTTGAATTGAGAATATGTATAAACGCACGATTTTTTTCAAAAAAAAAGCTCCGGAATTACCGGAGCTTTAAAAATATATTAATGTTCTTTATTGAAGAATGAATTTACTTGTTTGGCTTTCTTCATCAGCCTGCAAACGAATCAGGTAAATTCCTTTTGGAAGATTTGCTTCCCGCACCGGGAAATGTGCTGTATGTTCTCCTTCTTCTTTTTCAACTTCGTCTATGCTGAATACGACACGACCAGCCAAATCTGTAACATCTATGCGAACACTGGATGCTTTTTTCAAATTATATGAAATGCTAGCATCATCAGTGATAGGATTTGGAAATACCAATAAAGAATTAACAATTGGAACCGCCTGGTTTAATTGTCCGGCATCCGTTCCTGCTATTCTAAGGCTTGATTGTTTCTTTATACTAAACTGATCCCAAATACTTCCACCGGAAGTCAAAAATTTAGCGTCCAATTGATCTCCATTAACATCGATTACCATTGAACCGTAATTGCTCACTGATGAAGTATACATGGCATTATGAGGCCAGCCCGAAGATGTACCTCCAATAGTTCCTGAAACACCGCAGACTGCATAAACGGTACCGTAATAATTAGGGCCGGTTTTAACATAACCGGAAGGTAAAATTCCACTACCGGTATTTACAGCCATAGTAGAGGCATTAAATGTTGATTCCAAACCGTAGTGTCCTCTGATCATCATGGATCTCTCATAGGAATGGCTGTGACCTGATAAAACTAAATCTACATCATAGTTTTCCAGAATAGGGATAATATTTGTACGCATTCCAACCAATTCACTTGAATTGTCTGAATCATGAGAGCCTTTTGAATATGGAGGGTGATGGAAATAAACTACCGTCCACCGCTGAGTGTTGGCCGCTAAATCATTTCTTATCCAGTTAGCCATCGCACCATTGGAAGCCCGAAATGCTGCATCGTTCGATTCAAGACAAATAAAATGAATATTTGCATAATTGAATGAATAGTATGCTTCTGTTCCACTGGCAACACCACCTGCCTGTGCCGCTGTTGGCATGGTGAAATTATCGAAATATGGTCCGGTCTGACTGGCGGCATTTGCACTATGCAAATCGTGATTACCGGAGGTTGGCCATGACACAATTTTTTTGAATTGGTTTGGATAAACGTTAAAAACTTTGCTTTGATATTCAGAATCAGTTCCGTCATCGTAAGCATTGTCACCTAACCATAACCATACGTTGGTATGTGTAGAACCTGTATAATTCGTGTATGAATCCCGCACCTGGTTTTGTGCAGAAGTCCCATGTCCAAAATCACCGATAACCCAAACACGAACAGGCGATACTGTTCCCGGAATTGGATTGGTTACAAAATAATTATCTGTATTTCCTTGTAAAACTGTTGTGGCTGATCCGATCGAATAAAAATATTTCGTATTAGGACTTAGTCCCACCAACTGAACTTCATGTTCTGTTTTCTGAGATGAATTCGTAGTAGTGAAATTTAAATTAGTCGCGCTCGTACCGTATCGAACTCTTGAATCACTGGCAACATTGCTTCTCCATCGAATAACAATACTGTTATGCGTTGACATCTGAAGATAAGGCCCTCTGGTCAAAGCAAGTGTTCCATTGAGTGTGGTAAAAATCCCTGATGGCGACCATGATCCGGAACCTGAGGCGCAATTTGTCTGAACCTGGAATTCATAAGTCTGTAAAGGCGCAAGGTTCGTAAGTAATTTCGAAACTGAAGAACTGCTTACGGTAGTCCAGTTTCCGGAATACCTTATAGCATAGCGTACATTATAACTTAATGCTCCACTTACAGGTCTCCAACCAACCGTTGCCGAGGTAGGGCCAATTCCGGAGGAGGTGAAAAAGCCAACATCGGCGGTTCCACATGTTGTTGATAAGGTTGAAAAATTGTTCAATACGCTGTATCCCTGAATAGGTGCACTCACGCATATACAACGAACCCACCAGTCATATTGGGTATTTGGCGTTAAACCGGTAATAGTAACACTCTTTTGTGAGCCGGGCATTTTAACCCACACATAATTTGTCGTGTTACGTACAGCATAGCGTACCATGAAAGTATCGGCATCGACCAAAGGGTTCCAGGAAAGTGTAACGGAATTTGAAGTGATGCCATTTGATGCGGTCTTATTTGGTACAACGCAAGAAACAGGATTGTTCAATGTGGTAAACACCATTGGCACTCCTTGATATCCTCCCGGTGCTCCACCATTGCAATAGGTATGCACCTGCCAGTAATAAGTTGTATTCGGATACAGGCCTGTAATATTTACCGTATTAGCAGTTCCGGGCGTTACCATTTTGTAATAATAAAGGGGTACACCACTCTCATAATAACGAACGAGGAAACTGTCGGAAGGAGTAGATGCCCAACTGAATCTGGCACTCTTATTTGTAATGCTGGTGGTACTGAGCCCTCCGGGTAAAGCACATTGAGCTGAAACATTTTGTGCTCCGCTTGTAAAAAACAGAATCAGAATTATAAACGTGAGGCGGATCAATTTGCCTGAATTGTGTGAATTCATGTTAACAATGTTAAATTAATAGTACTTCGCAGAAATTTTGGACTACTAATTTACTGAAAACCCCTGTATTTACAAGGAATTTCGGGCATTTTCCAGGAGTTTCATGCAAACTCCAGAATGCCTCCAAATTGATCCCCTTTTAAGGACTTATTTAGCCAGAATCTGAATTCTTCCACCAAATGAATGGGAAGAAAATTCAGGTGCATACATGTTTTGAATCGATGTAATTCCACTTGAAAAGGCCCCACTTTGTGCTATGCGAAGTGTATACTCAAAGACGTATGTTCCTTTCGGAAGAAAGGAAATGAAAAAATCTGTTGAAGCATCACCCGTACTTTCATAAAAGCCAAAACCATCCTGCCATTTATATTGAGACAAAACATTTTCCGGTTCGAGGCCGGATGCACGAAGGTCTTTGAGATGTAAATATTCCATGTCACGATCTGTTCGCAAGGTAATTCGCGCAACTATTTTATCGCCAATATTTAGTTTTACAGAATCATTTATCAATTCAATTTGAGGACCCCTCAAACCTGTGCGACTTACAAACAAATTCTTTTTTAAACTCAATGCACCCGTCCCGGCATCTGTGATTTTATCCAGATCTTCAAAATATTGCCAGTAGAGTGCACCCCAGGAAAGGTTTGGGGAACTCTCCTCTGATTTTCCTGCAGGACTCAGTTGAACTTTAGCCATGCTTTCGTTGATCTCTTCAGCATTCCATGAAACACTGAAATTACCTGTGCCACTTTCCTGATTTAAACCCTGATCATCAGTCTGAATTATTTTTGATCCTATACTTATCCGAACAACATTATCTTGTTTCAACCAGTCTGTTCCTCTTAATAAAAGTGCATAACAAGCCGCTACTGTCGCTTTGGTAGATTTCCAGTTCTGTGTTTGCTTCTGACGGAGCAACCAGATTTTCATATCTTCTATCGTACGCTGATCGTCTCCGATTTCAGAAAAGGCTTCAATCAGTAATGACTGCGTTTCGATTGCGGACTCGGTCCAGTAGTATCCCCCTCGAACATTTTTCCAGTACATTCCAAGTTCATCAGATTGAATAGCATTATTTTTTAATGAATTAAGAATGTCAGTTGATATGCTTGTATTGCCATAGCGGAATTGTGCAATTGCATTCATCCCTTGCAGGTACTCGTTATATTTCAACCAGAATTTTCCGGCCTGACTTAAAAAATATTTGCTTTCCTTATCGGCCGGATTCACTTCATTCCTCACAGAACTAAAACTACGTAAATACAGGTACTGCAATTGTAAAGATGATGGAATGTAGGCTTCAAGATCTGTCTTTTGCGAAATAAGGCGTTGATAATCCTGTGCAATTTCCTTATCAAGATAAGCAAGTGCCTTCCTGATCATATCGTCTGTTTTACGGGATTCACTCCCTGCCCCGATATTCAAATGCTTTAATTGTAAAAGTCCACATACAATGTGTTGAGTAATGTAACGGTCTGCAGGCATACCATCAAACCATCCCCATGCACCTGTTGGGTATTGTTTCTTTTGAAGTTTGGATAGCGCGTCAGCTTGCTCATTGCTCATTCTGTTTATATCAAAAAGTACTGCCATTCTTTCTTTGCGCTCTTTCTCTCCTTTAGCTTCAAGTACCCAAGGAGTTTCCGCAAGCACAACAGACTTCAAATCCTGGTTCTTCTCAAGGTTTGACCAAAAACTTTCGGGGGTAAAAGTTTTCCAGTTTTCAAATACTGCTTTGATCCTTGGGGAAGAATTTGCAATGGAACTTGCAATGGAGTTTGCATAGTAACGGGAGAAAATCTGTTCAGAACATTGATAAGGATACTCCATCAAATATGGCAATGCCTGCACGACAGTCCAAACCGGATTGGAGCTAAACTCCAACTTCAATTTATGGTGTTGCAATGTACCTGAAGTATTTTGGCTAAGCTTTTTTAATTCATAATTCTTCGTTTCATTTCCGCGAGTCCAAATAGGGAGTGACTCGGTAACTAATTGACGGTTGGTCAACACCGGGATTACATGCTCTTCCCCGTCACTAAAATTTCCTGACTTAGCTGTGATTCGAAATACCACAGCCGGTATGTTCTCCGGAATTATTAAATCCCAGGAGACACTCCCGCTTTTTACCTTACTTACGGAAAAGGTTTTTGACATTGATACATTTCCAAACAGCGTATCAAGTTCTCTCATGGTAAAGGCATCCAGTATGTGTAGTTCCGAAATGCCATCCTGCGTATCTTCTTTCAATGAATTTATTTTTGTCGACACAGAAATAGTATCTCCTGCGCGAAGAAAACGAGGAAGATTTGGAACCAGCATCAATTCCTTCTGTGTAATTACTTCCTTCTCATCAAAGCCATACTTCAAATCTTTAGTATGAGCAAAAAGCTGCAGCTTCCAACGGGTGAGGGCCTCAGGTGTGTTAAATGAAATCAGGAAAGAACTATCTTCCTGTGCATAAAGCTGTGGAAGGAAGAAGGCTGTCTCCTGAAGATTTTTACGGGTAGAAATTGTACTTTCTTTGCTCTCTGCTTGTTCATTTTCCAAAGAATCCTTTAAGCCCGGCTCACTGGCATCAGGCTGATAGATACCTGCAGATGGGGAGTTGGCGCTACCCTTCCCGCGCGATGGGACACTCTGTATTTCTTCAAGGACAACAGCCCCCTTGGTGACCTCCATTGAAGACCTTACTGATACACCATCAATAAAGTAATCTGTCCCATCACTCCGTGCACCCCGCATCTGATAAAAATACCCAGGCAAACTATACTGAAACCAATTCAACTGATCATAAAGCCGTGACGGACTTGGAAGCAAATCAAAAGGCCGGTTGGAAAAATAGAGCGAGTTCGTTAAAGAAAATCCATGGTTACGACTATTAAAATATGCTCCATAGGAATTATAAAACTCAGTACCCCATCTATTCTGTTTAAATGCATCCAGGGATGCGTCGTACATGGAAGCAAGCAACTCAGCGTTTACGGAACCTCCCTGAAAATCTTTTAATCTTATCCTCCACTCTTCCTTTTTCCCGGGTTCCAGTGTTGTTCTGAAAGTTTCATACTCTGCTTTTATCTTCTTGTTCTCCCACGGAACTTTTAGTAAAACTGATTCCTGAAAAACTCTGCCTTCTTTTATCATACTGAGATGAACCGAAAAATTTCCACGGTATTCTTCCATCACCGGAAATTCAAGAATTAGTTGTGATTTACTAAAGCGTTTCCATTCTGATGATATCACTTTCTCTTTAAAGAGCACTCTGACCAAAACGTATGCATTGCTCAATGCAGAACTCAGCAGAATTTTATCTGATTCACCGGGTTTAGCATCATCTTTCAATACTTTTATCCAACTAATAACATTGCGTGTCGGTGCCTTTGAATCAGAATGATAAAGGGTAAAATAATGCAGGAGTTTAATCGGCTCACCGAAAGAATCAAGTGCAAGTCCTTCCAACAAATAAAATCCCGGCTCCCATTCCATTGAATTAAATTTGACCAGGCTATCCTCACCTGTACTGAGTTCTTTATTCCAAAGACTCTCTCCTCTCTCCCACCGAAGAAAGTCATCTTCCCGATCGTATACGTCCATAGGGAATTTCTTTACGTACTCATCATATGAATAAATTTGCTTATCCGTTCGGCTCCATTGACGAGATCTCAGTATTCTTTCAGGTTCCAAAAGCTTGTATACATTCAATCTGACATTAGTATTTACAGATTCTCCGGAATAATTCTTCGCAGAAATTTTAAACTGAGAATCAGCTTTTGCATCAACTGATTCCGGTATGTCGGTGCTCAACTCAGTCGAAACGGACGAAGCTCTGACTATACTGCGTGCTGTACGCGTTTCCCCATTGAGATCGGTAACGTCCGCGATAAGTTCAAAATTATAAACAGGCTGATACTCCTTTGAAATGGTTTCGTCGCCTCGTGCGATAAATGAAAAGGAAAAGTTACCCGCTTCATCTGTCAGCGTTTCGCCGTTTAATATTTCCTGCGAGGGGCTCTGTGGAAAATAGGATCTATACCAGTAACACCATGGTGGAAAGTTTGCCATCCGGCTTATCCTGTACCTAACAGTTGCAGCATCCACTCCAACACCTGCATAGGTTTTGGCAATCCCACTCACTTCCACCTTTTCACCTATGCGATATGTTCCCTTTACAGGATTAAAAGAACTTTCAAAACGAGGTCGCTTATATTCTTCTACATTAATATAAATTGATCCGCTTGAATTCTGTATGCGCATCATTCCATTCAATACTCCTTGCGGAGCAGTGAACATGCCCTGTACGGTTCCATACTCATTGCTTTTCAGCTTTTGCTCTGAAATCAATTGTCCATTGACATCAAAAAACTGAATGGTTGTAGACGTATTCGGAAGTATCGATGGCTTGTCACCATCTGACTGTGATAAAAGAGCTTTGAAATAAATTAATTGTCCCGGACGATAGATCGCTCTGTCTGTGAAAAAAGTTGTACGTTGACTGATCTGTGAACCCCTTCTTCTCTGATTATACTGATAGAATCCTTCATTTAAAAATAGTTCATCATTACTTGCCTTTAGTTTCAAATTAAAATTTCTTCCCTGATCACCGCTTGGGGCAATTTCAAAGCGGCCATTTTTATCACTCAGCAGGTTAGCAACAATAACAGTATCATAAGAATTTGTTGACCTGTTGTATCCTTTGCTGCTAACTTCTACGGATACCCTGTTCATCGGAGCACCACTAATACGATCTGCCACAAAAAACTCGTAGGCTCCATCCTCCAGGATACTACTCAAAAGGCTCATGTCACTTATCCGAAATGAACCGTAAGCATAAATACTGCTTTCAAAAACAAAATCTTCCTGATCAGATATCAGTAAATAATATTTCCCATAATCAAGTCCGGGTATGGCGATTTCAAGACTGTGGTTTTGCATATCAGGATCCACAGGCAAATCAACAGACCAGGACTTAAGCACAGCGGCTGCTAATAAATGATGAATCAAATCATCGTTATATCTTTTTTCATTCGGAATAGATTCGGTGCTATCATAAACTATTCTGCAATAGATTTTCTGTATGTTTTTATAGTCAATTCGGGCACGGAAAGGCCGTCCCATTGGATTTACATTTTCTGTAATAAATGAAATGGAAGGATGCTGCAATCTTGTTTTCAAATTTTCACACATAACAGATCCTTGTGACCCGGGATACCTGTTTATTGCCGAATCGCAATAGTGAAATGCGGTGAGAAGATCACCCTTGTGTGCATTCGAAATTTCCGGGTTATATAAATTTCCCTTCTGTTCATACAGTTCGGCTACTTTGTAAAGAAGCTCCGCAGCCATGTTATGTGAAGAATTTTTTTCTGCCAGTTGAAGCAAGGCCTTCTCGTACAAGGAGTCCTTTGAATTGAGCGTCATTGCTAAGCGGAGAAAATCCAGTCGCCGGATTTCTACGTCTATCAACTCAGCAGGATCAGAATCATTGAGATGAAAAGAAATAAGCTTCTGAAAAATCAGACAAGCTTTGTATTTAAAATCTAATGTATCGGGCGATGTTAATTTTAGTTTTACAAACTTCTCAGCATCCTCCAGATAAACGGCTGAATCCATTTTGAATAATTCTGCGGGCCGTGTCAGTCCACTTTCTGAGTTGGTATAAAAGTCTAGCGCCCGGTGTGCCAAAAAATCAAACAAGCTTGTTCTGAATTTTCTTTCCTGATCCTTTTCAATCCCGATCAAAACCGGATTCATAACATCCACGGGAGTTTTCTTAGAATCTTCAATTTGTATCAATGACTGATCAAAATGTGACTGACAGGTTTTTACAATTTTATACAAATCCCAGGTGGCGGGATCTGTTTCATCCATACCAAGGGTTTCAGATCTGTTTAAAAACCGGTACCTGTTATTCTGATAATAACCCCAATACATTTCTCCCAGCATAGAATGTAAAAGTGGTTTCGCAGGAAAGCCGGCTTGTTTTGTTTCTGCTTCAAGGTCACGAAGATTTTTTAACATCGCATCTTCTTCCGTATAGTCCTTAAACTTCAGGCGATGGATCATAGCCTTTACTATCTGAGCAGCGTCATCATCCGCTTTAGCCAAGGAATAAATCTCAAGCGACAAATCATAGGCAGATCTTCTCAGGCCTTTATTGTCGAGCGAATCAACACGGGCCCAAAGTGTAGTATACTTTTTGCTTTCCCCTTTACTGACAAGGTTTGTCTTGTCTGTTCCTGCAAACAGAGCGTTTGAAAAAGAAAACAAAATAAAAAAGGAACAAAGGAAAAACGGTTTACTTTTCATAACTCAATTTATAAGAATGTTTCAGATGAGCTCTCAATTACTATGCTAAATTACAAATCAATGATTGAGATTCGTCATAATTTCATCAGGTATTGAAAATAAAAAAGTCCTGCCGAAAACGAGAGGACTCTTAACCTATTACGAGAATAAACTCTTATTGCTTCAGAATACGAAGTACTTCATTGGATTTCTCTGTCAGGATCTCCAGAAAATAAATTCCATTTGAAGTATTCGCCAAATTTAGGTTGAAGTTATTTTGTCCCGAGCTTAGCTTTGTGTCAAGGCTCTGCAATACTCTTCCTTGTACATCGCTTAGACGAATCAAAGTCTCACTAACCCGATTGGCAAAGATTTCGATTCGTAAAATGTCTTTAACAGGATTTGGATATACAATGACCGAAGAATTAAAAGAAATTTCTTCTGTACCAACAGACACTTCAACGAATATATCATCTGAATTTGAACAACCATTTGAATCAAGTACCAGGACGCTATACGTATTTGTACTTCCGACAGTGATTGTCTGAGTAGAAGCCCCATTAGACCATGCATAAGAAACAAAACCGGGACCGGCATCCAATAAAAGGGTTCCGCCCATCGCAATCATGGTGTCGTTTCCTAAAAATACAGTAGGTATAGTATTGATGATAGCGCTAACTGTATCTCTCGGGCCCCTGCAATCAAATCCGGCCTCCGCATAATACACCGTGTTGCTTGTCAGAACAGGTGTAGTAAAATTAGTTCCGGTGTGAAGCAAATTGCCGCCAAGTGGAGCATCATACCAATAGACCTGTGAAGGAGAGCTCGCGATCAAGGTCACTGAACCGACGCCGCATCTTGCCTCATCAGATGTAACAGGAGGATCAGGGATCGGGTCAACAATAGCCAAAACCTCTGCCCGCACACTTGGACAAGCAGCATTCGCTTCTGCAAAATAACTGGCATCCGCTGTGAGTACAGGGGTAACAAACACGGTTCCTGTACCAACCTGATTGCCTCCATAAGGAGCATCATACCAGGTAATCGGTGATGCTGAGGAAGCAGTGAGAGTAACGGTACCTTCGCCACAACGTGATCCATCAGTTCCGACAGGCATTGGGCTGGTGTTAACTGTAACATTTATCCCAAGTCTGGCACTCGGACAAATGTCACCTGCTTCTGCAAAAAAGGTTGTGTCTCTGAATAGTACGGGGCTGGTGAATGAAGAACCGGAATGTACAAGGGCGCCACCAACAAATGCCGAGTACCATCGAATACTGGATGTGTCAGTAGCACTGAGGAGTACTGTACCCGGTCCGCAACGGTTTACATCGGATCCCTGCGGAGTTGCAGTAATCGCAAGAATTTGTACCTCTAAAGAGACAAGGTTACTTGGACAAGCTAAACTTGTTTGCAGGTAGTAAGTAGTAGTATTGTTTAATTGTGGAGTACTGTATTGCGTACCTGTATTCACTAAATTTCCTCCCGGACTATCAAACCAATATATAGTATCGGTTGATGAAGCATTCAATGTTATACTTCCCGGGCCACAACGGTAAGTATTGTTTACCACAGGATCCGGTCCTTGTGATACCACGCTGACGAGGAAAGATTCGGAAACACTTGAACAACCATTAAAACTGGCTACGACAGTATAAGTACCTCCACTGGTAGCCGTAAAAACTGTATCCGTAGCACCTGGAATGTTTCCTGTGTTTCTTTGCCATTGATACTGGTATCCCGGAACTACTGTAACAGCAAGTTGTGCACTTCCTCCTATACAGAATGTTGAATTACCGGTGATCGAGAGTGTTCCTGCAAGAATATTCCCCGGTGCTGCTCCCGGAGAACCTCCAATACAACCGGAGAACCAGCTGTTACCATTATTCGGATCGTTAACAGTGCTTGTTCGTTCACAAGTATAGCCCTGACCATTTGCCAGAAGCGGCCATGGTGCAATGTTCTGATAAAATACTGACAAGTATAAATTATCCAGATGATTATATAAACGAATTTGCTCACCGGCATTATTTAAGTTAAAACCAATCGGACCTCTCACATTTGTAACTGAAGGGTAAAGTGCAGTGAATTTGTCCATATCCTCAGCAAGCACAAGATAACCTCCGGCCGGAATGACAGTGCCAACAGGAATTGTATAAACATGATGGTCCTGATCATCACGAAATTTCCAGCCTGAAATATTCAAGGCAAAATTACCGTAGTTGTGAAGTTCAACCCAATCACCTCCATCAACGGATGATGAAGAATTATAATTGATTTCTGATAATGTCAGAAGCGGACTTGCGCTTGTACCGGTGAAGTAGGCAGTTATCTGATCTGTAGAAGTAAAATTATAGGTTACACTCTGATTAAAATTATTTGAATTGATGACAATATTAGAACGAAAATGATCGAAGCTATATCCGGGATTAGGAATGGCAGTCAATGTCACAGGATTTCCATTAAAATAAATACCGTTCCACGGATAAGTCGTTGGTGTTATTGTACTAATCTGAATTCTACCTGCACCTGCCGGTGAAACATTTAAGGTAAGTGTTACCTGACTGTTCAACGAAAACTCACTCACAATATGTGCTCTTGCAGTATTCGGCCGGGCATTAACAAAGCGCATCATCGTGTCGATGTTGGCCGCCCAATTTGTGAGATTGCTTCCCCATTTGGCAAAATGCGCCTGCATATCATGCGCCATGGAGTCACGGTACGACATCATCACCGAGTTTATACTCGAGGGCAAATAAATTGTATTCATCAAATCAGCATAGCGGTTGATGAAATATCTTTTAAATGTCGGATTAGCCAGCATGGCCTTGAACATCTTAGAGGAATAACTAAATGCTGTCGGGTTTCTGGCCATACCCAGGCGGTTATCATTTACACCGTTATACAAACCGAAACCAAAATCAAGATCATAGAGAAGATACCTCCATTTTTTATCACCCGTTGTCGGTCTCCACATTTTAATATTGTTTGTCCAATCTCCAAGCCAGTCGCCATTATCATAATAGGTCTCCGCAATAAAATAATCTGCATAGTTTCGAAGATCGAGCCTGCTGTTCATCTCATTGTAATACGCCATGGTTGTTGAGTCATTCGTAGTGGCGTAATTATACATAGCCCAGAAAGATGTATCTGAACCAAGTTTTAGTTCCACATTGCTTCCGGACTCTTTGAGGTAATCTATTTCGCTTTTCTTCAGGTTGTAATTATTCTGCATCCAATGCTGATCGTGGTTTTCGTGGATGGTATACACTCCCCAAAAATCTCCGTTAAGGTAAACGACAGCAGGGTTGGCGGCGAGGTAATCAGCATAGGTATCCTTCATGATTCTTTCCATCATGGCATCCCTGAAATGAACCACATTCCAATCAGTCCCTGAATTTCTCAGGATAAAATTATCATTCTTGTTTAACCATGGTTTTGTGGTATACAATGGATAATTTATTTCCCCTGTTCCGTACTTATCACTCAGACGAATTTCAAAACTTTTCTGCGCATGTCCGCGTGAATAATTTCCATAAATCGAAAGCTCAGCATCGAAACGCATAGCCCGGCTTTTATTCTCATCATAATATTCAAGAGTAGAAACCTTTCTCCAGTCTTGCCAGAAATTTGCATCCTTATAGGGAAATATCGGTTGTGCATTGGGACCGAAGGCATAAATCCCCGTATTGTAATCCCATAAGTTCAGCGAATCTGTTGTGATGGTGAATATGGGGAGATGAATATCTTCGCTGATAAAAAAAGAATTTGTAACGGTAGGACTTGGTAAATATCCCGGAGCAAAGGTTTTAGCGCGAATGGTTCTTGTGTTGCTCAACAGAATAGGTGCCGAATAGGCTGAGGTTGATGGCGTCGGATCATTCCCGTTGGAAGAGTATCGCACGGTAGCTCCCGGTGTACTATTGCTTAGAGTAAGCCAAATTGGTGATGGATAAAAACCGGCAGAATTAGAAAACACAGGTTGAGAAGCATAACCAATATAACATGTACCCGGAGGGTTAGTTGCGTCAGGACTTGGCGTACCAAAATAGCACCAGGAAGAATTACCGTCAGGTGCGCGGCCGTAGGAATTGTCCAGTTCAAGACCGGGATAAACAACCTGATCAATGATGCTTGAAGAAGCATTATATAAATAAACCGTTTCTCCTGTACGGGTTAATTTGAATTTGGCATTAAAATAATCTTTGACAGGTGCCTGAAACCATGTCGGTACAGGACCGAAAGTGGAACCCGGACTCTTCATTCCAAAAGATAGAAATGGAAGTGCGGTGAGATCATTTGAAAGAATGGTTGTATTATGAACCTGGACAGCCAGCACATTTGTCCCTTGTACCAAAATTTGCCTGATTAAATCTCTGTCGATAAAAAACGAATCCGGTCTGAAACCCTGGTACATCACTGCTTCCTTGGTTACCGGAGCAAAGACATTATAACCCGGGCGGTCGCCCTGAATACCTAAATTCGCTCTGGCGATTTCAACACCATTGAGGTAGGCAACGAAACCATCGTCGTAGTCAATGTGAAAAATTGTTTTGATTATATCTGAAGTATCCGGAACTGTAAATGTTTTTCGAATCATTACAGAGGCGCAAATCGGAAATGATGTAGCATCATCACCATCACCGAAGCCAAATCCTCCCGGACCACTTGGCCATCCGGCGGGGTTAAATGAAGGATTTCTCCAATTGGTATCAGGCTCAGAGGTTCCGATAAAATACCGCCATGTTGAATTCGCTGTCACAGCCGTTTCCCAATGATCCACTAAGTCGGTACTGTTACTATCCGCTGCGAATACCAACAAATGTGAGCCGGGCGCCATTACATAATTCGGGAAAACAAATCTGTATGGGCTTGATGTTTCATCCGTAAGGCCGTAGCCCGATAAATTCACCGAGGAGCCACCTGCATTATATAACTCGATCCAGTCTTTATATTCTCCCGCATTATTCTGTATCGTGCTATTATTCGCTGCACAAATTTCATTGATCCTGATTTGAGCCTTGCCATATTGAGATGTCAGAAGGAAGCCAATAACTAAGAGAGCCTTTACTAATTGTTTTGAATTCATCGAATTTTATAAGATAATTGAAATAATCAGGTCACAATGTGCAATCGACCGGACCATAAATACTAAAGCACCATGAAGATAACTGTTCTTTGTGAATTAAAGTTCACAAATTGCTTGAATTATTACCCTTTGAACCGGTATTACGCAGATTTAGAGGAACTTTCGGTCAGTGTCAGCCAATCTTCATATTAATGTTTATTTTTTTTGCAATTTTGAAGAGGCTACATTGAACAGATCGACAGTCTTGAAGTTCTTGAATGAATGTTTCGCCTACCGTTCATTAGTAGATCTTTCAAAAGAATAATCAAATGCTATGCGCATCCGGGATGCACATTTAAAATATACGAGTCGACAGCTAATTTAGTTTGACATCAAGAAAAAAATGTTTTTCGAATTGTGCTTTTTGCAATGTTTAATTTCTCAATTAAAAAAAATTCAAAATGGATAAGAACCCGGCTTCCCGTCGCAAATTTCTAAAACAAGGTTCAGCACTGGCCTTGGCGGGCTTAGCTGCCCAGCTTTTACCATCCAATGTTTTTGCATCCATGCAGGAATATGAAAACATGGAAGACCTCAACACATTTGAACTGCCCAAACTAGCCTATTCTTACGAAGCGCTCGAACCACATATTGACAAGATGACGATGGAGATTCATTACTCTAAACATCATGCAGGCTATGTGAAGAATTTAAATGCAGCTGTAAAGGAAAATAATATCAGCGGGACCCTGGAAGACATCATTAAGAATGCCGGCAAGCATCCTGTTGCTATTCGCAACAATGGTGGCGGACATTGGAATCATTCATTCTTCTGGAAACTGATGGCTCCGGCTAAAGGTGCTGCGCCTTCGGGAAAAATGAATGAAGTGATCAATGCAAGTTTCGGAGGCTTTGAAAATTTTCAAAAAATATTCAATGAAGCGGGAACGAAAAGATTTGGTTCCGGCTGGGCCTGGCTCATTTTGAATAAGGACAAAAAACTTGAAGTTGGTTCAACTGCAAACCAGGATAATCCTTTAATGGATATTTCGGAATTTTCAGGAACTCCTATTATGGCAGTAGATGTTTGGGAACATGCCTACTATTTAAAATACCAGAATCTCCGTGGCGATTACCTCAAAGCCTGGTGGAACGTTTTGAACTGGGATCAGATTTCTAGCAATTTGGAAATGGCAGAAAAGGGATAATTTAGTGTTCTTTTCTCTGTTGTTTAATTAAGTCATCGCCTTAAATCACATACAATTTTATTTGCCACTAATGCACGAATGGCAATGTAAGGACTGTATATGTTGATTATTGATTTTCGGGTTCTTTTTGGGTGTATGCTTGCTGTTATAAACCAGGCCTGCAAACAAATGGGATTTGAATTTTGCTTACAGGGGGCTAAAGGATGGCGGGTTGCTATTTAATTTTTTCTCGGCATTAAAAACCAATCGTACAAACTAATGGGATCTGCTTTTTACTCACAAGAGCCTAAAGGATGGCGGGTTGCCATTTTTTTATATCTCGCAAGGGGAAATGGGGAGAATGCCTTAATCGAACGGATGAATAGAATCAAGACAAGCCAATGACTGACTGTGATTGCTATTTGCTAAAACGGGAAAAGGGTTTTGACTAAACCAGTGCTATATCAAACTGAACCAGATCAACAAACTGTTGAATGCGTTCATCGATTTCATTTTGCTTCAAAGAAATCAAGCGTTCGAGTCCGAATTTTTCAACGCAGAAGGAAGCCATTGCAGAACCATAAATAATTCCTCGCTTCATATTACCGAAGGAAATGTCTTTGGATTGAGCAAGGTATCCGATGAAACCACCGGCAAAAGTATCGCCTGCGCCTGTTGGATCGAAGACTTCTTCCAATGGTAAAGCGGGTGCGAAGAAAACCTGATCTTTATTAAACAAGAGAGCACCGTGCTCGCCTTTTTTAATGATGAGGTATTTAGGTCCCATTCTTAAAATTTTCTGAGCGGCTTTTACCAAAGAGTATTCATTGGTAAGTTGTCTTGCTTCAGAATCGTTGATGGTTAAAACGTCGACCAATTTGATTGTGTCCATTAAGGCATCCATCTGCGTCTCCATCCAGAAATTCATGGTATCGAGAACGATCAGTTTCGGGCGCTTGTGCATGCGCTCGATGACTTTTTTCTGGAGCTGCGGCATTAAATTGCTCAGCATCAGAAATTCGCAGTCCTGGTAGGACTCAGGGATTACCGGATCGAAGTCAAGCAACACATTTAGTTGAGTATCAAGGGTATCCCTTGTATTCATGTCAACATGGTACTTTCCTGACCAGAAAAAGGTTTTTTGGCCTTTTTTAATCTGCAGTCCTTCTGTGGACATGCCCATTTTGCTGAACTGAGCGATCATATCCGCAGGAAAATCGTCACCTACGACGGACACCAGCTTAATATCTTTAGCGAAATAGGCAGCGGAAGTGCCTGAGTATGTGGCTGCACCGCCAATAATCTTCTCTGTTTTTCCGAATGGCGTTTCTATGGCGTCAAATGCGACGGTACCGACAACAACAAGGCTCATGGATCTGAATTATTTTGCACGAAGATATTGCATTTTCCTTAAATATCTTTACTTTTGTCGCCCCTAAAACACCTTCGTTCTGTATGCTTTACTCCGCCAGCCGGCGGAGGACTTATGCGGGAGGTCAGCCCTTCGCCCTGATAATCAGAGCGAAGGATTATTCTTCCTTAGCTCAGTTGGTTAGAGCATCTGACTGTTAATCAGAGGGTCCCTGGTTCGAGCCCAGGAGGGAGAGCGTGAGCAGTGCGAGAAACAGTGCAAGTGAACAGTAAATTGCTGGTCATTTGCGCTGTTTCTGTTTTATGGTGGTTTTTTATACTGTTCACTCGGACTGTTTCTGTTTCTGTTTCTGGCACTAATTGACTGCTCACTCGCCCTGTTTCTGTTTCTCACACTAAAAAAACTGTCCACCCGCCCTCTTTCTGTTTCTCAAACTAAAAAAACTGCTCACTCCGCACTGTTTCTGTTTCTGCTCCTCAAAATAATAACCACCATCCATGCAGTTGACTTTCACTAATGAAACACCAACCTTTGAACATGGAATTCAAAGAACTAATAGTCTATCAGAAAGCGCTCAGGGTATTTTCGGACTTAGAGAAAGATGTTTTATCCATAAAAGACCTCGATCGTAATTTGAAAGATCAACTACGCCGCGCAGCAATCAGTATAATATTAAATATCGCCGAGGGTAGTAGTAGGTTTAGCTACGCTGACAGAAAAAATTTCCTGGTCATTTCAAGAGGTTCAGCGTTTGAATGTATTGCGGTCCTTGATATCATAAGCTTATCGACAAAGAAAATTTTTTCTGAACTTGAAAACATATTGGAGGAGGTCTCGAAAATTCTTTATAAAATGATTTCGACGCTTAATGCTTTAGCAAGGGAAAAATCTCGATTCTGATGAATCAATCTCATAAAAAAAGGGGGAGTTTGTCGGTAGGATGAAAGGCTTTTTTTTAATATCGAAAAAATTAGGGAAAAAGAAAATGAGTTATCTGACTAAATTCAGGGAAGAATATCTCTTCACTTCAGCCCTAAAAAGCAAAAAATTAATTCCAATCAAAACATATCCAGTTTAACAATTTCAAGTTTATTCCTTAATGAACTTACTATTGCCAATTCCCTGTTTAGTTATCAACTGAATAAAATACAACTGAGGTGATAATTCTCCTACTAAAATGGTATTTGAATTAAATGCTCCTGATTTACATATTCTTCCTTGTGTATCCAGTATTTTATAAGTTCCATTAAGCGAAAGATTCTCATTGGTTCGGATGTGCAAATCGCCATTTGTTATGGTGGGGTAGACAGCAAAATAAGTCGATGTGATTTCGTCGACACCAATTGTAATGTCAGGAGATAATTTTACTACCCAAAAATCTGAAGAACCAACATTCCCGTGATGATTGGTAACATCGCCATCGTTAGAATAAGAATTTCCAGCCACAATATATCCTGAATCGGAGGTTTGTTGGATTGAAGATGCCCATTCATCAGCACTTCCACCCAAACATTTATTCCACTCAATACTTCCCTGATTATTCAATTTTACTATCCAATAATCACTCGTGAATTGTGAATGATTACCTTGCACATCGCCATCATCAGAATTCGTGACTCCGCATATAATAAAACCGTAATCAGTCGTTTGTTGTATAGACATGGCTGCGTCCGAGCTTGTTCCTCCTAAAGACCTTGTCCATTGCACAACACCTATTGGATTTATTTGCAATATCCAGAAATCATTATTGTATCCTATGTGTCCGTTCACATCCCCATCACTTGATTCTGCAAAACCACCAACAATATAACCCCAGCCCCATGGATCAGATAGACTAACACTTTGAGCCCCATCCGGATCGCTCCCACCTAAACTTCTATTCCATTCAATATTTCCAATGTTGTTTAACTTAACAATCCAATAATCTCTAGCTCCATTATTCCATGATATGTCTCCATTATTAGAATCGGATGAGCCAACCACAATATAACCCGTATCAATAGTTTGTTGAATAGATTTTGCTTCCTCTCCACCCGATCCTCCATAACATTTCTGCCATTGAATATTTCCGACACTATCTAATTTAACAATCCAATAATCTAGATTCCCATGATTTCCTGAAACATCACCATCCATAGATTCTGTTGTACCTGCAGCCATGTATCCTCCATCAATTGTTTGTTTTATAGAACTTGCCCATTCATCATTAGTTCCCCCAAACGATTTTTGCCATTGTATCGATCCGCTACTATTTAATTTAACAACCCAAAAGTCGCGACTACCATGATTTATTGTTAAATCACCATCGTTAGATTTTGAATATCCTGCAACAACATATCCATAATCCGATGTTTGTTGAATAGAATACGCTTCATCATCATTCGACCCCCCTAATGATTTTTCCCATTGCAAATTTCCAACACTATCTAATTTTACAACCCAATAATCTCGGTTTCCGCGATTACCGGAAACATCCCCGTCAATTGAATTGGAGCTACCTGCGACAATATATCCCCCATCTATAGTTTGTTGCATGGAATATGCCTCATCATCCCCTGTTCCACCGAAGGAATTTTGCCATTGAACTACAGGGGGATTTGATTGAGAGAATAGACTGATCGGTATATTAAATATTAGCTGTAAAATAAAATTTAATGTAATGATATTCTTCATGATTACGAATTTTTAAAATACCCCAGTAGCTATAAAATAAATAATTTATTCCTTTATAAATTTTCTCACCCCTAGTCCATCTAGAGTAACTAATTGTATGAAATAAAATTGAGCGGATAAATCACTTACAGAAATTTTATTATTGTTTATCAGTCCTGTTTTGCATAACCGGCCTTGAGTATCGAAAATATTATACGTCCCATTAAGGTTTTTATTTTTCTGCCAATCTATATAAATACAATCAGTTGCGATTGAGGGCGTAATTGAAAAATTGATTTTCTTGATTTCTTCTATTCCTACTGTTGTGTCAGGGGATAGTTTTACAATCCAATAGTCATAATGATTAAACCATCCTGTTACGTCACCATCATATGAAAAAGTCTCGCCCGCAATTATATATCCATTATCCGTTGTTTCCTCAATCGATAATGCAACATCATCACCCGTTCCACCTAAACATTTTTGCCATTGCATTATTCCATTAGAATTAAGTTTTACAAACCAATAATCAGTGCCTCCATGATTGCCAGTTACATCACCATCATTTGATGCTGTAAATCCGGCGATTACATATCCTCCATCATGAGTTAGTTGGATTGAGTTCGATTGATCATTGGAAGTTCCCCCGAAACATTTTTGCCATTGAATGTTCCCAGTACTGTCTAATTTAACAATCCAATAATCACCGTCCCCAAACCCTACTGAAACATGATACCCTGTTATATCGCCTCCATTTGAACCACAATACCCTCCAACAATATACCCTCCATCAGCGGTTTGTTTTATTGAAGTTGCTACATCGCTATTCAACGAATTTAAAGTTCCTCCTAGAGACTTCTCCCATTGAATTGATCCGAAATTATCCAATTTTACAATCCAAAAATCTGACCCACCGTTATTACCAGTTACATTACCATCTTGTGAGATAGAGTGCCCCGCAACAATAAACCCTCCATCAATTGTTTGTGTGACTGATTTTGCCTGGTCAGTCTGAGATCCTCCAAAGGATTTCTCCCATTGAATATTTCCAATTTGATCTAGTTTGACAACCCAATAATCATTATCTCCATGATTAATTGTTACATCACCATCATTTGAAACGGAAGAACCAACTACAATATAACCGCTATCGTTAGTCTGTTGTATTGAATTTGCTATGTCATTAGCAGTTCCTCCCAATGACTTTTGCCATTGTACATTTCCGATACTATCTAATTTTACAATCCAATAATCCGAAGCACCATTATTTCCTGAAACATCACCATCATTTGATCCGGAAGATCCGGAAATTATATACCCACCATCAAAGGTTTGTTGAATAGAATTAGCCGCATCAGTATTTGTTCCACCCAAACATTTTTGCCAATCAATCGAGCCTATGCTATCTACCTTAACTATCCAATAATCTCCAACACCATGATAACCACTAACATTTCCATCATTTGATTGAGTTTGTCCAGCTACTACATATCCACCATCACTTGTTTGAATGATGCAATTGGCGTGGTCACTACCGAATCCTCCAAAACACTTCTGCCATTGAATTGTAGGTGGGATTAATTGAGAGAATAGGCTAGATGGTAAAAGTAATAGTAGAAGTACAGTAATGTTATTCATCATCCCTCGCAATTATTAATTTCAGTGATTTATTATTATGCGATGATTAACGGATTGGTCTCCACTTTTTATCTGAAGAATATACATTCCCATTGAAACAGAATTAGTTGAAAACTGATCAGTTTGTAATCCGGTTATATTTATTTTGTGTATAGGATCAAGTACATCACGACCGAAAATATCTTTCAAGAAAATTGAAATATCCTTTGCAGAATTTAATTCATATTGAATATGCAATTTATCATTAACAGGGTTAGGATAAACAGATAATGAAGTAAGTTCCTGTAAATCTTCTATTCCAGTACAAATAGTGGTGTAAACATAAAAGTGTGTCGGAAGGCTCATACTACAACTATTAACCGCTGAAACAACAATATAACCAGGACTATTTCCTAATGTAATATTAATTGATGTGGTCCCGCCACCTGAATTTAATGTTGAACCAACCGGAATACTCCATTGATAGGAAGAGGCTCCTAATACAGGAAGAATAGAGAATGTCACATTTTGTTGACCGGCACAAACTGTATCAGGTCCGTAAATTGTCTGTGGTGATGGCAAGACAAGTGAAAAAGATAAGTTGGTTATTACTAAACTATCACATCCTCCAGAAATAGGGTAATAATCATAATAAGTACCAGGTTGCGTCTGATAGCCACCTCCAGCGTAAAGAGAATCTCCTTGACAAATTGATCTATTTAAGGTATATATTGAGCTGGCAATCAAAGATGGTTGACGAGTACAATTTGAATCTTCGTGTATAAGAAGATCCTGGTCGGATGCAACATTATACAAGCGGGTGATTATTCCACTTGGCCAAAATACATTTATACTATCTGCAACCGAAGAAGCCGATAAACCAAAGTGCAATATTTTAGAAGAGACTCGACTGGTGGAGACTCTTTCTGAAATAAAATATCGTGTTTGTTTATGACCATTTGCGAAGACTACAACTCTAGCACCAGATGGATCTGTAGGTGAAATACATCCTTGTAGTGTTATGTTTAAATATTTTGAATTGGAGTTCGGAAGATTATTCTGAAATAGATAATCAACTACACCTTGACCAACAAAAAGATCAAGCAATCCATCGTTGTTATAATCTATCCATCTTCTTCCTCCTGTGGAATTCTGGCCACCGGGTAAAATTACGTTAATCCCGAGCGTGTCTGCATTTTCCACAAACACACTTGAGTAATTCGTGTAGAAAGGTGCGTGATTCATACCAAAACCACTCATGTCAAAACATAGGTCTTCATATCCATCGTTATTATAATCAATTCCGGTCGGGCCGTTATAATGATTACTATAATGAACGTTGTTGATTGAAGTTATATCTGTAAAAGTTCCATCTCCATTATTTTGAAAAAACTTATTGTCAGGAGGAGAATTAAAATTATTATCAGTACAGCCAAAAAGCACATCGAGAAAACCATCATTATTATAATCAAAATACGTCATGCCACCAGAGTAATTTGCAGCTGCAAGACCCGACAAAGCCGAAATGTCGGTAAACAAGCTATCGTCATTTCTATAAAGTTTAATTGTATGAAAATTAAATGTTGCAAACTGTCCGGGTGTAATTTCCCATCCTATGAAATCAAAATCACCATCATTATCAAAGTCAAAAGGATAAAGTCTTGTTGCAAGACCGATAGGAAAACCCGTAATAAGAGTGTCCGAATATGCAAACAGGCCATTTGAGTTAATATCATTCCTTAAAATTAATGTAGATTGAGGGGTAGCATTATCAAATACGGTATTATATGTGATATCTAAATCCCCATCCTTATCATAATCAACAAAGCTGAAAGCTCTCATACCGTCCGCATAAAGATTTCCTGTAAGCAATGAGTTTGCCCAACCAATGCAAGCTGAAACCTCTTGAAATACTCCGCTTCTATTTTCCCACAGATGGAGGTGAAGATCGCCTCCAAATGTTTCCCAATAAAAAATATCATAGTCTCCATCATTATCTATATCAACTGGAACAGGAGTTGGATCATTTGTATTAGCGAAATACTGTGAAGGATTAATTCTTGGAAAATTTGAAGAGACTGTTACGTCTGTAAAATTTCCATTCCCTTGGTTTTTTAACAAATGAAAAGTTGAATCTCCATATATTTCATATACCCAATCCTCAAGTCCATCATTGTCATAATCGAAAATTTCAATAATGCCCCCTAACGGTATATTCGTTGATGAATAAACATCCGTGAAAACTTGACTGTGGAGTTTTTGAGATGTAATAAAAAGAAAAACAATAAAAAATATGATTGCGACTTTTGATTTCATGTTGTAAATTTTAAAAAGGGTATACTATAAAACTTGAATTGCGTCTCAAATATATAAAAGAAAAGCTATCATAAAAATCATATGACAGTCATCATAAATGATTTATGCCATTTAAGCCCAAATTAGAAAAATGCAAATATTAGTAATTAGTTTGATTAAATAATAACTTTTACTACTTTGACGAGAACATATAACGTAAAGACATACCGAAGTTACTATTAATATTCGTAGATCTACTTTCCTTTCCTATGTTTATAAATCCTATTCCATATTGAAATGCAAAGCCAAGATTATTCTTTAGGTCAACTCCGAATCCAATATTCAGTCCCAAATCCGGACTCCTTACATTTTTCTTGTTATCTCTTTCAATTACTGTCATTTTTGCAGACATAATAAAACCCAAATACGGTCCAGCAAAAATATTTATCCCATTTCTAAATTTAACTTTGGCAAGTACTGGAATTTCAATATAGGTAGATTCAATGTTCTAATGCAACATAAAAATAATATTATGTTGCAACATGAGAAACTATAATCGATTAAATTTTGAAGAGCGGGTCAAGATCGAGACTTACTTCACGCTGGGTTGGACCATAATG
>SHNE01000045.1 GCA_004295015.1 Bacteroidota bacterium | reverse complement strand
GTATTCAAATTCTTTTTTTGATTTCATTCCCTCATTGCTGACATATACATAGCCTCTCATCGGTTTACCGGTAAACACCATTTCACGGCAGCCTCTTTTTTCGAGAGCCTCCTCATAGGCATCTGGGCCAATCCGGCACATCATTTCATCATCCACTACGCCAACACACATTTTACCGTTAAGCATATAACAAACACCGCCAAACATGTAACGTTCTTCTACTTTTGATAAATGGGCAATGCTCTCACGAATACGATCCGATAATTTTTCTGAATAGGCCATATTTATTTTTTTTGAATAAACTGTTTGTCGAATAATGCTGCTTCAAAAAGATATGATTTTAATATATTAAAATCGATGTCTTCGGGTTTTTCAAAAAGTTTCATGGTAACCATCTTCCGATTTTTCTTCTCGAAGTAATTAAACTGATTGGCAAACAATCCTCCATAACTGAATCCAACTAAAACACCCTTGTATGTTCGCTCTTCTCCCCAATAGACTGAACCGGGCCAGATGAAACAAATGTTTTTATTGATTTTATAAAATGGCACCTGATAAGAAAGCTTTTCACGACAATCCGGGAGAGCCTGCATGATAGTTGCTCTTAATGCTTCCACCATTTTCAGTTCCTCACCTTCCAGGTATTCTAAAAGTTCATCCACACTCCTGAATGAAACATTCTGCATTTTTTTTCCTTGTCTGGGCATGTCCTGGAATTTCATCTTCCGAATTCGGTACAACAAATATTCTTTGTTTATTTCTGTTAGTCAAATTTCTGTTAGTTAAAATGGACATTTTTTCAGGAAAGCATTATGTTAAAATGCGGGAAAGGAAAAAGACTTTTGAACGAAGCAATTTTTTGAAGCGGAATCAGCGTATATCTGATTATTTGGGTCGCTGAATTCAGCATGCTTTTTTATCTCTGTTTAATTCTGTAATTTTTTATTTCGTACCTTAGTACACTCGAAAAACCCATAAAATCATGAAAATAAAGCTACTTCTACTTATTAGTCTGTTCACCGGATGGCAGGCAACTGCCCAGTTGAGCGGAAACTACACAATCGGTGGTTCAACACCGGATTATCCAAGCTTCACAGCCGCTATCAATGCATTGGTCGGGTCAGGCGTTTCCGGCCCGGTTACTTTTGACGTAAGAAATGGTGTCTATGTTGAAAAGGTAGTTTTTAATGATATTCCCGGATCTTCCTCTACTAATACCGTTACTTTTCAGTCGGAAGACTTAGATAGTTCGGTTGTTGTACTAACGGATTCGTCAACCTCGGTTGCCGGTTCAAATTGGACATTGCAGCTTAACGGTGCCGATTGGGTTACATTTAAACAGATTACCATTCGCAGAACCGGTACCGGAACTTATGGAACCGTTGTAAACATCGGAAACATTTCTTCAAACAACCGTTTTTTAAATTGTGTACTCGAAGGAGTAATCACAACAAGTACGAGTGTCAATTTGAGTGTGGTCTATTCAGCAGCCGGAACAACTTCCAATGATTCTAATATGACGGTCATGAAATGCCGATTGGTGAATGGTTCCTACGGCCTTTATTTATATGGCCCTAGTGCAACGATTTTTGAAGAGGGAACAATTGTTCAGGAGAATCTTTTTGAAAACAACTTCGTGAGAGGTCTTCAGCTTGGCAATCAAAACTCGCCAAAAGTTAACAATAATCGAATCAGCACGAATACAACAAGTACTGCTTTTTATGGAATGTATTATACCAATTGTGATAATAATTTAGTCGTTCAGGGAAATACGATGAGCTCACCGAATGGTGGCTATGGAATGTATTTTACCGGTTGTGACGGAGCGGCAGGCGTTCCAGTCAATATATATAATAATTTTATCCATGTAGGTGGAACTGCATTAGCATATGGTTTATATTTTACCGCATGCAAAAATGTAAACATCTGGTATAACTCTGTAAACGTTGCAAGTACTAATGCAACTTCGAGATGCTTTTATCTGACAGGTGCAACTTCTGATAAGCTGGTGATACAAAATAATGTACTGGTGAATTCCGGTGGCGGGGTGACTTTCTACATTGTGACTTCGGGCGTTCCTGCCTTGAGTATTTCAAATTACAATGACCTCTATTCAAGCGGACCAAATGTTGCTTATTACAGCACTGCTAACACCCCAACTCTCACTGATTGGCAAACAGCCAGTGGTAAGGATGCAAATTCAGTTTCTGTTAATCCTATTTTTGCATCCGCTTCAGACCTCCATGCCTTCGGTTCAGGAATAAACAATTTAGGTATTCCTGTTGCATCCGTTAGTATTGATATCGACGGCGAAGCTCGTGATGCAACGAATCCTGATATTGGTGCGGATGAGTTTTTACCATTGACAGATAATATTTCCATAGTAGCATTAACGCAGCCGACTGCATTGGGCGCATGTGGAAATGGAAACGTAACTCTCGAAATTGCCCTTGGAAATCTGGGAAGTAGCACGCAAAGTTCTATACCGGTGGTTATTGAAATCACAGGGGCAACAACGCTCACAATATTTGATACCGTTCCCGGACCAATTGCACTGAACACTGTTGTAAATTACACCATTGCACAAAGCTTTTCAACAATATCAGGAGGCGAATACTTTATTAAAATTTATTCTTCTCTTGGAACTGATCAATTCCGCAATAATGACACCATCAATGTGAAGCGTACCTTTTATTCAATTCCAAATGACCCTACTGCAGTTTCTCCTCAGCAAGGATGTAATACGAGCGTTGGTATAACGGCAACACCTGATTCAGGTAATGTAATTTTTTGGTACGATGAAGCTACAGGTGGAAACCTTATTGGTATAGGTAATCCTTTAACTGTTCCTATAAGTTCAGACACTACGTTCTATGCCGAGGCTCGTGAAGGAAGTGGCTCCGGAGGTTGTTTGCGTATTGTTGAATGTGAATTGGGAACCAATGACTATATCGAAATTCAGAATTTAAGTGGTGCAGCATTTGATGCAACCGGATGGTCTGTTGTGGCAAGTAATAGTTATACTGATATTAATGCTATCAATCCAAATATTTGGGCGCTTGGTAATTTTGCTGCAGGTGAAATTCAGTATAAGTCTGATGTGAGTACCGATAATTACTGGGGCAGCAATCTTCTGTTCAATCCCGGAAGCAGCGGTTGGATTATTTTATTGGATGCAGGAAATGTTGTTCGTGATTTCGTAGCATTTATTTGGGCGGAATCAGCAATTCAAACAATGGCACCGATCATCAATTCAACCCCGATTGCAATCGGAACTGAATGGAACGGTGCAGGATTGGCAACTTGTGGAACTAATTCTGCCAGTCGCATTGGCAACTCCGATAATAATAACTTGAGTGACTGGGCTTGTGAATCTGCAACCAAAGGAACACAAAATGCAAATCTTAGTGCTTCCTTCGCCAATTGCGGTTTGGGGCTTTGCGGAAGTAACAGAATTCCTGTTCAGGTAAATATGGTAACAGGTGTTTCTACAAGTCTCGGACCGGATACCATTCTCGTTAGTCCTTTCTCTTATCTCCTTGATGCAGGAACAGGATTTATTTCTTACGAATGGTCTGATGGAAGTACAGCTCAAACACTTACTGCAACAAGTCCCGGCATTTATTGGGTGACTGTTTCGGGAAGCAATGGTTGCTCTTTTACAGATAGCGTCCAGATTGACATTTTTACCGGCTTACAGTTGCTTTCAACATCTGACAGATTGCAGGCTTACCCTAATCCTGCCAATCAGAATCTCACGATCAATTTCCTTGGTAAAGAATCCATAGCACGTATAGTTGACATCAAGGGACGTGTGATCAAAGAACAAAAGCTTGAACTTGCATCAGGTGTATCTGCCACAACATTCAATCTTACTGATGTTGAAACAGGGATGTATATCGTTCAGGTATTGAATGCGGATGAAGTGCTTTCCATGAAACTGATTGTTCAGCATCCTTAATAGTATTTTTATCTGATTCTAAAACAGGCCACCCCGAAAAGGTGGCCTGTTTTGTTCTGTATTGGCTGAGAATTTTCTTTCCTTTGTCTTTTACCATAATTAGTTCAGACATTCATGAATATTCTTTTAATCGGTTCCGGAGGAAGAGAGCATGCCCTGGCCTGGAAAATTTCATCCAGCTCTTTATGTTCTCAGTTATTTATAGCTCCCGGAAATGCCGGGACGAATTCTTGTGGTATTAATGTCCCGGTTGCGGTCTCAGATTTTCCTGAATTAAAGAGATTAATTCTCGCAAAGAAAATAGAGTTCGTTATTGTAGGACCGGAAGAACCATTAGTAAAAGGCTTTCGTGAGTTTTTAGAAAGTGATGAATCAACAAAGAATGTATTAGTACTTGGACCGGGCAAGATCGGAGCACAGCTGGAAGGAAGCAAAGATTTTGCTAAGGCTTTCATGCAAAGAAACAATATTCCAACAGCCGGATATAAAACATTTAATAAAGCTTCGCTGGAGGAAGCCTTCTTCTTTCTCGAGTCCTCAAAAGCTCCCTATGTTTTGAAAGCTGATGGACTCGCCGCCGGTAAAGGTGTAATCATCTCTCCTGATTTAAAACATGCAAAAGAGTCTTTAAATTTTTTACTGAGAGATCGTGCATTTGGTGATGCAAGTGATAAGGTGGTGATAGAGGAATTTTTAGCGGGGATAGAATTGTCGGTATTTGTGCTTACTGATGGTAAGAATTATGTTGTCCTCCCTGAAGCCAAAGATTATAAACGAATCGGCGATGGAGACACCGGTCCGAATACAGGGGGCATGGGCGCCGTTTCTCCTGTACCTTTTGCTGACGCAACGTTTTTAAAGAAAGTGGAAGACAGAATTATTCGTCCCACTATTGAAGGTTTCCAAAAAGAAGGAATTGATTATCGTGGATTTGTTTTTATCGGACTGATGAATGTTGGCGGTGATCCGTTTGTTATTGAATACAATGTCCGTATGGGTGATCCGGAAACTGAAGTTGTCATTCCACGCATTCAATCGGATTTGCTGGAGTTGTTGCTGAGTGCAGCCAATGGAAAACTGAATACACAATCGCTTAAAGTTGATCCTCGTTTCGCTTTAACGGTTATGCTCGTGAGCGGAGGGTATCCCGGTGCCTATGCAAATGATAAAATCATTCAAGGGATAGAAAACGTGAACCATTCGAAAGTATTTCATGCCGGAACAAAAACTGATCAGGAGGGAAGGGTGCTTACGAATGGAGGTCGAGTGATGGCTGTGACAGTCCAGGCTGATTCTATTAAGCAAGCCCGACAATTAGCCTACGAGGATATTCCAAAAATATCTTTTGACCAAATGAGTTTTAGGAGTGACATTGGTCTTGATCTGATGGATAATAAATAGACCGCAGATGACGCAGATTATTTAAGATTTGCGCAGAAAGTAATTTATAATTTTAGACCTAAAAATTTCCTGAATTATTAATCTTAAAAAATCTGCGTCATCTGCGTTCTATTTCCCACAAAAAAAAACCTGCGTGATTTATCACACAGGTTTCTAAGCAAATTGCTTCTATGTTTTAGTCGAATTTCTGCTCTTCTTTCTGCTTGCTCATATAAGAGAGCCACAGAAAAAAAGCGATGAAACCAATTACAATCATCATTTTATTGAACCACAGCCCTATGAACGGGACTGCCTTAAAAATACCTTCAAAAAAATCTGCGATAAAATACCAGAATCCGTCCATGTTTTTCTTTATTGTTTGCGTGACAAATATAGTATGAATTCCTGATACACAACAACGAAAATTCTATACTTTTAAGGCCAATGATTCGTTTTTTCAAATCACCTCAACCGGCAGCCCTGTTTGCTATCCCGCTCATTGTCATTTTGTTATGGGCTGAACGATTCTTCGATTTTCCTCCGGCCCCTGAAACGTACGAAATGCCATTGTGGACACTCTTTGCTTTGCTGTTTACATCCCTTCCTTCATGGATCAATTTTTTCATTTTTGTTAGCCTCATTTCTTTTCAAGCTATTTACCTCAATTTATTAGCCAATAAGCATGAAGTACTCTATCGGAATTCCTACTTGCCGGCACTTTTCTATGTACTTCTGGTATCTGCAATCCCTTCTTTTCTGCTAATACATCCCATTCATTTCGTGAGCTTGATTTTACTCCGGATTTTTGATAAAGTATTTTCCTTTCACAAGCATGGTAGAATGATTCTTAGCATTTTTGACTGCGGATTTCTTGCTGCTACGGCGGCACTGCTGTATTTTCCTGCTATCCCGATTTTACTTTTATTGATGTTTTCCTTATCCATCATGCGGCCATTCAATATCAGGGAATGGTTGGTTCTGATTATCGGATACCTTGTGCCCTTTATGTTTCTGAGTGTTCTGAAATTCTGGAACTATGAATTAGAGGAATTTTGGACTCAGTTTTTTGCCAAAATTATGGAGCCGGCAGGGAAAATGCATATGCCTTCATCACTGGAGCTTCAGGTTTTGATCGTTGTGGTATTATTTATGCTTCTGCTCTCCTGGATGCGATTGAGGGCAAATTATTATAAGAATATTATTCGGGCGCGTACTTACCAGCAAATTCTGTTTTTCAGTTTTGTGCTTGGAATTGTTTCTATATTCTTTTCCAAAGATCCCGGACGGATAAACTTAATAATACTGACGATTCCTGTTTCTCTTTGGTTCGCCTATTACTTTGTCAGCCAAAAGAAAAAAATGTGGTTTGTGGAAGCATTACTTTGGGTTTTCATTGCTTCAATTGCATGGAATCATTTCGCAGGAATATAATTCCGGAAAATTAAATATTGAAATCAGAGTTCTTCAAGTGGAGTGAATCTCCAGCTCAATTGTTTTTGTACGACATCGTGACTGAAAACCAATCCTGAATTTCCGCTGCTTCCTGCATTGATACCGGATGCTAAAAAGACTATTCCATCGTTGTTGACATGGCTAAATTCTTTCACATTGAATCCTATATCACCACCTACACAGATTACGTTTATTCCGCGTTGTTTTAACGAAAGAAGTTTTGGGTATATTTCTGTGTTAAAATTATTGGGATTCACGCAGTAAAAACAATTTCCAAAACCTCCATTTGTCACAGAAGGAATTTGAGGTTCAAAAACCGAATCACCATACATCCAGATTAATTTGTGCAACAAAACAATGAGGTGGCTTGAGCGATCAAGTGTATCTGTAACTGCATCGAAAAATACTTTTTGTGCGCCAATAATATTACTCAAACTGTCTTGCGTGTCCAGCACAATGATGGTGATCCCGTTTTTAAAATAGGAATAGAAAGGATTTCTGCCGGTGTAATTCTGAACTCTTTGCAGGTCTGAATAATCATGGTTGCCTAATGACCATAAGGTATTCGGACTCCCTAAATTAAATATGGAGTCGAGGTGATTCATTGTGCTATCGTCTGAAGAGCTGGTGGAAGCGAGATCTCCTCCCAGCCATAGCATATCATACGCAGAAAAACTCATCGCTTCAACTGTACTGTCCATTGTCGGATTAGTATTCGTGCGGGTATGTGAAAGGTGGAGGTATTTTACAATTGTATGTTCAGGATCTGCAGGATTGTCCTTCTTGTTTTTTCGACAGGAGCTTGTGCTGATGAGGAGGAAAAAAAGGAGAAAATAAAAGCTAAAAATTTTCATTGTAAATTATTCTGGTATTTGGGAATAAAAACAGCTTCCCGGTACATGCAATTAGTTGATTATCGAATTTAGCATGCCAAGATATAAATCCTCCATTTTACGCATCTTCTTTTTGTTAGCTTCTGTTTTGTCTTTATAGCCCGACAAATGCAGCAAGCCATGGATCATCACACGATGTAATTCATCATCAAAGCTTGTATTAAACCTCAACGAATTGCTTCTGACGGTATCCACTGAAATAAAAACATCCCCTTCAATTATTTTCTTTTCAGTACTGTTGTCAAATGTTATTATGTCTGTATAATAATTGTGATGTAAATAATCTTTGTTCATTTGAAGCAGGTACTTATCGTTACAATAAATATAATTTAAAGTGTTGATCTTATGTGCTTCTTTACGGGCGGCTTTCTTCAGCCAGGTTTTGAGTTTTTCCTGCTTATTAAGTCTAAAGCTTACGCCCTCCTTAAAAAAAAATATAGTTTCCTGTTTTGCCATATTTGCCTAAAATTAAACAATGATTTGTAAATCCCTTTGTACATTTGAGAATAAATTTGCTTTGAGCCCTTGTTGCCACAATCAATACTATTGACTAAAACCTCATGAAATTTCGAGTGGCTGTTTTTATTTCATTTCTTTTCATTTCCACACATGGATTTGCACAGGAGGATTTTTCATGGTGGACAAGCATTCATCAATGGGATGGCCATACTCCCTGGAATCAATACATGACAATGTCTACCTCTTTTTTAGGACCTAATGCCTTGCCTGTTCCTGAGCTGAAAAACGGAAAATTATCAGAGGAGTTGGAAGTGGAGTTGGCTGCAGGTGCACATTTTAGCAAAGGCGATAAAACACAGGATTTCTTTTCTCGATTATATATTCCTTTGTGTAATGGTAAAGTTGCCTTGGAGTCTTACGTCGTTCCTTTAGAATTTTTCTCGACTGATACACTAACCCGCGATACCCGTGCGGCCAGAACAAAGAGTGCGCAAGGACATGCAGGAGGAGATATTTATTTTTCCACCCATGTTCAACTTTTGCAAGACAAAGAAAGTTGGCCGGACATAGCTCTTGAACTTGCTTTTCGTACAGCTTCCGGTACACGTCTTCGCGATGCACGTTATACGGATGGCTCAGGATATTTTATGGATTTGTCTTTTGGTAAATCTATCGCGCTTGCAGAGGAGCGTGACATCGAGTTACGCTTATTTGCCATGGCCGGTTTTTACTCCTATCAGACCTATGATCTGTTACATTTGCAAAATGATGCTTTTCTTGGGGGCCTTGGTCTTAATCTGATCAGTAAACAATTTTTATTTTCGCAAAGCCTCTCCGGCTATCGTGGCTATCTGGATATTGGTGACCGCCCCATGGTCTACAAGGCAAGTCTTCAATGGAAACGAAGAAAGCTCGACGGAAAAGTCTGGTATCAATGGGGTATTAATGATTTCCCTTATCAGAGTATCAGGGTAGGACTGCTCTATCATCTTGCGATGTAAATTGGTGGCTCTTGTTTCTTACCACGGAGGTTCCAAAGGAAATAAAAGGGCTCACAAGGAATGCTGCTCTACGATTCATGATTGAACACATCGGATCTGTATCTTAATCTAAGCTTCTCTCACCATACCCTTCCCGGTTAAACCTTTTTACGCCTTTTGCCGGAACGCAAAAAAAAAGGAGCTTCTCCCGAAGCTCCAATAAATCTAACCAAATAAGATTTTTCTTTTATGTCGAGGATATTCTAAAATTCATTTCTACTACGCGACCATTTTCTGAAAAGATCAACTGATCCGCAAGATGCTTCATGAGAAAAATTCCTCTGCCGCATTCTTTCTCTAGATTTTCAGGTGATGTTGGATCATCCAGATTGTAAAAATCAAAACCACTTCCTTGATCTGTAATGGTAAAGGTGATGCTATGCGGGTTATGCAGTATAGCAACATTTACTTTTTTAGAAGGATCAGATTTGTTGCCGTGGTAAATGGCATTAGTAACAGCTTCCGTTATGGCTACAAGCATGTTGCCGTACATGTCTTCGCTGACATTGTACTTATCACGGACTTCTTCGATCATCCGTTCAACAACGGAGATGCTATCAGGGTTTGAGTGTAATTCCACCGTTTGGCTTTCTCCGTCCACGAGCATAAGTGAACTATTTTTCAAGTGATTGGAAATAATCGTTGACTTTCTGTTTGTAATAAGAATTAAGCGAGGGCGGTACCGTTCGCAACAATTCCATTTCTTTTAACTTTAATCTCTTATACTCTTCAAATTCCGCAGGGTTACGGTGATACAGATTTTTTGCTTCCTCCGATTTTCGTTGTTCGTCCTGGTCTCTTTCCCTTTGTGCACGGTCACTTTCAAGTAGTTTGGTGAGAATATCCTGCTGCCTCTTGATGGTTTGTTCCGAGATCATTCGGTTAACTATATCTTTTTCAGTTTCTTCCATGCGTTTTGCAAGGTCTTCGAGGTTGCCAAGACTGTTTTTTCCATCCTTATTTTGCTCTTGATTGAGCTTTTGCAATTCATTTCTCAGGTATTCCTGTTGAGCAGCCATCTTTGCCAATTCCTCACTCATTCCCTGTCCTTCACCGGATTTGCCTTTATTGCCCTTATTGCCGGGCTTGTTTCCTTCTTTTTGCATTTTCTCCTTCATCTTCTGCATGTTCTTGTTCAGCTCTTCCTGCATTTTAGCCATTTCTGAAAGAGAAGGACTCTTCTTCTTTCCCGGCTTAGTGCATGAACCACTCGACATGGCACTTGCCTGCTGTTGTTGCATCTGTTGAAGCGCCTCACTCAACATCAGCGTTAAATTATTAATGGAGGTCATCACAAATTGCTGACGACTGCGAGCCTGAGGAACAAAACGGTCTTGCAGATTATTTAATGCCTCTGCCATATTCATATTGATGGCCGCAATCTCCTGATTCACCTTTGATTTAATTTGAACTACCCTTTTGCTCAAAGCGAATAAGGAATCCTCAACCATTTTAGCATTATCCTTCAATTTGTGTTGCTGCTTGCTCATTTGCAGGTACTGTGGATTATTAATATCCATGGTACGCAGCTCTTGCATTAGATTCTCCTGATCAAAAGAAAGTCTTAGCAGGTTTTCAAGCAATGCACGTAATGCCTGCATGTCCTCTTCATTTTGCTCCTGCTCCATTTGTTGTTGTTGCTGCTTCATCTTCTGAGCCAGCTCTTCCATCTTCTTGGAAGAATTTTTTTGTGATTTGGAAGCCTTGCTTTTTTTCTGCTGTCCCAGCTCCTCAGAACTATTCTTCATCTCCTCTTCAATACCTTTTTCCTGTTCATCAGTATTCGGAATATCCTTTTTCTCCTCGAGAGCTTCGTTTTTTTCAGCCAGTTCATCCATGTCCTTTCGGAACTCGTCAAACTCTTTGTTCAATTCATCTTGCTTTTCTTTCAGGTCTTTGCTGTCGCTGTTTTTATCCTCAGATTTTTTTGCAAGATCATCCTGTTTTTTTGCAAGTTCATCAAGCTTGTCAATGTTCTCTTGCAGCTTTTGATCAACTTCCATCTGCTTGAAAAGCTCTATGCTTCTTTCGAGTTCCTTCTGAAGATCTTTGCTGTCCATTTTCATCTGACTGAGCTGCTCCTGAAGCTTGTTCTTGTCGACATTCTCCATGAGTTTTTGCAACTCTTCCATCAGCTTTTTTAATTCGGGCGACATAAGTTTATCCATCATCGATTGCAGTTCTTCCTGCTTCTGAAGGATGTTTTCATTCACCGTTTTATATTCCTGCTCCTGTTTATTTTTCTGCTCATTTTTCTTGCTGAGCTCTTCAATCTTTTTTGCCAGTTCTTCCTGCTTCTTCAATAATTCCGCAGCTTTCTTCTTGTCTTCCCAGCTGATGTCTTTCTTGTCAAGTAATTTTTTAGTCAGATCATCAAGATCCTGCTGAAGCTTTTTCGAATCAGCAACACTCTTTTTTAGTTCGTCTTTTATAGAGGCATTACTCTTCTCTGTGTCATCTGAAATTTCTTTAAGACTTGGTGCTTTGAAAACTAAAGTCTGAGAACGTGTTGACTTAGGACCTGTGAGTCCGTCATTATCAAAAATTTCAAAATAATATTCAACCTCGTCACCGGCAAGTATATTGATGGTGGAGAGATCCCAGTAATGGAAAAACTGATCTGAACTGGAACTGCGGTTGAAAGGCAGGCTTTCAGCAAAGGATTTGTCTTTCTTGCTTTCCAGAGAATCATTTGATTTCAGGAAGCGGTAATTGAAAGTGAGTTTAGAAAAGCCGTAGTCGTCTTTTATCAGCCCCTTAAAGTATGTGCGCTTTGTAGAAACAGAATCTCTCTGTTGCTCAACCGAAATAGAAGGATAAACGTCCGGTATAACCGATATGCCAAAACGAATAGAGTCTTTGTTTGAAAGGAATTTGTTAGCAGTACTTACAATATATGCATCGTTCCGGAAGAACTTTTTTGAAAAGGTAAAAGTGTTTTCACCTGATCTGTTAAGATTAATGCTGCTGTCCTGAAAAATTATTTTCACATTTTCAGTATTCTGCGTGCTGAAACTCCAGTTCACTTTCGTGCCGGCAGGGATTACAAGGTCGCCGGTATTTTGTAGTGTTTCATTCGTCTTGTTGAGGTAAGCAGGATAATCCAGGCTCACCTGGAAGTTCATAAGCACCGGATTCGGCAGGGCTTCCAGGGTGTACTCTTCTGAATAAAAACCATCGGCGAATAATCGAAATGTTTCGCTGCGCTGAAGGTTTCTGAAGGTATAATGGAAGCTAGTCAGGTTTTCTTTTTCAAGCCGAAACTGATTTTCACCTATTTCAATAAAAGCTTCCGCCGGAACTTCCTTGCCATCAATTTTAATGTCCACCTGAAAGTCCTGTTGCTGAATAGCTTTCAAATCTTTATTGAGTACCGAAAAATTAAAGGGAGCAGGCTTTTCAAAATAGGTGCCATGAGAAATCAGTCTTTTCGTACTGTCTTTAATCATGCTGGGAGCAGTAAACAAAATGACGATGAGAGCCAGTAATGGAATCATCGCATAGCGGAGATACTTCTTGTTTTCAGAAATGTTTATCGCACTTACAAAAGGCACCGGTTGGAGTTCGCGGATTTTTTGGTCAATACCCGCATCCAGAAGTTGACTGCTCTCAGCAAGCCATGGTTGATCAACTTTTGATTCCTCCTGAAGTTTTTTGAGTTGCAAAACGTTTAAGAGCTTATCCTGAACGTTCGTAAAATGTTTACCGATAATCTGAGCCGCCTGCTCGTGCGAAATCACTTTACCTATACGGTATAGGTGAGCTAATGGAATAATCACAAACTTGCCAAGGATAAAGAGAAAGCCTGCGAGAAAGCCGTAGAATAAAACTGTCCGTGCAGTCGTATCAAAATGTCCTATGAATTCCATGCTCGTGACGAGCAAATAAAAGCCGAGGGATAAGGCAAAGGCATATATAGCTCCACGGATGAGGAGGTTCTTATAATATTTCCGGATGAAGGCATCCAGTTTTTCAATCAGTTGCTGATAGCTATTGCTCATGAAAGGCTTGACTCTATTGGCTTTAAGGATAACAAAGATACGAAATAACGAGGGAAAAGGCCTGTTTATTGCTGTTAAGCTGTGTTAATTCAGGCTGAAATACCATGCTTTTAACAGAATATCGCCTCAATAGTTTCCGAATGGAAGGAGGAATTTATTTTGGATCTGTATGATACCTTCCAAATACTCCCAGTGGCAATTTTATTCCTGTGCGTGCTTCCAAATAAAGTTCGCCGGTTTGTAGATTTTTAGGGCCGCTAAGAAGGTTTTCCACTATGAGCGATGAGAAGCCGAGGGAATACGTATTTAAAATAAGAAAATGCTCTTCTTTATCCAGCAACTGGAACACAAGATGCATCATCTCATTAATCATGTCTTCCAATTTCCATTTTTGTCCTTCATTACCATGGCCATATGCCGGAGGATCGAGAATAATTCCATTGTATTTTTTGCCTCGCTTCACTTCACGTTTTACAAAAGTGAGTGCATCTTCCACCACCCAACGTATATCTTTCAATCCACTCAGCTCCATATTGTCTCTGGCCCAACTCACTACCTGCTTTATCGAGTCGAGGTGAATGATGTCGGCGCCGGCTGCTTTAGCTGCAAGCGATGCGCCACCGGTATAGGCAAATAAGTTCAACACTTTTGGTTGAGCTGCTTTCATGGCCTTCACACGTTCGTTGATATAATCCCAGTTACATGCCTGCTCAGGAAAAATACCAACGTGTTTGAAGGAGGTCAATGCTAATCGGAAGTCTAATGATGGATGCTTGTCAGGATTTTTGACAGGATATTTTATTGTCCATCGATCAGGCATTTCTTTCAGCTTCTTCCATGTGCCGCTCGAACTGGACTTTGATACGAAGCGTACATGCGCGGTCTGATCCCATTCTTTGGATGATAATTTGGGATCCCATATCGCCTGTGGTTCAGGGCGGATGCTGATATATTTTCCAAAACGTTCCATTTTTTCAAAGTTCCCGCAATCGATGAGCTCGTAATCGGGGAATTGGGATGGGGTGAGAAGCAGCATGTGGCGAAAGTAGATAAATTTTAGCGCTCATTAAGTGTGAGTGGCCTCTGCTGATCTTAAATTTTAACCACTAAGGGCACAAAGAAAATGTACAATGTTCACGAGGGATATTGAGCTATTTAGAAACTCTCCTTGACCTTATGCAATTTTCCCTTGTGCACTTAGTAGTTAAAACAGAATCTATAGCTCGATTTTTCTAATATCATTAAACTCAATTTTTTATACTCAAAAGACCTAATTACTTATCAGAAGTTTTCAACAAAACATCGCAAATTCGAAGCATTAAAATACATTTATAGCATCATTAAACTATTTATCCCCTCATTATATGAGTTCTGAAAACACGGCCACGCAAATGACTATTGAAACGATGCAAGTTAAGTTGAGCAACCAGAAAAATTTCATTGATCAATTGACAAATGAAAACGAGGAACTCTTCCACCAGTTTAATCACCTGATGGTTCGAAACACCAAGCTTCTTAAAAGAGTTGATGATCTTCAAAACATCATCGACGACCTGCATATACGGATATCAGAACTCCAGCTCATCAACAACAATATGATGCAGATGAACGATAACCTGCGTCGTCGAACAGACATGGCCATTTCTCAAGGAAGCGGCTCGAGGAAATCGGTTTTTCCGGGGTCCGACTCAAATGACATGAAGTATTTCACGCGCCTGGAAAATGTCGAAGATCCGGCTGATCAGTTTGACCTGGATGCGCTTTTTGAAAAATGGAAAAATTACCCCGGGCAACAAGCCAGCAATGCACCAAATCTGCGCAAGCAGGTCTTGATGCTGATTCATCTTTACAACAATAAACAACTTCGGGCAAGTGAGCTATTCACTTTAAGTGGCGTTGGTGGTGTTACCGGAGCTCGCTATGTATCCACATTAAAAAAAGTCGACCTGATTAATTTTACCGGAGCCAGAAAAAAAGGGCATTACGAGATTACCCAAAAGGGGAAAGATTTTATTGAACAGGCTGTTCCCGCCACCGAGAGTGATCTTCCGAAAGAAACTGCTGCCGAGCTCGCAAATAAGAGAGGGATTCAGGCCAGGTTTCCGGTTCCGGGCCCGCAAAGAAATTCCCCTAACAAGGATGATTTGTAATAATTCCTCCGGGCTTAGTAATTCTTGCTCAATTTATTTTTTATTTCTATTCGCAGCCATCTTGTTTCATTCTCATATAGCGTTTCAATTTTCTACCTTTGCAGCCTATATTAATTTATCATGTCCACAAAAATTCGCGTTCGCTTCGCTCCCAGTCCTACAGGACCATTACATATGGGTGGAGTCCGGACGGCTCTCTATAATTATTTATTCGCCAAGAAACACGGAGGGGATTTCATCCTTCGCATCGAAGATACCGATCAGAACCGCTATGTTCCCGGAGCAGAAGAGTACATCATAGAAGCATTAAAATGGTGTGGCATTATGCCAAATGAAGGTGTAGGCTTCGGAGATGGCCCTCATGCCCCTTACAGGCAAAGTGAAAGAAAAGATATTTATAAAAAATATGCTGATCAGTTGATTGCTTCCGGTCACGCTTATTATGCTTTTGATTCTGAGGAAGAGTTGACAATCTTGCGAACAGAGATGGAAGCGGTGAAATCTTCCTTCGCCTATAATGCCATCACCCGAAAGCAACTCATCAACTCCTTGACCCTTTCAAAAGCAGAGACTGATAAGCGCTTGTCCGGCGCCGAACATTATGTTATCCGTTTGAAAGTTCCGGAGAATGAGGATATTCATGTGAAAGATATAATTAGGGGTGATGTTTCTGTGCATACTTCACAAATGGATGATAAGGTATTATTCAAGAGTGATGGCATGCCAACATACCACCTTGCAAACGTGGTTGACGATTACCTCATGAAAATTACTCATGTAATTCGCGGCGAGGAATGGTTGCCCTCTGCGCCATTGCATGTTTTGTTATACAGATCTTTCGGATGGGAAAATGTGATGCCTCAGTTTGCGCATCTGCCTTTACTTTTAAAGCCTGAAGGAAATGGAAAGCTTAGCAAGCGCGATGGCGACCGTCTGGGGTTCCCCGTGTTCCCTCTTCGTTGGGTAGATCCTGCAACGAGGGAAGAGTCTTCCGGTTACAGAGAGAAAGAATATTATCCCGAAGCATTTACCAATATGCTTGCTCTTTTAGGTTGGCATCCCAGTGGTGACAAGGAGATTTACAGCATGGAAGAACTCATCGAAGATTTTTCTCTCGAGCGCGTAAATAAATCAGGTGCCAAGTTCGATCCTGAAAAAACCAAATGGTTCAACCAGCATTACCTTAGGTTAAAGCCTGACAGTGTTCTTGCTGATCACTTGAAAAGTATTCTCAGAACTGAATTTAATTTCAGCAGTGATGATCACCGTATGCAGGATGATTTTCTATTGAAAGCCATTCCTCTGTTAAAAGAACGCGTTCAGTTTGAACATGAGATGCTTGAAGTAGGTCGTTACTTGCTTTTCAAGCCAACAGAATACGATCAACAGGTGATTTCAAAAAAATGGAAAGACAGTCACGCTGCATTTTTTCGTGCGCTGCTAAATGCGTACGAAAATCTAAATGACTTTAATTCTGTTGAAACGGAAAAAGTCTTCCAGGAAACGGCTGTTTCGAATGGCTTGAAGCCGGGAGAAGTATTGCAATTGTTCCGCGTGTTTTTAAGCGGGCAAGGCGGAGGAGTGAATCTTTTCGGAATGGCTGAGCTGCTCGGAAAACAAGAAGTCTTGCAACGATTGAAAAGTGCGATGGCTGTGGTTGGCGTTGAACTTAATGCATAATAAATAAAATGGAACACAGATGACGCAGATGAATATGATAAAATAAGATTTAGTGATTTGAAATTCATTACGCTCAATTTAACTTTAGAATAATTAATTTATATCTGTGTAAATCATAATAATCTGCGTTCTCCTCCTGTCTAATTGAATTCGACATGAGGACAAGTCAGCGTTCCATATCCACTAATTAAAAATCCATGAACCCCGATAAAGCATTAAATTTTCTCGAAGAGATTGTAGCCGAAGATGTAAAATCCGGCAAACACGGCGGACGTGTACTTACTCGTTTCCCGCCTGAACCGAATGGATATTTACACATTGGCCATGCTAAATCCATCTGCTTAAATTTTGGATTGGCAAAAGATTTCGATGGCAAAACAAATCTTCGTTTCGATGATACCAATCCTGTAACAGAAGATACCGAATACGTAAATAGTATTAAAGAAGACATTCAGTGGTTGGGTTTTAATTGGGCTCAGGAATTATATACTTCGGATTATTTCCCAAAGTTGTATGAATTTGCTGTCACCTTGATCAAGAAAGGACTGGCTTATGTAGATGATTCTTCGGCGGAGCAAATTGCCTCCATGAAGGGTACACCAACAGAGCCGGGGAAGAACAGTCCCTTTCGTGATCGCAGCATCGAAGAGAATCTTGATTTGTTTTCACGGATGAAGAAGGGAGAATTCAAGGATGGAGAAAAAGTTCTCAGAGCAAAAGTGGATATGGCTTCTCCGAATATGCACATGCGCGATCCTTTGATGTATCGTATAAAGCATGTAGAACATCATCGCACCGGGAATGAATGGTGTATTTATCCCATGTACGATTTTGCGCACGGTCAAAGTGATTCGATCGAAGAGATTACGCATTCTGTGTGCACCCTTGAGTTTGAAGTGCACAGACCATTATATGATTGGTTCATTGAGAAGCTGCAAATATTTCCAAGTCATCAGTATGAATTCGCGAGGCTCAACCTGAACTATACGGTAATGAGTAAAAGGAAGCTTTTACAACTTGTAAACGACAAACACGTCACCGGCTGGGATGATCCACGCATGCCGACTATCAGCGCTTTGAGACGGCGAGGTTATACGCCCTTAAGCATTCGGAATTTTTGCGATCGGGTGGGAGTAGCCAGAAGAGAAAATGTTATTGATGTAGGGCTTCTGGAATTTTGCGTACGGGAAGACCTGAATAAAATTGCCATGCGTGTAATGGTGGTGATGGATCCGGTTAAATTAGTCATTACAAATTATCCGGATGGACAAACAGAAATTCTAAAAGGCGAAAACAATCCTGAGTTAGAAGACAAAGGAGGCGAACGGGATTTACCATTTGGAAAAGAGCTTTTGATTGAGAGAGATGACTTTATGGAAAATCCCGGAAAGAAATATTTTCGTCTCGGACCGGGACTGAAAGTTCGTTTGAAGCATGCTTATATAATAGAATGTGAATCTTTTGAGAAAGATGCAGCGGGTAATATTACAGAGATTCGCTGCAAATACATTCCCGAAAGCAAAAGTGGAAATGATACGAGCGGCATTAACGTAAAAGGAACTATTCACTGGGTGAGCAAGACGCATGCAATTTCATGCGAGCTAAGATTGTACGATCGCTTATTCCGTGTAGAGGATCCTTCTACAGCAGAAGGAGATTTCAAAGATCATCTGAATCCTGACAGTTTGCATATCAATGCAAATGCCATGGCGGAACCTTCCTTAAAGAATGCCAAAGCCGGAGATAAATATCAATTTATCCGCAAAGGATATTTTTGTCTGGACAAAGAATCCACATCAAATCATTTAATTTTCAATCGCACCGTATCCCTGAAAGATTCCTGGGCCAAGGCCGGATCATAAAAAAATATACAAGAAAAAATTATCCAATCAATTTGCAGTGCATAAATAAATAAAATTCGTGCATTCGTGGCAAAATAAAATAACTTCTCTTAGAACGACCGAATAATTTATCTTCTAAATAATATTCCCCAAATTAATTAATGATAATTACCTTAAATAATATTAAGCTCTACGCCTATCACGGATGCCTGGAAGAAGAAGCATTGATCGGAGGAAATTATATAGTTGATGTAATTATTCACACCGATTTTTCTGAAGCGGCCCAAACTGATGATCTTTCCAAAACCGTAGATTATTGTGATGTATATGAAATTGTAAAAAAGGAAATGGCCATTCGTTCGAAGTTAATAGAGCAGGTAGCCATGCGTATCGGGAACGCGCTTTTGTCAAACTTTAAAAACATCGACAAAGCAGAAATTCATTTAACGAAAATTGTACCGCCGATGAATGGGGATGTGGGGAGTGTTACGGTGAAGATTAGCGTTAAAAAGTGACTTGTTAGAAATGCTGAGGCTTGAGTTTACTATTTATTGTTTGCATAATTCTTAGGTTTTTGAATATTAGTTGATCCTCTCCTTTTTATTGATTAAATTTGAAAGTACATTAAATACTTTAACACAATGCATGCAGCTAAAACCAGAGTTTCATTAGGTAGAACTGGTCTCTTGGCTGGTTTGCTGACCACCCTTTTTCTTATCGTATATTTTTTGTTAATGAGAATGCTTGGGCTAACAGGATATGCAAGTGCCTGGTTGTTCAATTTGCTTATACTTTTTGTTGGAATAAATTATTGCTATCGATATTACCGTAAGCAAACCGATCCTGACATGGGATATTTGCCGGGAATGATGTTAGGTGCTGAATTAGCTGTCGTAAGTGTTGTGACATATACTGCTTTTATATATTTATATTTTGCGTTTATTGACCCCGCACATCTCACTGCTCTAAATGGAAATATACTTTTCATGACTGAAAACGGCAGTCCAATCCGTGCTGCTTTTGTTACTTTTATTGAAGGGCTAAGTTCAGGGATTGTCATTTCATTTATCATGATGCAGTATTACAAAGTTGGATTTAAAGAGTCTGCAAAGGATTTCTAAAAGGGCATACCCCAGTTTTGGGACAATCCAATAGGCTATTAAAGAAGCTAGTGGCAATGTTTTCAGCTGCGACTCCATTTATCTTAGCGCGAATATATGATTATCAACCATTTAAGGACTGCCCTAAAATTGACATAAGCAAAAGGTATTCGTATATTTGCAATCCTTGAAAAGCCTCAAATCATTAAGTTTGAAGCACAATAATTAGGTCCTGCTCGTCCGTCGAAGCCACAATAGTAATAAAGACGGTTGAGCTGAAGCCCATGTTCGTGGCGAAGATGGGCTCGCCCGTCGAAGTTGCGCAGTAGCGTAGATGGATGGCCACCATTGCAGAAAATTAGGTCCTGTGGCCGAGTGGTTAGGCAGAGGTCTGCAAAACCTTGTACAGCGGTTCAAATCCGCTCGGGACCTCAACCGGAGCCGCCAATCCATCCCAGATTGGCGGTTTCTTCGTTTTTACACTCCTTTCAAGTACCACCCACTGTCGTTTCTGCACCGTTCCGCTCGCTACCGCTCATAAATGTTTCAGTAATGTTTCAGTTTTTGAGAATGTTTCAGTTTTATTCCTTTTTGTCTACAAAAAATGATTTACATTAATTGTCATTGGAAACCGTCACTGTAATTTCAGCCTGGTTGATATTTAATCCAATAATGTTGTTCGCCTGAGCCAATTGGATTACAGAAGTCGTTGGTGCAAGGAGAGAAATTGAAATCTGACTACCTGCTTTGGAATTGACAAACCCTGATTGCATTCCTATGACCGCACCTTCAGAATTAAATGCTGGGCATCCGCTTGATCCACCATACATCAAACTATCAGTTTCATAAAACATAATATTATGCCCATAAAAAGAGTGAAGAGTGTACGCAGATATAAAAGCATGTTGAAATCTTTCAATCAGTCCCCAAGCACCATTCGGTGTCAAATCTGAAAGGGGAAATCCAAGTGTACCAACCATACTTCCTTTGTTTTGGAAAGCACCATCAAGTCGTACCACATCGTTAAAATTTGCAGTCGGAACCCTTAAAATAGCTACATCTGAATGCGGGTCCTGAATAATGAGTTCTGCATCAACCGGATTTTGGCCAATATCAGTTGATCTTATCACCTGAAATGATACATGTTGATTCCCTGAATCTAAATCTCTCATTGAATGAGCAGAAGTAGCAATAATATTTGGAGCAATGAGAAAACCAGATCCTAAAGACATTTTAAAGTTTCCTGGCTGGTTCACATCTGGAGTCATTGCTCTAACTCCAAAAATTGAAGGGCGTAAATCCCTACATGCATTTTGAAACATTTCGTTGTGTTTAATAAATATAAAAATCCCTGTAAATTCATTTTACGGGGCTGTAAAAGTATAAACTATTGTTTCTTAATTTTGGATTTGTGATGAAGAATACCCTGGAAATAATTTTCCACAGTGCCTGTTGATAAAAAAACAAAACTATCTATTAACTCCCAGTAATATTTCTGTATGTTTGTCCCGATAAGTTCTTTGAAAATGTTTTGGTGTAGCAGCAGGAAGTTGCTCTAATAGTCTGGAAGGACAACCCGAAAGGGATTGTTTAAGGGACATGACATCCAACGACAACACATCAGCATACCTTATGTATCCTGAATCCGCTTGTTTTGTTCGATGCTTATAGACCTGAAACACGATTGCTCAACACTTTTATTGAGCAAGGTAAATTAGAGAGTGTATGGGAACATCGCCTACGCCTATTGCGCTTTGTTTTTTAACAGGACGGATACCTACCCGAGCAAGGAGGCAATTCCGCCTTCTGTTAAAATTCATTAAAATGAAAAAAACAAAAAACCAAAACATCGATCGTTTAATACAAGGTATTAAACTGATCACTGAGGACCGGTGTTCTCTTTTAGATAAGGATGTTAATCTTCTAAATGAGGTAATTGGTCTGCTTGAAACATTAAAGCAAAAACGAAAACGCAAAGATGACATTGAAATTGTTCTCAAGGTTGTCGAATTGTTGTCTAAGTTTATGTTGTTGAGCAGTCAAGTATCGCATATTTTTAACATTCAAAAAGTCTAACGCTCTCTAATTTTCACTTTATGGATTTAGGAATTACAATAAAAAATATACGAAAGAAACAGGGCCTGACCCAAGGTGAATTTGCTGAAAGAATTGGCATCACCCAAACATATCTTTCTCAAATAGAGAATAATCTTAGAGAGCCAAATCTTTCGACACTGAAATCGGTTAGTAAGGGTTTAAAAACACCATTGCCAGTTCTGTTTTTTTTATCGATGACAGAAGAGGATGTTCAGCCGAAGAAACGTGATGCTTTTAAATTGGTTAGTCCATCTGTAAAATCGCTCCTGCATGAATTCTTCTCGGTTTGAAAAAGAGCAACTAAAGTATCTTGGTAATCTTTTGCATTTTAAAACTGATGACATTCTTTTATTATGTAATCAAGTTAGTAGTTTTTATAGAGAATGGGACGAGCTTAAAAAGGATAAATCGACCGGAAAAACAAAAACATATTCTGATGGAACGCCTAAAAAAAGAACAATAAGGCCATCGTCCGGCTTGATGAAAAGGATTCAAGCATCAATTAAATCTAATGTGCTTGCAAAATATCCCCTTCCTCCAAATGTGCATGGAGGGATCAAGAAAAAAAGTAATATAACAAACGCTAAGGAACATCAAGGAAACAAATTTATATTCACCACGGATTTACAGGATTTCTTTCCCAATATATCATATCATCAATTGTATGCTATGTACCTAAACATCGGTTTTACTAACCACGTAGCACATTGGTTGACAAAGCTAACCTCTTATAAATTTGAATTGCCACAAGGCACGCCTACAAGCACCCATGCCGCTAATTTGGTTTTCTTGCCAATTGATATGGAATTAATTGCTTTTTGCAAAGTGAATGGTATCGTATATACTAGGTATGTTGATGATTTAGTTTTTTCATCTCAACAGGATTTTCGTCATTTAACAAAATCATTAGTTGAAATCGTGACCCGTAGTCATAAATTTAAAATAAGCTATCGGAAAACTAAGTATGAAGGAGGACAGTTTATAACAGGAATTCCAGTGCATAACAATTATATCGATGCGCCGGAAAAAATAAAATTGAGAGCAAAAGAGGAGAGGTTAAATCACCTACCACGGATGCCATTGAATAACTATCTAAATAATATTCGAAAAACTAATACGAATTGTATTATTCGTTGATTTTGGTTAAGAAGGCATGTTGCGCTGCACTCAATACCACTCAGAAGTGATTCAATTTTTTACGGTTTGTCTATGTTTAGAGATTAATTTTTATCATTCGTCCATTCTCCAAGAATTACCATTTTCCTGGTTACAACAAAGACAATTTATATAAATGCCTAAGCAGCACCCAATTTTACCACCTCATCTTCTCGAAAGTATTTGTAAGGTTATTGCAAATACTGAAACAGGATTGACTGGAACCGAGATACGTAAGATTCTGGGGGATTGTAGCATCAGAGATACTGATCCGCAGATGACGAAATGGAAGCGACTATATAACGCTTTCGTTCATTGGCAAAATGTCAATCACTGCTCGAATCATATTTTAAAATTTATTCAAGCTGCTTTGCAGCCTGTTCGCTATATTGGAAGGGAGGGCACATTTCAAGACAGAAGAAATGAAATAAATAAACGGCTTTCTTTTATTGGGTTGGAGATAGGGGAAACAGGCAAATACAGAAATATAGATAAAACTTCAACCATAAGCCAAGCCGAGCAAAGAGCAAGTAAATTCAAATATAAACTTGAAGCCAGAAATGCTCATCAACAAATATTCATTTATTGTAGCGCCGAACTTTTAGTGGAAAATTATTTTCACTCGATATTTGAAGCCGTAAAAAGTATTGCAGATCGAATTAGAGAATTGACTGGGCTGACTTCCGATGGCGTAGAATTAATTAATACAGCATTTTCAATCGATGCGCCATTATTAAAAATTAACTCGCTTTCAAATTCAACAGATCGAAGCGAGCATTTAGGTTTTGTCAATATAATTAGAGGTCTTTTTGGAGTTATAAGAAACCCAACCGCCCATGAACCTAAAATAAAATTTGTTATTGAAGAAGAGGAAGCATTGGATGTAATGGTTATGGTTTCATTTACTCATAAACGCTTAGACAGGGTGATTAAAAAATGAAATTGTGAAATATTCAGAACCTCAATTTATAAGGCAGCGAAAGTTTCCGGCGCTAAGCGCCCTAATTTTGTGCCATAGAAAAAGAATGGAAATGGAAGCAAGATCATCAGGAACGCAGAAGAGGAAAAGGGAATAAACAGTTAACTAAATCTAGGTTAGCAATTCAATTACATCAAACCAGCATCAGCCATCGAGCTATGTCCATCAGCCGTCAAAATCACATGGTCCAACACTTTTATTTCTAAAAGCGCGCCACCTTTTTTGATTTGCTTTGTCATGCTAAGATCCGCTGTGCTTGGACTATTATTGCCAGAAGGATGATTATGAAGGAGAATAATCTGAGGTGCATGGCACAATAGAGCAGTCTGGAAAATAAGTTTGGCGTCCGTGAATGTTGCAGTGATTCCACCCTGACTGATTTGTTTGAATCCAAAACACTCATTGGATCTAGATAGCAGCAGTACGAAGAACCTTTCACAGTACTGGATGCTTCCAGGCTTATAAATTAATGAGCGAGCAAACACAGCCACCTCATCAGAACTGGTAAGCTTAATACGGGCCGTTGCCTTCCTGGTGTAGGATACCTCAAGCTCGAACACGCCAGCCGGAAAAATATCTGACGGAGTGCGCGTGAATTTATTCCTAGCCATTCGGTTTTCTGATTGTGATGTTTTTGAATTCCACTGTACTACTGGGGATTTCCAAATCATCGGCGTCGAATATTCTGATCCTTAACTGAGTGATTGAGATCATAACACCGTTTTTGAGCTTGATGTAATCAATCTTGTTCTCGAGGCTATTATTATTCATTGATTCGCTCCAAGCATCAAGTACATTGAGAGCTATAAATTTTATGGATGGTTTCTCTTGTACTAGCCATTGCTTCGCCGCTTCTGTAAATCCTGCCCATTTTCCATCTCCACCGATTCCACGGTTGATCAATTCTTTTTTCGCCAGGTATACTGCATCAAGTTTGTCATTCGCTATCTGTAGCAGAAGCTCTGTATTCGTCAAGCTAAAAATGTATATCGGATTCTCTTCGTCTTTCATCAGAATGGATTGATATATGGTTCTTGTTGATCATTTAGCACAAAACCTACCTCTTTGATGCTTTGCATCTTTGAGAAGTCAGGATCTTTCCTATTAAAAATATCTGCTAGCGTCATCGGAGTATTCGTGATGTAAGAGGAATTCAATTGTTTGAGCAAAGCATTTGATTTCTCTACGCTCAGCGGTTGAAAGCAATACCGACCCAATATTCTTCCTTTGCGTAAAAATGCGCTGTCGATTTTTGCGATCTCAGTATTAAAGGTTGCGATGACTTGGATGTGCAGGCAATCTGCCAGTAGGCCGTCCGATAAGTTCAAAAGATTGGCAACAGCGGAACGACTTCCGCTTCGTCTTTGAATCAACACATCCTCGGCGTCTTCTATGATCAATACAGAATTTGAGTGACGAGTCAAGAAGTTTAAAAAGGATGGCTGTGATAAATTATCAGCCATGTTCGACGGCAGATAGATAAAACTCTTCTGCACCTCACCCACAAGATACCTCAGATACGATGACTTTCCACTGCCAGGAATTCCGTGCAGCAGTACGATCCCTTGAGATTTCTTATCTGAAATATTTTTGATGATGGATTCGTTAAACTCTGCGAAGTCATCATTATATAGAGTGGATATATCGCCCGAAAGGTTTTCGACTGCAAACTCGCGCGTTTCCAAATTGCCTGACGAGTCGGTGGTTATGAGATTAATCTTTTTTTCAGCCGTAGCCTTTCGTACACAATCAATTATTATTGATTCAGTCTGTTCGAGATCTTTTAAATCTACATCATGGCTGTAAAACAGCTCAACTTCCTGTCGCGACATATAAATCGCGATTGTGATTTTATCGGATACGACGAGATAGGCAGAGTAAATTCTGTTGCGACTCATCGTTGGCGTGTATGTTTCAGAGGTTATGACTTTATCGGGTGTCAAGCCGTATTCTTTGATTAACCTATTATAGACTTTATGAATATCGATCCGATAGAACGCTCTCATGCTCGGTATCTTTCCAGTCCTGAGATAATGAAAAGTAGTGCCATGTACGTATGAGGATTTATTGAGGGCATGTAGATAATTGGGTTCGGGTTTCTGTTTTGTCATAGTAAGTGGTTTAGAATACGAGTATAAGAGCAAAGAATTGAAAGGAAATACACGGTGTATATACTCTCTAGAAAAAGACAACAATACATCAGCTTTTCCTGTATAAAGAGTGAGAAACTCGATAATTCTTTCACAAATTGAAAATTGCACATTACGCCTTTGCCAGCGGTGTACCATGAAGAAAAGCTGAGGTATTTGGATTAATTATTATAGAAATGTTATAAATTACCTATGAAAACTTGACAAAGTTGAAATTGTCATACCGGAAAAGATTTTAGTAAATATTGATTTGACTAAAAAAGCGATCAATTCTCTGGCGATTTTATATTAAATCTCTTAGTTCTCTCCGCAACATTCGCATTTCTAATTCAAAAACAAGCTGCGTTAGGTGTGTGCCTTGTGTGATTGTGTGCTCTCCGACGCAACTTTTTCTTTATCTATGATATAATGTAATAGCGGTTTCCAATGTGGTAGTATGAATAGCTATGGTCTTGTAGATTATAGCACAGCCTATGGTAAATTCAAATCTTTCACACTTGCTGTATAAAAGGCATGGACGCGAGACTACATTAAAACATAGAGTTAGCATAGTCATCTATAAAGACTTTTATGTCTGTGAGATCATCTCCCCTTCTTGGAGTATAATGATGTCTTTGATAGATGTGTATTAAAGTATTTTAAAAGTGTGTATGTAAGAGCGGGTAGAACCCTGAAAAAAAGATTGTGTTTTGTTTCTTTCCCCTAGGGTTCCCTTCTTACTCTCTATTATGTGGTTCCTTTTTAGATACAAGGCTGTTTAGATCTCAAAATGTGAATAGGGTAAATGATGAAAGACGATAACAAAACTGTGTATGCATATGTGCCTATTGGCATCGAATTGGATTTAGAAGAAATGCTTGTTGGTACCAGTTTGTGTCCTGATAGGTTGAAGCTCTTGTTTCACCAGTTGTTTCTGTCGAGGATTCAGGTTGCTAACAATAGGAATTCTCAGTCATACCTGTATGACGAGGGTTGGGTGGCCATTGATTCACGTATCCTGAAGAAGCTTTTGACGAAGAATTATTGTAGGTATCTCGAATGGGCGGAAGAGCATTCATTAATTGAACGTAGACGAGATAATATGACAGGGGGAATCAAATTTACAGCGGGTGCTTACAGCCAGCAAATGCGCATTCCGAATAAGCTCTTGCACAAGCATGGATCTCTAAAACACTTTACTAAAACACCGATCACAAAACACAAGGCGTTGAAGGCTGTTCAATCCGTGAAAGACGAATACAAGAAGCGCAGAGAATCCAGCAAATGGTATCATCTGGTGACAGATACGCACCGTGCAATAATCAATATGAGCAACTTGGTTAGATTTCGAATGTCGGAGGCAGAAAACTATTTAGAAGGTGAAATAAAGCTAGAAGGAAATCCTGAAAGAAAAGCTAGGCTACATAATTACATACATATATTAGATGCAATTAACGATGGCCATCTAGATTATTTCATCGTGGATACATTCGGTAACCGGTTGCACACTCCGATTACCGGCTTGTATAGCAAGCTGCGAGACTTCATATATTTCGAAGGACATGAGAACGAACAACTGATTCATCTCGACATACGGAACAGTCAAGTCTATCTCTTGTCTTGTATCATGGCACATCCTGCAGTGATTGAAACTGTATTGCCGGAGTTTTCATTGGTAAAGGAATTGCTAGTAGTAAATTCGAAACAGGATGACGTCTCTGCATTTTATAAGAAATGCTGTGATGGGGATATCTATGAATTTATGTCTGACAAATTCAAGCTCCTGGATATCCATGCCAGCCAAGATGGTGAATTCATTGAACCAATAAGAGAAAGGGTTAAGACGATGCTAATTGGTTTTCTCTATTCCAAAGTAAAATCTATGGCAAAGTCTGATGAATATAAAGTGTTTATTAAGTTATATCCTAATATCGTCAAGGGAATCAATGGCATTAAATCTTTGGGTGAAAAGCAATTTCCATTCATGCGAGAGTTTTATACCAGCAAGCATACGCATACGTATGTCGGCGATTCCGCTTCTCACAAGAACCTTTCACGTATGATGCAATTGATGGAATCAAGAATAATGCTTGGGCTTGTTTCTAATTCATTAATTCAAATGCAACTTATGCCGTTCATTACCATCCATGACGCATTTATCCTACCAGCAAATCATTTGAGTACGATTCAGCAGGTAGTACAGGATAAGTTCATCACCCTTGGTTTGATTCCCCCTAAACTGAAAGTCACATCTTTGGGTATGGCTAATCATAAGTTGTGATTCCAAACACAAACACAAAATTTTATCTATCATTTTGTCTGTCCAATCAGATCAAGCATTTTGGGCTCCATGGTGGGGCCAACTAAACTTCTTGAACCTTTGTACTCCCATTCACTCCGGGCATTTCCGTAGAGCCCGTATGCGATACAGGGTGTTTCTGCCATGCTTTGCTGTCAGAATTTATTTCATATTGGTAACCTGTGTTCAAATGAACATAGGTGGCTATGAAACATTTTTTATTTAGCGTATATAAGATTAAGTAGAAGATGTTTTTATGATGTGAGAAGCCTGGACAATTTGTCCAGGCTTCTCATTTATACATGAAATAATACGATAAAGTTAGCTGAAACACCCTTCTGGAGCACTTTTATGGCTCTTTCTATCAAACTCCATAGTTACAGCATTGTACAATGGAAACTATTCCTCTTGGATTCCAAGCCCTTATTCTCCGATGTAAAAACCAATGGAAACTTTAGCATTTCCGGTTTCCATGATTCGTCTGAATCGGCTACACTGCGTGTACAAATCTAAAACCAAACACCATGTCAGAAACATTAAAAGAAAAAATCGTCACCCTCGTCAGGACAACGGAGGGCATTGACAAAAAAACAATCTCGGAATCGACAGCAACCAAAGGCATTGTCCTGGAGGGTGCAATCGCCAGGCTTGTAAAAGACAGAATTCTAAAAATCCAAAATCGGGAAGGGCAGAAGTATTATTTCTTGGCCGATAAAGATTCTGAAACTTCTGTTGCCGGGAGAGGTGAAGGAACGGAAATCAATGAACCGGATTCAGAGCCGGAAAAAAAAGGAAGCTTGAAATCAAAAAAAGGGAAAGCGATTGCAAAAACTTCGGATGAAATGGAAGAAAAAGAGAAACCGAGGACAAAAAAGGGGAAATCGGAGGGAGGAAGAGACATGCGAAAATTCAAATTCGATGGAAAGCTCCACACAAAAGGAGGACTTGTCCTTGCCGTCGTCCAAAAATATGTGGAGAAAAGGAAAAATATTTCCTTGGCAAAACTAAAAGAGGCATTTCCGGACGAGCTGCTTCAAAGATTCGGGGTGTTTCAGGAGGTGAGGAAAGCAAAAACCTTTACGTCAGGCGGTAGAGATCGTTTTTTCCTTCAAGACGACAGGCTCATCAAGATTCAAAATTCCAAAATTGCGGTGTCAAACCAGTGGAGTGCAGACAACATCAAGCCCTTCCTTAGCACCGCAAAGAAGCTTGGATTTGAGATTCGGTGAGCTTGATGCCAATGCCATTGTTTATTTTGCTCTCCTGGGCTCATTAGGTTATTCCTGATGAGCCCTTTTTCGTTTGGAGTATAAATGGCTGTTTGGCTTGATGGATTCGTCTATGGAGACCAGACGAGACGGTCATATTGCCTTAGCATGGGTTTGTCGTCCCATGTCCAATATAATTTCAGATATTGCATTAATAAATCAAGCATCTAACAGAACTTGCAGCATCAATATTTATGATCGATCCTATGGGTTGGGGTGTAGATGCTTCGGAATAGGAGGGTGTATGATGACTAATTTTTTAATCGTGATTTTAAATATAATCAAACATTTAATTTATGCCTGTGATTTTTGATATCGGCACGTTGCCAGATTGGATCAGTGCAGCAATCGCTCTGCTAGCGTTGGTCTTTGCTGCCAAGGGGTATTTCAAATTGATTGCTGACGGTAAAGACATGAAGGAACAGCTTGCTGCAGCTCAAAAGACAGCTGCTCAGATGGAGAGGCTTGCAACCTCACAGATCTCAGAAAGTGATGCTGCACGGAAGCAGATGATGCCCTTATTTCATTTGAAGAATATAGACCCTGGTTATACAGAACCTCCAAGGTGGCAGATTAGACTTCAAAATATGGGGCTATCCCCGGCATTCAATGCTGAGTTTAAACTCGAACCAAATTCAGGTGTAACACTTGAAGAAAATCTGTCTAATAATTCCAAACGGATTGCTGTGGATGAAAGCCTTTGCTTAAATTTGATCGGAGCACTCTCTCACCAAGCGGTTATTCATCTTATTTTTTCAGACTCACATTCTAAAAGGTATGAACAGATTATTAGAAAACCTGATCATGCTAGCCATTACAAATGCTATCCTGCAGAAGAACTAGTTGATTCGGATTTGTCTAGTACTCTCGATTAGAAATGAACGCTGTGCAGGTGTAATTTTTCTTTCTAGGGCTTTAAGTTAAACTAATAGTCGAAACAAATTAGAAGACATGAATGACATGATATTTATTACCGGTTTTTTTATTTGCATTTTGTTAATTTGGAATATAATTGAAAGAAAAAAGATTCGTGCATCAACCGCTCCAATTTCAACACCAGAACTTAATGCTCGATTTAATTTTATAACCGCCTTTGGCGCGTTTTTAGTATTAGCTATTGGTTATCTAGGATTAAATGACCAGAAGAAAGTTACAGATAGGATTTATTCTGAAATTAAACCGAAAGCAGATTCGCTCATTACCAATGTTGGGCGCCAGGTGCAAAGTCTTGATAGCTCATTGGCGAATAAAAATATTCTAAAAGCCGGAATATATATTGTGAGCGACTTGAAATTTAGGGGCGACAGTTTGTACAAATTCTCCTCATTGAGAACAATTGACAACAAGTCGCTACCCCAATTTAAGACAGCTCCGAAAATTCTGATAAGCACAAAGGAGGGATTTACAGTTCCTATTAAGTTTATTACTGATAGTTCTTTCGAATTTTATCGTCCATATGGATTTTTGTTGGCAGAAGAGGGAAATTATAAAAGACCGGAAACAGCCACTCTGACGAAAATAGATTTATGGATTGCTGATTACAAAACAGAAAAATAACCATCAAGATTGGCTAGGTATATAATTAAGCATAACTTTAAATTGGATAGAATATTTGCGAGTATTATTTCTCTAAAATATTTATGTTATGAAAAACAACAGTTTTAACACAAAGGGATTCTTTACTATTCAAGTAACCTGCATCATTTGAGTTCCTACACCTATTTATTGCAAGTATCATTTTGGGCTTATTGAAAACCCTATTTATTTATTTCAATTTTGTTTTTAATAATTGAGCATTAATAGCCACAATTACCGTACTTAAACTCATAAAGGCGGCTCCAATTGCTGGACCCATAACAAAACCTACATTGTATAATACTCCAGCGGCCAAAGGAATTGCAATAACATTATAACCAGTTGCCCAGATAAGGTTTTGAATCATCTTTTGATAGGTTGCCTTACCAAATAGGATTAAATTTAAAATATCCTGTGGATTACTATTCACAAGAATAATGTCAGCTGTTTCGGCAGCCACGTCAGTACCAGATCCGACTGCAATGCCAACATTTGCCTGTGCAAGAGCTGGAGCATCATTCACTCCGTCACCTGTCATAGCTACGTATTCACCCTTAGCTTGGAGATCCTTTACGATTTCTACTTTTTGATGAGGTAATACTTCTGCAAAATATCCATCCAGGCCTAATGAATTGCTAACTGCTTTAGCCACCTTTTCATTATCACCGGTGGCCATCATTACTTTGATTTTATTTTTCTTGAATATTTTGATGGCCTCAAATGATTCAGGTCTTATCTCGTCAGCCAGGGAAATAAATCCTGCAACTTGCTCATCAATAATTACAAAGACAATTGTTTCTGCTTCGTTACCCTCTGCATTTTTTGGGATGGAAAGATTTTTGTCTTTCAAATATCCCGGACTTACAACTTTTACATTTATACCTTCCACCATGGCTTCAACCCCTTTGCCTGTAATCGCATTGAAATTCTCAGTCTTGGGAATAGCAATATTTAATTCTTTCACTTTTTTAATAATACCAAGGGCAATCGGGTGCTCCGAACTTTGTTCCAATGCGCTGGCAAGGCGTAGCACTTCGTGTTTTTCAAATTTTTCATTCACTGATGCATAACGAGTAACGCCAAAATCCCCTTTTGTAAGTGTACCTGTTTTATCAAACAAAAGCGTAGTGATCTTTCTTGAGTTTTCAAAAGCTGTTCTGTTCCGAATCAGCAATCCATTTTGTGCAGAGATTGCAGTAGAAATTGCCACGACTAATGGTATTGCAAGACCTAGTGCATGAGGGCAGGATATAACCATCACTGTTACCATTCTTTCCAATGCATATACAAATTCAAATCCTAATGCAATCCATACTATTAAGGTTGAAATACCTACTATTAATGCAATATAGGTTAACCATTTTGCTGCTCTGTCAGCCAGATGTTGTGTTTTTGACTTTGCTTTTTGTGCTTCCTGAACAAGGTTGATAACTTTATTTAGGTAACTGTCCTTACCGGTATTTTGAACTTTAACTTTTAATGATCCGTTTCCATTAATTGCACCACCAATAACTTGTTGGCCTACTGATTTTTTTACGGGTTTTGATTCGCCTGTAAGCATTGATTCATTCAAATAGCTTTCTCCTTCAGCGATCACACCATCTGCTGGAACTTTTTCTCCCGGTTTTATCAAGGTAATATCTCCTTTTTGTAGAACTTCCAGTTTTACATCGATGATATGCTCACCATGAACTTTATGTGCAATCGATGGCATCATACTCACCAATAATTCCAAAGCCTTTGAGGCTCCCAGAACCGATTTCATTTCAATCCAGTGGCCTAAAAGCATGATGTCAATAAGTGTTACAAGCTCCCAAAAAAACATTTTTCCTTTCAGCCCAAAGACTACTGCAGCACTATAGGCATAAGCCACTGTGATTGCGACACCTATCAAGGTCATCATTCCTGGAGCTCCCTTTTTTACTTCATCTTTCAACCCTTTCAGGAAAGGCCATCCTCCATAGAAATACACGATGGAAGATAATAGAAAGAGAACAATCACAATTCCCGGGAATGTAAACGTGAAGCCTAGAAATTCCTGTACCATGGGTGAAATAATCAATACAGGAATGGATATTATTGTTGAAATCCAAAACCGCTTTCGAAAATCCTCTATCATCATTCGGTGGTGATCATGACCCATGTGTCCGTGGGATGGGTTGTCCTTTGAGTGACCGGATGTATTATGTTGATGTTTGGCTTGGTCCTTATCGACCAAAGTTGTGTGTGAACGATTATTATGATTGTGCTCCATGATTATTTTGAGTTAGACAAATTGATTGTAAAATAGTCTCCACTAGACTCAGTAAATATTTGACTGATTATTCCTTTCCGCGGATCGATTATTTCTTCTACGAAAAAGTTCATAGTGTTTATGTTAAGCCCAAGCATGTATGACTTTATTTCTACCTTAGAGGTTAGTGTAAAGGCAGCACTATCATCATTCTTTTTCGTTATTCCTCTATCATAAACTTTTACACCACTTCTCGTTCCAAGAACAGAAAGGAAACCTCCTTTGAGCGTAAGTGAGTAGCTGTGATCTTTAACTTTTTCTCCAATTTCCCATTTTGTAGGGTAAATATTTTCCCCTGTTATTAACTCGACTTCAACCTTTTTATTTGAGTTTAAATCTGCAAAAGGAAGAATGTTCAGCAAGACTTCGTTGGACGATGGTTTACAGATAAATTTAGTGATAGAACTGTCTGTCATTTTACCTGCATTATTGAATTCAAAGCTCATGATGTCCATTTCGTATTTATTCAAATTCTTTACAACTTTTCCTACCTTAAAAATCTGGAATGACTTCAACTTTCCGGAAGAATCAAAACTCTTTTTAATATAGTTATTCCCGTCAATCTGGAACATGAACATTTGGGAGTATTCTTGTGCAAAGGACTCTATACTTCCAATAAATGCAAATTTGAAAGATAGAATGAAGGCAAATTGATATATTCTATTTTTCATTCCAATGGTTATTATAACCTTCTAGTAATAAGTTACTAATGTCAATTTGGTTACTTTCATGTGGAATAGTATTACAAGTAATAATATCTTTCACGCCTGAGTTAGACAGTTCTTTATAGGCATTGCCTGAGAATACAGCGTGTACACCAATGCAAATTGGAGCTTTCATTTTTAAACTATTCAAATGTCTTACTGTTTCTATCATAGTTCTTGCCGTAGAGATAATATCATCAACCAAAACAGGAGTGCAATTTTTAAACTCTTGAACTTGTGGTATGGAGACTTCTACATCCTTATCGCCATGTCTTATTTTTTGGAGTACAATAAATGGAGCCATAGCATTTTTAGCTACCTCTGAAACCCATTGTTCACTTTCACTGTCTGGTCCAACTAAGACAGGATTGTGTACGTGTTGATTAATCCAATTAGATATATGGTCTGCAGCATGGACGACTTGAGAAGGGATACTATATATTTCAGTCAAGTTACTTCTTCTATGTAAATGGGGGTCTACTGTCACAAGAGTTTCAGAAAAATGTGAAATTAATTCTCCGAAATATTTTGATGTAATTGCCTCGCCAGGTTGAAACCGTTTGTCCTGTCTCATATAGGCCAGGTAAGGTGCAATTAGGCATGTACAGTCAGCACCTAGATCTTTTGCTGTTTTTGAAAAAAAATATAGAGGCAAAAATTTAGTGTCTGGGTCGTTTAAGGTACAAACAAGAACAACTCTTTTGTTTTTTACTTCTGAGCGGATCTGAATATAACTTTCCCCATCCGGAAAATTACGTATAGTTGATTCACCTCGTTCTGCATTGAGATGCTTTGTAAGTGTATCGGTGAGTTTTTCATTACCTGGTAATGCGAAAAGTATAGTTTTCATTCATTAATGATTTTGAATTGTTAAGATGTCTTGTTGTGAATGCAAGTATTCGAGTGCATATTCCAATGAACCTTTTGATTCTGCATAGATTTCGTAAAGTGCTTGTCCTTTCATTACATCTTTACCTATTGGTGAAAAAAAATCGATTCCGGAATTTTTATTAAATGGTGCTCCGGCCAGTTTTGCAACTTTTGCAAGTTTCCTATTGTCAATGCGTATTACTTTACCAGAGTTTCCTGCAGATATTACTCGTTTATGTCCTTTGATTTGGGGTTCTTTAAACTCGCCTTGTGCTTCACAAATGGCCACAAATTTTTGGTATGCCTTACCGGACTCAAGAATTAATTTAGCTTGTGTCATTCCAAGCCCAACAGCCACTTTCCCTGAAAGCTCAAGCAATTCAGCTGATAACATCAAACTTCGTTCTTTCAAATCTTGTGGTGCAGTTTTTTCATTTCGTAATACTGAAAGTATATCCCTTGCTTCCAGTACCGGACCAATTCCTTTCCCTACAGGTTGAGTTCCGTCAGTAATCAAGACTTTTAGTTTTAGCCCTACAACATCGGCAACTTTTTCAATTTCTGACTTAAGTTTATTAGCTGAGTCTATACTTCTTAGTTTTGCAGTTTCACCAATCGGCATATCAATGATGACATGATTTGATCCTGCTGAAGCTTTTTTAGAAAGCACTGATGCAATAAGCTGACCTTCGCTATCAATATCCAATGCTTTTTCTACTCTAATTAATATATCATCTGCTGGACTCAGTTGTGCAGTACCCCCCCAAACAATACAACCATTTTCTTGTTCAACGACCTTTTTTATTTCATCCATATTCAAAGTTACCCTTGTCATTACTTCCATCGTGTCTGCTGTGCCTGCAGGTGATGTAATGGCACGGGAGGAAGTTTTTGGCATCGTAAGTCCAAAGGCTGTGAGAATAGAAACCACGATTGGCGTTGTTCGGTTGCCGGGTAATCCACCAATACAATGTTTATCAACAATTATATCTTTGTTCCAGTGTATTTGCTGCCCGGAAGAAATCATAGCTTTTGTTAAAGAAATAATTTCTTTAGTATCAAGCCGGTGTCCTGCACAAGCTGTTATGAATGCAGACAGGTGAATGCTTGAATAGTTTCCGTCAACGATGTCCGTTATAATTTCATCTAGTTCATCGGCCGAAAATTTGTTTCCGTAAATTTTTGAACGGACATGACTTAAAGATTGAATAGGGTGTAAATGCGAAACTCGTAGAGTCTCCCCGTCCCTTATTCCTAATGAATGAATAGCACTTTCCGACAAGCTTATTTCACCCGGATTTAGTATGTCGGTTCGAATGATGTTTAGGCTGGCAATGATTGACCTGGATTTGTAATTTACTCGGATACGAGTTAGAGCCTCAAAGCCTTCAGAACTACATACATGACAATCTTCACGCATGTACACGAAGTGTTCTTGTTGCGAATGTATCCCAAGTCTTCTAAATATTAATTCACTTGATTGATGTTCCATTTTTTGATTGATTTTCAATATTCATTGGAATGGTTTCAATTGAGTATAATTCCGGTATTTTGGCACTCCAGCCGTATGTATCTTTTATCTTGACTCGGAAAGTATCTGCAGCCTGAGCTTCACCATGAATAATAAAAATATTTTCAGGTTTGCTTTTTATCTCACTCATCCAATCCAGCAATTCTGCCTGATCGGCATGAGCTGAAAGCACTTGTAAGTTGAAAATACTGGCTTTTACAGGGAAATATTTCCCATATAATTTCAGTTCTGATGCTCCTTCTAATAATTTCCTTCCTCTTGTTCCTTCAGCTTGGTAACCCGCAAGCAAGATGCCCGTTTCCGCCTTGTCTATATACTTTTGAAGGTACGTTAGAACACGACCTCCGCTGATCATCCCGCTTCCTGCTATTACTATTTTGGGATTTTTATTATCTATAACTTCCCAAGTCTCTTTAAAATCTTTCACGATTCTGAAAATATCACACATTTTTGTGCATTGTTCTATTGGTAGCTTATGCCAATCCCGATGATCGTGAAATACTTTCAGGACGTTTGCTCCCATTGGACTATCCATTATCATTGGGATAAGCGGGATAGAATTCTTCTCACGAAGAAGCCATAATAAATACATTAGAGTTTGAGTTCTTTCGACTGCGAAACTTGGAATAATCAAGGTACCACCTTTGCTTACAGTACCTAAAACAATATCCCTTAGTTTTTCTTCAAGAATTTCATTTGGATGGAGACGATCTCCGTAGGTACTTTCGATGAAAAGCACGTCTGCTTTTTCTGGCTTTTTTGGAGCACGCATCAGAAGGTCTTGCTTTCTTCCAATGTCGCCCGACAAAACAAATCGTTTTTCATGTATGTCCAATTCGATAAAGGTAGCACCTATAATATGACCACTATACTGAAACCTGATTCTGATTCTAGGATATGCATCAATCCATTCTCCTTCGGGAATTGCCTTGAAATGCTGTATTGCTCTCTCTGCATCTTTTAAAGTGTAGAGTGGCTTTGCCGGTGTGTGTTTCGAGTAACCCTCTTTATTGGCTCTTTCAGCTTCTTCTTCTTGTATTTTTGCACTATCACGTAAGATAATTTCAGCAATATCCAAGGTTGGGCTTGTCCCCCAAATCTCACCCTTAAAGCCCAGCTTTAGCAAACGTGGGAGGTAGCCGGTATGATCCATGTGACCATGCGTGAGCAATACAAGGTCAATGTCTTCAACTTTCACAGGTAAATAATCCCAGTTTAACAATCGAAGTTTCTTTAAGCCTTGGAATAATCCGCAGTCAATTAGAATTTTTTTCTCAACTGTATCAATCAGGTATTTTGATCCGGTCACAGTTCCTGCTGCGCCTAAAAAATGGATACTAATATTATTATCTTTTTTCATGATCTACTATTTAGTTAATTTACATACTTCATTTGCCTCTAAAAGAATTTTCTTTTGCCTGATTTTGGCTATTCCAATAGAATCGAGTAGTTTTGGTTGATCACATAGATTCATACAAAGTACTTTACCTTTATCTAGTAATTTACTTTTTTCCATTTTAGTCAATGTTGTTAAACATGTGACAGGATGCAGTCCATTTTTATTAATACGGTCTCTAAGGCTAGTATCCTTTGGATAATCCCAGCTGACCAGTTTCAATGCTGAACAAGTGGCATATTGAATTGCATCCGCCGTAAATCGTGTATTTGTAAATATCCAGCCCTGATGAAATTTAAATTGATGCCCGGGGATATTTGTCCATGATTTCTTGATATCTATAAACCTGGATTGGATATAGAGCGGAATTTTTACATCACAGTTTCTTCCTTGTTCCCTATGAAACTTACATTCGACCATGAAATGTTCATCACCCTTTTCAGCTATAACATCAACTTCGTGGTCTACACAGTGACCTTTGACAATTACGCCAACCTTTGTTTTAAATCCATCTTGCTTAAGAACTTCAGAAACATAATGTTCAAAGGGAAAACCACTTGGTCCAAGCTCATAAATTGCCTGTTTCAATTTGTATCGGGCAGCTGTTGGATAAGATTGTTTTCGGAGCATGGAAAAGGCCAATTTATATATTTCCTTGGTAGTCATACCATCATAAAGCTTCTGTGAAACTTCAGAAATTATTTTTTTAATGGATTCTTTATCCGCTCCTGAACGAGAAAGCGAAACTTGCAGTTTGCTATCATCAAAATCAACTGATTCTCCTGAAGCTTTAGTAATTGATACTTTTTTGTTTTTTTTCTTTGACATTATAATCTATTGTTTCAGCGATTTGAAAAGTTCTGTTAACTTCATTTTTATTCCGTCATTTCACTTTATTTTGAGTGTTAGGCTTCCACCTAAAGTCGCACTCTTCAGCCCCACCAGCAATGGTATTGTTTCTATCTAGTTGGGACTCCCACATTTGCGCTAAGGGGAAGTCTAGTGCACACCATGTTTGCACACAAAATTCCGATAAGTCTTTAGTTTTAAAATATTCGGCAACAGGGCAGCGAATACAATTGAAGCTTACAGTTTCTTTCGTAGTTTGAATATCTTCCCACAAATAAGATGGGCTATTGAATGGAAAGGTTCTAAACAGATTTGTTGCACATTTTAATCTGGAGTAGGTTTTGTTTCCACTAAGTCTTGTCAGATACCAAGTATTTCGCCCCATTATTTTATAAACTTTCCAAGCAATAGAATAAAATATATTTGCAACTTCTTCCTTTGTTTTATTTTTCTTGAGAAGAGAATTGTAAAAAGCAGTAGACATAGCTGCAAGATTTACCATTACAGACCCTCCTAATGTAGGCATTGAAGGCACATCTTTCTTGAGCTGTTGATAGTCCTTCCAGTATGACTTGAGTATTTCACGTACTTCTTTTTTATTGAAATACTTGATCAATTCAATTCTTGCATAATTGTTTGATTGTGTCTTAAACCAAAATATGATTAGATTCTTAATCATTCAATTTTTTTAGATTAATGAATGAACTTCTAAAACTATTTGGACCCTTTCTTTTACTTTAAAGCATCTCTCTCAAGGATACTTCTTCGCTCTTCATATTCTTCTTTTGTGATTTCGCCTGACGCTAAACGCCTTTGCAAAATATCGAGTGGGCTCTCTCTTTTTATCTTCTTTTTCGGCACGGGTTCATACCAGCCAAAAATTGAAATTATTGCGATTACCCAAATGAACCACCATATAAGGTGCATTCCCCAGAAGTGATATCCTTCGTACATCATGACATGAAGTTTTAATTGTTAAACATTACATTATTTAATATTAAATTCAAATTTGTAATTCTTTATTCTCAATGATGTTTCAAATGGTCTTCAGGTTTACCCTGTTTTTCTGGTTCGCCAATGTGGTTCATCATTTTATTTTGACTCATATTATTCATCATGCATTCCATTGACCCTTGATGATTTTTCATTGCATTGGACATCATTTCACATTTCCCGGCATCAGCATTGCACATCTCCATGGTTTTATCCATCACCATAGCACACATAGTGCTATCCTCCTCACTCACCTCCATCATATTATTAACCATTTTCATTCGCAGATGAGGGTTCTCGCTGATAATAATGTTGATACTGGATAATAGTTCTTCAGGATGAATCTTTTTCATTGAATCCATGAGTTCAGTCATATACTCTTCGTTGTTAATAAGAGATGAAATAAGTTTACTTCGCGTTTCTGAGTTTCGAAGTGCTACATCTGAAATTGGAGTTTCGCATTGCGTAAGACTTAACAGTAAGGTCATTCCAATTAAAATTATTGCTATTTTTTTCATGATGAATTGTTTTTAACTGTGAAATATATTATTCAATCGACTTGTTATAATTCTTTCTCTAGTGAAATTTGAATATGTCCCTTGAAATATTAAGAGAGTTATTTGTTTTTTGAATAGACTTGATTGCATTATTCTCTGTATTGCAAAGACTTCGAATAGCATCAATATTTTCAGGAATAACAATTGCTTGGTTGTCGACGATGTATGCAAAAAACAATTCATCGTTTACGACTTTTAGCATGTCTTGCCAGAGTGCAACCTCATACATGTCCCCACGATCTCTGCCAATATCCATTAAGAATTCTTTTATGGAATTGTTTGCTACCAGTCCATCCGTATAGTTCATTAGTGCTATACGTGTTGAGTTAGTTGTCAATGCTTGCAATATCTGTTCCTTCGATATTTCTTTAGTAAGTCTTACAACCCAATAATGAACGTGGCTTAATGTTTCAGGTACTTTGACAGCTGCTGTAATTACATCTAAATCTGGGTCCACACTTTTAGCATCGGGTCCTTGATGGCTTGGAATGTCTTGTTCTGGTACCAGCGTATTCATTATCCCGGACATATGGCTTTCCCATGGATCTGTTGCTCGTCTTAGGAGAGTACCTCTTGCATTTTTCAGGAATCCACTTTTTTTTAGTGCCCCTAAAACTCTTAATATTGAAGTAGTGTTGCAGGAAACGACCCGCGTACTATCTAAATTCAATGCGGATAGATAATTTGTTTCTGAATTGAATGAATGTCCTGTTAGCTCATGTTTTTCACCCCCTTGTACGATAAATTTCTTTCCGACTGCCCTGTATAAGGGTACATTTTGTGCTGAGATTATTTTTGGTGTACAATCAATGATTATATCACTGTTTTCTATCAGATTTTCCAATAAGCCATGAACATTGATGCCGTTTTGTTTCATTTCCGACAATGCATTTGTATTTGCAGCATAAATCGAATATTCCTTTAAAATGGCAACTTGAATACGCCAATCACTTAGTACATCAGATATCCCGGAAACCTCCATATCTTCTTGCAGTGAAATAGCATCAGCTATTCTTTTTCCAATGACTCCATAGCCATTTATTGCAACTCTCACTTTTCTCATCTTGAATAATTTGATTAGGTTTCTATTATATGGTTTATTCAGCCGATAAAAGTAAAATCATATTGTAAAAACACTTGATATTCTCCAATAATATGGTTGATAAAAATTATACTTTATTTTTAATACTTGCATTATAAAAACCTGCAATACAAGCACCAACCAGCCATGCCAGAATAAAGGTTTGGATGATGCCCAAAATTGCTTCCCAGAGAGGTACATTCATCCGAATAATAGTAGTAACATCCAGACCATGTAAGAGACTATTGAAGAAGCGGACTGTCCCATCATGACCCACAGTAAGCATAAGTGTGATACAACCCAGATAGAGTAGGGTTCCGGTTAAACCAAAAGCCAGGCCAAGTTTTTTTACGTGAATACGATTCATTTGAGTTCCTCCTTTTTTTAATGGTTAAATTTATTCTTGAGCATTATGAATTTCATTGTCTTCTTCAAAAGAAAACATTCGATTTGTCGGTGGCAGGTAATATACTCTGGGTTCAGTCCCCAATTCTTCAAGATAGCGGTAGCCTCCTTTTTTTGAGAGTAGTTCACTAAGACGAACAGTTTCGTCCCCATTACTAACAACATCTTCGTTTGCATCACCGAAATAAATCACGCCATTCGGACAATAGGTAACACAATCCGGTAATTCTCCTTTTCTTGACATATCAGGACAGAAATCACATTTTTGAACAGTTCCTGTTTTTGCAGGGTAGCCTCTTTCAGGATTATGATCATAATGTATATTTAGAGACATATCCGGTGTTTCACCCCAGTGATCTCCCCAATTGAATAACCTGGCATTATAAGGACAGGCAGCCATACAAAATCTACAGCCAATACACCTTTCGTCATCGATCATAACTATGCCATCCTGTCTTTTGAATGTTGCATCAACCGGACAAACTTTTGTACATGGTGGATTGTCACAATGAAAACACGGCTGTGGCATCCAATATGGAGAAGTTGCTTCTGACTCTTGCATTTCTTTGACTTTTATCCACTCAACCGGAGGTTGTTTATGATGACATGTCTGACAACCCTCAATACATTTTCTAAGATTTGCACAGCGAGCCAAATCAATGACCATCACAAATTTTCTGCCTTCAATTCCTTCCCGCACTTCATGCTCTGTTAAAAGATCTTCTGCATGATGCCTATAAACCTGAGAGCTATCAATTTCTAAAAGTTTGCCCTCAGCGGTCAGTACTTTTATTTTTTTACCGGCCTCTTCTTTCAGTTCTTTACCTGAAAGATTGTTTTTAATTACAGCACCAGCTATAGCAGCTCCACCGGCAATCAATCCTAATTTTAGGAATTTTCTTCTGTCTGAATTTTCTCTTTTCTTGTCCATCGTCATATCTTTTATATTACAATTACGATTTAAATATATTCAATCCGGAAGTTTCAGCTTTTGTATTACTGATATAATTCACAGCTTCCTTCACGGATAATGGTTGTGTAGAATTTCCAGTTCTGATGTAAAATGTAATGTTCTGTTTATAGCTTACGTAAACCGGCTCAGTACTCTTTGAAATATCCAGAACACAAATTTCATTTCCCTCTATTTCATAAAAGTATGCGTGAATTGATGAACAGTATTCGGGTCCAATACTATTAGAAATTAATTGAAATAATTTAAGCTCAAAACCATCCTTATCCTTTTTCATCAGAGAGAGATAATCATTTTTAAGACCGAGGATTTCTCCTTTATCTGAAACACCGATAAATAAACGCCCGCCATTCGTATTCATGAATCCTCCAATGGTTTTAACAATAACTTCTTCCAGATTTCGGTTAATTTCTTTTTTATTGAAGTCATACCTCAATGATGCCTTAAGTTCCATCATGTCATTCTCGCCGTTTTTTATTATTGAAAGAATGTCACGTTTTATTAAGCCTTCTTGTTGCAGTATTTGCTTGTTTTTTCGAATGATGTTCTTGTAATATATTCCGGAACCTAAGCCACAAAGTGCGCCAAGTACTATAAAGGCTCCGGACATTCCTGCCTTTTCCAGAGAAAAGGCAGCTCCTATTTTATTGAAAATTGCATCAAAAAAAGTGGCTATTGTTATATTAGGTTTGTTGAGTTCAACCCAATAAATTACCATGGTAAATGGATGAATCAAAAAATAAAAGATAACTATCCCTATCACGGAATGGGTTAAAAACACCCTTGTGTTAAGCCAAAAAGTTGAGTTATATTTATTACTATTCATTTAATTATATTTTATGATCAATGATGCGAATGGTTTTTATTTTGGTTTGAATTTAGATCTGCCTTTTGATTATGATCATGATGTGGTATCAGAAGGTGAATGCCAAACATGGCAATGATAAAAAAGAATAATCCCCAGCTGTCGCCCAGACCAATTGAAGGGGTAAGAAATATTAATAGCAAGGGAAGTGCGCAACTGATGAGCATCCAGATTTTGTGGTATTTCATAATGTAAATATTATTAACGTTTCTATTGATAAATATTGAATTGTTATTTGCTTGCAAATATTCAGCATGTCCTTGATTTTTAATTATAATCATTTCCGACCATTTCTACTTTCATCACCATCAGAATTTCTATTAGCATTACGAATGTTTTTAATTGCATATCTATATATCAACCAAAGTCCGGCAAGTATTATAATCAAAAATACTGCCCTTAATGTATGTGTAAAATAGTTATGCCAATAACCGTCATTCATTGATAGTCGATTTAAGTTACGCTAATCCTTGTCTAATCATTATATTTCGTTCTTAATTCATTTTAGTTTGATGTTCCATTAAAAGGAATATTATTGTAAATACACAATTTGAGACAATGAATATAATCATGCAAATTATCGTTAATCTAGTAATTTGTTTTTATTGTATTTCGTTTTAGATTTATCATATTTTGTCGATTGGTATTCGTTGAATAAGATGTTGTTTTTTAAATTCTTTCATCGTGATTCCTGTTTCCATTTTAAATTGTCTCGATAAAGCTGAAGTGTTCTTATAACCTAATGCATAGGCAATTTCACTAAAATTTAAATCGCCACCTTGAATGTATTCTTTAGTCCGTTCGATTTTCAACTGCATACTGTACCGCTCTATTGTCTTGCCAAAAATTCTTGAGAATGTTTTTGATAATTGATCGTAATTTTTAGATGTTTTTCCTATAAGAAAATTTGAAAGATTTAATTCCAAATTTGAATCCCAGATATAGTTAATTATCAATCTTTTTATTTCTTCCGCCTGTATACTATTTTGATCAGTTATAATTTCAAACCCATTATCATGAATGATGTTTCTAATCATTATATTCGTAATACGTTTGGGATTGTAACGAATTGTAATCTTACCCAGTTGAATTGCTATCACTTCAGACTCGGACGATTTAAGTTCAGTATTTAAAACTTTCAGACATCGAGTACATATCATTCCCTTGATATTTAACTCATCAGTAACATGTATTTCAGCTTTCATTGCATCATTTATTTATTCAAAATTATCCTACCGTTTTATAAAGTATAACTGCAAACTTTATTTTAATTCCTTAATAACATCACCACAACTAATCATCTCCGCTCCTAAATAGGGGTTTTTTACTTCTTTATTATTGCTTATCCAGTCTGCACCTTTATTTTGATTAGCCATAGGGCAATGAATGACAAATAGTTTTTCATACATTGAGCCGAAAGTTTCAGTCAATAGAATAAATTGTTCGGATACAATGTGAAATTGCGTTCTGAGTGCACCAATGTTTTCTGCAGACTGAATTGTGCCTAGTGATTTGATAAGAGTAGGGCGGGCTTGCATCCATATATTATGCGACTCTCCTTTAAACACATTCATTTCAACACCTTTTATTTTATTTAATAGAGATTCTGAAATAGTTTTACCTTTCTCAAAATCATCTTCAACTAATGCGTCTTTTAATTTCAAGTATTCCTGAACTAGTGGAATTATTGTTTCTTTTTCGTTTTTGTTTGGCTTTAATGCTTTGGCCGATGTTTTTACTTCTACCTGAACTGGCGCTCCATGATTATGTCCTGTCATTTTAACCCCACCTTCAGGACTCATCATGCTGGGTTTTCCTGCTAATTGTGCAGATGCGTCTATGCTAAAGGTTCCATTGCTCGCAATTTCCATCCCTTCGCTTAATCCTGATTTGATCACATAGCTGTCACCTAATGAGGGCCCCAGTACCACTTCAGTCATCATGAAGTTTACACCTTTATTAGTTTGGTTTTTCACATATACAACTGATCTTTCTCCTGTCCACATCACAGCGGATTTAGGGATAACAAGCCCTTCCTTTTCACCTTTTAGTTCGCTCATGATAGTACCGGTGACAAACATCTCAGGCTTTAATTTCATTCCATCGTTTGTGAATTCAATCCTAGCTTTGGCAACACGGGATTGTGGATTAATTACCGGATCGATAAAAGAAATATTTCCATTAAATGTCTTTCCTGAAATGGACTGTACCGTAAATTCTACCTTGTCACCTTCATGGATCCATTGAATGTCGCTTTCATATACATCCAATAGAATCCACACTTTTGACAGATCGACGATGTCGAAAACAGGCATTCCTCTCATGATGTAATCCCCTGTATTCACACGTTTCTTCAGAACAACTCCGGAGACTTCTGACAATACAGGAAACTTGTCCTGAATTTTCCCGGTAGTAATGACTTCTTCAATTTGACTTTCACTAAGTTTCCAGTTTCTTAATTTATCTTTTGCTGCTTCAAAAAGCGCCGGTTGCACTTCTTTTATTTTTAATGCCTCAAGAAGTTCTTCTTCAGCCGTAACCAATTCCGGAGAATAAATCAAAGCAAGTGTCTGACCTGTTTTTACTTCTTCTCCTGTATAATTTACGATCAGTTGTTCAATACGTCCTGGAATGTGGCTTGTTTGTGAAAAGATATTTCTTTCATCGGCTTGCACCTTTCCGGGCATTCTCACTTCCTTCACTGGCTTTCTTTTCGTTACATATATTGTTTGCACATTGGCCAGTTGCATCGCTGTTTCAGACATTGAAATGGCCATCGGGTTTCCTTCGGAATTGCTTTCTGAGTTTAATGGAATTAAGTCCATTCCACAAATAGGACACTGTCCAGGTTCATTTCGCCTGATTTGAGGATGCATCGAACAGGTCCAGATTTGTTCTTTCTCCTGAGATTCCTGAGTGGTGGCCAAGGAAGATTCTGATGTACCGGTTTTTCCCGGCTTAATGACCCAACCTGTTATTACACCGACTAATATCAGCAAGCTGAATCTCACATATTTATTTTTGAAAACATTTCTCATAATTCTAGTTTTTTGCGTTTAAATATTCGAGTCTGGCCTTGGCGATAAAATAATTTTTTACAGCTGTGGAAGTATTGATTTTATATTTAAAATTTAGTTGTTGCATCCTTAAAACCTCTTCAAAATCCTTTCCGGAATTGCTGTAAGCGGCCATTAATAAATTTGATGCCTGATCAGTCTTTTCCATTTGGGTTGCGAATAGTTTATACTCTTCAATGGCTTTGCTGAGTTCAAAATAGGACAACTCATAGGTGGCTGACAGTTCATTGCTCATATCCACTTTCATCTCTTGTAATGATGATTGCATAAATTCTGCTTCTTTATGTGCAGCTCTGTATTTTTTCCTGTAAATCGGAAGAGAGATAGAAACCATAGGCATGATTGCATCTTTACCATTGTCAGGAACATCCATGTCAGTTCTTTCTCCAATTATGGTATAGTTTAAACCTATTCCCAATTTTGGCATGCCTTGTTTTCTTGCTACAATTGTTTGTTGCTGCCAGGCTTGTTCTTTTTTTTCGACTTCTTTAAGTTTCGGATTATTTTCTAGAATGCTGTCAATGGAATATACAGGCAAGTTTATGTCCGGAAGAATAGAGTCGGTGATTTCAAGAGGTGTATTTATGTTCTGGTTTAATAGTTTATTGAGCTGGGCTAATAATGGTTTTCTTTTATTCTCAAGAATTATTAGTTCAGTAGAGAGATCATCAAGCATAATGTCAACGCGAATCACGTCTACCATTGCACCCTTTCCATTTTTGAACCTGGTTAATGAAAGTGTTTTGAAAGATTCAAGAATGAGTTTGTTTTCTTGTTGGTATTTTATCGTTTGATCCAATTCGTAAATAGGATACCATGCAGACTTTACCTTGAATAAAAGTTCGTTTCGGCTATCCAACCATGCCTGAAATTTCGCCTCTGCTAAATACCCCATTACATCACCTTGAGCTTTTAGTGTACCAACCCATGGAAGCATTTGATTAAGGATAAATATTGCACGCTGCGGACCAACGCGTGTTTCAATCATTTGACCGAAAGCACTCATTGAAAGAGTAGGGTCCGGTAGTGATTTAACTTGATGAATCTTTTGAAGCGCTGCCTCAAATTCAGAATACCTTGCTTTTAGTCCTGGATTATTTTCTATCGATTTTTTCAAGTATTCATCCAAGGTCTGAGCATGAAGGCCTGTGATAAATAATACAGATAGTATGAATAGGATGTTTTTCATGCCGTAATGTTATTTTGACGTTTAATAATTCCTTCTCTCCAGTAAGCCTGAAGAACAGGTACAACAAACATGGTCATGAGCTGAATTGTCATTCCACCAAAAGTTGGAATTGCCATTGGTATCATAATGTCTGCTCCTTTGCCGGTTGATGTCAGCACCGGAAGAAGTGCGATAATGGCTACAGCAGCAGTCATCATCGCTGGTCTCACTCTTTTCTTTCCGGCAATTAATACAGCTTCTCTAACCTTCACAATTGTGTCTGGTTTTCGTTCTTCGAAAACCTGATGGATGTAAGTTCCCATGATTACTCCATCGTCTGTCGCAATCCCAAAGAGGGCAATGAAACCAACCCAGACTGCTACGCTTAGATTAATAGTATGCATCTGAAACAATTCACGCATATTTGTTCCTGCAACGGAAAAATTCATAAACCATCCCTGCCCATATAGCCAGATCATAATAAAGCCGCCGGCGAAAGCAACAAATACTCCTGAGAAATGGATCGATGAAGCAGTAACTGTTTTGAACTGAAAGAACAGAAGTAAGAAAATTACAACCAAGCTTATTGGGATTACAATTGAAAGCCGCTTCACTGCTCTGATCTGATTCTCGTAACTGCCTGAGAACTTATAATTTATTCCTGCTGGAACTTGAAGTTCTCCTTTGTCAATTTTTTGTTGAATGAACCTTTGAGCTTCATCAACGACGTCAACCTCTGCATATCCTTCCTTTTTGTCAAACAGTACATATCCAACCAGGAATGTATTTTCGCTTTTAATATTTTGCGGACCTCTGACATATTCAATTTTTACAAGATCGCCTAAAGGGACCTGGGCTCCGGTTGGAGTAGGAATCAGGATCTTTTTTAATTTTTCTGGATCGTCGCGTAGTTCTCTGGGGTAACGTACTCGAACCGGATAGCGCTCACGACCTTCAACCGTATTTGTGATTTTCATTCCGCCAATGGCTGTCTCGATAACCTTTTGTAGTTGATCAATGCTTAGTCCATAACGTGAAATTGCATCTCTGTCAATATTTAAATGGATGTATGGTTTTCCAACAATACGATCAGCAAATACTGCTTCAGATTTTACAGAAGGAACTTCTTTAAGAATGTTTTCAAGTTCAAGGCCAAACTTTTCAATTGTCGTCAAATTCGGGCCATAAACTTTAATTCCCATTGGAGCTCGCATACCGGTTTGAAGCATGACCAGCCTTGTCTCAATCGGTTGCAGTTTTGGAGCAGATGTTACTCCTGGAAGATTCGCTACTTCAACTATTTCATTCCAAATGTCATTTGATTTTTTTATGTGTGGCCTCCAGTTCCGGTAGTATTGCCCGGACTCATCCGGTATTAATTCTTCCTTTGTCACACCTTTTGCGAGAGCTTCGGCATTTGAAAGTGTGTCCCCTGAAATTAAAATAAACCGTTTATTTTTATCAGTTTTAAATGTCTGCCGATCTCCCTTCTCATTGATCATGTATTCAGGCTTACAACTGATCAGGTTCTCATACATCGATATTGGTGCAGGATCCAATGCTGATTCTGCACGACCCAGTTTTCCTACTGCAAGTTCAACTTCCGGTATTTTAGACAACTGCATATCCAATTGTTGGACTACCCTTTTGTTTTCAGCAATTCCGGAATGAGGCATTGAAGTAGGCATTAAAAGAAAACTTCCTTCATTAAGCGATGGCATAAACTCCTTTCCTACACCGGGAAAAGCATGTGTCAAACCTGACCAAACGGAGGTGGTACGGATATTTAATCCAACTTTATCAGTTCCTTTTGCAATGATTCCAAATGTTTTATTGAAGCCTAACCAAATTGTAATACCAAAGAGAATAGTGATAACTGGAATTAACAGGAACTTACCTTTATTGACCAGGCACCATTTTAGAACTGGTTCATAGAAATACACGATCAAAATTAATGAGAGTAAAATCAGTCCAAGCAGTATAATTACAAACAGATAATTACTGAATAACGAGGTTTGATGACCTAATGGTGCCCACTCTTCCGTGAGAAAAAATGTGGCAGCTAAAACAGTTATTGCAACATTAATATAATTTGGGAAAGCAGAAAATCTCTTCGGCCATTTGGATTCCAGGACATTGTTAATGCCAATCAGTGTCAATGTCAGTGGAAGGAATATTTTTACATAGATTGCTAAAATAATACCTGCAGCAATAAAGGTATAATTCCACATTCTACGAACTCTCTTTTTGTCATAGTCAATGGAGAAAATTATTTTTGCTAATGCTGGTAAAATCGCTATCCCCAGAACAAAAGATCCCAAGAGTGCAAATGTTTTGGTGAATGCCAGAGGTCTGAATAGTTTTCCCTCGGCTGATTCCATGGCAAATACAGGGAGGAAACTCACAATGGTAGTTGCTAATGCGGTTGTAATCGCAGGTGCAACTTCTATTGTCGCTGCGTAAATGATTTCTTGCAAGTGTTTCCCTTTTGCTTCTTTATTTTCAGATAACTCCAGATGCCGCACAATATTTTCCACAAAGATTATACCTACATCCACCATTACTCCAATAGCTATGGCGATACCTGATAGGGCCACAATATTGGCATCAACATGTGTATAGCGCATCACAATAAAAGTCATGAGTACCGCAACCGGGAGTAAACTGGAAATAAGCAAAGAAGCCCTCAGGCTTAATACCAATACAATCACAACGATAATACTGATAAGGATTTCATGGGAGAGTGCGTTTTCTAAAGTTCCTATGGTCTCCTTAATTAATGTGGTTCGATCGTAGAATGGAATTATACTTAATTGACTTGTCCTTCCGTCTGCTAAAATTTTCTTGGGCAAGCCGGGATCTATTTCTTTGATTTTTTTCTTTACATTATTTATTACATCCAATGGGTTTGAACCAAATCTTGCCACTATAACTCCTCCAACCACTTCTGCGCCACCTTTGTCCAATAATCCTCGTCTGGTTGCAGGGCCAAGACTAACTACACCAATATCCATTAAGCGAATTGGAACATTTTCTTTGACTGAGACAACAGCTTTTTCGAGATCACTAATACTTTTAATATAGCCTAAGCCTCTTACGATATATTCTGCCTGATTTATTTCAATGGTCTTTGCACCAACATCCAGGTTTGCATTTTTAACGGCCATCATTACCTTGTCCAAGCCAATATCATATGCTTTCAATGCATCAGGATTCACGTCTACCTGATATTCCTGAACGAATCCTCCAATTGATGCTACTTCTGAAACTCCGTCAACTGCATTCAGTCCATACTTTACATAATAATCTTGTGCCGTTCTGATCTCATGCAGATCCCATCCTCCGGTAGGATTTCCTTTTTCATCTCTTCCTTCAAGTGTATACCAAAAGACTTGTCCCAAGGCTGTTGCATCCGGACCTAGTGTTGGTTGTGCGCCTTCAGGTAATAGTCCTGAAGGAAGTGAGTTGATTTTTTCAAGTATGCGAGATCGTGACCAATAGAATTCAACATCTTCCTTGAATATAACGTAGATACTTGAAAATCCGAAAATGGAAGAGCTTCGAATGGATTTTACTCCGGGTATGCCTAATAAGTAGGTTGTTAGTGGGTAAGTAATTTGATCATCAATATCCTGAGGAGACCGGCCTGACCAAAGAGTAAAAACGATTTGTTGGTTTTCGCCAATGTCTGGAATCGCATCTACCGGAACAGAATCGTCCGGAAGGAAGGAGAATTTCCAGTCGAAAGGAGATGTAACTGTACCCCAGCCAATGATGAGCACTAGCAATAGAATGGTTACTACTTTATTCTCTAAGAAGTATTTAATGAATTTATTAAGCATAATACAATTTGATTAGGAAAAGGAAAATTCAAAAAGGCAGGAATTGACTATCAGCAATCATTTTTTAATGACTGCGATCCATCAAATGCATAATATCAAATGAGAAAAGACTGGATCAGAATAACAATATCTGATTTCAGAGGCGGAGCTTCTTTTAGAGTGTGATGCGAAGCAACAACAGATTGTGTATTTAATAAATTATTGAATACAAGCACAAAAAAACTAGTAAATTCAGGATTTAGGGACTTTTCAGCAGGTGGGACTTTGTAAGTATCATCTACTGCATAATTTGTAACCTTATCTTCGCAACATTTCTTTTGAAAACTACCCTTATTGTTTGGACAAGAACTTTTATCACCACTTTCCATTCCACACCCGGGCAGTTCAGCAGAAGAAAAAATTAAACTTCTCTTAAAAACTTTGCCACCACAAACATGCGTAGAAAAACTCATCCCAACGTTGGAAGTCAGAATAAGAATTGACAGAATTAGGCTAATGATCTTTTTCATAATTGATCATTATGATTATAGCATAAATGTACTCGTTTTATAGCATCAAAATATGATAATTGTCAGGTTTGCCTGTTATATTATGATGACCTTCATCAAGAATATTTTAATTTGCGCGATTTTGACCTTTTAGAGTTTATAATGTTCACAGTCTTCGTTTAAATTTAGATTGAAATTCATTCTTGCATTTTTGAAATTTTTTGCATAATATAATGATCACTTCCGAATTTGCATAGAGCCTCGCAGTTTTTCCGTAGTTCGGAAAAAAGAATATATCTTATAGGAGTGTTGATTAGTTTAATGGAAGGTCGCGACAATTGCAATTTCACCTCTTTTTCACGGGCATCAGGTACAACTAAATAAATGGCCTGGTCACCATCTGCAATTGTATGCGATAAATCTGTTAATCGAAGAATTCCGGAATATATGCTTGTGCTTTTTTCAACTTCAAATGCACAGATAACATTATTTGTTCCTTTTTGAAACCAAAGCACATCAATCAGTTTAATAGTTGACAATGTCTCTTTTTCAATTAAAAGTTCCGGAAATGTATTGCAACAGAGAAACGAAAAATTGTTTCCATTAAATGATTTAGACTTATCATTGCTGGCACTGAAGACGTCATAACCTAGTGACTGACCAATTTTCAGTAAATGATATTGCATTTCAGTATGCAAGTTTTCTTCCAGTGAATCTTGCTTGACGTCCGTTTGCCGTTTTAAAATTAATTTTTCGAGTTTTGCCCTTTCGGATTCAGACAAATACTCATCGTTCCCTAAAACAAGTTTTTGAGAACCAATTTCAAATAGCATTCCAGCTATTGCACCAAGATCATTTGAGAATTCTTGCTTATAATTATTATTTGTACTTAAAATTACTTCTCGCATTTTCAAGTACTCACTCCATGATCCTAACTTCTTCTTATCCTTGAATAAATAATTATAGCCATTTAATATCGCCGTGTTGAATGGAGGAAGAATGGTTGGATGCAGAAAATATAGAATGTTGGCAACTGCTGGCCCTAATCCCTTAATTTTTAAACTATCTAACATGATAATTTCCTTTAACAGTTGATTTACATTGTTTGCATTGTAGCAGTTTTCTAAAAATTGTCCAAATGATTTTTTGTTTTTATCATTCTCATAGATATCAGGGATTCTCAATTTTGGTTTCCAATAAAATGGATGTGAGGCTCCGAGAAATACCTGCTTTTGTTCGGTAATGCTGTTTAATACCGTTTCCAGTGAGCTCCCTCTAAAATCATTTCCAAATGTATTACTTTTAATTTCTTCAATTACCTGTTTTACACCACGTCTGATAGATCTAAATGCTTTCAGTCTCTCATCATTATTGACAAACCATGTGTTATAAACCGATTCGGAGTCAGATTTGTATTGTTGTATTAGTTGCTGCGTATTCATTTCAAACGGGCTGCTGGTTTTATTAAGGTAGTGTTTTTACTGATCTAACATCAGCAACAAAATTTAAATTTTCTATAAGCTGCAATATTCTTTCTGTTTCAACCCCTCTTTTTCTGAATTTATATACTATTTGTTGATTACACAGAGTGGTGCTCATATTAGAAACTACGAACTCTCGCTGGATGAGAATAAGCAAAGCATTCATTTTATTTGCATTATTGATATGTGCGGTAATTTGAATGTATTTCATCTATTTTCGGATAGATAGATTACCCCTTCACGAATTCACACGAATTAAAGTATAAAGAGACATGCCCTAAGCGCCAGATAATTCGATAAGTGAAATTCAAGTTTTGGTTTATAAGGCATTGATACTTTTATTCCTTTTCATTTTACTCATGCAAAATAGTTTTTCTAATTATTCTTGAACTTGTTTTTAATTCAAGAATGAGAAATTTCTTGTCTGAATTTACTTTGGGTGACCAAACAACCCGCTCAATACCGTGACTACCAATAATTGTGAATTGGTCTAATTTTCTGCCTAAAAGATCATAGAGCGATAATTCGATATTTTCATGAATTGTTGAAGGAAACTCAAAGGTTAGTTCGGAATTAAACGGATTCGGATATATGCTAATTTCTTCCATTAAGTATTCCTCATTTCCTGTTTGGAGTACGGAGCCAATGTGGATACTGTCGATATATAAATTGTTGCCGCCATCAGTCACATTGACAATCCGGATGCTGACGTTTTCAAATGGCTGAAACTGAGAAAGGTTGATCTGTGCAAGTTTCCAAACTGTATTGCTGTCCGGAACGTATGGGTTTGTTTGGTTTGGACCGGTTGCCAATAAATTGCCAGATCGATAAAAAACCCTTGTAAAATTCAGATGACAATCTGTAGATATAAGTATAATAAGTTCATCTGAATAATTAGGATCACTCTTAGCGTATGCCCATCTAAATGACATGAAAGGCACACCAATAAATGTTGTTAAATCAATGTCAGGCAGAATCAAAGCATCACTTTGGCCATAGTTGGTATTAATGAGGTTATTTATTTTTGCCGATGCATATCCCTGGTACATGATCGCAACTGTATCTCGTTCCCATGTAACACCATGATCAGGATTGTCTATAGTAATTCCATTCGCTGGAAATACGCTTTGTTCAAAAGTTTCATCAAATGGTAAGGAGCTTCCGGCAACCGGAAGGAAAACATTAACATAGTTAGGTATTGAGAGAGTGTCACTGCCAAGTGATCCATACACTATTAATGAGACATCAAAATTGCCAATTGTATCATATGAAATTGTCGGGTTCTGGTCTATGGAAGTTGAAGGGTTTCCGCCCGGAAAGTTCCATTGAAATGAGATTGGATCGTTAAGTGATTTATTCGTAAATGTGACAATATTATTTAAACATATTTGAGTACCATTTGCTATAAAATCAGCAACAACATTGCAAGGAGGAGAAATGTATGCACTATCACATCCGGTATTTATAATATTTGTTGCTTGCCAAATGTCCTGTCGAAGGACATTTAAAGTAGCCTGCATCCTGTCTCTTTGGCCGGAAGTAAAAATGTTTTTACATAAATCACTTGTATAGTCCATATAGTTTTCAACCTGATCCGGGAAATCTGGGAAATCATTGGAACAACTATTTATTGCGGGACAGTTGAAATTAGGATTCGCAACCGGAGGTGTATCACAAACTAAATCTCCATCCAGGCAAGTGTCAATGCCGCAACCACTATTAAATGTATGGTACAAGCCGAACCAATGGCCGCTCTCATGTGTACAAGTTCTGCCCAGGTTATTTGGGTTTTGTGCAGTTCCAGTCCTTCCAAATGCATTGTGTATGATTACGATGCCATCCTGATCGGTTGGGCCGCCTGGGAAAGATGCATAACCTCCAACATTTCCTGCAATACTCTTTACAACATATATATTTAAATAGCGAGTCGGATTCCAGCTACTCAATTGGGATAGTAGTTGCCTCTCATAGCTATTATGATTGGTCAATGTCGATTTTATTCGAACTATTCCGTTGGTGCATTTTCCATCAGGCGTAAGTTTTGCTAAACAAAACTCAATCTCTGTATCAACCCCGTTGCCAAAACCATTTGTTCCAATAGCTTTCCGGTAGTCTTCATTCAACACATCAATTTGACTTTGTATTTGTGCATCAGATATATTTTCATTCCCTCCGTTATGTATCACATGAACAACAACTGGTATTTGATAAATGATACCATGATTAGAAATTCTAAATAATGAATTATGCTTTAGCTGTTTTTGAATTGCCGATTCTGATAATTGAACTGTTTGTTTGTTTTGAATTAAGTATGCGTCGAACAAACAAGGATTAGTTTGAGAAAACGATTCCTGAAAGGGGATTGTCATTCCAATGCTTAAAACAGCAAGCAAATGGCGAAAGAATGAATTGGGCATCTAATTTAAGTTCTTATGCGTGTGAATTATTTTAATTAAAATGTTTTTTGACAATTTGTAGAGGTTTGATAGAGTATTAAGTATCAGAGCGGACGCCGAATTGGGAAATAGAGTGGGTTGTCTGCCAGATTTATCAATAACGCTTCTTTGGATTATAAAAGGAAGGAGAACCATTAATTTGTTCTCCTTACCTCTTAAAGTAAACCCAATTTACAATTTAGTGATGGTGTTGCTCGGGGCCATTTTTTGTGTCCTCAACTAAGTTCATTCCACATTCTGAACATTTACCAGCTTTATCACTTTTAATTCCCGGATGCATCGGACAAGAATAGCTTTTTTCTTTTTGTAAATTATTGCTGTAATTATTGAATTTGGCAGAAACGTTTTTTCCTTCAACTAAGAAGACTACAAGGCAGTTTGAATAACTAAGTAAATCCTTATTGCTAACAACGAAACCATCGTCACCAAAAGCAGTAAGGGTTTCCTTGATGCTTTTTCCATCCGACATCGTGAATGTTGCTTCACCCGTAATGTCTTTGTTTCCCATTTTTTTTGCATCTGCATCCAGAAGATAAAGTAGGATTTCTCCATCTTTGATCAAAATTTCTGCATAATAGGGTTTAGCTTCTTCAACAGTACCCCCATGAGGACCTTTGGCTAGTTCTTTCACATGATGGCTTTCCCTTTTTTCTGATCCATGATCATGTTGTGCCTGGACGATCGGAGCAGAAATTAACATTAGTGGCAATATTGTCAACAGTTTTACAGCGAGTTTTTTCATGGTATTTGATCTTTCGGGGTTAGAAATTAAAAAATGAAGCTGCTCTACTAGCTATCCTAAAACCCTTCAGGGTTTTTGAAAAAGTATAGCCCACTACTATTTGTTTCAGTTTTTGCAGCAATTTTTTTTAAATAAAAGCAAGAAGCTTTTCCCGATTCTTTTTATCAGGAGTATAAGCCTATTTTGTTTAACTAATATTTTATTTATTTCTTTCATTATATTTAATGTTGGACAAGCACTTTATTTGAAGATATTCCATTTTTATTGTTGAGTTTGATAAAGTAGATGCCATTATTCCATTGTGAGGTGTTAATCTGAAAGCTCTTTTCATCTTGAATGTTTTCTTGATAAAAAACAATTTGGCCTAAAATGTCAGTAATTAACAAATTGCCGTTTTGTGATGAATTCGGCCTTATATAAAGTAAATCATTTACAGGAATCGGATATGCCAATAATTGTTTAAGATCTTGGCTTTCGGAGATTCCTGTCGAAGATGGCAAAACAACGAACTGTCCCATCATTCCATCATCTTCATGCATGAGGATATGACAATGAAACATGTACGGCATCATAGGGTCGGCAAAGTCTTCGAATTTAGTAATGAACCTGACTGTCTCCTGAGGTGCTATCATTACTACATCCTTGAATCCTGCTTCTTCAGGTTGTACCATTATTCCGTCTCTGTCTAAGACGAAGAATTGAACATCATGAATATGGAATGGGTGGGCTACCATAGTTTGGTTTGTCAATGACCAGATTTCAATATTGTCAAGCTGAATTTGGAAGTCGATTCTATTCATGTCAAACAAGTTTCCATTAAAATAAAATGGCCCGTCCATGCTCATTATATTCAGTGCTGTGATGGTTATTTGTCTGCTCATGTTTGATGCAGATTCAAGCCATGGGGTGATTGTTACGAGTGAAGCAGGAATCGTAGTAACCGGATTTGCTGTTGTCGATACAACATTTATTTGAAGCATGTTAAAGTCTACGCCGTTTATCGGGCTATACATCGCAGTGTCCATTCCAGGCATTGGTGTTCCGCCTTGCACTCCCATCGGAAATTCTGATGCATAGCTCATGAGATGCAGTGTTTGTCCCATTAAAGTCGAAAGATCTATAAGGATTTCAGCTCTTTCTCCCGGAGATAAACGAATGCGACTAACTGATACCGGAGAAGAAAGTAAGCCACCGTCATTTCCAATCACACTAAATGATTTGTTTCCGGAAAATCCAAAGTTGAAATTTCTTTCCTGAGAAGCATTCAATAGGCGCAGACGGACAACCTGTGCCGGCAGCTCTACCATTGGATCGATTATTCCGTTCACCATGATTATGCTGTCGTGCATGCCACGCCAATCAATTTGATTGTTGGCATCAAACTGCTGGGTCTGGATCACTAATGGAATGTCGTCTATGCCATAAGTCCTTGGCAGATCAAGCAATGATTCAATACTATCCCGTACGATAATAATTCCTGCTGCGCCTCTCATTGCTTGTTGTCCGGTCTTCATGTGCATATGTGGATGGTACCAATAAGTCGAGGCATGGTTCATCACAGTGAATTGCGGGCTCCATGTGCCTCCATCAAGGATTATATTGTGTGGTCCACCATCAGCCATTGCCGGTACATGTAGGCCATGCCAGTGAACAGTGCTGGTATCATTCAGGTTATTGGTGACATTCATGGTCACGGCTTCCCCTTTGTTCAGAATTATAGTTGGCCCTAAATAAGAATACTGATTGAAGGCATTTGTTAACGTCATCTGTCCTGTTAAGAATTGAACACTATCAGTATGTATATTCAGGTTGATTGAGGTTCCGCTTAGAGTATCAGGTATCGGTATTAAATTTTGAGCTGTTAAGCTCCCGGATATAACAAGGAAGGAAAGGCTTAATATTTTTTTCATTTCGATTGCTTTAATACCTGTGCTAACTTCAGTTAGTACAAGATAAATTATTATTGTTTAGTTATGCGCTTGGAACTTATGACTGAGGGAGTGTAAATATTAAGCATGTAATTCCCTTTTGCCAGAGTATTGATATCTATTTGAAAAGTAGAATTCACTTTCAAATTTTCCACATTTAGTATTGTTTTTCCCTGGAGATCAATAATTTTATATGAAAAGAATTTTTCTGAAAATTCCGGAAGTGTTACGGTAATTATGTCTTTGCTCGGATTTGGAGAAACGGTGATGTTATTTGCAAATTCCCTCTCCGAAATTCCTAGGACTGTTCCGTTAAAATTTAAATCATCTACATATAAATAACTGTTTGGAACCGCAGCTGCTCCATAGGCACTACTAGCAGAGAGAACAATAAAGCAAGAATCAGGATCGTCTCCATTCATATAGTTTAACGGAATGTTGAAGCTTCCCCAGCTCATTACCATGCCTTGAAGATCGTGATAGGTAAAAGCAACTGTATCTCTCATCATCGTTGAAAAATTCCATTTTGTCAAGGCTACTGCAATGAACCCTTGATCTGAACCGGAAGCCATATATTGCCATTTTCCTGATAGTGATTGTGGCCTAGTCGAAATTGCAAAACCCGAAGTCGGTTGCATTGTCGCGTAATCAAACTCACCGGAAAAAGCTATTCCTGGCATAACACCCATTCCAATAACCGTTTTGGTTGTAAGTTTAATATATGCAGATCCAACATTTCCAGGTGTGCCCTTCACACAAGTATACGTACTAGCTGTTGAAGTCATATCGTTTAAAGTTGACCATGAATCGACATTGTTGTATGATCCCATGCTTATCCAGTTTTCAAATCCATTGTTTGGGATTGTTTGAGAATATGATGCAGAACACGCCAAAATCAATATTAACGAGAGTTGAATTATTTTTTTCATTATTGAATATTTAGATTGTGAGGAATTATTTTTATTTGTTTAGCAAAAAGATATTGCATAATAAGCCGACACTCCGAAGAATGCGGCCAGTAAGATGAGTTAAAAAGATCAAATGCGGAAAACCCTGATCGCAAGATAAACAGCTTGCTGATGAAGATCAGGTGGAGAGTGATAATTTTCGAAATTTGTATCTGACAGTTGCAGTCTTTGAAAAACTTCAGGTAAATGGAATGCTGCCGTAAACAGTTTTACGAAATTCAAATTTATGGCTGGTGTTGATTGAGCCACCTTATGATTGTCATTGAGCTTGACCATTAACTGGATGTCTTTACAACAATTTAATGGCATCTCTTTCCCACACGGACATTTAGTCTCATGAGAAGAATTTAGATTAATGACTTTTATTTTCTTTCCACATTTATGCAGATTTACGCTCAATCCAATGGCTGGAATGAGATACATCATGCAAAGTAATATGGCAGTTATTTTTTTCAATTTCTATAGCTATTCTTAACCCAAATGTAAGCTACAACAGCATGTAAAACAAATAAAATTATCCATTATTTTGAAAGTTCAAATTTTATGAGGATTTCGATACTGGGTGCTTTTGGAAGCTAAATCTTCAAATCGGCAACATTAATAGGTAACCGTCAATCCTCCCCCAAAACCCATGTCACTGTCATAATGTGAGCTAATTGAGATGTATTTTGAAGTTATATATCGGAACCCAAGCATGTATTCTTTGTCTGTATTTAGCATTATAGCTCCACGAAGCCGCTTTGAGATAGCAACGTCTTCTCTCGAAAGCTGAATGCGTACGTTCCCGTTTAAATCCATTCTTAAATCTGCAATGAATAACATAGGAAGAGTGTACGCAAGACCGAAGACTCCCGTATGACGGTTGTTTTTATCACTTTTTTGATTTAACCACGTTCTGCCGTCATCACCAAAAATATTTTTGGGACTTCCTTCAAGGGAAAAGAAATTTTCTTGACTCTTGCCGTCTTTTTTAAAGTGATAATCAAAACCGACATATCCATATAACCACTGCATTCGACCAAAATAGCGGCCAAACATTGTTTCGCTTTCATAGCCGTGTTCAGCGTGGAAACCGAGATGCCATATAGTTTCTAATTTCCAGCGTGTATTGGCAAACATAGCTTCTCCATCGCTGCCATTACTTTCAATTCCGATTTTTGACATGAAATGAAATTCTCGATTGTCAGCAAATAATTTCCGCTGTGCATATTTTGGATTCGGAATTTCCGGATTGGCAGGTTGGTTTTCGTAACTGAACACTCTGCCCATTCCGCTCATCATGTGATATAAAATATGACAATGAAAAAACCAGTCACCGTATGCATTGGCGTTAAATTCCAAGGTGTCGGTTTCCATTGGCATGATGTCAATAATATTTTTGAGAGGAGCATAATCGCCCTGTCCATTCAGTAACCGGAAATCATGGCCATGTAAATGCATTGGATGTCGCATCATGGAATTATTGTGAATGATAATTCGAACATTTTCACCTTTTTTGATCAGGATTTTATCCGCTTCGGAAAGTACTTTGTTGTCTATGCTCCACACATAGCGATTCATGTTTCCTGTTAATTGAAAATGTAGTTCCCTGATATTAAATGGTTTTGGAAGAGTTGTTTTTGTTGGTGATTTAAGCATTGTATAATTGAGAGTGGTAATTTCGGTAGATGAATCTGAATGCATAGTCATTCCATGCATACTAGCGTGATTCCTTTTATTCTTCTTTTGCTCTATCTCACCTGTTATTTCTGGATACATTACGAAATTCATGTCCATTTGATTTAGACTCATCTGCATTCCCATATCGTCTAAATCTCCATTCATCTTCATCATTCTATTCATCATTTTCATTCCCTCAAAATATTTTAACTTGGGCAATGGATTTGCAAGTACTTTCGTTCCGTTACCTAGCCAGAGTGATGCAGAATGAGTGCGATCTTCAGGAGTTACCAAAAATTCGTAACTTAAGTTATTAGGAAGCGTAATAATTACATCATAGGTTTCAGAGACAGCAATGATCAACCTATCCACCTCAACCGGTTCAACATCGTTGCCATCGCTTGCCACCACTGTGATTTTCCCCCCTGCATATGTTAACCAGAAGTAATCGGAAGCTGCACCATTTGATATTCTTAACCGAACTTTATCTCCTGCTTTAAACTGAGAATATTGATGTCCATTCTCCCCGTTAATTAAAAATTTATCATAATGCACATCGCTTACATCCATGGCATTCATGCGCTTCCATTCATTGTTTATTTTGGTTTTAAAGTGGCCCTGCTTGATTGCTTCAGAATAACTTTGAGTTGTTCCTTTTTTTATTGCAAACCAATCGGTCGCATTGTGTAAACTGCGGTGTACTTCTTTCGGATTCATATCTGTCCATTCGCTAAGCGTAATCGGAATTGTCGGTAAATCATCAATTCCCTGCCTAAATGAGGCGTCACCTTTTCTTTTATTTATAATAAAAGAGCCATACATGCCGATTTGTTCCTGCAATTTAAAATGTGAGTGATACCAGTGTGTGCCTTGTTGAATGATTGGAAATTTATACAAATGCGTTGTGTGTGCTTTGATTGGCATTTGGGTGAGGTTTGGTACTCCATCGTATTGGTTGGGCAAAAACAAGCCATGCCAGTGTAAGGCTGTTGCTTCGTTTAGTTCATTGTGAACATAAATCTCTGCAGTATCGCCTTCGGTAAAAGTGAGTGTAGGCATTGGAATGTGCCCATTAACGGCAATAGCCCTTTTGAATTTTCCGGTGAAATTCACTAAGGTATCTTTTACATATAAATCATAACGGACGATATTTTGTGCAATTGCTTTTTCAGAGATGACTATTGATAAAAAAATTACACAAACACAATAAATATTTTTCGTGAAGAATGTTCTGAAGGACTTAATCATGAATCCAAATACTTCCTTTATAATTTTCATTTTGACATTACATTATTCCCTTGGGGACCTACATTGTAGATATAAACTAACTGTGCACCACGATGCCCTGTCGTGATTACAAAAATTCCAGTTGTTGCAATTAGAATTGCTAACATAATTTCAACCCATTTTTTTCTGAACCAATTAATTGTTAGGAATCGAATTATTGTTGCTGCAAGTGACAGCCAAAAGGTCGTCAGGCCCAATAAACGATGTGCTTCAAAAATTTCAATTGCTTTTTCGTCTGCCCCACCGCTAATATGAACAGCCGTCTGTACGGCAATTAATGCCCCTAACCAACCCGAAATAAGCAAGAGAAAAGTGAGCCATTTTAAATTTTTGTTTTTTGGGAAAATCAAAACAGCAAGTTGTCCCAATACCGCTGCAAGCAACAAGGCAATGGGAAAATGTACAAATAATGGATGTTGATTTGGGAACTGATTGAATAGGTCTTGAATCATTTTTTATGTGAATTAATAAAAATGCAAGACGGTTTGATCGTCCGCCTTGCATTGATAAATAATTATTTCGCCTGAATTGTTTCCTTAGTGGAAGGACATCCATTCATTTTGTCCCCGTAATATGGGTTGTGGATTTTTTCCTGTTCGCTTAACCAATATGCCCCTTTACCTTCATTTGCCATCGGGCAAAATTGATAAAATACCGGGTCGGAACCGGGGAACGCTTTTACAACTTCATACATGTTTTTTGAAAGCGATACAAAATGTTCTCTGTGATGATCAATCTTATCTGTTTCGCTGATGTGAGTAGCGTCATAAGAAAGTTTTTTTGTGTATTTCATCCAAACATTATGTTGGTCTTTAGTCATCTTATCCATCGATACTTTCTCGATTTCATAGAGCATTGTTTTGACACTTTCTCTTGCCTTATTTACATCGTTTGTAACGAGAGCATTTTTAAGATTCATATATGCGGCCAAAACTTTAGCAATTGGCTGGTCCTTATTTGTTTGCGCATAACTTTGTTGCATAAAAGGTGCAGCTGCGAAAAGCAGTATTAAAATTATCTTTTTCATTTTCTTTTTTTTTGAATGATTCTATTTATATGGAAAGGACTGAAAACAGTCGTGCACGGTCAGAAATTCTTCTGCCGTGTAAACAAAAAAAAGAAAGAAATCAAATTTGAAAACTCTGAATAAATATACGAATGTCCGCTTCGGGTGGAGGTGGATGAAAGCCATTGCTTTCAAAAAGTATATTGTCAGTGGAGATTGGTTCTAATACAAATATTGGATCGAGAGTCCCTATCGATGTCTCAAACACTTTAGGCGCATCAATATTTTGCCCTGAACCGAACTGACCAAGTGTTTTAAAAAAAGAAAGGTGGTTATTTTGACAGTCGTCCTTTGACTCACCGGAATCATTGTCATGAGAACCACAACAATTATCGTGTAATGCAATGGTCTCTTTGCCACAACATCCATCTTTGCTAAAAGAGCAAATAGCAGAACAGAAATAATTGTATGACAGGACTAACAATAAAAGGTAGTCTATGCTTCTTAATATTACTGAATTTCGATGCATGATAGAAGTAAAGATATAACTAATTCAATTAGTTTCTGATGAAGTAATCGATATTAATGAAATAGCGGCTCGTGGGCTTACCAAGTCTCAACGTATATTGACCTGAATTGTTGAATTTAAGCTAGGATTTGCATTTAACAAAAACGCTCGGAACCTCCACTTTTGCTTCAATAGAAGCCATTTAGCCCGTTTCGAAAAAACGGGGATTTTTTTTATTTTTCATTATTTTGTTTGCCGAAATGCAATGAAGCCCATAGCCTGCCTGGTAGCAAACGAGGAAGCATTCATGTTTCTGTCACGTTTTACGTAGGCCTCAATGAATGTTTCGTTGAGAGTTTTTGTCTGCGGTAAATTGAGGCTTTCCTGAGTATTTTATAAAACAAAGTGGTTTTTTCTGGGGACCTGCCATGATCAATACAAAGGTAGGGTTCATTGCAGTGAAGCCTTCTGAGGATAATGTAATGACTATTACTGCAAAGATATTGACTGGAGGTTGATGGAACCTGTGTTTAAACGTACACAGGTTGGTGATTGGTGCGATCCAAATTATAGGTTTTAGTGCACCATTAAGTAGTTATCAAAATGTCTGTTTTTAATTGTCTGGGATACAAAAAGATTGGAACGATTATTTTGAACCGGCCCTACAGTTCCAACAGCTATTTCATTAAGAAAAAATTGGAAGGATAGGAAATTCAAGAAAAAGCTGATAGTGTATGTAGGAGACATTGGGAATGTTTCGCTAGAATTTATTTCTGCGGTAAATTGATGTGTTCCTGAGGAGGCAGAAGTAGTGTAAAATATTGTGCACTTTCAATAAAGTGAAATAGAAAACGTTCAGCCATATCAAGATTGTACAGCAATGAATGTTTAAATTATAATTGTTGATATTAACCTTGTTATTCTAATATGTGAGTAAACAACATTACAAATAGTTGGCAACCCTTTAATAAAGGTCAACGTTAAGGGGGATCTAAGCAAACCTAAAAAGCGGAGTTTCAGTTGTTTTTGGGCACTATTTCAACTATCCACTTTTGTTCTTATATTTGAGCCCGTGAAATTCTTTACATTTATATTTAGTTTTTATCTTTTTGCTTTGGCAGTACTGCCATGTAGCGACATGGAGGACTGTAAATATGAAAGTATGGACAGCTCACTTATAGCCTCTGCAAATCATTCCGACCATGACTCCGACACTGAAACTTGTTCACCATTTTGTCTTTGTTCTTGTTGTGGTCAATCAATAAACACACAATTTTATTCGACTTCTGTACACAATCAGTCACCTGTTACTTCACAGAGCTTTCCTCTTTTTAATGCTTCTTTTGTCTCTGAGGTGTATATGACCATTTGGCAACCGCCCAAAATCAGCTAATTAATTTATGATGTTCTGTTAGCACAGAACAAAACAATACTATTTGCAGTGTATTCACACTGTAAGTATTCATGTATTCATTCATTAAACTGATTAAAAAATGTTAGACAGAATAATTGCGTTCAGCATAAAAAACAAATTCATCATTGGATTGATGACACTTGCACTCATTGTATGGGGAGTGTGGAGTGCAACTAAATTGGCTATTGATGCAGTTCCAGACATCACCAATAACCAAGTGCAAATCATAACTGTTTGCCCAACCCTTGCAGGACAAGAAGTAGAGCAGCTTGTAACTTACCCAATTGAACAAAGCATTGCCAACCTTCCCGATTTGGAAGAGCTACGTAGTATTTCCCGCTTTGGACTTTCGGTTATTACCGTTGTGTTTGATGATAAAGTGGACATCTATTTTGCCCGGCAACTTATTTATGAAAGGCTAAAGGAGGCAGAAGAAAAAATCCCTAAAGGCGTTGGCACACCTGAATTAGCACCTGTAAGCACAGGTTTAGGCGAAGTGTATCAATACATCATTCATCCGAAAAAGGGTAGTGAAGGAAAATACACGGCTATGGATTTGCGGACAATGCAAGATTGGATTGTTGCCCGACAACTATATGGCACGGCAGGAATTGCAGAAGTAAACAGTTTTGGCGGGCAACTGAAACAGTATGAAGTTGCCGTAAACCCTGACCGCCTCGTTGCAATGGGAATAACCATTCCCGAAATTTTTACTGCTTTAGAAAAAAACAACGAAAACACTGGCGGAGCATACATTGACAAAAAGCCAAACGCCTATTTCATTCGTGGTGTAGGTTTAATTAGTTCGTTTGATGACATCAAAAACATTGTTGTTAAAACCAATCCAAATGGCATTCCAATCCTGATAAAAGATGTGGCGGAAGTGCATTTTGGTAGTGCGGTGCGATATGGTGCAATGACTTATAACGGAGAAGTTGATGCAGTAGGCGGAGTGGTCATGATGCTGAAAGGTGCGAATAGTGCTGATGTTGTTAGTCGCATAAAAGATAAAATGCAAAACATTCAAAAATCATTGCCTCCTGATGTGGTGATTGAACCCTATTTAGACAGAACCGATTTGGTTAACCGCGCGATTTCTACCGTTGAAAAAAATCTGATTGAAGGAGCATTGATTGTCATTTTTGTATTGGTACTATTCCTTGGAAATCTTCGTGCAGGATTGATTGTGGCTTCTGCCATTCCCTTGTCTATGTTGTTTGCATTGGGAATGATGAATGTATTTGGTGTAAGTGCAAACTTAATGAGTTTAGGTGCCATAGACTTTGGTTTGATCGTGGACGGGGCAGTTATTATTGTGGAAGCGACGATGCATCATTTAGGGTTAAGGAAAACAAAAGGAAAATTAACACAGATAGAAATGGACAGTGAAGTGCTTGTGTCCGCCTCAAAAATACGTAAGAGTGCCTCTTTTGGTGAAATTATTATTCTAATTGTATATATCCCAATTCTGACTTTAGTAGGTATCGAAGGTAAAATGTTTGTTCCGATGGCGCAAACTGTGAGTTTTGCCATTTTCGGAGCATTGATTTTATCTTTTACCTACATTCCAATGATGTGTGCATCTTTCCTATCTAAAAATGTATCGCACAAGCAGACTTTTAGCGATAGGATGATGAATTATTTCCAACGCATTTATGCTCCTCTTCTAGATAAAGCAATTCGTTTTAAAAAAATATTCGTAGGAGCAACTATTGCTGTATTCGCAATTTCTGTTTTCATATTTTCAAAAATGGGTGGTGAATTTATCCCAACATTGCAGGAGGGTGATTTTGCATTTCATTGTATCCTTCCACAAGGCACATCTTTATCTCAAAGTTTGGAAACTTCTATGAAGGCATCACGACTAATCAAAGAATTTGATGAGGTAAAAATGGTAGTTGGTAAATCGGGGGCTGCTGAAGTTCCTACAGACCCAATGCCACCCGAAGCAACGGATATGATGATTATTTTAAAACCGAAAAGCGAATGGAAACGGGATATATCTTACGATGAATTGGCAGAAGAATTTGAAGAAAAACTCAATACAATTCCCGGAGTGTTTTTTGAGAAAAACCAACCTATTCAAATGCGGTTCAATGAACTAATGACTGGCATTCGCCAAGATGTAGCCGTAAAGATTTTCGGTGAAAACATGGACACACTTTTAGAATATGCCAACAAAGTAAATGCAGTTGTGCAAAATGTGGACGGTGCAACCGAACCAAGTGTTGAACGGGTGGCAGGACTACCACAAATCGTAATCAAATACAACCGTTCTCAGATTGCTAACTATGGTTTAAATATTGAGGACATCAATCACATTGTAAGCACTGCCTTTGCGGGTGGTGGGGCTGGTGTGGTATTTGAAAATGAACGCAAATTTGAATTAGTGGTTAGATTGGACAGCACCCACCGAAATAACATTGACGATGTAAGTCATTTATACATCCCAATTAGAAACGGAACACAAATTCCGTTATCACAAGTTGCAGATATAAAAATGGAATTAGGACCTGCGCAAATTAGCCGGGAGGATGGTAAACGAAGAATTGTTGTTGGATTTAATGTAAAAGGGAGAGATGTAGAAAGTGTCGTGGATGATATTGAAAAGCAACTTGCGGCAAAAGTAAAACTACCAGAAGGATACTATTACACCTACGGAGGAACTTTTGAAAACTTGAAAGCAGCCTCGAAACGCCTGATGATTGCTTTGCCCGTTGCATTGGCTCTCATTTTCGTGTTGCTTTATTTCACTTTCAATTCTGTCAAGCAGGCAGCACTTATTTATACAGCTATTCCAATGAGTGCAATCGGTGGAGTATTCGCTTTGATTATTCGTGATATGCCTTTTAGTATTTCGGCAGGTGTAGGTTTTATTGCCTTGTTTGGTGTTGCAGTATTGAACGGAATTGTGTTGATAGGAACTTTCAACCAATTGGAAAAAGCCGGAATGACCGATATTTTAGAACGCATAAAGCAAGGAACTAGAATCCGTTTGCGACCCGTGCTAATGACAGCCACCGTTGCATCACTCGGTTTTTTACCAATGGCACTTTCACACGGGGCAGGGGCAGAAGTTCAAAAACCTTTGGCAACAGTTGTGATTGGGGGACTGCTTACCGCAACATTTTTAACGCTGTTTGTTTTGCCTCTGCTCTATCTTTTGTTTTCAGGAGTAAGGAAACTGAAGCCTAATGTAGCTGCACTCATTTTATTGTTTAGTGTTTTCGGTTTTACAATTACAAGCGCACAAACACCAAAAGAACTTTCACCAAATGATGTGATTGAATTGTCATTAAAAAACAACCTTCAAATTCAATCATCACAACTCAATGTGGAGTCGTATTCAAAACTGAAAAACTCCTTTTTTGAATTGCCCAAAACAGAGCTCAATTATCAATACGGGCAGTTCAACAGCATTAATAAGGACAACAGTTTTCAGATTGCACAAAACATTCCTTTCCCCACGTATTACAGTGCCCGTTCGGGATTGTACAAAGCCGAATATCAAAAGAGCGAGTTAAAACAACAGGCAACAGCAAACGAAATAAAAGCACAGGCACAATTGCTTTATTATCAGTTGCAGTATGTGCAAACGGCAAAAGTTATGCTAAAGCAGTTGGACAGTTTGTATGGTGATTTTGTAAATGCTGCAACATTGCGCTACAATACAGGTGAAACAAACCTGCTGGAAAAAACAACCGCCGAAACAAAGCGCAATGAAATTACATTGCTCTTTAAACAAGCAGAAACCGAATATGCTGCAACTTATAACTCGTTAAAAACGCTCATGAACAGTAGCGAAGATTTTGAAGTCAGCAAAGTATTTGAGCCAATCACATTAACAGCAAGTTTAGATACATCTGCAATTATGCAAAATCCTTCTTTGCAAATGATGTATCAACAGGTAGTTATAGCAGAGAAAAATAAAAAACTGGAGACAGCTCAAGCACTTCCTGGTTTTAATGTAGGTTATTTTAACCAATCCATAATCGGTTTCCAAAATGTAAACAACAACGATGTTTACTTTGGTTCATCAGAAAGGTTCACAGGGTTTAATGTAGGTATAAATATTCCGCTTACTTTTTTCAGCAACACGGCAAAGATTAAATCGCTCAAATTGCAGCAGCAATCGTTAACGAAAGAGGCGGACAATACTAAATTGCTTTTGCAAAACCAATTACAAAATGCTTTTCAACAATATGCGGTTTACCTTGAGCAGTATAACCTTTTTAAAAATTCTTCCATTAAAAATGCAGAAGCAATTGCCACTACGGCAACGCTTAGTTTCCGTAGTGGAGAAATTGGTTACATAGAATATGCAAACGCATTGCAGACAGCAACCGATGTACAGTTAAAATACCTTCAATCCATCAATCAGATAAATCAATCCATTATCAACATCAATTTATTAATCAATAAATAAATTCTCATAAAAATGAAAAAGAACATCATAAATAAAATCAGTGCATGGAAGTCGCCATCATTTAAAATAATATTTCTTTTGGCAATGGCTTATGGCGTATTCATCATATCGTCTTGCGGAAGCAAATCTGAAACTAAAGCAGAAGAAGCCGGACATGATGAAGAGCATCATGGTGAACACGAAAACGACAACACTGCAACGCTTACAGCTGAGCAAATAAAATCCATCAAAATTGAGTTAGGAGGTATTGAGAAAAAACAACTTACTGCTTCACTCAAAGTTAATGGATTACTTAAAGTGCCTAACAACAACCGGGCAAATGCAACAGCTCTATTAGGAGGTGTAATCCAATCCATTTTAGTACAAACAGGTAACACAGTGAGTAAAGGCCAGGTTATCGCAACCATCAGTAACAATTCATTTATCACCATGCAAGAGGAGTTTTTAAGTGTTTCTTCAAAAGCAATATTGGCCCAATTAGAATTTACACGGCAAAATGAATTACAAGAAGGAAACGCAGGAGCATTAAAAAATTTGCAAGCAGCTGATGCGGAACTTAGAACCCTTAAAGCACGGAAAGCAAGTTTACAAAAGCAATTAGAACTCATTGGTATTAATCCAGCTTCGCTAACTAGTGACAACATTCAATCAACTGTCAATATTATTAGTCCATTAAGTGGAGCGGTAAGCGAAATAATGGTAAATATCGGGAGCTACGTAGATGCTAAAAATCCCATTGCAGAAATTGTAGACAACAGCCAGTTGCATTTGGATTTATATGTTTATGAAAAGGATTTACAAAAAATTAGGGTTGGGCAAACTATTCATTTTACCCTTACAAATAATCCTGGTAAAGAATACGATGCTGATGTATATGCCATTAGCAACACATTTGAACAAAACACAAAAGCCGTAGCAGTGCATGCTATGGTAAAGGGAGACAAACGAGGTTTGATTGATGGAATGAGTATTACCGCACTCGTCAGTTTAGAAAACGCTACCGTAGATGCAGTACCTACAAATGCTATTGTAAACCATGAAGGACAGGACTATATTTTTATTGTTACCGATGCTCATGCCGAAATGGAACATCATGAACACGGAGAAGCCGAGATAGCCGGACATGCACATGATGAACACGGACACGACCACGACCATGATCACGGTGGAAAGGATGATGAGCATAAGGAAGGCGATAACACTAAAGAAGAAGAAACAATATTCGAAAAAATCCCGGTTCGTAAAGGCACTACTGATGTGGGTTATAGTGAAATTACTTTACTCAAAGAGATTCCTGCAAATAGTAAGGTAGTTGTAAATGGAGCATTTTTCATTTTAGCTAAAATGAATAATAAGGGAGAGGCACATGCACATTAAAATTCCATTATGAAATTACCAATCAACGATAAGAAATTTATTTTTCTCCTTTCAGCTATTGCGATTGTAGTTGCGTTAGAAGTTTTATCCATCATTGGCATAAATATTCCAATGCCTTATGCTCCGCTTGTTTTCGGGGCATTTATTCTTGGCATTGGCTACAATGTTGTTTGGAGTGGTGTTAAAGCACTGTTCAAACTCAATTTCAGCAACATCAATTTGCTGATGCTCATTGCCGTTATCGGTGCATTTTATTTAAAAGAATTTCCCGAAGCTGCAGTATTAGTGGTGTTGTATGTTTTAGGAGAACGCTTGGAAGATATTGGCATAGAAAATTCAAAATCCGCTTTAGATGAATTAGTAAGCAAAGCACCCAAAACAGCATTTGTAAAAACAGAAAACGCAAATATTGTCATTGATAAAATTGCAGTTGGAACAATCATACAGGTAAAGCCGGGAGAGATGATACCGCTTGACGGTAGGATAATTTCAGGTGAAACCACCATTGACGAAGCCGCAATTACTGGCGAACCAATTCCCAAAGACAAGCACACAGGCGATAATTTATTTGCAGGGACGTTGAACAAAAATGGTTTTATAGAAGTGGAAACAACTAAACTTTCAGTTGATACAACTTTCTCAAAAATCATTCGTCTTACTTTTGAAGCACAGGCAAACAAATCTGAAACACAAAAATTTATTCAGCAATTTGCAAAGTATTACACCCCTGCTATGATTTTACTGTCACTGCTGCTGTTTCTGATTCCTGTTTATGTTTTGCAAATGGATTTCAATCATTGGTTACAGCAGGCAATTACACTTTTAGTTATTGCTTGTCCGTGTGCTTTGGTAATATCTACATCTGTTGCAATTTATGCAGCCATTGGAAACGCTTCATCAAAAGGGGCATTGGTCAAAGGAGGGAAATATATTGAAGCAATGGCCCAAATTAAAGCCATTGCATTAGATAAAACAAGAACCATCACATTTGGAAATCCAATCGTAAGCGATGTGGTTCCACTCAATGGAACAAGTCGTGAAGAACTTTTGGCTTGCACCGCAGGAGCAGAAATTTTTAGTGAGCATCCTTTGGCACAAGCCATTGTTGATGCAAGTAAAAAAGAAGGATTTGAACCGCATAAAACCGAAGCATTCAAAAGCATCATGGGCAAGGGTGCAACAGCAAAATGCTTAGTATGTGAGGATGAAACAATTTATGTAGGCAAGTTAGACTTTATCAAAGAAAATCAACACATCGACAGCGAAGCAGAAAAAATTGTTGAGCAACTATCTTCACAAGGCAAAACTAGTGTTGTTGTGAGTTTTGGTGACGGAGTGGCAGGTATAATTGGTTTAATGGACGAAATAAAACCCGATAGTGCTGTAGCCTTGAAAGAAATTGAAGCAATGAACATAGAGCCTATAATGCTTACAGGCGACAGTGAAAAAGCAGCAAACTATGTAGCAAAGCAAGTAGGCATCAAGAGAATATTCGGCAATATGCTGCCTGAAAACAAATCGGAAAAAATAAAAGAGTTATTGGTTCAATATGGTAAAGTGGCAATGGTTGGCGATGGTATCAACGATGCACCGGCATTGGCACAATCTACCGTAGGTATTGCAATGGGAGCAGCAGGGAGTGACACTGCCATAGAAACAGCCAACATTGCTTTGATGAATGATAGGCTGACACTTATTCCCTTCCTTATTCGTTTATCGCGAGCTACACTTAAGCGTATTAAAATAAATACGATTGGAGCAATAGCAGTAAAGTTGATATTTATAACACTTGCATTCATCGGCTACAGCAATTTAGTTTTAGCTATAGCCGCAGACGTAGGAGTAACGCTAATTGTAATTTTTACAAGTTTACGACTGGTGAACTATAAAGGATAAAATAGAGACCAATCCGCAAAACCTAAACCGACTGCGTATAGAGCCATCGCATTTGCACTCACATTTGCTTTTGCTCAACCGCATTACTACCTTTGTTTAAATATTTTAGCTTAACATGTCAGATATTTCAAAAAACCATTGGGACATCATATATTCTACTAAACAACCCAACGAAGTTAGCTGGACACAGGAAGCTCCTAAAACTTCACTTGACTTTATTCACGCAGCAGACTTATCTAAGCAATCCCATATCATTGATATTGGCGGTGGGGACAGCAAACTTGTGGATTATTTACTTACCGAGGGTTATGAGAACGTTACAGTGCTTGACATCAGTGAACAAGCTCTTATAAGAGCTAAAAAGCGATTAGGCAGTAAAGCAGCCAAAGTAACTTGGATTGTCAGCGATATCACCGAGTTTAATCCGTCTTCTCCCTTCGACTTTTGGCATGACCGTGCAACATTTCATTTTTTGACAACCCAAGCGGAAATCGTAAAATATCTTTCAGCTACACGACAAGCGGTTAAGGAAAATGGCATTGTAACTATTGGCACATTTAGCGATAATGGACCTAAGAAGTGCAGTGGCCTTGACATCAAGCAATACACAGAAGACACATTGACTAAAGAACTTGAAAATGGTTTTGAGAAAATCAAGTGTATAACGGAGGACCACACAACACCATTTAAAACGACACAAAATTTTCTGTTTTGTAGCTTTAAAAGACACGGTATCATAAATAGACACTGAAAAAAAATGGCAATGGACTTTTTTTGTTCTGTAAGTTGTATTAAATCACTGTTGTGAATGGCGGTAATCATATTAATATTGGTTTATTCTTTGGAGTTTTACTGGTAGAAGTGATTTATAATGAGTCTAATTGAAGCCGTCTTCTCAATAAATTTTATCAAGGGTGCTTGGTAATAGCATCCATGCTTTTGATAGATTTTGGTTAATAGAGGCTGTTATTTTACAAAAGCACTTACCAACATTTCGTACTCGATAACTATTGTCAATCTCACATCCCAAGCATTGCACATATCAGCCAGTCCATGTACTCTCATGCAAAAAAAGACATGAACGCAGTCGAGAAGATTATTGGGCAGCTTTTACAGGAGGAGAAATACTGGTAAAACATTCAGTTAAAATCAACTTGTCGTCGGAGGAGAAACGGCTTATTAACAAGCCATCAACACCAAGGCCGGAAATTGATATTGTCGCCTATGATGTGAATTGGGACACTGTTTATCTTCTGGAAGTCAAGTCATACCTGGACAGTCCTGGGGTTCCATATGACGAGGTGGCAATCGAACAGAAGGAGCAGAGCGGAAGATACAAACTACTAACCGCAAAGAACTACCGAAATGTATTGTCGGCAAGTTTGAAAGGGCATTGGTTACAGCAGGGGTTGATGGGAAACAAGACTAAGATTTCATTTGGGTTAATTGCCGGGAAGATCTACCGGGGCCGAGAGCAAGAAATGTTTGAGTATTTCAAGAAGCAGGGCTGGCTGTTCTGGGGGCCTTCTATTATCAGAGATAAGGTGATGTTGTTGGGGGGTAAGGGGTACGAGAACAACGCCGTTACTATAGCTGCCAAGATCCTTACGCGATGATATTTACATAAATTAGGTAAGATTTCAATAAATAAATTCGTATTTTATCAGTCTTTTATAAATTAATTTTCAATGCATAAGATTTTTAGGATATTAGATGTAGACTTGGATTTCTTCATCAAAGGGAATAGCCGACCCAGAAAAACAGAAAGAGGGGAGAATACTCACAAACCATGGGACGAGGTAGATGTGAAAAATTTCTTGTTGAGAAATTGTGGGTTAACTAAAGGCAAGAAAATTCCAGGAAACTATTTTATTAATCATGATGAACTATAAGCGTATTGCAAAAAAATGCGCAAATCGCACGGCTCTACTTTTGTAATCGATCATGTGGATGCTCATGCTGATCTTGGGATGTGTGATTTTAGAGTTGTCAATATGTTTGTTGACTCTGAGCGCTTGAAAGGTAGTGATTGGATTACCGACGAGAAGGAAGCAGAGCTTGACTTGAATCCTGGAAATTTCTTGCTATTCTTTTTGTCTCAACACTGGTTAGAAGAATTGTATTATATAACAAATATTAATTATCCACACATTGATATTCCTCCCAATTTGATAAGTAAAACAGATAGCGGAATAGAAAGACTTGAAATGAAATATTTTGAAAATATTGACGATATAAGTAATCCTAAATTGGGCACATATATACCTGGGATTTCTTCAATACCTTTTCAAAAAATTGACTATAAAACATTTAATAACTGTCATCAATATGACTACATGTTTTTGACACAATCGCCTGATTACTCTCCGTCTGAGTCTGATGCATTAATAGATGTTATAATGCAGTTTATAGAAATTACCGATCCTAGCTAACAGGATTTTGCGAGACCTACCGGTGCGGAATAAACGTTACCGAAAACGTCTTGTTAGGAAATGTCTGGATTGCACTCAGGAAAACTTGGGCGGTGCGCAGAATTCTAATGATTTAATTGACGCTTTTGAGAATCCCGTTATCTTTGATTTTGTAAATCAATAGTTATGTACCCGCAATTCCTTACGCCGACGGAAATTGTGCAATTCTCGATCAATGAGCAGACAGTTGAAATTCCTAAATGCATTGTAGCATTTAGCAAATGGACAGGTGAGCCTGTCAAAGAAACCTTTGGTGGGAAACCCATTGTATCTTTCGGCAATAAGCCAATGTTTGCAGAGATTGCAATTATGACATCGTTCCACAATGATGGCTGGGATGCACGGTGGGTAGAAACATATGGTAGAGGAAACAAAGAGCCAATTTGTTTGTCTGAGTGGAAAGATGACAAGTACAAAAATCAAATCCACTCTCCCATCGTGGATAATGAGATAGCAAAGCTTCTAACTGATATCGCCATGATAAATTCGAATTCTTATTCGGGATGTTGGGATGTGATGGCATGGAAAGGTGACAGAGTAATTTTTGCAGAATCGAAGCGCTCAAAAAAGGATAGCATCAGAGTGTCTCAGAATAATTGGCTAGCATCTGGGCTTAAGTATGGGTTGCTTCCAGCCAATTTTATAATTGTCCAATGGGAGATATCTTCAATATAGCAATGTGGTTCAGGAGTTTTTTGAAAGATTTACAAACGGTAAATTTAAAAAGACAATAAGCCTGAAACATTATTCTGCAAGAGGGACAACAGAAGATTGGTTGACGAAGTCTAACTAATTGTTAAATGCAAGTTTAGAAAACTTGAATGCCTCTTGATTTTTTCACTGTTTTGTTATTTGATTCTGTTTCGTTTCAGATAGTTGATTTTTCAAGAGCTTCAAAAACGGGCATTTTCCGATCTCGCCCCTGATTAGAAAATAATTGTGCAGGATCTCGACCAATGCTAACCCATCAATCCCTTCATCGGTGTCAATATTCAACTGTTGGATAATAGTCATTCCGTTATCTTCGAGTACAGTCCAACATCCTTGACAATTCACATCATGCAAGAGCACTGTCGTGAAGTTTGAAAGGAATTGTGGTAGGTCTGATGCTTCACAAGCTCCCTCTGGAATCTCCAATCCTTGCTGGAACCTGGAAAGCTTTGCACAAGAAACATAGTCTTCAGTAGCTTCAAACTTCCTAATCAAATGAGCAACGACTCTGATGCCTTGTGCATTTTCTTCAACATCTTCGGTTGTGGCCTGTCCATACTGATCCATAAAATCGGTGCAGGCTATTACTGCCGACTCGTATCCTACAACCATTGATGCCTGTGATCGGAAGTTCTTCCAATACTTTTCGATGTTCTCTTTATCATCCATCAGGCTGCCATGAGTTTTTTTATTTTGATGACGGTGTTCCTGCTAACACTATGAAGCTTGCTGCAATCTGTGAGAGATGTACCTTTCCGAAGATCGGAAATTAGTTTGCCATATTTTTTATTTATCTCCTGAATATTTTCTTTGCCTGTTGGCCTTCCGATTCTTTTATTTTTACGTCGAGCTTCTGCAAGGCCTGACTTGATCCGTTCCGATAGGATGCGTTTCTCCTCCTGTGCAAGCTCGCTGTATATGGCAATAATGATATTGGTTACAAAACTTTCATTCCCATTCTCGTCGATTGATTCGAGTCCAAGATTTTTAAAGACGACTGCAATCTTTTTCCGGTGCAATTGATCAATAGTGTTTCTTATGTCACGTGCATTTCTTCCTATGCGAGAAATTTCACAGACAATTACTTTTTGAAATTCATTGCGATTTGCTGCGGCTAGGAGTTCCTGCAAGTCCTGACGATCAGCAAGTGTTTTAGTTCCGGTGATTTTAGTTGCTATTGTTTTAGAAATTGCATAGCCTTTCTGCGCACAATAGGAGGTGAGATCGGAAATTTGTCGATCGTAATCTTGTTGTTGCGTGGAGACACGAATGAACAGGCAGACTTTAAGTTGTTCTGGCATAAATAAATTTCAGGTTTGAAACGAATATAGCAGATGACATGCGAAAGGAAAAAAGCCGAAATGGTTGGCAATAAAAATTGGGCTACCGAAAATGTCCTTCCTTATCGAAAAATTATTTGATGTCTTTAAACTTTTCATCGTACTCGTCCTGAACGAGCTTCAGCTTGGCGCACAGCCTGTACCAAACCGGATGGTCCTTCTTCTCAAAGTAACGGATGTGATCTTCAATGTACTTTTGCCCGTTATAACGGGATCGTCTGCCGTAGTCATCAACGACCTCCAACGTGCCGTCCTCATCGAAAGCATTGACACGGTAATTCATCAAGGCACGGGCGCTCTTCCTAACCATGTAGAAATGCGCCAGCTCTTGCTCTTCTTTTTCTGTGAGCCTGTTATCTACTACTCTTTTTTTTGTCATCGGTTTAAATGTATCAAAGTAGCCTAGCGAATTTAATGTTATTAATTTTGAACTTTAAGCGCCATTGTCCTCATGAGCATTTCCTGAAATTTTCCTTTCGTAATTCTGGACTTGTGAAGAGAAACAAATGAATAGACGTACTTTGGTCTGACATGGTTCGTTTTCTGTTAGTATATAACGAATATAGCAGAAACTTTGGAAAAGGAACTGTAATTTTGTTGATAGTCTATGGTTGATGTAAGTTCCCTTACACCAATACCATTTTTTACGACTCTCACTATTCGTGTTGATTTGGTCGATTCATATTTTTGAATCGATCTTGAAGCGAAGTGGGAGATACTTTCCCGTCACGAATTTCTGCGGCAAATTCATAGTTCTCTTCTTGCAGTGCTTTGTTCATGAACATTTCAGTTATTTGTTCGTCGTCGAAACGATCCCAAAAATTTAGAATTGTTCTCATGATTATTTTCGCCTCCTCCTCATTAATGTAATTGAGTTTTTTTCTCAGTAGCTTCTTGTCCACATTCCATTTCTTGAATAGCCGGTTTCCTTCATCAAATACCCCTGTGAGTTGAAGCTTCATAGGAATCCTTGAGCTGACTGCAATTCCATTGAATGAGTCAATCATTAACATGATTTCTTTGTGTGTGAAAATTTCCATAGTTGTAAAATTTAATTGAGTTTAGGCGACACAATAGACTGTGTATCCGATTTTATTTTTGTTGGCATCTACCAAGGTCTTGAATGAGTACCTGCCAAGCTGATCCCTTATTTCGAGTCTGTACCGGATAGTTGAGTGACAGAGCCCAAAATTTTGAATATCGATTTTAGAAATATTAACCTTCGTCTTTGGTTCCATACTTAGTAGTTTTTCGATAACATTGTCAAGATGTTTGTTATTTTTTCGGCCTCTGCGTCGAGGTATTACATCGAAGGTCTCAAATCGAAGGATCGGCCCTTCTTCTCGTTTTTGATTGTTATTCATGATGATTTATAATTTAAGAGTTAGGAAATTCTTAGATATTCAGATAATCTTCTTTGCTTGTTTGTGCTGTATGCTAAAATTGGTTATTTTAATTTGCGGAGTATTTCTCGTTCTATTTCTAAATTTTCCATGATAGTTTCATCTTCAACGCCAGTCAATGGATACTCATATTCGTTACCTTCGAAAACTTCAATGAGAGAAAGAAATACAGAGTATACTGCATTCTTCCCCAGTACAAAATTTTCAGGGGAGGCAAATGGTAAAAAGTACCCGCCCGCATTTTCTAATCCTCTTGATCTTTCATAATACCATTCGACAGCTTCTTCTCTGCATCGTCGAAGATTAGATCCTTTGAAGTCTTTCACATTTACGAATTGTTCATTTTTTCCAGGATCATAGCCGAATGTGGTAACAATTTCCATGACTGTGTAGTAGTAAGTAGTATTCATTTATTTATATGATTAGTTTCCGTTTAATTATTTCGACTTGGGATAGTTTTTATGCATATCCTGTTCAGTAGAGGTTCGTTATGTAATTTTATTATCATTTTTTCGGGAAGTTTACTGATCCAATAGAATTTCCAAATCTGTTTTTATAAGTACCATGGACACGTATTGCAATGTTTTTC
>SHNE01000056.1 GCA_004295015.1 Bacteroidota bacterium | reverse complement strand
TGGTATTAACTATCACTGCTTCGACAAGTAATTCAACAACAGCATCGGCTTGTGATTCCTACACCTGGTCAGTAAACGGACAAACCTATACTGCAAGCGGAACTTATACCGATGTAGTTGGATGTCATACTGAGACATTGGTATTGACAATAACAGCCAGCACATCTAATTCTACAACAGCTGCAGCTTGTGATTCTTACACATGGTCAGTAAACGGCCAGACCTATACTGCAAGCGGAACTTATACCGATGTAGTTGGATGTCATACTGAGACCTTGGTATTGACCATTACCGCTTCGACAAGTAATTCTACAACAGCATCGGCTTGTGATTCATACACCTGGTCAGTAAACGGACAGACTTATACTGCAAGTGGAACGTACACCGATGTAGTTGGATGTCATACAGAGACCTTGGTATTAACAATCACTGCTTCGACAAGTAATTCTACGACAGCATCAGCTTGTGATTCATATACCTGGTCAGTAAACGGTCAGACTTATACTGCAAGTGGAACGTATACAGATGTAGTTGGATGTCATACCGAGACCTTGGTATTAACAATCACTGCAAGCACTACTAATTCAACAACAGCTGCAGCTTGTGATTCGTACACATGGTCAGTAAACGGACAGACTTATACTGCAAGCGGTACTTACACCGATGTAGTAGGATGTCATACCGAGACCTTGGTATTAACAATCACTGCAAGCACTTCTAATTCTACTACAGCATCTGCGTGTGATTCTTATACATGGTCAGTAAACGGACAGACCTATACTGCAAGTGGAACTTACACCGATGTAGTAGGATGTCATACTGAGACTTTGGTATTAACTATCACTGCTTCGACAAGTAATTCTACGACAGCATCGGCTTGTGATTCTTATACATGGTCAGTAAATGGCCAGACTTATACTGCAAGCGGTACTTACACCGATGTAGTAGGATGTCATACTGAGACTTTGGTATTAACAATCACTGCAAGCACTTCTAATTCAACAACAGCATCTGCTTGTGATTCGTACACCTGGTCAGTAAACGGACAAACCTATACTGCAAGCGGAACTTACACAGATGTAGTAGGATGTCATACTGAGACATTGGTATTAACAATTGTTTCAGCAACAACTAATTCAGTTACGGTGTCTGCTTGCGATACATATTTCTGGACTGTAAATGGTCAGACATATACGAGCAGTGGAACTTATACTGATGTGCTTGGATGTCATACTGAGGAATTGATATTAACGATCATGAGTTCTCCTCCTGCAACAAGCATTCAAACCATTGTAGCACCGATTACTGCTTGTGTTGGTTCTTCACAGGTTGTCTCTGTAAACGTGTCACCTGGTGCAACATCATATACATGGTCTGTACCTCCGGGAACTTTGATAAACGGATTAGCAAGTCCTGTTTCAACTCCTGATACTTTCTGCACAGTCACGTTCGGTGCATTGCAACCGGGAGCATCCGGCTATAATATTTGTGTCTATGCCAGCAATGCTTGTGGTTTCACCAATACTAAATGTTTCTGGGTACGTGGTGGTTTGAATACACCGATATTCACTGCAGGCTCGCTCATAGCTTGTCCTAACACAACCGGAAATCCATATTCTATTGAGCCGATTGACGGGGCAGCTACCTATACTTGGACTGCAAGTAATGGAGCTACTGTTGTAGGAAATTCCAATAGCGTAACTGTCAATTTCCCGAATGCTTATACTTCAGGAACTATATGTGTGTTTGCCACTACCTCTTGTGGTACTAATAGCGCATCCCGATGCCTCACTCTAACTGGTGGTCCAGGCGTTCCTAGTCCTATAAGCGGATTGGCAAAAGCCTGTCCGGGGTCAACGGAGTCATACTCTATCGCCCCTGTGAATGGAGCAGTATCTTACAACTGGGCCGTAACAGGCGGTGCCACAGTAGTTGGTTCCGGTACTTCAGCAAGTGTTACATTCCCTGCTAACTTCGTATCCGGATCATTGACAGTCGCTGCAGTTGGTTCTTGCGGATCACCGGGTCCTGTTCGTACCTTATCGCTCGGTACAGGAAAACTTCCTACACCTCAGAATATAGGTGGTGACCCGACTGCAGGGGTGTGTGGACAGACTTACCAGTATTCTATTCCTTCACTGACAGGTGCAACTTCCGGATACCAGTGGACAATTCCTGCGGGGGTTACAGTACTTGGTCCAAGCAATCTGAATGGTATAATTCTGCAATTCCCTGCTAACTTTGTTTCAGGTGTACTTAAAGTTGGTGGTTTGAATGCATGTGGACTGGGATATGAGAGATCCGTGAATGTCTATGGTAATCCTTCTACTCCTGTTGCAATCTCCGGTAGTACCGGTGTTTGTGCAGGCTCAACAGAAGTTTATACATGGGCTGCGGTTCCTGGAGCAACGTCGTATCAGTGTATAGTTCCTTTAGGTGCAACCTTATTATCAGGAACACCTACTGTGAATACAAATATGGTTGTTCTCTGGGGCGCTGGCGCAGGTACTCTTGGTGTGAAGGCGGTTAATGCATGTGGCGTATCAGGAACCCGAACATTGCCTGTGAGTATTACGTGCAGGATTGCTGAAACGATAGCTGAATCTAATTTAGTTTCAGCGACCTTATTCCCGAATCCGGCTCATGGCAAATTCCAATTGAAATACACTGTGAATCAGGAGGAGACATTCATTCTACGAGTAATGGATCAGACAGGAAGAGTTGTGCGGGAAGTTTCTGCTTCTTCTGTAACCGGAGAGAATGTTATTCCGATTGAACTGAATGAACTGGCCGCCGGAATGTACCTGGTACTCCTTGAAAGTGCTTCCACAGGAATCAATAAATTCCCATTAATGGTTCAATAAATCTTAATTAAACATGTTTGAAATCCCTTGCCTCCTTAGGCAGGGGATTTTTTTTACCCAAATTCTAAGCCTTTGAAACAATTTAGTGCATAAACAGTACACAATTTATTCATGGAATCTCCATGTTTATAGATCTTGGTTTTATTCAGATGGGCTTAAAATGATTAAAAAGACAATTTTTTTTATTTCCTGTGTTATTCTCTTTTCCTGTACCCCACAGAAAAAGATAGTGTATTTTCAAGCTAATGAGAGAATTGATTCGGTAATGACATTTCAGGATACAGGCTATGTGGCTTTGATACAGCCCAATGACATCTTAAATATCTTTGTTGCCAGTATAAGTGCCGAAGCAAGTCAATATTTCAATTATTCGGATAATCCGAACGACGATAACTCAATGGCCAGCGGTTATTTGGTAGACTCTTACGGAAACATTCAAATGCCTCTTGTGGGTGAATTGAAATTGGCCGGCTTGTCATCTGCAGCTGCAAGAGATACCATCATTAAACGACTGGAAAAATATATAATTAGTCCTTCCGTTAAATTAAGTATCAGGAACTATCGGGTGACCGTAATTGGTGAAGTAGCACATCCGGGTGTTTTCTCGGTTTCTAATGAAAGACTTACGCTTCCCGAGGCTTTGGCTTTGGCCGGAGATCTTACCATTTACAGTAACAGGGAGAATGTCAAAGTGGTGAGGGAAATTCATGGCCGAAAGGAATTTGCCATAATTGATTTGACTTCGCGTGAGTTATTTAATTCACCATACTATTATTTGCATTGTAATGACATTATTTATGTCGAACCAATGAAGAACAAAAGATTCCTGACTCAAAATTATTACCGAGTCCTGCCGGTAATCTTTGGAGGATTTGCTGCTATGGTTGCAATTTTCCAATTAACGAAATAGTTATTACGAATAAATCAGCATGGAACAGAATCCAATACAATCTCAGGATAATTTAGAAGAAGAAGAAACCGGGTTAGACCTGAAAGGTTTTTTCTTTAACTATGTTATACGCTACTGGTACCTGTATATCATAAGCCTCGTATTGGCAATGTTAATAGCATATTATTACACATGGTATGCAACACCGGTTTATGCAGCATCAGGAACTGTCATGGTAAAGCAGCCAAAGAGCAGCACGGATGCGGCGGATATCCTCAAGCAATTAAATGATTTCACTACAGACCGGAATATCCAGAATGAAATTGAAGTTTTAAAATCCAGGACTCTTATAGCCAAGACTGTCCAAAAACTGAATTTCGATGTCACCTATTTTCTCAAGGGAAGCATAAAGACCAGCGAGCTTTACAATACTTGTCCGTTTGATTTTATTGACGATTCACTAAGATACTTTTCCTATTCTGTTCCAATTAAAATCAAAGTTGTAAATAGGAATAAGTACGATATTACTTTCTATAACCCGTCCGACGATAAAGAGATTAAAAGTACTCATCGATTTGGCGAGCATGTTTCCAATGCATTGGGTTCTTTCCGAGTAGAGAAGAAAGATAATTTTAATGACAAGGCATTTGATAATGTGAATTATGAAAAGCGGTCATTCGTTATTCGATACAATACGATTGATGGATTAATTAATCGTTACCAAAAAGCAATTGATATTTCCATCACTAATAAACAATCATCTATACTTCGTCTGTCTCTTGAGGACCCTGTTCCGGAAAAGGCTATCGATTTTATCAATACCCTGATTGCTATGTGGCTAAAAGGAAATATTGATGAGAAGAACGAGTTAGCCAAAAACTCATTGATGTTTATAGATGAGCAGCTTGCCTTAATTTCTAAAGACCTGAATCAGGTAGAGGAAGAGTATGAGTTGTTCAGATCTGCAAAAGGAATTACAAATGTTACTGCAGAAGCACAGACTTATCTGGAGAGCGCAAAAAATTATGACGCAAAAATATCGGAACTTGATCTCAAGCTAAGTTTCTTAAATTACCTTGAGAATTATGTAAAAGAAGGTAAGAATTTAAAAGGGCTTTCACCATCAAGTTTAGGGATAGACGATGCCCTCCTCTTAAAACTAATTTCTATGCTTAATGACCTTGAGGCACAACGTAGCCTCATGTCTAACAGCGCAACTCCTGATAATCCACGTATGGTTGAGCTGACGCTCGCGATACAGAATACTAAAAATGATCTTCTCGAAAATGTAAAAAGTATCCGGGCAGGTATCCAGGTGTCGCAACAGGAGGCCACATCCCAGTTAGGTCGTATTGAGGGTAAAATAAAATTACTTCCGGGTTCACAAAGGATCATGGTGAATATAGAAAGACAGAGAGAAGTAAAAGCTGCTTTGTATACTTATTTAATGCAAAAGAGAGCTGAAACTGCCATCATTCTTGCTTCTACCATTTCGGACAATAAAATGGTAGATCGCGCTAATGCTTCCTATCGTCCGGTCAGACCCGTAAAGACAGAAATTTTTGCCATTGCACTATTGGTTGGTTTGGTATTGCCTGCCGGATTTGTCTATTTCAGAGACATCATGAATGATAAAATTCGTGACAGAGCTACGCTTGAAAAATCTACAAAGATTCCAATGCTTGGAATTGTTGGCTATAGCAATGTGGAATCTGAATTGGTAGTCAAAGATAATCCCAGAGGTTATATTGCGGAATCCTTTCGTTCGTTAAGAACAAATCTTCAGTATTTTAATCCGCCTACCGGAAAATCATCTGTTATATTAGTCACCTCTTCAATTAGCGCCGAAGGGAAAAGTTATTGTGCCCTGAATCTGGCAGGAATTATTGCCTTGTCAGGAAAACGTACGGTGCTCGTCGGATTTGATTTACGTAAGCCTAAAGCACCTGAACGCTTTGAATTGGAAAGTGATATTGGTGTAAGTAATTATTTGATCGGTGCCGCTAAGCTGGAAGAAATTGTTCAGAAGTCAGGCGTTGAGAATTTACATTTCGTTTTGTCCGGCCCCAAACCGCCAAATCCGTCAGAAATACTTTTGAGTGAAAATATGGATGTGTTGATCGGCTATCTAAAAGAGAATTACGACTATGTAATCCTCGATTCTCCTCCAATGGCATTGATTACTGACGCTATGATGTTAACCCGGTATGCCAATGCTACGGTCTATGTCGTAAGACAGAATGTAACCAGAAAACATCACCTCGACATAATTAATAAGATCTACCGCGAAAAGAAGATTAAAAATCTGAGTATCATCCTCAACGCCGTAAAAGCCGGAAGTCTTCCTTATGGATACGGCTATGGTTACGGTTATGGATACGGGTATGGTTATGGCTATGGAACCGGGTATGGTTATTACGAAGAAGAAAAAGGTAAGAAGAAGAAGAAATTCTGGAGGAAGGATAAATCAGAAGCCAAGCCAAGGGCAGAAAAAAAAGGTGGTAATGGCACTAAAGCCTGAAGCGGATTTCGTCGTTGATTCATACATGAATTCTGTTGCCATTCTGTTTTGAAAATAATTGAATTTATTAAGAAAAAGCTTGACCCTGAGAGTAAGAAACTCTTTAAGAATAGTTCGTGGGTTTTTTTCTCCAATTTTTTCAGCACCGGTCTGGCTTTTCTTCGCTCCATTCTTATTGCAAGAGGTCTTGGAGTTAGTATTTACGGAACTTATGTAGTAGTCGTAGCATTTGTAGGTCTGGTCCAGGAATTTCTCAATCTGAACATAGGCACAGCTTTAATCAGATACGGTGCAGTTTACCATGCGGAAGGGCGCAAGGATAAATTAATGGCCCTGGTGAAAGTGAGTTTGTTCTTTAGTTTCCTCATGTCGCTTGTTTCTGTGTTGGTGATTGCAGTGCTGAGCAGAATTTCATATTCAACTTTTATAGAAGAACCGGGTCTTGAATGGTTCATTATTGCCTATGCAGCTGCAGCGAGTGTGACTTATTTGAACTCTGTAAGCAGAGGATTGCTCCGGCTGTATTATAAATTTCGCCTTAGTTCAATTATTCAAATGATCATGGATGTGATTGAAACAGTAGCAATAGCAATAGCTGTTCTGTTTTATCCCCGCGATCTGAACATTTTCTTCATTGCTGTTATTCTTACTCGATTCCTCAATGGATTCATTTGTAATGCGCTCTCTTTTTGGGAGCTGCGAAGAGAGTTGGGAGGACATCATCATTCGCCTGTAGCCTTAATTAAAGGCGATATGAAAGAATTCCGGAATTACGTTCTTGGAAATTCTATTGGTAATTCTTTGAAAACTTTAATTTCTCAAGGCGACATTGTTTTACTCAGGGCATTGACATCTGCTGAGCAGGTTGGTTTATACAATGTGGCTAAGAAACTTGCTTATGCAGTTCTGACATTGACTGACCCCTTGGTTCAGTCGGTGTTTCCGCAATTCTCCAGGCTTTTAGCTGAACGAAAATTTCACGAAACAAGAAAAATGATTCTTCGTATCAGTTCGCTGGCGCTGGTTCCTGCAATCGTTTTTATGGTTATAAGTATTAGCTTTAGTCAGACTATCATAGGTCTGGTTTATGGGACAGAGTATGTTGCTGCATCAGGAGCATTTTGCTTTTTTATTGTTGGGGCTACAACTGCTTCTGTCACATTCTGGATGCTGCCATTGGTTTTGAGTCTTGGTCTGATAAGGGAAAGATTAAAAATATATATTGTGACTATTCTTGCCGGGATTGGATTGAGTATACTCCTTGTGCCTCCCCTGCAGTCGACAGGGATGTCGATTGTTTTGCTGGCTATTAACCTGCTCAATCTTGCTCTTTTTGGCTACCTGGTGAACAGGAAAATGAATGAAACAATTAAGCTTTCAGAAGCTGAATTAAAATGATATACAGAAAATGATTATTCAGTTTTCCCGAGCGGGTTTTCTTAATCACCCCTATGCACTTTTACAGTTTGCACTGGGTAATAAATCAACCTTACATGAGGTTATGTTAATGCGTGCCGGTAAAATTTTACTCGGTGATTCATTTGACAGATCCTATGCAAAAGCTGTTCTGAAAGAGATTAGTGATGGTGATTTCATTCCGCTGAATCAATTGCCGGGTGTTTCACTTCCGGGAAATAAACCTACGTATCTCTTCGGAAAATTTTTGTATTTTATTGTTCGCTGCGCCAGACCCGGAGTGATGGTTGAGACCGGAGTTGCACATGGGGTTTCTTCATGGACGATTCTAAATGCTATGCACAAAAACGGAAAGGGAAAACTGTATTCAATTGATTTGCCAAACCAGGATCTCAAGAGTTATAATCCAACAAACATCCGGCAAAGTTCCGGATGGGCTGTCCCTGATGAACTTCGTCATCGCTGGGACTTACGCCTGGGGCCAAGTCAGGAATTATTACCGCAGCTTATTAAAGAACTTAAGGAAATAGATGTTTTTTTTCATGATAGTGATCATAGCTATGAAAACATGACCTTCGAGTTTGAAGCTGTTTATGATTCACTTAAAACAGGTGGACTTATTCTTTCAGATGATGTGCATAAAAATGACGCTTTTTCTGATCTTGTGACTGCAAAAAAGATAAATGGCCTCCAGTTTTATACAAAAGGTGGGGCAGCAGTCAAGTAGTCTTTCATTCGGGGATTTGCCTGTATATTCCGGTAACTTTTATTCTGCATTTCAGTAAAAATAATATTCAGAACCTTTAAAAAAGGGTAGAATCGACGAATTATGCTTCCTATTTATCAGCCCTACTTACCCAAGGAATGCCTCAAATATGCCCATGATGCTCTGGATTCAACATGGATTTCTTCGCAAGGGATTTATATTGACAAGGCAAAGGATTTATTGAAGGAAACATTGGGAAGTAAATACGTAATCCTGATCAATAATGGAACCTGTGCCACGCATATGCTAGCATTGGGTTTGAAGTTTAAGTATCCACAGATAAAAAAAATTCTTGTCCCTAACAATGTATATGTCGCAGCCTGGAACAGTTTTCTTTTTTCAGATGGGTTTGAGTTAATTCCCATTGACGCAAATCCGGATACGTGGAATATGGATACAGATAAAATCGGGAAGTATGGAAATGATACCGCTCTTCTCGCCGTGCATAATCTTGGCAATATTGTAAATGTTCCCAGGCTAAAAAAACTTCACCCTGAACTTTTAATCGTTGAAGACAATTGTGAAGGGATCTTTGGTAAACATGACGGATCCTATTCAGGGACCGAATCACTGATGAGTTCGTTTTCTTTCTTTGGAAATAAAACAATCACAAGTGGTGAAGGTGGAGCTGTGTTTACACAAGATGAAGAACTGTTCGAATACTTGAACTCTGTGAGAGGGCAAGGTCAGTCTAGTGTGAGGTATATTCACAATAAGCTTGGATATAATTACCGGATGACGAATATTCAGGCTGCATTGTTGTATGGGCAGTTGTTGATTTATAAAGAAATCCGAGAAAAAAAGGCAGAGGTTTTTGAAATGTACAGGAAGGAGTTGGAGTCTGTTGAAGAAATTTCCTTTCAAAAGGAAGAACCAGGGACAGAACATGCTCAATGGATGTTTGGATTGCGCTTCAATAAATTTGATTTGACAAGGAAGCGAATGCTGGAGTTGTTTCTCTTCGAAAATAATATCGAAACACGTCCGATGTTCTATCCAATAAATACTCACGAACATCTGACTCATATAAAAGGCGAAACAAAGATCGCTTTGCAACTAAATCATCAGTGCCTGTTATTGCCCAGTTTTCCTGAGTTAACCCGCAGTCAGGTTCTTACCGTTTGTCGGAAAATTAAGGAGTTTGTTCGTACACAAGGGAGGAGTTAGAAATATATGGATAGCCGGACCGCGAGTGTAGAAGTCCTTTCAAGTGCACAAAGCGCCCGCTGGGAGGAGCTTTTCAAGGACTTGCCGGCCAATTTACGTGATATTAATTTTAGTTTCGACTATAATTTTCTGTATGAATTGAACGGAGATGGAAGTATTCGCCTGTTTCATTACAGAGAAAATGACCAGAGCTATTTTTATCCATTCCTCATACGTCCGGTAGTTTCACACGATAAAATTTCAGCTTATAAGGATATAGAAACAGTTTACGGTTATACCGGCCCAATTGCAAGCAGCAACGATCCGGAGTTTATACATCACGCCACAATCGCATTCAGGGATTATTGTAAGAAGGAAAATGTAGTGTGTGAGTTCATAAGGTTTCATCCTCTGTTGAGAAATGAAGGACTTGTGACCGTTGATGCCGATATAAAAGTATATGCCTTGCGTGATTATGTCTATGTAGATCTAAAAAAAACAGAAGAAGAAATTTGGGATGGTTATTCTTCTCCGAACAGGAATAAAATCAGGAAAGCCGAGAGGCAGGGAGTTGTGATAGAGCCCGTGAGAGATGAAGAGAATTTTTCTGTGTTTGTGAAGATGTATTTGGAAAACATGCGTTTGGTAAATGCAGCATCAATGTACTTTTTCTCTCCTGAATTTTTCAAGGGCTTATTTGACCTGGTAAATAAGGAAGGCGTATTTTTTCTTGCAAAGTCAGGGGATGAAGTTGTTGGCGCTGCCGTATTTTTAGGCAACGGTCCGATTGCGCATTACTTTTTGGCGGCAGCCTCAGCGGAAGGCAAAAAATTTGCAGCCGGAAACCTGCTTTTGCATCATGGAGTAAAGTGGAGTCAGCAAAACGGTATGCAGAAACTTCATCTAGGCGGGGGAGTTTCTGAAGATCCAAATGATCCCTTGCTTGTTTTCAAAAAAAATTTTTCTGTTCAAACTGAAAAATTCTATATTGGAAAAAGAATACATAATCTGAAAGTGTACAATTCATTGGTAAATGAATGGGACAACAGATTTCCGGAAGCTGCCATTAAATACCGCAATATCCTGCAAAGATATCGTTGGAGAAAAGAAGATTTATCCTGAGCAAATTGGACTGGTCAATGGAAGAGAAGATTAGGTTGAGAAAATTCGTAAGAGAAGATACTGCAATTACCTGGAAGTGGAGAAATCAACAGGTAGTTCAGGATCATTTTTCCGGACATCCATACGACGTGACAAAGGAACAGGAGGAGGATTGGTTCGAGAGAAGCGTTCGAAACAATGATAGCCTTCAGGTTTTTGCCATAGAAAGATTGAACGACGCGAAACTTGTTGGCTTAACATTTCTGAAGAATATCAATAAAATTAATCTCCAGGCTGAATTTGCCATACTAATTGATGAGCAAAGTTCAGGACATGGTTACGGGACTCAGGCTTGCTTCAAGACTCTTAAATTTGCCTTTCAAGAACTGTACTTGCATCGGGTCTTTTTAAAAGTTAGGACAGATAATGTGCCCGCTATCCGATTGTATGAAACCTGCGGGTTTATAAAAGAAGGTGAGTTGCGCGATGACCTATTCAAGAAAGGTGAGTTCCGGAACATGTATATTATGGGAATTCTTGACTCGGATTTTAAAATGATTGCGGATACAAATTTTCCCGAATTATAAAGAACATACCGTGCCTGCGAATCATCGTGATTTAGAAATTATTATTTTTTCCCCGTATTGTCTTTTAAGACCTACGACTAACAGAATTTTTGATATGCGTTTGTGCGATGCCTTGGCCGGGCATAAGCAGAAGGTAAGTATCATTTATCCCTACACTTATATGAAAGATAATATCAAATCCTTTCAGATGAGCGATTATTATGGACTGGAGAATAAGGTGCAAACCGGAATGTTGTGGACTCCCCTGACTGAAAATTCGCCGAAGTGGTGGATGTTCTTGTGGCTTATGCTAGGATTTAAATGGAGTACGGTCAGGATTGGATTGAAAAATATTTTTAAAAGAAAGCAAATTGTTTTTATTTCAAGAGATGCTAAATCCTTGTTACCTGCATTAATGTTAGGCAAGCTTCTCGGGCCACTTTGTTCCTGGAAAGTCTTCTTCATGGCTGCTGAAGTAAAGCAAAGCTGGATTTATAAATTTGTCGTAAGAAACTCAGACGGAATACTTGCCGGTGTTACAAGCACGAAAGAAGCAATAAGAAGAATAATTCCTGTTGATGATAGTAAATTTTTATTAGCCTTGGCTCCGGTGCCAATTTATAAAAACGAACCGGATAAGGCAGAAGCAAGGAAAAGGATAAATTATACTCTTTCAAATCCTTTAGTAGTATACACCGGAAAGCTTGGATTGGAGGTACATGAGGTCAAGTATATTCTTGAAGCTGCCGCCAAAACCCCAACTTGTCAATTCCTCTTTACAGGGGGAAGAAAGCGTGTCGTAGAAGAGATCACCCGCTATTGTAAGGAGAAGAATATTGTAAATGTAATTCTCACCGGATTCTTTGAGGATTCTCGAAAAATTCGCGACTATCAGATTGCTGCCGATGTGCTTGTTTCATATTATACAGCAAAAGATCATATGATCGAGTTTAATTATCCTCAGAAAATAAATGAGTATTTGTCAACACATAACCCTGTTGTTACACCTGATTTTCCTGCTACCCGAGATGTTCTTAATGAGACAAATGTTTTGTTCGTGAGCCCGGATGATGTGGATTCATTGGTTGAAGGAATTAATAAACTTATATCCGATAAACAGCTGGCATCGCGCCTTGCAGAAAAAGCTTTTCAGGATGTACAGAAGTTGAGTTTTCACAACCGTGCAGCCGAATTTCTTCAGTTTATAAAAAGCAATTTATAGGATTCAGAAAATTACGTCACCAAATTTTTCTTGTGTGACCAAGGCAATGGAAATTATTCCGGTCTGCTTTATTCCACAATCGCGAAAGATTGATAATGACTATATGGGCTGCGTTGAATACTGAACTTATCCAGGCCAAAAACTTCCCTCAAGGCCACGGTTTCTCCCGGAAATAGTGGCTGATTCAACTCGTCAAATGCAAGCACGCTTCCTTTGGTGAGATGTGGTTTGATTAATTCAAGACACTTTTTGGTCGGTTCGTAAATATCAAAATCAAAATAGGCAAGGGAAATAATTGTTTCCGGATGCGCTTTCAGGTATTTTTCCAATTCGATGGATGCGTCTCCTTTTATCAATTCGAATTTTTTCATGTGGCCAAGAGGACTTTCTTTTTCCTGAGCCACAAGTAGTTTTTCCAGAAATTGCTCGTAGTTTTTAGATACTGAATATCCACCTTCCTTTACACTTGAGCTCTTCCCGTCTTTTTCGTGAACAGATGGAAAGCCCTCCCATGTATCGAATCCTACTATTCTCCGACTATAATTATAGGGTTCATAGATAGAACGTAAGGACTGGAATAATGCCAGATTTTGACCCCAGCGAACACCAAATTCCATAATTAGCCCATGAATGTTTTTATTGCGTTGGTAGAGGTCATTCATGAAAAGGAATTTCCTGAGGTCAGCCGGATTCAGGAAAAGGCCCGGATTACGCATGAGCTCTGCTTCAGGCAAAGGATTATTTTTGAAGAGATCAAGCAAATCCTTGCGGTTTTTAGCCTGCTCATCAGAAACAATACTGGAGGTAATTTTATGGTCTTCTGGTTTCATCTGTATTAACTTGAACTATAATTGAACTTAAGGAACTGCTCCAGGGTTTCAGTTCATGGAAATTATATAAGCTGATTTGTTGATGGATCCGTAACCTTTCGAATTTACAGGCATATAACCTTATTCCTATTCATAGATAGGCTATGAAGATCAGCCTTTTTTTAGACCCCTAGAATTAAATATGATGTCTTCATTCTTTTCGTTATGAAAAGCCAAAGCTTTCAGATTCTTCTCGGAAAATACTTTGATGGTGCCTGGTTCGACATCAAAGATGGCTTGCTTTCTTTAATTTTAAGGCGGCACGTTTATAACATGAATGCGAGTAAAATGATCACCGCATTCAGTCAGAGAAAAGTTGAAACCTCTTCCGAGCAGGAACAAAGAATTGTAATCCCTGTCTATGACGGACGCGATTCCCGGGTTATGAAGATGATGAACTTATTGGAAAACTTAGGAGCAGATCTCTACGGTGCCATAGTTCATGGAAGTATTGCCTCAGGTGAAATGATCAATTACAGTGACTTTGATGGACTGATCATTATCCGTAACGATGTATTTAAAGATAAATCTCGCCTGGCATCGCTGGCACAAAAAATTCATGAGTCCAAACGGATCATGTTTGAAATAGATCCTTTGCAACATCATGGATGGTTTGTGATCACTGAAGCAGATTTAAATAACTTTCCGATTGATTATCTGCCTTTGGAAGTACTTGCTCATTCAAAATCCTTGCTTGCAGGGGCTGATTTAGAGTTGAATCTCAGGCCTAAAAGTAAGGCTGACTATTTTTCGTCGGTCAAGAAAATTTGCAGACGGATAAGAAAGACTGCCCAACCTGCTAATCGTCCGGTAACTTTATATCAATTGAAAAGCTTACTTAGTGAATTCATGATGCTTCCAACCCTGTATATTCAGGCACGAGACCAGCGCGGGATATTTAAAAAATACAGTTTTGAAGCAGCCTCTGCCGATTTCAATGAAAGTACATGGAAAATTATGGATGAGGTCTCAGAAATCCGCGCTAATTGGCAGAGTCCGGAGATCTTAAGAAATACAAGGAAATTGAGGAAAATCGGTTATATTTGGATGAAATATAGGAAGAAAATGGGCCCTGCAATTCCAAAGGCTCTGACGAACAAACTGAATGATGATTTTTATCGTCGAATGGCTGAGCTGGCCAATCAGGTGGAAGTAAATTTGTTTCGTTAACACTCCGGGAATCTAAATATAACATGTCTACATCTGCATATCTTTTTGTAAAGAAGAAAGTTAAAAAGCGACTTAAAAAGTACTATCGTGCTTTAAGAGGCGATCATTTTGACAATGCAGGTGCTGTAACTGCTCTGGATTATCAGGTCATACAGATTGCCATCGATGAAGTTAAGCCTTCATCTTACATTGAAATCGGAACCGGTAAAGGTGTTTCTGCCACACATGTATATAATTACCTGCAAGAAAAATTTCCTGCTTGTCATTTTTATACACTCGAGATTTTTCAGGAACATTATGATAATATTTTATTGAAGTACAAAAACCATCCTACTTTTCACGCCTTACTTGGATTAAGTGTTACCCGGGAAGAGACCACCAATCCGGCTTATGATGAGTTGGAGAAATATAATGGACCCGTTGATACATTGCGTGATTTATTGAAACGAGAATTTTCTGAGAAGAAGGTGGATATGGTTTTTATTGATTCAAGAAAAGGTTCTGCTCTTGCCGAGTTCAAACTTGTTGAGCAATACATTTCCAAAGATGGAATTGTTTTTTGCCATGATATTCTCAATAGAGGCAAAGGTGTGGAAGTTTTGTCTTACTTGCAGGAGCATCGTGAACGGTATTATTATGATGTTCTGGACACCGGTCCGGCCGGTATAATTCGCATACGATTTCTTAATAAGTAACACGATTGAAAATAGTGAACATCAGATTTCTCAGCCTGTTTATCCGGACTGATCAAAACTAATTGTCTTAATTATTTCCGGAATCATATTAAATGATTCTTTTTATGAGTTATTGTACTACCGACATACCTAAACCAACCGATCCGTCTGCATATCATAGCATTCTGAAAAGTGTTTCAAAAAAAATTTCTGCAATTGAAGGAGTTTTGTCTGTTTATCAGATTGGAGGAATTAGTAGTCCGGGTATTTCTGATTTGGATTTGGTTGTCGTTTTTAAGGATGATTTTAAATGTTCACTAAATATCCACGACAGTCTTTCCATCAAAGAAAAATATTTATTCATCCATAAACTCTATGGAACATCAAGAAGTCATTTCCTTGAGTCATCGAAGTATTCTTTTTTTCAGAATTATTCTTTGTTGAGTGGGGAGGAAATTATTCGGCTTACTGACCGTGACGAAGAATCTCCCGGATTGATTCAAACACAAATTGCCCTTGAGTACATGTTAAAGATGTATGTGAATGTTATAGTTCAGGAAAAGTATAGAATTGTTCAGGTTCGAAGTTTGTTATTGCATGGAAAAGCACTTAGCTATGACCTTGGTTATTTCAAAGATTCTTCTCAAAGCCTAAAAAAAATAGTAGACAGACTGTTAGACATCCGGAAAAACTGGTTTGAAAACCCGCAAAGCCAAAAGCTCATTTTGGATTGGTTTCGTGAGTTTTGTATAGTTTATCCTGAGGAGCTTAACTCAATCATGCAAAGCAAGCCATTTTATCTTGACAGCAATTCATCAAATAGAATAGCCCGTAATATTTCCATAGTCAAATCCGACAAGCTTCATTACTCGCATCATGGAACGAAGCTTCCGCCCTTTCCTGTAAACATTATTGGGAAAAAGTATTTCAGATTGATGAACAGATTTAATCGCTTTGAAATTCAGGTTCCTTTTCGAAGCTCCGGCATTCCCGATGGACTAAGGGCCTATTTTGACTTTCAGCAAAGACAGCGTAGTTATAACAGTGAATACATTCCTCATTTTTATCCCTTAACCAGTAGTTTATTGGCATGAAGAAAGTTATCTGGCAAACACGATCTGCATTAGTAGCTGATTCTATTCGGTCAGGAAATTTATCACCCGATGCTAACGGTGGAAATGCTTATGATGTTCATGCCGCATTGGCTATTGCCAAAGAGTTCGAATTATCGATTTCTGATTCTGCTGTAATGCAGAAAGGCGAATCGCTTTTGAGATATTGGCATAGGATGAAGAATGATTCTCCTGCTGCAGATTTGATAATCTCTGAACCATATCCGATTGTTTTTGGGTCGAGAGTGAAAGGGGTTCCATCAATTGGGATGATTCACCATATCGATGATACTCTCCGGAAATCCTCTCTGAAACATACCTGGTATTTTAACCGACTGAAAAGAAGGTTGCAGAAACTCGACCTGGTTGTAACAGTTTCAAGCTATTGGAGGGATTACCTGGAAAATTTGGGATGTAAAAATGTAAAGATTATTTATAATGCATTTGATCCCGCTGATTACCTGGTTTCTCAGGAGCAAATTCGAAAATTCAAAGAAGAATATCGTATTCCTGAAGGCAAGCCCCTGATATATGCCGGCAATGCCAACCGTCAAAAGGGCATATATGAAGTTTATGATGCACTAAAGGACCGGGGTTATCATTTGTTAATGTCAGGATCACAGAACCAGGCAAGCGATCTTCCCGTACAATACCTTCATTTGGATCGTAAGACTTATATATGCATGCTTCATGCATGCGACTTAGTTATTACTTTGTCAAAGATGACCGAGGGCTGGAATCGCATCGCACACGAATCCCTGTTGTGTGGAACGCCGGTAATCGGAAGTGGAGTAGGAGGGATGAAAGAGTTGCTTAATGGCGCCGGACAGTTGATCGTAACAAAGGGAAGTGATTTACCGGATGCAGTGTTGGAGGTGTTGCACCGTGCTGACTGGTACGTTGAAAATGGAAAAAGATTTATAGAGCAGTTTGATATGCATTATTTCAACAATGAATGGAATAATACGATCAGAGGCTTGATAGGAGAATAAATATGTGCGGAATAAATGGTTTTTTGTCCTTGAGCGAAAGCCCTGTCTCACAGGCTGCCTTGCATATCGATGCCATGAACCGACGTCTTGCACACAGGGGGCCGGATGACAGTGGACATTGGTCTGATGCATCCGGAAAAATATTTCTCGGGCATCGACGATTAAGCATTCTTGATCTTTCACCTTTGGGTCATCAGCCGATGATTTCAGGGAAGGGCAATACGATTGTATTCAATGGTGAGATTTATAATTTCAGAGAATTAAAAGAACGTTTTTTTTCGGGAAGAAGTTTTCAGTCTACAAGCGATACTGAAATCCTCTTATTGCTTTATGAAAAGTTTGGCACAGACTGCCTGAAGCATTTGAACGGCATGTTTGCATTCGCAATATGGGACCGGGAGAAGCAGGAATTATTTGTTGCTCGTGATCGTGCCGGGAAAAAACCATTTTATTTTACATCACAAAATGGAGTTTTTGCATTTTCTTCGGAGCTGAAAGCATTGCTGGAACTACCATGGGTAAAAAAGGAAACAGATCCGGAGTCATTATATCATTTTCTGACATATAACTTACTGCCTCCACCCTTTACGATGTTTCGTGGCATTTCTAAAATGCATCCGGCCCATTTTATGCGGGTAAATAAAAGTGGAATTCAGGAATACAGGAAATACTGGGAAGTTGAATACGAAGACCTTTCTCAAAATTCTGAAGCGCAATTGCAAGAGAAGTTGCTGAATGGGCTACAGTCAGCCGTCGACTACCGCATGGTGAGCGATGTTCCCGTAGGTGCATTTCTGAGCGGAGGTGTCGATTCCAGCGCTATTGTTGCAATGATGGTAAAGAATGCCGGCTACCCTGTTAAAACTTACTCTATAGGCTTTGAAGGCCAGCCGGATTTCGATGAATTACGTTTTGCATCTCAAATTGCCAGGCAGTTTGATACCGATCATCATGAAAAAATAGTACGTCCCTCTGATATTGTGGATTTCCTGCCTGCTGTTGTCGATGTATTTGATGAACCTTTGGCAGATGCAACATGCATTCCGGTTTATTTTTTATCCCGTAAGGCCAGAGAGAACGGAACAATTGTGGTGTTAACAGGCGATGGTAGTGATGAGTTGTTTGCAGGATATCGCAGTTGGCAGCGTTACATTAAACTATACCCAAAGTATCACTCTTATTTAAAGTTGCCACGCTTCGTCAGAAAGCTTGCCGCTTCTGCTGTGGGAGAGTTGAATGAGATTTCACCTGCTTCCGAAATATTGCATCGTGCTGCTTTAAATCAGGAGTTTTTTTGGGGAGGTGCAAAAAGTTTTAAGGAAAGCACCAAGAGACAGTTTCTGAATCCTGAATTTAATGCCGTGACTAAGGATTTGAATTCTTATAGTGTAATTAAGGAGTTCAAAGACCAGTTCAACTTAATCCCTAAATCAGCACGAAAATTTACTGACACAGATTGGATGTGTTACCTTGGATATAAATTTAATGTTCCAAATTATTATTTGCACAGGATGGATCGTCTGGGCATGGCTCATTCCATAGAAATTCGTTGCCCTTTTTTAGATAGTAATTTTGTAAATCTTGCCTTGTCTGTCGATGGATTATGGAAGACGAAGGGAGGAGAACCAAAATATATATTAAAGAAGAGTCTCGAGGGAATGCTCCCGGCGGAGATTTTATACAGGAAGAAAATGGGTTTTTGTGTCCCGCTGAAGGAATGGGCCGGTGATCTCATGTTGGATTATATTGATTCTAATCTATCTGAATTTTGTCAGGATAATCCTCAGTTTAATTATAATGAGTTAAAAAAACAAGTCCAAAGGTTACATAGTGGCGATACCCAAGTCACTAACAGGTTATGGACAATATATTTTCTCATGACCTGGTTTAAAAAATGGATGAATTGAACTCATGAGCGCTAAGAAAGTTATCATAGTTACCAATATCCCAAATCCATACAGGATACCCTTGTTCAATGAGGTGCATGCTCAATTACTTCAGAAAGGCATTGAATTAAAGGTGCTTTTTGGTTCAGAAAATTATTCACGTAGAAAGTTTCGATTAAATCTTGCCGAATGCTCCTTCACTTATGGCTTCCTTGATTCCTCCAAGTATAATTTTGGTGATGTTGAAAAAACGTACTTCAGCTATAAAGGTTTATTGAAAGCACTTGCCACTGAAAAGGCGGATGCAATTGTGATGAGTGGCTTTTCAATTGGGACGACACGTCTTTTTTTGCAATCCTTTATCAAGAAAGTAAATTACATAATCTGGTCCGGTTCGGTTCAGCAAAAGGGACGAAATGATTCTTTTCTCCGGCGTCTTCAGCGAAGATTAATTTCTGCCAGGGCTACATCATTTATCGCCTATGGAAGCCTTGCAAAATCTTACCTGGAAGGATTGGGTGCAGATTCAAAAAAAATTCATGTCGCGATAAATACAGTTGATACTGCATTTTTCTCCTTCGAAACCAATAGTCTTCGGAAGGTTTTACCTGATGGGGCACTAAAGCGCTTCACCTATGTGGGCTATCTCTCAGCTCGAAAGAATGTACTTCGGTTGTTGGAACTTATCTATGAATTAAGCCGGGAACGGAAGGATTTTGTGCTGGATCTGATTGGTGATGGCGAGGATAAACCAAATCTCGAAAAATTCGTACAAAAGCATGGTTTATCGGAATTTGTCCAATTCCACGGGTTTAAGCAGAAATCTGAACTTCCTGCATTTTTTGCAAGAAGTAGCGGTTTTCTGTTTCAAACGGATTTTGATATTTGGGGATTGGTGTTGAATGAAGCAATGGCTGCCGGACTCCCATGTATCAGCTCGCCTAATGCGGGTGCGACTTCTGATTTGATTAAGGATGGCGAAAATGGATTTGTTGTAGATTTCAAGGATAAAGAAAGAGCGAAAGAAAAAATCAGGTGGGTTTTAGATCATCCTGAACAGGCGAAAATAATGGGACAGAAGGCAAAAGAGTTTATTGAGAAAGAGGCCTCTGTCCGGGTAAGTGCAAGGGGATTCGTTAACTCAATTCTGCAGGGATTGTCCTGATTTGCCGAATGATTCGTAAATTGTAAAATGTCGTTTTCAGATTGGAAAAAATATTGGAAGGAACTTGACTGGACTAGAAAATGGTTTCCATTCTTTATTTTAATACGTCCGCTGGTCGACAACTTTTATTTCATTAAGGATATCTCTTCATTCTTATCTCCACTATATATCGTAGGTGTATTGACCCCACTGCTGATTATAGCAAGCATGCAGTCGGGTAAGCTTAGAAAAAGGATTCCGAATTCTTCCGATGAGTTTATACGCGTTTGGGGAATTGTCATTGTAATCAATTGTGTTATCATGTTGATTACACGTTTTTCTATTGACAATTTTGGAGATTCTATTAAATATATCACTCCGGTACTGCTTTTCTTCTATGCAAGGCATTTTATTCAGAGTAAACAGGATCTTCATTTTATCCTGATGACATTTCTGATATCATGCTTATATCCTTTTGGTATGCTTGCTTTCGAAGTGTTTGTGCATCCATTGGATCCTCATCACGTTTCTGAAGGAAGAGGAGGAGGAACCAGACTTCGGGGTGAATATGGAGATAGCATGAGCTATGCAGTATATTTTGTGGGCTCGTTTTTAATTTATTCTTACTTCTATCTCGATAAAGTGTTTTCGGAAAGAAAAAAGGTAAAAGTTCCGACGGGGAAATTGCTCATGTTGTTTCTGCTTTGTTTGTTTGGAGTTATCAATATACGACATGTGTCAACCTGGTCTGTATTTTTAATTGTGCTTGTGCTTTTCACTTACTTTAATTCAAAGAACGTAAAGGGAGTGATGGTGGTGATTTTCGTTGGCTTAATCATTCTGCCATTTTTTGCACGACAAATTTACGAAGCTCAAATCCGACCATTGATTGAAAAGGAATTTGCTGTGATGACCGGTGAGAAGGATGTTGAATTTGCGTTCAATGGAAGGGTGCAGCGATGGGAAAGATATTTTGACATCTGGTATAAAATGCCCGGCTTCGCTCGTTTCTTTGGAGTCTCGCTCTCAGGCTTCAAGGAAGTCCCGACAATGATCGGTGGTGGTATGCATAATGATTATATAAGAATTACTTTTCTCTCAGGTATCTTTGGGGCTGCCTTATATGTGATTTTTATAATCTCGGTATTCTTTCAGCAAAATAGATTCCGCCCACCGGAGAGATACATTATTCTCAGTGCTGTTGCGGCAACCCTGCTGTATTCTATGAGTACCTTGCCCTCCTTATACCTCGCATTGATGAATTATACTTTTCCTGTATTTGCATTTGCTATGTTGCCAAGGAAGTCTGCTTATGGCGTGATAAGCCGGCCGGCTACTCCTGTGAAAGCACCTGAGATTCATGACGCAGCATGATTAAACCAAAAGTTCTGATACTGGGCAAACTCCCGCCGCCTTATATGGGACCTGCCATTGCGACGGAGATAATTTTAAATTCCTCATTGAAGAATAAGTTTGATCTTTTGCACCTTGATACGAAGGCAAACAAGTCTTTGAATACCTTAGGTAAATGGAGTCTTTCAAAAGTCTTTCGAAATATTGGCATCTACTTTAGGATGTTGAGAATTTTATCTGCAAAAAAACCTTCACTTGTACTCATTCCGATTAGTCAAAGCAGCACCGGATACCTGAAAGATTTTTTTTTCATTGCCCTTGCCAGATTGTGCGGGAGAAAAGTATTAGTCCAGCTAAGAGGAAGTAACTTCAGAAACTGGTTGAATTCTACTTCAAGCCTCATGCGCAATTTTGTTTATTGGAGTCTTAGGCGTAGTCAAGGGGTAATTGTTTTAGGGCATAATCTAAAACCTCTTTTTCAGGGTATTTTCGATGATAAAAGCATATATGTCGTGCCAAATGGGGGTAACTATGACCTGGCTTTTTCAGTAAAACAAAACGATATACCGCGCATTCTTTACCTCGGGAATTTGCAGGCTTCAAAAGGAATTGAAGATGTTCTTCTTGCTACAGAAATTCTGTGGGAAAAGCACAATGGAATGTTCCGTGTTGATGTTGTTGGAAATTGGAGGTCAGAGGAAACTCGATTACGTTGCATGAATATCGTCGATAAGAATAAGTTGCCTATTAGTTTTCATCCTCCTGCATCCGGAAAAGACAAATTGAATTTTCTCGCAGCTGCAGATGTTTTCGTTTTCACTCCCAGATTGCCGGAAGGCCATCCCTGGGTCATAGTGGAAGCTATGGCTGCCGGCTTGCCGATTGTTTCAACAGACAGAGGAGCCATTGTGGAATCTGTTCACGATTCTGTGAATGGTTTTATAGTAAATGCTGAAGATCCGGCATCGATAGCAGATAGGCTGGAGAAGTTGTTACTGAATAAAGAATTAAGAGAAAATATGGGAAGGGCGAGCAGGAAAATGTATGAAGAAAATTTTACTGAAGACAGAATGGTACAAAGACTTGCTGAAACATTTGAAGCAGTAATCGCAGGCAGGAAATAAATTATGGAACAGCTGGCACAGAATTTAAAAGACGGATTCATGCAGGTGCTTGAAGTGCCATATCCTGCATTGTCATCAGGTTCTGTTTTGGTCCGTAATCATTTTTCATTGATAAGTGCGGGGACTGAAGGCAAGACGGTAAAAGACGCAAGACTGGGTCTGATCGGAAAAGCACGGGCCAGAAAGGATGAAGTCAAAAAAGTTATAGAAGCTGCAAAAACTTTTGGTTTACTTGATACTTATCGCCTTGTGATGAATAAATTGAATTCACCATCTCCACTGGGTTACAGTTGTGCTGGTGAGGTCATTGCTGTGGCAAATGATGTGCGGGATTTTCAAATCGGTGATCTTGTTGCATGCGGTGGAGGAACAGCCAATCATGCAGAAGTTGTTGCTGTTCCGGTAAATTTATGCGTGAAAGTAGATAAGTCTGTTTCTCTGGAGTTTGCTTCGTTTACAACACTTGGTGCCATCGCTTTACAGGGAATCCGACAATCGGATGTGAGGCTTGGTGAAAACTGTGTGGTGATAGGCCTGGGTCTGATCGGACAGTTAACCTTGCAAATGCTTAAAGCAGCAGGCGTCAAAGCTATCGGTATTGATATGGATCAGCGCATGGTTGATCTTGCCTTAAAGAATGGCGCAGATTTTTCAATAAACCGTAGCCGGGTTGATCTCGAACAATTTGTTTTCGAAAACACAAATGGATACGGAGCTGATGCAGTAATAATAACTGCGGGAACAGATTCCACCGATCCGATTGATCTGGCAGGATTGCTTTCGAGAAAAAAAGGGAAGGTCGTTGTGGTAGGAGCTGTACCAACAGGTTTTAAGAGGGAAAATTATTTTAAAAAGGAACTGGATTTACGGATGTCTTCTTCCTACGGCCCGGGTCGATATGACACGGAGTACGAAGAACAGGGAATTGATTATCCATATGCTTATGTACGATGGACGGAAAACAGAAACATGCAGGCTTTTGTGGAGATGCTTCGTTTAAAGCAAATCAACCTTGAGAATCTTCGCAGTCATGTATTCCCATTCCGCAAGGCGCAGGAAGCCTATCAAATGATTCTTGAACGTACAGAATTGTTTTCAGGGATCTTGCTGAAATATGATACCGAAAGAAAAATTGAATCAATTGTTCATGTCTCGGAAAAGAACTTTAATCCTGAAGAACCGGCAATTGGACTTATCGGTGCCGGAGGATTTGGGCAAAATTTTTTATTGCCTGCGATGAAAGAGAAGGGAAACTTTGTAACGGTGGTTACAGGAAGACCTCAGAATGCAAGAAATATTGCCGATAAATTCGGTTTCAACACCTGTTCGGGTGATGCAAATGATATTTTTAATGATGCAAGGATTAATACAGTCTTCATTGCCACCAGGCATGATTCGCACGCAGATTATGTTTTGAAGGGTTTGAATTCCGGAAAGAATGTTTTCGTTGAGAAACCTTTGTGTCTGCTTCCTAAACAACTTACAGAAATAAAAAAGGCCTATGAGAAATCGGGCAAGAGATTGATGGTTGGATATAACCGTCGCTTTGCTCCATTATTACAGGAGATGAAACAAAAGCTATCATCGGATTTGCCGCTTGCCATCAACTACCGGATTAATGCCGGATCAATTCCGAAAGGACATTGGATACAGGATGTTAATATAGGTGGAGGTAGAATCATTGGTGAAGTGTGTCACTTCGTTGATTTGTGTGCTCATCTTGCCGGCTCTTCAGTGGTAGCCGTAAGCGCAAACGTGATGGCTGATACCTTGAACTTACAGGATACAGTTGCCATTAGCTTACAGTTTGACAACGGAAGTATAGCCCAGATTGCATATTATTCAAATGGTAACAAGAACCTGCCAAAGGAAAAGCTGGAAGTATTCGGATCCGGAAGCGTTGCAACGCTGGATGATTTCAAGACATTGACAATTTATGGTAAAGATGTTTCGAAGAAATCCGGCAATCAGGATAAAGGTCATAAACAAGAAGTGAATCTCTTCCTGGAATCAATTCGGAATAATTCTGCGGTTCCGATTCCTTTTAGTGAGATATACAATTCTACACTCGCTACCTTTAAAGTACTCGAATCAGTTGCTATGAAGGGAGAACTCGTAAGAATATAAATTAGCATATTGCCGAAGGGTATTTCAACAAAGGAAATCAATAATCTTATTTTCAACATCTCTCCGGACATTTCCTGATAAAACTATGAAGCCTAAGAAAGTCCTTTCTGATACTGACATAACCGCTTCATTGGAAAAGCTTCGTGTTTATATTGAAGGACAAGATTTCAAAGGATATGATCCATACGATACGCTTACTTCCTTTTTGCCACTCAAGGCTTTCGGTAAATTCCCTGCAGCTGTAGCAACACAAATTCAAAAAAGAAATCCAATCAATATCCGTCCCTTATTGGGAATCCGGAAGGATTATAATCCTAAAGGAATTGGTTTACTGCTTCATGCCTATGTGCGCATGCAAGAACTATTTCCACAATCCGATTATTCCAATCAGATTGGATTTTTGTTTAACTGGCTCCTGGAGAATGCGTCAAAAGAATTCAGCGGTCCTTGCTGGGGTTATAATTTTGGCTGGGCCAGTCCTGAAAAGTATTTGCATCCGCATGCTCCAACAGTTGTAGCCACTGCATTCATTGCTCAGGGACTTCATGCCTATTATCTTTTCAGCGGAAATGAAAAGGCAAAAGATTTGCTTTGTGACATAGCGCCATTTATTTTGAAGGATGTTCCTGTGACTCATTTCAAAGAGGGGATTTGCTACAGCTACAGCCCATTCATGGAAGATTGCTGCTACAATGCAAGTTTACTTGCAGCTGAAACGCTTGCCAGGATTTATTCTATCACGAAAGAAAACACGCTTAAAGAAATGGCATGCAAGGCAGTTGATTTCGTTGTGTCGAAACAACATGCTGATGGGCATTGGGAGTATAAGCTGGATCCTGTAACCGGGCTTGAACGGCATCAGGTGGATTTTCACCAGGGCTATATACTGGATTCAATTCAGTTCATTGGCAAGTTTACAGGTGATGTTCATGCGGATTGGATTGAGGCAAGAAAGAAGGGACTCCGATTTTATATGAAGCAACAGTTTTTTTCTGATGGAAGAAGTCTGTGGAGACTGCCGAAAGAGTATCCGGTTGAAATTCATAATCAGAGTCAGGGAATTATTAGCTTGAGCAGATCCGCAAATGATGTCGATGAAGGTCTGGATTTTGCCGGTGTAATTGCTGCCTGGACGATCAGGGAAATGCAGGATAGCAAGAAAGGGTATTTTTATTACAGAAAGTTAAAATATTACACGAATAAATTGTCGTACATGCGATGGAGTAATGCCTGGATGTTATTGGCTTTAACTGAAATATTACAGGCAAGAAAGACAAATAATATTCCTGATCATGCGTGATTTTACACTGGAGATGTATGGTTTGCTCTTGGCTGCCGTTAAGAAAGCAGGTTATGCCTGTATTTCCTATGAGCAATTTGTATCCCGGGGACAGAAGGGGCGTACTTATATCCTCAGGCATGATGTTGACAATCTTCCGTTAAATTCCCTTGCAACGGCACGCATAGAAGCCCGGGAAGGTATGCAGGGAACTTATTATTTCAGGATTGTAGCACAAAGTTTTAATCCGGAAGTAATCGTCTCCATAGCGGAACTTGGTCATGAAATAGGTTATCATTACGAAGACCTTTCTCTTTGTCATGGTGATTTTGACAAGGCTTACGATCAATTTCAGAAAAACCTTGAGCGTCTAAGGGTCTATTTCCCCGTAAAAACAATTTGCATGCATGGAAGTCCACTGTCACGTTGGGATAACAGATTACTTTGGGATAAATATGATTATAAAAAATCAGGTATACTTGCAGAACCATATTTCGATACGGATTTCAGTAAAGTGTTTTATCTGACGGATACCGGTCGTACCTGGGATGGGTCAGAATACAGTGTGAGAGATAAAGTGAATTCGCCTTTCCAAATCAGCATACGCTCGACAAGGGATTTGATTCAGAAAATAAACTCAGACTTGCTGCCTTCACAGGTTATGCAAAATATACATCCTCAGCGGTGGACAAATGAGTTGTTGCCATGGACAAAAGAATTGCTGTTTCAGAATGCAAAAAATATTATTAAGGGAGTTGTTTCCCGGATGAATAAATAAAGAATGTTAATTAAGAAAAGACGTATACCGGTTCTTCACATGCTTTGCATAGGTATGTTGCCATCCTTTCTGAAGAAGGTGGTTTACCGTGCCAAAGGGTATCGTATTGGTAAAGGTGTGAGCTTGTCTTTTGGAAGTGTCATCATCGGAAGAAAAGTGGAGATTGGCGACCATACAAAGGTCGGATTCTTTACAATTATTCGGGGAAGGCAACTAACACTAAAAAGATTTGTGAAAATCGGATCCTTTTCGGTGATTGACACAGAGAAAATATTTATCGATGAGGACTCGCGCATCAATGAGCAAGTGTATATCGGAGGGATGAAGACTCCCCAGTCGTCTTTCCATATGGGGAAACGATGTATTATCATGCAGCTTAGTTACCTTAATCCGACATTGCCAATTTTTATTGATGACGATTCAGGTATTGGCGGGCACTGTCTTTTATTTACTCATGGCAGTTGGAATTCTCAACTGGAAGGATTTCCGGTAAAATTCGCTCCCATTCATCTTGGTAAGAAAGTATGGCTTCCATGGAGGGTATTTATCATGCCCGGTGTTACAGTTGGAGATAATGTTGTAGTTGGTGCCAATTCGATGTTGAACAGTGATCTTCCATCCAATTGCATCGCCGCAGGATCACCTGCAAAAATTATTAAGGAAAATGTTCCCACTCAACCTGCAAAAAATGAGAAAGACAAGGTATTGAAGAATATTTTTGATGAGTTTTTCAATTACCTGAGATATGAAGACTTTACCTGTGACGTGCAAGCGGAGGATAATGGCTTCATTGCAACTATTCAGGGAAAGAGGAGCGGCGCAATTCATTATGTGCTTTCTCCGCTGATGCATATTAAGGGGGATTCCGGCTCGGTCGTTATTTTTGACAGCGCTACACCGGCGATCTTACAAGAGGCGATTGAGAGCGGATATGGTATGGCAGTTTCGATTAATAATGGAATGAGAATAGGATCCAACGCATCAGGAGAGGAATTGCTTGCTTTCTTTTCCCGTTATGGTGTTCGCTTCTCAAGATTGGATTAGTTGAATGAATTCAGAATGTAGAATATGACGAAGGCCCTTTTTTATCTGGGACATCCTGCCCACTTTCATCTGTATAAGAATGCTATTCTTTCTTTCCCATCTGATGAGATCGTAGTTTGTATAAAGTCTAAAGACGTTCTGGAAACACTTTTGAAGGAGTCGGGAATTGAGTTTCTGAATATTGATTCCAAAAGTTCAGGTTCAAAGAAGAATAAAATTCGCATAATCTTGAATTTTTCCCGGAGGATGTTAAAACTGATGGGAATTATTCTTAAGCATAAACCGCAGCGGTTAGTTGGTAGTGCAGCGGAACTTGGTGTTTTAGGGAAGCTCCTGAATATTCCTTCTTTTATTTTGTTTGAAGACGATTTTGAAAAGGTTGCCTCCTTTGCACGAATAGCAGGGCCTACTGCGACCTATCTTGTTTGTCCGGATTGCTGCAGTGCCTGGAAATGGAATCATAAAAAGCTTGGCTATCCTTCCTATCATGAACTAGCTTATCTGCATCCAAATCATTTCACTCCGGACAGAAAACGAGTAGAGAAAATTTTTGATCTTTCGGTGAAGAATTTCATTGTTCGGTTTTCAGAGTTGGGCGCATACCATGATGTAGGAAAGACAGGTATCACTGATGATATTGCGAGGCGATTAATAAAAATATTAGCTGAGCACGGTAAGGTTCATCTCACATCTGAACGAAATCTAACGCCGGAGTTTGAACCATACCGGATAAATATTCGTGCCAGTGATATACACCATGCACTGTACTATGCCGAAATGTTTATTGGCGACAGTCAAACGATGACTGCCGAGGCTGCTGTCTTGGGTACTCCCGCTATACGTTTCAATGATTTCGTCGGTGAACTTTCCTATTTAGAAGATCTTGAAAAGACTTATCATTTAACAAGTGGTGTGCGTACTGATGATCCTGATAAACTTTTTCAGGTGCTTGATGCGTACCTTTCTATAGAGAACATAAAGAAAGAATGGTCATCAAGGCGTGACAAGATGCTGCTGGAGAAATCTGATTTTTCAAAAACTATGCAATGGTTGCTTAGCTGTTCTCCGAAGGATATCGATTGTTTGAAAAAGATAGAAGAACTTGAGAGATTCCGATAATTTCCTGAAATCAATTATCCACAGAAACCAGCGCTCATGGCTGAATTCAGCCCTTTTTGCAGTTTTTTCGAACACTGTTATTTTTTTATTAACAAATTGTTTTGATTCTGTCGGAAAACTTGCGTAATCCAATTCCTTTCATACATTTACCTTACAATTCAGGAAAACGTAACACTAATATCAGAAACACAACTACTTACAAAAGGTAGTCTGATTACATCGATTGTTTTGTATTTATTGGGTGATTCCAAACTGCGGAATGCAAAACAATTAAGGTAAATTCTAGAAAGTACATCCATTATGTCGCTGGTTTTACCAAGCATATCGGGTTATTGACCAGATTTTAGTCCGTTTTCACCGAATTAACTTCCTTTCCTGCGTGGTGAGGAGTAAATTGTAAAAAATCCCTGCGAATGGGATATCGGTGTGAAAATGAAAAAAATTAATAATCTTAAATCTGCTTCAACCAAATGGGCCTATCGCTTTCGTGCGACTCCTGTTTTGGCAGGTGAAGGGTCATTAGCTGTATCACTTCCTCGAACTACTAAATTACGTCGTCCCAAGTATTTTCCAAAGCCCCATCTAGAGAAAATAGGGGGGATGGACAAGCGGGTCCGCGCCTTTATTACCAGTCATTGTAATCTCAATGAACAGGGAATTTCAATTCTTCGGACTTCCATATCTGAAAGTATTCTTCAGTTGCCTCTTAATACAAAGGCAATCATAAATCTGAAAAGAGTTAATGACGTAAAGGAAATCAATCGGTTCTTTTCTTCTGTCAACCAACAGTTGGGTGATAACGGAATGTTCATTGGCTGCGTGGAGACAAAGTATCTTCGGAAACAAAGAATCATGAAAAAGTTTCCGCCGGTGATCAGTCATATTTATTATGTGCTCGACTTCATTCTCAAACGTGTATTCCCGAAGCTTCCTGTTACCAATACGATTTATTTGAAGCTAACGGGAGACCGAAATAAAGTGCTTTCTCGTACTGAGACCTTTGGCCGTTTATACGCTGCCGGTTTCAAAATTATTGACAAGAAATTTATAGGGCATAATTTATACTTTGTCGCAACCAAACAAAAAGATCCTTTGTTTGATTACGAGCCTGTTTATGGCGCCATTTTCAGAATGCGCCGTCACGGAAAAGGTGGTCGTATTATCCATGTATATAAGATGCGTACGATGCATGCTTATTCCGAATTTATCCAGCAGTACGTTTATGAGCAGAATGCATTGGCAGATGGAGGTAAATTAAAAGACGACTTCCGCGTGTCTACGCTGGGGAAATTTTTCAGAAAATATTGGGTTGACGAAATTCCAATGATCATCAATCTGCTTCGTGGAGATTTAAAAATCGTTGGTGTCAGACCCTTGAGTGCTCACTACCTGAGTTTATATACACCTGAACTTAGGGCTAAACGTTTACAACATAAGCCCGGCTTACTTCCTCCTTTCTACGCAGATCTTCCTAAAACATTGGAAGAAATCATGGCCTCCGAAATGAATTATCTTACAGCCTATGAGAAATCCGGCTGGATAACTGACATTCGTTATTTCTTTAAGGCCAGTTATAATATTCTTGTTAAAAGTGCTCGTAGTAAATAATTCCTGAAAGGGTTTTATTATTCGATTCCAACTCTATTTTTGCAATAAAATAAACGGAAAATGACAGCATCCATCCGGAAGATCCTCCTGTGCCTTAGCTTAAGTATTCTCTGGCACTCTCATACGATGGCTCAGGAAGTCTATCAGCATGTCAGTAGCACAGATATTTACGATTACCTCGATGAGCTCAGTAATGCACAGATCATAGAACTTAATTCTGCTATCAAGCCCTATTCGAGGATGCTTATAGCGGAAAAGTTGTTCGAGGCTAATAATAAGAGAGCAGAGTTGAATCAGCGTCAGCAAAAGGAATTGGATTTTTACCTCAAAGATTTTTCGAAAGAGTTAAGACCTGATAAAAAATTTGATAAGCGATTAGATCTTTTCTATTACAAAGATTCCTTGTTCACATTCAACTTGAATCCTATACTTGGAATGAGTTATTACAGCAATGATAGCGGCAGTTTTTATCATCGATGGAATGGAGCAGAAATCTATTCTTATGTTGGGAAGAAATTGGGTTTCTATGCAAGTCTTCGTGATAACCATGAAAGCAAACGCCTCAGTGATCCGGCATACCTGAATCAGTTTGATGCTTCAAATTACAAAGTTGATACAAAAGGCGGGGGCGATTTTGATGAGATGCGGGGTGGAATAACTTATACCTGGGCCTGGGGAAGTGTTGGTCTTGTCAAAGATCATTTTGTATGGGGTGATAACTACCATGGTTCAAATATTTTTTCCGGACATCAACCGAGTTTTGCTTCTCTGAAATTACATCTTAAACCGGTTCCTTGGTTTGATTTCAATTATATTCATGGCTGGCTGGTGAGTGATGTTATCGACAGCAGTAAAACGTATGTTAATGGTAATTCGAATCGGATTAATTTCAGACCAAAGTATATTGCTGCCAATATGTACACCCTGACTCCCTTTAAGAGGTTGCAGGTTTCACTCGGTAATTCTATAGTTTATTCAGATCAAAATGTGCATCCCGCTTACCTGATCCCTTTTTTCTTCTTCAAAACTATAGATCATTCATTGACTTCAACAGGGAGTAACTTCCTGGGACAGAATTCTCAATTCTTTTTTAATATCAGCTCACGAAATATCCGAAACACACATTTATATCTAAGCGTGTTTGTCGACGAAATAGCTCTTGGAAGAGCAACTGATAAATCCAAACATTCTAACTTTTATTCAATGAAAGTTGGAGCTCGCCTGAGTAACCTTGGAATTAAAAATGTTTTTCTTACAGCCGAATATACACGGACTAATCCTGTGGTTTATCGACATTATATTAGCACCACTACTTTTGCATCGAGCAGTTTTAACATGGGTCACTACCTCGGGGATAATGCTCAGGAAGTATATCTGTCGTTGGGATACAAGCCAATTTCAAAGCTCCTTCTAGAAGCCTCTTACACACTTGCTCAGAAAGGCTGGGAGTATTTGTATACCGGTGTCTCGGCGGATCCTCAGGGGAATGGCCTTGGTCACCCATTTATTGACAGAGTGTACTGGCAGGCGTCTGATATTTCATTTAAGGCCCGCTACCAGCTCCTGAACGATGCTTGGATTTTCGCCGCTCTATCATCTACCGACCATCATGGCCTGAAGGATGATGTTTATTCGATGCCTTATTTCAGAGGCAAGCGAACAACAATTAATGTCGGAGCCAATATTGGCTTCTGATGAGGACCCGAATTTTCTTCCTGTCAGATTTTTTACCGGATTGATTTCCGTAAGCTGTTAGTCCGGATTGAATTGACTTTTCTGTCATGATTTTGAGAAAGCGTAATATCGAATAAACCACTTATTCAGCTAAGCTGCCACTTGTCGGCCGGTTCCGCCACTTATACATTGCTGTTTCTCGGTTCAACCTTCTTGTCATTTCTTTGATGACATAATAGTTCTTTGAATGATTTGGTTGGACAAGAATAATAAAATACAATCATCGAACTGTTTTTCAGCTAAGGACCTAATGAAAACACGAACACAAATCAACAGGTTCCGCAATTCAGAAGTTCCGTAAAACTTCCAACACAAGCCTGTATCCCGTAAGATACAGGCTTGTGTATTTTTCAGCACTCTTCTATGAGAAATTTACCCAAAAAAAGCCGGAAGTGATTCCGGCTTTTTTTTGGGTAAATTTTGTTTTTCAAACTCAGTTTTCTACAACTTCTGCCAGATCCACAGGTACAACCTGAGTCACACCCTGTTCTACCATAGTGATACCATAAATGATATCGGTAGCAGTCATCGTTCTCTTATTGTGAGTGATGATGATAAATTGTGATTCAGCACTAAACTTCTTGATGATGTTGTTGAACTTGTCAATGTTCATATCATCTAAGGGAGCGTCTACCTCGTCGAATATGCAGAAAGGAGCAGGCTTCAAGAGATAAATTCCAAAGAGGAGGGCTGTAGCCGTAAGCGTTTTTTCTCCTCCTGAAAGTTGGGAGATAGACAATGGACGCTTTCCTTTAGGTTTTGCTATAATCTGAACATCACTCTCTGTTGGGTTTTCAGGATTGATAAGGACAAGATCACAATCATCATCCTCTGTAAAGAGTGAACGAAACACTTTGATGAAGTTCTGACGGATATCTGTAAATGCCTGCATAAAGTTTTCGCGTGCAGTTACTTCAATTTCTTCAATCGTCTTTAACAATGACTCCTTCGCCAGTGCGAGGTCGTTTTTCTGGGTATTGATAAATACATACCTCTCATTGATTTCATTGAAGGCTTCAACCGCCATCGGATTGATAGGTCCGTAATTATCGAGTTGCGATTTTTGCTTGTTTACCTTTTCTCGCAGTTCTTCTTCATTCCAGTCCGGCGAAGGTTCTTTATCAATTAGATCATTAATATCGATATTGAACTCAACAGATAATCTCTCTTTGAGGGAATTCAGTTGAAGCTTCAATTCATTCGTACGGTCTTTTATTACCTGAGCGAATTGCTCTGCCTGTTCCCTTTGGTGACGAATAGTTCTGATCTTCCCTTCAAGTTCATCAGTTAAACCACGGGATTTAAAATATTCTGTCTCAATCAAAGCAACCGATTGATCCATGGTTTCTTTCTCTGCATATAAATTAAGCAGTTGATCATCAAATCCGGTAGAGGTTTCAAGGAGTTCGCGGATTTGAATCTGACTTTGCTCCAGTTCAGCTGTATTCGCCGTTATATTCTGATTTAACGATTCAAGTAAATTTACTTTATAGGCATGGTCACGAACGATTGTGGCAATTTTATTTTGTTGCTGAATGCACTGTATGTTGTGATTGTTGTATTCATGGCTTTGAGCAGACATCAGTTCAGATAGTGATGAAAACTCTTCTTGCTGGCTTGTCAGCCGGGAAGTAATTGTTTCGTATTCTGTTCTTAATAAGTCAAGGTGCTCGTGAAAACTAAGGTCGTTTTCCTGTGTGTTTTCGTCTATAGCCTTTCTCTGTTGAGTCAGGTCTTGCAGGATCTTTTGGTTGTTTTCCATCGTGGAAACCAAATGCTCTGCTTTGTTTTTCAGTGAGCTAAACTCATGTACAGCTTTGTTGACTTCCTGTTGAAACCGGTTTTTATCAGCAGTGAATCTTTCTTTTTGTTGCTTATTGCTCAGCAATTGTCGTTGAACCTCATCACGATGTGTTTTAGTTTCCTGAAGCGATTTGCTTAAGCTTTCAATTTCCTTCCCGAGACTTTCCAGATGTTTCGCACGTCCAATTCTTTTTCCGTCGAACAATCCAACAGAACCTCCGCTAAGAGAATGTTTGGTGCGGCAGTATTTTCCGTTCTTGGAAATAAATACCAGTGACTGATTTACTTCCTGCAGATATGGAGTTTGATCCTGATTTTCGGTGACAACATAAACATTGCGTAATAGGTGTCTGCAAAGCGGTCGGAAGCGATCTTCAACATCGATAATTGAGAGTGCAGGTATAGAACCATTTATTTCTTCTGCCGCCGGAGCTGAGTTGTCTTCAAAGTTTTTAAGAATGAAAAAGTTCGCACGACCCTTTGAAGCTTCGCTTAGTAAGTTGATAGACTTGCTTGCATCTTCAATGCTGTCGATCACGAAATAATTCATGTAGGGATCCAGGTAATTCTCGATGGCTGTTTTGTATTCAGCCGGGCAACTGAGAATTTCTGAAAACAATGGTGCGCTGTCAGAGCTGGAATTCTTTCTCAGGTACCTTAAGGATTCCGGATAACCTTCCAGATTTTCAACAAGACTCTTGGTAAGATTATACTCATTTTGCCTTGCGTCAAGCTTACGACCATCAGCGATTACTTCTTCCGTCATCTTCTTTAAATCCTCATCGAGGCGGATGATTTCTGATGCAATGTGCTCTTCCGAAGCCAATAATGCATTGAGCGCGTTTTCTTTTTCTTCCTTTATTGTTTTACTCTTTTCTGCCTCTGCATGGAATTGGTTATGCTCTGTTTCCTTGGCAGAATTATCATTAGTTAGTCGCTCAATTTCTCGTTCAAGTGAATCCCTGCGTGCCTGGGTTACCGCCATGCTTTTCTCCGATTCGTGCATGCTGGCCTGAATAGCCTGTGCACTGCTCGTAATGCGGGAGATGTCACTTTTTAATGTGTCGTGAGCAGTACGTGTTTTGTCAAGTTCTGCTTTAAGTTCCAGCAATTGTCCCTGTAATTGCTCGAGAATAATTTCCTCGTTTACTTTTTCTTCTTCGTTTAAGCGGATATGTTCCTGTGTGGAAAGAAGGGTGGTCTTGTCTTTTGTGATTTGCTGCGTCAGACCGGACTCTTTGTCTTGCAAAAACTTCAGCTTTTCATTGCTGATTTTCTTGTCGTTCTCGTGCTGTCGGATGGTAGCAATCTTATCATTAAGTTGTTTCTGCGATTCAGAAAGTTCTTTCTCTTTATCGAGTGTGTGTAACTTTACCTTTTGTAATTCGGCTTCAGTTTCACTCAATTGAGCATCATAGGAAGTTTTCTCAGCTATTTGTTTTTCTTCCTGTTCCTGTAACTCAACAAATGTTGTACGGCTTCCGCTTAATGTGAAAAGAGCCAATTCACTGCTGAGTTCCTTATATTGTTCTTTAAGTTTATAATAGCGATCTGTTTTTTTAGCTTGTGATTCAAGCGTTTTCATATTTCGCTCAATCTCAAACAATAAATCATTTACCCGGCTAAGGTCAGCTTCAGTGTCTGCCAGTTTTTGAAAGGTTTGTTTTTTTCTGATCTTATATTTTGAAATGCCGGCCGCTTCTTCAAGTAATGTTTTAATGGCATTATGTTTATCGTTCAAGATCTCATCCACCATTTTTAATTCAATGATTGCGTAAGAATCTGAACCGATGCCGGTGTCAAGAAAAAGGTCGGTAATATCTTTCAGTCTGCACGAAACGTTATTGAGTAAATATTCCGATTCACCACTTCTGTATAAACGACGGGTGATCGTGACCGTGGAATATTCAGTTGGCAGAATATTTTTAGTGTTTTCGAAAGTGAGGGAAACTTCAGCAAGATTGGCCTGTTTACGGGTTTTAGTACCATTGAAAATGATGTTTTCCATCTTTTCAGAGCGCAACATTCTGGTCTTTTGTTCACCTAAAACCCAACGCATGGCGTCTACGACATTTGATTTGCCGCTTCCGTTCGGGCCCACAATTGCCGTTACACCCTTGTCAAAATGGATGACGACTTTGTCGCCGAAGCTCTTAAACCCTTTGATTTCAAGACTTGATAGACGCATAGTTGCTTTGATGTTGAATTCCCGCAAAAATAGATTATTTAGCCATATTACTCAAATATGTTAATAACTCATTAGGATATGCTCGTATTTAGAATAAAAACTTCATCTTGCATTTTGAATTGACTCAAAACTGACAGAAAGAATTTTTAACATCACGAACTTCGGGGCAGAAAGTCAAGCAAGGGAAATGAGAATATTTAATCTCTTGATTTGACAATCATTAATCTAAAATTATCCGGTTTTGGTGAAAGAAAATTTGTTTTGGTTTTTATTATTCAATTCATACTTTTACCACCCGCATTAACTTAACTTAACATACAAACTCAATCCTATGGGACGGAAGTTTTACCTAGCACTCACTGCATTAGTATTAATTGGAGCAAGCAGCTTCGCACAAACCGGAGAGATCCGCGGAAAGGTGACCGAGAAAGGTAGTAAGGAAGGAATTCCTTTTGCCAGCGTCGCAGCTTTATTAAATGGAGCTCAGGTGCAAGCCGCTGTGACCGACTTCGATGGTAATTATACCATTAAGCCATTGAACCCCGGTAAATATGATGTGAAGGCAACCAGTGTTGGCTATCAAACACTGCAGGTTTCCGGTGTACAGGTATCTTCAGATAATATTTCATTCGCAGACTTTGACCTTACAAAAGGTGTTCAGTTGAAAGAGATCGAGATCGTTGAATACCTGGTTCCCCTGATTGATAAAGGAAGCCCGGCCACGAAAACCACCATGCTTTATGAAGATATTCAGGCAGCTCCTACAAGGGACGTTAACTCACTTGCCTCGCAATCTGCCGGTGTATACCAACAGGATGATGGTAAGGAAATTAATATTCGTGGTTCACGTTCTGATGCTACCTCTTATTATGTTGATGGAATGAAAGTTCGCGGAGGTGCAAACATTGCAAAAGGAGGAACTGAACAGGTAACCATCATCACAGGTGGAGTTCCGGCATGGTATGGTGATGCCACCGGCGGAGTTGTAACTATCACTACCCGGGGACCATCCAAAGATTTTTCCGGAGGTATAGAATTAGCAACATCCGAATTACTTGATGGTTACGGACATAATCTTGTTGCCGCAGATATCTCTGGACCGATTTATACTAAAAAAGATTCGACCGGAAGAAAATCAGGTCAGCCGGTAGCGGGATTTTTTATCGCCGGTGAGTATCAATACGACAAAGACCCTACACCTTCTGCTATTCCGGTTTATAAAGTGAAGGACGATATCCTAAAGTCACTTGAAGAGAATCCTCTCTCACCGTCTCCTACCGGAAATGGTTTTGTAAAACGTTCGGATTTCTTTACTTATGATAGTTTGGAGGAAGTAAAAGCAAGACAAAATGTCGCCTCCAAAAACATTCGTCTGAATGGTAAAATGGAGTTTCTTCCTGCAAAGAATGTTACATTTTCAGTTGGTGGTTCATTGGATCACAGCAATGACAGAAACTATACTGACATCTATTCTTTGATGAACTACGATAATAATTCTCAGACTATTTCAACTAACTGGAGAGCCTTTGCTAAAATTACTCAGCGTTTCACAGCAGATGCAACATCAACAGATAAATCATCCTCTGCAATTAAAAGCGCTTTCTATTCCGTGCAGGTTGATTATAGCAAAGGTTTGTCTACTACACAGAATGCAATTCACAAAGACAATATCTTTGATTATGGATATGTAGGAAAATTTGATATTCAGCGTGCCACTACCTATGACATTACTGTAGACTCATCAAACACCTTCATATTAGTACAGAATGGCCAGATTGATACGGCTGTAATTTTTACCCCGGGCACACAGAATCCAACGACAACCAATTACACAGAACAATATTATGAGTTGACCGGGCCGCTTGGTATTGATGGCTATACTAATAGCCTCTCTGCAATTCAGGCAGGCGGAGGTTTATTAAATGACGATAACCGTATCAATCTCAATACATATAGTCTTTTTGCCACTCCGGGACGTGTTGTCAATGGTTATGGAAATGTAGACCAGACACAATTCAGAATTAGTGCATCAGGATCAGTAGATATCAAGAAGCATAATATTGTGATCGGATTGGAGTACGAACAAAGAACAGACCGTGCTTATACAGTGTTCCCGAAATCCATTTGGGCTCTCATGCGCCAGTTGGGGAATCAGAATATTAATGGTGTCGACTCGAATTCTGCTGTTGTAACCTCAGGAACCTTCTTTGGAAACCCTGCCCTATACACTAATTACACCAACTCAACCTATGTCCCTTCTACCAATGTGGACGGAGAGGTTGCAAGAGGCTTTTATGAAAACGTTCGTGAGAAAATGGGATTGAATATCACCGATACAATTCAAACAGATGCAATCGATCCTTCTAAATATTCACTGGATTTATTTTCGGCGGATGAATTAATTGATAATGGTATCGTTTCTTATTACGGATATGACTACCTGGGAAAAATTCAAAGCGGATCTTCTTCCTTGGATGATTATTATACCAAGAAGGATAATAATAATAATTACAGCCGTGATATCGATGCATTCCGTCCTAACTACATAGCCGGTTACATTTCCGACAAGTTTATTTTTAATGATCTCATATTTAACATAGGTGTTCGTGTTGATCGATTTGATGCGAACCAGAAGGTATTAAAAGATAAATATTTATTGTTTGAAACCTGGACTGTTGGTGAAGAAAGAGCCGCAGGCAGATTACCGGATGATCCGAGCAATCCAGACTATCAAATTCCTGACAATATCGGAGATGACTACTATATATATGTAGACAATGCAAATTCACCACGGAAACCGGTTGGTTTTAGAAATGGTGATACCTGGTATGATAGTGACGGAAATGAAATCACAAACCTTGATCCGCTTACAAAAACCGGTGGAGCATCAGGAGGAATTCAGCCGTTTCTTAAGAATCCGGATGATGCACAGAAAAGTCGTGTGAGTCCGAAAATATTCGAAGATTATTCTCCTCAGGTAAATGTAATGCCACGCGTGGCCTTCTCCTTCCCGATTTCGGATGAAGCCTATTTCGCTGCACACTATGATATCCTCACACAACGTCCGCAGGCATTAGGACTAATCCGCTTCAATCCGGTATCTTATTCTAATCTGGCACGTGGGCAGTCTGGTACTGTAAGCAATCCGGATCTGAAACCGGAGAAGACAACCGATTATGAAATTACATTCTCTCAGAAATTGAGCAAGAGTTCGGCTCTTTCTATTTCTGCCTTCTATAAGGAATTAAGAGATATGATTCAGATTATCAATGTACAGTTCGCTCATCCTATTTCTTATCAAACTTACGGAAACATCGACTTTGGTACCGTGAAAGGATTGTCATTTGGATATGATCTTCGCAGAACAAGCAATATCCGGATGAACGTAAGCTATACTCTTCAGTTTGCTGATGGAACGGGATCTGATCCAAATACGAGTGCAGGAATTCTTGCTCAGCAAGGACAAACAAATCTTCGTGAAGCAAAGCCGCTTGAATTTGATCAGCGCCATACATTTGTAACTTCTTTTGACTTTCATTATTCTGAAGGAAAGAATTACAATGGTCCTATTCTTTGGGGAAAGCAAATATTTTCTAATGCCGGAGCTAACTTAGTATTCCGCGCCGGATCAGGAACACCATACACAAGAAAATCAAACATCACACCTGAAGCTGATTTTACCACTTCAGCTAACAGTCGTTCTGTTATCAGCGGATCGCTTAACGGATCCCGTTTACCATGGCAGTTTAAGATTGATGCAAAAATTGACAAAGGTTTTGCAATCAAGTACGGAAGGAAAAATGACGGAGAATCACGTCGTGTAATTGGTGGTAGCGTATATCTGCAGGTTAACAACGTATTGAATTCGTTAAACGTGAACACCGTTTACAGAGCAACAGGAAATCCTGATGATGACGGATATCTTACTTCTCCAGGAGCCCAGGCTGCCATTGCAAATCAAACAAGCCCTCAGGCATATATCGATTTGTACCAGATTGCACAGAACAATCCGTCAAACTACAACCTGCCGCGCCGTATTCATTTAGGTCTTCAACTTAATTTCTAAACATCAATTTTCATCAATCATAAAGATCATCGATACAATGAAAAATATTGTAAAAGCTTCACTCATTTTGTTTTGTATTTCTCTTGCCTTGCCTTCACAGGCACGAGAGAATCTCGGACAACAACGAGTGGCCGGACCCGGCACTAAAGGGCAAAGAATTTTTGCCGGATGTACTCCATCAAAAGCAAGAGCAGATTTGGATATCAATAATGTCCGTTGTCCAATCTACATCAATGGAGACATGTGGTGGGATCTTGTCGGTAATGCAGAGTATGAAGTTCCCTTTGGTTCAGGGAAACATTCTCTTTTCTCCGGTGCTATCTGGATTGGAGGAAAAGATGCTTCACAAAACCTTCGTGTTGCTGCGCAAACTTACCGTCAGTCAGGAAGTGATTTCTGGCCTGGTCCGCTCGACTCCACTGATGCAAGTGTGAGCAACGATGTTTGTGTTGCATACGACAAGCATTGGAAAATTACTCTGGCGGAAGTGAAAGAATTTGCCGAGTACTATGCTACCATTGGAAACGTTGACAATTATCCTGTTCCTGAAGTCATTTCGTCATGGCCTGCGATGGGGACTCAGACACCGGGAGGATTGATGCAGGGAAGATACCTGGCTCCGTTTTTTGACTATAATATGGATGGTAAATACAGTTATCAGGATGGAGACTATCCAAAGTTTAATCTGTCGCCGGTAGCTGAGTGTGGTGAATTCTTATTGGGAGATCAAACGATCTGGTGGGTGTTTAATGATCAGGGTAATATTCACTCTGAAACCGGCAGCCAGTTTACCATAGGTGTCGAAATCCAGGCTCAGGCTTTCGGATTCAATACCAATGATGAGATTAATAATATGACTTTCTATAAGTATAAAGTCATCAACCGTTCATCTCTCGATTTGAGAGAAACTTATTTCGGATCATGGATCGATCCGGATCTTGGAAATTACCTGGATGACTATGTTGGTTGTGATGTTCAAAGAGGATTCGGTTATTGCTATAATGGTGATGCTGATGATGACGGAGCGCTTGGATATGGTTTGAATCCTCCTGCAATCGGCGTTGACTTTTTCGAAGGTCCATTGGCTGATGCAAATGATGGAAAGGACAATAACCGCAACGGTGTGGTGGATGAACCGGGTGAGCAAATCATCATGTCCAAGTTCGTATACTATGACAATGATTTCTCGCTGATTGGTAATCCATCCAACGCAACACATTATTACGATTACCTGCGTGGTGTATGGAAAGATGGTACCAAAATGGTGTATGGTGGAAATGGTCACCTTACTCCGGGAGCTGATACTTGTGACTTCATGTTTCCCGGTGATACTGACCCAACAGGTTGGGGAACAAATGGTGTAACCGGATTATTCCCTTGGTCGGAAAATCAACCGGATGCTTCCGGTGGTGCACCAAATCAACCGAACGATCGTCGATTCCTTCAGTCTGCCGGGGCATTCACCCTGAAAGCAGGTGCTACCAACTTTATTACGACTGGTGTTGTTTGGGCAAGAACCTCTTCCGGTGGCCCTTTGGCTTCAGTTAAGCTTGTTCGTTTAGCAGATGATAAGGCTCAGATTCTCTTCGATAACTGTTTCAAAATCGTTGATGGTCCGGATGCGCCTGAACTTGCTATACGTGAATTGGACAAAGAACTTATTTTCTCCATCATCAACAGAAAATCTTCAAACAACTACCGTGAATTGTATGTGGAGAAAGATCCAGCTGTAACAACTACTGTTTCTTATTATAAGTTTGAAGGATATCAGATTTATCAATTGAAGGATGAATCCGTAGCGGCTACCGATCTTAAGGATCCTGACAAGGCAAGACTGGTGTTTCAGTGTGATATTCAGAATGGAATTTCAAGTATTACGAATCAGTATTTCCAAGCGGATATCAACGCCTTTGCTCCTGTAGAAGAAGTGAATGGTGAGAATAAAGGTTTACGCCATACATTCAGAATTACGAAAGATGCATTCGCTACCGGAGAACCAACTCTTGTAAATCATAAGACGTATTACTTCATGGCCATTGCTTATGCATATAATCCGGATGAAAACGTCTTTGATCCTTATGTAGACGGACTCAGCAAGCCATATCTGGCAGGACGAAGAGGAAATTCAGGTGGAGCGATTAATATTTTCACCGGTATCCCGCACATCTCAGCTCCCGAGGCAGAAGGTTTGGTTCTGAACACCTCTTATGGTGACGGCCCTGAAATAACACGTATTACCGGTATTGGTAATGGATATAATCTGGGATCTGACAGGCTCACTCTTGACTTGAAACAAAGCCAGGTGAATGAGATCCTCTTCAACAGTTCTCAACCTACAAACGTTATTCAGCATCCTACCTATACCCGCGGAAGAGGTCCAATCGATATTCGGATTTATGATCCGGTGAAAGTGGCTCCGGGCAATTATGAGCTTTGGTTTACGGATACAATCACAAGTGTTAAGTTCACCGGTGATCTGGTAAGTAATAGCGATACTATTTTCAATGTAACCTCAATTGCAGGTCTTAGAGCAGGACAATCACTGACATCTACACAGGTTGATTTCCCTGCAGACGTGGTGATCATTCAAATTGTAGGGTCTGCTGCTCCTTACAAGGTTGTAATGTCCAAGAGAGTGAGAAATACAGGACTCATTTATACCGCTGAGACGATTACATCCGGAAGCCGTTGGATATTGAAAAATTTATTAACCAACAGAGTAGACACAGGTGAAAAATCCTTCGAGTTCCCTTATGACCAATTATTCCCTGATTATGGATTTTATATTTCTACAAATCAGGTAAAAAGACCGGGAGAAGATGTGGCCGGTGGTCAAGGCTTCATTGAAGGAACTATCCAGTTTGATAATCCTGATTTGCGTTGGCTGACAGGTGTACCTGATCGTGATGATGTTCCATTTATCAATTGGATTCGTTCCGGTAAAACCGAGCAAGTTGACTTTAAATATCCTCCAACACCTTCAAACCCTGACGGGTCATTTGTTGATGGCAGTCAGAATTTTGAGAAAATAATCGGAGGAACCTGGGCACCATTCAGATTGGTAAGTAATGATGCAACAGGAAGTGCTTCGGCTCCTGCTGATTCAATTGTTCCGGCTCATTTTGATAATGCTTTCGGTCCGCTGGGAAATAATGCACAGCGTTTTGATAACCTGAATTGGTACAACAGTGTGGATATTGTACTCACAGCCGACAAATCAAAATGGAGTCGTTGCGTGGTGTTTGAAATGCAAAGAACCAAGGCAAAGACAGAAGGATTTCAAGGAAAAGGATTTATTCGTAAGCATCCATCTCTCGATAAAAATTATCAGCCACAGTCTGATTCAGGTTTTAGCTGGTTCCCGGGATATGCGGTTGACGTTGAGTCCGGCGAGCGTTTAAATATTGCTTTCGGTGAAGATTCTTATCTCGATCCGTCAAATGGAATTGTTGGTGGAACAGGAAGAGATATGATTTTCAACCCGACTTCAACAATCTTTGATGATAATGCGAATGTAATAGCAGGTGGAAAGCACGTGATCTATGTTTTTGGAAGAAAGAATATGTACAATGTTCCAACCCCGACAGACACAGCAAGATGGAGTACTGCCTACGATGGTTGTCAGGATATACATAACAAACTATGGGGAAAAACCACAGACAACCAGGGATATTTCTGGATGGAAAGAGTATACAGCAATTGTATGTGGGTTGGTGTTCCTCTGTTGGTTCCTAATCAGTCTTTGTTGGCTACTCCGGTAAAAATTCGTCTTCGTGTAACTCGTCCTTACCGCGAATACACCAGTGATTCTACTGCGACATTTGCAAACTACCGTCCTTACTATCGTTTCAATACCTATGATTTGGTGAGTGAGATCAAACAAAATGATGTTGCGAAGAATGCACTGAGTCTTATCAACATAGTACCGAATCCTTATTATGCTTATTCAAGCTATGAAACAAATCAGCTGGATAACAGGGTTAAAATTGTCAACCTTCCCGGAAAATGTACCATCACGATTTATTCTCCAAATGGCACAATCATCCGCAAGTTGAAGCGTGATGTGGTTTCACCGGATCGCAATAATTCAGCCGGCTCGACTTATCCGAATGTCAATCAGGAAACATCCGTTGATTGGGACTTAAAGAATACGGTGGGTGTTCCAATTTCCAGTGGAATGTACATTATCCATGTTGATGCTCCCGGTATTGGAGAACGAACAATCAAATGGTTCGGTGTTCTTAGACCACTCGATCTTGATACCTTCTGATATTCACACCGAATTATAACTGTATTTGAAAATTATACATATGAGAAAGTCATATACCCTTAGAATAATTAGAATAGCATTTCTGGCATTACTTGCTCCGGTGAGTACAGTAATGGCAGGTAATCCTGACCGTGCCGGGCAGGCCGGTGCTACCGAGCTGCTCATCAACCCTTGGGCACGTTCTACGGGCTGGAATGGTGCGAATTGCGGAATGGTGCAAGGTCTGGAGGCCCAGTTTCTCAACGTGGCAGGAACAGCGCATACTTTGAAAACAGAAGTAGTCTTCAGCCATACGAATTACCTTCAGGGAAGCGGTATTACCTTGAATGCAGCAGGTATTACGCAAAGAGTCAGTGAGACTGCCGTTATCGGGCTTTCCATTGTATCAATGGATTTTGGGGACATTCAGATCACAACCAATGACCTTCCGGAGCCGGTATTGGGAACCTATTCTCCACAGTATATCAACATAGGACTGTCATATGCTAAAGCTTTCTCCAATTCAATTTACGGAGGAGTTAACTTTAAAATCATTGATGAGAAAATCTCAAACGTAGGTGCTCAGGGTATTGCTATCGATGCAGGGATTCAATACAAAACCGGAAGTAATGAGGCTAAAGACAATGTAAAATTCGGTATTGCTCTTAAAAACATCGGAACTCCTTTAAAGTTTGGGGGTGATGGTTTATCTACACGTTCGACCACCACTACCGGATATCAGCTAACACTTGAACAAAGAGCTGCAGGATTTGAAATTCCTTCATTGTTAAATATCGGTGCTTCTTATGATTTTGACCTCATGAAGGATCATAGACTGACCCTTGCCGGTAGTTTCACGTCCAATTCTTTTTCTAAAGATCAGTTCACCGGCGGTCTGGAGTATTCGTTCCGCGAGATGTTCATGGTGCGTGGTGGCTATACTTATGAAGACGATATTACCGACGATAACCTGAGGACTACCGTTTATACGGGTTTATCTGCAGGTCTGACAATCGAGGTTCCACTTGGGAAATCCGGTAAAAAGATCGGAATCGACTACTCCTACAGAGCTACTGACCCTTTTGACGGGGTGCATTCTTTTGGAGGCAAGTTTACCTTGTAAAAAAAGATTTTTATATTTGTATACCAAACAAGACTCCGGCAACGGAGTCTTGTTTGGTTTTATCTGTTTTTCAAAACGACCAATACAATGACAGTACAATATTTCACAGCAGAAGGACTAAAAAATTTGCAGGATGAGTTGAATCAACTCAGAAGCGTTGAGCGCCCGAGAATTTCTCAAGCTATCGCTGAGGCTCGTGATAAAGGTGACCTCTCCGAGAATGCAGAATATGATGCAGCCAAGGATGCACAGGGACTTCTTGAATTAAAGATTTCCAAGATGGAAGAAATCGTTGCCAATGCGCGCTTGCTCGACGACAGTAAACTGGATGCTTCCAAAGCATTGGTATTATCAAAGGTTCGTATCCGCAATAAAAATAACGGACAAGAAATGACCTATACCTTAGTTACCGAAACTGAGGCCGACTTGAAAGCAGGAAAAATTTCTGTCACTTCTCCTATAGGCAAAGGTCTCCTGGGTAAAAAGGTAGGTGATATTGCAGAGATTGTTGCACCTTCCGGTCAGATACAATTTGAGATAGTGGAAATTTCAAGATAGCATGTCAAGCATCTTTGTAAAAATTGTTCGTGGAGAAATTCCTTGTTACAAAATAGCAGAGAACGATGACTTTTTTGCTTTCCTTGATATAAATCCACTCGCCAAAGGGCACACACTCGTTATTCCTAAACAGGAAGTTGACTATATTTTCGATATCGACGATGAAACGCATAAAGAATTTTGGCATTTTGCCAAGAGAGTTTCTACTGCCATAAAATTGGCCGTTACCTGTCGACGAATTGGCGTGGCCGTGATTGGCCTGGAAGTACCTCATGCGCACATTCATCTGATTCCAATGAACAGAGTCAGCGACATGAATTTCGCTAGTCCTAAATTGAAGGTCCCGGCTGATGAATTGGAAAAGATTGCACAGGCCATCAGAAGTAAATTTATCTGATTTGCATATCAAACCTTATCGATCATTTCAGGATGAAAAATACCCGGCCCTGATCTGCGGTTATTTGCTGATAACTTTCCCCGGATTTGAAGCTAAAAAAGATTTCCAGCCACTATGGGATTTTTCTGCACCGGATTTATTTGTATTTTGAAAATAGTGGCAGACGGCCACGGCAAGACCATCAGTTGCATCTAAATACTGAGGTGTTTCCTTGAAATTTAAAAGTGTTTGAAGCATTGATGCCACTTGCTCCTTTGAAGCATTTCCATTGCCGGTGATGCTTTGCTTTACTTTCTTTGGCGAGTATTCAAAGATAGGTACTTGTCTGAATAAGCCTGCTGCCATAGCAACTCCCTGCGCTCGCCCAAGTTTGAGCATTGATTGAACATTCTTTCCAAAAAATGGAGCTTCCAGGGCAAGATCGTCCGGTTTGTATTCTTCTATGAGTGACAGTGTTTTTTCAAAAATTGTCTTGAGCTTCAGTCCATGATCGCTCAGCTTACTGAGATGAAGCACGCCAAGCGAAATTAATTTCATTTGATTGCCCTGAATGGATATTAAACCATAGCCCATAATAGTTGTTCCGGGATCAATCCCAAGAATAACACGGTCTTGTACAGAAGAGCTTGCAGGACTATGAATTGTACGAGTCAAATTTATGTATACTTGTATGCATCAGATATGCTACAAAGTAAGAAAAATAAATCCAAACCGTGGTGGATGGCTGTAAAACTGCTTATCGCCCTGGCTGCTTTGTGGTTTATCTATGTTCGTGTCATTGAAAAGGAAAATGCAGGTGATTGGTGGACAGGTGCCGGTAAATCATTGAGGGATTCTGATCATTTTGGATGGTTTTTGCTCGTTCTCCTTCTTATGTTTGTTAACTGGTCTATAGAAGCTTTTAAATGGAAGCTCATCATGCAAAGATTGGAGCGAATAAGTTTCATTCGTTCTCTGGAAGCAATTTTTTCCGGTATCACGATCAGTTTTTTTACACCTAACAGAATCGGCGAATATGCCGGAAGGGTTTTTCATCTGGAGAAAGCAGACAGAATCGAAGCAACTTTACTGACAGTGTTAGAGAATTTCAGTCAACTGGTAATTACTTTGATCGTAGGTGCCATAGCTTCCGTTTTATATTTGCAGGTCTACAGCACTATTCCCGCTTATTTGGAGAATGCAATCATTGCACTGCTTATGACGGTTTCCACAGGCGCTTTGTTATTTTATTTCAATGCCTCATTCCTGGAAGCAGTTTTCAGAAAATTAAAATTACCTGAATCATGGAAGAGTTATCTAAAAGTTTTTTCTCTGTATTCTAATACTGAACTGATTCGTGTTCTTTTGCTCGCCCTGTTAAGGTATATTGTTTTCTCCGGACAGTTTTATATTCTTCTATGGATTTTTGGCATTGATTTGTCCTATTCAGCTGCCATGACTTTGATTGCTGTCACATATCTCGTGATGTCTGTCTTCCCGACTTTCGCACTTACAGAGTTAGGTGTACGGGGAGCTGTGGCAACATTTTTCTTTGCTTCAGTGACTGATAATTTATCCGGAGTTATCAATGCCAGCTTTAGTTTGTGGCTGATAAATCTGGCAGCCCCTGCATTACTTGGAATATTCTTTGTTTTCGAATTTAAATTTGCAAGAAGAAAAGCATGATGGAGTTTACAATGTTTTTTTTAGTTCTGCTTTCACTTGCATTCTCCGTATTTCTTCTTTGGTGCTATTTATCCTGGAAGCGTATTCCGGAGGAAGTTTCCGCCTACCAACCACCGCAGGCAAAACTTAGTTTAATCATTGCTGCAAGAAATGAGGAAAAAAACATACTCACCTGCCTCGAGGCATTGATCCATCAGGATTTTCCTGAAGAGTTGGTGGAACTGATTCTTGTTGATGATAATTCTGAAGATGATACTGCATCATTGATTAATCGCTTCATCAGCCAACATCCAAACAGAAGTGTAAAATTTGTAATACTGAATGAAAGGGATGGAGGCTCTAAAAAAGAGGCCTTGACAATCGCTATTTCAAAAGCAAGCAACGATACAATTCTGATTACTGATGCCGATTGCATAGCTCCTCAGACCTGGATCAGTTCAATGCATGGTTTTTTTCTGAAAAAGAAAGCAGTGTTTCTTGCCGGGCCGGTTTCTGTCAACTCGACTGAGTCTTTGTTTGGGAAAATTCAGAGCCTCGAATTTATGGGTTTGGTTGGAATCGCTGCTGCCGGGATAAGCAGGAACAAACCCATAATGTGCAACGGTGCTAACCTGATGTTCAGCAAAAGCATGTTCAATGAGGTAGGGGGATTTGAAGCCCCCCGAAAATTTGCCAGTGGAGATGATACACAGCTATTGATTAAAGCCTCAAAATTAAATAGAGGTGGAGTATATTTTCTAAAGGATAAAAGAGCGATTGTATCTACCCGGGGTGCAGTTTCCATGGAGGATTTTTTACAACAACGTAAAAGGTGGGCAGGGAAGATTCCTTTTGCTCTCAGTTCATTCACTGTATTAATTGCTGTTCTTGCCTGGTTTACGCATGCTTTTCTTCTTGCTTCACTTATACTTGGAACCATACATGGATTGAGCCCGTATTTTATCCTTTCACTTGGTTTGATCTATAGTTTTGAGTTTCTTTTGTTGAATTCAATGGCATCTTTCTTTAATAAGCACGGTATTTTAAGATTAATTTTACCGATGCAGTTATTTTATTGGATATATATTGTACTCATTGGTGTGATTGCTCCGCTTGGTAAGTTCAAGTGGAAAGGTCGTACTGCAAGCTAATCAAATGAAAAGCGAATCACCGGGAAGAAAAATCTGGAAACGATTTCGACAAAATCGATTGTCACTGTTTGGGCTGATTCTGATTTTGGCTGCGATTTTTATTTCGTTTTTTTTTTACCTCTTTATCCCTGACAATACGCCCTATGCCAATAGGATGAGCCTGGCTCTTTCCAACCTGAGTCCCGGATATGAAGTCCGCTTTATCAAAATAAAAAGACAAGCAGAGGACGAACCTGTATCTTTTTTGTCCGAAGTTTTTAACGGAGTAAAGGACTCTTATACATTTATTCCGGTCAGCGATTTCCGCTACGACAAAGAAAATATCATTTACAAGGAATTTATGGGTCCCGGTGCTGCTTCGATGCCTGATCAGATCATTGGCTTGCCAGAAGCTATGTATATTTTGAAAAGAGGACATAAGCCGTTTGTGTCGGGATCCGGGTTAAGTTTTGTGCTCTCCTCGGGACAATTAGAAAAGTCTGCCATTGATAATTTGCAGAAAGAGTTCTCCGACAACAATGTAGTCACAAAAACATTTTGGTTGGGTACCGACCGCTTTGGAAGGGATTTGTTGAGTCGTTTGTTGGCAGGCACTCGCGTAACTTTTGGTGTCGGACTCATAGCCGTGATCATTTCATTATTTGTTGGAACTTTGTTGGGATCATTGGCCGGATTTTTCAGAGGGAAAGTAGACCAGGCCGTTGTTTGGCTGATAAATGTCGTTTGGTCTATACCTACCCTATTGTTAGTCATTGCAATTACGCTGGTATTGGGAAAAGGATTTGAACAGGTTTTTATTGCCGTAGGCCTTACCATGTGGGTCGATGTTGCCAGAATTGTACGTGGACAATTATTCAGTGTTCGCGAGTTGGAATTTGTCTCCGCAGGAAAGGCCCTTGGTTTTTCTGCCGCCAGAATTGTAAGCCGTCATATGCTTCCTAACATCATGGGTCCTGTATTGGTAATTGCCGCTGCAAATTTCTCTACGGCGATTTTATTGGAAGCAGGCTTGAGTTTTCTCGGCATTGGTGCTCAGCCTCCAACGCCTTCCTGGGGTGCTATGATCAAGGAAAATTATGGTTATATCATTATTCCCGGCTCTGCTCACCTCGCAATTTTCCCCGGATTGGCAATTATGCTTCTCACCATGGCCTTTACTTTTGTCGCAAACGGGCTTCGTGATGCCATGGACTCCAGAGAGCAGTTCAGCATTTCAGGTTAATAATCCTTTCTCTGAAATATTGTTCAAAACCTTCCTTCCTAAATATGAAAAACATAGGTCATTCTTAATAATTCCGGCCTTGTCAAAACGACTGAGATTTTTATCTTTACAATTCAGGTCTCACCGAAAATAATTCCAATTCCATTAGCATTCCATGCCAACGTTCTCCCATCTGCACGTCCATACCCAGTTTTCATTACTCGACGGTGCTGCAGATATTTCCCGCCTTTATAATAAAGCTGTTGAAGATAATATGCCCGCATTGGCAATCACCGATCATGGTAATATGTTCGGTGTATTTAAGTTCGTTGCAGAAGCAGGCAAACATAATACGAAGGAAAATCCCAATGTAATTAAACCTATTGTTGGTTGTGAGTTTTACCTGGTAGAGGATCGCCACAAAAGACAATTCACAAAGGACGATAAGGATAAGCGTTACCATCAGTTATTCCTTGCCAAGAATTCGGAAGGTTATAGCAACCTGGTAAAACTATGTTCATTGGGATATATTGATGGACTTTATGGTAAGTATCCCCGAATAGACAAGGAACTTGTATTAAAATACCATAAGGGATTAATTGCCACAACCTGTTGTCTGGGAGCATCTGTACCTCGCTTTATTATCGACAAAGGAGAGGCAGAAGGCGAGAAAGAATTTAAATGGTGGCTTGATCTTTTTGGCGATGATTACTATATCGAACTGCAACGTCATGACATCCCGGAACAAAATAAGGTAAATGCAATTCTCCTGAAATGGGCGGTGAAGTATAATGTGAAAGTAATTGCGTCCAACGATTCTCACTATGTGAATCAGGAGGATTTTAATGCGCATGACATATTACTTTGTATAAATACAGGAGAAAAGCAAAGCACTCCAACCATGAAAGAATTCTCGGCAGACGATGATTCTTCACGTGGTAAGCGATTTGCTTTTTATAATGATCAGTTTTACTTTAAGAAAACAGAAGAGATGTCTGTCCTCTTCTCTGATCTGCCTGAAGCCATCGATAATACAAATGAAATTGTTTCTAAAGTCGAGCCGCTAAAATTAAAGCAGGATATATTGCTCCCTCATTTTTCTCTCCCTGAAAATTTCAATTCGCAGGATGATTACCTCTATCATCTTACAATGGAGGGTGCAAGAAAACGATACGTTGAAATTACTCCGGAAATAGAAGAGAGGCTTAATTTTGAACTTTTCACGATCAAAACAATGGGCTTCGCAGGTTACTTTCTGATCGTAGCCGATTTCATCAAAGCCGGTCGTGACCTGGGAGTATTTGTAGGGCCGGGCCGTGGTTCAGCTGCAGGCTCTGCTGTTGCCTATTCAATTGGTATTACGAATATAGACCCATTAAAGTATAACCTGCTCTTCGAGAGGTTTCTTAATCCCGACCGAAAGAGCATGCCCGATATCGATACAGATTTTGATGACGTTGGCCGGCAGAAGGTGATTGATTATGTGGTGGACAAGTATGGAAGAAATCAGGTAGCCCAGATTGTGACTTACGGAACTATGGCTGCCAAGATGAGTATCAAGGATGTTGCACGTGTAATGGATCTTCCTTTGCAAGACTCAAATATGCTTGCTAAGTATGTTCCTGATCGTCCGGGTATCGAATTGAAAAGAGTTATTCATGCTCCACTGGATGGCGCAAAGAGTTTACGGGAAAAAGAAAATTTGAATAGTGATGAAATCGAGGAAGTAAAAAAGCTTCGGAAGATTTATGAAGGAAAGGATCTTGCCGCAAGTGTACTGCGTGAAGCATTAATCCTTGAAGGTTCAGTAAGAAACACAGGAATACATGCAGCGGGAATTATCATCGCTCCAAAAGATCTCACAGATATTATTCCGGTGTCTACTTCAAAGGATACAGATCTCCTCATCACACAATACGATGGAAGGGTAATTGAAGATGCAGGTGTTATTAAGATGGACTTTCTTGGTCTCAAAACCCTTACGATTATTCGTGACTCGCTTCGTTTGATTGAAGAAAATCACGGCGTTAAGATTGATATAGATACTATTCCCCTTGATGATGCTCTGACTCTTGAATTATATCAACGGGGTGAAACGAATGGAACTTTTCAGTTTGAGTCTGCAGGAATGCAGAAATACCTGAAAGATTTACGCCCGGATAAGTTTGAAGACCTTATTGCCATGAATGCTTTGTTTCGCCCGGGTCCGCTCGAATATATCCCGGATTTTATCGCGCGAAAAAATGGCAAGCAAAAGGTGAGTTATGATCTTGCTGCTATGGAAGAGTACCTCCGTGAAACCTACGGTATCACTGTTTATCAGGAGCAGGTGATGCTGCTCTCGCAGAAACTTGCAAACTTCACAAAAGGTGATGCCGATACCTTGCGAAAAGCAATGGGTAAAAAGCAGATTGAAGTTTTGAATAAAATGAAATCCAAATTTGTGGAGGGCTGTAAATCCAATGGCCACGATCCAAAAGTTTGTGAAAAAATATGGACGGATTGGGAGGCATTTGCATCTTACGCTTTTAACAAGTCACATTCTACCTGCTATGCATTTGTGGCATTTCAGACAGCTTATTTAAAATCCCATTATCCTGCCGAGTATATGTCTTCCGTGCTTACTCATAACCTGAGTAATATCGATAAGATTACCTTTTTTATGGAAGAGTGCAGAAGAATGAACCTTCCTGTGTTAGGCCCGGATGTCAATGAAAGTGTCTATGATTTTGCAGTAAACTCTAAAGGCCAGATTCGATTCGGATTAGGAGCAATCAAAGGAGTAGGGGAGAATGCTGTCATTGCACTGATTGCTGAGCGGAAAGAGAACGGTCCTTTTACCAGTATTTTTGATTTAACAAGAAGGATCAGCTCTAAAGGAGTTAATAAAAAGTGCCTGGAAAGCCTCGCGCAGTCAGGTGCATTCGATTGTTTCGAAGGCGTGCACAGAGCCCAGTACCTTGAAGGTGATTCTAAAGATCCGATGACAGGAATTGAGCGAGCAATCCGTTTCGGGAATGCCATTTCTTCACAGCAATCTTCCATGCAGAATTCTCTTTTCGGAGAGGATACACAGGATCATATAAGCGTTCCAAACCTTGCTGATTGCGAAGCATGGGGAGCAATAGAAAAATTGAAAAAGGAAAAAGAGGTAATCGGATTTTATATCTCCGGGCATCCATTGGACGATTATCGTTTTGAAATAAAAACATTTTGCTCGCATAGTGTCGAGCAACTTTCTGATCCCGATAAGTTGAAAAATAAGGAAGTGACACTTGCCGGAATTCTAACAGAAGTAAATCATCGGATGAGTAAAATGGGCAAGCCATTTGCCACCTTTAGCATTGAAGATTTTACCGGTACAATCAGAATGGCTTTGTTTGGAGAAGATTATTCGAACATGAAAGCCTGTCTTATGGAAGGCTCTTTTGTCTATGTAAAAGCAAAGGTCCAGCCACGATTCAATTCGTCTGATCAGTTTGAAGTGAGGCCCAATACCATGTTCTATCTTTCTGATGTGAGTGATAAATTGGCCAAAAGTCTTACCCTTCGAATGCCTTTGCAAAAGGTCTCTAAAGAGCTACTGAATCAAATGACTGATCTCCTGAACAATTCCCCGGGCAACTGTGTTGTAAAGTTCAATGTGGTCGATCAGAGCCAGAATTTAGGAGTTGAATTGCCTTCTAAAAGACTAAAAGTACATATAAGTACAGGCCTTATTGACAGCCTGAATGCCTTGAATGGACTCGAATGCATTTTAAATTGATCAAACTGAAAAAATGTCAGATATTACGCTTTGGGTCGGTTCTTGCTTAAAGCAAGCTCACTAATTTTAATTTTACTAATTATTATAATCAAAAAACATGGCAATTGAATTAACAGACGCAAATTTCGAAGAACTAGTATTAAAATCAGATAAACCCGTATTGGTTGATTTCTGGGCAGAATGGTGCGGACCATGCAGAATGGTTGGGCCAATTGTAGAAGAGCTTGCTAAAGATTATGACGGTAAAGCAGTGGTCGGCAAAGTTAACGTGGACAATAACCCGAACATCTCGACCAATTTTGGTATCCGCAATATTCCTACACTTCTGATTTTTAAAAATGGAGAAGTAGTAGATAAGCAGGTAGGGGCAGTGCCTAAGTCTATTCTTGCGAATAAACTTAATGCTCAGATGTCTTAATTTAATCGAAGGAATCAGAACCGGGTGTTATGCATCCGGTTTTTTTGTGCCTTGTTTTTAACCTTGCTGACACAGCTCTTGTTTTTCAAGGAATGCCGGCTGCCAATATTTCGTATCTTTGAATTCAATTTATTTTTGGAATGCCAATAAATCAAGCAGACATACGTCAATTTAGTCACCTGGAACTTTTGGCCAGACAAGTGGTTGAAGGTTTTATCACCGGTTTGCATAAAAGCCCCTTCCACGGATTTTCAGTGGAGTTTGCAGAACACAGACTTTATAATACAGGTGAATCCACAAAACATATCGACTGGAAACTTTTTGGCCGCTCTAATAAAGTCTTTGTGAAAAGATATGAGGAAGAGACAAATCTTCGTTGTCAACTGATCATTGATAATTCTTCTTCCATGCATTTTCCTGATGAAAGCAAAAAAGGCGTTCTGAATAAAATTAATTTTGCTGTTCATTGTGCTGCTGCTCTTACACATCTTTTGAAAGTACAAAGAGATGCGGTAGGACTGAGTATTTTTTCTGATCATGTTGAATTAAATACAAGTGCACGCTCCAATCCTGTACACCATAAGATGATGTTTGCCGAGTTGGAAAAGTTGATTTCCGGACCTGCTTTACAGACCGGGAAAATGACATCTGCCGCAGCAGCTTTGCACCAGATTGCTGAAACCATTCACAAGCGATCACTGGTTATTATTTTTAGTGACATGATGGAAAGTGCCGAAAACCCGGATGAATTGTTTGCCGCGCTTCAACACCTCAAGCACAATAAACATGAGGTAATTCTTTTTCATGTCATTGATAAAAGCAGGGAAGAGGAATTTCGATTCGACAATCGTCCATATCTCTTTATTGATGTTGAATCAGGGGAAGAGGTAAAAGTTCACTCGAACGAAATAAAGGAGACTTATATAAAGGCTATGGCTGATTATAAAAAGGAATTAAAATTGCGTTGCGCTCAGTTCCGAATTGATTTTGTTGAGGCTGATATTCACGAAGGCTATCAACATGTACTTCTTCCATTCTTATTGAAGCGGGAAAAAATGCATTAGGCCTTGAAGTTTTTTCTACATAACCATTCTTGCAAACCGGATTCAGTGAAAAAAAATATCTGTTAAAATGACTCCCGGATACTTTCGCAAAGCTGTATACCTTTTCCCTTTGATTGCTATCGTGCTATTTGCTTTTACATCCTCCACACTATCTGTTTCTGAAAAGCATAGTCCTGAACAGCATTTCAGAATAAATTTGATCGAAAAATCTCAGGCGCTCATCAGGATAATGAATGAGCTTGAGCAAACAGCAGGTTCAAAGAAAAGTTTCAAGGATAGAGAAAAGTTGCGCAGGTTGTTTATATCGTCGCGCAATAAGTATAAAGAGGTAGAAACATTTATCATTCATTTTTTTCCTGGTGATGCTTTTGCAATAAACCTTCCTGACTTGCCTTACCCCGAAGAAGATGATGAAGTCTCCATCATGTATGAACCACACGGCTTTCAGGTTCTTGAACGATTAATTTTTACTGACTCTTCCAACGAAGGAGCCGTTCAAATCAAAGCAGAGATTGATTATATTCTTAAGTTAATTAAAAAATGGCCTGAGATGCTGGAGACTGTCGAGTTTCCTGTGCGGGAAATTTTTGAAGCCTCTCAACTGGGATTAATCAGGACTTTTATGGTTGGGCTTACCAATATCGAAACGCCTCACTGTAAAAACGCCTTTAATGAAGCACTTGCTTACACCGCTTCGCTGCAGGAGCTACTTTCTGAAATGTATATATCAGACAGCATGTGGGTGGAGTCTTTGCAACGTGAATTCTATCCTGTCTTCGATGAGTTAAAACGTGTCCTGAAAGAAGAGTCAGTAAAAGATCAACCTGATTTTTTTACTCTCTATTCCGGGTATTACATTCCTGCTTCTGAGGTATTAGGTAAGGTTCGGCATTTTCTTGTACCGGGAAATTTTTTTAATACGACGGCTGTTAATCTTGAAGCCAGGTCCATCTTTGACCCGGGATCATTCAATACTTATTTCTTCGTCCCGGGTAAGAAGGTGAGCAGTCAAAAAGAAGTTGTTGATCTTGGAAGGACATTGTTTTTCGATCCGGCCCTGTCATCAAATAATGAACGGGCTTGTGCCTCCTGTCACAATCCGGATTTGGCTTTTACTGATGGTTTAGCTGTGAGCCGGTCTTTCGAAAAGCACAGCATGCTCGAGAGAAATGCTCCCGGTTTGCTTAATGCTGTCTTGCAGAAAAAATTATTTCATGACGGACGTTCTTTTTCTTTCGAGAATCAGGCAAGTGAAGTGCTTAATAATCCTGATGAAATGCATGCGGATTTTGCTGCCGTTGCATTGAAACTTCGGGAATCTTCCGAGTACACTAAATTGTTCAAGGAAGCATTTCAGAATACGCAGGATACTTTGTTAACAGGCCGATCTATTTTGATGGCAATTGCAGAGTATGAGCGATCCCTTGTTGCCTTGAATTCCAGATTTGATAAAACTATTCGCGGGCATGCGGATCTGCTGACGGAAGATGAAAAGAAAGGGTTTAATCTCTACGTTGGAAAAGCGAATTGTGCTTCCTGTCATTTCACCCCGCTCTTCAATGGAACTGTGCCACCTGAATATGTTGAAACTGAAATGGAAGTTATCGGAGTTCCGGGTAATGCTGATATTGATCATCCTGTAAAGGATAAAGACCCCGGACGTGAAGCTATTGTTCCTATGGATATCTATCGCGGTGCATTTAAAACACCCGGCTTACGAAATGTTGAACTAACTGCACCCTACATGCACAATGGTGTTTTCCGTACATTGGAAGAAGTGATTGAATTTTATGACAGAGGCGGAGGTCAGGGCATCGGACTTGAAACACCAAATCAAACGATGATCACCGATTCTCTCGGTCTCACTGAGTCAGAAAAAAATCAATTAGTCCTTTTTCTTAAAACCCTCACAGATACCGTCAACACAACGTTTAGGCCTTCCCGTCTTCCGGTTTTTGAAAATCATCAGGAATTAAATTCCAGACAAATCGGAGGAAACTATTAAGCGGGAATTTCATGCAAGGCCTGAAAACCGCTTCAGGATTGGCTTTCAGGGCTCAGTAATCGGTAAACGGTAGCACTAAATCAGCCTCTTGAGAGAGAAGTTGTAAACAATTTGCGTTTGATAAATATTGAAGCTGTTCGCTATCCCTTTGTTCATAAGGGTTTTAGGGCTATTTGACCGATTTTCGTTCACCACGCCCAAGTGTTCATTCGTCAAATTTTGGAGGCTAAATGAAGCTTCTTTTATACTTTTACATACACGAAGAGACAATACCTATCAGCTTTAATTTTTTCTAATCATTTGGATGAGAACATTTACACAAAAAGTCCTATTCTTAGGATTATTATTTATTTGGATTTTCTCGATCAGTTCCAACGCACAGGTTCTGATCAATGAAATCTGCCCCTCTAACGTCAGCCTGGTTCAGAACTCGAATGGGAAATATGATGATTGGATAGAACTGTATAATGCAGGTGGTTCTTCAGTTAACTTAAGCGGTTACGGTTTAACAGATGACAACAGCAAACCTTATCAGTTTACATTCCCTTCTTATACATTAGGTTCAGGACAACGGATGTTAATTTTTGCATCCGACTCCAACAATACTGTTCTGATAAACCATTGGGAAATGGCTGTAAATGCCCTGAGCAGTTGGAAGTATGCTATTGGTAGTGCTTCAATAGACACCAACTGGAGAAACAATTCTTTCAGTGATGGATCCTGGTCATCAGGTAATGGCGGTATAGGTTTTGGTGATGGTGATGATGGTACAACAATTTCTGTAACTACTTCTGTCTTCATGCGAAAGAGTTTTACCATTCCTGATACATCACAAATTTTGAAGGGAATTTTCTTCATGGATTATGATGATGGCTTCGTTGCCTACCTGAATGGAGTAGAAATAGCCCGTGCCAATCTCGGCATTGCAGGAACAAGACCTAAGTGGAATGATTTTGCTCCCGGCTCACATGAAGCCATGATGTATCAGGGTGGACAAGCGGATTCGTTCTACGTCGATCCTGTTTTTCTTAAATCTATTCTGCGACAAGGCACGAATGTCCTTTCAGTAGAAACACATAACAATACGGCAAGTTCATCAGATATGTCTTCAATTCCTTATTTATTTTTTGGGATGAGAAGCAGTGGCTTGACTTTTTCAAATCCGCCTTCCTGGTTTCGGGCACCTGCCGTCGATTATTATAATGCAAAGTTTAAGCTGAGCAGATCCGGTGAAACGGTTTACCTCAGAAATTCAGGAGGAACAATTATCGATCAGAAGACTTATACTTCTATGGATGCGGACCATTCTTTTGGCCGTAAGCCGGATGGAAATTCTTCCTGGTGCTATTTCTCTACGCCTACACCTGCAAGCTCTAATAATTCATCTACCTGCTATACAGGCTATGCCTCTGCTCCGGTGTTTTCTATTTCAGGGGGATATTATTCATCACCGCGGACAATAACCCTGAGTTCAAGTACTCCCGGAGGTGTGATTCGCTATTCAACTAATGGTAACGAGCCAACATCAGGTTCCACCCTATACTCCGGTGCAATTACTGTTTCAAGTACAAAAAACCTTCGAGCCCGGGTATTCGCTTCAGGATATTTACCAAGCGCAACCGTTACTAATACATATTTTATTGATGAAGATGTGGATCTCCCCATTTTCAGTATCAGTACCGATTCACTCAATTTGTGGGACTACAACACCGGAATTTACGTCTTGGGACCGAATGCAGAAGCTGCATCACCCTATTTCGGCGCCAACTTCTGGCAGCCCTGGTCAAAACCTGCCACAGTTGAATTTTTCGATAAAAGTAAAAACAGAGTGTTAAGGTTTGATAGCGAAATTGAAATATTCGGAAATTATTCACGCGCAAAACCTCAGAAGAGTTTTGAAATAAAACTGAGCGACAGATACGGAACGAGTGAGATAAACTATCCCTTAATTTCTGATAAGCCATTCATCTCCAAGTATGATAATATTATTTTAAGAAATTCCGGGACAGACTGGAACGTAACACACTTTCGTGATGCACTGATGGAACGTATCATGAAGAATACTTATTGCGGATACCTCGCAGCAGAGCCTGCTGTGATGTTTTTAAACGGAGAGTTCTGGGGCGTTTATACAATTCATGAGAAGCATGATGAGAACTGGATTCAATTGAACTATGGTTTAAGTAAAAGTCAATTTGATTATCTCAGGGAAAGTGGTTCATCTGTAAGAGTAGAGAATGGATCGGATGGAACTTTTTGGTCAATGTATAATTATGCAACTACGCAGAATGCATCCACGCAACAGTACTATGATTATATGAACTCTGTTCTGGATATTAAAAATTACGCAGATTATTTTATTGCAGAGACCTATTATAATAATGGTGACTGGATAGGTGAGTGGACCAATAACATTAAGATGTGGAGACCCAATGCTCCGGGCTCAAAATGGCGTTACTTATTGTATGACACTGATTATGGTTTTGGGCTTAAAGGCAGTGTAAACGACAACCGACTTGAGTTAGCCAGAAACCCGATTGAGTTTAGTCACTCCTCTGAAATGTTCGATGCCATACTAGGCAATCCTACATTTAAGAGGTATTTCATTAACCGATATGCTGATTTAATTAATACCATATACCTTCCTTCGAATGTAGATAATGTCGTTCATCAGTTTCAGGATTCCATGGCTTCTGATATGGTTGGGCACTTTGCGAAGTGGGGGAGTAATACTTCCACCTGGCAATCAAACATAAATAGTTTAATGACATTTGTGAATGCAAGACCAACGATAATGAGGGATTATATCCGTTCCGGATTTGGTCTTACAAGCAAGGTAACTTTAACACTTCAGACTTCACCGGCCGGTTCTGGCAGAATTGAAATAAGTACTATAACCCCTACAAGCTATCCTTGGAGTGGTGTATATTATAATGGCAATCCTGTTACCATCACAGCCATACCAAATCCGGGTTATACATTTGATCGGTGGAGATCCAATGTGGTTATTTCCTCCAATAATTATAACCAGTCAGTCACTTATAATTTTACTGCAAATGATGTCATCACCTGTTACTTCACTGGATCACCTGCTACTGCAAAACTTACTGTAAGTGAAATTAATTATAATTCAGACAGTGCTACTAATGCACATGACTGGATTGAACTTTATAACTACGGTACTCAGACCCTGGATATTTCCGGTTGGAAATTCAAAGATGAAGAAGATAATCACATATTTCAGTTTCCTACAGGGACCACCTTAGCTTCCGGTGCTTATTTGGTGCTGGTAGAAGATACAGCAAAGTTCAGAGCGCAATTTCCGAACGTTAACAACAGAATGGGGCCCCTAGGATTCCACCTGAGCAATGGAGGAGAGCAGGTACGAATTTACGATTATCAGGATAATTTATATTTGTCATTTACCTATCAGGACCAGGCTCCATGGCCTACATCACCGGATGGCGGAGGTTATACTCTCGAATTGTTAAGCCCTACCGGGAATTTAAATAGTGGCAGTAACTGGTTTGCCGGTTGTATTGGTGGTTCACCCGGAAGAGCATATAGTCCTTTATTGGCAACACCGGTTTCCGTAACAGGAAATACAACTTTTTGTACGGGTGGAAGTGTATTGCTTTCTGCGACAAATAATCCGGGATACTCCTATCAATGGAAACGAAACGGTTCAAATGTTTCCGGTGGCTCAACTTCTTCTTACACGGCTGATTTAGGAGGTTCATATACGGTAGCTGTTACCTATCAAGGTTGTTCAGTTATTTCTGATCCTGTTACCGTAACGGTCGTAACCCAGGGGCCTGATCCGGTGACCACTTCAGCCTCAAGGTGTGGTGATGGAGTTGTTACGCTGACTGCTACATCTACAGATTCTATCTTCTGGTATGATGCACCCGCTGGTAATCTTCTTGGAAACGGAACTTCCTTTACCACTCCGGCCTTGAATACCACTACAACTTTTTATAGCCGTAGTAGTACAATCTGTCCAAGTAATCCTGTGCCTGCCACAGCAACAATATTGACTCCAACTTCGGCGCCTGTGACAAGCGATGTTACTCGTTGTGGACCGGGAACGGTCACATTAACCGCGACTGATACTGCAACAGTTTATTGGTATAACAGTCCTGTAAACGGTGCCTTGTTGAATACGGGTTCAACATTCGTTACCAATGTAATTTATAATGATTCCGTTTTCTATGTTGAAGCCGGGTCAGTTTGTCCAAGCCCACGTGTGGAGGTACATGTGACTATAAACACCACACCATCTCCTGTTGCTCAGGATAATTTCAGATGTGGAACCGGTGTTGTTGTCTTATCCGCTACAGCAGCCAATCCGATGTTCTGGTACAATTCATATGTGGGTGGAAGTTCTATAGGTAGTGGACCTAGTTTTACCACGCCAAGTATATCCCAATCAGATACATTCTATGTAGAAGCCAATTCAGGCTGCGCCAGTGTGCGTACCAGAGTAATTGCATTGGTGGAACCAATACTCGCAGCACCAACAGCGAGCGGGGCGAATGATTGTGTTGCAAGAAGTTTTACGCTACAGGCTACTTCAACGGGACAGGTTTATTGGTATGACGCTGCAAGTGGTGGAAATTTATTGTACACCGGTACAGTATTCACAACACCGGTAATTGCTTCCTCAACTTCATATTATATTGAAGCAGGTGATCAGTGCAGGAGTTCACGTACTCAGGTTAATGTAGTAATTGACCCAGCGCCTGCTGCACCTTCTACGAGTGATAACTCCCGTTGCGGACCGGGTTCTGTAAATCTTACGGCAAATTCATCGGAGCAGGTATACTGGTATAGTGCCGCCTCGGGTGGTACATTATTATTTACCGGAAGCACCTATACAACACCATCAATAAGTAGCACTACTACCTATTATGTAGAAGCAGGCAATGCCAATTGCCGGAGTTCAAGGATAGCGGTTCAGGCAATTATTAATTCGGTACCTGCCGCACCTGTAATACAGGATGGTTCTCGTTGTGGAACAGGTACTGTCACTTTAAATGCTACTTCATCAGAAACAATTTTCTGGTACAGTGCTTCAAGTGGTGGTACCTTATTATCCACCGGATCTTCATATACCACTCCTTCCATTAGTTCAACCACTACTTATTATGTTGAAACGGGCAATACATGTCTGAGTTCGCGTGTGGCTGTGCAGGCAATTATAAGTGCCAATTCACCTGTTCCTACAGGTTCTGATGTGAGCAGATGTGGAACAGGCACGGTAACCTTAACAGCCTCCGGTGCAGGAACACTTTCCTGGTTTGCTGACGCTACCGGTGGATCAAGTCTGGGAACCGGAACTGTTTATACGACACCTTCAATCAGTATAAGTACTACCTATTATGTTGAAGCCAACAACGGTTGTGTGAGTGCAAGCAGGAAAGCAATTCAGGCAATTATTGATCCTGTACCTGCTGTACCATCTTCGTCGAATGCCTCCAGGTGCGGTTCAGGCACTGTCAGTCTGAGTGCAACAGGTTCAGGAAATATATATTGGTATAGTGCTGCATCAGGTGGAACACTCTTGTTCACCGGTAATCCGTTCACAACTCCGTCTATCAGTAATACCACTACCTATTATGTGGAGACCGGAAATGTTTGTCGCAGTAATCGAATTTCTGTTCAGGCAATAATAAATCCGATACCGGCTCCTCCATCAACCATAGATGTTACCCGATGCGGAAGTGGATCAGTTACATTAACTGCCAGCGCTCCAACACCAATATCATGGTTCAGCCAGTCTTCCGGCGGCATTGCCTTTACGACCGGAACATCTTATACAACACCTGTTTTAACTTCAACAACAACTTACTACATCGAAACCGGAACAAGCTGTATAAGTAATCGCATCCCTGTTCGGGCTATAATTGGAGTTGAGCCTGCTGCTCCTTCTGCATCCAATAGTTCCCGATGTGGAACCGGCACGCTTGTTTTAACTGCAAGTTCTCCGGAACAAATATATTGGTTTGCCAATGCAAGTGGGGGAACTGCTCTGTCAACGGGAAGTTCATTTACGACACCGATAATAAGCAACACCACAACATACTATGCCGAGGCAGGGAATAATTGCCGCAGTCTTACACGAACTGCTGTTCAGGCAATAATACTCTCAGGTCCTGCCGCACCAACAGCAAGCAATGTTTCCAGATGTGGACAAGGTTCAGTTACTCTGAATGCGAGTTCAACGGAACAAGTCTATTGGTATGATTCAGCAAGTGGAGCTAATCTTTTATTTACAGGTCCCTCATTTACGACCCCATCCATCACTTCAACGACTACTTATTATGTGGAAGCAGGAAACACATGTCGTAGTAACAGAATTTCTGTTCAGGCAATTATTAATAGTATTCCGGCAGCTCCATCTGCATCTAATGTGTCACGTTGTGGTCCGGGTGTTGTTACACTGACTGCAACTGCAGGTTCTTCCATCGCCTGGTATAGTGTTGCAAGTGGTGGTACAGCAATTGGAACGGGAACTTCCTATACTACACCATCTCTTGCTTCTACTACCACCTATTATGTTGAGACCGGTACAACCTGTATCAGTCCGAGGGTACCGGTGCAAGCCATCATCAGCTCGCTCCCTGCCACACCTGTACTTAGCGGTGGCAGCCGATGTGGTTCAGGAAGTGTGGTGCTGACGGGTTCATCTTCAACTCGCATCAATTGGTACAGTGTTGCATCAGGTGGAACTTTGCTTGATACCGGTGCGACCTTTAATACTCCTTCCATTTCGAGTACTACCACCTTCTATGCAGATGCAGGTCAGGGCTGCAATAGTGCTCGGGTACCGGTTACTGCAACAATAACTTCTCTGCCTGCCGTACCGGTTACAGCAGATTCTTCAAGATGTGGAGCAGGTACTGTCACCTTAGCAGCAAGTTCTCCTGAGCAAATTTATTGGTATACCGTATCCAGTGGCGGAAGCTCTGTTGCAACAGGTACTACATACACCACTCCTTCAATTTCTGTAAATACAACCTATTACGTTGAAACAGGAAATGATTGCAGAAGTCTGAGAGTTGCTGTGAATGCATTAATAACTCCGCCAACTGCATCACCTGTGGCAAGTGATGTTTCACGATGCGGATCAGGCGTGGTTACCTTAACGGCTATTTCAAGCCAAACCATTCGTTGGTATGAGCATTCAACAGGTGGGCCTGTGCTTTTTGTTGGTGCTTCATTTACTACCCCATCGCTTTCTTCCGATGAAAATTATTATGCTGAAGCAGGTGATATATGCCCAAGTATCAGAACAAGGGTAAAAGCGATCATCACTTCGCAACCTGCGGCACCTACGCTTACCGATGGAGAGCGTTGCGGCCCCGGCTCCGTTACACTTACCGGAGTATCATCAAATCAAATCAATTGGTATGACCAGCCTTCCGGGGGAACTTTATTGGGAACCGGGCCAACGTTCAATACACCGGTGATTAGTTCTAATACAGTTTTCTATGCTGATGCCGGCCTGGGTTGTAATAGCAACAGGGTTCCGGTGAGTGCTGAAATACTTGCTATGCCGAGTGCTCCATCAGTTACACCGGATTCGGTTTGTGGATCCGGGCAACTTACTCTTAACGCTGTTTCAAGTGATTCAATCTATTGGTTTGATGCTGCAATTGGTGGTTCACAGGTTGGAACAGGTGCTACATTTACTACTCCGAATATTTCTACAAGCACTACCTACTTCGTCGAAGTTGGTGATATATGCAGGAGTATAAGACGTGCAGTTACTGCTGTGGTTATTCCTACCAGTCAGTTTCTTGTTATAGAGAATGGTTTTGCTTGCGGAACAGGCTCTGTTAGCCTGACAGCCACCTCGAATGATATTGTAAGATGGTATGATGCTGCCGGTGCCGGTGTGCTGTTGGATTCCGGTAATATTTTTGTTACACCTGTCATTGATACCATAACAACTTATTATGCTATTGCGGGTGACAGATGCCCGAGCCCGGCAGTGCCTGTAACAGCTACGATCCATCCTGAATTGTTCGTTAATATCGGACCTGATACTGTGATTATTCAAAGCGGTCAATCAGTAATGCTTGATCCCGGAGCCGGGTTCTATACTTACCTCTGGTCAAATTCGGATACTACCCGCACCCTTTTAGTAAATACATCAGGAAGCTATTCAGTAATTGTTTCCGATTCGAATGGTTGTACCGGATCTGATATTGTTGTCGTGATGGTAAGTGTTGCCATTGATGAATCAATTAAACTAACTTCTTTCAAAATTTATCCGAACCCAACACATGAGAAGTTGAATCTTGAATGGAGTGCAGCCACCTCCTCTAAAGCAACTATTCAGGTTTTCACTTCAGACGGTCGTCAGATAATTTTTAGAGATTTGAGAGCGGTCAGCGGTGCATATACCGACTTTATCGATGTTAGAAATTTTGCTGCCGGAGTTTATCTCTTGCATGTCAGGGATGAAAAATCGTCCTGGACTTCACGATTCGTTGTTGAGTAAAATTCTTTTACTCACTGATGTTAGAAAATGGCCTTCCTTCGGGTGGGCCATTTTTGTTTAATAGTACAGCTTGAATGAACAGTCAGGTCTTGATGTTCTCCCATGGTTTAATTACTTTGCATTAATTATTTTCTAAGTATTTATTGGTTTATATGGCGCGACGCACTGGCCGGAACGAATCAGGTAGAATAGAAAGGACTGAACCTCCTCTGAAAAAGCAGAATAAAGGATGGTTTATCATGGTGCTGGCAATTGCAATCACCATAACTTATTTACCTGTTTTTAATGCTGGTTTTGTAAATTGGGATGATGAGGATTATGTACTGAATAATTCCGACATTCAATCTTTGACAAATTTCAATGAATTACTGACGAAGCCGGTTCAGGGAAATTACCATCCTTTAACCATGTATTCACTGGCTATAAATTTCGCTATAAGCGGGAAAAATCCTTTCTCATATCATGCTTTTAATCTGATTCTTCATGTCATTAATTCTATTCTTGTTTTCTTTTTCATAATCAGACTGGGAAGTTTTAGTGTGTGGATAGCCTTTGCCATTGCCTTGTTGTTCGGAATTCACCCACTCCATGTTGAATCAGTTGCATGGGTTTCTGAAAGAAAAGATGTTTTATATTCTTTATTTTTTCTTTTAGGATTGATATTCTACTTAATATATCTGGAAAAAAGAAAATGGGCTTTTCTCCTTCCTGTATTGATATTTTTTATTCTAAGCCTTCTCTCTAAACCGGCAGCGGTTATATTTCCATTAGTCTTGCTTTCTATTGATTTTTATAAAAACCGGATCAATCAACTTGGAAGCTATATTGAAAAGCTGCCATTTTTATTGCTGTCTGTCCTGATGGGTCTACTCAGTATGCAGGGGCAAAAAAGTGCAGGTGCAACTCTGTTCGCTGAATCATTTTCATTCATTGAAAGATTGCTTATTGCCTGTTATGGAATAATGATGTACGCTGTGAAGACAGTTTTTCCTATAGGGCTTTGTGCATTCTATCCCTTTCCTGAGCCATCCTCCACATTTCCGACGGTGTATTATATCGCTCCGTTTTTTTGTCTGATTCTTTTACTCCTTATGGTCCGGACTTTTCGATCAAATAGGATTATAGCATTTGCAATTATTTTTTATTTGTTGAATCTACTGCTCGTTATTCAATTGATCCCTGTTGGAAATGCTGTAATTGCAGACCGTTATGCCTATCTTCCTATACTTGGACTTTTTATTCTGATTGGACATTTCAGCACAAAATATTTCTTCGATGCAAAAGGCAAAGTAAATATAATTTTAGTGACAGGTTTTGCTGTCATTGCGATTGTACTGATGAAACTAAGCTATACTCAGGCGGCCACATGGAAGAATGGGGAGGCTTTGTGGGATCAGGCAATAAAGGTCGCTCCCGGTAGTCGGGCTTACGTGAATCGTGGTTTGTTATATAAACGGGCAGGGAATAGCGAAAAGGCTTTTGAATGTTATTCCAAAGCCATCGCTTTAGGAAACAGAGAGCCGGATGCATGGGTGAACAGAGGAAATATTTATTTTGCGAATAGAGATTATGCAAATGCAATCAAGGATTATAATCAATGTATTTCCTTGAGTAAAATAAATGTAAAAGCATATGAGAACAGGGGTGCAGCTTTTGCAAGCACAGGTGAACCTGAGAAAGCATTGGCTGACTTCAATACAGCTTTGTCACTGGATTCTAATTCCCACAGTGCTTATGCAAACAGGGCAATGCTTAGGATGAGTAAAGGAGATTATGAGGCAGCAATAAATGATTTTAGCTCCTACCTGAGAATTAAGAATGAGCCCAATCCCGATATTTGGAGTTTCATGGGCGAGGCAAATTTTAGACTTGGCCGATTTGAGGAAGCCTTAAATTGCTATGATGAGGCTTTGAAGCTCAAGCAAACCGGTTTGTATTATTTGAATCGGTCCATGATCTTGTTTCAATTGAACAGAAAGGAAGAGTCGGTTATTGATGCAGTAAAGGCACTTGAAAATGGACATAATATCAATCCTGAATACCTTAAGAGTTTAGGAATAAATCCGGCGGATTATGTTAAAGGGAAATAAAATTATAGTCGTAATGCCTGCATTTAATGCTGAGCATACACTGAAGGATGCCTATTCTGAAATTCCATTTGATATTGTTGACGAAGTAATTCTTGTCGATGACGCAAGTAAGGATGATACCGTCAAGCTTGCACATGAGCTGGGAATTAAACACGTGATCGTTCATAGTAAGAATCTTGGTTATGGAGGAAATCAAAAGACCTGCTATAATAAAGCACTTGAATTGGGAGCCGATATAGTTATTATGTTGCATCCGGATTATCAATATGCGCCACAACTTATTGCTCCTATGGCTTCCTTGATTGCAAGTGGTTTGTATCCTGTCGTTTTTGGTTCGAGGATTCTTGGGAAAGGAGCAATAAAGGGAGGAATGCCTCGCTATAAATATTTTTTTAACCGAATACTAACTTTTTCTCAGAATCTCCTGATGAATCAGAAGCTGAGTGAATATCACACTGGTTACAGAGCCATGCATCGTAAGGTTCTTGAAACCGTGCCGTATACGAAGAACTCCGACAATTTTGTTTTTGACAATCAAATCGTGGCTCAGATGTTTTATCATGGATTTGATGTTGCTGAAATAACATGTCCGACAAAGTATTTTCCGGAAGGCTCTTCGATTGGTTTTTTCAGGAGTATCAATTATGGACTGGGCGTTTTACTGGTATCTTTCCAATACGCAATCGCTTCTTCCGGTCTGTATGTTGTATCCTTTTTAAGGAAGAATTAGTCAGCATTTTTTTCTCTACAAGCCTCGTGAACCCGGTGCTACCGGCCTGTGCATTGTAGTATTTTTTTTACTCCAAACCCAAGCCCGACTGCATGCTCCTCGTAAATCTCTGATTATCAGGGTTTTTTTAATTTGATCTTGTTTAACAAATATTAATAAAAATTAAACAAAAGTAGAATTGTTGGAATATTATTGTATCTTTGTTTAACAATATTAAATAAACATTAAACATACTACCGCCATGAAACTAGAAAAGCAATTCACTGAACTGGTAACAGGTCACACTCCACCCTTGAAAGCCTTTGCCATGAAACTAACCAGAAATCCTGAAGCGGCTGAAGATCTTACACAAGACACCATGTTGAAAGCCTTGGTAAACGCTGAGAAATTTCAATCAGGAACAAATATCAAAGCATGGTTGTACACGATCATGAGGAATATCTTCATCAATAATTACCGACGTGCGATGAAGTCCGGGATATTTAACGACCCAACCGATGATCAGTATTTTATCAATTCATCTTCAATTACGCACAGGAATGATGGCGAATCGAATTTGGTGATGAAGGACATAGAAAAAGCCGTGCAAGGGCTTAATGACAAATTGAAGGTGCCCTTCATGATGAGTTACCGTGGTTACAAATACGATGAAATAGCCCAAGAGCTGCAAATTCCTCTTGGCACGGTTAAGGTTCGGATTCATAATGCGCGAAAAGCATTGATGAGCAAACTGGAAGCCTATAATCCGGGATAATTTTATTTACCTTCATGCTAACTATACCTTTGAATACAAAAAAGATTCCATAAGGTAGAGTAAAATTCATCGTTTCATGAAGTGGAAAGAATTGCTTTTTATATTTTTCTTCTCTGTAAATTTATTTCCTGCTTCAGCGCAAACAGGTATTGGTCATACCCAAATTAGTTTTATCGATTCTCTTCGTCAAAGCCGCAGCATTCCTGCACAAATTTATTATCCGGCAGATTCAACAGGGGATGATGTTCCTTTAAGTCTTATTACAAGCGGTAAATTTCCACTTATTGTTTTTGGTCATGGTTTTCTTATGTCATGGGATTCCTATGCTTACCTCTGGCAAGCTTTAGTTCCGGAGGGGTATATTCTTATTTTTCCGACAACCGAAAGCGGGATATCTCCCCAACATCTCGAGTTTGGAAAAGACCTTGCTTTTTTAGTTGGAGCCATGAAAAATCTTGGTGAAGACTCAACATCCATTTTTGTTAATCGAATTGACTCAACATCTTGTGTGATGGGACATTCTATGGGCGGCGGCGCTTCCCTGCTCGCTGTCCAGTTCGATTCTATGATTACCGCAGTTGTGAATTTTGCCGCAGCAGAAACAAATCCTTCGGCTATTGCTGCATCCGGTCAAATTACTATTCCTGCATTAATTTTTTCCGGTGGAAATGATTGCGTGACTCCACCGGTGACTAATCAAATACCTGTCTACGATTCCATGCAAAGTCAGTGCAAGTACTTCGTTGATATCATCGGAGGGAGTCATTGCCAGATGGCAGATGATAATTTTTATTGTAACATCGGAGAAGCAAGCTGCACTCCGGCGCCAACCATTACGCGAACAGTACAGCATGAAATAATACTTCGCTATCTTTTACCCTGGCTGGATAAGCAACTTCGTATGAATTGTCACTCACAGCTCTTATTGGATTCTGTGTTAGTGAATGACTCCACAGTAAATTATTCTATGAATTGCATGAGCTGCAGTCAGACAACAGATATTAGCAAATTGAATGATTCAGAACAGTGGCAGATTTACCCTAACCCTTTTGTTAATGAGATAAGCATAGTGAATAGAAGCGCCATAGGAAAAAATTCCGCTTACCAATTATTGAGTATAGATGGACGGATTATTCAGGAAGGATTAATTTCAGATTCACAAACAGAACTTTATTTGGATCTTCACAATTTATTATCAGGCATGTACTTTATAAGATTAAAGAATTTGAATTCGTTCATGACCGTTAAATTAATAAAACTTGAATATTAGGCTCACATATCGTATTGATTAGGGCCTGATGACCTCTAAATTCAATTGAGTAATATTTTCCATTAAACTGTAATCTGATAAATCGGTAATTCCATCCCCGTTAAGATCTGATTTTTTATATCCTGTGCTTATTTGCCAAACATCTTCTTCCATTTTCAATAAGTCAGCCTGGTCAATTTTTCCATCCTGAATGTTTGAGTTTAATGTATCAGCTTGTTGTATGTCTCCACTGTACAGTCCAAATACACCAGGTTCCAATTCGACAGCATTGTTTCCGAAGGTTTTATTCTGAAGACTGAAATCATAGCTTGTAAAAGAACTATCGAAGTATACAGGTACGCTACTCCAGGTCTCAAGGCTATTCCGGTGCTTTAAGACAATAAAGTAGTCGTCATTAGAAACTCCGCTTTTGTCAATTCTGATTTTACCATCAGTACTTACTAGTGTTTTAAAAGTTGATATGCAATCATAAGGAAACAAAGAGCTATGAAGTTCAACATGGATTGTATCACACAACAAAGGATACAATAGCGGATTTATTGTAGCCCGCATCTTTTGATTGCCGGAATAAAATCCCTGGATAAAAACTTTAATTTCTAAAACAGTTGAGCAAGTGCTATCATTATAGGTTCCACCCGTGTTGCCTTCATCGGCGATGCCAATGAAACTTCCATCTGATGAGTTTAAGTCTGATAGCTGACAAGCGCTCAAGTTTTGTGTTGACCAAATTGAGTCAGATGAAATTAGTCCGCCTATACCGTGAAAGGAATTCAATGTATTGTCAGTTGAAAATCCTATTTTGGAAAGTGCAGTTAAAGATGGATTCATCAGTTTCGGATGTAAGGAGATTTTGCCTATCGAGCTGATCCCATTATTTCCGATAACTTGAATTTGAAAGTAACGATTGTACATATTTCCCTGCAGGCTTATGCCGTCCGGGCTGCCAATAGGGACAGATTCATAAGCACTAACTTTTAATTTTGTTTCGACACTGCAATTGATTTCATGGAAAGTGAGGGGCTGAAAATAATTTCCTCCAACAGGATAAAAACATGTAAGGGAGTCGGAAGCAGGAATAGTTCTTATCAGCGTGCCTTTGACGAATGAGGAGTCCCTTCCTCCGATGATATTTCCATTTATGGATAAGCTAAAAGATCCTGTATTGATCCTGCCACTTTGAAGAGAAAGTGATTGATGGACCAGCAAGTCATTCATCAGAAGCAGATCATGCACAGGTTTATCCAATGATAAATTTTTAAGCTGAATGATGGATTCAGGAATATATATCGCTGAATCAATTCCCGAAAAACGCATCGAAGAAAATTCGTTGGATAATAGATTTTCGGAAAATCCCATAATTGAAGCTCCGGAAAAATGTACTTCATTCGAATCAATGGCAAAGAAACCGGAGAGTATGGATAATCTGCCTGAGATGCTTAGGAGACTATTTTTTAAACTAAGCAGGGCTGTTGGCGAAGCATTAATCCAAAGATTATTAATACTTGGATTGTAGAAGTTGACATCTTGATTTCCTGATCCGGTGAATTCATAGTTGGCATCCTTGCTGAAGATACCGGTGCTAAAATCAATGATAGAGGCAATGACACCTCCCGGATGCGAGGTAGCCATCCATGCATTTGCGGCCAATGTGATTTTACTTCCATTGTTATTGCCCTTAATGGTTTTCGAATTGCAATTTAGCTTTCCAAGTATTGTGAATGATGAAGCAGGGGAGACCTGCAGGTTCTCCAGCAAGGAATAAATAGAACCTGTTTGTATAGTTAGGCTGTCAAAGAAATTATTCAGATTGAGACCGCTTAATTGAGCATTGCTTCCGTCAAGAATAATTTTTTGTACGCCACTTCCATTTACAAGCGTACCATTGATTCTTAGGTCGCCATGTATCGTCATATTGCCTGAATAATTATTTAGCAACATCACATTTGACTCTATCCGCAGGCTTGTGCAGGAGAAGGGATTGCTTCCGGAAACTGTTCGGCTCCAACTGCCCGCTGAAGATTCAAAAGTTAAATTTCCGTAATGGCGATTGCTGAATGTAACAGGAGGTGCAAGGTTGCCATTTCCTCTGTAGATCCAGTTCGACTGAGCATGCATTTGACTTGCATCTAATACAGCCGAAGATGCCACACTGCTGTTATGCACATAGGTTCCTGCGGAGTCTATTTTCAATATTGCAGAAGGAGAGAAGAAGAGCATTCCGGAATTGACAAGTGTTCCGAACACAAGAAGTTCAATGGCATCTGTACTATTGGTCACAGTAAGCGTTACTCCGGGCGGGATATTTAAACTGCCTGCTGTATCAATAGTAGCCTGATCGAATACCTGATCAGCGCTGACAATAATTGCGTGGCGAATCAGAATTTTCCCTTGCAGTTGATTTGGCGGGTAGCTTGCAGCATTCCATGTACCGGAATTAAAGGTCTCCCAAATTGCAGGATTGTTCCAGTTGCCGTTTTGTACAGTTCTGAAATCACCGTTGGTTTGACCCGCAGAATGGAGTGAGCAAAAAAACAAAGCACAGAAAGCGATAAATTTGTTAAGGCTTGAAAAGGCTATTCTATAGGACATCAGGTTTCAATTAGGCCTGCAATGTCTTCAGATGACAATCATTCGACAACCAATAGAAGGCGGTTCTTTTTTGCGATAATTTTTACACCGGAGATCTAAAGAACTCTATCGTTCTGCATTATTATTTTGAGTTTTATCCGTAGACTTCGCTCAATGTCTTGTTAAACAAGGAGATACTTACTCAAGATCGATCCCTATTAATTCCCAAAAAAATCTCCAATTAGCATTGTATTTCTCCGAATTTCCCTATTTTTGCAATCCTTTAAAAAAGGAATCACGAACAAATAATACTGTTGTGAAACGGTTCGGTAGTTCAGCTGGTTAGAATACATGCCTGTCACGCATGGGGTCGCGGGTTCGAGTCCCGTCCGGACCGCTTTAATGAATCGAAAGCCCTTGTAAGTGAATAGCTTACGAGGGCTTTTACTTTTAAGGTACAGCATAGGTAAGACATGTAGTTTTAAACCGAAAATCAAACATGCTTCATGGTAATTCGTCCCATCACGATTTGAAAATTTTGACATTTATATCAGGCTTTGTCATCTATACTATCAAGAAACTTTCTTTAGGATACATCGACTTGAACTCTTTAGCAAATTTACTTTTGAATAAATACGAACAGGATGATCTGCTGAATGTTCGTGCTTGGAGGTTTTTGGATTTTAAAATTAACTAATAGCTGCATTCTCCAGAATAAGATATTTCTGCTCTAAAAACATTTTATATTTTTCTTTGTAGTCGCTTGATAAAAATGATTTATCTATCCAATCCATTGCATGTATTTTATTTTTGATCATCCTTTTAAAAACAGAATCAATTTGTTTTTCGTTTAGGTCTAAAGTTTTAGCTAAATGTTCAAAATTTACACGATTTATTTTTTTCTTTTTGCCTTCAAGCGTCAATGCAAGCTCTTCTTGATCTTCCGGATTCACTATTGATGCATTTAACAAATCATAAGCCGGAGCCAGAACCCATTTGTGGCTGGAATTAATCATCGAAAAATTTTTCAGGTGCATGTCATTATTTCCGGTAAGAAAACAAAATACACTTAATTCAAAAAAGTATAATTGATCCAATAGTGTGTCATCGGAATATTGGCCTATTGCCTTGCCAACTTTTTCCATTGAGCTTTTGTATTTGTCAAATGCTTCTAAAATTTGAAACATATCAAGCATGTGAATTTTTTCTCCACTGTCGCTGCGGTCAATTCTTTTTGTGATATATGAAAGCTCACCTGATTGCAATCGGATTAAACTCGATTTTACAGTTCTTAGTCCAAAGGCTTCAGCAATCCGCATTGTTACATGTTCGTTTTGCGGCATTTCAGGATAAAATTCTGAGGGTGGTTTAAAGATGTAATTTCCACCCATTGCTCCTACAACTGTTAATCTGCTTTTATTGCCATCCGTTATTGCATTATTCATTAATGAAAGTGATAACTTGGGTTGCACCCCGGGTACCGCTACACTTCTCTCAACTACTTCTTTTGCCAGCTCATACATCTGATTTAAAGAGTATAAAAGCAGTGGTGCAGTTTTGGTTCCGAAAAACTCCAGACTACATCGTTCATGAAAATCACTTTCATGAGGAGATTCTAATTCTTCATAACAATATAAACACTTATTCATTTTCTTCGTTGATTGCCTTTACACTAACAGCACCTATACAATTTTGACAACACGCTAATAATAATCCCATACGGTCAGCCGGGTTTATCTTCCAGTTTTTTGATGCAATATCAAGTAGCCATCCTTCCGGAATAAGACCTTCGAAAAAAGGAAACAAGCGATTATCGATATAAGCTTGTTCGGTCACAGGCATGGAAAAAGTAATGACCTGATTCGGAAATTTAATTGTGTAATCTTTGTCATACTGAAATATATATTGGCCCTCGTCGGTTTCAGTAAGCAGTCCGGCAAGAGAATCTTTATAATATATTTCTGCTCTTCTCATTTAGTTTGTTCTTTCATTAATAAATCCTTCCTGCTTACAGGAACTAGTAAATGGCCAAACATCTTCAGTACACGATTTACTTTTTCGAGGTTAAGGTTTTCTTTTCCTTGTTCAATTTTTCTGATTACAGTTAAGGCCACTCCGGCCCGTTCCGCAAACTCTTCCTGGGTAAGATTGGCTTCTTTTCGTTTGTCTTTAACAAATTGCGCTAATGTTCTCATTATATGCTTCTGCAACGATTTACAGTAAAATTATAAAATTATATGCTATTACATATAAAAAACGGTAAAAGTTACAAATTATATGTAAAAGCATATAATTTGCTAAAAAAACCCTATACCCGATGACCCGGAAAACTGAATTCTAAACTTAGTATTCATTTTCTCAATACATAGAGCCGTATTTATCCGGGTAAAATCTTAAAACTTATATGTTTAGCCCGGACTGCTTTTTTCACAAAGCCCCACCAATTTAGCGAGAGTTTATGTTATGTTCCTATAATGTTGATTGTGTAGAAAGTGTTCACTTGAACAAAACCTGTATTCAATCACAGACAATTTTAGACCAAGGCAAAAACAGAAAGATCAAATTTCAGGTTCAATTAGAAAATCGACCAGGGTGAAATTTATACTTGCATTAGTTAGGATTCCTAACTAAATTTGCACCGACGATAATGTCATAACAGATTTAAATCTATAAAAAATGAGTAAATCAATCTTCTTTCACGCAGGTTGTCCTGTTTGCATTAGTGCAGAACACGACATAGTTAACCTTTTAGGTGCAGACAAGGTCGAAGTAGTTCACGTTGGCAACGATAAATCAAGAATTGCCGAAGCAGAAAATGCAGGTGTAAAATCTGTTCCGGCATTGTTAACGCCAAATGGAAATGTATTGCACATCAATTTTGGAGCTTCAATAGCTGATGTAAAAGGTTAAAAAAATTGCCCCATAAGGTTAGGACAACTACCTTTATGGGGCGTTTTTATTTTTTTAAGCAGAGATAAAATGAAAATAATCTTAAACTTTGCCTGGCTACTAATCTTCTTTCAAGCTTCTTGCCAGGCACCGGATAAAACGCAAAGCAAAATGAAAGTAGCTGTCTGGGACACCTATGTCACAAAAAAAGACGGGAGCATTATGCACTTTGACATCATTGCTCCCAAAGAAATTGTAGACGCAAACGTAATTTATTCTTACGGGAAAGAATATTTGAAATCAAAAAAACAGGAAGGGCAAGCTTTGTCCTCAAAAGAATGTAGATTTTGTCATATCGAAACTGTTAAAACTCATTGGGAACTTGCAATTAAAGATAAAGGCTACTTCATCATTGAAATGGAAAATTGCGACTAAGAAAATTATATTCAACACCGGATTTTATGGCAGAATTCAAAATACAATTTACTGTTTGCTTGATGGGATTCAAAAGCTATAACACTGAAAAGGAATGATTGCTTGCTTGTCCTTGCGTAAAATTCAATCCGTATGAAAAAATCAGCATTTGATGTAGATCATCAGAATTCAAGCATTGAAAGCAGGATTGTGGCCTCCTTAGAAAGAGTTTCGCAAGCTTTCAGGGTACTGCTATGGAATGAGAGTAAAGAGTATTCATTAAGCCCCATTCAAGTCCAGGTGCTTATTTTTTTATTGCATCATTCAGATCAAAAAAGAAAAGTTAGTTATTTGGCTGATGAGTTTAATATGACAAAGGCCACGATCAGTGATACCATAAAAACACTCGAACAAAAACAACTTATTAAGAAGGTATACGAAGCACACGATAACAGAAGCTACACAATCCATCTTTCCAAAAAAGGAAAAGAGATTGCAGATCGAACATCTCAGTTTGCAAAGCAAATTCAAGCTCCGATTGACAAACTTCATTCAGCTGATAAAGAAAATTTACTTTTAAGTTTATTGGATATTATTCATCATTTGAATAAATCCGGAGTTATTACTATTCAAAGAATGTGTTTCACTTGTCATTTTTATAAAGCAAACAAGGACGGCCATAAACACTTTTGCGGACTCCTGAATACCAAATTGGCAGACACGGAATTGCGTATTGATTGCGCTGAACATAAGCTAAAGTGATTAGTAGAGCAGGGTCAACTGCAGGAAATATTGGATTTGCCTACAGACATGGTCATTGAGAATAATAAAATATTTATGAGAATGCTAATAGTTTTAGAGCTTAACTCTTACTGCTAATGCTTCTAAGCAATGAATAGAGAAAAAGAAACATTCGAAACCTGGAATAAGATTGCCGGATTGTATCAGGAAAAGTTTATGGACTTAAACTTGTATAATGACACCTACGATTTTATTTGCGATTCAATCATAGAGGACAATCCGAAAATACTGGAGATAGGATGCGGACCCGGAAACATCACAAGGTATTTACTTTCAAAAAGGCCTGACTTCGATATTTTTGGAATTGACTTTGCACCTAATATGATACAGCTTGCCGAGGCTAACAATCCGACGGCAAGGTTCGCCACTATGGACTGTAGACGGATCAGCGAACTCAAAGCAAATTATAATGCTATTATTTGTGGATTTTGTTTGCCGTTTTTAACTCCGGAAGAAAGTGTAAAGCTTATTACGGATAGCTATAATTTACTTTACAACAATGGGCTTATTTATTTAAGTTTCGTAGAGGGAGATCCAAAGGAATCTGACTACAAAACCGGCAGTAGTGGTGACAGAGTCTATTTCCACTACTATGTTTTAGATGAGTTGACCAAGCATCTTAGTGTCAATAAATTTGAGGAGATAAAAACTTTTAAAGTAAGATTTTATAAATCAGAGACGGAGTTTGATATCCATACTATTCTAATAGCAAGGAAGAATAACATTGCCTGAGGCCAAATTGATGTCATACCAAAGAGAATCCTCGAATAATTATTAGCAATATTTTCAGTTACTTGATTTTGGGTTTGCTTTAGTGATAGAAACCGATTCTTACAATTTTTCCATTGATATCACCGGAATAATTAAGATCAGTGATTTAAAAAGATTATTGATGCGATTAGTTATACTCGAAAAACAATCATGAAATAAGGTTAAAGCAGAGTTGTTGTAAAAGTAGTGCCTATCGCGTCGGGTGCTATACCTGATAAAACAGAAGGCTTGTATTTTTATTTCAATGGGGAGTACCATCGCTAATAGGATTAGCCTCAGCACTACGAGTTTGTATTAAGGTAATTTTCAAAATTGGATAATACCAATCGTCTGATAAATGACAGTCCCTACTTAATTATAAAAGTTAAAGATTTACTCTGTCAACATAATTTTATGTACTGATCGGTCTTCTCCATTGAACACGCTCAGGTAGTACAGGCCTCTCGGCATCCGACTAACATCCATAGAAGTCGATTGCATCTTTTCCATCACAATTCTTCCTGTTAAGTCTGACAATTGCAATTCCACAGGAAGATCAGTCTTAACAAAAATTGTAGAAGTGGCAGGATTAGGATGCACTGTGATCTGATCAGCAAGTGTGGTGGAAATGCCGGTCGTTAATTCAATCAGGTCAACAGGATCGGAAGTACTGAAACAATTAGCAGCGCTATAAGTTCGAACCGTATAAGTACCCGCTCCAACAGTTATTGACTGACTTTGATCTCCTGTAGACCATAAATAGCCGCCGGCTGTTGTTGCAGTCAGTGTAACCGTCTGTCCGGGAAGAAGCGTTGTAGAGCCATTTACTGTGATAACAGGTGTAGCCGGTGGGGTGCAAAGGTTTAGTTTTGGTAAATACTTATATGTAAACCATTGGTATCCCTGCAAATTAATCTTCTGCTTGAAAGAACGTGTCTCTGCAGTCAAGGCAGCATTCATTGTTTGAAAAGGAACTGTTTGTGCATGGCTATTAAGCCATGAACCCATGAAAGCGGGCTCAGCAGACATCAGTGTTAATACATTTGCTGAGTTAAGTCCGGGTGTAGTGGCGATATCTTCCATTCTGCGAACAGAGTAGAGATAAATATCCACATCGGTTGGACGATAAGCGGAGAGTAAAATCCGATCGGCTCTTGAAGCAAGATTTTGCATTTGTTGTTGATCCGGCCAACCGAGATAAATTTCAGACATCATGCCATTCGCTGCACAGATATCATCAATAAGTTTGAATTCTCTCCATGCAAAGTCCCATGCTCCTGCCTGTGTGCATGGAAATCCGGCGGCTTGTAAAAATTTACTGCAGTAATAAGAAACGTTTGAAGAAACCCAGAATTCAAATTCTAAATTAATGACGTCAAAGCGCTCTAAGGGATCCAGTCTTGATACATTATAGGGAAGAAGTTTTTGCGTCACATAATTTGAGTATTCCACCACACCGCCAAACTGTACTATGCCGTACTGCGTACGAGCCTTTCGTATAAATGCAGCAAGTTGATTCTTCTCCGTTGTGCTTGTCCAGTTGATATCACCCAAATCATAAAGCAAAATATAATTAAATCCATTGCCCTGTGCATAGGCGAGAATGTCGTTCTCATCGGCTGTGATGCCTAGCCAGTCGCCTACATCCTGTAAATAAAAACCTCGTACGTTTTGTGCTTTTGATGAAATCCCGACTGTCAAAAACACAGTCAGTAATAATAGTTTGATACGGTTCAAATTATTATGTTTTAATTAATTGGTAGATTCAATGTTCTAATGCAACATAAAAATAATATTATGTTGCAACATGAGAAACTATAATCGATTAAATTTTGAAGAGCGGGTCAAGATCGAGACTTACTTCACGCTGGGTTGGACCATAA
>SHNE01000029.1 GCA_004295015.1 Bacteroidota bacterium | reverse complement strand
GAACCCTTGGGACCTTCTCCAGCCCCAGGATGTGACGAGCCGACATCGAGGTGCCAAACCTCCCCGTCGATGTGAGCTCTTGGGGGAGATCAGCCTGTTATCCCCGGCGTACCTTTTATCCTTTGAGCGATGGCCCTTCCATGCGGAACCACCGGATCACTATATCCTACTTTCGTACCTGCTCGACTTGTATGTCTCACAGTCAAGCACCCTTATGCTATTGCACTCCGCGCACGGTTACCAAGCGTGCTGAGGGTACCTTTGAAAGCCTCCGTTACTCTTTTGGAGGCGACCACCCCAGTCAAACTACCCACCATGCAATGTTCCCCGAATGATCGGGGTTAGATCCCGAATAAATGAAGGGTGGTATTTCAAGGTTGACTCCACGAAAGCTGGCGCTCCCGCTTCAAAGTCTCCCACCTATCCTACACATCATTTATCCAAGATCAATGCAAAGTTGTAGTGAAGGTGCACGGGGTCTTTCCGTCCCGTTGCGGGTAAGCGGCATCTTCACCGCTACTACAATTTCACCGAGCTCATGACTGAGACAGTGCTCAGATCGTTACACCATTCGTGCAGGTCGGAACTTACCCGACAAGGAATTTCGCTACCTTAGGACCGTTATAGTTACGGCCGCCGTTTACTGGGGCTTCGATTCAATGCTTTGTCTTACGACTGACATCTCCTCTTAACCTTCCAGCACCGGGCAGGTGTCAGGCCATATACATCATCTTTCGATTTAGCATAGCCATGTGTTTTTGTTAAACAGTCGCCTGAGCCATTTCTCTGCGGCCCTCCGAAGAGGGCACCCTTTTTCCCGAAGTTACAGGGTTAATTTGCCGAGTTCCTTAGCCATGAATCACTCGAGCACCTTAGGATTCTCTCCTCGACTACCTGTGTCGGTTTACGGTACGGGCGGTACAATCATAAGTTTAGAGAGTTTTCTTGGGAGTATGATTAGGGTCATTATCCGATTGTCCGAAGACTCTCGGTACTGTCACCTTCGATAAGCACTGTGGATTTTCCTGCAGCGCCTGAATCTACTGGCTTTAACGTACAATTCCGTCTGTACGCAGACCTTTCACTCCTCCGTCGTCCCGTTCACTGATTGCACCGGTACAGGAATATTAACCTGTTTACCATCGGCATTTCCTTTCGGATTAGCCTTAGGACCCGACTAACCCTGATCCGATTAACGTTGATCAGGAATCCTTAGTCTTTCGGTGGGCAGGTTTCTCACCTGCCTTATCGTTACTTATGCCTACATTTGCTTTTCTAACCGCTCCAGCATGCCTTACGACACACCTTCGGTGCTGTTAGAATGCTCCCCTACCGATCTTTCGATCCCATAGCTTCGGTACTAAGTTTGATGCCCGTTTATTATCCACGCCCGATCGCTCGACTAGTGAGCTGTTACGCACTCTTTAAATGAATGGCTGCTTCCAAGCCAACATCCTAGCTGTCAATGCAATCGAACCACGTTTAAACAACTTAACTTAGATTTTGGGACCTTAGCTGATGGTCTGGGTTCTTTCCCTCTCGGCCTGTGACGTTAGCACCCCAGGCCTCACTGCTGAGTATATGTTAGTAGCATTCGGAGTTTATCAGGGTTTGGTAGGATTTGACTCCCCCTAGCCCTATTAGTAGCTCTACCTCTATAACACTAAACTCAACGCTGTCCCTAAAGACATTTCGGGGAGTACGAGCTATTTCCCAGTTTGATTAGCCTTTCACCCCTACACTCAGGTCATCCGAGAGCTTTTCAACGCTCACCAGTTCGGACCTCCATGTCGTGTTACCGACACTTCATCCTGCCCAAGTGTAGATCACAAGGTTTCGCGTCTACCCCCACTGACTATACGCCCTATTCAGACTTGCTTTCGCTTCGGCTCCGGACCTTTGGTCCTTAACCTTGCCAGTGAGGAGTAACTCGTAGGCTCATTATGCAAAAGGCACGCCGTCATCCCACGAAGGGACTCCGACCGCTTGTAAGCACACGGTTTCAGGTTCTATTTCACTCCGCTGTTCGCGGTTCTTTTCACCTTTCCTTCACAGTACTAGTACACTATCGGTCTCTCATGAGTATTTAGCCTTACCGGATGGTGCCGGCTGGTTCCCACAAGGCGTCTCCGACCTCGCGGTACTCAGGATACTGCTAGAATATAATTGCTTACGCTTACGGGCCTATCACCCTCTATGGATCAACTTTCCAGAAGATTCAGCTTCACGCATATATTCACATTGCAGTCCTACAACCCCGTAATTGCCTTAACAACTACGGTTTGGGCTAGTCCCCGTTCGCTCGCCACTACTTGGGGAATCACTATTGTTTTCTTTTCCACCAGGTACTTAGATGTTTCAGTTCCCTGGGTTGGCTTCTGTTAAGATATCCCGTCTTCAACGGGATGGGTTGCCCCATTCGGATATTTCCGGATCGAAGGTTGTTTGCACCTCCCCGAAACTTTTCGCAGCTTATCACGTCCTTCATCGCCTATGAGAGCCAAGGCATTCACCGTGTGCCCTTATTAACTTTTTGTATCTAAAACGATAAATTTAGATTACAGTTTCTTGTGTTTTCTTTCAATATGTCAAAGAACATTGTCATTCTATTTTAAAAACTAATTCGAAAATTAATCTTTAGAAAGAACTGACTTGAGAATTAAATTGGATTCGAACCAACACCCTTCCTGTTTGGAAGAAGCTCCTATTAGCATTAATTCAATGTAAAGAACGATGTACTCAATTTTAACTTTACCGATGTAAAGCTCACTCTTGTGGAGAATAACGGATTCGAACCGTTGACCCCCTGCGTGCAAGGCAGGTGCTCTAGCCAGCTGAGCTAATCCCCCAATTTAATTACGCTGAGGATTAGTCAAAATACAATACCTGATCTTTTCGGATCAGCCATCCTATGCTGAGCTAATTCCCCATAACGAATTTTGTTAGTAGTCCCGAGCAGATTTGAACTGCTGACCCCTACATTATCAGTGTAGTGCTCTAACCAAGCTGAGCTACGGGACTATATTCCATAGACTAGGAGTATACCTTACTCAGATGGCGGAACCACCCTAACGCTCGTTTTGGGTTCATTCATAAATTTGAAGAAGAAAGGAAATAACAAACCTCTATACTGATAAATCAGTTAGTGTAACAAACCACTCCAGAAAGGAGGTGTTCCAGCCGCACCTTCCGGTACGGCTACCTTGTTACGACTTAGCCCCAGTCATTGGTTTTACCCTAGGCGACTCCTTGCGGTGATCGACTTCAGGTACCCCCAACTCCCATGGCTTGACGGGCGGTGTGTACAAGGCCCGGGAACGTATTCACCGCATCATGGCTGATATGCGATTACTAGCGAATCCAGCTTCACGAGGTCGGGTTGCAGACCTCGATCCGAACTGAGACCGACTTTTAGGATTAGCTCCATGTTGCCATGTGGCTGCCCATTGTATCGGCCATTGTAGCACGTGTGTAGCCCAGGACGTAAGGGCCGTGATGACTTGACGTCATCCCCACCTTCCTCACCGCTTGCGCGGGCAGTCTCATTAGAGTCCCCAGCTTAACCTGTTGGCAACTAATGATAGGGGTTGCGCTCGTTGCGGGACTTAACCCAACACCTCACGGCACGAGCTGACGACAGCCATGCAGCACCTAGTTTCGTGTCATTGCTGACGGACATGTTTCCACATCCTTCACTAACTTTCAAGCCCTGGTAAGGTTCCTCGCGTATCATCGAATTAAACCACATGCTCCTCCGCTTGTGCGGGCCCCCGTCAATTCCTTTGAGTTTCAACCTTGCGGTCGTACTCCCCAGGTGGATCACTTAATGCTTTCGCTTGGACGCGTACAGTATATCGCACACATCGAGTGATCATCGTTTAGGGCGTGGACTACCAGGGTATCTAATCCTGTTTGCTCCCCACGCTTTCGTGCATCAGCGTCAGTTATAGCTTAGTGAGCTGCCTTCGCAATCGGTGTTCTGTGTCATATCTAAGCATTTCACCGCTACATGACACATTCCGCCCACCTCAACTATACTCAAGCTCATCAGTATCAATGGCAATTCTGAAGTTGAGCTTCAGGCTTTCACCACTGACTTAATAAGCCGCCTACGCACCCTTTAAACCCAATAAATCCGGATAACGCTTGGGTCCTTCGTATTACCGCGGCTGCTGGCACGAAGTTAGCCGACCCTTATTCTTCTGGTACATTCAGCCCTCTACACGTAGAGGGGTTTATTCCCAGATAAAAGCAGTTTACGATGCAGAGCACCTTCATCCTGCACGCGGCATGGCTGGATCAGCCTTGCGGCCATTGTCCAATATTCCTTACTGCTGCCTCCCGTAGGAGTCTGGTCCGTGTCTCAGTACCAGTGTGGGGGATCATCCTCTCAGACCCCCTAGACATCGAAGTCTTGGTGAGCCGTTACCTCACCAACTAACTAATGTCACGCATGCTCATCTATAACCACCGGAGTTTTGATCACAAAACGATGCCGCTTCGTGATATTATGCGGTATTAATCTTCCTTTCGGAAGGCTATTCCCCAGTTATAGGTAGATTGCATACGCGTTACGCACCCGTGCGCCACTCGCCACCAGGTATTGCTACCCGTGCTGCCGTTCGACTTGCATGTATTAGGCCTGCCGCTAGCGTTAATCCTGAGCCAGGATCAAACTCTCCATAGTAAAGTTAATCTTGTATTCTGGATTTGCTACTCTAAATTTTCACAATAAGAATTGTAATATTTAGGGCTTGTTATTTCCTATTCATTTCTTCAAAGAACGTCCACTTATTTTGATTCATCCCCGTTGGGCTGAAAACAAGTTTCTTATTTTAAAGGGCTGCAAAGGTAATCTTGATATTCGTCTTTGCAAACTATTTTATTATTTTTTTTCGGGTTTTTGATAACCCTCAGATTTCCAGATCTTAAATTTACTAATTCAGGCTAAAACTGAAGCTTTTGAATTAAAAAACCGGAAAAATGCCCCTTTTTGATTTATTTAAAGAACGTACTTGAAAGGGGATGCAAATGTAATAAGATTTCGACTCGCTACAAATTAAGTGCATGCTTTTTTATTAACAATTCGAATATAAGTCTTAAATTACTGATAAAGAATAGATTAAATGTATTTCTATGGGTTTTTGGGTGGATTTCTGGCCGATTTTATCCAAATTTCCCTCCCTCCCATACTAGGACAGATCCATGATTTGACTATTCACCCAGTGAAATTTAATGAGTAAACCGAATCAAATTTCCGGTCATTCCATTTTACACTCAGGGAGTGGAACCCGAAACAGGAAGATTCTTGCCATTGAAATAGCGATTACCTTTCATGGCAAAATCAGCTATGTATTCTGCCATTTCTTCCGCTGTTCTTGCAGCAGTCATTCCCGGAAATGCCTTTGAAAACATTTCAGTATGAACAGAGCCTAGGGCTAAGCTGTTCACGGCAACTTTTAGTTCTTTAAATTCTTCTGCCAAGCATTCAGTCATCACAGCGAGGGCGGCCTTACTCGAACTGTAAGCTGATAAACCGGGAAATTTACTTGAACCATTCAGCCCTCCAATACTTCCTATATTCACTATGTGTGCACGGTATCCATGAGACTTTAAATTCGATTCACATAAGAGCGGAAGCATATCTCTTATGATAGCAGCAACAGAAAATACATTGGTGGAATAAATGGCTTGCCAGTCCCCCTCTGACAAATTTTGAAAGGGCTTGTTGATCAGTAATCCCGCATTGTTAATGAGTATATCTAAAGTATTCGTGCTCGATAAGATTGCACTTTTCATTCGGGCCCGATCAACATCACTGGTTAAATCTCCGGAAAGAACTTCAAGCTTTCCGGAAAAGTTCATTTGCTGATATTCCTGCCTTAACTTTTCCAGCTTCTCTTTGTTCCGACTTATAGCATATACTTTATTGTCAGCTGACTTTACCAATTCCAACGCCGTTGCATAACCTATACCACTGCTTGCTCCTGTCAAAAGAATATTCATAGATAAATTATTTTTTTGTCTTCATAATTTGATAGCCTGATAAATGCCCTTGCCCTAAACTAGCATATTCATTGGTAACTATGAACACCTATATCATTCCTCTTGCACGCAATTAAAATCAATCTCGATATGGTTCCATTTACGAATCCTGATTGGGATGACAACAAAGGTGGAAAAATATTTGATCGATTCCCGAATTAAATACTTGTATCTTTGAACTCAAAATTAAACAATGAAGCGGTTGGAAATTATACAGATCCATAGAAGTAAAATCATTCTCCATAAAAGAATAGGGTTTCTTGCAATATTTTTTCTGGTCAACTTTATTATTACAAATCCGGCAAACAGTCAGGATTTCGCAACGACACCTCAATCACATATCAATGCGCCCAGGGATAATTTTTGGGATAGAGTTTATACCGGCGGCGGAATAGGTTTGCAATTTGGATCTCAAACTTTTATTAATGTCTCTCCTTTAATAGGCTATCGACTCACCGAAAAGTTTTCGGTCGGACTAAGTGCCACCTATCTTTATTACAGATATAAAGACTATAATCCTGCCTATTCTTTCAGTTCAAATACCTATGGCGGCAGCGTTTTTTCCCGGTACCTGATTTTTGAAAATTTATTTGCCCATGTCGAATACGAGGTCTTACGTTTAGAAGCCAGAGATAATGTTTCAAGATTGTTAGGTACAAAGGATATCACGAGTGTTCTTGTCGGTGGTGGTTACAGACAAATGCTGGGAGATCGGTCAAGCATCAATTTAATGCTGCTTTACAATCTGAATGAAACTACCTATTCCCCTTATCAAAATCCAATTATCCGTATCTCATTCGGAATAGGAATCTAATATTCCGGATTACTTAAATAGGGCTTTGCTCCATAAATGCTCAGATCAATTCCGAGCATTTTTTTATTGAAAAAATCCTGCATCGGCATAAAATATATTTCATACCCCTTTGCAAAATAATGGACTGCTTCATCTTCATTCAAATATGATTTAAACAGCATCTTGTCCCTGATCGTATCACCTTGTTGAACGAGTAATTGGTAATACCATCTTCCGGAAACAAGGACAGATTTAGAGGAAATTGTATCCATTGAATTTAAAACTTCATTTACTAACTTTATTCCATTGCCCCTTCTGGAATCGTAGGAAATGATTGGCCCTTTTAAAACATCAAAGTTCAGGGTTTCTGATGCGGCTTTAAAACTAAATGAAAGTGCAGAAGTTGTGCTGGCATCCAATCGATCAGTCGGACTAATGGTTGCAAAGAATGGCGAAGCAATCAACATCCAGCATAAAAACACGAATGCCTTATCGTACAGATATTTGCCAAAAATCAGAATCACAAATGGAATAAGCGGGATGAGGTATCCTGCTTCCATGGGTAATTTTAAAAAAGCAATGATGTAAACATCAATGGCAACAAGCCAGGCAATAACATACTTTTCATTGACTGATCGAGGAAAAAGATATTGCCTTCGAATTGATCTGTTTGGTAAAAACAACAAACTTGTTACCACCAGAAGGCCAACTAGTCCAATCACCCCCCAAACTTCAATGGCAAACTTGTATAAGACTTTAGGAATAGATGGATACGGTACATCATAAAAACTAAAAAAGTTCAGTCCATGAATCCGATACACAGGATAAAACATCAGTGCACCTACAAGTAATGTCGGCAACACAATTTTAACGATCCTGATGATGTTTGCTTTTACTCCATCCGGCCTCAACAGCAAAATTGCGAAAGGTAAAAGCATGGCACCTGAAGTGATGCGACATCCAATTGCAATACCAAGAAATATTCCTGCAAGTACAATCCTATCTTTAACGACAAAAAACAATGAGCCCAGAATAAATGCTAATGCATAATTATAATCAATAGCAGTGGTACTATGAATATAAAATACAGGGACAGCAGCAAGTGCAATTCCTGCAAGAAAAGGTCTCTTGAAGCGCAATGCCTTTAAAGTCAACACAAAAAACACCACGGCAATCACGCTAAAAATAGCAGATAAAAGATTGAGTGCAAAGGGCCCGTATGCCACAAGCAAAGAACTTAACCACTCCTGAACAGGATAACCCGGTAATCTGGAAACTTCATACACACCGGTATCATGAAGTTGCCTTGCACGTAAAGCTACTGACCATGCATCTCCATCTAAACCATATCCCGCTGATAAAAACGGAACTCTGGAAAGCAAAACTCCAAACACTAATAGTTTGAAGCAAAAATTATCGTTGCTAAAAATATTTTTCAAAATAAACCTGAATCAGCGAAGCCTGATAATAACCAGTTTTCTATATATGAGTTAGACTCAAAAACAATATTCTATTGATCAAGAACTGAATATTCTGACTACATATTCCCTAAATCCGGCATCGACAGAATTTTGTATGAAGCATTGAGTTCAAAGATGCTAGAAAGTAAGTTGCGAATCAAGAAAAATAGTTAATGTTTGACAAGTAGTCGGGATGGCATGGTAAACATTAGAATACAGCGAGCTTTAAAACATGGATCGTCCGGTTTATGACTTTGTTTCAGGCCGGCATTAATTTAAGTCCGTAACATTATGCCATTAGCCTTAAACCCATCATCGCCCTCTGTTAGAATTGATTACAGGTATAAGAATAAATATTGTTAGTCGTTAAAACTTTTAAAATTCATTCTACCTATATTCTTCACAATTCTCAAACTCTTTTTTTGAATATATAAACTTGGCCTGGCCGGTGACCATTTTCGGGGGTTGGGCAAAACGGCAGCAATCAATGCAGATTCATGCATCGACAACTTGGATGCTTTCTTCTTAAAAAATTTTTGAGATGCTGCCTCAGCGCCGTAAATTCCATCACCCATTTCAATGACATTCAGGTAAACCTCCATAATCCTTTCCTTAGACCAAAACAGCTCAATAAGAAAAGTAAAATATACTTCAAAGCCTTTACGTACCCAGGATCTCGATGGCCACAAAAAAACATTTTTGGCCGTCTGTTGACTTATTGTACTTGCCCCTTTCAATCGTTTTCCCGGATGCTTTTCATTGTACTTTCTGGCTTTGGCTATTGCTTCCATGTCAAAACCAAAATGTTCTTCAAAATTTTGATCCTCTGCAGCGATTACAGCTAAAGGAAGTGCGGCACTCATCTCATTCAAACTTACCCAGTCTTTTTTTAATCGTAGTTCTTTCCCTTCAAAAATTTGCTCCCCGCATCGGATGATCATTAATGGTGTAACAGGAACAGGTACGAATCTGAAGAGTATCACACTTAATACACTCAGACCAACGAACCACAGAAATATTTTAATCAATATATTCTTTATCCTCTTGATCATATTTCCTTTCTTCGCTAGAAGTAAATAAACCTGTTACGTTAAATAATTCGTGCTGACTAAATCTGAAACAATCAGGTTTAAAAAGGGTGATTCCCCTACCCAAGCTTATAACTATTTAGCCAAAGGGCTAATCTCAATATTTACCGATTCTCCCTTATTCAGATCAAACCAGAAAAAGGTTTCACCATCTTCAAGTCTGGCGTTAAGAACTTTACCCGGGACTTTAACTGTAGCCGAATTTATTGCAAAGGAAATGCCCTTCAAGTCAACTTCACTGTTGTTTTCAACCTCGACGAATCCATTTTCAAGCGGTCGGATTTTCACTTTTTGAATAGCCATTTGATAGCCAAAATAATCCTTTACCGAAATCAGCTCCAATCTTCCGGCATCCCGTAAGCGACTTTGTCTTTGTAATGCCGAGTCGAATCCGGATTGAATAAAAAAATGTCCATCCTTGTATTCATAAAATCCATTCGTTGAATCGGCCCGTGCAGGATAAACATGCATGACTTTTATTCCCCGGCTTTGCAATAGATCTTCCATCCGCTGCTCGTTAAAAAAATAATCCCACATCCCTGCATCAGGTGGATCAAAAGTACTGGTCGTGGCCCAATGAACCAATTCTTTGCTGCGGTTTGGATGTTGCCAAAAATCAGGTACCGGAAACCTGTCACCCCATCCTCGATAGGGCTGACTAAAAAATGAATGAAATCCTAAGGAAGAATAAAGTGATGTGTCTTCATAAAAACAATTCCAGAAATACCGAAGTCCGAACTCTTGCCATAAATCCAATGCGTAATAATCAGAAGCCTCGTTTAATCCATCACAAACCAAATCTTCACGATTACTCTTTTTTAAATTATCATAGCCATGATCTATCCAGCTGAGGCTATTAAAGTTTTTCTGAAAATTAATGAGGGCTTCTTTCAGTAAAGGCCTGGTGGTAGTATACTGATCAGGTGTGTGTAAACAAATTTCCTGACCAAAATTTTGAACGTCCAGCAAAAACTCTTTGAAGCCGGGAGTGCCTTTTACATTAGCAATCTCAGTATTCAGCACTCCGAGTTTTTTTGAATTCAGCTCCTTGTCAGGATTTGAATAAAATGCACTTTTCGTCACCGGTATGCGGTGCTTTACAAATCCGGCTGAAGCATATCGTGCCTCCTCAATTGTATCAGATCCAAAATTAACTGCACGTTGAAGTTTCATATCTGAATAGTCTGCATGCTCCGTCCAAATTACTGCTCCGGTTCTGCCTTCAGAAAAGGTCATCAGTCTTGGAATTACAATTTCCTGATTTATTCCGTGAATAGAAAAAGTACCCGAAATTTTATCTCCTTGAGTAATTCGGCTTGATGAGTGATTCTCCTTTGCCTTCTCTTTTCCTTTCAACAAAGGCCAGTGCAATAATGGGTGATCCAAATCCCAATCCAGATTCACACAAAACCGATTCGCTTCAGGTCTTAGCTGAAGCGAAGTTGCATTCTCAACACGATAAAGAATAAAACCCGAACTGTCTGTCAAGACCTGAAATCCTCCTGTTCCCAGCCAATACTCTTCCTGAAAAGTTTTTGTATCCATATGGGAAGAATTCCTGTAAACCTCGCGTAGCTCTGGACCATATGAAGCTGAAAAGGACTGTCGGTATAAAAGTACAGGTCTCAAAAATGAACTTTCAACGTGAAATTTGACAGTGGCTTCGGTATTCGAAAAGAAAATTATAAGCTTGCTATTGCACGCCTCAGATCGGATATCAAAGCTGACAAAGTTTCCCTCCTCCGAGAGTGAATCTTCACGCAGAAAAAAACTCCTGCTTAAGGAACTATGAATGGAAATATCCTTTGAATCCAATTCTGACCATGAAGTAAATAATGAATATGAATACATCAACAACTTATCAGATGGACTAAGAATTTTAAACTGACTTGAAAATTTATCGTACTCGAGTTTAAAATATTTTCCTCTGTACACTTCCTGATACTCCCCAACCGGAATTGCAGAGGACACTGTATCCGATGCCGGCATAAAAGATCCGAATCTTAATTCATTAAAAACTAAACTCAGATCATCGAAATCACATATGGAATGACCATTCTCATTCCATATATAAACTAAGAGTGTATAATCAGCAGTGCATAAATTGGACGGAAGCATCACTTCTTCATTCACCTTACTCCACGAACTCAAGGTTTTGTCCACATAATTTACAGGACGATTTATCCAGTAGACTGTTGAATCCTGTTTGAGTATTGAAATTACTATTGACGCCTTTGCATCAACACTGAATGCTCTTGCGAATCCGGAAATTGACAGATGAATATTTCTGTTTTGAAACGAAGCAGGTACCGGTCCACGCCACCCTATTCCATAAGGATTAACCGAATCCGTTCTTGAAAAGGCCTGACCGGAATGTGCATCACCCATTATAATGGTCTGTTGATTTATCCAGGGATCATCAGATTCTTCGACTTCAAGATTGTGAATTAGACGCAGCTCAGGCGGTTGAGCATTTGATGCACCCGACAGAAGTAAAAACAAAAGTAACTGGAGGCGTATATTGTTCATCACTTAATCTAAGAGATGAACCAAATGTAAAACAATTATATGGTCGAAAAAACTTCAGGTGTAATTCTACCTAACGGTTTACTCTATTTGAATATTTATTCGAATACACTTCTGCCATCTTTTTGTCACCTGAAAGACGATAGGCTCTCGCAAGACTGTCATATACAGCAGGTGAATCCGGATGCATATCCAGATTAATCTTGAGCATTAAAATGGCATCTTCATACCGCTGTCTCCTTGTCAAAGCAGAGGCAATTTCATTGATATGACTTTCTTCAGCAGGATACTTCTTTAGAACCACTTCTTTGTCCGATTTAGAAACTACTGTTGCAAGGTGGGCGAATTCTTTCCGAATCTTTCCTACCCTTGCCATAAAATAATCATAAGGAATAACACCATCAATAAAATCTGATTCGTATTCTTTCAAACACATACTCAGGTAGTCGTAGGATTCCAATGTGTTGAAGTTTTTCCTGCTGAAACTGCGTAAATGCTTATCCCCCTGAACAAGAAACACTGTATCACCATCTCTCTGAATCAATGCATCAAAATTTAACAGAGCACCTAAAGCAATCTGAGAATAGTTCTGAGATTCATTTTTGAAAGAAGCACAGGTTGTTTGCCAGATTTGCTGAAAAAGTCCTACCCCTCCTTCCGTTGGATTCAAACTATTAATTACACATCTTACATTTCCTGCACCGGCATGATAGGCATGAAGCACCAAGAGTCTGAACCATAAATCCTCCTGACGGTAGGAAATATTTCTCTCTTCAAGCATGTTTATAATACTCGGCACACAGGATGATCTTATTAACCTTGCAGCAGCTTTTGCCGACTTCTGAAGATCAGATCGATCATCAACTGTTTTTGTAACTCTCAAACCATACTTTCGTGCAACGCCGGCCATCAATTGAAAGGGACCACCTGCGCCTACAGATGACTTTGCTTTATTCTTACCCGGACTTTCAATCAGGAGTATCGTTTGCGCATACCATGGATCACAATCCTGCTCTTCAAATATTTTAATTGATTCACTTATTGAAGATAAAGTCTTTCGAACCTCATAAAATTCTCTCTTTCCACTGGTCACGTAAAGCATTCCGGAACTATCCACACAATGGACTACGCTAAGGCTGTCTTTGTAACAAATTTTCTCCGGTTCAGTCTGATTCATCCAAACTAATCTGTTCACTTTGGTGATCGGCTTTCTACAGTAGGCTACATTGATCAGAAAAGAATCGCTTGTCATATTGATTACTTCGCGCCAAAACCTGCTCTGAGCCAGGGTATCCCAACCTCCGGAATACATAGAAGGATCATGAAGAAATTGAAGTTTCAGTGTATCATTCCAGGTTACGACTGTTTTCTCCACAACATGAACAGGGTCATCGGCCCGGCAATAGGCATGCCCATTAAATATAAATGCAACAAACACTAATAACAGATATCGCATGTGCTTCATTAATCCAATACAATAACGAACAAACAAAGGGATTGTTCGTCAATTGTATAGTAATTCTTACAGAATGAAAAGGGAGGTTCCGATCAGTTATTTCTGATACGGTCCTTATGTTTTTTAATTTGACGGGTCAGCACGTCCATGCACAAATCCGTTGCCTCCTCAAAAGTATGGCACTGTTCCTTTGCAAGAATATCGTTTCCCGGAATGTTGATCTTTATCTGGACAATTTTATTTTTATTGTCACTTGATTTGTCTAGCTTTAAAAAGACTTCGCCACCGATAATGTGATCATAAAAAGTCACTAACTTATCCACTTTCTCCTGGATAAAATCCAATAACTTTTGATCTGCATTAAAATGAATAGACTGTACGGTAATTTTCATTGTTATCCTCCTTCTGATCTTTATGCCCTTGGATGGGCTTGTTTATAAACCTTCTTTAACTTTTCTATCGTATTGTGTGTGTATACCTGAGTAGCGCTAAGATTTGCATGTCCCAACAACTCCTTTACACTATTAATATCTGCACCATTATTCAGCATGTGTGTTGCAAAAGTATGTCGTAAAACATGGGGGCTCTTTTTATCAAGCGTTGTAACTTCAGAGAGTCGACGGGTAACTATTCTGTAAACAAATTTCGGGTACATAGGCTTTCCTGAATCTGTAACAAAAAAAGATGATGCGTTTGGAAAAATTTTCTTCCTTTCTTCAACGTATTTTAAAATAACAGATTTCAATTTATTTGTAAACGGAATTATACGCTCTTTGTTTCTTTTTCCCAGAACTTTCACTTGGCATTGAAATGGATCAACCGATTTATCAGTGAGTCCGATTAACTCTGACAGACGCATTCCGGTGGAATAGAGTAACTCCAGTACCAAAAGATCTCTTAATGAATCAAGACCGTCTCCAAAATTATTGCTGTCAAATAATATCTCCATCTTACTTTGGTCGATGAAAACAGGCAATCTTTTAGAACTTTTCGGAGCCTGAACCTTTAACATAGGGTTTATAATCACCTCCTGCTTGCGAAGCTGGAACTTAAAAAAGGTTTTAAGTGTTGTAATCTTTCTGTTTATGCTCCTTGAGCTTACACCCGACTCCATCAAGGAAACCATCCATGATCGAATCATCGGATGGTTAACTTCCGAACTTTCAGAAACTTCGTAAGTGGATAATAAGTACTTCCCGAATTGCTCTAAATCACTTTGGTAGGCCTTGACTGTATGAGCAGAAAAGCGTTTTTCGAAACGTATGTATTGAATAAAACTTTGAATGTTCATATGTATAAAAAAGGGAAGAAAACTCAGTAGTGCCTACTGATTTTTCTTCCCTTCGATTTCTTATCTGTTAAATTCATAGGCCTCCAAAGAGGTTTGATCTTCCAGTAAAGATAATCATTTATCTCAATCCTGCAAGTGATTACAGGGTATTTTCGCGCTTCAACTGATCCAGGTAACGCGCGTGAATAATCTCCTGACGGCGTGCGATAGATGGCTTTTCAAATGCCTGACGACGACGGAGTTCACGAACTACTCCGGTACGTTCAAATTTTTTCTTGAACTTTTTAAGAGCCTTGTCGATGGATTCGTTTTCTTTGATTGGTACGATGATCATGTGCTTAATTTAATTAGGACTGCGAAATTAGAAATTTAAATTTAAAAAGACAAATTATTTAAGTATTTCCCTTGATATTACCAGTTTCTGGATTTCCGAGGTTCCTTCACCGATAGTGCATAGTTTAGAATCCCGATAGAACTTCTCTACCGGAAAATCCTTGGTATACCCATATCCTCCAAATATTTGAACAGCTTCTGTGGATACTTTTACCGAGACCTCAGATGCATAATATTTGGCAAAAGCGCTCTCTTTTGCACATTTTTGGCCTCGAATCTTTAAATCTGCAGCCTGATAAATGAGTAATTCCGCGGCTTCAATTTGTGTCGCCATATCAGCCAACTTGAATGCAATAGCCTGAAATTGAGAAATTGGCTTACCAAACTGCTCCCGCTCTTTAGAATATTTCAATGCAGCATCATAAGCACCTTTGGCAATTCCTAAAGCCAACGAAGCGATTGAAATTCTTCCGCCATCCAGCACTTTCATTGCCTGAATGAACCCTTCACCAACGGAGCCCAAGATTTGACTTTCATGAACTTTACAATCTTCAAATATCATCTCTGCCGTTTCAGATGCTCTCATTCCCAGCTTATTCTCCTTTTTTCCTGCTTTAAACCCCGGAGTTCCGCGCTCTATCACAAAAGCTGTTATGCCACGGGAATCTAAAAGTTCACCGGTTCGTGCCAAAACAACTGATACATCACCACTTATTCCATGGGTTATCCAGTTTTTTGCTCCGTTAAGTATCCAATGGTCACCCTCCTTTTTGGCAACGCAACTCATTCTCATGGCATCACTGCCTGTATTAGCTTCCGTAAGCCCCCATGCACCAATCCATTCTCCGGATGCCAGCTTCGGTAGATATTTAAGCTTTTGCTCTTCGCTGCCAAATTGCAAGATGTGACCTGTACACAGTGAATTGTGCGCTGCCATTGATAGACCAATTGAACCACATACCCGACTTATTTCAACAATAGCGGTGATGTACTCGTAATAATTTAGTCCGGCACCACCATAAGCCTGAGGCACAAGAATTCCCATTAATCCTAACTCCCCCATTTTGCGAAAAGTGTGAACCGGAAACTGTTGTGACTCGTCCCATTCCATCATATTTGGACGAATTACTGTTTCAGCAAACTTGCGAACTGTTTCAGCTATCATGTCCTGATTCTCAGTATGAGTAAATTCCATCTTTCAATTTCTGTTTTAAATTTTTTTCTGAATTTGTCTTGCAATAAAACTCAACAATTATATTACTACCTATTAATAAATTGGCTCTTACTCTATGAATAGCTGACTAGTGTCTTAATATCTTTTGAATATTGACTTAGCTTATTTCTTCCTTCAAGAAAATCAAGCCCGACTAAGAAGGCGAAGCCGGCAACATTTCCATTTTGTAATCTAATCAGTTCTGCAGCGGCAGCTGCAGTGCCACCGGTTGCAAGTAAATCATCATGGACTAAAAAATTAGACCCTGAAGAAATAGCATCTGAATGCATTTCCATAGTCTCCGTTCCATACTCTAAAGTATATTCGTATGAAACTGTTTTGTATGGCAGTTTCCCTTTCTTTCTGATTGGGATGAATGGGACATTGAATTTCTGCGCAAGCATTAATCCAAATAAAAAACCTCTGCTCTCTACTCCAACTATACCGTCAACACGTGTCCCCTGAAAAGAATCATGCAGTGCATCTGTAATATCCTTACAAAGGATTGAGTCTATTAGTATTGGCGTAATATCCTTAAACAATATTCCCGGTTTAGGAAAATCGGCAATGTCGCGGATGACTTCCCTGAGTCGGATATCCAATGATTTCATTTCGAACTAAGTTCCAAGGGTGAATAAAAACTATCCTTCATCAAAACGGTACAGACAAAACCGGAAACATAAAAGCTTCCAAAATTTCAATTCTACAACCTTTTCACTTGATTTCGAGGGATAAATACGGCACAAGTTTACGGAAGATTTCCTCAGTTACCAAAGGAACCTTTTTGATATCATCAACAGATTTAAAGGGACCGTGCTGATCCCGGTAACTAAGAATAATCTTTCCGACTTCAAACCCTACATAAGGATGCTTTCCAAAGTCTTGTAACAAAACCGAATTCAATGCTATACTACCAGGTAATGAATCGGAAAGATAAACATGCGGTCGGATAGCATGATAAAGACTATCTGTCATCCCCCATACCTCCTTGAGTTGATCGATGTGTGAAAATCCTCCCAGTCTATGTCGAAGCTTTACTATCCTTCGGGCAAAAGCCGGTCCAATTCCCGGAAGTTTTTCAAGCTCAGTAGAATCTGCCTGACATAAGTCAATTGCGAGTAATGTTTTTGTAAGTGGCTTAAAGGGTTTGAAATAACTTTCACTGTCAGGCAATTCAATCCAGGGTTCCAGCTCATGATACTCTGATTCTTTTATACAATACATCTTTTTAAAGTCTATTTTCTTTCTGAATACACCTCCTTTACTTCGATAATTCACAATCATCGTAGCTTGCCTGAAACTCAGTCCTAATTTTTGAAACTCTTCAACCGTACATAAATTAGGATTGAATTTAAAGTAGACTAGCGGTACAATTTCGTCAGAAGTAAAACGGGATTCCTGCACTTTGTTCTGAGCTTTGGGCACTTTCTCTGACTGAAGAATCATCCATGCAAGAACTGAATCAGGCAGCACTACATTGTCAGATGAAATAGAGCTCTCCTCTAAAAAGTTCAAATAATAATTAACAGATATCAGAAATACAAGAATCAAAATTAAGGCATAGGCCCCATTTCGCTCTCTACTTGAAAACGAAAGGTAGTCCTTCCACCCTGCCTTAAAAAAAACCTTCTTTTTTTTCTTCAAAATTTATTGGAGATATCCATAAATCTCCAACAAAATATAGCCGATTACTTCAGTGTGCAACCAATAAAAGCTGTTTTTTAACCAAGGCCAATCCATCTAAAAAACTATGGGGTCGAAAATCAAGTTGACGCTCTGCTTTCTCGATGATAAAACCTGTAACAGCCGGTCGCCTCGCAGGTTGATTTAATTCAGCTGAGCTGACAGATTTTATGTAGGATGAATCCAACTGAAAATAATCAGCAGTAATCTTTACGATATCTAAAATACACATCAGCTCCCGACCTGAAACATGGTAAATCCCCTGAGACTGATTCAGTGCTGCATGTATGCAGGCATCTGCCAGATCTTCAGCCAATGTTGGTGAACGAAACTGATCATTAATAACAGTTATCGTTTTTTTGTCACGCAAAGAATTCACCGCCCAAAGCACGACATTCGATCGACTGTTATCATCTACAACTCCGTAAATAATTATTGTTCGGATTATTGTTGAAGACAGCCCTGATTCAAGCAAAAGATTCTCGGCCTGAAATTTAGTTTCGGCGTAATAGCTCAGCGGTCGCGGGATATCCGATTCAACATAAGGTCCTTTTTCTCCATCAAAGACAAAATCAGTGCTCAAATGTACCAGATGTGTATTATACTTTTTGCATGCAGCAATTAAAAATGCAACAGCATCAACGTTCAGTCGCTTTGCTTCCTCTCTGCGGGATTCACAGGCATCTACATTTGTCAGAGCAGCAGTATGAATAACCGCATCAGGTTTATACTTTTCAATAATCCTTTGAACCTCGGTTTCATCGGATATATCCAAGGATTCGTAAACATAACCTTCCTGAATACGCATCCGGTTTTCTCCACGGGAAGTACTTATGCAAAAAACTCCTTGAATATCTTTTAATGCATATATTATTTTCTGCCCAAGAAGGCCATTACTTCCGGTAACCAATATTGTCTTTTTCTTACTCAAAATTTTCTGTCAGATTAATGAGTTGCAAATGTAAAATACTCCTTGAGATTTTTAGGCATCAATTTCCTATCTAATTTTTACAGACCATATGCCACGACCGTGAGTGCCCGCAAACAAAATTCCTGAATCGTATCGAATGTCAAGACCGGACACCATCACTCCGGGCAAACCGTCGCCAAACTTAAGCCAGCCTTTATCATTTAAACTTCTTTTGTACACTCCACGATGAGTGGCAGCATAAACTGTGTGCAACTCATCCTTATCCATGATCAAAGCATTTACATCACAGTCAAACCCGAGATCTGTTGAGTAGTCCTCCCAGCTTTTCCCTCCGTTAAGAGTTCGCATAACCTTAAAATCCCAACCTCCTCTGAACCCGACATAGACTATATCTGCGTTCACTTTATCTACTAATATGGTTGAAATATTTGTCCATGCGACTCCTTTAAGTCCATGTGTAATGTCAACCCAGGTCTGTCCGGCATCATTTGTCCTGAACAATTTTTGCTTAGGTTCCTTATTCCAGGCAGGGTTGGCATATGCAGCATAAAAAACCAAGGTATCATCTTCCGCACCGGCAATAGAAACCAGCCTCTCATTTTTATTAAGTCCTTCGATCGTAGAAAATCTTTTCCAGCTGTCTCCATAATCAATACTTTTATAAACATTTTCCAAGCCTGTATATATCATTCCCTGATAGGTGGAATTGACGAAAAAAGGTCTCTGATAGATGGCAGATTCTTGTCTTGTAGGCAACAAGTTTCTTGACCATGAATAAGCACCATCAATAGAACGGGCTATGAGAGAATTATTTCCATCGTTAGCATACATAATATAGTCGTCATGATAATCAAATGCAGTAGCCATTCCATCTCCGCCCCGTACAATCCACCAACCGGCTAATGTGTCAGGTGCAGATTTATTTAGAATTGTACCGCAGTCCTGAAGACCACTAAGTATAGAAAGGGGGCCTGTCTGAGAAACCGAAACAGACCAGCATTGAGCGACGCTCAATCCTTTGTTCAAATTAATCCAAGTCCTACCCGAATCCGTTGAGCTAAACAATCCACCGTCGGTACTTGCATAAAGCGTTCTGTTTGTCTCAAAAAAATTCAGGTCATGGACATCATCATGAATAAAACCAACGGTATATTCCTTCATCCAGCTGCCGTTGTGACGATACAATCGGTGCACTTTATTTCCAGCCGTAAAAAAAACCAAATCGTGATTCGATGGATCAACTACCATTGCAGTCCGCCATTCAGGACTTGCCTGAGCAGAAATAATTTTAATAAAAGTCTTTCCATCATCTTCCGATAAAAAAATATCACTCGTTCGGGAATTTTTATAAATCACCAGGGCAAAAAGGTGCGAAGATTTTGAAACAGACAATGCAAGTTCAATTCTGTTGACCAATGAATCAGGTGGCAAACCATTCTTATGAAGCGTCTCCCAATTCGAACCTCTGTCATAGGATTTATAGACAGACCTTCCAGCGGCATACATCACTTTCCTGGAACATGGTTTCACTTCGAGATCTTTTAAATAGGCATCTTCATCTGTCAATCTTGGTTTCCAGGTACTCCCGGCATCTTTACTTTGATAAATCATGCCGTCAAAAGTCTTGGTACGATAACTATATGTGTATATAATGACCGTAAGTATATCAGGGCACTTTGAATCTATGTGTAATTTTCTGGCAATTTTAATCGACGGATATTTCCAAAAATCTTTTTCTATTTCGCCTTGCAAATTATACCAGTTACCGATTGCAGAATCGGACCAACTCAATCCTCCATCAATGGATTTAACTATACCCCTGCTTTGACAATATTCACTACTCATGGCCGGACCGTTAGGGTCCATTATACAATCCGGATCGCCGGTAATCAGATAACGGATCGCCGGTTTTTTAGGATTGATTGCAAAATCCGATACGCCCATATTCATAAGAGCATCTGTTGATGAAGGACTCCATGCAGAATCTTCTGTGGAGAATTCCCATAGTCCGCCGAAGGGAGTACCAAGATACATCATACTCTTATTTCCCTTTTTTTCTTTTGAGGGAAATAATTTCAACATGCCAACACGACCAATTCCAACAGCGAAACGTAGCGAATTATCCCTCACATTTATCAAAGAAGGAATACTATCCGGGCCCAATGAAGTCCATTTCTGTGCTAACAGAGATTCATAATTAAAGAAAGATAAAAGCAGAAATAAAAAAAGAAAAGATCGCTTGAAGTTGCACATAACAGGAAATACAATTCTAAAGATCCCACACTGAAGTTCTACGACTTTGCACATAATTCTTCATCTTCAACCAAAATGCCAAAATCATATATATGATGATGGGAGAACCGACAGTCAGGAAAGAAGCATAGATAAAAAACAAGCGTATCTTTGAACTTTTCATATTCAACTTATCACCCAAAGCGGCACATACTCCAAAAGCTCGCTTCTCAAAATAAGTTCTGATTGAATTGACTAATTTCATGGAAGATGGTTTATTAATTCGACTCCTATTCTGCAAGTTAAGCATTTTTTCTCTGAACAATGATGTTTCTTCAATTCAAGCAAGGCTTGCGACTGAAAGGCAGAAGACGATTTAACACCTAATTCGCCCCAGTTTCTTATGACCGAATTGTCTTCAGCTTGAATTTGCTCCAATAATTCTATTGCTTTTACCCGATGAGTCATGGAGTCATTTCGTATTCCATATGCAAACAATACAGGAATGATTACATTAATAAATAAATTCTCTATAGACTTTTCTCCTAAAAATTTGTGACTTTCAACAGCCTCTTTTCCAAAAATAAAATGTGAATCCCAGTAAGACGAAGCCTTCACTTTAAATATTTTCTTGCCGGAATTAAAATCGTCCAGAGCAAGAACTACCGAAAATAAGCGACCTGCGGACGTTATCAAGGCAACTAACTGAGCAATCCTTATGGTTGGGAAATTAACCGGTCTCAATCGCAGAAACTTCCAGCAAGAATGGTCAATGGATTCCAGCTGATGCACCTTTTTAAAATGTAAAAAATCATTTTGCAAACTCCTGGTATAGTCATCCGCTGATTCAACATTTAAAAAACCTCCGCATCCGAAAAATAGTGCTTCGACTAGTCGTGGTTTGTCGCGAAACCTCATAAGGAATTGAAAGGGAATCTTCCTGGAAAGCATTGTGAAAGGGAGAGAATTAATTTGAAATCCGAAACCTGAACACAAGAGCTGATAAAATGTCTCTTCCCAATCAGCATTATTCAATTCAAGCATTTGAAAAATTTGCGTGCTTTTTTTCTCAAGTCGCTCCACCGAAAGCCTGTCGAGCCATTGGTTCAACACCATTGGACTAACCTCATTAATTCTGTGTGCACAAGGAATCCAGGAATAAGTCCCCATTAAAGCCTGATAGTTTTCCCAAACATAATTTGCAAAACGACCTTTTAACTCAAGTGTGGCCAATCTTTCGCCATCCTTTCTATGGACATGTTCATCATTTTCAAAAACCACGTGCAGGATACAATTATCATACGCTGCATCCTGATCATGCCTATGCTTTTTCCATTCTGATGACTTTAAATGTATTTCCACTGTCCCCACCCAAAGTGTATTGTTCAGGCGAATATGAGAGCTAAAAAAATCAGGTCCGGCATCTGTATTGTACTCACCCGGTTTAACAACTTCGATGAGCTGACCATCAGTTGTTCTCAGGTTATCGACTTCAAATAACTGATGCTGCCAGATATAATGCAAAAAAACTTCTGTCATGATAAAATCTTTGCTACAAGATATTTCATAGAACAGAAATCGATGTTCACTAAATGCAGGTTCTTTAACTAAGCTCCCTAATTAAAAATTCGGTAAACGGTTGGAATGAATCAAGCTTATTTCATGCTAAAAAAGAATGAGAACAGACTCTATAAACTGATTCGGCTTAAACAACAATCGCGTGTTGAACAATCTCAGGAATTAAGGTAAACTTATTAAACTATAATTGTTTCCAGTTGCCGCTTCATTTCTATTTGCATCTTCTTCGCAGCTTCTCTCGCTCTATCGGCAAAATCCTCCCCTTGGGAAGCATAAATAATTTGTCGTGAAGAATTCACCAGCAATCCGCAAGTTGCATTTAATCCGGCTTTTGATACTTCGGAAAGACTTCCCCCTTGAGCTCCGACGCCAGGAACCAATAAAAAATAATCAGGCACAATTCGTCTGATCTGTTCTATCATTGAAGGGTGAGTAGCTCCAACAACAAACATCATTTCGTCCGGCCCGGCCCAAGCTCTTGCCTTCCTTAGCACTTGCTCAAATAGTTTTTCGTCAGACTGACCACTTTGCCCCTGAATGCCGGAAAGTTGAAAATCTTTCGATCCTTCATTGCTTGTCAGGGCCAATAAGATCACCCAATTTCCACTTCTGATGAATGGGATTACTGAATCATGGCCCATATAGGGGGCGACTGTCACGGCATCAAACCGGTAAAAATCATAAAAAGTTTGAGCATACATTTCTGCCGTATTACCAATGTCTCCTCTCTTAGCATCGGCAATGGTGAATTGTTCAGTAGGAATATATCGCACCGTTCGCTCTAAACTTTCCAGGCCTTGCGGCCCACGAGATTCATAAAAAGCCAGATTGGGCTTATATGCGACGCAATACTCTTTAGTTGCGTCGATAATTTGCCTGTTGAATTCGAAGACAGGGTCCTCATACTTTAACAGATGCTTAGGAATCTTTGTGATATCAGTATCAAGTCCAATACACAAATAAGATCCCTTCAACGTGATCTGTTCATATAATTGTAAGCGTGTCATGCTGCGAAATTACAATTTGTAAAACGAAATTCGTTTATTGGAGGAAAATTTGATCTAATCTTCATAGTATGGCCAAAGACACAGGTTTATCGAAGCAATTATCTCTTTTGGATTCAACCGCCATCATCATAGGTTCCATGATTGGCTCCGGTATTTTTATCGTATCAGCTGAAATAGCCTCAAAGGTTGAAACACCGGGTATGCTTCTAATGGCCTGGGTTGTCACAGGAGTCATCACTATTCTGGGAGCATTGAGTTATGGTGAACTTGCCTCTGCCATGCCAAAGGCCGGTGGCCAGTATGTATATTTAAAAGAAGCGTTCGGGCCTTTGTATGGATTCTTATATGGCTGGACCTTATTTGCAGTTATACAAACCGGAACCATCGCAGCAGTTGCCGTTGCTTTTGCAAAGTTCACAGGAGTTTTTATACCTGAAATTTCAGGTACTAATGCAATTGTTAGTATTGGAAGCTTTTCAATCAGCACTCAACAACTACTTGCCATTAGTATTATTATCCTGTTGAGTATCTACAATTACCGGGAAGTCAAAGCAGGTGCTATTCTTCAAAATATTTTCACTATCACAAAAGTCGCTGCACTATTGTTGTTGGTGATCCTTGGATTATATTTTGGTTACAAGGGCGTCGGAAGTTTGGAAAATTTTAAGCCTGCCTTCCCCGATATATTCACCTTAACCACCCTGGGCATATTTGGAGCAGCTATGACAGGATCATTGTTTTCGGCAGACGCCTGGAACAATATCACATATACTGCCGGAGAAGTAAAAAATCCACAAAGAAACTTGCCTCTTTCATTATTACTGGGCACGAGTACGGTTATCGTCTTATACCTTCTTGCCAATATTGCTTACATCTATGTACTTCCAATTGATCAGATAAAAAACGCTGAGAATGGCCGTGTTGCCACATTAATGATGAACACTGTTCTCGGAGATAAGGGGCGATTTTTTATGGCGGCAATGATTATGATTTCAACCTTTGGATGCCTAAACGGAATCATTTTAACTGCCGCAAGGGTTTATTACGCCATGGCCAAAGATGGGTTCTTTTTCAAAAAGGCAGGTGTCCTAAATAAAAATCATGTGCCGGCTAATTCACTTACCATGCAATGTGTGTGGGCTTGCCTTCTCTGCTTTTCAGGAACGTATAACGACTTATTAAACTACATCATGTTTGCCGTAATGATCTTCTATGTACTTACGATCAGCGGACTTTTTGTGTTAAGAGTAAAACGTCCCGAAATGGAACGACCATATAAAGCTTTTGGATATCCTGTACTTCCTGCAGTTTACATTTTACTTGCAGCTCTTGTTGCATTGAATATGCTCATCTACCAGAGCGAATTTAGTATGTATGGTTTGATCATTATATTACTTGGAATCCCGGTTTATTATGTATTTAAAAAGACGAATAAGCATGTGATAAATCAATAAACCGTTTAAGATATCCCGGAAAATATTTTATAAAAAAAGGGGAGATGTGCCAACACGGCCATCTCCCCTTTCATTTGTGTTCTGTTCTCTAAATATTACTTAACAAACTTGGACGTAGCCGTTCCGTTATTTCCGACAAGAGTCATGAAATAAGTTCCTGAAGAAAGTTTGCTGATGTCTACAGGAAGGCGATGCTCGCCTGAAAGTATTGTTCCCATATCATTGCTGTAACAAACTTTACCGAGTATATCCGTAATTACGAGCTTCACATTATCACGGTCCTTGAAATTAAGGTTAACATAAATCTGGTCGACAGCAGGATTAGGTGACAGAGAAATGCTGTATTTTCCGGAGGCAGGGTCACTGATTCCGACAGTAATTAAGGCCATGCTGTTTCCATTCATGATGATTCCATTTGTAGCATCGATAAGAAGAATATGTGCCTTCATTTTTTCAGGATCATAATTTGCAGGTAGCGTATATGCCGGGAAACTGTAGGTATAAACGCCTGCAGCAGTCATGCTTGAAGGCAAGCTACCTGTCTGGCCGATAAAACCACCTTGAATTACACGAGCAACGAAGTCATACTCCATAATTGTAGCAGGCACAGGGTTAGCGGAAGCTGCCCAATCATGCCCACCTCCGCTAAGTGGTCCCGGTGGGGTATAGCCATTCGCGTTATTCCAGGCTACTGAATAATAGTTTACCTGATCATAGTCACCCGTAATGGTATTGGTGCCATTACCGGTGCCGGTAACGTCGTCCTCTGTATACACACAGGCAAGACGATAATCTCCGTCAATGTTGACAGCAGAAGTAATTGTAGCTGTTGTCACAGCCTGACGATTGCTGGTATTATAATTCACTGCTAAACCTACATCAGCCAAACCAAAGTCATTGATATGTGCATTGTACAAAGAGAATGCAGATGAAGGATCATTCACATAAGTCCGGTTAACAAGAACTTCAGGATAGCCTTCAATTTTAGAACTCATTCCGCTTGCATAATCCGAAAGCAGCATTGGCTCAGATGCTGAACCGCCATGTACTGCAATCAGGACTGTTGTGTTTGGATGAACTTTTGATAAAGAATCCATGTAAACTGTACCACGAGGGCACCAACCACACCAGGTTCCGGTAGCTTCTTCTACAGTTACTTTGTGAACATCCGGAACATTATCATAGGTAAATATTTTAGCAGTGATCGTATCATTGCTCATGTCTTCATCTGAATTTCCATTCAGATTGCTGGCCCAAAATTTTACTGTGTGCCAGCCGGGTGAGGAAGGACTTCATGCAGTAGGATGATTATAATTGAAACAAGCACCTCCCGCTATATTTACGGTGAGAGCAGCTGTGCTAATCGGTGCACCTCCATCTACAGAGTAGTTTAACACCAAACTGGTAAGAGTCTGTGATCCCAGATTTGCAAGGGATCCATTGATTGCATAAGGGCCTGCATTATAATTACGGTAAGGAAACTCATTCTTAAGAGAAAAAGTTTTTGGACGAACATCATACTGACTAAGGCTTGTATTGAACTTGTAATAAACCTGATCGCTGGCATCAGTGACTCCTGTATTCGTAGTTATTACACTTGAAGCAATGTTAGGCGATCCAAACACCTGGTAGGCAGTTGCGTTATCAATTTGAATTCCTAATGTGAAGGTGAATAAACCTGCTGGTTGTGTACGGGCATCCACTATAAATATATTATTGGTGGTCTCTTCGAATACAATTCCCCAGTAGCTAAAACCTGAACCGCCGCCCGGAGGTGACATAGAACTGAACCATACCCAATGTTGACGATTTGGAGCCGTGCCAAAAGTTCTGTTACCAATTGAATCGTTTGAACCTGCACGTGCCGTCATACCCCATACACAAACTGAATTGTCAGGAATTAAACTTGAAGGCAAAGCAACATTGTTTGAATCTGGTACAGCAGTTGCAGCAAGATCAAAAGTTACAATTCCTGTCGTGGATACTTTGTACTGAGTAAAATTTGTTCCGTTAAGATTAAAAGCAAAAGGAATTGTTTGAACGCCGGACCATACAGGTGTAGCAGATCCGCCTCTAACGACATTCCAACCTCTCGCAACAAGGCCAAGATCATCAATACCTTTATTCAGGTTACCGGGATTCTGATTGTCGCAGGTATATTTCACATTTACGTATTGGGAAAATGCAATTACATTACACAACAACAATGCTAAGAGCAGAGTAGTTTTTTTTAACATTTATATGTTTTTTTGGGGGTTAGTACTTCTTTTTCACAAAATTATAATTGCTAAGGTATAAAACAATTCTTCATAAAAACCACTTTTAGTTAACCCGGACAAGATTAAATTGGTTAATTTTTCTGTATATTTACTTCGTTAATAAAAAAAGCACAAAATGAAGAAAATTCTACCCCTCCTTATAGGTATTTACATATTTTCGGGCTCAGACCTTATAGCCCAATCGAATCTGCAAGAGTTTGATGCTACCTATGTGGTTAGCGGGCCTGCGACTCTGCAGCATGCAAATGTGAAAATCATTAATACCGGAAGCAGCTCCATGGACATAAAGGTTTCGATGGACAATCTGAACGCTGACCCGAACCACATTACCTATTTCTGCTGGGGGATAATTTGCTATCCACCTACCGTAACTGTATCAACTGATCCGGTATCAATGGCTCCCGGCGATACGGCAACTTCGTTTATCGGATACCTGAATCCTGCCGGCTATGCAGGCGTTTCACAGGTGACTTACAACTTCTTTGATGTTGCTGATGAAAGTGATTCTGTAAGTGTGACATTTTTATATGATATCACCACAGGCATCGATGAATTGTCGAATAAAATTGATATTTCTCAAGCTTATCCAAATCCGGCAAACAACATAACTAAGATATCCTATGACTTGAAATCCGCTCAAAATGGAAAACTTGTTTTTTATAACCTTTTAGGTTCTGTAGTGAAGGAGATTAACCTTACAGACTCAAAGAGCACATTAATACTTTCCACTAACGGATTTGAATCGGGAATCTATTACTATTCCATTCTTTCGAATGGTAAATCATCTCCTGCAAGAAAACTGATTGTAGCACACAAATAAACTACAAGTCCATTTTATAATCCATGGAGATATTCAAAAACTGATCTCCATGGATTTTTTTATATACACAAGGAAAGTTCACTCATCGAATCCTGCGTTCAGAATTCAGCAGACAGGAACCTGCTCTTCTTCTCCCTTAGATTTTTTAGTAATCTGACAGCTTGTTTATAGTCTATTTCGAAGCGTGAATTATCAACTGCTTCTTCAGGATAATCGGTAAATGACCGGCATATTCCGGATGACATTACACGTCACACACATCTGTCATTCAGACCTCGTCCTTTAGATATGAAATCTAAATGTCCGCTTTACCTTAATCTTCAGTTCTCATTCTGCAGGAACGGATAGACATAAAAAAAGCCCCTGATGGGTTCATCAAGGGCTTTTCATAGTAATTAAATGTCTTATCTGATTTTAGTTTTAGGCTTAGTACCCAAACCAACCGGACTTCCGACACGAGTCATTGCACAGCGGAAACCAAGGTCATTTGTAGATTGATTCTCATCTGTAAAGCGACGAGTACCCGGCGATAACCAATATGCTCTATCTCTCCAAGAACCACCTTTATAAACGCGTGCACGGTCATTGATTAATGAAGTAGCGCCGAAATCATATTTAATCTCTTCCTCATCACCATCAAGGAAGTTAATATTATCAGAGAAGGTATAGTTACGACGGTCAACATTTTCCTCAGGTGTAACTCCACGATAAGGTATGCGACCTAAACTATCCTTTTCAACAATCTCACCTTCTTCATCACGTTGCTGAGTCTCAAAAACGTTACCACGGTATGGGTTAAAGTCAGCCTTATCTTCCGGAGAAAGTGGACGGTAAACATCCTTCACCCACTCGTTCACGTTTCCTGCCATATTATATAAACCGTAATCATTTGGCCAAAAGGAATGAACCGGAGCAGGGATATCAGCATTATCATTTAAGAATCCTGCAGTTCCCATATTATCACCTCGTCCACGCTTAAAGTTGGCCATCATGGCGCCTTTATACTTCTCGTCTTTATTGCGGGTAATGTGACCATTCCAAGGATATAAGCGACGATCTGTAACCCTCTCATAAATCGTATTTCCAATTTGGGACAAGGCAGCATATTCCCACTCTGCTTCTGTAGGCAGACGGTATTCCGGAAGAAAGATTCCATCTTCCATACGCACTTTTCTTGATCCATTTGCACCGGAACTAGGGTTAAGGTCCATCAGGTCGCTTTTCACCAATCCTTCGTACTGACCTGCCAGATAAGCTTCTGTGTTAAAATTATCTTCGTTAATCTGATTCGGATTAACGCGTAAAACCCCTTCACGAATCAATATTTGCTCATTTACACGGTCTGTTCTCCAGGCACAGAAGTCTGTGGCCTGTAACCAGTTAATTCCAACAACGGGATATTGCTGATAAGCCGGATGACGCAAGTAAAGTTCAACAAATGGCTCATTATAAGCTAGTTTGTCACGCCATACCAAGGTGTCGGGTAAGGCTTTCTTAAAAACCTCAGGGTAATCAGTTCCGAATACGCGTGAAATCCAGTACAAGTATTCAAGATAGTGTACGTTGGCCACTTCAGTCTCATCCATATAGAATGAAGAGACGGTAACACGGCGTGGAATATTGTTCCAATCCTGTGTGATGTCCTGCTCTGTCCTACCCATTGTAAAGGTACCTCCTTCAATAAGCACGAGACCGGGGCCGGTTTCTTGTTCATCATAAGGGACGACCTCAAATCCTCCATTTTTAGGATCATTGTAATTCCAACCTGTGACAGATGATTTTTCTCTTCCACAAGAGGCAAAGACTAATGCCACAGCGGCTAAGCCGAGGCTATTCCAAATGATTCTTTTCATTGGGGCGATTTTGTTAATGCTAACGAGTGCCAAATGTATTTATTTTATTTTAAATTTCTAAAAAGCTGGACATTTAATAGTCCTAAACCGCTTCTTTTTCGGATGACATGGAAATTGAAGGCCTACGGACAGCTCATGTGAGCCGGCTGAGGCATTTGCAAGTTTTGAAACGGTTACATCGTAGCTGTAGCCAAATTTGAAGATTCCTTGTTGCAAACCAACAAGAACAATAAATGAGTCACCGCCGCGGTACCAGATACCTCCTACCAATGGAGCCTTGGCAAAATAAACACCGATGTTGTATTGTTCAAAATCACGTTGCTTCTGATAAAGAAAGTTGGGTGAAATATAGGTTGTTGCATCCCGGCTGTTTCCAATCGGCAAAATCGCACCGACGTGACCTGTGATTTTCATCGGCAATTTACTGCCGGGAGCTGCTCTTATATAGTATTCTTCAGGCTCAGTAATATGATTAACTGCCACGCCGCCATAAACACGATTACTATAACCTAAAATTCCTGCTGAGAAATCCCAAAATCCTTTGTTTGTGTTTGGCCTCAACTCCTGAGTTTCGTATATAAAACCATAGCGTGGATCAATCATGTCGCCAAAAGTGAGCTTATCCCAATCCAGCTTTTTCTGAACATATGTTCCCTGCAATCCAAACTTAATTGAAAATTCCCGGGTCACATTGAGTTGATATGAATAAATACCACTGATATTTGTTGTGTTTAAAGTGTTCTCACCGGCTTTATCGTTCAACACCAACAAACCGACTCCCCCACCCAATGCTTCCACGTGTTGATCATACGAAGCGGAATAGGTAACAAAAGTTCCTGTCAATGCAGGCCATTGATTTCTGTAATTTAAATTTACCCTGGGACATCTGGCCGTACCTGCAAAAGCAGGGTTCAGATAAAGAGGATTTGCATAGAACTGCGTAAACTCCGGGTCCTGGCCTGAAACAACGCCGCAATGTGCAATCATGAATAAAATGATCAACTTCCTCAACATCCTGAATCTGATTTAAGTTCTCGTCTTACGAGAGTGAAGATACATTGTTTCGTTAGTATATTTTTGACGAATCGCTTTATATCAACGAATTGTAAGATTTTGGACACAATTTTAATCATTTTTACCAATGAGTCGATCAAAACGAAAAGATTTTAACAAAATTGGTGATCCTCAAGGTCATTGCTAAAATTATGTTTGTCGCAGTCTCTCTATTTTTTTTTGAAAGATAAGAGTTTTGAACGAAAAGAAAAATGAAAAATAATGCCATCAGGTCATAACTAATTTATGGTTAATTTTGTTTTGTACAATATCCGGAAGAAATCTTCGTTACGGTATGCGTTCTTGATACCATTTTCTTCACTCCACTATCCAAAGCATTCAATGAATCGACTCAACTTAATTGCATTTCTTTTTTTCTTTTTCTCCATAAGTGCGAACGCCCAAAATAAAAGTGTCGCCGGGGCAGATAAAAAAATTTCCTGGAAGCCGGTTTATGAGAACAAAATACCCGGTGAACTGACATTCAGATCTCTCGATTTTGAAGGAGCTTCATTCAATGAAGATTTAATTCCGGTTTTTGTTGAAACCCTTCCCCTGCCTCCGGGTGCGCAAGATATCAATGTTGAATTGGTCAATGTCCAAACAGAAACACTTAGTAATTCGGAACTTGTATTTAAACCTGAAAATATTGGCACTGATTTCAAAGTGAGCACACAAATCGTGAGCAGAAGAAAATCTTCATCAGTATCTGTTACAATTGTTCCAATCCGAAAAAATGGAAGCTCTTTTGAAAAACTTGTGTCCTTTGACTTAAACAGCACTCCGGTACCAGGAACATTATCGAGGGTCGCCCCTAGACTCCAGACCAGAAGCAGTGTTTTATCAAGCGGAACCTGGTATAAACTTGGTGTCGTTCAAAATGGAGTTCATAAAATATCCTATCAACAATTAAAGGATATGGGAGTAGATGTAGACAACATCGATCCGCGAAGCATACGACTATACGGCAATGGCGGAGGTCAGCTACCTTATGCAAATAATGTCCCCCGTGCTGATGATCTGCTTGAAAATGCTATTCAGGTTTCTGGAGAAAATGATGGCGTCTTTAATTCAACAGACTTCATTCTCTTTTACGGTACTGATCAAACCAAATGGACCATAGATCCGGTCAACAGTAAATTCAGTCACCAGCTTAATGGATTCTCAGACACAAGCTATTATTTTCTTACCAGCGATTTAGGAACAGGAAAAAGAATTCAAACATATAGTTCCGGATCAGCAAATATTTTTGTCAGCTCATTTGATGACAGACAATTTCACGAGGCAGAACTGGTCAATCTGTTAAAGTCCGGTCGTGAATGGTACGGAGAAAATTTTGACAACCTTAGCAATAGCCGAACCTTTAGTTTTTCATTTCCTAATATCATCACATCAGATACTGCGTTTATAAAGATAAGTTTATTAGGGAGATCCATGGTTGGTACAGGAACTAATGCTTTCAGACTTTCCATCGCCAATTTAGCACAAGTGAGTCAGCCATTCTCCATAGTCGGCCCTTCTGCTCAGGATCATTTTGCCAACTCCGCTTTTTATAGCACATCTTTTAATCCGCCTGCCGCTTTGATTCCTGTCGGTATTCAATTCACATCACCTGATCCAAACGGATTAGGATGGGTAAATTACATTGAACTAAATGCCCGTCGCTATCTTGACTTTGCAGGAACCGGAAGCCAGCTTGAGTTTCGTGACACACGTTCTGTCGGCCCTGGAAATCTGGCTGAGTACCTGATCAGAAATTCGAACAGCTCCACTATTGTATGGGACATTACAGACAGAACTAATGTTAGCGCTCGCTCTACACAATTGACCGGCTCAGACCTGAAATTTACAGCACCGGCAGATGACCTCAAAGAGTATATCGCGTTTAGCAACAATTCTTTTTACACCCCGAGTTTTAGCACGCTTGTGGAAAATCAGAACCTGCATGGATTGGCAAATGCCAATATGATCATTGTCACAAACCCGGCCTTCCTAAGTCAATCAAATGAAATTGCGGAGTTCCACAGGCAAAAAGATAATCTCAGTGTAATTGTTGCAACGACACAGCAAATATTCAATGAGTTTGCCTCCGGCTCACAAGATGTTTGCGCCATCCGTGATTTTGTAAAAATGTTTTATGACAGGGCACTTTCATCTACAGAACTTCCAAAATTTTTACTGTTGATGGGCGATGCTTCCTATGACCATAAATACCGTACTTCCGGAAACACAAATTATGTAACATCCTATCAATCTCCCGGTTCACTGAATCAAACTCAGACCTATATGTCTGATGACTTCTTTGCCTTGCTGGACGATAATGAAGGTCTTTGGACAAGCAGTGAAATTGTTGATTTAAGTGTTGGGCGAATTCCTGTTAAGTCGACGGCGGAAGCAGATGCAATTGTCAGAAAAATTTTAATTTATGGCAATGGTCAGTCTTTGAGTCAAAGTCCTTCACTTTCGAATGCATCAAATTCACTTGGTGACTGGAGAAATATTGCAACTTTTATCGCTGATGATCAGGATGGGAATGTACATTTCAGACAATCAGATACCCTCGCAAACCGTCTACAAGCATACAACCCTAATTTGAACATTGAGAAGATATATCTGGATGCCTACAATCAGACAAGCACACCGGGTGGTCAGCGATACCCGGACGCGCACACAGCTATAATTGACCGGGTGCAAAGAGGCACACTACTGGTAACATATACGGGCCATGGAAATGAAGTTGGCTGGGCACATGAACATGTACTCGAAGTCGCTGATATAAATAATTGGAGTAACCTAAACCGTTTACCGGCCTTTCTTACTGCCACATGTGAATTTACCCGTGTTGATGATCCGGGAAGAACTTCTGCTGGTGAAATGGTATTCTTAAATCCAAATGGCGGTGGAATTTGCCTTTTCACCACCTCGCGTCTTGCATTTGCAAGTTCTAACTTCGGACTTTCTCAGAAATTTTTTACACATGTCTCAGAGGAAGTGAATGGCCAAATGCCAACAATCGGCGAAGTATTTGAGAGAACCAAAATTGAAGTTTATGCAGATCAATATGTAAGGAACTTTATTTTAATTGGCGACCCGGCTTTAAAGCTTGCCTATCCGAAGTATCTCGTTAAAACGAATACAATTAATGGAGTAAGCATAAATCAGGCAACTGATACTTTGAAAGCTCTTAGCAAAATTACCATCACAGGAGAGGTTCAGGATGAAAACAATCAGAAGCTGAGTAATTTTAATGGTGTGATTTACCCTACTGTATTTGATAAAAAAGGAACCTATTTCACATTAGGGAATGATCAGGGAGGTGACCCCTCTTATGCAGTTCCTTTTGTATTACAGAAAAACAACATCTACCGAGGAAAAGCTACTGTTAGCAACGGAGAATTTAGTTTCACATTTGTTGTTCCCAAAGACATTCAGTTTGCTTACGGAAATGGAAAGCTCAGTTATTATGCCGAGAACGGGAACATTGATGCCGCAGGATACTACTTCGGAGCAGTTGTAGGAGGATACAATGAAGCTGTCACACCGGATAATCAAGGTCCGGAGATCAAATTATATATGAACGACGAGAAATTTGTTAAAGGTGGTATGACAGATAAGGATCCATATTTATATGCAATAGTAACCGACTCAAGTGGGATAAACACAGTGGGAACGGGAATTGGTCATGATATGACCGGTGAATTGGATAAAGCTGCAGGAAAGGCCGTTGTCCTTAATGATTATTTCGAAAATGATCTTAACAGCTATCAACAAGGCCGAGTAAAGTATCAATTCAAAGATCTTGCAGCCGGGCCGCACACTTTACGCTTTAAAGTGTGGGACGTGCATAATAATTCCGGCGAGGCGAGCACTGAATTTGTTGTTGCCGAGTCAGCCGAATTGGCTCTGGATCATGTACTAAATTACCCGAATCCTTTTACCACCCACACCACCTTTATGTTCGAACATAACAGGCCCTTCAGCCAACTTGATGTTCGAGTCCAGGTATTTACCGTTTCAGGAAAACTTGTAAAAACGATCAGCGGTCAAATATTTTCCGAAGGATATCGTTCAGATGACCTGGAATGGAATGGCCTTGATGATTTTGGCGATAAGATCGGAAAGGGCGTTTACATCTATAAATTACGTGTAAAAGCCCCAAATGGAGAATATGCAGACAAATTTGAAAAACTAGTGATTCTTCGATAAACCAAACTATTTTTATTTAATCCCGTATATTGGGCATCCTTCATTTAAGAAAAAACATGCATTTTAACTTCAAAAAAGTCTATTTAAGCGCCGCTTGTATTCTCGGGGCTTCATTTTACAGTACAGCACAGGTCAGTTCCTTCAGGGACTCACTGCTGGGACAAATTAATACAATCACTACGGCCGTCCCCTTTCTCCAAATTGCTCCTGATTCAAGAGCAGGTGGAATGGGCGATTATGGCGTGGCTACAAGTCCGGATGTGAATTCCATTCACTGGAATCCGGCCAAACTTGCCTTTGCAGAAAAAGGTTTTGGCTTTGCTATTTCCTATACTCCCTGGCTTCGAGCACTTGTGAATGATATCAACCTTGCATATATCTCAGGATATAAGAAAATCAACGACGAACAAGCTATAGCCGCTTCATTGCTTTATTTCTCATTAGGAAATATTGACTTTACTACCGAAAATGCTGAACCTGCAGGGTCCTTTAATCCGAACGAATGGGCATTTGATGTTGCCTATTCAAGAAAGCTCGGAGAAAAATTTAGCGGTGGAATAGCTCTACGTTATATCTATTCCAATCTCACAGGAAATCAAACAATAAACAATACAATCAATACGCATGCGGGAAAAACTGTTGCGGCTGACATAAGCGGTTATTATAAGACACCGATCGAACTTTCGAATAAAGATGCTGAATTAGCATTTGGATTAAATATCTCCAATATCGGAGGTAAAATTTCTTACACGGATACCAAGTCAAAAGATTTTATCCCCACAAATTTCCGATTGGGTACAAACCTTAAGGTAGACTTGGATGATTATAATAGCATTTCATTCGGAGCTGATATCAATAAACTATTGGTCCCTACTCCACCCGTATACTGGAAAAATTCAATTGGCGCCGACAGTCTTTCCAGCAGTGGAACGAAGGTTGTTCGTGAAGGAAAAGATCCCACAAATATTTCTGTTCCATCTGCTATGATAAGTTCTTGGGGCGATGCTCCGGCAGGATTCAGTGAGGAATTAAAAGAATTCACTTATTCCATCGGTGCAGAATACTGGTATGACAAACAATTTGCCATTCGCGCCGGATATTTCCATGAGGCTGCTACAAAAGGAAACAGAAAATTCTTTACACTCGGGGCAGGACTTCGTTACAATGTATTTGGATTAGATTTTGCATATCTCATAGCATCTCAAAGAAACCCACTGGAAAACACCTTGCGTTTCACTCTGACCTTTGACTTTGAAGGTTTGAAAAAAGAGACTAATAATTCTGACGAATAAGGATTGATTAAACGTTTTCGATGGTTCCATCATTGAAACTTTAAAAACCAAGCTATTTAGAAAGAAACGGATGAGCGAATCATCCGTTTTTTTTTGTCCCAATCAAATTGATTTATGTTTCTTTGCATGAGCTGTAAAAATATCCGGTGCGAATTCCGGCATTAATTTCATCATTTGGCTCAGGAATATTAATTTAAAAAATTAACATGCGTATAGGATTTGGATTTGATGTGCATCAACTTGTTAAGGGAAAGAAATTCTACCTGGGTGGTATTGAAGTAGAGCACGAAAAAGGCGGTCTTGGTCATTCAGATGCCGATGTAATGATACATGCTATTTGTGATGCACTTCTGGGTGCTGCCAACCTTGGTGATATAGGCAAACATTTTCCGGACACATCGGGTGAATTCAAGGACATAGACAGTAAAATATTGCTAAAAAGAGTTTGTGATTTATTAAAGCACAACTCCTACTCTATAGGAAACCTCGATGTTACGCTGTGCCTCCAACAACCAAAAATAGCGCCCTACATCCCTGAAATGCGAAAAGTTTTGTGTGCCGTAATGGAGATTTCTGAAGATGACTTATCTATAAAAGCAACAACAACAGAAAAACTCGGATTTGTCGGACGGGAAGAAGGAGTTAGTTGCTATGCAGTAGCATTAATTGTAAAATGACAAGCATAAGTCCGGGTAATTCAATAAAAAGCAGAAGACTGAACAACCTGACTTAATGCTTCAGGAACTTAAAGGAGTATGATTAAAAGGAATATGAATATCCTATTCCTGATACAAAATCTCTTGTTTTCTTTTCAAGCAGATCCTTTTGGATCAGGTAAAAAAGATTCAAACTGCTACGACGGTTGAAGTCATAATCTATTCCGATTTCATAACGAGCCTTATCAAATACATGATCACTTTCTTTAAGGTTATCAACTAAGTAATAATACTCGGTAGCCAAATAGGGAGAGTACTTTTTATCAAGATCAAGTTTAACAGTTAACTTACTACGCGTGTACCATTCCGGAACTTTACCATTATTACTGGAATTAACAGCCTCCACCTGACTCTGTAAGCGTTGGCGAAAAGATAATGAGAGCGGCTTTAACTTTTTCTTGTAAGTAAGATCAATATATCCTCTATGGCGAGTTTGATAATAAGTCAATTGATTCTTTGACGTGAGTCGGTAACTGACTGATACTTTTAAGGAAGACAAAAGATCATAATCAATGCCAATGTCAGTAAAAAACTGATCAACTTCAGATACATTCTGATACAATCTAATTTGCTCACTGATTCCAACTGACATTCGTCTTGTCACCTGATGTTTTACAGAAACACTGGCCCATAAGCCTGCATCATCCTGTTGTGCATGAATAGTCGGAATTATCCCTGCAGTGAAAATGCATAGCAAGAGAATACGAGTGAATAGAGACCGCAAGCTAACTGACATTAAAGAAATTAAGCATTATTGCCACCATCAGACCAGTTTTCTCCGGGTTGATCACCTTCAACCTTCACAGAAGCTCCTCTAAGCGTTGTATCCTCATAATAGTACACTTTCACGGAGGCAACGTCTTTAAGAAAATCGATCTTGTCTACGCTGACTTTATGAATATCCAAGCCGGTTCTGGTTCTGAGATCTTCCATTAATGCAGAATAATTTTCCGGTCTGATCATCTCGATATTTTCATAAAGGATGGACTTCACCATTTCGTTTCTAACCAGCCAGTTTCCATCCAGCATATAAGTACAGATGATCAGGATCAGATTTATTATTATCAATTCGAAATACGTTCCCTTACTGACTGCAGAAATTAGTCCCATTGCAATTACGATGAACAGGTAGGTCATATCCTTTGTACTTATTCCCTCTGTACGATATCGCAGCATGGAGAAAACTGCAAAGAGTCCGAATGCAGCACCCATGGACATATCTACCTTGTTTAGCAGGTAGGTGATAATGAAAATTATTATATTAAAGAGGAAGAAAGTAAACAGATAATCCTTTTTCCTGTAAATTCTGAAATAAATAAGTCTCACAATAATCAACATCGAACAGATGTCGATTAAAAGTCGCCAGAAAAATTTATCAGATAATTTGTCAAATAATTCAATTCCTGCAAAGTCGTTCATGATGCTTTTAGAAGTTTGTTCAAGTATAATAAGGTAGGTTTAAATACATTTTTCTTTATGTCAGGGTTCAGTGTAATTACACCCAGACAATATTTACTGATTGATTTTTGGTTTATGGAGAATGCCTTCATCAATTCAACGAATTGGCTTTTATCCTTAGCACTGGCTCTCTTCACTTCAGCGATAACCAAACCATTATAGTTCAGACATTGAGTGTCGTCTTTAAAAGTGAGCTGAGTATCCACAGTCAATCTCTCCTGAGAACTTTTACTTACGAAGGTGATCCGAATATAATTGACCCAAAGCTTAGGGCGCAAAGTTGAAGGATCAATATTCGAAATACTACGAACCAAATCACTCGACTTATCGGCAATGACCTTCACAATTTCAGGTCTTTTAATTCTGTCCTTTATAGTTCGACCTTTGTTATTTTTAAATTTGACTTCAAAGAAATTCAATTCAGATTCAACATACCTTCTGGACCTGAATTTATACCTGTTCAGTTTACCATTGTGATGCTTTACGTAGAGATCGAATTTCTCGGTATCAAAATACAAAGTCTCATAATGATTAAACCTATGCTCCTCGATCTTCAGCACACGATAATGTGGAACCATTTTTTCAAACAATGCCGGTAAAACAGCATCGCTGAACATAAACTTGGTGTCTACCCTGTCCTGCAATTTAACGCTATCCATTTCTTTCAGAGAAATGGGATCAAATTTTTCAAGTAAAGAATTAAGTTCAGTTGAAACCATCAATATTCGTAAGTGTATTTTCTCACCTCCAGAACTTTTCCGTTAGGATCAGTAGTTCTTCTTTCAATTTTCATTCCCTTCTTGTCATAAAGCAAGAAGTCCTTTTTAATAACGTTATTTTTAGGATCAAGTGTTACTTCTGTTGTACGTTCGCCTTGTGCATTGTATGTATAGATCTCCTTGTTGATCAATACTCCATTTCCATCATACCTGCTTTCTTCCGTTTTATCACCTAATGCATTATATTTGGCAATACTCTTTTTCTGGACTTTTCCGGTGGCTGAATATTCTATTTGCTCAACCACGTCTCCATTTTTATTTAAGACATAGCTTTCATGCAACTTTACTTTCCCCTCTTTATCATAGTCAATAATCTCAATCAGTTTGCCATTCTCGTCATAACGCTCAAATGATTCCGGTACGGCGACTTCAGTCCCTTCTTTGACTGTGATCATGGTGACCTTCACAGATTTTACCTTATTCTTTTTGATATCTTTTTTGCTTTGAGCAAAACCATTAAATGTGGTAAACAAACAAGCAATTAAAAATAATACAATTCGTTTTTTCGTCATTATTGTTTTGTTGTAAGTATGAAAATTTCAGGGCCTACTACTGTTTGATTTTTCGATGTTATTTCAACATCAACAAAAACCGGAACGTCCGGTCTGAAAATAGATCCGGCTGTACCATTTGCTCGTCCTGTTGAATCTTCTGAGTAAGCAAATATTCTATATTTTCCTTTTTGTAAATATTTAAATTCATAAGTTCCGTCATAGGATGTTTTCACATCGTTGTCAAATGTTGTTGATTCAGCTCCATAGATTATAAATACATCCTGATCACGTGCAGGGAATGTATCTTCCAAATAAGTGAAGGCATTATCATTATAATTATATACGGTTACTTTACCGGTAATAGTAGAAGTCCCGCCTTCACCGGCATCTTTTTTACATGATGTAATTCCGGCCACCATCAAAACGGTGAGAACCAAAAAGAAAATGCTCTTGAAATTTTTCATTGCTTTGGATGTGCTTAATTTTTTTGCAAAGATCGTAATAATTTTTCCTTGCAGAAGGTTAATTGGTTTGCTGGAGGAATCTGTTACGGGATTTTAGTCTAAAAAGTTGTGTTTAATTTGTCAATAATCCGGCAATTTTTACTGAATCGGGTTTCCCAAAATCAATCATTGGGCCAAAAAAAATTATTATGGATTCGATGCCATGAAAACATCCACCCTTCTCTCTAATTATCAATGACTTATACAAAAGACAGTGTTTCATGGAAGTTTAAAGCCATAACGAGGCATTTCGTCTGAAATTGTATATTATATGTACCTTGAGGCACATTCAAATTATGAAAAAAGTTGAGATTATATCCCAGTTCATTGAATACGAAGATGTAAATGAACTTTCTGAAGAAGATCAGAAGCTGGTAGTAGCTGCACGACAAAGTGTTAGCAAGGCCTATGCTCCCTATTCCAGATTTCAGGTTGGAGCTGCAGTTTCCCTTGAAAATGGGGTGATTATGCGTGGAAACAACCAGGAGAACGCCAGTTATCCCATCGGTCTTTGTGCTGAAAGGGTGGCTATTTTTGCAGCGGGCGCAAATTATCCCGGAGTGAAAATCAGGGCAATAGCTGTAACTGCTTTGTCTGATCAATTTTTAATCGACAAGCCTATTACACCATGTGGCGCTTGTCGTCAGGCGATTGCAGAATACGAACACAGGTATCATGGTAATATTCGCTTAATTCTCGTGGGTGAGACAGGAAAGGTATTAGTTGCCGATACTATAAAACAATTTCTACCATATCAATTTACTGCAGAAGACCTGAAGGTTAAAACATCCTGAAAAATATTTGCTCCATTTAAGCGAGCTGATCCGGTAGTTTTTTAACCACTGATCTCAGAATTGAAAGGAAATAACATTACAAGTAGAAGAATAATCAAGACCGGTACATTTCAATGGTAAAATCAATAGCGATATTTTTTCTTATATGCTTGCCGTTCGCGGTATTCTCTCAACAAAATATCAAAGACTCTGCAATAGCTTTCCCGATGATAGGTGCAGCGGCAGCGTATCAAATGCCTGGTGCTGATCTGGCTCAACGGTTTGGCAATAATTTTAATATCGGCGGAGTCTTTCAATGGAAAACCAAGAAGAATTATGTATTCGGTCTTGATGGCCAATTTATTTTTGGAAATAAGGTCAAAGAAAACACCATACTTGATTCCCTTGCAACCAGCCAAGGCGGGATCATTTCATCACAGGGGGATTTTGCAGACGTCATTTTGTATGAGCGAGGATTAAAATTTGAACTAAAGCTTGGGAAAGTATTTCCCATTTTCGGTCCGAACAAAAATTCAGGACTATTTACCAGCATTGGTGCAGGCGTTATACAGCATAAAATCAGAATAGAAAATCAGGGAAGCTCAATCCCTGCTATTGAAGACGATTATAAAAAAGGCTATGACCGTTTAACAAACGGACTAAGTCTTACTGCTTTTGCAGGCTATATGAATTTTGGAAATAAAAGATTGGTAAACTTTTATGCCGGAGTGGAGCTGACTCAAGGTTTCACACAAAATCGCCGATCTTTTAATTATGACAGTCGAATTCAAGACTCAAAAAAGCGAAATGATCTTTTAATAGGAATTCGGGTAGCATGGCTTATTCCAATTTACAAGAGGGTGCCAAAAGAATTTTATTACAATTGATTTTAACCGGTAATGCTCTTCTTATATAACTCCGGACTATTTATATTTCAACTCGGTATACGAATAGCCGCATTTCTGGGGAATGAAAAAGCAAGCTTATGGATTAATGGCAGAAGAGGCTGGAAACAAAGGCTTCACTCCTACCAAAAAAAATCAGGAGCTACGTATTGGATCCATTGCTCATCCCTGGGAGAATTCGAGCAAGGAAGACCCCTACTTGAAACTATAAGAGAGACCTATCCTTCAGCAAACATTATACTTAGTTTCTTTTCACCTTCCGGCTTTGAAGTCAGAAAAAACTATCCTCATGCAGACCTCGTGATATATCTTCCACCGGACGGAAGAAAAAATGCTAAAACATTTTTAGATATAATAAAACCTGACATGGTCTTGTTTATCAAGTATGATTACTGGTACCACTACCTTTCTGCATTAAGGAAAGAAAACATACCCGTATATATCGTGTCAGGCATCTTTAGAAAGAATCAACATTTCTTTAAATGGTATGGTGGTTTTTTTCGCGAAATGCTACGAAACATCAGTCACTTCTTTCTCCAGGATCAATATTCCGGCGACCTGCTGAAAAGTATAGGCATTGAATCTTTCAGCATCAGCGGCGATACACGTTTCGACAGAGTTTCTTACTCTGCAAGGAATAAATTTGCAATTCCAACGCTTGAGCAATTTAAAGAAAACTCTGATTTATTGGTTTGCGGCAGCACATGGCCTGATGATGAAAAAATCATTCTTGATGTATTCAATAGATTGAAAGATCCAAAACTAAAGCTACTCATCGCACCACATACTATTGATAAACCCCGTGTGCTTGAATTAAAAAAATTAGCTGAAATAAAAACAGATGCTACATCCGTACAATTTTTTTCTACAGCAGACAAAAACCGCTTACACGATTGCAAAATATTGATTCTCGACAGCATCGGGCAATTGTCAAATGCATATGGGTATGCAACTGTAGCCTATATTGGTGGTGGGTTTAACAAAGGAATTCATAACACATTGGAAGCTGCAGCATTTGGAATACCGGTTCTCTTTGGACCTAAACATGAAAAATTTCGAGAGGCTTCAGGACTGATCAAAGCCGGAGCTGCCTTTTGCGTCCATAACGAGGATGAATTTGCACTAATTCTTAGTACAATATCAAAACAAATTACACTTAAAAAAGGAGCAGGCAAGGCAGCAGGCGATTATGTGCAAATCAACAGCGGAGCCACTGATAAAATAATGAGCCAGCTTCACAATGCAAAAAAGCCTTAGTAAATATTAAAGCCAGTCCAATCGGTGAAGAAATTTGAAGCAATAAATTCATTTGGCGAATTCAATTAGGTTTATGAACTTTACAATATAGCATAACCAATGATCAAGTTACTTTTTTTGTTCGTGCTTCTTACTTATCAAACCACTCCTCAAAGTGGCACTGCCTATTATTACACCAACACTGCAAAAGTAAACTTCAATTCCGACGCCCCTCAGGAGCTGATTAAAGCCAGCTCCAATTCCTTGCGAGGTCTGATAGATGTTGAAAAAAAAACATTCGTTTACAAAGTGCTTATCAGAACTTTTACCGGATTCAACAGTGCTTTGCAAAGGGAACATTTTAATGAAAAATTTTTAGAATCCGAAAAGTATCCTGAAGCATTATTCACAGGAAAAATTATTGAAGATATTAATTTTGATACACCGGGAACCTACACAATCCGGGCAAAAGGTAAACTCATTATTCATGGTGTAGAGCAAGAGCGAATCATTAAAACAGAACTAACAATAAAGGGAGGCGAAATAGTGTTTTCCTCGAAGTTCACCGTACTGCTTGCAGACTTTAACATAAAGGTACCTAAAGTCGTTCACGAGAAGATAGCTTCAGAAATCAGCGTTGATGTGGAAGGAATCCTTAAAAAGAAAATCCTTCAGGAATGATTGACCGCAGCATCTTTTTTCAACTACTTCTTTTTCTAATTTCTTCTCTTCCTGGTCTATGCCAGGAACCGCTTTCAAGGTCCTTCGACACTAAATTCAATGGAAATTCGTTCAAACTTCAATCGATCCTTCTTGACCATCAAGGGAATTTAATTTGTGGTACCGGTAGAGGACTTATGAAATTTAATGGAATTGAGTTTCAAGAAGCCTTTGAAAACGACTCCGGTTCTAATCACGAAATCCAATCTCTTTACAAAGGACACAATTCAAGAATCTGGGTAGGCTATAAAAATGGAAGGATCGGATTCATACAAGATTCAAAATTTTCATGGCTCAAACAAGACATTCCCTTCCCGACAAGTCCGGTTACCTCTTTTGCTGAAGACAGTTTAACAGGAAGGTTGTTTTATTCGACTCTTGGTGAAGGTATATTTTATGTATACAAGGGCATTGTTCACAAGATCAATGACAAGAATGATTTAAGCGATAACTACTGCTACAAAATTCTCCTTCTGCCGGATCATCGGCTTTGTGTTGCAACAGATCAGGGAATTAATTTTATAAAATTTAATGGCAATACTTTTTCCGTCACCAAACTAAACTCTGAACACGGACTTCCTGATAATATTGTAAGAAATATGATGCTTGACAAGCAAAATAATTTATTAATCAGCTTACAGGATAAAGGATTTTGTGTGATGAATCCCTTGGAAGAGAAATCCAAAATTGTCTTTCACTCCATTCATTGGAAATATGGACAGGTGAATACTACGATTCCTGTTGGCGAGGAGATTTGGGTTGGGACTGAAAATTCAGGGGTAATTCGCCTGGAATACAACGAAAAGAAAAACACTTATGATGAGCTCCCGTCAGGGATTAAAAACAATGCTGTAAAATCCATGCTCAGTGATCCGGAAGGTCATGTTTGGATCGCAGGTGGAAATCAGTTGATCAGATCCAGCGGAAATCGTTGGACCAAATTGCAGGATGCATCAGGAAATATATTTCCCTATGTGCACCGTATCCTGGTTGATCACGCAGGCAATATTTGGTTCAGTCCTGATCAGCAGCTGTATTGTGCAAGAAAACGAAACAATGGAACGTATGAATTTAAAAAATACCACGTCACCAAACCTGAGGCATTAACAGATATCGTAACGCTAGTCGAAGACGAACAGAATAATATATGGATAGGAACTCTGGGAGAAGGCATTTTTGTAATGGATACCAAGCGAGAAAAAATCTACAAACCGGGCAAACATCCTTTTATCCAAAGCGGCAACGTAATGTCCATCGAAGAACTGGGCGATGAAATATTAGTAGGAGGTTTCGGAGGAATCCATGATTTCAAAAAAACTTATGATAAGAAATCCGGAAATTACATACTGGACGAAATTGAAAATGAAATACTAAAACCATTAAAAAATATCTATGTCTATTCCATTCACACAAATAAAAAGCAGGAAACCTGGATAGGAACAGATGAAAGCGGACTTATTCGATACAGTGGAAATAAACTGAGATATTTTACGCTGGCTGATGGCCTGCCATCAATGACTGTGCAATCTATAACATCCGACTCAAATGGGAATATTTGGCTTGCCACACAAGGAGGAGGAATTTCTTTTTTTGACGGAAATAAATTCGAAAACATATCAATTGCAGACGGTTTAAGTGACCTTTCCCCTGTATCAATTTCAATTGACAGAAATAATCATGTTGTAATTGTAAATTCAAATGGTATTGATTTACTCGATCCTGTCAGTAAAACATTTCAGTACTATTCCGCAGAGAGCGGCCTGGGAGAAATCAATCCGGATTTAAATTCAATAAGCAAAAGTCCGGATGGAGCCATATGGTTTGGTACAGAGAGAGGGATATTCAATTTTAGTCCGGCGGCGACACTATCCTGGCACCAACCCCGTGCTGAAATAACATCGGTCCTTTTATTCCTGGAACCATTGGGGCAGTCGGGTAAGATGAAATTTTCATATGATCAAAATAATATTACATTCAATTTTAATGCTCCCTGGTATTCTGATCCAAACAGACTAACTTATTCTTATCAATTAGATGGCTTTTCTCAAAAGTGGCAAGGCACAAGAGATCATTCCATTAACTATCCAAAACTACCGCCCGGGAAATATACCTTCAGGGTACGTGCTTCACTCAATGATAATTATTCACCTTCTTCTGAATCGAGCTTTGAGTTTGAAATAAAAGCTCCATTTTGGCAAAGCATTTGGTTCAGACTCTTAATATCTCTGTGCATATTACTGATCATAGGACTCATCATGCGTCGGAGAGAATTTAGATTAAGAACCGCAGAAAAAACAGAAAAAGAAAAAATAGAATTTAAATTTGAGACATTACGAAATCAGGTAAACCCACACTTTCTGTTCAACAGTTTTAACACACTTATCACCGTTATTGAAAATGATCCGAAATTAGCTATTGAATATGTAGAGAACCTTTCTCAATTTTTCAGGAGTATAGTGAGCTACAAAGATGTGGAAGTAATATCTCTTGAAGAAGAAATCGGGCTGCTGGAAAATTATATTTTCATTCAATCAAAGCGATATGGCAACAGTTTATCCTTTCTCAACAAAACCAAAGATCGCTTTGATGACAAGGCTTTCATTCCACCTCTTACACTACAGCTGTTAGCCGAAAATGCACTAAAACATAATGCAGTTTCACATGAGAGCCCGCTAATCATTGAACTATTCATAAAAGACGATTATCTTGTGATGAGAAATAATATCAACCCAAAATACCATCATGAAGAATCTACAGGGATTGGTTTGCAAAATATTAAAAACCGATACAAAATCCTGAGCGACAAATCGGTTAAAATCGTAGAAGACCGGGAATATTTTAGTGTTTCGGTACCAATACTCACAAATGACTAAAATGAATATACTTATAATAGAAGACGAAGAACCTGCAGCAGCACGATTGAAGCGCATGATACTGGAGATAGAACCTGAAGCCAGGATTGCAGCTGTTATTGTGAGCATACGTTCTGCAGTAAGTTGGCTGAAAACAAATCCGGCACCTGCACTTATTTTCCAGGACATTCAATTAGCAGACGGGATAAGTTTTGAGATTTTCAATCAGGTTGATGTACAATCACCAATTATTTTTACCACTGCGTTTGATGAGTATGCCATACAAGCCTTCAAAGTAAACAGCATCGACTATTTATTAAAACCTTTAAAAAAAGAAGACTTAATCAAAGCCATCAATAAGTTTAAGAAACTGAAGAACTCAGCTACAACTCCACCTGATCTTGAAGATTTAATAGCAACTCTTAAAGGCGCTGAAAAAAAATACAAAAGCAGATTTCTTATTCGATATGCTGATCACATCAAAAAAGTAGATATAAATGAAGTTGCCTATTTTTACACGCAGGACAAAATAAATTACCTGAGAACAACTGCAGGGCAGTCCTATCCGATAGAGTACAATTTAGATACGATTGAAAAAACTATGGATCCGGAAAAGTACTTCAGAATCAATCGTCAATTTATTATAGGAATAGATTCCATTGAACAAATGTTTGCGTTTTCTAAATCAAGAGTAAAAATTAAACTAAAACCATCAATTGACATCGAAACTATAGTAAGTACAGATCGGTCACCACATTTTAAGGCCTGGCTCGGCGATGAGTCCTAGACAGTGGAAATAAGTTAGCAATCTGAAAAATTGCTCCAATATTACTCCGATTTTTTGTCAGAATCGAAAAGATTTGAGAGGCCAAATAGTGATTCGCCGGAGAAATCATCAGCACTTGCAATTTTTTGTACCAAAAAGTTGAAACCCGGATTCTATCGGCATTCATCTCAATTCTAATTTCCTTTAGTTATTTACGTTCAAGGAACTGCGAATTCCCATTCAAGTTGAACTAATTCCCATTCAGCAAGTTTCATTACGATACGGCTTCAATCACTCATACCTTTATCCTATCATACATGATACTCCAAAATCAAAAGATGAAAACAAAATCAAAAAGACCGGCAGTAAGCATAGATTTATTGATGTTGAGTCTGGTTTTTTTACTCACTTTACTCTTACTGTTTACGACATCCTGTAAACACGAGCCTCAAATCCTACCTGACAAAACCACTATGACAGACAATGGTTCATCCGGAAATGGTAATGGAAATGGCAATCAAGTCAGCACATGTGATCCGGATTCGATCTACTTCCAAAAAACAATTCTTCCATTACTGGTATCCAGTTGTGCCAAAAGTGGTTGTCATGACGCCCTGAGTCATGAGGATGGTATCGTACTCGACAATTATCAAAATATTATGAACCATGGGGATATTCGGCCGGGAAATCCGGGCAGTAGTGATTTGTATGAAGTCATCACTGAAAATGATCCTGACAAGATAATGCCACCCCCTCCATTCTCAGCACTTGCTCAAAGTGATATAGACCTTATCGCCGCATGGATCAGTCAGGGAGCCAATAATAACAATTGCAGTGATGGAAATTGCGATAGCAGCAATGTAACTTTTTCTTCCGGAGTCAATCCCATTCTACAGTCAAAATGTATTGGATGTCATAATAATAATTTAGCAAGCGGACAAGTAAACCTCTTTGGCCATGCCAATGTGAATATATATGCTCAATCAGGAAGTCTTTTAGGTTCAATAACGCATGCCAATGGCTATTTCCCAATGCCAAAAGGCAGTCCAATGCTAAGTGACTGCGAAATCGCATTGGTAAGAACCTGGATCAGAAATGGTGCTCCAAATAATTAACCATGAAGAACTTATTTTCTATAGTCTTGTTGAGCATAGTGGCTTTTAGTCTGAGTTCATGCTATTACGATATTGAAGAAGAGCTGTATCCCGCTTACTCTGCGAATTCATGTGACACTTCGAATATTACTTATGCAAAAGACATACAGCCAATGCTTCAGAGCGCATGTTACTCATGCCATGGTACCGGGATTGGGCTAGGAAATGTTACATTGGAGGGATTTGCGAACTTGCAAGCTTACATCGCAGATGGATCTTTGATTGGATCAGTTGATCATGATGCAGGTTTCTCTCCTATGCCAAAAGGAGGCACTAAATTTAGCGATTGCAATATCACTAAAATAAAAATCTGGGTTCGTGAAGGCGCTCCAAATAATTAGGAATAAAAAATGAATATTATGAAGAAGAAAATAATAATTATAACACTGATACTAATCGCCGGAGGACTGGCCGGCGGAGCCTATCTTTTCAACAAGCCACGCCAGAGTGTGATGGACATTGAACCGGCCTATCGATTAAGTGCATCCACCCTGGTTTCTGAATTTGAACAAGATGAAGCAAAATCGAATGAAAAATATCTCGGCAAGGTTATTGAAGTGACAGGTATAGTTGACGCCAGCAACATCGACGAAAAAGGAATCCTCAGTATTACTTTACGTGGCGGTGACCTGGCAGGAGTTGGTTGCCAATTTGAAAATAGTAAAAATTCAAAATCAAACAAATTAACTACCGGACAAAGCGTGATTGTTAAAGGAATTTGCACAGGTATTTTAATTGATGTAGTGCTTGTCGATTGCGTTATTAACGGATAAACTTAACTGATCATGACACAGATAGCAGAGAATAAATCAAGGGCTTCCGAAAAAGAAAGCATGGAAAATGTGTTATTTCAAATCAAAGGAGAAGCTAAAATAAGTGGTTCTGACCACGCAAATCAATTCCCGATTTTTAAAATTAGTCCGCAAGGAAGAATTATTTATGCTAACCGTTCAGCATATCCACTACTGAAAGAATGGAATTGTTATGCAAGTAACATTATTCCACAAGATGTTCTTAGCCAATTTCCTTCTCTTACAAACCTGTTGGCTGATGAAACTGTGGAAATTAGTTCACACATACACAAGTTTTATCTTTCTGTTGTAGGCTTTCCTGCGGGTGGATACATTGGAATCTATGGATACAAAACAGAGCTAAGGTCTATTCAAAATGAACAAATCAATAATTAAATCAAAAACAAATATCATGAAAAAAACAATCTTCCTCTTCACGTTTCTGTTTAGTGCTAGTTTGGTATTCAGTCAAACAAGAGTTTTCACTAAAAACGGAAATATTAAGTTTGATGCTACCTCTCCCTCATCTCCTGAAACTATAGCTGCAGCCAATAATAATGCAAGCAGTGTTATAGATCTTGGAACCGGTGCAATTCAATTCGCCGTATTAATGAAGGCATTCTTATTCGAAAAAGCATTAATGCAGGAACATTTTAACGAAAACTATGTCGAATCAGACAAGTTTCCAAAATCTGACTTCAAAGGTGAGATCGTAAACATGAAAGATGTTAACCTGGATAAAGACGGAGTCTACCCGGTGAAAGTCAAAGGCAAATTAACATTACATGGGGTGACCAAAGAAGTCGAAGCCGATGGGACGGTTACAGTAAAAGATAAAAGTATAGTTGGAGCCAAATCGGAATTCAAAGTAGTTCTTGCAGATTTTAATATTGCAGTACCATCGGTAGTGAAGGACAAACTAAACAAGGAAGCTCGCATTTCAGTTGATATGAATTATGAGCCTCTGAAAACCTCGTAGTTTTTAAATTTATTTGTGTGTGAAATGAAGAATTCCTTGCATTACAAATCCGTAAATTTGTTGCAGGGGATTTTTATTACATACTATTCCGGAGAATAATTTATTTCAGAAATGCATCCAGGTTCCATAAATCCCATTCTTGAGGCAACAGTAAAAGAATTAATAAAAAAATAAAACGTGGAAAATAGTACTGCATGTCCCACATAGCTTTGATATTGCTAAAAGCAAATGCGACCAGAAGCATATCGATACTTAGCAGTACCAGCCCCATCCCTCTAAGCACCCCAAAAATTAACAATAAGCCTCCTAACATCTCCAATGAAGAGGTAATCCAGGAAAATGGCTTTAGAAGTGAATTCGGGATATATGTCTTATCAATCGGCTCTTGAAAGGTCTCCACGACATTTTTAATTTTCACGTTGAAAATTTTATCGTAGCCCTGAAAGAAAAAAATAATTCCTGTTACAGTCCGCAACAAGAAAAGTGCAAGGGAATTATAGAATTCAGTTTCTGTCATATCAAACACGAAATTACAAAGAAAACTCACAACACAAAGTCTTTCTAATGATTAAGTCCAATTTGGTTCGGCTATCAATTCTTGATTTGAAATTGGGCAAACGCCTGATCCTCCTCACCTTTTAATATTGAACTAAGGTTATTCCTCCACTCTCTTCAATGACAGCACGTATGCGGACTGATCATTAGACCTCGGACAATCAAAAATATCGCAACCGTGATTGCAATTATCGGGCTCGCTTTATTTACAAAGCGACTTATACCCGGACCTCCGAAATTTCCAAGCAAAGACAGAGCAAGCATCATAGGAATCGTTCCTAAACCAAAAAGTGTCATATACAGAATGCTTCCCTGGACTGTTCCACCGGCTACAGCTGCAGCAAGAGCAAGATAAACGAACCCACAAGGCAGAAAACCATTCACAAGACCTATACTTAACAATGTAAGTTTAGACCTTTGTCCAAATAAAGTCCTGAACGCTGATTTAATTTTACCAGAATAGAGATTTGAAAATCTGGTGAGCCCGTCAAATCGATTGAATAAAAATGGAAGGAAGACTACCAGTAAAATTAATATTCCAGAAATGACAGATAAAGGGCCTTGAAAACCGGCAAGGGAGATCGTATGACCAAGAATGCCAACAATCAGTCCAAGAAAGGCATAAGTTATTACGCGACCGGAATTATAAAGCAAGCGACCTGCAACAATACTTTTTTTTGATGTCGTATGCAGGGGTAAAGCCAATGCTATAGGTCCACACATCCCTGCACAATGAAAGCTGCCAAGAAAGCCAACCAGAAAGGCTGAGTACACCCATGCATCCATATCTACAAAAGGATTTTTTCGGATTTATAATAATCTGTGTTTCGATACGTCCAGTTGATTTTAAGTTCCCACCTTCCGCTCTTAAATGCGCGTGTATTGATTATCTGTCTATTCAATTCAGAAGCTCGCACATCGAGCGAGAAATCCGAAGCAGCATCATCCGGTTTAAAGAACTGAATATTGCCCGAAATATACTCAGCTTCAAAATCCGATGGGTAAACAATCTCAACAAAATCAGGATTCTGAATTATACTAATATCATGTTTGAGTGAAAGTGAGTTATTCTCTCTTTCAATCTGTTCCTGGTATCTGATCTCCTTTTCATAATAATCATCAGACACAAGCTCAACCTTCACTTGGGAACTCTTGTAGACGAGATTCCCAATAAAGAGGACAAACAAAATCAGCACAATAAAAATCCCCCAACCCCAGTTAAACTTCATATCAATGTGTATTTGGCCCTAAAAAATTAGTTTTAATTTCATCTATCTCCTTGCCATCTGAAAGAATACTTAGTCGTACTTCAGTTTTCAATTTAAGAATTTCAGATTTAGGTAAAATAATAAAAAATACTGCTTCCACCAAGGAGTCATGGCGAACTGCAGTAATAGGACTTCCTATATATTTTATCTCCCCTTGCGGAGATTTTACTTTAACTTCAATCGGCAAATCTTTAAAAGTTTTATTGATGACTTGTATATTATACAAATTGCTGACTCTGCCACTATCCTGTTCCTGATACAGCTGACCGGGCGTTCGTAAAACGGTTGTTTCAACATCACTGCGAAATGCAAGCAATGTTACCAGTGTAGACAAGAGTAGAACTAAAATTGTTGAATAGCCAATAATCCTTGTTGTGACCTTAAACTTCATTTTAGACGCTATGCTATTCTCACTCGCAAAACGTATCAATCCCCTTTTAAAACCTACTTTATCCATTACATCATCACAGGCATCCACACAAGCGGTGCAGTTCACACATTCAAGTTGTGTTCCGTTTCTGATATCTATCCCGGTGGGACAAACGTGCACACATTGGTGACAGTCGATGCAATCTCCTTCCGTCCTTTCGAGGCCTTTTCTTATTTTACCTCTCTGCTCACCTCGATTGTAATCATATGCAATTACTACTGAATTTCTGTCAAGCAATACACCTTGCAATCTTCCATATGGGCAAACCACCAGGCAGACTTGTTCACGGAAACGGGCAAAGACACCGTAAAACACACCTGTAAACACGATTAAAGAAAAGAAACCACCGAGATGATTTCCGGGACCTTCAGTGACTAATAAACCTAAAGACTCTACGCCAATCAAATAAGCCAAAAATGTATTTGCAATTAAAAATGAAATCAGAAAAAAAATAAAATGTTTCAATGCTTTTTTCCTGATTTTTTCCGGTGTCCAGGGACTGCTATCTAAAGCTTTTTGTCGTGTGTAGTCGCCTTCGATAGCGTACTCAATTTTTCTGAATACCATTTCGAGAAAAATTGTTTGCGGGCAGGCCCAACCACACCATACTCTGCCGAATACTGCTGTAAATAATATAATGAAAACAAAAAAGGTAAGCATGGCCAAAACGAAAAGAAAAAAATCCTGAGGCCAGAAGGGAATACCAAAAATGATAAATTTCCTTTCAAGAACATTGAACAGGAACATAGCGTGTCCATTCCATTTCCAAAAAGGACCGCTAAACAACATAAGCAAGAGAATAATTGTTACAACTATCCTTTTGTTGTGTAATCTACCTTTAGGCTTTTTAGGATAAATCCAGTTTCTTTTGCCTTCTTTACTTATCGTTGAGATGCTATCTCTGAATGATTCGTTGGTGTCAATATGGCTCTTTGCGTTATCCACTCCTTATCAATTTACCTTAGTTGTCGAATCAACTCCGGCCGAAATTATCGGTTCTGTCCATTTTTCTCCTTGTGGATCTTTAGGATCAGGAGGATTTGTTCCATGCATACTTAATATAAAACTCGATACTGACTGAATCTGTTTAGGAGATAACTGTGACTTCCATGAAATCATTCCTTTGTCAGGCACACCATTGGTAATCACGCGAAAAACATTTTTGATACCACCACCGTGTAACCAGAAATCATCGGTTAGGTTAGGGCCAACACCTCCTTGCCCGGCATTACCATGGCATGCTACACAATCTTTCTTATAAATACTTTGGCCTTCACTGAGGGCCATTGGGTCATCGGAGGCGACAACATTAGACTCAGTCACAAAATTCGCATCTGTTTTCATCCGATTCTCTTTTTCCAATTCGGCTGTTCGCATTTCATGATTATACTCCTCCAACTGCAGACTGCCGGAACCACTTACATGATAATGGATCAGATAGACAAATGCAAAAACGATAGTCAGATAGAATCCCCAAACCCACCAAGGAGGAAGTTTATTATCCAATTCGCGAATACCATCATAATCATGATCAAGCATCACATCTGCCTCCTGCTCGACGGGAACTGAACGTGTCATGGCATGCATAAGGCGCATCCAGGAAGATTCTTTTGCAACTTTTTCAGTACTCTCTTCTTCCTTTTCGTCCGGAACATTTTTATTAATCACAAAACCAAGCACACGGATCGCCTTCGACATGGCAATAAAAACACCTGCAAGAATTGAGAGAATTAACAGCCAAAGGTAGAATGTAGGCTCGAAGAAAATCTCCGGTACTTTTGCCAGAGGGTTTTCCTTGGTTTCAACGGCAACATCTTGCGCCATGGCCATGACAGGCAACATTAAAAATCCCTTAACAAGGGCGAAATTTTTTACTTTATGTTTAAACGTTTTCATATACTGAATCAGATTATTCAATGATCTGTTTATTTTCTTTTTCATCCTTAAATGGAAGATGCGCCAGTTCATTCATTTGATTTTTATCAGCCTTATACAACCAAATAGACATGACAATAAAAAACAAGAAGAATGCAATAAGTGACAACATAGGGTAGTCAGCTATACCATCAATTCCTTTGAGATAATTTTTAAACATGACTTTTTAATTTATTATTCGAACTATTTATTGAACTTTGTCCTTATTCGATTTAATATCAACGCCAAGCCTTTGCAGGTAAGCAATCATGGCAATAATTTCTTTTTTAGGATCAACTGAAATGCCGGTCTTCTTTAAATCATCTGCGATAGACCTTGCCTGTTTATTCAAATCATCAAGTGCAATTTGATCATAACCTTCAGGGTAAGGAACTCCCAACTTTTGCATCACACGAATTTTTGCTCCGGTAGAAGACACATCCAAATCATCATCAGCCATAAAATCATATGATGGCATAATCGAACCGGGAGACATAGAGGATGGATCGATCATATGATTGAAGTGCCATGAGTTTGGATACTTCCCACCTACACGTGCCAAGTCAGGGCCGGTTCTTTTGGAACCCCATTGAAAGGGATGATCATAAACAAACTCACCGGCTTTTGAATACTCACCATATCGTTCAGTCTCTGAACGGAATGGTCGTATCATTTGGCTATGACAAGTGTAACATCCTTCTTTAATATAAATATCTCTGCCCTCAAGTTCCAGCGGTGTGTATGGTTTTACAGAGGTAATTGTTGGAATATTGGATTTAATTGTGAGCATAGGGACTATCTCAATGATTCCACCTATGAGGATAACAACAAGACTCAACATTAACATTTGTACAGGGCGTCTCTCGATCCAACGATGCCAGTGCCCTTTGGGTTCTTGCTGGAGTTTAACCAAAGCCGGTGCCTCTGCTGCTTCATTGGCAAGAAATTTTCCGGCCGCTGCGGTTTTCCAAAGATTGTAAACCATAACTAAAGCACCGATAATATAGAGCGATCCTCCAACAACACGAAGTTTATACATTGGTAAAATCTGAACGACAGTCTCTAAAAAATTTGGATACTTTAAAATTCCATCAGCAGTAAATTCCTTCCACATTAGTGACTGTGCAAAACCGGCCCAGTAAAGCGGAATTGCATAAAATATTATCCCCAGTGTCGCAATCCAAAAATGAAAATTTGCAAGTTTCTTCGAAAACAAATTCGTCTGATACATTTTTGGAATCAGCCAATACAAAATTCCAAAAGTCAGCATTCCATTCCAACCTAAACCACCAACGTGAACGTGGGCAACGATCCAATCCGTAAAATGTGCAACTGCATTAACATTTTTCAGCGATAACATTGGACCTTCAAAGGTTGACATACCATAAGCGGTGATCGCCACAACCATGAATTTCAACACTGCACTTTCACGAACTCTGTCCCATGCTCCTCTGAGTGTAAGCAATCCATTTATCATTCCACCCCAAGATGGAGCCAGTAACATTATGGAAAAGACTACACCAAGAGACTGAGCCCAGTCAGGCAAGGATGTATAAAGTAAGTGGTGAGGTCCAGCCCATATATAAAGGAAAATCAAAGCCCAAAAGTGAATTATGGATAGTTTATAGGAATAAACAGGTCGATCTGCGGCTTTAGGAACAAAATAATACATAAGTCCCAGGTATGGGGTTGTGAGGAAAAAAGCCACGGCATTGTGTCCATACCACCACTGCACCAATGCATCTTGAACACCGGCAAAAATGGAATAACTTTTTAATAAGCTTACAGGTAAAGCCAGAGAATTTACAATATGTAAGACAGCAACTGTAACTACAGTAGCGATATAAAACCAAATCGCTACGTAAAGGTGACGTTCACGTCTTTTGATAATAGTTCCGAACATATTGATCGCAAAAATTACCCAGACAAGAGCAATCATAATATCAATAGGCCATTCTAACTCAGCATATTCTTTACTGGTAGTAATTCCTAGTGGAAGCGTTATAGCAGCACAAACAATAATTAATTGCCACCCCCAAAAATGTATTTTGCTGAGCAAATCGCTGTACATCCTGGCTTTCAACAATCGCTGCAAAGAATAGTAAACACCCATAAAAATTCCATTCCCAACGAAAGCAAAAATAACTGCGTTGGTATGCAAGGGTCGAATTCTTCCGAAAGACAACCAAGGGGCCACGTTCATACTGGCACTAGTTAATTCAAGCGCGGCAATTAAACCGACCAGCATTCCAACAATGCCCCAGGCTACTGTTGCAATAGCGAAATTTTTTACTGTCCGGTTATCGTAATTAAATTTTTCAATGCTCATAAATCCTCTTTTGAAGTTGGAGTTGAAGATGTTTTTGTGGAATCTGAATTTTCTGAATCAAATAGAATTCTTACTGAAGGCGTATAGTCGTCATCAAACTGGCCATCTCTGACGCTCCAGATGAAGGCGATCAAAAACCCGATGGCCAATAAAAGACTAAATAAAATAAGGAGAAATATGACGCTCATCTACCAAATACGAATGGCCAAATATATTTCAATTACATAGTCAATATTATGATTGCTCTCAGAAAAAAGCATGATTTTTATCATGCAGAATCTCTAATTATCTGATAATTAAATATCCCTCTATCAGTTAAACTTTTTCCGGGATGCGATTAAATTTGTAATTGAACTGGTAAATACGATGATGCTCACAGAGCTGATAGGCATAAGAATAGCGGCAATAACCGGAGAAAGAGTTCCTTGCAATGCGAAATACAATCCTATCACATTGTAGAGAAGAGAAATTGAGAAGCTGATTAAAATAATCCGATGGCTTAATCTTGCCAGTGATAAAAAGCGAGGCAGCTTAACAAAACTTTCAGAAGACAAAATCGCATCAGAGGCAGGGGAAAAATTATTGACATCATCAGATACAGAAATACCTACATTGCTCTGTCTAAGAGCCCCTGAATCATTCAAGCCATCACCCACCATCATTACATTTCTACCTTCCGTTTGAAGTTCTTTGATGGCATTTAACTTATCCATTGGAGATTGATCAAATCTGAATTTGGCATTTTGACCAAAGATTCCAAGAAGAAAATCCTTCTCACCGGAATTATCTCCTGAAAGCACTTCCAAATGTATACTTCGCTGTTTTAGTGCAGAAATCAATTCCTCCAATCCATTTCTATAAGAATTTCCCATATCAAAATAGCCGCGAACCACTGAATCAATGGAAATATACACTCTTGTGTTATTGATTGAAGCAGGCTCAGCTGTTCCGCATGTAAAAACCTGCGAACCAACCCTTACAACTGTCCCATGTACTGTTGCCTCCAGACCTGAACCGGCTAGCTCTTTAAAATTTGTTATATTAACTCTCGAATCAGGAATCAACTTTTCTTTTAGCATACGACTCAAGGGATGAGAAGAATTTTTCACTACTGCAAAGATGAGATTCACTTCTTCCTGTGAAAGAGAACGACCAACAAATTTCAAAGAATCAAGATTGCGTTGTGTAAGAGTACCGGTCTTATCAAAAACTATTGTATCAACTTTTGCCAGTTTTTCAATCACGTTAACATTTTTCAGGTAGAATTTTCTATTCCCAAAAATACGAATGATATTTCCCAGGGTAAACGGTGAAGAAATAGCCAAGGCGCAAGGACAGGCAATGATTAAAACAGCTGTAAACGCATTCCATGCTTTAGCAATATCTGACTCGAAAAGCCAATAAGTCCAGCCGGAAAGAGCTATTAATAAAATGGCTATGGTAAAATAATGACTGATTCGGTTGACAAGATTTTGAAAGGATTGCTTTTCCTTTGTTTCCGAAAATGATTCCTGGTTCCACAGCTGGGTGAGGTAGCTTTGTGAAACTTCCTTCACTACTTTCAATTCAATTGTCTCACCAACATGCCGACCTCCTGCATAAACAAGATCGCCTGCATTCTTAGAGTGTAATGAAGCTTCTCCTGTTACAAAACTGTAGTCAATTCTGGCCTTGCCTTCAAGCAGGATTGCATCTGCAGGGATTAACTCCTGATTCCGTATAATGATATGATCATCCGGACTAATATCGGAAACCGGAATTGAATATTCATCACCCAGGCCATTTTTCCTGCTCATCACAGATATCGGAAAAAATGATTTATAATTCCGATCGAAAGAAATCGTCTTGTAAGTCTTGTCCTGAAACGATCTTCCAATCAACATAAAAAATACAAGTCCGGCCATAGTGTCCAGGTAACCGGAACCGGAGGCAGAAATAATCTCTACCAAACTGCGAATAAACATTACGGCTATACCCAATGCAATAGGTACATCAATATTTAAAATTCTTTGAGAGAGGCTTTGCCATGCACTTATAAAAAATGGTGCACTGCAATAAAAGAGTACCGGAATCGAAAGTACAAGATTCAGAAAATTGAAGACTTTATTGAAACCGGGGTCAGTAGTGTCCGACAGGGAAAAATATTCAGGGAAACTGAAGAGCATTATATTTCCAAAAACAAAACCTGCGATACCAATACGATAAATAGTTGACCTGTCTTTTACTTTGGTTGAACGACCATCCAAATCAGTCATGTCAAGATGTGGCTCATACCCTATTTTTGCCATTATCATTACCAATTCACGAAGGCTTAATTTATTCTCCTGAAAAGTAATCGATGCAGTGCGTTTTACGAAGTTGACCTGTGACCGAATGACAGCCGGTATGAGGTTATTTAAATTTTCAAGCAACCATATACAGCTGCTGCAATGCATTTGTGGAATATAAAATGTAACGACAGCTGTTTTACCATCGCTGAACTGCAACATCTTATTTTTAACCGAATGATTATCTAAAAAACCAAAACGGCCTTCCGAATTATCAGGCTTGGGAGAAAATCCGGGCGATGTGTTATACTTATAATATGAATTAAGATTATTTTCAGACAAAATCTCAAAAACAAGCTTACAACCCTGACAACAAAACAAATGTCCCTTAAAGGATAAAGAATCCTCGCGGCATTCTTCTCCACAGTGAAAGCATTTTAAATCTAGTTGCTCTTTAATTTGCACCGTATAATTCAGATTAGGTAAAACAAGCGTCAAAAAATATTTTATATTCAAGTACTGAACCCGAAAATACTAACAATAAAATTAAAAATAATAAATGATATCCCATCTCAAGCATTCCTACAAATTTTATTTTCAATTTATTATACCAATCGTTCCATATAAGGATTTGCAGTGATTTTGCGATTAGCAGAAATGAAAGCATGAGTGTAAAAGCATCTATTCCAAATAAGGAAAATAAAATGATAATGACTGCGAAAGAATAGATTAAAGCCATATAATTCGGCAAGCGCTTTAATCGAGATTTAACAAGGAATATACTTTGTCCGAAATAAGCACTCATCAATAAACCAAGCACTAAGAACTTAGTGGCCACTATTCCTTGTTCAGGATTAAAAGCAAGCAAGGATGCAATGGCAAACATGGCAAACGTTATCCATTCTGCCAGAATGCTTTTTTGTTGCTTTCTGATGGCAAGAAAAATAAACACAATGGCAAACACGGAAAGTACCGGCAGTACATATATCAAGGATTTGAGATAATATGCCAGCAATCCTGCCAGAGAAACTGACGTAAGTGAGTAAATCAGCATCCAAACTTTCTTCCGTCCGGTCATCGGTGATTTGCGTATCATTGACTCAATAAGCAACTCGGTCAGGTTTAAAGATGAAAGCAGAAAGATCAAAATGACCGGCTGCATCCATGAAAAATCCTGACTTAGAAGTACAGCAATGAGCCAACTAACTATCAGAGTGATATAAGCACCATGTTGTTTCGACCAATAGGGAACAAGGTAGCTTGACTTTTTCAGGACCAGGTTATTCATCAGCAAGCCAAAACTTAGATAAGGAGGTTCAAACCCGGAGAATTTAATTAAGTCTCACCGAAGGTTCAACTATCACTTCCCCTTTCACAGAATTGCTCACAATGCAATAACGTTTTGCTTTATCGAGTAAATTCTCAACGACATGAGCACCCGGATCATTTTGAAAATCAATCGTAGGATGAAGCACAAATCTTGTTGCTTCAAACATACCTTTACCTTCCTTCTCGATTTCAACTTTTCCGGCAACTTTTAAATCTCTGATTTTCACTTTTAACAGCTTGGCGAAATACATGAATGTTGTAACATAACATGAAGTAAGTGAAGCTAAAATTAAATGCTCAGGTGACCATACTGTATCACTGCCATTAAACTCCGGAGGAGCAGAAACTAATATTGGCATTCTGTTACCAGCTCGTAATAGTGCCTGATCCTGCTCAACATCCCATACAAGATTCACATCATAAGTATGTGTAATTTTTTCTAAGGTGCTCATTTTTCTAATTTTTATCAAAAGTCGTGAAAGGTGCTTAGATTAAGGATGAGGTTTATCAGTAGAAAAGATGATGGATATCAGATAATCCGGAAAGACAACAGAATATTGAAAAATGATGATTTAACTGCTGAGAATGGGCAAATATTCCACCCATGGCCCTACCTCAACCCTGTACTGCTTTGCCATAACTCTTGAAATCTGCGCCAGGTGCGATAAATCATGTACTACCCAGGAGGAAATTAAATTTTTCAGTGTAACCTGACCAAACTTAGGATGGATTCCAATTTTCACAAAGTCACTTTCACCGAGATTATAACGCTTAAGCTCAATAAGATTTGCACTTCGAAGCTGATCGAACTCCTGCAATAAGATTTCCAGACTTCTTCCTTTACTCTGATCAAATTGAGCAAAACGGTCAAAAGGCTCAAAGCCGGGATTCGGGCCGCCTTTTAAAATTATTTTTACTCTCAGCAACCAATCCGTTTTCTCACCATGTATGAGATGTCCAACAATATCAAATGGACTCCATGTTTCCGGACCCTCATTGTTATAAATCCATTCTTCATCGAGGTTGACTAAAAGAGTACGAAGTATCGACGGAATTCTCTCCAATATGTGTAGAGATTGTTCTAAAGAAAATTTCATGGATAAAAATTAGAAAATAAAATACCACAATCCGACTATCAGGAGTAAGACTGCCACCCATATATAAATTTTCGATTGCACAGGAAACTCATAACCACAAATAGGGCAAATTTTATCGGATGAGTCAATCTCCATGGCACAGGAAGGGCATTCTTTTCTTTGCATGCGAAATGATAATCTGGATTCAGATATGATTTATTAAGATATCACAAATTAGAAAATTATTGTTTCGAATCACAATGAGTAAACTATTTAAAAAAAATTGAAAGGATTACACAGTCCGGAATGTTCGAACTTATTTGCCAGATCCAAGCAGGCCTTTTTAATTTACCGGTATAGTAAGCTTGCAAATAAGATAACTGATACCGAATGTGATTAAAACTGAATCGAATTAGGTCCGGGCGGGATAGAGTTTAATTAAGAATGGACTTTTCTCTTTAAAATAGTCAAATTCAAGCAAATTCAAGCTCCATTAAGCTGAAATAATTTGGCCGATCGAAATATTTTTCTAATTTCGTTTCCCCTGAAAAATTTCAAGACCATGAAATTATTTATCTTTTTGACCCTTTCCATAATTAGCTTCTTTCCCGGAAAAATCAGTGCACAGGATGTTGAGGAAGAACCCTTCATTATTTTTCCTGAGATTCCTGACCAGGCAGACAATCTGGAAACTTTCATACCCGATGGTTGGAGTCTTCGCGATTCCAGCTCAGGGCTATTAGACGATGACAACTTATTGGATTTTGCTTTAGTCATACAATTAGACGATACCCTTTTATTAAGTAAAATTCTCGGAGATGATACAATGACGGAGGAATACCGACCAAGAATATTAATTATACTTTCCAAAACTGCTGAAAACAGCTTCAAAAAATCCTGCCAATCAAATCAGGCAATACTTTCTGAAAATGAAGGTGGTAATTTTGGCGATCCGTTTACAGGACTTACTATCAAGGACCATGAACTCAGCTTCAGTTTTAAAGGTGGTGCCGCTGTCGAATGGGGATTAGCTTATCACTTCCGTTACATCGATGGTGCTTATTATTTATTTCAGGCCTTATCCAACGGAAAAGGACAAGGAGAGGCCTATCAGTATGAATACAATCTTTTGACAGGTGAATTGAAAATTGAAATCAGGGATGAAAAAGATCCAAAGGAAAACCTTAAGTATTCAAAAATCAGAACGGCATCTGACCAACCACGTCTGGAAGATTTTCTTCCTTTAAGTTATGTTGTGGATGAGAGTGAAGGAATTATTTTTTGAGTAATTAAACTGTTGAACTGAAGATTAAAGATTGAGGTTCTTTTAGCCAAAGCCTGGCATCAAATGCCATACAGACATTTCGAATAAATGCTTTTCCTGCATCAGTAACCTGCAATTTACCCGAGGATCTTTCTACAAGCCCATCCCTCTCCATTTCTTCCAGTTTTTCAAGAGCTGCATAAACTGAATCAACATGCTCATCTGATTCCGACCATGTGGTTTCAAAATGACACATGATATTTAAAATATGTTGTCTGATATATAAATCTTCAGCAGTTAGAATATGGCCTTTAAAAACAGGCAAGTCGCCTGCTTCCACCATCTTTACATACTGTTCAAACACTTTCACATTCTGTGCAAAGCCGGTCCAGGAATCACCGATACTGGAGACACCTAAACCGATAAGAAGTTTAGTATCATTAGTTGTATAGCCCATAAAATTCCGGTGCAATGTTTTATCAACGAATGCGCTATACAAAGAATCTGACTTTAGAGCGAAGTGATCCATTCCAATTTCTATGTAACCACTTTCCTCCAATAAAGCCCTCCCCAATTCGTACAATTTTCTTTTTTCAACTCCGGAAGGAAGATCCTTATCAGTGAAGCGTCTTTGTCCGGGTTTAAGCCAAGGTACATGCGCATAACTATAAAAAGCAATGCGATCCGGCATTAACACTTTTACGTGCTCTATTGTGTCCACTATACTCTCTTGTGTCTGCAGAGGCAAGCCATAAATTAAATCATAATTAACAGATGCATAACCTATCCTTCTCGCTTCTTCGGTTACCAAGGCAACTTGTGCAACAGATTGTTCACGATGAATTATGTATTGAACTTTAGGGTCAAAGTCCTGCACACCAAAACTTACACGACGGAATCCCAGATCATAAAGTGCTTGCAACTGTTCAATGCTTGTATAATTTGGATGGCCTTCAAAACCGAATTCAAAATTATCAGCAAGATCGGCATGCAGCATAATACCTTCAAGAAGAATCTTAAGATTCTCAGAACTAAAAAAAGTTGGAGTTCCCCCACCCAGATGTATTTCTTTTATAGCAGGTCTGCCGGGGAAATTATCTGTATACATCTTCCACTCTTTCAGCAAAGTTTGAATGTATGGTCTCTCAACCTTATGATTTACAGTGATACGGGTATTACAACCACAATATGTACAGAGACTTTCACAAAACGGCAGATGAATATACAAACTGATCCCGGCATTTCCTGATGAGAGGAAAGTATCCTTTACCAAATTCATCCATGTTTTTGCATCAGGTGAGTTATCCCAATAAGGAACAGTTGGATAACTCGTGTAACGAGGACCTGCAACATTGTATTTTTTAATTAAATCGAAATTCATATTCAAAGGTCTGATTCAATAATTTCCGCGAAAGAGGTCGCTGTTTCATGGAGCCTAATGTTTTCCAAGCTGATATTTTCAGGCAGCTTGTTTAAAATTCGGTGTCTGATATCTATCAGTAGGTTCTCGCAAGTTGGTTGGTAAGGAACCAAAATTACATTTCCGAAAATCGAATTGATTTCAGGGCTATCCGCCAGGGTTGACTTTTCATTTAGCACAGTGCTATGATCAAATTCATCCAAGACAACTTTCTTCACAATACTTTTTAGCTGCCCAAAATCCATCACCATACCCAATTTAGGATGTCCTTCTTTCATTAATGGCTCACCGGATACGGTAATCTCCAGCCGGTATGAATGTCCGTGTATATTTTTACATGGCCCGTCATAACCCAACAAGGCATGTGCCATTTCAAAACTAAAGAGCTTGGTAATTCTGACTTTCAATTCTTCTATCTTATATCTATAGCAAAAGTAAGTCTATAGAGAGGAGGAAACATGACAGAAGTCATGATCTTCAGGAAAATCGCATGAAATAAAATGTTAACTTAAAAAGGTGAAAGCATTCTCCACATCAACTATATCAGGAAGGAGTCGAAAAAATCGATTTGTAAATCCTCATCAATGCTCATCATCATCAGGCGAAACTGATACAGGAACGGAAGCATCCCCTCTTATTTCCGAATGACGGATTTTTCCTCCTTCCATCCCGGTGTAGATCAAGGTTGAAGTTGCGACGATCGCAAAAATTACAATCAGAGTAGTTAAAGCTCGTTGAAATTTTTCCGCTGCAAATAATGCAACTAAAGAAATCAATCCCAATATTTCTATCATCCAAATTGAAAACTCAGCAGCCTCTTCGTGCGAATGGATTATTTCATGACTTATACCAGGCATGTCTTCAATCGTTTCTTCGGCAGGTTCTCCGGTAAGAAAAACAGGTATGGAAATAAGGGCCGAAAAAATAAAACCGAACAATGCAGTCCGAACCAGCACTCTTTCTGAAAACAGTAATCCGGCGGCAAAAATCACTACCGAAAAAACTGCACTAAGAATAGCGACATGGTTAAATAATAGGTGGAAGTGTACCGGATCCATAGTTTGCGATATTAATATCGAACAATTTATTAATTTAATTCAGAATAATAAAATGTAATTTTCAAAGTTAAAAAAAGCCCATTTACTTCCCAGACAATAATGGTACTTTTTCCCAAACAATTTTTTTGGCAAATCCTAAGGTATTATCTGTCATTTTTACCCAGTCAAGTTCAAGCTTCCAAATTCGTTCTTTAGACCAATAGGCAACCGGATGGGCTGCCTGGTAATGTCTTCCTGCAGCTTCTGCTTCTGCTCCCTCAAGTAAATTGCAGCAGCCGGTGAATTGAACTCCCTGAAGTCTGACTATTTTTAATTCCGGTTTTGTAATAGTACCACCTACGATGGGATTAAGAAAAATCTCCTCACTATGTCTGCTGGAAGGATTTGATATAAAGTAGAGTGCATTTTTTTCTTCATCAAATGAATAAAAGACAACACAGCAATAAGGTATGTCATCCTTTGATGTCCCCAATGTCATCAACTTCTGTTTCCGAATAAACTTACGAATCCGTTCCTCCATAATAATACTTGTGTTTGTGTGTGCGTTATATTTATATCCTTGCAAGGTCGGCGAGTTTCTCAGGCTGGAGAATGCTGATTAATTTTCCTTGCGTATCAACAATTCGTTGAGAATTCAATTCAGAAATAACTTTGCTTACTTGTTCTTTTGTTGTACCGGCAAGGCTGGCAATATCCTGGCGAGATAAAATTAAATTCAAGGGTTTCTTCTCACCGGAACTACCAAATGCCGACTCCATTACAAGAATTGCATCTGCTACTTTTTGAGGAACGGTCATGGTGGCCAGCTTGAGCGATTTCTGTTCCAAACTTGATAATTCCGACCGGTAGAATTGCAGTAACTGAATTGCAAGTTCAGGAAACCTTTCGGTTAGCTCCATGAATGCCGAATAGTCGAGATAACATACGGTGGTATCAGTTAAAGCCATGGCAGAAACCATGTATTCATTCGTATCAACTGAAGTACTAAATCCTATGACATCACCCGGTTTCGCAAAACGCAAAATAATTTCCTGGCCTCGACTGTCCGACTTGTATATTTTCACCTGTCCTGTTTCGATGAAATAAATTCCCTTTGCGTGACTTCCCTCCATTAAAATCCTTTGTCCGGCAATAAAATATCCTACTTTTTTCAATTTGGTGATAAGATCAAGACAATCCGGAGTGCAGTTTTTTAGAACAGAACAATCTTTCGTAGGACAATTAGCGCAATGGGTGGTATGTCTACCGGCAACAGGTTTTTTCATTCGATATTTTTTTATTCATTTTAAAACGACTGCAAATTCACGAATCTCAGTTTAGCAAAATACCAAAAAAGTATGTTGAGAAAGGATGATAATTATCAGGCCTGCCTCTGATTCAGATCATCCAATAGCAATTAAATAATCCCCAATATCAAGTATCAATATATTGGTTATGGTCAAAAAAAGGCTTAGTCACGAAGACATAAAAAAACTGCAGAATTATTCAATCAATTTTGGCAGTGAGGAATGCAAAATAAAAACAGGCTTATTAAAAATCCTGAGTAAAAAAGAAACTTCGAGAGCAAAGTTGATGGATAAATACCAACACATTCTGCTCTTTCTTGCTGCATATCCTGATTCTACTGAAGTACTTTCATTAGCCAATGCAGAACTCATCAGATTAAATGACCTTAGTGACCGCCTTTTAAAACAGGCCAAGGACACGAAGCAAGACACGTTTTCAGGTACCGGCCTCAGCTCATCTTATTTCATTGGGTCATTTAGTCATGACATCTGCAAATGGCTATATCATTCATTCCCTGAATGTATTTCCTTTCACAGCTATGGTGAGTCAGAAAGATCTGCTCAGGAACTATTTGGGCTATCGCTTCTTCCTTCTGAAAGCTGGCTTCTGGAAAATCAGGATATACCTTTAAATAAATGGATGTCAGCTGCGGGGGTGAAAAACAAAAAAAAGTCATTAGGCTGGATTTTAAATACAATGAATCTTCAAGAACTTCCACACAGATTCCGGGACTTGATTTTCGATTCATTACAAGCATATATACTTTTCACAATTCGGGATCCACACAATTCAATTGCTCTATTAAGGTCACCTCGCGGAGAGTATTTCTATCATCCGGACAAACTGATAAAAAAGATAAACATACAGGATATTCTCAAAAAAAACATTCCCGGAAAATTAAAATTAAGTAAACAGGATACCGAGGACTATATACGAACTGCACGTTTTGCATTACTGCATCTAAGCAGAGAAACAGACCCTGTCAGCTATTGTCATCCGGAAGGTGTTGAGGTCTTCGATCTTGATCGTGGCATTAGCATAGCTTTGTTCTATCTCCCACCGGATCGCAGAAATGCACTTGACTCCTATGTCGGCTATATGATTTATAAAAACAGAATTCCTTGCGCTTATGGCGGAGCCTGGATGTTTGGAAACAAGGGCAAGATCGGTTTGAATATTTTTCCAGGTTTCAGAGGAGGTGAATCAGCATTTTTATTTTCTCAAATTCTTCGCCTATACAAGAAAAGATACGGACTGAAATATTTCGAAGCAGAGCCATATCAGATCGGCTTAAATAACCAGGAGGGAATTGCCTCAGGTGCATTCTGGTTTTACTATAAACTTGGGTTTCGCCCTCATCAAGAAGACCTTCGCAAGCTGGCAAATGATGAGTTTGCCAAAATTTCAATCAGTAAAACCTACAGGACTTCGTCAACAATTCTAAAAAAGCTGGCCTGTTCATTTATGTTTCTTGACACAAATAAACCGGGAGAATCTATTCAGACCTATATTCCTGATAGTATTAAGGTTTCAAAGGTTATTAGCAGTATCATAGCGCAATCATTCTCCGGAGATCGTTCAAATGCACTAGATTTTTTCAGAAAAGAAGTCCGAAAAAAAACCGGCATACACTCCGGCAATTTGAAATCAAGAGCCGAAAAACAGGCACTGGAATCATTGCTGCCATTGCTGTACCTTCTCCTCGGAAAAAGCAAGTCAGGCAAAAAGGAACAAGAAATTCTCCTAAGTCTAATAATCAGTAAGACGGAAAACACGGAGCTAAACTTTATTAAAGCAAGCAGACTGATTCAAAATCAGCTAACCAAAGTATTGCTAAAACCGGAAATGCAAAGTTGAGAGCTACATTATATCTAATAAGCTTATAACTCAAGATTTAGCTACAACCAAGACTGGTTCCACAATTCAGGCATTTATAACATGACCCTGATCGAATAGTAATATGTCCACAACTGTTACATACAGGTGCATCACCCATCATGCTTCCAAGATACTCCTGTGTTGAATCTTTGGCGGGAATATTAGCATGCTGCGGACTTAAACGACCTTCTCTTTTCTCAGTTACTTTCGCTTCCTTTTTTCTTAGCTCTTCCGGATCAGGTTGAACCTGGACGAGATCAGTCCTCTGCAAATATTCAAGAGCAAGTAATCGAAATATAAAATCAATGACTGAAGTAGATGTCTTGATATTCGGATGATCAACCGGACCGGAAGGTTCAAATCTGGTGAACGTAAACTTCTCGACAAACTCTTCCAGAGGAACGCCATATTGCAAGCCAATAGATACTGAAATCGCGAAGCAATTCAATAAAGACCTGAATGAAGCACCTTCTTTGTGCATATCGATGAAAATCTCACCCAAAGTGCCATCACCATATTCACCTGTACGAACAAAAATTGTATGACCTCCTACTTTAGATTTCTGTGTGAAGCCCGGTCGTTTCTCGGGTAATCTTTTGCGGTGCACAATATTTGAGAGCTGCCGTTTAAATGTTGTGTCTTCCGAAAGATTAATCAATCTTCTTGCTGCATCCAAAACCTGTTCAGCGGTAAGGTGCTCCTGCAGGTTTTTTTCAATTACCGCTATCTCATCAAGCTTATCTGCCTTTTGTTTCGTCGATTTTGATGACAATGGTTGAGATAACTTGGAACCATCTCTGTACAAAGCATTCGCTTTAAGTCCGGACTTCCAACTTAACTCATAGCACTTAAGGACATCATCAACTGTAGCTTCGTTGGGCAGGTTAATCGTTTTAGAAATTGCACCCGAAATAAAAGGCTGAACAGCAGCCATCATACGAATATGCCCGGAGGCTTCAATAAATCTCCTTCCTATTCCACATTTGTTGGCACAGTCAAAAACAGGAAGATGTTGATCCAGAATATGAGGTGCCCCTTCAACTGTCATTGCTCCACAAACAAAATGATTAGCCTCTTCAATTTGAGACTCTGTGAAACCAAGATGTTGAAGCATGTTAAAATCCGGTGATGAGTAAACCTTTCGATCAATTCCAATATTGTGCATACAGGATTCACCAAGAGTAAATGGGTTAAACACAAAACGTATATCGAAAGCCTTTTCCGCAGCATCTTCGAGAACCTGAATATCTTTCTTGCTGAAACCTATTGCGCGTAGAGACTGTACGTTTACAAAAGGGGCATTTTCAAAACTGCCACTACCTTTTGCGTATGTGATAATATCCCTGATTTGTTCCGGTGTATATTCCAGCTTCTGTAAAGCTTGTTCAACACCGGCATTAACAATTTTAAAATAACCACCCCCGGACAATTTTTTATATTTCACCAAAGCATAGTCAGGTTCAACGCCTGTAGTATCACAATCCATAACTAATCCAATGGTACCGGTAGGTGCAATTACTGTTACCTGTGCATTTCTGTAACCGTGTTTCAGTCCTTGTTGCAAGGCCTCATCCCAAACCTGACAAGCCGATTTCAATAGATAGTCCGGACAATTAGCTGCATCAATTCCATCGGGTTTAATTTCAAGACCCTCATATGCATCAGTAGCCTGGTAAGCAGCGTAACGATGATTTCTTATCACACGAAGCATATGATTTTTATTCGCCTCATAGCCCTTAAATGGCCCCAAAGCTTCGGCCATTTCAGCAGAAGTAAGATATGCAGTGCCGGTCATAATTGCTGTGACAGACGCTGCAATTGCCCTGGCTTTATCACTGTCATAAGGAATACCTGAAACCATCAATATTGAACCCAGGTTTGCATATCCAAGTCCCAGTGTCCTGTATTCATAACTTAGCTTTGCAACTTCTTTAGAAGGAAACTGTGCCATCAATACAGATATTTCCAGCACGACAGTCCATAAACGAGATGCATGACGAAAGGCTTGAACATTAAATTCACCGGATTCATCATCAAAAAACTTACGCAAATTCATTGATGCCAGATTGCAGGCAGTATCATCAATGAACATATATTCAGAGCAAGGGTTAGAAGCACGAATTGGTCCGGCTTCAGGGCAGGTATGCCATTCATTAATTGTTGTATCAAATTGCAATCCGGGATCTGCACATGACCAGGCAGCTTCGGCAATATCAGACCACAATTTTCTGGCCGGCACAGATTTCAAAATACTCCCATCTTTTCTGGCTAACAAATTCCAGTTTCCGTTTTCATCAAGACACTTAAAAAAACTATTTGGTACGCGAACAGAATTATTGGAATTCTGTCCTGAAACAGTAGCGTATGCCTCTCCTTCATAATCTGAAGGATAACCTGCTGCAATTAATGCTGCTACTTTCTTCTCTTCATTTCGTTTCCAATTAATAAATTCTACAATTTCCGGGTGATCCAGATCGAGACATACCATTTTAGCCGCACGTCTTGTGGTACCACCGGACTTTATAGCACCTGCTGCACGATCGCCAATTTTTAAAAATGACATTAATCCTGATGAATGACCGCCACCGGATAATTTTTCCGTGGCTCCCCGTATCGCAGAATAATTTGTTCCAACACCACTTCCATACTTAAAGATTCTGGCCTCACGCACCAGTAAATCCATAATACCACCCGGATTAACCAGATCATCATTTACCGATAAAATGAAACAGGCATGCGGCTGAGGTCTTTCATAGGCTGACGTAGAAGTGTGAACCCTTTGGGTTACCGGATCAACATAATAATGACCCTGGCTTTCTCCTTCGATACCATAAGCCGAAAACAATCCTGTGTTAAACCATTGAGGAGAATTTGGTGCAGCATATTGGCCGAGCAACATGAATGTTAACTCATCGTAAAAAATCTGGGCATCCTCGGGCGAAGAAAAATATTCATTCTCACGCCCCCAATTAGTCCAACAAGAAACCATTCGATGAACGACCTGTTTGATTGATGATTCCGCTCCGAGTGTGCCATCTTCCAAAGGAACTCCTGTTTTTCGAAAATATTTTTGTGCAAGAATATCCGTGGCAACTTGCGACCAGGAGGAAGGAACTTCAACATTCCTGAGTTCAAAAACAATATCCCCTTGTGGATTACGGATAATTGAATTCCTGAGCTCAAAGGTAAACTGATCAAAAGGAGACAAAGTACTTTCAGTGAAATATCTTTCAAACCTTAAGCCTTTCCCGGCTTTTCCCTCTTCAATAGAAGGCTTTTTATTTTTATTATCATTCATTTTCGTTATTATTTATGTCAACGAAGAAATTCTAATTAGGAAGAACGACACATGATGAACATCATCCAATTCCAATTATTAATAAACAATCAATTGATGATAATATTTTACGAATACTAAAAAACTAACTAAACGTACTTAACATATACAATCCTACATTAAGTTACGAATTCCATACATTGAAAACAAGAACTTATATCACAAGATAAATGTGTTTAAAAATTGAATATAATTCAGTAAATTAATCGGGTAAACGCCGGGAAACTTAATGCGGATTGGAAATGGCCGGATTGGAAAGAAGCGTGGTATCCGTTAGTGTTTTCAAAAAAGCAACTAAATCAGCCTTTTCAACGGCGCTTAGAAGAAGTCCATATTCTTTAAAAGGCTTAGTCATGATCGGGTCAATATTCGGTGAATTCCAATGGACACCGGAATTATAAAATTCAACAACTTCTTCAAGAGTTTGAAATCGGGAATCATGCATGTAAGGGGCCGTCAGTTCAATGTTCCTAAGACTGGGTGCACTGAATTTTCCTTTGTCTGTTGTGATTCCGGTATACAAATACCTGCCCAAATTCTGCCCGGTTAAAACAGAATCAAGTCCGGTATTATTAAAAGTGTTATTTGTAAATAAAGGAGTACCATGACAATGAAAGCAATCACCCCGCTCGGTATAAAATATGCTTGCTCCATCCATTTCTTCGGCAGTAAAAGCAGTTTCATGACGTGATACTTTGTCAAACTTAGAACCATCAGAAATGATTGTTCGAATAAACTGACTGATCGCATTGGCAATATTTCTTTGTAATTCATCATCACTCAATGTCGAAACGTCGTTTATATTAAAGGCCTCACGGAAGTATTGCGGATACTTCTGATGCGCCTTAATTCTTTTAACCAAGGTATCCATATTTGTATTAAAAAACTCAGGACCGAAATCCGCCAATGGTACGTGTTCGAGAATTGGCTCCTGCCCTAACCATTCGAAATCAGGATTCCATGCAAGGTTTACAAGTGGCGGAATACTCACTGTGTCACCTGCTGAATTCACCCTGAATGGTACAGCGAAAGCCTGGTTTTGAGGATGACAAGAAGAGCATGACAAACCATTACTGGATAATATAGGATCATAAAACAACATACGGCCCAATCGAACCCCTTCTAAAGTGGTCTCGTTCCATGCGGGAATAACCGGTTGTGGCCAACCTGCAGGTACGCGTATAGCCAACGGTGTAGGCACATAGGAATTATCGATCTGCATTTGCTCTTCATTATCCTTCTTACAAGAAAAAATGAATAATACAGATAGAATAAGTATAATAATTAATTTATAATTTTTCATTGTATAGTAAATACGTCCGATCCGTTTTGAGATAACTTAATCATTGCAGACATGACACCCATGGAATAATTTCCATCCACGTTAAAATCATAGATCTCCGGATTACGAAACCATTCATTTAGGTTCATCACTAATCTAATATTTGTTGTACCTGCTGTAACAACAATTGGATTCCAAATTGCGCATTTAACCAGGTAAGGATTCAAGCCAAGGTGCATAGCAAAACCATAGTTACCGGTACTATCGCTTGCATGGCCTTCGTATTTCATAAAATGGTAACCTCCGCCCATTTGAACCGGCCATTCCATATTAAGATTATCGGTAGTGACCGGCAATGCTCCTGTAATATTCTGTGAAGAATCAAGTCCGATATTAAACTTCATTCCTATGTAATCTCCAACAGGAACGGCAGATATTTCTAATTGATTTGCAGCTGAATTCTTTGCGTCAACAAAAATATAATCCTTCAAAAAAACAGTACTACTATCAGACTTTATCAAATATATTTTTGATAAATAATACCACATCCGGCTCACACCATATTGACTCCCTGCATCATTAGTATAAAGGAGTGTATCAAAAGACAAAGCCTGTCCATCAACTTCATAGGCAAGATCAATTAGCAGAGAATTCTGCCCTTCAACCGGCACAATGTCATCACTATCCTTTTTACATGAAAAAAGAAGCCCGAATACTAAAACAACTAATATATACTTCTTCATAAAACACATTTTTTCTAATTACAAATAGAATAAAATAAGACCATTAAAATAATGACGTCGATCATGAAGATGGGTACTAAATACCATTTTTTTTCTCAACTATTATTCGTAAAGTAATATGTAGTATGGCATAAATCAACACTGAAAATCCAATAAACATTATAATACCTGCTATAGAAATAACTTTAAAATACGGAGAGATGTAAGACATAAGTTCCTGATGAGACTTAGTATCCTTCATCACAGACTTAAAAAACCCGGAGATTAACAGAGATATCCAGAAAACCAGAAGAGAAATATTGCTGATCCAAAAACCAATATGAAAATGCCGTCTGAATCTATTGAACTTAATCAATGAAAACCTGTCACACAAATAGCACAACGACGAAAACAAAATCATGGTATTAATACCAATAGTTGTTCCCATTGCATGGGCTACAGTAATGTGCGTACCATGGGTGTAACGGTTGATGGCCGGAACAGACATAGCAATAGCCAGAATCAGGTTGACAAAAATCCATAAATCAGCAGCAATTAGAAATCGATAAGGAATCAGGTGAAAATTTTTCTTTGCGGTATCCAATGAAATTTTCCATTCCCGAATAATGTTAAACAGAATCAACAATTCTGTCATGCTGATTATATATGCAATGTGCTTAATCCAGGGGGAAGCAGGCACGATATAGGTATGATGTCCCCAGTTGAACATCAAATTAGTTAAGCCTAAAAAATAAAAGAAAAAAGTTTGATTGGAATTTGTCACCTTTGAATTTCCGCTGATTTTTTCCATTACATAAAAGGCCGTTCCATAGACTAACATATTCCATGAGCCTACCATGGAACCCAAAGCTTTCCATTGAACTGTGGTATCGCGTATTAAATTCTCACCAAAAAAACTCAAGAGCCAAAGTTGAGATTCGAGAAACGTGATCAGAAAAAAAACAAGGCCTGTTGACCACATCCAGATATAAATTGGCGCAGCTTTAAGTTTAACATTCACTGTTTTAAAAAAATTAATCATGAATAAAAGCCAATACAATATCAAAGGCACACCGAGCAAGGCAGGAAACTCAAGGTATTCACGACCTCCGAATTTACCTGAAGCATACGTTAAAATGGTTAATAGCGAGACAATAGATAACAGAATAAAATGCATCCAGCCCAGTCTTTCAGAGTACAAAGGTCTTTTAAGATAATCCTGGATATAAAAGTATAGCCCTCCGGTTGAGGCGGTAAAAATCCAGGATATCACAAGACTAACATGCAAGGGTCTTATTCTGGAAAAAGGTAAAGAATCTCTCAGCCAAACAGGAAAAACATACTGAAAACTACCAATGAGTCCAAAAAATAATCCAAAGAAAAGGAATACTAGTGCCAGGCTGATAAAGAATACCGGGAGCCGAACCATTGAATGTGATTGGATCTGATGTGGCTTGTCCATATTTGAAAGTCAATAAAACATAAAATAGCACTCAACTCAGAAACCGGCAATCAATTCCATCGTCTTTGTAAACTTTCAACTCAGCTCTTCAAATCGCGCTGTGAAATGCCTAAGGAAAGTCGGCTCGTAAATAATCTTCAATCCTCTTGCAAGAGATTTTGTTTTAATTATTTCTGCAAACACCTCCACCACGTAATCGATATGGCTTTGGGTATAAACTCTTCTGGGTATGGCAAGACGAACAAGTTCCATAGCTGAAGGAATTAATTTACCCCGCTCATCATACTTTCCAAACATAACCGAACCTACTTCAACAGATCTGATTCCACCTACTCTGTAAAGATTGCAAACCAATGACTGTCCGGGGTACTGTTCAATCGGAATATGAGGATACATTTTATTCGATTCAATATACACTGCATGGCCACCTATAGGGTAAATCACCGGAACACCAAGTGCACGTAGTGCTTTTCCAAGGTAGGTTGTACTACGAATACGGTAATTCAAATACGCCGGATCAAAAACCTCTTCCAGTCCGACAGCAACAGCTTCCATATCCCTTCCTGAGAGGCCACCATAAGTAGTATAACCTTCAGTGATTATCAACAACTGCGTACAGGAATCTGCCAATGCTTTATCACGCAAACTGAGAAAGCCACCCATATTAACTAATGCATCTTTTTTTGCACTCATCACACATGCATCGGCTAATGAACACATCTCCTGAGCTATAGCAAGGAAGCTATGCGAATTGAACTCCGGTTCATGCTTCCATATGAAATATGCATTTTCAGCAATGCGACAGGCATCAAGCACGAAAAGAATATTATTCGCCTTACACAAGCGGCTTACTTCTCTTGCATTTGCCATACTTACCGGCTGACCTCCACCGCTATTATTTGTGACCGTAAGGATCACTGCTGCAACATTCTCTGCACCGTACTTTGGTATCAGCTCCTTTAATTTATCTACATCAAGATTTCCTTTGAATGGGTATTCAGAGATAAAATCCTTTGACTCTGCAATTGGAATATCTACAGCCTTAGCACCACTAAATTCAATATTTGCACGGGTTGTATCGAAATGTGTATTGCTTAAAAAATATTTTCCTTTTGAACCGAGACTTCCGTATAAAATTCGTTCTGCCGCCCTTCCCTGATGTGTAGGCAGAATATAAGGCATTCCGGTAAGGTTTCGAACAGCCTTCTCAAAACGATCCCAACTTCTGGCTCCCGCATAGGATTCATCGGCATTCATCATTGCGGCCCATTGATTACTGCTCATAGCCGAAGTTCCACTATCCGTCAGAAAATCAATAAGCACCTGATCACTCTGTAGCAGAAATGGATTATAAAAGGCCGCCTTCAAATATTCTTCGCGCTCTTCCTGTGTACTAACAGGTATCGGCTCTACACTTTTTATTCGAAAGGGTTCAAAAATTGTATTGAATTTCATAGCAAAATGACAAATTATAATGGTTTAAACCGAGCCTGGAAGAAGCGGAGATATTTGGGTTCAAAAATCATTTTTAAACCACTTATACTTTTTCGTTTCTTGAACACCTCAACAACACTTTCAGCAACCACATCCATGTGAGCCTGAGTATAAACCCTCCTTGGAACTGTAAGTCTCACAAGCTCTAATTCAGGATAGTAGTGATCACCGGTATCTGCGTTTCTTCCTGCAGAAACAATTCCTCTCTCCATGGTTCGAACACCTGAATCTACATAGAGTGCAGCAGCCAGTGCCTGTGCCGGAAACTGCTTTTGTTTAAGATGAGGTAAAAACCGTTTTGCATCAATGAAAATTCCATGACCTCCAATCGGAAGTACGATCGGAACTTTCTTTTCCAATAATTTATTTCCCAGATACTCTACCTGCCCGACCCGTGCGCGGATATGATCATCGTCAACGGATTCCGTGATGCCTATGGCCATGGCTTCCATATCCCGTCCGGCCAAACCACCATAAGTGTGTAATCCCTCATACACAACAACAAGATTGCTTGCCTCCTCATACGTCTTTTTATCATTGACGGCAAGAAATCCTCCAATATTAACAAGCGCATCTTTTTTAGCACTCATTGTAGCTCCGTCTGTCAATGAACAAATCTCATGCACAATTTCACGGACAGATTTATTTTTGTAACCCTTCTCTTTCATTCGAATGAAATAGGCATTCTCAGCCACACGGGTCATATCATGAATGATTTTTATTTTATGCTTTTTTGTAAAATCACGAAGTGCTCTAAGATTCTGCAATGAAATGGGCTGGCCTCCTGCCATATTTACGGAAGTAGCAATACATACATATGGAATTTTTTTACTGCCATACTCTTTAACCAGAGCTTCCAGCTTCTTCAAATCGACATTTCCTTTAAATGGATGCTCGCTTAAAGGATCATGTGCTTCATCAATGATAATATCCACGAACCTTCCTCCGGCAAGCTCCTGATGCAATCTCGTTGTAGTAAAATACATGTTTCCGGGAATAATATCTCCCGGCTTTATAAGCACCTTGGAAAGAATATTCTCGGCACCACGTCCCTGATGCGCCGGGATAACATACTTGTATCCATAGTACTTTCTAATCGTCGCTTCAAGATGATAAAAGTTTTCACTGCCTGCATAAGACTCATCTCCGAGCATCATTCCTGCCCATTGCCTGTCGCTCATAGCGGATGTACCACTATCAGTCAGAAGGTCTATGTAAACTTGCTTTGAGCGTAAGAGAAAGGTATTGTAACCGGCATCTTCAATGGCTTTCTTTCTTTCGGCAGCGGTGGTCATATGGACTAACTCTACCATTTTAATTTTATACGGTTCGGCCCATGACCTTTGAACTAACTCTTTACTTTTCATAGAATATAATTTGTATATTAATTCACAATTTTGCTTAGGCTAATTCAAGCCTTCAACCTGCACTCCTTCTCCGGATGCAGCATCAACATACGATAAGTATGCTACAAGTTCTTTCACTTGAAGACTATCGAGATCAAATGCCGGCATCTGTTTAGATCCATATTTTAAAAAAGAGGCCACATAATTAAGATTCTTTCCTTTATCAGACATGATCGAAGTAAGCTCCGGGCCCAGATAACCACCCAAACCAAAAATCTGATGGCAGGAAGCACAGTTCATTTGTTGATAAAGTAATTTACCCTGATAAGCTTCCTTGCTCATGATAAGCTTTTCAGGATCGCCTGAAGTACCGTAGGTATAAACCCATAGAGTAAAACTCAGGTAGGATGAAAAAAGAAATATGGCAATATAAATCCTGTATGACACAGCATTCCCTTATTTATCCATTAGAATGAGCAGAGAATTGAGATTGTCTGACACGGGGAAATAATATATTATTCTCTAAATGGACATGCCTGTGAAGATCTTCTTCAAATTCCTTCAACTCTTCGAAACTTATTTTGTAAGTCATGCATGCATCGGAAGGGGGAGTGTAGCGTGCTGACAATTTTTTAATATCAGCCAATAAATCACCTACAGTCTCATGCTCCATCTCCATTACCTGCATTGGAGCGTTTAACCTTTGGGCATCAAGGGTATCCAGACCAGTTTCAGCAAGCTTTTGAATTTCCTTAATAGCCGGAAAAAGAATTCGCTCCTCTTTGATCATATGAGCAGTCATTTCTTCTGCAACACGTTCAAAGATGGAATAGATTTCATGTAACTCGGGATGTTTTGACCCGTGTTTTGATGATACTTTGAATAAGTGGGCGCTGATAATGGGCAAGGCTGCTTTAACGTAATCATGATGCTTATTAACAATAAGATCAACCAGCTCAGCATTAGATAGTACTTCCGGATTAGTTGCTTTTGCGTTTGACTCCTGCTCCCTTACAAGGAAGCTAAGTTCCTCTTCCAGCGTTTCCAGCTTGGCTTTAGTCTCACAAGCTTCTTCAAGTGTTTGCTTTCCTCTGCAGCAATAGTCCAGATCATGGCTTTCAAGCAGTCCGGCAACAAATGGAAAATCAGTTACAATTTCAGATAATTTTCTATTGGCAAATATCATAATATCGATGTTTAAATTTATCATCAAAGGTGATATTCAAATAGATGTAAAGGACTGATAATTATCAACCGGTAAGCTGACAGATATCAAACTACCAACTACGCAATCGTAAAATAATTAAAACAGCGGTGTTGAACTTACAGTATGAGCATGGAAAGCCAAAAGAGGCATGTCAATATGAAATGCAAGTTTTTTCGTCAGGCTGCGACTGGTTAGCTTATCAAAGAAATTTCGCTTGCGCGTAGAGACAGAAAGTAAGTCAATATTATTAGCCACAATAAAGTTCTCTACTGTGCTAATTACACCATCACCTTTTGCTAACTCAAACGAAAAATTATCATATGGAATATTCGTCAATACCTGACCTTTAAACCATTCCAGCATGCGGTTTTCGGTTTTATGGTCATTATTCACTTCAACATGCAAAACAACGATTTCCGGATTAAAGGGTTTAAACATTTCAGCTAAGAGATATAAGGTCTGAAAATCGTTATCAGCATAGTTTGTTGCAAAAACTATTTTTTGAGGTTTCTTAAAAACGCTTTCTGAAGGAACGGCAAGTACCGGACAGGAGCACTTTTCAATTACATCGGCTGTATTACTACCAATAAGGACCTCAGCCAAACCACTAGCACCTTTAGTTCCCATAACAATCATATCCATCGATTCATCCCGACTAAGCTTAGTGATTTCATCAACGGCGAAACCCATGCTGATCAACACATCAATATGAGGGTAAGCAAACTCTTCAATCAGTTTTGCTTTCAATTTTTCCAGTTGAACCTGAGCCTCCATTTTATCATCTATCATAGAGGCTGCCATAGCCATTTCTGCCGTGCTCACAACCGGAACGTGGGTAGCGTGAAATAAAGTAATTCTGCTTTTCAGAACCTTTCCGAACTGCACCCCATACCTCACCGCATTTAGGGCATCTGAAGAAAAATCGGTCGGAACCAAAAGCCGCCGTACCGGATTTGTATTAAAACTTTTTTTCATAGTACCTGATAATGATTCGATTGTCAATGTTAAGCCACTGTGGGCACAAATACAGACTGTGAAAACTATGCTTTTCGATTAGTAAGGCCAGTCCGGATTCAGCCATTTAATATCAAAAGTAAAAAACAAATAAGCCATCCTTTATGACAAAGATCAGCATGCACTTTGACATAGATCACATTTCAGTCATGGAATAATAATTTTAGTTAGACCAGCTATGAAATTAATGTTAATTTTGAAAAAATCATTCAAAGAGCAACGGTTCGGACCGGAATTATATGGAAAAACGAATTCAGTTTCTTGGTATTTTTTTAAGTCTGTTAATCTTTGGCTTGATCTATTTCAGCCCGGCGAGCTTTCATCTTGAATTTTTATACTCTCTGATTGTACTTCTTACAATTTGGATTCAAGGAAACAGAAGTACTTTTGATGCAAGTGTAGCCATGTCAGGATTGATTGTTCTTGGCTACTTCCTCAACAATTCATTTCGGGGTGCCTCAGATTTGGTCGGCATATTATATCCGCTCATGTTCATATGGGCCTTTACCTTTTCGATTATTAAATACAAACAAAGTCAGGAAAATTTAAATCGGAGCACGGAGTATCTGAATGCCATGTTCAAGCACGCAACGGAAGGAATTATTATCAGTAATAAAAAAGGTCTGATAATAATGGCTAATCCCAGAGCTGCAAATCAATTTGGCTATGAAGAAAAAGAACTTGAGGGCCTTAGTATTGAAGATCTTGTTCCGAAAAGATTCGGATCAGTTCATGGCTCCCACCGAACTCATTACTTTAAAGATCCCAAAAACCGGTCGATGGGAAGAGGGATGAGTTTGTTTGCAAGACGGAAAGACGATTCAGAATTTCCTGTTGAGATAAGCTTAAGTTCATTTAGTATCAAGGACCAGGTTTTTGTGATCAGTTTTATCATTGATATCACGGAAAGAAAAAGACAAGAAGATCTGGTGGCTGAAATTAATGAGCAACTGGAAGGAAGAGTTGAAACCAGAACTCGTGAGTTGGCTGAATCGAACGATAATTTACAAAAAGAGATGGCTGAGAGAGCAATAATACAGGAAGCCTTGCGAGACAGTGAACGATTATACAGTACAATGGCCAGAAATTTCCCAAATGGAATAATCTGCGTCTTGAATAAAAAATTAGAAATAGTATTCATCGACGGAAAGGAATTACAGGTATTCGGAATGAAGCCGGATGAATTGATCGGAAAATCCGTCAAGGTTCTGCTACCTCTAAGCGACCCTGCCGAGATTACCAATCAGTTAGTGAAAGTATTCAATTGGGAAAGTATAGCTTTCGAAATGCCATTCCGTGAATATTATTATAATCTCATAGCAGTACCTCTACCTGATATGAAAGGATTTGTAAAGGACATTTTATTGGTTATCCAGAATGTTACAGAGTTAAAAAAAGCTGCCGACGAAATTCTTCATGCGCTTGACAAAGAAAGAACGCTGAACGAAATGAAGTCAAAGTTCGTTTCTATTGCCTCCCATGAATTCAGAACCCCTTTAAGCACCATACTTACCTCCGTAACTCTTATTGATAAATATCAAAATCCCGAAGATACCGAAAAGCGACTCAAGCATATTGACCGAATAAAATCATCCGTAAAAAATCTCACTGAAATACTTAATGATTTTCTGAGTCTGGAAAAACTGGAAGCCGGTAAGATCGAAACAAAGCTCAGCACCTTTGATCTTCCAAAATTTGCTGAAGACCTCAATGAAGAGCTTCAGGCCCTTTCAAAAAAAGGCCAAAGGATAGAATATACTCACTCGGGTGAAGAACGCCTGGTAACAATGGACAGGCAGCTGCTCAGGAATATATGCATAAACCTACTCAATAACGCTATCAAATATTCTCCTGAGGACAGCATCATTGAATTACAGAGCCATATCAATGATACGATAGAACTGGTTGTCAAGGATCATGGAATTGGCATTCCAAAAGAAGATCAAAGCCATCTCTTTGAACGCTTTTTCAGGGCGGCAAATGTAACTGCTATTCAAGGAACCGGACTAGGACTAAATATTGTGAAGCGATACGTACAACTAATGAAAGGAAGTATTAAATTTGAAAGCGAAGTAAATTCAGGAACAACATTTACCCTCAATTTTCCAAAAGAACCTACCTCATTGCTATGAAAAAAATTCTATTGATTGAAGACAACAATGAAATGCGTGAAAACACGGCAGAGATACTTGAGCTTGCCAATTACCAGGTTCTTACCGCTGTAAATGGCCGATCAGGGGTTGAAAAAGCTGCTAAAGAAATTCCGGATTTAATTATTTGCGATATCATGATGCCGGACCTTGACGGCTATGGTGTTTTATATTTATTGAGCAAGAATATTGACACAGCCGGAATACCATTTATTTTTCTTACGGCAAAAGCTGAAAAAGCTGATATGCGAAAAGGAATGAGTATGGGTGCAGACGACTATCTGACGAAACCCTTTGAGGAGATGGAACTACTTAATGCCATTGAAGCGAGACTCAAGAAGAATGAAGTTTTCAGAAAAGAGTTTTCTAAAAATCTTGAAGGCTTGAATGACTTTTTAGAACAAGCAAAAGGCCTTGAGGAGCTTCACAAATTATCCGAAGACAGAAAAGTGCATCATTTCAAAAAGAAAGAAATGATTTACATGGAAGGAGATGAACCAAATGGTATAATTTTTATTAATAAAGGAAAGGTAAAAACATTTAAGACCAATGAAAATGGAAAAGAGTTTATTACCTCTCTCCATTTATCCGGAGATTTTATCGGGTATATTGACCTGATTGAAAATTCAGAATACAGAGAATCTGCGGAGGCAATGGAAGACGTTGAAATCAGTGTTATTCCTAAGCAAGATTTCTTTGCACTACTCTATTCCAATAGGGATGTAGCAGCAAAATTTATTAAGATGCTGTCCAATAATCTTCAGGAAACCGAAGAAAAGTTAATAAACCTCGCTTATAATTCTGTGCGAAAGCGTGTTGCCGATGCACTCATCGCTTTACATAATCGGTACAAAATTGAATCAGAACCGGAGACAAAATTTTCCGTTTCACGAGAAGATTTGGCAAGTATGGTGGGAACTGCGACTGAGTCTGTGATTAGAACCCTTTCTGACTTCAAAGAAGAAAAGCTGATAGACATTCGCGATAAAAATATCCATATCCTTGACTCCGAAAAACTGGGGCGGATGAAAAACTAATCGTTTAAAAACGTTTTGTCATTTATAAATAAAGAGCTCAGGATTTATACTGATGTTCTGCTTTTAATTTTTGCAAGGCCAAATAGAGCTCCCGTTCCTTTTCGCTTAGGTTTTTAGGTACTTGCACCAGAATCCTCACATACAATTCGCCTCGTTTATCAGGCAGTCCATATTCAGGAAGGCCGGCACCTTTAAGCCTCAGCGTCTTCCCACTATCTGTACCGGGAGGAATAGAAATTGAAACTGCTTTATCAAGGGTATTGAGAGTCACTTTACCACCCAGAACGGCGGTTAGCACGTCAACATAAAAATCCATGTATAAGTCATTTCCTTTCACTTCAAAAACGGGATGCTTTAAAATACGCAGACTAATATGCAAATCTCCGGGTTCCCCACCATTATATCCCGGAGATCCTTTTCCTTTCATCCTTAAAACCTGTTCATTCCTTGCCCCTGCCTTTATACTAAGTTTTATAGGCTGGCCCCCAATATTTACCAGTCGTTGTGTTCCATTTACCACCTCTTCAAGAGTCAGGTCCATTGTAGCTTGCAAATCCTCGCCCCTGAGAGCACGGTTATTGCGAGATCTAGGGGAACCGGCTCCAAAGCTGCCTCCGAATATGGATTCGAAAAAATCGGAAAAATTTCCTGATCCGGAAGACCTGCTTTGAGATTGATTAGCCCATTGATTCCAGTCAAAATCAGACTGCCTTCCCCCATTATTGGAGTAAGATTTCCAACTATCACCCAATTCGTCGTACTTCCTTTTCTTCTCAGGATCTTTTAGCACCTCATAGGCTTCATTGACCTGTTTGAATTTGTCTTCTGCAGATTTATTATTAGGATTTTTATCCGGATGATACTTCTTGGCAAGGTCACGAAATGCTTTACGAATCTGGTCAGGCTTCGCACTTTTATCTATGCCAAGAATCTTGTAATAATCTTTATACTCCATACATTAAGAGGCTGATCTGATCCGATAAATTATTTGGCTGCCAATAATGGCTTATCCGTATGTTTCAAGGCAAGAAGAGGAATGCTTGCCTGATGAGACATCATTTTAGTAATGCTCGAGTTAAACATTGCTTCCGGAAAATGGCGGGCATGGGTAAACATTACAAGAACATCGGCAGGCTTCTTTTTTAGGAAATAATCTATACCCTTAATGATATTTGTATTCTTGGATATATAGCCTGAAATTTTAGCATACTTAACCCTCTTACGAATTTTTTGCGTCATGGCCGTGATCTGCTCGTCACTATGTAATAGATGCTTATCATCCACAAACAGAAAAGAGATCTCAGCATCAAATTTTTTCGCAAACATGGATATCATACCGGCAGAGCTGATATTGTCTTCATTCAAATCGGTGGCAAAGACAATTTTGTTAACACCCTTGAATTCAGCATTCTTTGGAATGCTTAATACCGGACATGGAGAATCGCGAATAATTCTTGAGGTTGTGCTTCCAATAAGGAGGCGTTCTATTTTACTGGTTCCGGTTGAACCCATCACGATCAAATCAACAGAAAGTTTATTGGCCACTTCCAACAAAGTTTCAGCGTGAAAACCATCTCGAGCCACAATTTCAAAACTGACGCTCTTATACTTTCGCTTTAACTGGGTAACAAGTTGTTTCATCTTGCTTTCAGCATTGGCCTTTATTTGTTCTGCCGCATGGGCAATCCGGGTTAAAGGCGCATCAGAAAACATGACGGGTTTATCATACACGTGAATAATAATTACTCTGGCAGTGATACTTTCGGCCAGAGCAGCCGCATAGCGAACAGCGTTCGTTGCACTCTTAGAAAAATCGGTAGGACACAGGATCAAATTCATATAGCTGGGGTTTAATGGTGTAAAAGTAATAAACCCTGCTTGAATTCAATCAAGGTTCAGAGTCTTCGAAGCCATTAAATTGGTCACCGCTAGTTTCCCTGATATATCTTGCCAGCATACTTATAGCAAAGACTGTAAGGAAAGTGAACAATAGTGCCAATGAAACGGTCAGATAAGGATTATAAGAGAATCCCGCCTCAGAAACGTCTTCGCTGATGGTTTGTGTATAGCCCAACTTCTGTGTAAAAACACAAAATATAAGAACAGTCCATTTTACCATTAGCCTAATTGCTGTCGATTTTGCTTTCATTATAAAAGTATTAGTTAGAATTGATATTGATAATGATATAGGTCAAACTACAAAACTGATATGTGTCATATCAATTAAATTCTATGCTTTTGCTAAAGTGTAAGGAATTGAACAAAATTTTATCTGGTCTTTTAGTCTATTTCAGACCTAGAAGGATAATCCGGGAAAATAGTGCCCCACTCTCCTATATCAAGAATCAATTCAATATGAATTTCCGATTAAATTGTAGAGATAAATTGGATTCTACTTTTTAAAACGATTATTTTTTTGTAACTTTATGGAAATCCAAATAAATTAAAATATTAAAATAAAATTTTATGAACTCAAACTCAAAAGTAATTCTCGCCCTCCTTGGAGGAGCTGCCATTGGTGCAGCATTAGGTATATTATTCGCTCCTGACAAAGGATCTGAAACACGACACAAAATCGCCGACACTGCAAAAGAATACGGTGAGAAAGCCAAGCAAAAATTTTCTGAAGGTTATCAGAAAATGAAGAATGGTAAGAAACGCGTTGAAGAGGAAGTCGAAGAGTTAGTATAAACTCTTAGTCGATTTATGGAAAGCAACAAGGAGGAATTAGATAATCTTATAAATGATGTAAAAGATTATCTTGAAACCCGTACCAAATTAGGCAGACTGAAGGCTTTGGACAAAGGCAGTCAGATTGCAGGGGATATCTCTGTGGTAGTGTTCTTAAGCCTCTTTGGCTTATTGTTTCTACTTTTTATAAGTATCGCTGCTTCTTTGGCTCTTTCAGAAATTCTGGGCAAATTTTACCTGGGATTTCTGGCAGTTTCATTGTTCTACTTATTCATTGGTGTCTTACTCTACATAAAAAGAGAGTCGTGGATTCACAAACCAATCGTGAATGCACTTATCAGAGACTTTTTTAAAGATACTAAAGATGAAAATTAAGAACCAAGAAGATTTAAGTATAGAGATAAAACGCCTGGAAGAAAAATCAAAAAGTCAGGAGCAATATTTGTTGGCTAAAGTTCACACTCTACGCGAACGATACACTCCGGTTAACATGATTCTTAATAGCCTGAGCTCTCTTACCGGAATTCCATTGAATAAATCAGAACTTCTAAAAAAGGGCACACTCGTTTCCTTGACATTCATTGCACAAGCATTAATGAGAAAATCAGAATTAAAACTTGAAACGCTTGTGGCTGATTTCCTGAACAAAGCTGTAGAAAAAATCAAGAACATTTTCAGTTCAAAGGATGAACCGGAAAATCAGGCTGATGCTGAGGTTGAATCCGCAAACTAAACCCTTAGCGCCAAATCATTCAATCAAAAGAATAATCAAGATGAAAAAAATAAATGTTTCATCTTGATTTTTTTTTGAATCCCACCTGCTAAACAGGCAAGCTCCGGATCATACCATTCTGATTCAGGGCTTTTTCGCCGTAGTACAGGTATTCAATCCAAAAATGGTGTAAAGCG
>SHNE01000034.1 GCA_004295015.1 Bacteroidota bacterium | reverse complement strand
CCTACTACATCGGTATAAGTTCCACTTGCAGTGTATGTCTGACCATTTACTGACCAGGTGTAGCTATCGCATGCCGTTAAAGTAGTTGAATTGCTCGTTGTAGCTGTGATAGTTAATACCAAAGTCTCAGTATGACATCCTACTACATCAGTGTAAGTTCCACTTGCAGTGTAAGTCTGTCCGTTTACTGACCAGGTGTATGAATCACAAGCAGATGCTGTTGTTGAATTACTTGTCGAAGCAGTGATTGTTAATACAAGGGTCTCGGTATGACATCCAACTACATCAGTATAAGTTCCACTTGCAGTATAGGTTTGTCCGTTCACTGACCATGTGTATGAATCACAAGCCGATGCTGTTGAAGAGTTAGAAGTACTTGTTGTAATGGTTAAAACTAAAGTGGCAGTCGAATCACATCCTTGTGCATTTAATGTTGAATATGTATAAGTTCCTGAGGAAGTATAAGTCGTACCGTTCCATGTATAACTATCACAGGCATTCACAGTACTACTTGAAGTACTGCTGTATCTGACTGTTAAATTCAATGTGGCTGTTGAGTCACATCCAACTGCATTTACAGTTGAATATGTATACACTCCCGAACTGGTGTATGTAGTACCATTCCATGTGTATGTATCACAAACATCTTCTGTTGCGCTCGAAACACTGCTGTATCGTACAGTCAAATTAAGTGTGGCGACAGAATCACAACCGGCTGCATTGCTTGTTGTATAGGTATATGTGCCGGAAGTAGTGTAAGTATTCCCATTCCAGGTATAGCTATCACATACATCTTCTGTACTTGTAGAGGTATTGCTATAGCCTACGGTCAGTATCAGATTGGCCGTTGAATCACAACCTGCTGCATTGGTAAATCCGCCGGCAGTGTATGTTCCTGAACTTGTGTATGTATTTCCGTTCCAGGTGTATGAATCGCAGGCAAATACTGTGGAAGTGGAAGAGTTGCTGTTTCGAATCGTTAAATTCAAGGTGGCTGTTGAGTCACATCCAACTGCATTTACAGTTGAATAAGTATACACTCCCGAACTGGTGTATGTAGTACCATTCCATGTGTATGTATCGCAAACATCTTCTGTTGCGCTGGAAACACTGCTATATCGTACAGTCAAATTAAGCGTGGCGACGGAATCACAACCGGCTGCATTGCTTGTTGTATAAGTATATGTACCGGAAGTAGTATAAGTATTTCCATTCCAGGTATAGCTATCACATACGTCTTCTGTACTTGTAGATGTATTGCTGTAGCCTACGGTCAGAATCAGATTGGCTGTTGAATCACAACCTGCTGCATTGGTAAATCCGCCGGCAGTATATGTTCCTGAACTTGTGTAAGTATTCCCGTTCCAGGTATACGAATCACAGGCAAATACTGTGGAAGTGGAAGAGTTGCTGTTTCGAATCGTTAAATTCAAGGTGGCTGTTGAGTCACATCCAACTGCATTTACAGTTGAATACGTATACACTCCCGAACTGGTGTAAGTAGTACCATTCCATGTGTATGTATCGCAAACATCTTCTGTTGCACTCGAAACACTGCTGTATCGAACAGTCAAATTAAGTGTGGCGACAGAATCACAACCGGCTGCATTGCTTGTTGTATAAGTATATGTGCCCGAAGTAGTATAAGTATTTCCATTCCAGGTATAGCTATCACATACATCTTCTGTACTTGTAGATGTATTGCTGTAGCCTACGGTCAAAATCAGATTGGCTGTTGAATCACAACCTGCTGCATTGGTAAATCCGCCGGCAGTATATGTTCCTGAACTTGTGTAAGTATTCCCATTCCAGGTGTATGAATCGCAGGCAAAAACTGTGGAAGTGGAAGAGTTGCTGTTGTTGATTGTTACTTGTGCTGTTACAACACTATCACATCCATTAGCCGCAGTATAGGTGTGAGGGTAATTACCACTGACAGTCACAGTTTGAGCCCAAGGTAATGTTTCCGAGTCGCAGGCTGTTACCGAAAAAACGGAAGAAATAAGTGCAGGTTGTGCAATGGTTGACGAACATGTCGCAGTACAATTGCTGGCATCAGTAACGGTATAGGTATAGGTTCCGGCACTAAGTCCGGTGAGTGGTCCACCGCTTACTGTATAAGGTCCTACTCCACCACTGCCACTCACAGAAATTTCTCCATCACTACTTCCAAAACACGATGCATCGCTGACTACTGAACAAGTTGCAATAACTGCAGTTGGCTCATTAATAGTTACAGAAGTACTGCCGGTACAACCATTCACGTCAGTTACTGTGTAGTTGTATGTACCCGCACTTAATCCGCTAAGAGGATTACCCGAAACCACATAAGGAGCTACTCCTCCACTACCGGAAACGGATACAGAACCATTTGAACCACCGTTGCAGCTAACATGATTGATGACTGATCCGGTAGCAACTACACTTGAAACATTAACACTTGTGCTGGAAGAAGCGCTACAATTTGTAACAATGTCAGCAACCTCAACTGTGTATGTTGTGTTAACCAGAGGTGAAACAGGTCCCGGATTCTGAACCGAAGAAGTAAATCCGGCAGGAGTAGAAGTCCAGGTATAGCTTACACCATTAGGAAGGTCAAAAATCAATGACCAACTGATAAATGATCCAATATTACCACCACCACCATCATCAATAGCTTTTACGGTCCATATACCATTTGGATTACCGCTTAGCGTACTGAAGGCGTTTTCCGGGCGATAGGTTCCATTGTCAAAAGAATAGCTCGCTGTTGTAATCGAAGTTGCGGCTGCATCTGAAAATCCAACATTTACAAAATGGTCATTACTCCCACCTCTGTCTGCAACGAGACAAATTGAACCTCCGTTTGAGATGGTATTAAAATAAGGTGTGCTGGCAGTTGTTGAAATTGTCCCTCCCGGTCTAATGAGATAAACTTCCACCTCATCGAGCTTAGTATGATTAATATTAATCACAACCCGAAGATTCTGCAATGAAGAAATACTTGTTGGCAATCCTGCGCCGGTGAGGTCAATTGTTTTAGAAATCCCAGAAGGATTTGCTTCTAACATGCCAACCGAACTAGTAGAGCTGGTAAATGTTTGTTGTGCCAGGGAATTGCTCACACCATTTGATGCAAGATTAGAGCTCTGTCCTAAACAAATTGTAGAAGGGGTTGCAGTTATTGAGTTAATTGAAGGGAGTGGATGAATACTCAAAGTATGCATTGCCCCCATCTGAGCCGAACAACCTAAAATTGTATGTGTTGCCACAACAGTATAATTTCCTGCTAAGGTTTGATTTCCAAAAGATAAGGCGGAACCAGTGCCGGCTAAGGGAGAACCTATGGCTATTGAATTTCTGAAAAATTGATAATCAACATCAAGCTCTGAGCCACTCAATCCCAATACAACTCCACTTCCTCCCGCACAATAACTGTTGGATCCGGTAATACTATATTGTACTAATGCAGGATAAACTGTAATTGTGCCCAAACTCGATGTGTCATTAGGACACGTTCCGTTCTTCACAATAGCCCGGAACTTTGTTGTGACAGTTAAATTAGAATAATTGTGACTAAGAGTCGTATTAGTAATATCGGACCATGTAGTAAATGGCGATACAGATGATTGCCACTTAAGAACAGAACCAACTTCATTAATCAAGCTCATGGTCCCACTATTTACATTTGCACATGCATTCGCATCACCCACAACATTTCCACCATCGCTTTGAATCTCAATGGTAAGAACTGCTGTGTTTGAAACTGAAGTCCCACCGGTAGTACTTGAGAAAACAGCTCTGTAACTACCATCATCCGAACCACCAGCAGGATTAATTACCAAAGGACTGGTAGTTTTTCCGGCCAGTGGAGTCCAAACACCACTAATAAATTTCTCCCACTGTAGACTGGTAGACCCGGTTGCAACAGATGTGAATGAAACTGACGATCCCTCGCATGCAGCCTGACTGGAAGGCTGGGTTGTAATTACCGGAGGAAGACTTGTAACATTAATATTATCAATCAGCATATTAGTACTAGTTCCACCAAACAATACAAATTTCATATCATGGAGTGACCCTGAAGTGGTAGTTACATTATCACCACTGGCAAAACGAGTGGTTCCAATCCAACAATCAACCCTATCATTCGACAAACTAGTATTACTTCCATTTGGCCCAATATAATTTATTGTGAAACCCGAATTATTCATAGCCCAGGTAATCGAAATTGTTGATCCAGAAGCCTGGTCTGCAGAGTTATCTCCATCCGTTTCAACTCTGAAACTATTACTTCCCCGTCCTTCGACGTGTAAATATGCGTATGTATTTGCAGTACTTTCAAGTGCCGTTCCGGTTGTAAAATTGGTACCAATAGCTATGCGTCCTAAATCTGCATTGTTAGAATGCGAACCAGAAATCGTTAGATCAAACTTAACGATTAATACTGTAGGCGTCGGACTAAAATTACTTGTTCTTGTTGCAGCACCTGCCCCGTTATTCGCACGCGAAAACTGCAACTTGCCTCCGGTAATTGAACTGGTAGTTCCTGTCGTAACTGCAATTGCATTAAACTGGGCAGCAGTAGGAGTTGAGGCATTCACGTAATAAGTAACCACGTTGGATGTGTCAAAATTTTGCGAAAAATACTGAGCATGAATGAACTCTGAACTTAGTAAGCATAACAAGGCGACTGCCGACAAACGCAACGATCCGGAGCATTTTGTCAGTCTTGTGTACATGTGTTTCATTTGTTGTGTGTTTGAATTGTTTGTGTATATTTTTCGTCATTAATTAGATGACGTGGTGTTATCCTTGTGTCCTTGACCTATTATTTTCTTTAAGAAGGCGGATTCGTCCAGGTGATAAGCCTTAGTTAAATACTTAATCCCTCATTAGAATTCCCGGCCTTTAAATGACAGGTTTAATTTTAAGGGGAGATATATAGTTTATCTTAGTTAATTGAATATTCATATAAATATTCAATGACTTTACACATGTGATGGCCATTTGTCTCGAACACCCGGTTATAAATTGATTCAAAACCGATTTAATTAAATAAATAATTTTCAAGATGAATGGATCTGTAAATAATGAATTATGCATTAAAAAAGACTTAGTAAGTGATGTATTTTTGAAAAGCATTTTGTAAAATTTTAACCTGCGATAAGCGGAATAATTATGATTTCTCAAAAGTCGTATAAACGCCTCGTACGATCAATAATTTATGGTGATCTGATTGTTATTTTTGGCCAACGGCTCAAGCATCTTGGTAAAAAACCATCGAAAAGCCCGCCAATTAAGCATTCCAGCCAATGGGCCAAACTAGAATAAATTAATTGGTCCTTATTATTATGGCCAATTAATTGGTGCAAACCAGATAAAAGTCATCTCTTAATGCCACATACCTGCTACCAACAGAACTCAAAAAAATCAATAATAGTTAACACAGGTCAGGTTATGTTCTACATTTTCACACAGAAAAAAATTAATTATGAAAATTAATTGATTTTTTTGACTTTGAAATAATTCAACTTCCAGTTAGTAGCCATAAAAAAAGAAATCCCTTCGTTACCGAAGGGATTTCTTTTTTTTTAAAATTTTTGAAAATGATTACTCAACCACCACACGTAATGTTTGAGGTGTGCTTCCTTCAGTTTCAATACTTAGCAGATATAAGCCTTTGGCGAGATTGCTAAGATTTAACTCTTGCATGTTTATTCCTTCGACAGCAGAGATTACTTCATTTATCACCTTGTTACCGAGCAGATCCGTAAGTTTCAAACTATACTTGGCTGATTTCTGAGCCTTGAAGTTCACAGTTAACAGCCCTTGAGTAGGATTCGGATAAGCTTCAAAATTAACAGACGATGAAGAACTCAAATCTGATGCATCACGGCATGACAGATTCACCGCAACAATCTTCTTTCCCGGCTGACTATAACCACAGGCATTAACAGCATTTACTGTAATCACAGCAGTTGTTGAAACCGCAGAATTGAAATTAACTGTTGCCGATGTTCCTGAAGGCGAGATACTGGCTCCACCGGAAATTGACCATAGATAAGAGACCGCTCCGGCTACCGGCGTAATCGCATAAGCTACAGAAGCGCTGGTCTTACACACCGATGCAGGGCCCACCGGAGATGCTGGAGGTGTTGTTAAAGCACTTATAGAATAACAACGCGCTATGCTACTTCCACAAGCGCTGATTGCAGTCACACACAGATTACCGGTTCCCGTAAATGCCGGGGTAAAGTCAACAGTAATTGAAGTGCCGCCATTAGGTGTTACCATAGTTACCCCTGCAGGTACTGTCCAGTTGTAGCTTGTTGCAGTTGCCACAGCGGCAATGCTGTAAGTAACGCCTAGCTGGCCACAGAGATTGCTCGAAGGACCGGCTATAGATCCCGGTTGACCCGGAGTTGAACGTATAGTATATGTTCGGGTAAAGTTTCCACAAGAACTTGATGTTGTTACCATAATGGTTCCTGTAGTAAACGATGGTCCAAAATTAAAATTCATAGAGGTACTACCCTGTGGACCGGCAACACTAATGTCACCCGTTGTTGTCCACAGATACGAAGATCCTGCTCCGATTGCAGGGCTGATGGAATAAGCAACTCCGACAGTACCAGCACAAACATAACCCGGTCCAGTTAATGGACTGCTATGAGTTGGAATACCTGTGAGTGTAGTTGACCGTCTGGAAGTCTGACCTTTGCAGTTTTCTGCATAGACTCCAATCACAGCCTGACCAAAACCTGCAGGGAAACTAACCTGGACAGAATTTGTTCCTTGTCCACTCAGGATGGTAACTCCCGCTCCCGTAACTGACCAAACATAATTCACAGCATTATTGCTTGGAGGAATTGAATAGGTTTCAATTGTAGGTCCGCATGGGTTAGGGTTCCCAACAATGAATCCCGGCTGAGCCGGCCTTACAGTAAACACAGGAATGTTAAGACATGAATTTGTGCCGCTTCCGCAACTATTCTCAGGAGTGACGCAAATAAATCCACCAAGGAATGTATTGTCAAAGCAGATTGTAATACTATTTGTAGTAGATGTTCCGGTGGCTCCCGTTGGCAATGTCCATGAATAAGAGGACGCTCCTGAGACCGGGGCGATCATATAGGTAATACAGCTACCGGCGCAAGCTCCGGCAGGGCCTTGAATTGCTCCGGCCGGGTCAGGCTCCCCTCCTGCCCCTAAAACTGTTGCAGATGCTGTTCCTGTACATCCATTAGCATCAGTGATTGTAACTGTGTATGATCCTGCCATTAGTCCTGTTGCAGTAGCCGTAGTTTGTGCTGCGCCGTCAGACCATAAATAAGTATATCCACCCGCTCCACCACTTGGGTTTACTGTTGCAGTTCCATCGGCGGCACCACAACTTGTCGGAGTAGAACTCGTTGTTCCTTCTACCTTGCTAGGCTGACTCAGCGTAACCGTTGCACTTCCTGTACAACCGGCATTGTCAGTAACTACATAGGTAAATGATCCTGATGACTGCAAAAAGGAACCGCTCCCTGTATAAGGTGATGACCCGCCTGTCGCTGAAACATTGACTGCAACTGTACCACCAAAACATTGAATGGAACCTGTCGGAATCGCTGTAACTACAATATTATTGATAGTAAGTACTATGGTTTCTGTATGGCATCCAACAGTATTGCTATAAGTTCCACCAGTGGTATAAGTCTGGCCATTTACAGACCAGGTATAGCTTCCACAACCGGTTACATTGGTAGAATTGCTGGTAGAGGCTGTTACTGTCAGGTTCAGAGTCTCAGTATGACAACCTGTTACTGAAGTGTATGTTCCACTTGCAGTGTAAGTCTGTCCGTTTACTGACCATGTGTAAGAATCACAAGCCGATGCTGTTGTGCTGTTGCTTGTTGATGCAGTGATAGTCAAATTCAGAGTCTCTGTGTGACATCCTGTTACTGAAGTATAAGTACCACTGGCAGTATATGTCTGTCCATTTGCCGACCATGTGTATGAATCACAAGCCGATGCTGTTGAGCTGTTGCTTGTTGATGCAGTTACTGTCAGGTTCAGCGTCTCAGTATGACATCCCGTTACCGAAGTATAGGTTCCTGATGCTGTGTAAGTCTGTCCGTTTACTGACCATGTATAAGAATCACAAGCCGATGCTGTTGTGCTGTTGCTTGTAGAGGCAGTGATGGTCAGGTTTAAGGTCTCAGTATGACATCCTGTTACTGAAGTGTAAGTGCCACTTGCCGTATAAGTCTGTCCGTTTACTGACCATGTATATGAATCGCAAGCTGCAGCAGTGGTACTGTTGGCTGAGGAGGCTTCAATTGTCAATACCAAGGTCTCCGTATGGCATCCACTAACAGAAGTGTATGTTCCGCTTGCAGAATAAGTCTGACCGTTTACAGACCATGTATAAGTGTCGCAACCGGAAGCTGTGGTACTATTGCTTGTTGAAGCTGTTAAGGTTAAATTGAGGATCTCGGTATGACAACCGCTTACCATCGTGTAAGTACCGCTCGTCGTATAAGTTTGGCTGTTGACTGTCCAGGTATATGCATCACATGCTGAGGCGGTAGTCGTGTTAGAAGTGCTTGCTGTGATGGTCAATTCCAAGGTCTCGGTATTACAGCCGGTAACAGAGGTGTATGTACCCGATGTCGTATATGTTTGGCCATTTACAGACCATGTATATGAATCACAGGCAGAAATTGTTGTCGTGTTGGGTGAACTTGGGGTGATGGTAAGATTTAGCGTTTCGGTATGACAACCTACGACATCGGTATAAGTTCCACTGCTTGTGTAGGTCATTCCGTTCTGTGACCATGTATAAGAATCGCAGGCCGAAGCAGTGGTCGAATTTGAAGTGCTGGCTGTTATGGTTAATACCAATGTTTCCGTATGACATCCAACAACATCTGTATACGTTCCACTTGCCGTGTAGGTCATTCCGTTTTGTGACCATGTGTATGAATCGCAGGCAGCAGCGGTGGTGGAGTTAGAGCTGCTTGCTGTGATAGTAAGAATTAAAGTCTCTGTATGACATCCAACAACGGAAGTGTACGTACCGCTTGTTGTATAAGTCATACCGTTTTGCACCCAAGTATAAGAATCACATGCAGAGGCCGTAGTTGAATTGCTTGTAGAAGTCGTAATAGTTAACTCCAAAATTTCTGTATGACAACCCACAACGTCTGTTTGCGTACCGCTTGAAGTATAGGTAACGCCATTTTGTGACCATGTATATGAATCACATGCTGAAACAGTAGTTGTATTGCTTGTCGATGCCGTTATGGTAAGGTTAAGCGTTTCAGTATGACAACCAAGGACATCAGTATAGGTACCACTGCTTGTGTATGTCATTCCATTTTGTGACCATGTATACGAATCACAAGCCGATGCTGTTGTTGAATTGTTTGTTGATGGTGTGATTGTAAGATTAAGAGTATAGGTATGCGGACAACCTGCTACAGTTCCGGAAGCAGTATAAGTTCCACTTGCGGTATAAGTCTGACCATTTTGTGCCCATACATAGGAATCACAGGCAGATTGCGTCTCAGAAGAGGCACTCGGGCCTGTCGGTCCGGTAATGGTCACATTTGCTGAGGCAGAACAAGGTGTTGCAGTAGTAATTGCAATGGAATGCGCACCGGCAGTCAGGCCACTTACAGTAAACGGATTGCTTGAATAATTTTGTGAAGATCCACCATCTACAGTGTAAGTACCTGTGGCAGTTGTTCCTGCTCCTGATAAAGTCACCGTTGCCGTTCCGTCACTTCCACCAAAGCATGTAACAGGTGTAGTAGAAGTTCCTGCGGTTACTGCACATGAAGTGGCCGGGTTCAATGTAATATTCTGAATACAGGTTCCTGCATCGGTATAGGTCAAATGACTGGTTGCCTGAACTCCTAATGAAATGTTCGTGTTGGTAGTTCCAACATAGGCACTCACCTGGGTGTTGGTACGCTGTGATCCTACGGCTGCTGCCCAGGTATGCTTCAACGTTGAGTTTTCCTTAAAAGGTACGGTGTTAGTCAGGCGGTAACGTGATACACGAACCCCCGGAGAAGAACATCCACCTGTTACGTCTGTAACCAAAAATCCATTTCCCGGACCACCTGTCGGTAAGCCGCCTGCCGCACTGTTGATGTAACGACAAACCACTCCGCCAATGGTGTAGTTAACTCCTCCCATTTGCATGCTGCCACTGGTGTAGTTAGCAGGTAATTGTGAGGTTCCGGCTAATTTCTGGATTGATAATATCCCGCCATTTGTAATAGAGGTGTCATAAGCCAGTCCGAACTGGAACAAAGACAGTTCCAACTGTTCTACACTGGTACGCAATAAATAAATATCAAATTCATACTCCGTCGGTGAGACCTGTGCCTCATTGGTGAGATATAATTTGTAGGTAGGGATGGCATGCGCAGACATGCCAAGCATTAATAATGCTACAATCAGCCAAAGTCGGCAACTTGAGAATAGTGGTGTTTTCATTTTAAACGGATTTATTTGATTAGTGGTTAATTCAACGAGAACCGGTTGTTTATACAAATTCAATGATTAAAACTTTCTGCTTAATTCATTCGACAAACTATACCGGCAAAACTTAGTTCAGCAGCATTAAGCAGGGTTTATAAACAAAACTATACCGATAAATCAAAAATTACTGAAAGAGTTTTCGAGACAATAGTTTTCGCAGAATCTGTTCTCTAATTCAACTCAGTCATTTTATACCAACACAGTATAATAAACTTCATAAACATTTAATGACTCCTATTCAAAGATAAGCTTTAGAATTGAAGGATCACAAACTTTTCGCGTGTTTTTTATTTTAAGAAAATTGCTCCTAAAGGCATTAAATCCCACTAAAACAAAGGTAAATCACCAAATAATGCAATTATTCTGAGGAGTCATTCCCGATGACCAGCTTAAAAAACTCTTCGGTGATACCGTCAGATAATTTTAAAGAATATACACCAGCATGCAGCTTGCCGGGAAATTTCCAGAAATAATTATCTCCCTGATCAGAAATTATCTCTTCTTTAGCAACGACGGACTTTGAACAAAGATCCGAAAGCTCAAGTGTATATTTTTTGATCTTAGAACCGACTAATGAAATATTAATACCTTCTGTTGCCGGATTAGGATAGATACTAAACTTTGATTTCTTACTCTTAAAATTAACTTTTACGGGATCAAAAATCTCAGACTGTCCGTCATAATCAACCTGAGTTAGTCTGTAATATGAATAGCCATCAAAAGGAAGCATGTCTTCAGTCAGATAGTAAGAAACCTTACTTGTAGTTCCCCCGCCTTTTACCGACTGGATAAGTGAGAAATCTATTCCATCCCTGCTACGTTCGATTACAAAATGATCATTATTGGATTCAGTGGCTGTAGCCCAACGCAGTAAAACTTTGCTTCCTTCAGGTATAGCTTCAAAATACAAAAGTTGCACAGGTAAAGTTGAACACCATGCAAGTGGATTTGGCGGAATTAAAACAGCATTCAAATAAATACGTCTTCCGTTAATTTCGCTGTTTGAAGTAGTATTGTTGTAATCATGCCCACCTAAATAAAACATATTTCCGCCGGCCACACTATTAGAAACTATTTTTGCTCCATTTAGGTACTGATAGTAGGGTGCCGATCCTGTTCTGATTCCCGCATAAGTTGTAGATCTGAACGATCCGCCTGTTCGATCCCAAAATTGCAAGCTTCCTCCGGGGATGGTCAATACACCATCAAATTGCATAATTGGCATATCCGCATTCATATAACTCAAAGTTGATCCACTTTGTATTGAAATTCCATTTGTTGTGTGTACGGTATCATCATTTTCATAGGTCCTGACACCCTTACATTGTGCAAAAAAGTTTCCCCCATTTTTTAAATATCTGTAAACAGGTCTTGTGTGTGCGGTGTCACCACTGGTGTCCCAATGAGGTTCTGAAACAATCGTATAACCACAAATAGGAACAACCTGAGAAGCGGGAATCACACTGACCCAGGAAGCATTATTCATACCGGCTGCAGTCAAGGCGTTGAGGTGAATATTTTGATTACCACCATTACTGCAAATGGCTATTCTTGGTTTAAAATTTAAAGTATACCGAATATCAACCGAACAATCTCCTACGGTCTGATACATAGTCACATTTCCACCAAAGGATGAGGCTAATGTTTTAGCAGCATTTGCATAAACACTATCAATAATAAATGGTCCGCACCTGAAATCATAGGAAGTTGTGACCCCTACAGAAGGTCGAATGCGTTTTGATGTTGCGCTGAAATCAATGCCATCTTTTATCTTGCCGGCTTTAATGGCCCACTTTACTGGTATATTATTTTGAAGCAATTGATTCACCAAACCATAAGCCATCAAATTAAAATAGCCCGGGGTTGCCTGTAAGGTATTATCCATTGGGATAATAAGTGATCCGGATTTTATTACTTGAATGTTTTGATCGGGTGTTGGCAAATCATTTTGTGCGAAGAGAGAATTCGCAAAAAGCAATACAAAAGTAAAGCAACATAGGAGAAGGCGTCTGATTGCTTTTTGAAATTTCATCTTGAATAATTGTCATAAAATTTTAACTCTGACAAAATGAATTGTTTTCGAATAGACTTTGGTCTAATAATGAACAAATATAATACATGAAATCCGCTCCTGCACTGACTTTTGGTAATCATTGTCTTTTGCTTGGTAAACAGTACTTATTAACAGCCTGTTGAAAACCTCTCACCCTTTCATTACCAGTGCATTTAAAAAAACATCCTGAGTTCATGTCCCCTTACAAAATCTATGATGAAAAACAAAACTTAAAATTTAATTTAAAACCTAATATTTAAAGCCTGTAAATAGTATTTAATTGATTAACCTATTTTCTACTTTTCTACAATTGAAATGCAAAAATCTTTTTCAAACACTGAAAATTTACTAATTCCTATTCCACTTTTTCGCCTTCTTTTTACTCTTACGCATCATCTTCCTGGTCTCACGGGCTTGAATCTTCAGATGTCGCTTCTTCCCTCTCTCAATACCTTTTTCCGTCTTCTTCTTTTGCTTGGCTTTCTTAATATCTGCCTTGCGTTGTTGATGGGAGCCTTGTGATGGCTTAGGGGAACGTGCATCCAGATCCTGAGAAAAGACCAAAGAAGGACTAATTACTACAAGAAATAAAAGAAAATACTTTTTAATTGATTTCAACATTATATATTCTAAGGATCGGATTTAACAATTCCATATTGGGTATCGGGCAGAGTAAAAAGCAGGGCAACTTTTCGTGAATCAGTGTTTAGGTTCTGAAATGACCAATGCTCGGCTGAATCAGATCATTCAAATCAACAACTTAGCTTTGAATTTCCAGGTCCATTCCACAAACAGGACACTTTCCTGCTTTATCGTACACCACACCTGATTCGCAATCCATCGGGCAAACATAGGCAGCTGCTTTAACTTCAGTAGAATCGCCAACAGTTGTCACTTCCTGCGCAGCATTTTCTTTGTTTTCATTACCTTTACATGCGCCAAGTGCTAAAACTGCAATGGCAGCAAAATAGATCAATCGTTTCATTCGTTTCGGATTTAAGTATGTAGCACAAATTTAGTAAAAGCATTCCTTCTATCGCATTCTCTCACAGAAGATTTTCAAAATCGGTTAACAAAGCTTCTGTTCATTAACGAATAAATCATCAGGAATATTGAACTCATCATCAAATCAAATTTTGAATACTCGGTCCCTCTTCATTGCACTCGGCCTTTTGTTTCTGGCCGGAGTCAGCTCCTGTAAAAAGGAAAAGAACAATGGCAGTATACCTAATGTAACAGTTAATCTTTACCTGGCTTTGAGCTTACCCGAGTATGCTGCTTTGAACAGCGTAGGTAACTCCATCGAAATAAGCGGTGGCTACAAAGGCATTTTGGTGTATCACCGATTTCAAAATGAATTTGTCGCCTTCGAACTTGCCTGTCCCTATGACCCGCTCGAATCAGGAGCTATCGTTCAGAAAGACTCAAGCAACGTAATAGGTGTTGATTATAACTGCGGAAGTAAATTTTATCTTACAGATGGCAGTATTTTAGAAGGGCCTTCCAACAAACCATTAAAGCAGTATCAAACTTCATTTGATGCGGGTTCAAATTCACTTTACATCTACAACTGAATCCACGAGGATCGCCAAACGAAAGAAAAGCAGGCTACTCTTTACTCAGATAAACGGTACTGCTAGGGAAGGCAAACTCACAGTCATTACTTTGGACAATTTCCATAATTTGAAAATTTATTTCCTCTTTTACTTTTGTGAAATCTGCAATTTGTGGTGTCCTGCTGAGGTAAAGCACTAGAATGTTCAAAGAACTTGAACCAAATTCCACAAAGCGCACCACCGGATCCGGTTCAGTTAGCGGGTGTGCATTAACAGCATCTAATATTTCCAGCATTACCTTTTTTAACTGCTCTGCACTTGTCGAGTAAGTCAGTCCTATAGTAAATTTAGCTCTCCTAACCTCCCGTTCAGTATCGTTCATTAACTCATAGTCGACCATCTTTTTATTAGGAACCGTAACAAGAGTTCTGTCAAGTGCCCTGATGCGGGTAGAACGGAATCCAATTCCTTCAATATATCCTTCGACTTCTCCCACCTTTACAAGATCACCAATTTTGAATGGTTTATCCAGAAAAATGGTGAATGAACCCAATAAATTTTCGAGCGTTTCCTTGGCAGCAAGGGCGAAAGCCAAACCTCCTATTCCCAATCCGGTGAGAATGGAAACAACGTTAAGATTGAAAACCGCACTCAGCATGATGATAAAACCCAGCCCGGCAACAACAATTTTTAGTGCAGATTTGAAAAACGGAACAAATTGATCATCCAATTTACTTTCTGTCAAAGCCGCTCTAGCAGCCATAACGAGTCCGATAAATTCTATTATCCTGATTAAATACCAGGTGATTGCAAAAATTATTATTCCTTCAAATAACTGAAGAATAATAAACCGAAGACCAAAATCGTTCTCTGAAACCAGCTCCCATTCAGGCGGGAAAGAAAGCCTGTTGAAAGCAGCATAAAAAACTGCAATCAGTAGAATAAATCCGAATGGCGCAGAAAGCAATTCTAAAAACTTTTTTACACCGATCGTTTTACCGAAGCGGCGAAAACAGCGATACAAAATCCAACTTGAAAAATTCGAAATATACTTTCTGAGAATCAAGCCACCAACTAAAATACCGAGAGATAATAAATATTGCCCCAAGGTATTTCCAAAATAAACCTGATTTAAGTAGTCGTTCATAATACTAATGGCATAATAAAAATTCATGAGTAAACATCAACTGATTTTCATTTATGCACATAAAAATGTGACTTAATTTTTCCTCCGAACTGATACTATGTGACAGCTTCAGAATCAAAAATCATTGCTCTCTGAGTGTCCACTTTATACAAGCTTCCCTATTGACCACTCCAAAGCAGCCGCCGTAAACCCTGTCTTTTCAGAATGATTGGAATGTACTTCCACCATGGCTTCTTCGATACATGAAGACACATCATTGAAAATGGCTTTGTCACTTATCTTTACCTCATCATTCATCAAATACCTGAAAACTCTTGCCATTCCACAATTCGCAATAAAATCCGGAATTACGGTTACTTTAGAGTCAGCAAAGGCAGCGGTTGGACCGTAAAAAATTTCCTTGTCAGCAAAAGGTACATTTGCACCACATGACACAACTTCAAGTCCATTATCAACCAACATCTGAATTTCATTCTCATGCACCAGTCTTGATGCAGCAGCGGGAACAAAAATCTCTGCTCCGCAATGCCAAATATCTCTGTTAATCTGTTCAAGACTTAATAGATGCATAGCATCAAGTTGATTTCCTTTTCTCTTGAGATAAAAATCTCTGACCTCTTCAAAACTGAATCCATCCTTATTTATCACACCGCCGTGTCTGTCGATGATACCAACAATTTTAACACCCATCTGGGATAAGTAATATCCGGCAGCGGCTCCTACATTTCCCCAACCCTGAATGATCGCTCTTTTATCCTGAAGATTCTCAGAATGTAATCGATAATGGTGTCCGACAGCCTCCGCAACACCAAAACCGGTAATCATATCGGCTACAGTAATTGCCTGTCCGGTATCCGGACTGTAATGGGCATCTTCAATTATTTTTTTTACTCCTTGTTGCAATTGACTGATGATTCTGGCCTTCTTTTCTTCTGTAGCGTGAAAATGCGCAACCACAGTTCCTTCCTGAGGATGCCTCAGTCCCAACTTAGCAGTAATAGGAATGACTTCATGAATCTCATCCACATTTAAATCACCACCCGTGCCATAATATCCTTTAAGGATTGGCATCACCGCTACAAACCAACGTTCTAATACTCCCTTCTTTCTGGGATCTGCAGGATCGAAATTTATACCCGATTTGGCACCACCAATCGGCGGACCGCTTACAGAAAATTTGACTTCCATGGTCTTTGCAAGAGACTCAACCTCTCTTTTATCGAGACCTTTTCTCATCCGGGTACCTCCTCCGGCAGATCCACCACGCAGGGAATTAATTACTATCCATCCCTCGGCTTCCGTCACCGGATCCTTCCATTCGAACACAATTTCAGGCCTTTTTTCTTCAAAGCGCCTGATTAATTCCTTCAAATGCTGCTTTGAGAGGGTATTTATGCTGTTTTCCATAGTCTTATTCGGATGCAAACCTACGGCAAATAGGTCAAAAGCCCAAAGATTAGATTCGGGCGCAGCCTTCAATCTGCCGACAATCAGCAATAGAAGATGGACAAAACGCAGATGAAAAATAATTTTCAATAATATAGATAAATATTTGGATTTAACTGAAAGCTTATTGTAATTTTGATCAAGACGAAAAACTATCAGGCTATCCTTCAATCAAACATTTCTACAAGCCATGGCAACAAAAAAGAAACCCGTAAAAAAATCAAAGGCAAAAAAGCCTGCGAAGAAAAAAGCTACCGCCAAAAAAGCTAAGAAGGCGGGCGCTTCTAAAAAAGCAAAAAAACCGGCTAAGAAAAAGACGGTAAAAAAAGCAACTAAAAAAGTTGCTGCGAAGAAACCGGCTGCAAAAAAACCGGCTGCAAAAAAAGCAAGCGTTAAAAAAGCAGTTGTTAAAAAAACTTCCAGCCCTAAGACAACAGTAAAAACTGCAACGGTAAACAATGCTCCAAAGAAAGCTGAACCGAAAAAACCTGTAGCAAGACCAGCTGTGAAAGAAAGCACCCCATTACTTTTCCGTGAAACCGAAATCGTTGAGATTAGCTCTATAACTCCTGCTGAAATTGATTCCGGCGAAATGGACGAATCGATGGACGATAACATCAAAGGATTCGATGACGATGGGTCTATGGATGATTTCGATGATGATGATGATTTTTAATCTCCATCGAATTTTTTTATAAAAGAATTTAAAAGAGCAGCATCAGCTGCTCTTTTTGTTCATTCCAAAACTTAAACTATATCAGTCAAGCTATATAAATAGCACCACCCACACTATCCCGCATTGCTCCTGTGACGCTGCGCAAACTATTCGCTTCTGATCTCCAGCGTCGTAGACCGAGAAAGGCAAAAATCAGAGCTTCTTTGTAATTCACCAGAATCGAATCAGGTATAACCAATTTCGCCGCAGAATATTTTTGAATCCTGGATACCAGATGTGAATTGAATGCTCCGCCACCGGTTAAAAGCATTTTTCCCGACTCCGCATATTTTCCTATCTGGCGCGCTACATGTTCAACAGCTGTTGCCATCATATCTTCTATGCTGAGAGAATCACTATTCAATGTAAAATACTTCTGCAAAATGATATCGACATCTTCTCTTCCGAGAGATTTCGGAAAAGCTTTTGCATAATATTTTTCACTATCCAGTTTTTCCAGCAATTCCGAATGTACTTTTCCGGACGCAGCAATCTCTCCATCCTTATCGTAATCAAGTCCCATTTTATTTGCCAGGTGATTAAACAGGATGTTACACACGCTAAGGTCAAAGGCCAAGCGTACTCCATCTCTGTCGAATGAAATATTGGCAATACCTCCAAGATTCAGGCAATAGTCGTAGTCATGAAACAATAACTGATCACCAATCGGAACCAAAGGTGCACCTTGTCCATGCAGAGCCACATCGGTGCTCCTGAAATCACAAACTACAGGAATTCCGGCAGCTACAGATAAAGCCGCACCGTCGCCGATCTGACAAGTATAGCCGGCAGCAGGTTGATGGAAAACAGTATGTCCATGAGAGGCAATGAAATCGACTTCAAGTTTTTCTCTTTTGACAAAGTCAGCCACTTTCTCACCACAGTAGCGGCCAAAATCTATGTTGGATTTAGCCAGATCTAATGCACTTCCTCTACTCAGTTCGGAAAGACTCTTTTTTAATACCTCATTATAACTGACAGTTTCTGCAGCTACAATTTCAAAAGACCAGTGGCCATCAAAAACAAATCGACAGTATGCAATGTCAAGTCCATCCAGAGAAGTTCCTGACATTAAACCAATTATTTTGTAGGAATCCATTTGAAAATTACCATTGATTAAGAATGTATGGCTTCGAAAGATATCCTTTTCTTTTCGGTAATCCTTTTAGATCAACCAAACAAAATGATTTTCCCGCCTGGAAAAACAGGTATTGAAGAAATAAATTTTAGCATTTTACATAGAACAGAAAATCAGAATATTAGAGTTCTACATAAATGATTCCTGCTCAATTTTCTCTTGTCAATCCCACACAAATCATGTAGGTTTGTTGATCAAAAAATATGTATTTTTAATACAAAATACAGCCTTTTTCCTTAAACGAATAGATACAAAATGAATTTAGAACTGACTGAAGAACACCTGATGATTCGTAAAGCGGCAAGAGATTTTGCCCAAAATGATTTGAAGCCAGGGGTAATAGAACGTGACGAATTACAGAAATTTCCTGCAGAACAAATAAAGAAAATGGGGGAGTTAGGCTTTCTGGGAATGATGGTTGATCCTAAGTATGGAGGCGGTGGAATGGACACCATTTCATATGTTTTGGCGATGGAAGAAATTTCAAAAGTTGATGCTTCAGCCTCGGTGGTAATGTCTGTAAATAACTCCCTGGTTTGCTGGGGGCTTGAAAACTTTGGCACTGAAGAACAAAAACAAAAATACCTGGTTCCACTTGCAAAAGGAGAAATCATAGGGGCATTTTGCCTCTCCGAACCCGAAGCAGGATCAGATGCAACCTCACAACATACAACCGCCATCGATGCCGGCGATCACTATGTTCTGAACGGAACAAAGAACTGGATCACTAATGGTTCAACGGCTTCAGTTTACCTTGTAATGGCGCAAACACATGTTGAAAAAGGACACAAAGGAATAAACGCACTTATCGTTGAAAAAGGTAGTCCCGGATTTACAATCGGGCCGAAAGAAAATAAATTGGGAATAAGAGGAAGTGATACACACTCTCTTATGTTTACGGATGTAAAAGTTCCCAAGTCCAATAGAATTGGTGACGATGGCTTCGGATTTAAATTTGCCATGAAGACATTAACAGGTGGACGAATTGGCATAGCTTCCCAAGCCTTAGGTATAGCCTCCGGCGCATATGAATTGGCATTACAGTATTCAAAAGAAAGAAAAGCATTTGGCGTGCCGATCTCCGAGCATCAGGCAATTCAATTTAAGCTGGCTGATATGGCCACAGAAATTGACGCAGCACGTTTACTTTGTTTAAAAGCTGCCTGGCACAAAGACAACAAGATGGATTATAATCTCTCCTCTTCGATGGCGAAATTATTTGCTTCCCGCGTAGCTATGGAAACTACCGTTGAGGCTGTACAGATTCACGGAGGTTATGGCTTTGTTAAAGAGTTTCATGTTGAACGATTAATGCGTGATGCGAAAATTACTCAGATCTATGAAGGCACTTCTGAGGTGCAAAAAATAGTCATCTCCCGTTCGATACTTTCCTGACACATATCAATTTTCAATTTGAGATTCCTGAAATGACACGAAGCCACCGGGTACTAGTTTGTTTATTTGCCACTATTTTACTTATCGGCTGTTCATCACAACGTAAAGTCATTTATTTTCAGGGAGAGATTCCTTCAATGAAGGAATCTGAAAAATACCAACTAAAAATTCATGCCGGAGATATTTTATCCGTTAACATTTTTACCATAAACGCAGAGGCTTACCCTTTTTTCTCTATATCAATGGATCGGCCCATGAGCGATACCCGATCTGCTTATGAAAAAGGTATAGTAGTAAATGATTCAGGGCAAATCAAACTTCCACTCATCGGATCAGTTCAACTTGCCGGACTGAGTATCCCGGATGCCACTCGTTTGCTGGAGGATAAGCTGAAAAAATATATTGATGAACCTATCGTCACTCTAAAAAAACTTAACTTTAAAATAACCATACTCGGAGAAGTGAATAAACCGGGCACTTATGCTATCCTAAATGAAAAGGTAAGCCTACCCGAAGCCCTGGGTTTAGCAGGTGATATTTCACAATTCGGAGATCGTGAAAGACTACGGATCATTCGTGAAGAAAACAATGAAACCAAGGATTTTTTCGTTGACCTTACTTCTGCAAAATCCATCACTCCTGAAATATATTACCTGCATCCGGATGATATTGTTTACGTACAGCCGGTGAAACGAAGAGCCTTCCAAAATATCACTCCTGCCGTAACTATTTTCACTTCGATCATAACTACAGCCGTCATTGCACTGACGTTTATCCTGACTCAAACAAAGTAAACATGAGAACCACAGACGGAAATCAACGACGCAACGACGACGAAATTGATCTAAGACTTCTGTTTCAGGAAATCCGGAGAAACTGGCATTACTTTCTTTTCTCAGCCATCCTCTTTTCTATTGCTGCCTTACTTTATATTCGTTTTACCCTGCCCGTTTATGAGGCCCGGTCAAGTGTGCTCGTGAAAGACACCAAAAACACTTCGAAAAATATTGAAGATATATTTACCGGAGATCTCTTTGGAAACACGAAAAATATTGCCACTGAAATAGGAATTCTGAAATCCCGGTCTATACTCGATGAGACTATACATGAACTAAATCTGCAAGTAAGCTATTTCAGTCATTCCCCATTTTTCAAAGTTCCTCTGTATAAAAACCATCCTTTTTCCGTTGAACCATTAAATGTAACTGAGGGTATCTATGATGAAAAATTTGAATTAATTATTCTCGACTCATCCCGTTTCAGACTTGAAACAGATATTGATAATTCTCATCTCAAAAACTTTAGCTATACCGGAACTCACAGATTCGGTGAAGAAATAAAAAATACTTATTTCAGTTTTCGTATCGACAAGCAGCCGGTACCTGCCAACTCCTCAACGGATGATGAATACATATTTGTTGTCAACTCTAACAATAAACTGATTTCAGCTTATCAGGAATCAATAAAGGCAGAGCCTTTAAATAAGGATGCAACAATCGTTGAAATCACTATACAGGACCAGATTCCGGAACGAGCGGTTGATTTTCTGAATACTCTTGGAAAAGTTTATATCAACCGTGACATAAAAGACAAGTCATCTGTTGCGGGCTTAACATTAAAATTTGTCGATGAGCAATTGGCCGACATAAGTACAACCTTGCATTCAACAGAGCAGGAGCTGCAAAAATTTAAAGAAGAAAAGGGAACAGTAAATTTAAGTGAGGAATCCAAAGCATACCTTGAGAGAGTTACAAGTATTGATGCCGATCGTGTTAAAGCAGAAATTGAACTGGAGTCTTTGGATTATTTGTATGACTACGTTAGCGGAAACAAAACATTGTCTCAACTTGCACCGGCTTCTCTCGGTACGCCTGATCCATTGCTCATCGAATTGATTACACAACTCAAACAACTCCAAAATAAAAAACAAAGTTTGCAATATGGAAGCAGCTCCCAGTCTCCGGCTATATTGGTGATTGACGAGCAAATTTCAGAAACAAAAAAAGCACTTGTTGAAAATATCAACAACATAAGAAACCGAACGAGAGTTACTTTACAAGGTATTAATGGACAATTATTACAATACGAAAACAACATTCGTAAAATTCCAAATATTGAGCGTGAGCTCCTGGGCATTCAAAGGAATTTTAGTGTAAATGAAAATATTTATCTCTACCTGCTTCAAAAGAAAGCCGAAACCGGAATAGCAAAAGCAACAGCAGTCTCAGATAACAAAGTGCTTGATGAAGCAAGTTTGAATGACAAACCGGTAATTCCGAGCACAAAAGCAGTACTCATCATTTCATTGATGCTGGCTTTCTTTGTACCACTCATTATATTGTTACTCCGTGGATATTTAAAAAACACCATCAGCAACAGAGAAGATGTTGAGAAACTTACCAAGATTCCAATTATAGGAGTGGTAGGACATCTTAGTGACGGTGAGAGATTAATAGTTGCACGAAAGCCTAAATCTTCCATAGCAGAAGCGTTTCGATCCATCAGGGCGAACCTTATGTTTTTCGGTCTTGCTGATGAACATAAAATAGTAATGATTACCAGCTCGGTTGGAGGAGAAGGAAAATCATTCTCAACTCTCAACCTGGCAACTGTTCTTTCACTGCAAAACCATAAAGTTGTAATAGTTGGTATGGATCTGCGCAAACCACAATTGGTGCAGGACCTGGAAATATCCAATGACAAAGGTGTAAGCACCTACCTCATTGGAAAAATTTCCCTGGATGAAGTGATTTGTAAAACGAAAATTGAAAACCTGGACATAATTCCTTCCGGCCCTGTGCCTCCAAATCCGGCTGAGCTTCTTGCAAAAAAAGAAACCAGGGAGTTATTGGAAAAACTAAAACATCGTTATGACTATATCATCATCGACACTCCGCCGGTGGGCATTGTAAGTGATGCTATGCTGTTAATGGGTCTTGCAGATGTAAACGTATTTATTCTGAGAGAAAACTATTCCAAAAAGCAGTATATCAAGACTATCAATGAATACTACAAAGATGGTAAAGTAAAAAACCTCTGTATTCTTCTAAACGATGCAGGATTAAACCAACAATATGGCTATGGATACGGGTATAGCTACGGTTATCATGGTTACGGATATTACGATGAAGACAAGAAAAAGGCCGGATTTTTCAATCGAATATTCGGAAAAACCTGATGCTACGTCCGTGATCCTGCTTATGTTTGTTTCATAGTAAATTTTTCCATTGAGTTGATAGTGTAATTTGTTATAGAATGTCACAGATCCCTCAAATTCCGATTCCTATCAAGCCTGAAAATAAATTTTCAGCGCTGAGGGTCCTTCAATATATTGTTTTGATTTCGGTGATCCTGTATTTTGGAAAGCCATTATTTATACCTCTTAGCTTTTCGTTTTTAATCAGTATAGCATTGTATCCAATATGCACCTGGCTAGAAAAAAAAGGAATACCCAAAGGGCTATCGATTGGAATGGCCATCAGCAGCCTTTTCATTTTACTCACAGGGATTGTATTCCTCTTGTTTTTACAATTAAAAAGTTTTCTGGATGAGTGGGACACAATTAAAAACAAATCCGCTGAATCATTGATAGTTCTAAATAACTACCTGGAAACCGTATTTAATTTTTCAAAAACACAACAGGAATCCTGGATAAACCAAATTAAGAATGAGTTTGGAAAAAATATTTTTCCATTTGTGGGAGACACAATTTATTCTCTGGGAATATCCCTGGTTTTTGCTGTTCTGATTCCCATTTTTTCCGCACTGATTCTTTATCATAGAAAATTATTTGTGAAAGTTCTGTATAGTCTTTTCAAAACAGAACATACAAAAATGATACATGAAATTCTGCACGAAACGGTTCACTCCTTTTATAGTTTTATTAAAGGAATGCTACTGGTTTATCTGATTGTCGCCGTACTAAACAGCATAGGACTCGCCATTGTCGGCGTCCCTCATCCGATCCTGTTCGGATTCATTGCATCTGTCCTCACTTTTATCCCCTACGTTGGTATTATTATCGCTTCCCTTCTCCCTATCGCCATTTCATGGATCACGTATAATTCCATATGGTACCCTCTTGGTGTAATTCTGGTTTTCACTATTGTACAATACCTGGAAGCAAATGTGATTTTCCCATTTACAGTAAGTCAACGGCTCAACCTGAATACCTTTGTAACCATAGTGGCAATTTTAGCAGGCGGAATTTTGTGGGGAGCATCGGGTATGATACTTTTTATTCCATTTCTTGGAATACTTAAACTGATAGCCGACAAATCAAAAAGCATGAATACAATTGCCTTATTTCTAGGAAATAGCAAGACGAAATAAAGGCAGGCAGGAATCCTGCACAAAAAGTTTAATCCTGTATTGCTTCAAGAATGGTTTCCATCTTCGTACTCCTCGAGCCTTTTATCAATATTGTTTTTGACTTCAAGGGATTTTTTTTGATCCAGTCGGAAGCCAGCTCAGCATTTTCAAAAGACATGCAATCGAGCTCATTGGAAAACTTATTGAAATTCTTTCCTACCAGAATTAACTGTTGATATGAAACATCTTTGAGTAACTGAAGAATTCTCTTATGTTCCTTTTCCGAATCTTCACCCAGCTCTGCCATGTCACCAATACAAATGACTTTGTTTTTATCCGATAACTGCGAAAAGTTTTTGATCGCAGCCTCCATACTACTCGGGTTTGCATTATATGCATCGAGAATAATACTGTTACTGCCCTTTTGTAATCTCTGGGATCTGCTGTTATCAGGCATGTAGGAAGAAATTGCCAAATCAATCAAATGAGCTTCCACCCCGAAATAATTTCCGACAGCAACAGCTGCAACAACATTTTCGAAATTATATGCGCCTATAAGTCGGCATGTATGCTGCCCTTGCTGCAATCCACTCTTCCAACTGATCACCAATTCGGGTTGTGATTTCTTCAACACAGCAAAAGTGTCGAAAGCCGAGTTAGTTCCGTAAAACACCAATTTACGTGGATCAATCTGCGAAGCCATCTCACCCAAATCACCGTTATCGCCGTTAATAAAAATTTTTATCCCATTCTCATCCAACCAATGATACAATTCACGCTTGCCTTTCTTCACGCCGCTTAATCCTCCAAAACCTTCCAGGTGTGCTTTACCTACGTTTGTTATAAGACCGTAATCCGGCTCAGCTATATGACAATAACTTTCAATTTCTCCCTGGTGGTTTGCTCCCATTTCTATCACGGCAAATTCGATGCTTTTATCGATGGATAAAATTGTCAATGGAACACCAATGTGATTGTTCAGGTTGCCTTTTGTAGCGAGAGTTTTGAATTTTTTACTGAGTACAGCCCGTATTAATTCTTTGGTAGTTGTTTTTCCATTTGACCCGGTAATAGCTAAAAAAGGAATTTTTAATTGGCGCCTATGATAATTGGCGAGTTCCTGGAGAGCCTTCAAGCCATGCTCGACAAGAATGTATCTGTCATCCTTTCTAAACTTTGGTTCATCAATGACTGCATAAGCCGCACCTTGCTCTATGGCCGCCTCAGCGAATGAATTTCCATTGAAGTTTGGACCTTTCAGGGCAAAAAAGATTGACCCTTTCTGAATGGATCGGGTGTCCGTACAAATAATCGGATTGTTCAGGTAAATCGAGTACAATTCTTCAGGAGAAATCATGGGCTAAAAGTAAGGAGGATATGCTTTCCATTCATGGTGTAGAAGATGAATTTTAAAAGCTTAATAGTAATAACATCAGCTTTGCATCTCAAAAGGTTCAAACGCCCAATTGCATTTGATTAGCAAAAGTTCTATCGAATACATTCCGGATAGCAAACCTGAAAACATCTCCTGAGAAAGACGATTCAGCCTGGGAAAACGATTAAATTCAACTATCTATATATCAGTTAATTAGAATAATATTTCCGGGACTTAAAGCAGTAAAGAATTTTACTAACATCCCGGGATTTTTTCCGATTAAAACAGTACTTTTGCGCTCTCAAATTCAACATCGATCATATTAAAGAATAATCATGGCTAATATTGGAAGAATAACTCAAATTATCGGACCGGTTGTAGACGTTTGTTTCGACACAGAAGGAAGCGCATTACCGAATATCCTGGATGCAATGGAAATCGATCGTCCGGGCGGCGCTCCGCTTGTCCTTGAATGTCAACAACATGTAGGAGAAGATACTGTAAGAGCAATTGCAATGGATTCAACGGACGGACTTACAAGAGGAACACTTGTTCGCACTACGGGATCTCCAATCCAAATGCCGGCAGGTGAAGATATCAAAGGTCGACTCTTTAATGTAGTAGGTGAGGCAATCGACGGTATCGGAAAAGTTTCAAAACAAATAAGTGTGCCTATTCACCGTCAGGCTCCATTATTTGAAGACCTGTCGACTGAATCTGAAATTCTACTCACAGGTATTAAAGTAATTGACCTGATCGAACCATACAGTAAAGGTGGAAAAATTGGTCTGTTCGGTGGTGCCGGTGTAGGTAAAACCGTATTGATCATGGAATTGATCAACAACATCGCGAAAAGTTATGCAGGACTATCTGTATTTGCCGGTGTAGGAGAACGTACACGTGAAGGAAATGATTTGTTGAGAGAAATGATTGAGTCGGGCGTTATTCGATACGGTGATGCTTTCAAACACAGTATGGAAAGCGGTGGTTGGGATTTGAGCAAAGTTGACATGAAAGAACTGGCACAATCACAAGCCACTCTTGTATTCGGACAAATGAACGAGCCTCCCGGTGCACGTGCACGTGTAGCACTCTCAGGATTGACAGTTGCAGAATACTTCCGTGATGGTGATGAGAAATCAGGCGGTCGTGATATCCTTTTCTTTATTGATAATATCTTCCGTTTCACTCAGGCAGGTTCTGAGGTATCCGCTCTTCTTGGACGTATGCCTTCTGCTGTTGGTTACCAACCAACACTTGCCACTGAAATGGGACTAATGCAAGAGCGAATTACTTCTACCAAACGTGGTTCGATTACATCTGTACAAGCAGTATATGTACCTGCCGATGACTTGACCGATCCGGCTCCAGCTACAACTTTTGCCCACCTTGATGCAACAACTGTATTGAATCGTAAAATAGCCGAGCTGGGAATTTATCCTGCCGTTGATCCTTTGGATTCTACTTCACGAATTCTTTCACCTGCAATCGTTGGAGATGAGCACTACAATACTGCACAAAGAGTAAAAGTTATTCTTCAGCGCTACAAAGAACTTCAGGATATCATCGCCATCCTTGGAATGGATGAACTTTCTGACGACGATAAAATGACGGTAAATCGTGCACGTCGTGTACAGCGTTTCTTGTCTCAGCCTTTCAACGTAGCTGAACAGTTTACCGGATTAAAAGGTGTTATCGTACCAATCGAAGAAACTATCAAAGGATTCAATATGATCATGGATGGCGAAGTGGATGAATATCCTGAAGCAGCATTCAACCTCGTTGGAACAATTGATGATGCTATCGAAAAAGGAAAGAAACTCCTTGCTGAGACTAAATAACAATCAAAAAATAATTTATCAGCCACAACATGCAGCTTGAAATAATCACCCCCGATAAAAAAGTATACTCCGGCGAAGTGAGTTCGGTTTCTGTTCCCGGAACTAATGGCCGGTTCGAAATGCTGAAGAATCACGCGGCAGTTATTTCATCTTTGCTGAATGGGAAAGTCAAAATTAAAGACAAAGAAGGAATTAAAACTTTCGATGTTAAAGGTGGAATTGTTGAAAATTTAAAAAATAAAATAATTATTCTGGCGGAATCTGTCTAATCGCCTGAAGCAAATTCTACTATATATATTAATAAAAAGACATCATATGATGTCTTTTTTTTTGCCTCCTAAACTTCAATTTATACAGGGAAAGGAGGCATTTCAATTAATTCCGAATAAATTTTCTTGAAGCCAAAATATGTTCTGTTTGAATCTGGATAGTATAAACTCCGGCAGCCAAATAAAATGCATCAATAGTATAACTGCTCATTCCTCGCTGAGTATTTACGAAAGACTTCTCTGCAAAATGACCGTCGATTTGAGTGATAGTAACCGCACGCCTTCCTCCCTGCGGATCATTTAGCCAAACACTCAACAGAGAATTTGCGGAATTAACAGATAACAATTCAAAATTATTTGCATTGGAAAAGCTGAGGGCTACAGGAGATGAATAGGAATACTTACCATCAAAATCTGTTTGTTTAAGGCGGTAATAAGACAAACTTTGGAATGGATTCAGATCTATAACCGAGTAATAAATAGAAGAACTGCTGTTCCCTGCTCCTGTTTGCATTAGAATACTGTCATAATTAATTCCGTCTGTTGATCGTTCAATTGTGAAATAATCGTTGTTGATTTCTGAGGATGTAAGCCATGACAGATTCACCGCATCATCCGTAGCCTTGGCATTAAAATATACAAGACTAATAGGTAAGGTGTACTGACCAAGCAAAGCAGGTCCTAATAGGTCTCCGTCGCCGGCCTTCCATTCAATGGTTGCACAAATTTCTATGTTCGTAGAATTCCCACCACCTGCAGTAGCTTTTTTAACTACACCTCCGGACAATATTCTTACCTGCGACTGACATGGCAGTTGTAATTTATTTCCATTATTAAACTGAAATGTACCACCAACCACAATATATAATCTTGAATTACATGATGTAAAATCTGTCTGAGCGGTTACAGTCACAACCTTCCCGGAAGGAATGGTAACAGTGTCTCCACAAATCGGTAATCTGTTCACTCCATTGAATGACCAGGTAGATGTATTGTTCCAGTTCCCGTTTGCGACAGAAACTCCGGATACTGAATGTGCGTCCTTCGTGTGTAAAACCAGCAGGAGTGACAGCAACATCAAATTTCGCAGAGTCCCGAAAAAAAGTTGTTTCATAATTTTTATTGATAAACTCCCCCCAATCAAGGTGGTGATCAATGTCATAATTTCTACTACAAAACTATAGCTAAACCTGCCGAATCGTTAACTATAGCCCTACTTACCTTACAGAAAAAATGAGATTAGATAAATTAATTGAATAAATGAATGAAATTTGATCAATAAGTCAAAAAGGTGTTCTTGTCAAAAAATCAATTAATCAAAAAGATTTTTGACTCTTGTAAATCATTGCCTGTTATCCTTAATGTATAAATCCCCGGGCTGAGGTGGCAATCATCTATTAACAAATTCATTAGCCCTTTGCCAACGATTTTCGATGAGCGATAGCATGATTTACCCTGGAGATTGAAGATAGAAAATTGACGCAAACCTCCTTCTGAATCATTCATTCGTATTGACAATGTATTTGTAGCGGCAGCGCTGAGTTCAACTATCTGTAAGCCTGATTTAATTGTTGAATTAATTGCAATAATATCTGAATATGAACTCATTCCATCATAATCTGTTTGTTTCAACCTGTAGTAACATAATTGATTTAAGCGATCTCTGTCATATCCCAGATAAGCTTGTTTAACACTACTATTTCCGGCACCGGATACTGTGGCGATCACGGTAAAATTTTCGGCATCAATCGATCTTTCAATTGTGAAATAATCGTTGTTAATCTCAGATCCTGTAGCCCATGTCAACTCCACAAAGCTTTCATAAGATTTTGCCTTGAAAAAAAGAAGTGTTACCGGCAAAGTATTTCCACCTAAAATTCGTGGTCCATATAAATCCCCATCAGCCGCTTTCCACTCCACTGTACCGCAAATCTCTATAAAAGTAGAATTCCCCCCTCCTGCAGTTGATTTCTTTACCAATCCGCCTGATAAAATATTAACGGTAGAATTGCAGGGTAACTGTAATTTGTTCCCGTTAGAAAACTGAAGCGTTCCACCAACGATAATGCTTAGTGGAGACACACAAGAAGTATAATCGTTCTGGGATGCAACAGTGACTACCCTTCCTGCGGGTATGCTTACTGTATCGCCACAATTCGGAACCCTGTTAACTCCGTTAAATGACCAGGTAGAAGCAGTACCCCAGTTCGAATTGGCAACTGCCACCCCTACTGCTGCTTTTGATACTTCCGGCCGGAAATTTAGAAGGATCAATAAACATAGAATTATACGTACAGGAGAAGTAAAAATCATTTTCATGCTTTGGGTTCTAATAGAAATCAGTTTTGTTGAGAGTTCTTGAAGGCACAAAGTAAGTTCTGACTTGGTCGAAAAGCATAAAAATTTGGTAAATCCTAAAAATGACTTGGTCAATGGTTCTATTAGTTCTCTGAGCTACCCTGATTCCGATAACCAATACTAACTGGTTTTACCTCTTCTGCCGGAGCTAATTCATTCGTTTCGAATAAATCAAAAACATAATAATTGCACCTTGACGATATAGATCCCCATTAATTCACAGATTTCATCGTCAAGAATTTCAATCCATTGACAAAAGATATTGAACAGGCTAACAGAAGCCCTAAGATGCCTCTACGATTAACACTATAAATGTATATGTATACGCATTTACACAACCCTCAAGATCAATTATTCCATCGCTAGCCGATTAGAACAAAAAAATCCCTGAAGAAAATTCTTCAGGGATTTAAATAAGTAATGGCCCAAAATTAATAGCGATAATGTTCAGGCTTGTAAGGACCGGTCTTTAACACGCCAATGTATTTAGCCTGCTCATCAGTCAATACATCCAACACAACACCAATTTTGCTAAGGTGTAGACGGGCTACTTTCTCATCAAGATGTTTAGGTAGTGTATAAACCTTATTCTCATAATTCTTATGATGCATCCACAGCTCTAATTGAGCCATCGTTTGATTTGTGAATGAATTCGACATAACGAATGAAGGATGACCCATTGCACAACCAAGGTTTACAAGGCGCCCCTCAGCCAATACGATAATGTCTTTTCCTTCCACGGTATACTTATCAACCTGTGGTTTGATGACATTTTTGGTATTACCATAATGCTTGTTCAACCATGCCATATCAATCTCATTATCGAAGTGTCCGATATTACATACGATCGCATTATGCTTCATCGATTTAAAGTGACGATCCTGAATGATGTTATAGTTTCCGGTAGCTGTTACAATAATATCTGCCTCCTTCACTGCATCGTCCATCTTTTTCACTTCGTATCCTTCCATGGCAGCCTGAAGCGCACAGATAGGATCAATTTCAGTTACGATAACACGAACCTTGGCATCACGAAGTGACTCTGCTGATCCTTTTCCAACATCACCGAAACCGGCAACTACAGCCACTTTACCGGCAAGCATCAAATCTGTTGCACGACGAATCGCATCAACCAATGATTCACGGCAACCGTATTTATTGTCAAATTTAGATTTCGTTACTGAATCATTAACGTTAATTGCCGGAATAGGCAAAGTGCCATTATTCATTCGCTCGTACAAACGATGTACACCTGTAGTAGTTTCTTCTGACAATCCTCTGATTTCAGAAACCAGCTCAGGATATTTATCAAAAACCATATTGGTTAAGTCACCACCGTCGTCCAAAATCATATTCAATGGCTTACGGTCCTCTCCAAAAAAGAGGGTCTGCTCAATACACCAATCAAATTCCTCTGCATTCATTCCTTTCCAGGCATAAACAGAAATACCTGCCGCAGCAATTGCAGCAGCAGCATGATCTTGCGTTGAAAAGATATTGCATGAAGACCAGGTTACTTCCGCACCCAATTCAACAAGTGTTTCGATAAGTACAGCAGTTTGGATCGTCATGTGCAGGCATCCTGCAATTCGCGCCCCTTTTAGTGGCTTTTGCTTGCCAAACTCTTCGCGAAGAGCCATCAGTCCGGGCATTTCAGCCTCGGCCAATTGAATTTCCTTGCGACCCCATTCTGCTAATGAGATGTCTTTAACCTTAAATTTTACAAATTTTTCCACGCTTGTTGTGTTCGCCATTATGATTTTTTTTAAAATAGATCTATTTGAATTTCAGGCTGCAAAGGTAGTAAATAGCCCTCTGAAAGCAAAACTGAAATGTGCAATTCCGCCAATTTTCTTAAAAAAATTGACATCTTGCAGGCACAACAAGATAAAATGCCATTAGTTTTAAAAAAAGACGAAAATGATTTCTCCATCAGGATTTGGCATAGCACTGAATCATTTGAAGAATTATTGAAAACTGAAGCACTTAGCAGTGCCGACAAGAAGAAATGGGAGAATTTTCAAAGTGATAAGAGAAAAAGAGAATGGTTAACTGTAAGAGTATTACTCAGGACCTTTTTTCCCGCCTCGACCCTTCCACTCATCACTTACGATCAATTTGGCAAACCCTCCTTAGACATCAATCGGGGAATTTCCATCTCCCACACCAAAGAATTTGTAGCAATAATTATTACCGATAAGGCCAATGCCGGCATAGACATTGAAACGCTCAGAGATCGAATCACTGTGCTATCCTCAAAGTTTTGTAATAAAGAGGAATTGAACGCCGTTCCGGCATTGAACCGTATTGAATATTTGCACGTGCTCTGGGGCGCCAAAGAGGTGCTATATAAACTGCATGGAAGAGGAGAAATGGATTTTCGAGCCCACTTACACATTGAACCATTCCAATTTGAAAAAAAAGGTACGGTAAACGCAAGTGTCCACAAGAACGATCGCTCTTCATCTCACCTCATAGCATATCAACTTTGGAATAATATGATGCTTACCTACAGCACTTCTGATTGAAAAAATAGTTTCAAAACATCTCGTATAACTATTCCCTCATTTCTTCTTACATTCGTATAGCTTACATATGATGAACACACTTTATAGCCAAATTGACTTGCATAGAAAAGAGGGAAAAAAAAGCCTCGCTGTGCTTGTTGATCCTGACAAGACGAGCCCCTCACAATGCACATTGTTAGCACAGGAAGCCGGCATATGTGGTGTCGATTTCTTTTTTGTGGGCAGCAGCATCCTTCGTCAAAATCACCTTCAGACTTGTGTCGAGGCATTGAAGAAAACATCTTCCATTCCAGTTATACTTTTTCCGGGCAATATTATGCAGGTGAGCAGCGACGCCGATGCCATTCTTTTTCTTTCGCTGATCAGCGGCAGAAATCCTGAGCTGCTTATCGGTAATCACGTTCTTGTTGCTCCGATGATAAGAGCCAGTAAGCTCGAAGTGATTCCTACAGGCTATATGCTGATAGATAGCGGAGCTCCAACTTCCGCTTCTTACATGAGCCAGACTTTTCCAATACCTCATGACAAAAATGACATTGCAGAATGCACAGCTATAGCCGGAGAGCTCCTTGGTTTAAAGGCAATTTATTTGGATGCCGGCAGTGGTGCACGTTTTCCGATCCGTGCAGACATGGTTAGCGCAGTTCGAAAAGCAATTAAAATTCCATTGATTGTTGGAGGTGGAATAAAAACAGCAGAAAAAGCCATCGAATTGTGTGCTGCCGGTACCGACATTATTGTAGTAGGCAATGCGATCGAATCACAGCCCAACCTGCTCAATGAAATTGCAGGTGCATTGAAAGAATCATCACACTAATGGGCTGTACTGACTTCTGATGGAGTTGGCATTAAAACCAAATCTCATTTTGAAACGCCTGCTGAAATAAGCCGGATCCTTAAAGCCCACACGATGTGCTATCTCCTGAATATTATCAGGCTCCGTGCGCAAGAATAACATAGCCTTATCCAAACGCTGATTTTCGATATAGTCTTGTAAATTTCTTTTGGTAAGCGATTTGAAAAATTGTCCCACATAATCTTCCGAAACATAGGCAACGTTGGCAATGGTTTTATTCGATAAATCTTTTCCAAGATTCATTTGAATATACTTCACAATATCTACCAGGCGTTTATCGGAGAGTAACTCAAGTTTCTGAATATACTTTTCAAAATTTGGTTGAGAATCTAAAAAGCGACAGAGATGTATAACTATCTCTTCCATGTAATTCTGAATAATTTTGTCTTTGCCCAATTTATCCTGATGAAACTCTGCCGCAACATGCTTCACCAGAAAACCGAATTCCTCATCCGGCGGAATTACAAAGCCGGGCATATCCAGAATTTCGAAAAATGGAATGGCATTGAATAGACTTATATCAAAGGCCATCAGTGTGTACAATTGTGTACAGTGACTCATATCTTCAGTAGGATGAATAAAACGAAGATACTTGGTAACCTCAATATCACTGTAAAAACCATCTTCCCCCAGATCATGATAAGGCGGAAGCCCATGCTGAACATAGATCGGTTGACCAACGGGTAAAAAATAAAAACTATTCTCTTCCAGCTTGGTTCTCTCTTTTCCAACAAACACATTCCCTCGCTGGAGATGTATAATTACGTTAGACTTTTGATAATGATTAGACATGGAAAAAGGGGTCAACCCTTCCCTGAATCCGGCACGAAGAATATTCACGTGCAAGGAGTCAACAAACTTTCTAAGTAGTGACATATAGTAATCCCCCCCCGATAAAAAATTTAACCCTTTAAAGGTTTAGCAGCCCCGTTTAGATTTTGTTAAAGATTATTGTTAAAATTTCCTCAATGTTAAAATTTTCCGTGAATATATCTTGTTAATCTAGAGCGTATATGAAAATTTATGACGAAACCATGACAGAGTGTTAATCTGATCACACTCATACTAAGGCCATTAAATCAAAAAAACGAAGAAAAAGGATGGAAATCTGAATATCATCCATCTATTTTCAATATTTGCAGGTGATTGAACAAGGATTTTACTTTTGGGGCCAGTGGATTAGCTTCCTGGAACTTACTGCCATGCTCAGCGGAGTTGCAGGAGTCTGGTTAACAATGAAACAAAATGTTTGGTGTTTTCCTGTTGGTATGCTTAATGTTTCGCTTTATGCAATTCTCTTCTTCACACCGGGAATAAGACTTTATGCTGATGCATTATTGCAATGCGCTTACCTCGGCCTGCTCATTTATGGCTGGTATATGTGGTCCGGGAAAAAGACCGAAAAAAAGGTGGAAGCGCCGACATACATGCGAAAGGCAGAATGGACAAAGGCCATTTTAATATCGCTTCCTGCCACAATTATACTTGGCGCATTCCTAAGCACATTCACCAATGCCGATCTGGCCTGGATAGATTCGCCACTTACTGTTATCAGTTTACTTGCTCAATGGATGATTGCTAAAAAGAAAATTGAAAACTGGTTACTTTGGATAGTGGCTAACAGTTTCTACATTCCTCTTTACATTTACAAAGACCTTCCGCTAACTGCCTTTCTTTATTTTCTTTTCCTGCTTCTCGCACTAAAAGGTTGGCGCGAATGGAAACAAAATTTATCTGTGCAATAAATGCCTGAAAAACTACCAATACTCCGGATAGCTGTTATCGGACCGGAATCAACCGGTAAATCAACCCTGTGCAAAGGCCTGGCAGAACATTTCAATACCCTTTTTGCTCCTGAGTTCGCACGCGATTATATGGCAAATCTCCATAGAAAATATACAGAATCTGATGTGCTGTATTGTATAGCGGAACAAATTAATCTGGAAACAAGCTTAATAAAAAATGCAAACAACTATTTTTTTTCCGACACAGAAAATATCATGGCTAAAGTCTGGATGGAAGATGTCTATAACTATTATCCGGACTGGATAGAAAAGGCCATTCAGCAAAAGCCTTATGACTTGTATCTCCTCTGCAATACAGATCTCCCATTTGAAAACGATCCTGTAAGAGAAAATCCATTGAGGCGAGAATTCTTTTTTCTATGGTATGAAAGTGAATTAAAAAAACGAAAACTCCCCTATGCCATAATCAAAGGAAGCGGGCCTGATCGATTGGTAAATGCAATAAATATCATTCACAATTTTTTTGACAATCCTAGCGGAAGACATAACGAACCGATACACCAAAATCAATAAACTCAGGTCCCGGATTCATAAATTCGAAAAAAGGAACACAATCTATTCCTATGGTGAACGGGGCTATTTTTTTTACCTGATACTCGATTTGTATAGTCGCATCTAGACCTACAGAGACTACGGATTTGTCATAATAGTTCGCATCTTTTTTTGACTTGCGATAATAACCTTGTGTTTCAAAAGGGAAATATCCTGCATGTACTCCTCCGCCAAAAACAAAATCAAGTGGTAATTGTATAATCGGAATTTTAAAGGGCACCTGTTTTACAAAAAAACCTTTGAGAGTATAGCCACCGGAAGCAATATTCGTATAATATGCGTCAAATTGCATTCCACTATTGTTATTGGCTACAAAAAAAAATTTTGAAGTAAGACCGGTATTAAATTTCCCTGCACGAATCCCAATGCCGGAAATATAAAGTTGGGAATACGCAGATGTGGCAAAAAAACAAATGACCAGTACGATAAAAATTTTCCTCATGGCATCAGAATCTGAGCACAATTTACAGAAATATCTAAAAGCTACAGATATATATAGCAATACCGGTTTGCAATAAAATAATTCTATCTTTGTCAAAGATTAATGGGGTGCTCCTTCAAGGGCTGAGATTATACCCATCGAACCTGTTCAGGATAATGCCTGCGAAGGGAACGAGGTAAACATATTAATTTGTGCGCACACCCCATGTGCCACTATTGTTAAACTTGTAATTGATCAATCCAAATGACCAAAAAATTATCCGGCCTGATTCAAAGGTTCTACCTTTGTCTGGGTCTTCTTGTCTTTATCCCACTCTTGATTTCAGCACAACACACGATTCATGGAGTGCTGATCGATGAATCAAGCAATCAACCTGTCGAAGGAGCACTTATCAGAATCCCGGATTCTTTTGATCAAACACTAAGTGACCGGGCCGGAAGATTCAGTTTAGCCACAAGTAAATCTTCAGGCATAACTTTATACATTTCCCATATTTCTTTTGAGAAAGACACCATTCAATCAACTGATACGCAAATGACAATCCGCTTGAGACCTGTCACCTATGTGAATCAGGAGATCACTGTCTCAGCTACCAGGGCTGACAACAGTTCGCCGATAACTTATACAAACATTAGCAAAACTGATCTGGACAAAGTAAATCTGGGGCAAGACTTACCTTACCTGCTTAATAGCACGCCTTCACTGGTAGTGACTTCTGATGCGGGAACCGGCATTGGATACACCGGCTTAAGAATCAGAGGAAGTGATGCAACAAGAATAAATGTGACCATTAATGGTATTCCGGTTAACGATGCTGAATCACATCAATTGTATTGGGTAGACTTGCCTGATCTGGCATCGGCAACAGAGAACATACAAATTCAACGGGGAGTTGGAACATCCACAAACGGAGCCGGGGCTTTTGGAGGAAGTGTAAACATTCAAACTTTATCGTTAAGTCAACAGCCATATGCATCACTCCGTAGTTCTGTCGGCTCATTCAATTCCTATAAAAATACAATAGGGTTTGGTAGCGGAGTTGTGTCTGATCATTTTGCCATAGATGGAAACATGTCAATCATCGGGTCTGACGGATACATAGACCGGGCAACAACTAAATTAAAATCCTTTTTTCTGTCAGGAGGTTATTACGGAAAAAAATCTTCTCTTAAAGCAGTTATCATGTCGGGGAAAGAAAATACCTACCAGGCCTGGTATGGTGTTCCTGAAGAGAATTTGAAAAGCAATCGGACATTCAACCCGGCAGGAATGTATTTAAATCAAGGAGGGGACACCGCTTTTTATGACAATCAAACTGACAACTACCAACAAGACAATTACCAGCTGCACTACACTCAACAAATCAACAAGGCCTGGAATTTTAATCTTTCTCTTCATGGAACTTTGGGAAAAGGATATTATGAAGAATATTCTGCAGGAGATGATTTTAGCAAATACTCCCTTCCGATTGTTATAATTAATGCTGACACGGTAACAAATTCAGATTTTATCAGACAGAGATGGCTGGATAATACATTCTATGGAATAATCGGTTCCGGAAATTATGAAAATGAAAAAATAAAAATCACCATCGGGGCCGGAGCAAATATTTACGAGGGATTACATTTTGGTGAATTATTATGGTCAAAAGATCAGGCACTCGCTTCTCTTCCTCTCAAATACTATACTAATGAAGCACAAAAAAAAGAGCTGAATGTATATGGGAAAATTACGGGAAAAATTTTCGATAATCTTGATGCCTTCACCGATATCCAACTCAGAAAAATCGATTACAGCTTCGATGGTCGATTATCGAATGGAGACATTGCAGCCCAATCGGCAAGCAACTCATTCCTGAATCCAAAGCTGGGACTTGTATACTCGCCCAAAAGCAATCAAAGAATTTATGTTTCAGCGGGTATTGCACAAAAAGAACCTGTCAGAGACGATTTCATTAATTCAACAAGTCTCAGCAGGCCAAAACCGGAAAAGCTGACTGACTATGAAGGCGGCTATCAGCTGTATTCAGCTAAAGTGCGTTTCGGATTAAATATCTATTACATGAACTACAAGGATCAACTGATTCTCACCGGAAAAATCAATGATGTTGGAGAATATACCAGGCAAAATGTCCCGAAGAGCTACCGCTCAGGCATTGAACTGGAAATTGCTTATACCATCACAAGCAAGCTCCTCTTCGAAGGCAATATCAGTCTTAGTAAAAATAAAATTAAAAACTTCGACGAATACATTGACGACTATGACACAGAAATCCAAGTACTCAGAACCTATGGCACAGTAAATATTGCTTTTTCACCTGCAGTGGTTTCCATGGCCAGATTAAGCTGGAATCCTGTCCGCTCACTGAATGTTGACCTCACAGGAAAGTATGTCGGGAAGCAGTATCTCGATAACACTGAAAGCATGAGCAGAAGTCTTATTGCATACCTGACAACAGATCTCGGACTCCGTTATACTATTCAATTAAAATCACTGAGAGAATTTGGCCTGAATATACGCGTGAACAACTTAATGAATACAGAATACAGTTCAAACGGATATACCTACAGTTATATCTATGGTGGAGAAATGTCAACCTTTAATTACTTCTACCCGCAGGCCGGAAGGAATTTTATGGCAGGAATCAATTTATTATTCTGACAAAAAGCTAGTAGTTACAATGGCAGCTGGGTGACATATGAATTTTTGCAGAGCGTACCACGATCTCATCAATTCGAGCCTGTTGTTCCTCAGAAAAAAGTATTCCACGTAACTCGAGTACTTTCAGATTTTTTAATTCAGCTATTTCATCCGGAATATCACCTAACTCATTATCCCAAAGTTCAAAAACTTCGAGTCGGATTAAACCGCCAATACCCGGTGGAAGTGTATCAATTACATTGCGATTTAATCCAAGATAACGCAGTTCTTTCAAGGATGAAATTTCATTCGGCAAAGTCTTTAATTTATTATTGGCAAGATCAAGTCTCTCCAATTTTACGAGAGAAGAAATTTCAACAGGTAAAAACTCCAGCTTATTTCTGCTTAGATTGAGTTCTCTCAGGTTTCTGAACTGAAAGATCTCCATAGGTACTGAGTCGAGACGACGCCGGCTCAAATCGAGTCGATAGACTTGATCCGGAGACAAGAGAGCCTCCGTTAAATTTCGATAAACTTTATTGGTATCGCCAATTGCGACATTCCCACTTACCGGGTCAGAAGATTGAGCAAATAGCAAACCTGAACCTGTGATTAGGCTAAAAATACCAATCCATAAAAACCTGAGGCGTCTCACAATAAGAAAACGTCAACTGAGCAATTTTGTTGCGTTCACTTTGTCTTCTTCCATCTTTTCTTTCAATTGCTGAAGATTATCGAAGTACATATCGCTTCTAACCCATGATTTCAGATAAATATTCACCATTTTACCATAGATGTTTCTGTCAAAATCAAAAAGGTTTACTTCTACACTTAATTTTTTTCCATTCAAAACCGGCCGGGTTCCAATGTAGAGCATACCCTTGAACATCTCTCCCTCGACTTCAGCCAGAACTGCATAGATTCCGTGGCGCGGAATTAATTTATATGGATCAGCAATTTTTAAATTAGCTGTCGGAAAACCTAAGCCGGCGCCAATTTGGTCACCTTTGATGACTTCACCGCTCAGCATAAAATCATGACCTAGTAATTTGTTCGCCAGGTGAATATCCCCTGAAAGCAAATGGTTTCGGATTTTGGTTGAACTGACCGCTACCTCGTCGACAACTTTCTTAGTTATTTCTTCCAGTTGAAAACCGTAAGCGGGAGCCATTTCTTCAAGGTCCTTATAGGAACCCTCTCTGTTTCTGCCAAAATGATGGTCATAGCCAATCACCAGAGTCTTCATTCCTATTTTTTCCACCAATACATCACGTACAAACTCAATTGCAGTCAGGCGTGAAAACTCCTTACTAAAGGGCTGGATAATCAAATGCTCGATCCCGTTTTTCTGAAGAAGAATTTTACGTTCTTCCATTGTCGTTATTAACTTCAGTCCGTTATCCTCCGGTTGTAAAACCATTCTTGGGTGGGGAAAAAAAGTGAGGACCACCGACTCTGCATTTTGGATACGCGCAAGTTCCAATAATCGTTGGATAATCTGAAGATGTCCTTCATGTACGCCATCAAATGTGCCTATGGTCACGACAGCATTTGGAAGAACTTGAAAATCGTCAATGGAATTATAAATCTTCACACATTATAGAATCTGCTGCAAAATTAAGATTCCAATCGAATATGCCGTACTTAGTTACTTCGGAAAGCCTAAAAAATATCAGCAAACCGTAAAATGATTTCAGGGCTAAGATGGATAGACAGCGGGCTTACCGGCATCTCCCCTATTAACAAGTTACATATTAAGACTCTACGAATTGAGGCCTGCTTGTTACGATCAACAAATGGCTGAAATATACTCGAATTTTAGCATTGAAGACAGGCATTCAGAAGTGATATTCTTTCAAAAATGCAGCATATTGTGTAAGTTCGCAAAAATTAATCAAAATACTATGTCAGGAAATAAAATTACCATGTCAGGGAATAAACTAAATGTTCCCAATGATCCAATTATACCATTCATAGAAGGTGACGGAACCGGCCCGGATATTTGGCGTTCATCAGTTCGTGTGATAGATGCAGCTGTTGAAAAAGCTTATAAGGGAACAAAAAAAATCGTTTGGAAAGAAGTACTGGCAGGTGAAAAAGCATTTAAGCAAACAGGTAATTGGCTCCCGGATGAAACGCTGGCAGCTTTCAACGAATATCTGGTTGGAATAAAAGGGCCTCTCACCACTCCCGTTGGTGGAGGTATCCGCTCACTGAATGTTGCATTACGTCAGATACTTGACCTGTACGTCTGTGTTCGTCCTGTTCGTTGGTTTGAAGGTGTCCCTTCTCCTGTTACAAACCCGGGTGCTGTTGACATGGTAATATTTCGTGAGAATACAGAAGATATATATGCAGGTATTGAATACGTTGCCGGCTCACCGGAGGCACAAAAGATCCTTGATTTCATAGAGAAAGAATTCCCAAAAGACTTTAATAAAATCCGTTTTGGTACAGAAGCAAAAGGAAAAGAATTTTTGAAAAGTGCAGGTCAGAATGGCCCGGCTCCGGTGCATGTAGGACTTGGAATTAAAGCTGTCTCGGAGATTGGCTCCATGCGTTTGATTGAAGCCGCTATTGAATATGCGATTGAACATAAACGCAAATCGGTGACACTCGTGCACAAAGGGAATATCATGAAATTTACTGAAGGTGCATTTCGTGATTGGGGCTATGCACTTGCAGATTCTAAATTTGCTTCAAAAGTTTATACCTGGTCTCAGTGGGAAAAAACAAAAAAAGACAAAGGTGAGGCTGCTGCTAATGAGGAACAAAAAACTGCATTGGCCACCGGCAAAATTCTTATTAAAGATGCCATTGCTGACATCACATTGCAACAGGTACTCACGCGTCCGGAAGACTTTGAAGTTATTGCAACTTTGAATCTCAACGGCGATTATCTTAGTGATGCATTGGCAGCGCAGGTTGGAGGAATAGGAATTGCTCCGGGTGCCAATATCAATTACATAACCGGTCACGCCATCTTCGAAGCAACGCATGGCACCGCTCCGAAATATGCTGATCAGGACAAGGTAAATCCGGGATCAGTAATATTATCAGCAGCCTTGATGCTGGAACACATGGGATGGAAGGAAGCAGCAACACTTATTTACTCAGGACTCGAGAAGAGCATTGCGAAAAAAAGAGTTACCTACGACTTTGAGCGACAGATGAAGGGCGCAACTTTGTTAAAGTGTTCAGAATTTGGCACAGAGGTAATTTCTAATATGTAAATTAAAGAAACGAGTTTACTATAAATTCAGAACGAAAAGGCAAAGAATCAGAAAACGAATATTTGCCTTTTCTTTTTTTATATCTTTCCTGAATAACAATTATATAATTGAAGATTCAAACCTTCAATTGAAATGGCAAGTAGAAAATAGAAAATTCAATTTAACCATGCCCTTACTTGGAGCTCTTATTAAACAAGGATTGATTCTGGGGAACAAAGTCAAACTCCGGGAGCATTCTCCAATGAAGCAGCAGCAAAAGGTACTTGAAGAATTGCTTTCAACTGCTGAAAACACTGCCTTCGGCAGGCACTACGACTTCAACAAAATACTCGCATCCAACAATATTCCGAGAGCCTTTCAGGAAGGCGTTGATGTTTTCAACTATTCAAGTATCTATGAGAAATGGTGGCATCGTTGTTTGAAAGAAGAGCCGGATGTTTGCTGGCCTGGAAAGATCCAATATTTCGCTCTCAGTTCCGGCACCTCTGATTCAGCGAGCAAACATATTCCGGTAACTGATGCTATGATGCGCTCCCTTCGGAAAGCAAGTATCCGACACATCGTCACTTTAGGAAAGTATGATCTTCCTGCGTCTTTTTTTACCAAAGGAATTTTATGGCTCGGCGGTTCAACAGATCTTAATCAGAATGGTGGTTATTTTGAAGGAGATGTATCCGGCATATCAGCTCGAAAAGTTCCCATATGGTTTCAACGGTATTACAAACCCGGTAACAAGATTTCAAAGGTAAAAGACTGGAATATAAAATTAGAAGAAATAACTCTTCAAGCTAAAAATTGGGATATAGGAATCATCACCGGTGTTCCTGCCTGGATACAAATCCTGCTCGAAAAAGTTATTTCGCATTACAAGGTTGAAACCATTCATGATATATGGCCCAATCTGAAAGTTTACGCACATGGAGGGGTATCTTTTGAACCCTACCGAAAAGGATTTAGTAAATTCTTTGCCAAACCGGTACACTACATCGAAATGTATCCGGCATCAGAAGGTTTTATTGCTTATCAGGATGTGCCGGATTCACGAAGCATGAAACTTATCCTGAATAATGGGCTATATTATGAATTCGTTCCTTTCAACGACAAGAATTTTGATGAGAATGGCGAGTTAAGAGAAAATCCGGAAGCCTTACTTATCAATGAAGTGAAAACAGGTGAAGACTATGCCTTACTTATCAGCACCTGCGCCGGTGCCTGGAGATATCTCATAGGAGATGTCGTCCGATTTACTGATACGGTAAACTGTGAAATTGTTATAAGCGGTCGCACCAAACATTTTTTAAGCTTGGTTGGCGAACACCTGTCAGTTGACAACATGAATAAAGCCATAGCACAACTATCAAGTGATATGAAACTTGATATCCGTGAATATACCGTGAGCGGAATTCCGTATGACGGCACTTTTGCTCACCAATGGTATATCGGTCTTGATGGAGATGCCGACAAAAAAGCTATAAAAGAAAAACTGGACGGAATCCTCAAACAACTAAATGATGATTATGCTGTTGAAAGAGGAAGTGCCCTCAAAGAAATTTTCGTTGAAACCGTTCCCGTAGATGCATTTTACGGATTCATGAATTCCAAGGGTAAGCTTGGAGGCCAAAATAAATTTCCAAGGGTTTTAAAAGCTACGCAATTAGACGACTGGAAAAATTATCTTGCTAACAATTAGCAAATGACAGTTTCTGTTTTTTGTATGTTTAATCATCAAATCATACTATGATCGAACCGGTATTAAGCGGGATTGCCTTTGGCCTTCTCTTAGCCACAATGCTTGGACCGGTATTTTTTGCTCTGTTACAAACCAGTTTGCATGAAGGCTTTAAAGCCGGTGCCTACCTGGCCTTCGGAGTACTGATGAGTGATACTGCTCTTATCGGCATTTGCTATTTTTTTGCCGCACAGTTAAATCTTCTTGAACAAAACAAAATGCTGATGGGATTCATTGGCGGTGGACTGCTCATTGGCTTTGGCTTATTCAATTTTTTCAAGAAAATAAGAGTGAAAGAAGTAGATGACAATAAAAAAACCGTTCATGCTAAATTTATAGCCCAGGGATTTTTTCTGAATATTTTTAATCCGGCTGTCTTGCTCTTTTGGCTGGGTGTCATTGGCATTGTTACCCTAAAAGAACATTATACAAAAATTCATACTTCTGTTTTTTTTGTCACACTTTTGTTTACAGTATTCAGCACCGACATATTAAAATCTTTTATTTCTCACAGGATAAAAAACATCCTCAAGGAGAATGTAATCACATGGATTAGCAGAATTGTTGGACTGGTCCTGGTGGCTTTTGGCTTACAAATGGTTTTGAAAGTTTTCGTTACATTTTGATCAGTTTCGATTAAATTTTATTCTTTTTGCTCACTTCATTCCCGTACAAAATAATGTCATAGCTTAGCTATTCAAATTGCTATTTCAAAAAGGCTATCTTTAATTGATTAACCATGAAAAGATTTCTAAAAAAATACCTGTTCATCATTGGAGGAATTATCCTTTTTACCGGTGGCGCTCTTGTGAGCGACGCCATAAAAAAATTTAGCGCTAAGGATGTTCAAACAGCCCAAAAATTCATCTCCGTTAACTTCAGTGAGATGGAAGCAGACAGCATGCTTGATCTTTTAGCACTTCATAAGGAGAACTTTGATGTTATGCGGACTTTTCCACTTTCAAACAGCATCCCTCCTGCCTTTATATTTAACCCGATACCTATCGGAAAAAAAATAGACCTCAGTAAAAGATTTTGTGTCATGTCTGACTATGATTCAACCATTCTACCTGCTGATATAAATGAATTAGCCTATTTCTCGATAGGTCAGCTTGCACATCTGATTAAAACAAAAAAAATCACATCAGAAAAACTAACCGCTTTTTTCCTTGATCGGTTAAAAAAACACTCTCCTGCATTAAACTGTGTCATCACATACACAGATGAATTGGCTTTGCTCCAGGCAAAACAAGCAGATAAGGAAATTTCTGCAGGCATATATCGCGGAGTACTTCATGGAATCCCCTATGGTATAAAGGATATGTTTGCGACAAAAAATTATCCCACAAGTTTTGGAACGCCTCCATTCCGTGATCAGTTGATCAATGAAGATGCTACTGTCGTGAAAAAACTTCAAGACGCAGGGGCAGTACTCATTGCAAAGCTTTCGCTGGGAGAATTAGCTATGGATGATATATGGTTCGGAGGACAAACACGAAATCCCTGGGATACCATTAAAGGAAGCAGCGGCTCCTCGGCCGGTCCGGCAGCAGCCGTTGCAGCCGGCTTGGTACCATTTGCTATTGGCTCCGAAACCTGGGGTTCAATAGTATCCCCTGCTACTGCATGTGGCGTTACAGGATTGAGGCCGACATTTGGCAGAGTGAGTCGTAGTGGTGCCATGGCGCTAAGCTGGACCATGGATAAAATTGGCCCGCTTTGCCGGAATGTTGAAGACTGTGCTATGGTATTAAATGCCATTGCCGGTATCGATCCTAAAGATCCTGTCATGATCGATGTACCATTCAACTATGATCCGATAATTGATTTAACGAAATTAAAAATTGGTTTCTTCCCTGATGATTTCGCAAAAGACACTTCCATTAATAAGCCCTATAATATGGCAAGCTTGGAATATCTTAAAAACATGGGCGTTGAACTCATTCCTCTAAAACTTCCGGATTTGCCGGTAAACGACATGTCGCTTTTGCTTGAATGTGAAGTTGCTGCTGCATTCGAAGAACTAACACTCACGAACCGGGACGATGAGATGGTGCAACAAAATAAAAACCGTTGGCCCAATTACTTCAGGGCTGCTCATTTTATTCCAGCCACTGAATATATCAGAGCCAACAGATTAAGGTATTTACTTATCCAGGAAATGGATAGGATGATGAGCCGGGTTGATCTGTGCATTGCACCTTCACTCGCGGGCGACAATCTTCTCATTACAAACCTGACAGGACATCCATCAATAGTAATACCGAATGGATTTATTAATGAAAGTAGTCCAACCAGCATCGTGTTTATTGGACAACTTTATGAAGAAGGAAAATTATTATCCGTAGCGAAGAAGTATCAGGACAAAACCGCTTTTCATTTAATACATCCTCCATTGTTTAAATAAACAATGCTATAAGATAGGTGACGAAAAAACAGAAGGGAATCTGTGAACGCTACAGGATTCGAACCTGTGACCCCTACCCTGTCAAGGTAATGCTCTAAACCAACTGAGCTAAGCGTCCATTTTATGAAGGCGCAAAAATAAAAAAAAATCCCGGATATGCTTTATTTCCATTCGAAGAGAAAAACAACTAATTGCATGAAACTCAGGTTCAAGCAAATTGTCCGGTGAAAGCAAAAATCCTCATAGACACCATACTTTACAGATGATATTTGTAGCTTTGTCAATCATGCGTCAAGACATACAAAACCCAAGTGAAAACATCTTTCTGCACGGAAGCAAGTCAGGCGAGGCCGGTTTGCTCCTTGTTGATGAATCCCTGGAAACCCGAACTGCTCTTGCCTGTGAGCTGCTGGTAGTTCTTGATGCTGACAGTATTCAACTGGCACTTAAGGAAAAGAAAAGCAACCGTATTCTGGCTCTTGAAATTTTTCAATCAGAAAGCGGCAACAAAGCAATCAACTGGACTGAAGCCCTGGAACAACTTTCCAGAAACAGTTACCTTCTTCGTCATTTCGAATTTACTAAAGCGATAGTTGGAATATTTTCATCTCCATACACCTTGGTTCCGGAAGCAATTTACAAAGCGGGCGATGACAAAAAGTTTATTGACTTCCATTTTGAAGATAAAGAAAATACGCAAAGGGTTTTTTCACGGCAGGTAAATCCATTCCAGCTAAAAACTCTTTTTGGAATCAGCGAAGAATTGTACCACGAACTTTTCCACTTGTTTGAAGAACCTGAATTAATTCATGCAACAAGCACATTGCTTGAAGCAGCACACCTTCAATCACGGGGCAAAAAAGAAAGGGAACTGTTCCTTCATGTTCGAAAGGCAAGTGTGGATATTATAGTGCTTGAAGGAAAAAAGCTCTTGCTTATGAATTCATACGCCAGCCCAACAGCAGATGATCTTCTGTATTTTTCATTAATGGTCTGCGATCAACTTGAACTGGATCCGGACTCAATTCAGGTTTGGCTTAGCGGTGAATTTGAAAAAGAATCCGCGAAATACAAATTGCTTTATCAATATTTCCGCAACCTGCAATTAAGCCAGCGTCCGGGAAATCTGAACTATAGCTATCGCATAGAACAGCTTCCGGCACATCAGCATTTTTCACTTTTCACTCTGGCCTTGTGCGAATTATAGCTGGTAAATTTGGCGGTCGCAGCATTCTGGCACCAACTTCCTTGCCGGTGAGACCTACAACGGACTATGCAAAATCGGGTTTGTTCAATATACTCAACAATCATTTTGATTTTGAAAACCTGAAAGTTTTAGATTTATTCTGCGGAACCGGAAATATCAGTTTCGAATTTGCTTCCAGAGGAACCAATGACATAACCTGTGTCGATAAGCATCCGGGATGTGTAAAATTTGTTTCGGAATTCGCAGGTAAAATAGGTGCTTTGGGAATTAAAACAGTGAAGGCCGACGTAACAAAATTTATCAGGCAACATGAAGCTCAATATGACATTATTTTCGCAGACCCTCCCTTCGAACTGATGGATACCGATGAACTCACCAACCTGATACTTCAGAAACAAATGCTAAAAGAAAATGGCTGGTTGATCGTTGAACATATGAATAAACGAAAACTAAAAACAGATTTTGAACCGGCTGAAGTGAGGGAATATGGAAATTGTGCATTCTCAATCTACAAAAACTCCTCCCTCTAAGGAGGAAAGCATTTTTTCCTGACAAAGCCCTAAAAAAACAAATACTTAAGGTCAAAAGAAACACCAATAATCCCCGGAACTTTTTACATTTGTTTATAATTCAAGTATATGTCTTCCGAAAAAAAAATAGCGGTCTTCCCCGGCTCTTTTGACCCCATTACACGTGGTCATGAAAGTATCATCAAACGTTGCCTTCCTCTGTTTGACGAAATTATTGTCGGCATAGGATATAATAGCAATAAAAATTACTTCTTCTCTCAAGACAGACGGGAACATTTTATTCAGCAAACTTTTCAGGGTGAGACTAAAATAAAAGTAAACCGTTACAGTGGGCTTACCGTAAATTTCTGTAATGAGGTTGGAGCAAAATACATTCTACGTGGCTTACGAACCTCTGCAGATTTTGAATTCGAAAGAGCCATCGCACAAATGAACAGGGATCTGGCCCCGGAAATTGAAACAATATTCGTTGTATCAGACCCGGCTCTTTCACATATCTCCTCCACAATCGTAAGAGACATTCTGCTATATCAGGGGAATGTCAACAAATTTGTTCCGGATGCAGTAAAAATTTAGTCCATGAAAAGATTAATGGTTCTGCTTTTATTAGTTTGTACAGCATATGCTACCAAAGCTCAGGGATCCTTGTTATTTTGTGACAGTGTAGATCCTTCAGGCAATGCTGTAAATTCTTTTGAGTCCCTTATTCTTTCGCCGGAAGGACAAACAATTCAACTTTTATTTCATTCTGAAAAGGGCCCCATCGGTACTGCTCAGTTAAAACTTGAAATAGCCAAATTAATAAATCACAGTTTTCAAAAAACCGACCTTCGTACAGTTTTTACTGACCCGACAAAATCAATCGTTTCCATTCCTTATAGTTTGAAATCAGCCGGAGACTATCGGTTTCGGCTCACAAATCAGGAAGGGAAAATATTTGCAGAAGAAATCCTCAGCGTTTCAGTTGAAATGTCAGAAGCCGGAAGCAAACACGAAGTGAACAATACAGATCCAAATTTACCTGATCATGTAGATTTGTTTTTTTCTGAAGACAACATTGAAAATTTTAATACTGAATTTTCATTCCAGGCTACACGAGGGAAAATAAAACTAATCCTCCAACCATTTAACGAAAATGAACCGGTAAGACTTTTAGATATCTGGCAAAGTGAGGGAGGTCAATATAAAAAGTTTATTCGTTCAGAAAAAGCCACATTCGTAAAAGATGGAGAGTCCGGAATATATGAGCTGGCATTCCCTGCCAGAAATGACTACAAAGTGGATGTACACACAAGTGATAATGCACTCATCACATCAGGCTTTGTTGGATTCAAATAAATCCTGCCTATCAAAATAATAGCTCAAGAGGTTTTTAATGGAGCCAAAAGTATTTGAATATACTTCCGACTTAATACGTAATTCACTCATCCATTCAACTTTTTCAATACCTTCCTCCAGCTGTGGAATGAGTTTATCCTCACCGGAAGATTTCATCATATACCAATGAGTCTTTTTTAGAATGTCCTTATTCTTTTCCGTGTAAGTATGGAAAGAAGTTAAAATCAGGGAACCCAGCTCAAGGTTTTCTACACCACACTCTTCTTTAACTTCTCTAAGTGCAGCGTCCGCAGGATTCTCATCATAATCTATTTTACCTTTTGGCAGGTCCCATCGACCTTTCCTGTAAATTATCAAATATTCTCCCATCTCATTCTTTACCAGTCCTCCGGCTGCTTCCTGCAGTGTATATCTCGAAACAAATTCATCCCATGCTCTTTTTGGAGAAGCGCTGATATAGATCACCCCCGTCCAATCTTCACGTTTCGACAACTTCCTGATTACTTCATCCAAAGAGTGAGTGGCATCAGAAAATAAACGCACGCCGGGAATATCCAGTTCGCTTTGTGAAGAATAAACATCCGTAAAACAAATCAATTTGTCATTGATATAAGCAGAATACTTTGTTTTCTCCATAAATTCTGTTCCGATTTTTGATCCTGATAAATTTCCCGGCTGTAGGCCCAAAAAAATGCCGTAGGTTTGCAATGTTATGGTAAAAACAAGTACAGCTTTGCAAATTGCAGAATTTCTTTTAGAAATTAAAGCAATAAAATTGCAGCCGGCAAACCCATTCACCTGGGCCTCCGGATGGAAGTCACCCATCTATTGTGACAACAGAATCTCTCTCTCATACCCTCAGATTCGCACTTTCATTCGTGATGCCTTGTCTGAATCCATTCGAAATAATTTTCCCGGTGTTGAGGCAATTGCCGGTGTCGCAACCGCGGCTATTCCCCAAGGGGCTCTGGTAGCAGAAAACTTGAATTTGCCTTTTGTTTATGTCAGATCAAGTCCCAAGGATCATGGTCGTGAAAATTTAATAGAAGGAGAAATTAAACCCGGACAAAAAATCGTAGTAATTGAAGACCTGGTGTCAACTGGCAAGTCATCCCTCAAAGCGGTTGAAGCCTTGAGAGATGCAGGTTGTACTGTTATGGGTCTGATCAGCGTTTTCAATTATGGCTTCGTTCAGGCAGAAAATAATTTTAATGAATCAAATTGCAAACTGGTTTCGCTTTGCAATTATGATGATTTATTGAAATGCGCCCTGGAATCAGGTTACATTCAAAAAACTGAACTCGAAACGCTGGAGGCATGGAGGAAAGCCCCGCAAACATGGGGTCAGAATCAATAAATTTCCGGGACCATAGTTCAGTCAGGAAAACAATATTAAATCCAAGAAAAAAAATCAAATGACTAAAATAGATAGTGAGAAAGTAACGATTGAAAAACCGGCAAAAGAAATTTTCGAATTCCTCAGCAATTTCAACAACTTCCAAAAACTTATGCCGGAACAGGTGACAAATTGGGAATCAACGGAAGAAGAATGCAGCTTTACGATTGCAGGCATGGCCAGCTTAGGAATGAAAATTCAAGATAAAATACCTAACAGTCTTATTCGGGTTGCGCGTCATGGGAAAGCCCCTTTTGACTTCCTTTTAAACTGCAACATTGAAGACAAAGGAAAGGATTGCGAAGTCCAATTATCCTTTGACGCCGATTTAAATCCAATGTTAAAAATGATGGCAGTTAAGCCTCTTGGGAATTTTTTAAATCTTTTAGTAAATAAATTGAAGTCGCTCCCATAAATACTCTGCACGATGAACCATTGATAGTTTGCAGACAGATCTCCATTTCAAAATGATTCTGATTAAGACAATAAATTATTCAGAATGAAAATACAATTTTGTGAATTGAAAATTACATTCATTTACTAAGAACAGCTTCTTTCAAATGCAGATAAAAATTCCCGGGCAGACTGAAGAGATCATTTGCTCAAATACCTAATCGATCACATGATAAATTTTATCTCCTTCAAATCATAAAACCTTTCTATTTCGTTTCGGTGCATAACAAGCATTCTTCCACGCTTATCAACTCCCTTTATCATTCCTTCGAATTCAACACGCTCACTAATGAACAAATGCCACTCGTCTTTGCGATAAAGACTGTTTGTAAACTCACGGTCAAGATCAGCATATTCATTCCTTTTTAATTGGAGATAACGATGTTCAAGGCATGAGCATAATTCATTCAACACTTCATCCCGATCCATTTTTCTTCCAGTTATCAGTTTAAGTGAAGTTGGGTTAGGCAGCTCCTTAGGAAAATCGTCCTGATTTACATTCAATCCGATTCCGACGATACATTGTTGTATTTGAGAAGTGTTGAGACTATTTTCCATTAAAATACCCGCAATTTTCCTGTCTCCGTGATAAATATCATTAGGCCATTTAATGGATACTTTTTCTCCTGTCATTTTCTTTACCAGGTCCGAGGTTCCCAAAGAGATGGCCTTATTCACCATGAACAAATCAGGAATACTCACAAAGGAAGGGTAAAAGACAAAACTCAAGAGCAAATTCATGCCCGCCTCGCTCTTCCATTTTGCGTGCGCCTGCCCCCGTCCTGCCGATTGTTGTAGGGCTGATACTAAAAAGCCTTCAGGAATTCGCCTTTTTTTGAGCAATTCGGCCATGTAGGTATTCGTGGAATCTATGTCATCGAGGACTTCGCGTTCCTGACCTGTGAATAAGGTTGTTAACTCTTTTGGCATAGATGGGTTTATAATGGATGACGGCAAAGAATACCTTTAAAAGACGATATTATTTTGCGTATTTTTGCAACTAAGATATTTAAATCCGTCGATATCACTGAATGATCAATAAGAAAAAATCTCCTGTCCGAAAAGTAGCCAAAAAGTCTGTAAAGAAACTGAATGAATCAGAAATAATCCGCGACAATATTGTCGAAGGAATGCAGGAGAAAAAGGCCAAAGAAATTGTTTGTATCGATTTGAGAAACATAAAAAATTCTTTTGCAGATTTTTTTATTATTTGTCACGCAGATTCCAAGACTCATATTGAAGCGATTGCAAAGTCAGTGGAGGAATATGTCTACAAAACGATTGGCGAAGAACCCCTCCACATAGAGGGAAAAACAAATTCCGAGTGGATCCTTATGGACTATTTTAACGTGGTTGCCCATATTTTCAAGCAGGAACAACGCCAATATTATGGCATCGAACGACTTTGGGCCGATGCTGAAATTCAAAAAATAGCAAGTAACTATTAATCCGTAACTTTGTTGTAGGATGACGACCTGTCAGACAAATGCCTTATGGCATCAACTTTGACATAGGTTTTCTAAGTAAAATTATACATGAGCGACCAGAAAAAAAACAATAACGAGAATTCGGAAGACCAGAAAAAGGGAAGTCCGTCTAAGGGATCGAACGGGAAAAAATTTCCGACGAATCCCAAGTTCAACTTCAACTTCTATTGGATCTACGGTATAATCATCGTATTACTCATTGTCACCCAAATGTTTTCCTGGGGATCTGCGGAACACGAAACAACATACGATGTCTTTGAAAGAACGATGTTGATTCCAAAAGATGTAGACAAAATAGAAGTCACCAATGACGTAGCCCACATCTATATCAAGCGTGAGAAATTGTCTGAAGAAAAGTACAAAGCCGTCAACACAAAAGGCTTTGGAAAATCTGAAAATCCGGGTCCGCATTATTTCCTGAATACAGGTCCGGCTGAACTCTTCGCCAAAAAAGTTGAAGAAGCCCAAAAGGATTTTTTACCGGCAGAAAAAGTTGGTTTAAATTATAAGCAAGACACGAGAAGCTATTGGGATGTTGTTCTCAACTGGGTTCTCCCGATTGCATTTTTTGCCATAATATGGATTCTGATCATGCGCCGAATGGGTGGCGGAGGTGGTGGTAGTCAGATCTTCAACATTGGCAAGTCCAAGGCCCAGCTTTTTGACAAGGACCTTGTAGTAAAAGTGACCTTTAATGATGTTGCAGGGCTTGAAGAAGCCAAAGTTGAAGTAATGGAAATTGTTGACTTCTTAAAAAATCCTAAGAAGTACACATCACTGGGAGGAAAAATTCCTCGTGGAGCCTTGCTTGTAGGACCTCCCGGAACAGGTAAAACACTTCTTGCGAAAGCAATGGCCGGTGAGGCCCAGGTTCCTTTCTTCTCTCTCTCAGGTTCAGATTTTGTCGAAATGTTCGTTGGAGTCGGTGCATCACGGGTTCGTGACTTATTCCGTCAGGCAAAAGAGAAAGCTCCTTGTATTATATTCATCGATGAGATAGATGCAATAGGCCGCGCCCGTGGAAAGTCGCCCTCATTTAGTGCCAATGATGAACGTGAAAGCACATTGAATCAGTTATTGACTGAAATGGATGGATTCGGGTCTAATTCCGGGGTAATCATCGTGGCAGCAACCAACCGTGCAGATATACTGGATAGAGCATTACTTCGTCCCGGACGATTCGACCGACAGATTTACGTTGAGCTACCTGACTTAAATGGAAGGAAAGAAATTTTCGAAGTTCACCTAAAGCCTTTAAAAATCTCTGACACCTTAGATCTCGATTTCCTGGCCAGACAAACACCCGGCTTCTCCGGAGCAGATATTGCTAACGTATGTAATGAGGCAGCTCTCATAGCAGCCCGTCGCAATAAGACCTCCATTGAAAAACAGGATTTTCTTGATGCGATTGATCGTATCATTGGTGGATTGGAGAAGAAAAATAAAATTATCTCTCCTCAGGAAAAAGAAGTTATTGCTTATCACGAAGCAGGTCATGCAGCGGTAAGTTGGCTACTCGAACATGCTCATCCTTTGGTAAAAGTTACAATTGTTCCGCGTGGAAATTCACTTGGAGCTGCATGGTATCTTCCGGAGGAACGTTCCATCACTACGACAGAGCAGCTGATGGATGAAATATGTGCAGCCCTTGGTGGTCGTGTAGCTGAAGAAATAGCTTTTGGAAAAATATCAACGGGTGCATTAAGTGACCTGGAGAAAATCACCAAGCAGGCATATGCAATGACAACCATTTATGGCCTGAATGATAAAATCGGAAACGTCAGTTTTTATGACTCATCCGGACAGCAGGAGTATACCTTTGGTAAACCATATAGTGAAAAGACAGCACAGACGATCGACGAAGAAGTTAAAAAGCTAATCGATTCGGCTTATGCACGTACGAAAGACTTGCTACTGAAAAACAAGGACAAGCTTGTAATTCTTGCAAAGCATTTGTTGGAGAAAGAAGTTCTGTTCAAAGAAGACCTGGAAAAGATTTTTGGAAAGAGACAGTGGGCCGACAGGCACGAGGTACTCATGAAGCCGGTTATAGTCAATGGGGAAGATAAAAAAGTGAGCCCTGAGACAAAAAGCCCGGAAACGGAAATCCCTACTGTTCATGCTCCCCCTGGTACCGAACCCGGTTTGGCATAAATCCGCAATTATTTATTAAACGGCTCATCTTCTAAGGAAAATGAGCCGTTTTTCATGGATAAAAATACAAACAGTCTACAATAATTTCCGATGGCTTTCTCATCAGATCTATTAATCAGAAGGCATAATAAAATCATCTAAAATGGTCCTTTCTGCTCTCATTTTGTATCTTCGCTCCTGTTGAAATTATACCATGCAAGACAGCACATCCAGAGAGAAAATGTTAAAAAAAATTCGGCAGGCTTTGATCAATAAAACGCCTCCTCGATTTCCGGCGATTGACTGGGATAAAAACATTTATGCTACGCAAGATCAAAGTCTGGAGGAACAATTTGCCATGGCTTTTCAGGCAGTCGGAGGAAAATTTGTGTTTTGTGAAAACAAGTTGGAAATACTGGAACATATTATGGACCTTTCCAAGCAATTTGAATGGACCAGATTTCATGTTTGGGAGAAAAACATTACCGACTTTTTAGACGAAGCTGAATTTCCTTATACGACGGAAGATTATGATCTGCCCGAAGGCATGGTAGGTCTACCTTAATGTGAAGCATTGGTTGCCCGTTTGGGAAGTGTCATTGTTTCTTCCCGTCAGGGTTCGGGAAGAAAATTATTTCCTGTACCCACCTCACATATCGTCATCGCATATTCCTCTCAGCTTGTACCTGAAATGAAGGATGCGCTGCTTTTGATTAAAAATAAGTACAGCGATCAGATTCCTTCCATGATAGCCTCCTTAACAGGCCCGAGTCGCACAGCAGATATTGAAAAAACCCTTGTGTCTCCAGCGCATGGCCCGCGTGATATTTTTGTTTTTCTCATCGACGACTCCAACCTTTCCTGAGACAATATTATGGAGAAGGAATGGAAAAGAATTTACATCAGTAATAAAATACACCTGGTCGAAATCGTCAGAGCCGTTCTTGCGGATAATGATATTCCATCAGTTGTTGTCGACAAAAGAGATTCGAGCTATATCAGCATTGGCGATATTGAAGTATATGTTTCTGAAGAAAACGCTATCCTTGCACAAGTTTTAATTGAACAAAACAGCCTGTGAACAATCTTGCAAAGCGATTCGCTACCGGAATCCCCGGTGCTTTTATCATGATCAGTGCAATACTATGGAGTGAGACCAGCTTCTTACTTTTACTCATCTTAATGGCTGTCTTATGCTTACTTGAATTTTACCGCCTTTGCAAAGACGATGGTGTTCAGCCTCAAATATCGTTCGGGTTAATATTAGGAGTACTCCCATTTCTGGCACCTTTGCTGCACAGTGCCTTCGAAATACCTGTCAACCTATTACCACTAATCCTGATCGTTCCATCCTTGATCTTCATTCGTGAACTGTACACTCACTCGTTAAAACCATTCACGAATATTGCCTTTACATTATTGGGCTTCATTTATATCATAGCGCCCCTATTTATGTTTTACCTTTTCGCTTTTCAATCTTCAGAGGCAAATGATTCAGGTTACAATGGAGGAAACATTCTTGGCTTCTTTATGATATTATGGTCAACAGATATCGGAGCCTATTTTGTAGGAAAGTATCTGGGAAAACATAAACTATTTGAAAGAATCTCTCCAAAAAAAACCTGGGAAGGATTTATAGGAGGAGCGGTAATGGGCACGCTGGCTGCATTTGCAGTCTCATACTTTGTATCGAGTTTTACTTTGACTGACTGGTTGATCACCGCAGGTATCATTATTGTTTCCGGTGCATTTGGAGATTTGGTAGAATCACTATTCAAAAGAAGTCTGAACAAAAAAGATTCTGGAAATTTATTGCCCGGGCACGGCGGGGTGTTGGACCGCTTCGACGGACTTTTCGTTTCAGCACCATTTGTATTTGTATTCCACTTACTTTTCTCCTAAAAACTCATTGCCTCTTATCAGCATAAGTATCTCCTACAAGAGCTAAACCTCAAAGCCATACGGCTAAAAATCACACACTTATATTTGCCGAACAGGCAGACAGATTAATATTATTAACTTCGTTGCCATAAAACAGACGGAATGATCACTGCAGGAATCAAAAAGAAAAAAGCACTAGACTTAAGCCAGACCGAATCAAACAATCCCTACGAATCAATGATGCAGCGATTTCAGGAGGCTGCAAAAATTATCGGGCTGGATGAGGAAACATACAATATTTTAAAATCACCTGATCGACAATATCTGGTAAGTCTTCCGGTGAAAATGGACAACGGGAAAATGCAAGTCTTCGAAGGTTACCGAATTGTACATAGCACTAGCCGAGGCCCTTCAAAAGGAGGTATCCGTTATTCCATGGATGTAAACCTCGATGAAGTAAAAGCACTCGCCGCCTGGATGACATGGAAATGCGCTGTTGCAGATATACCTTATGGCGGAGCCAAGGGCGGTATCACCTGTGATCCTTCGAAAATGTCAGAAGGCGAACTGGAAAGGCTTACACGAGCATATACTGTTGCACTTCGCGATGTCTTTGGTGTTGACAAGGATATACCGGCTCCGGATGTTGCAACAGGACCAAGAGAAATGGCGTGGATTGTAGATGAGTACTCAAAGCTCAAAGGCGAATTCACTCCGGGCGTTGTCACCGGAAAACCACTGCATCTTGGTGGTTCAGAGGGAAGAGTCGAAGCTACCGGCCGCGGAGTAAATGTGGCAACCGTTGAAGCAGCAAAAAAAATGAAACTGAACCTTAGTAAGGCCACAGCCGCAGTTCAGGGATTCGGGAATGTCGGTTCTATCACTGCGAAATATATGGAGCTTGAAGGGGTCCGTATTGTAGCTATTAGTGATCACACAGGAGCATGGCACAATCCTAAAGGCATAGACATACAAAAAGCGATTGCATTCAGGAATGAAAATAATGGCGTACTAAAAGGATTCAAAGGCGGGAAGGAAATTACCAATGAAGAATTACTTACGCTTGAAGTAAGTATCCTGGCTCCATGTGCATTAGAAAATCAAATCAGCAGAAAAAATGCAAATGATATAAAAGCAAAGCTGATTGTCGAAGGTGCCAACGGGCCTATTACTGCCGGTGCTGATGAAATTCTTCAGGAGAATGGAATTATTGTTGTACCGGATATTCTGGCCAATGGCGGAGGTGTAACTGTCTCCTATTTCGAATGGACACAAAATCGTTTCGGATATTATTATGCTGTGGATGAAATTCACAAACGCGCCGACAGATCTATGTCCAGGGCATTCAACAATGTGTGGAAGATGTCACAGAAATATAAAGTATCTCTAAGGATAGCTGCCTATATGTTTGCCCTTGAAAAAGTTGCTACAGCCATAAAGTCCAGAGGTTCATATTAAGCTAAGTATTATTATTCCATAAAATAAAACAAGATCAGTTAGATGACAATTCATAAAGAAGGATACCCTTCACTTTTAATCACCATTCTTTTAATGGGATTACTCAATGGTATAAGCGCACAGTTTCTTCACAACTGGCCGATCATTCAAACCTTTATTTTAGTCATTTCGATTGTTTTGTTTCTTATTGTTCTCCAGTTTTTCCGCCACCCAAAACGTACTACTCCGATAAATGAAAAACACATCATCGCACCTGCCGATGGAAAAGTAGTTGTAATAGAAGAAACGAATGAAACAGAAGTATTAAAAGACAGACGCATTCAGGTATCGATTTTCATGTCGCCAATTAATGTGCACGTGAACCGCTATCCTGTGAGTGGAAAAGTAACTTATTCTAAATACCATCCGGGTTTGTATCTGGTTGCATGGCATCCGAAATCTTCAACGGATAATGAGAGAACAACAGTTGTTGTTGAAACCAACGCTAAAGTCCCCATCCTGTTCCGTCAGATTGCGGGCGCTTTAGCCAGGAGAATAGTTTGCTATTCTAAAAGCGGTGATTCAGCGACTCAGGGTGGAGAGATGGGTTTTATCAAATTCGGTTCCCGGGTTGACCTTTACCTGCCGCTAGGAACCAAAATAAATGTTAGTCTTGAGGATAAAGTGCGTGGCGGAGAAACTGTTCTTGCTGAATTAGCTTAAAAAAATAAAGCGATTATTTGAAGTTGGTAAATCCAAATTTCTGAGTCTACCGCTCAGCATGAAGAAATCTACGATAAAATCTGAGAGGACAGCTTTGTAATTAAATAGTACAAATTATCTTCTCGCTGTTGCCGACCGGTTTTCTACCGTTTGACCATCACGCACTTCATAGGTAAAAGACAGAGTTTTGTCGCTGAGGTACCTGCCTTCCCCGATAATCGTGTCAGAGTGAACAAGATTTCTTGGAATAGAAATTGAATTTCCGCTTATATTTCCGGCTACATACGTTCCGTTTCCCAGAGCATCAAAATTTTCCATTAAAATTTCTGAAGGATCACTGTTCGAAGCCGTAATATTCATATTGAAATTTACGTCCCCACCCGGTCCGGTTGAAACTGCGCGCCAGATGCCTAAAAACTTCTCACGATTATCAGTATCCAGTTCGTCATTCGTCTTCTCGCAGGAGCTGATGAAAAGCATTGAACCAAGGAACATGCATAAGAGTACTATTGAATTTCTATTTTTCATGGGAATAAATAATGACCTCCTGGAAGCAATAACCTTGCCGCAATCAGAGAATCTGTAAAACCGCTCATTTGTTTCTATGATTTAAAATGATCCTCGATGTTAAGTCGAAATTTCCTCGCGGTATCTTTTGCTATGTCATATCCTGCATCTGCATGTCGTATAACTCCCATTGCCGGATCATTATTAAGTACTCTTTTTAAACGACGATGAGCATCATCAGTACCATCTGCTACGATCACCATACCGGCGTGAATGGAGTAGCCCATTCCGACACCTCCCCCATGATGCAATGATACCCAACTGGCTCCTCCTGCAGTATTAATAAGTGCGTTTAGCACAGGCCAATCAGCCACAGCATCACTCCCATCAAGCATAGCCTCTGTTTCCCGGTTGGGAGATGCAACTGAACCCGTATCCAAATGATCCCTTCCGATCACCAGGGGAGCTTTAACGATTCCTTTCTTCACCAATTCATTGAAAGCAAGTCCGGCTTTTTCCCTTTCTCCCATTCCTAACCAGCAAATTCTGGCCGGCAAACCTTGAAATGCAATTCGTTCCTGTGCCATTTTTATCCAACGATGCAGCGACTTGTTCTCAGGAAAAAGTTCCAGAATTACTTTGTCGGTTTCTAAAATATCCTGTGGATCTCCGGAGAGGGCAGCCCAACGAAACGGACCTTTTCCTTCACAGAAAAGCGGCCGGATGTATGCAGGAACAAATCCCGGAAAATCAAATGCATTTGTTACACCATGTTCTAAGGCTCTTCCGCGCAAATTATTTCCATAATCAAATGTAACACTACCCATCTTCTGAAATTTCAGCATAAGCTTTACATGCTCAGCCATGGAATCATAAGCCATTTGAATATACTTCTCCTGATTTTTCTCTCGGAGGACTGCTGCTTCGGATATTGTTAAACCTTCCGGCAAATAGCCAACCAGAGGATCGTGAGCAGAAGTCTGATCGGTTAATGCATCCGGAACAATTCCACGCTCTAACAAGCGCTTTAATAATTTTACTGCTGTACAAATTACTGCAATTGATTTATTCTCACCCTTCGCTTTAAACTCCAGTGCCTTATCAATTGCTTTATCTATGTCATGCTCGATGAAATCCAGATACCTTGTATCAATACGTTTCTGCGCTCGCCACTCTTCAACCTCAGCGGCCAGACAAACACCTTCAGCCATTGTTATAGCGAGTGGTTGAGCTCCACCCATACCGCCTAATCCGGCAGTCACACATAACTTAGCCTTTAAGCTGCCTTTAAAATGTTTATCGGCAAGGGCATTGAATGTTTCATAGGTCCCCTGCACAATCCCTTGCGAGCCAATGTAAATCCATGAGCCGGCAGTCATTTGTCCGTACATCATGAGTCCTTTCTTTTCCAGCTCATCAAAAACTTTCCAATTAGCCCAATGAGGAACAAGCTGTGAATTACTGATTATCACACGAGGTGCATCTTTATGTGTTGGTAAAATTCCTACTGCTTTACCACTTTGGATAAGTAATGTTTCATCGTCGTTCAAGTCTCTGAGTGCTTTCACAATCATGTGAAATGCGGGCACATTACGGGCTGCTTTTCCTCTGCCACCATACACAATAAGATCTTCAGGACATTCTGCAACTTCCGGATCAAGGTTATTCATGAGCATCCTTAAGGCAGCCTCCTGAATCCAACCTTTGCAGGAAATTTTTGTTCCGGTAGCTGTTTTACTTTGTGCTAAATCCAATTTCTCTGTGTGAAGCTCTGTTTGCATGATGAATAAAATTATTGTGAATCCTTTTTCTTCTTTGGCTTATTAAAGTTCCATGGGCAATGCTTACAACCACTCTGGCAACAGTAGCCTCTCTTCAAATGATATTTTTCGGTGAAAATAATATAGCCTTCCGGTGAGAGATAATAATCTTCCGGTTCAAATTTTTCATGTATGGCCATATTTGTTTTTACGTTTCGATGTTCGTCAATCGAATAGCGTTTCAAATAAATTTCTGCAAATTTACCGATTCCTGAGCTTCTTACAAAGCGCAGAATCAAAAAGGCTATGGATATTCTAAAAGCGCCTCTGCAGAAAATACAAACCGAAATTGGCCTTAAGGCAGGTGTTGAACTATCCGTTCTCCGCGAGGATCTCTCGCATCCATTTTTATCGGGAAATAAGTGGCGAAAACTCAAATATAACCTCCTGGACTTCAAAAACTCAGGAAAGAAGGCCATATTGACTTTTGGAGGCAAATTTTCCAATCACCTTGTGGCCTGCGCTGCAGCAGGAAAAATTCTCAACATTCCCATGATTGGCATTTTAAGAGGAGATGAAACGGTTATCAATCCGCAACAAACGTTTCTCAAACAATGTGGGATGCATTTATTGTCACTCAGTCGTGAAGAGTACCGACTTCGTGAGAATGCTGAATTCTTATCTGAATTATCTGAACGATGTGTACGTGAATTCCCTGAGCTGATTAGCTTTCCTGATGAACTATTTATGATACCCGAAGGAGGCTCCAACGCTGCGGGTGTTAGAGGCTGTGTAGAAATAATGCAAGATATTCCGATAGACAGCACACACATTATGGTGGCTTGCGGCACGGGATCGACACTTGCCGGAATTAGCATCGCAAGCCATGAAAAGCAAAATACTATTGGAGTTTCGGTACTAAAAGGTGAAAACTTTCTTCCTGAATCAGTAGTCAGACAAGGAGAGCCAAAAGAACGGACAAAAATTCTCTTCGACTATCACTTTGGAGGATATGCCAAAAGCACTGAGACATTGAATTTGTTTTGCAAAAACTTTAGCAATCACTACTGCATTCCATTGGAACCGGTTTATACAGGAAAATTATTTTTCGCATGCATAGATCTTCTTTCAAATAATTATTTTCCAAAGGGTTCTAAAATCGTCCTCATACATACAGGTGGAATATTCGATTTTAAAAAGCCCCTTGATTTTTAAGCTATTGAAACCCATTCTGTAAGAATTTCGATAAAACTGAAAATAAATGTATCCCTTTCTGAGGCTTTCCGTTAAATTAAGGACTTGAAATCGGACAAGCAATAGAATACCATACCAATCAATACGTTAATAGCTTATGAATAGTAAAGTGCGTCTTTTAAGCATCCTCTTTTTTCTACCCTTGATTGTTGCTGCAAATGGTGGCAGAAAAATCAACAGGGCTGAGTACATCGCCATGTATAAAAATGATGCGATTAATGACATGAAGAAAATGGGAGTACCGGCAAGTATTACCATGGCTCAGGCATTGCTTGAATCAAGTGATGGAAACAGCAATCTGGCCAGACTTGCCAATAATCATTTCGGGATAAAATGTTCAGACTGGAAAGGACCTTCATATATCCAGGATGATGACACGAAGGACGAATGTTTTAGAAAGTATAACTCTGTACTTGAATCATATGATGACCATTCAAATTTCTTAAGAACCCGACCGCGCTATGCCTTCCTGTTCGAGCTTGACATCAAAGACTACAAAGGCTGGGCCAAGGGCTTAAAAAAAGCAGGATACGCAACGGATCCAACTTATGCAGACCGACTTATCAAAATTATAGAGGATAATGAGCTGTATTTATTGGATAATGATACCGGAGGGCCGGCATATGCAAGCAATACTACGGTTCCGGTAATTGAAGAAAAGCCAAACAATAATTTTACCCGGATTTCGGTGCCTGCAGTTGAAGTGGTTGAAGCTTTTGAGTCCCGACAGGTAAAACAGAATAATGGCGTAAATTATATCATAGCCCGGGAAGGCGATACATTTGAAAAACTGGCACATGAATTTGAACTTGGTCATTGGCAATTGCCAAAATACAATGAAATGGAAAGCGATCAGATGTTGGCAGCCGGACAGCGGATTTATCTACAGCCGAAGAAAAGCACCGGCACAAAGGCCCTTGTTGTAGTAAAAGATGGCGACACCATTCATTCGATTGCCCAGTCAATGGGAATAAAAGTAAAATACCTGTGCCGATATAACGATCTTGAAGAAACACAAGCACTCAAACCCGGACAGAAAATATACTTGAAGAAAAGATCCTGATATATATTTAGAGAACAAAAAAAAATCATGCCTCGATCTGAGGCATGATTTTTTTTGTTCTAATGTGATACTTTAGAAATTACACAGGAGAAATTAATCAAAGGAAATCTGGACAAAATGAAATTTATTTTCCTTGTAAGCAGGCAAAATAAATAAATCCTCATCCAGCTGCTTCCCACTATGGGGTAATATGGATACCCGTTCAGTTTCATTAAAGAGCACATTCGTATTCTGGTTTCCTTGTCCATCAACATCGGCGATAAGCACCGACGATGTTTCGTTTACGTACTTATTAAAGATAAAATACAACTTTCCGCCGGAAACAACGGAACAATATGACGAAAAATAACCGGCATCATCTATTGAATTCTGATCTTTGCTTACCACATTTCCCCAAAGAATTTTTCCATCGGGATTGATTGAAACAATCATAATGCTCCCAAAATGGTAATAGTAATGACTTAAAGTAGACTGTGTATAATAATCCCAATAGGTTCTGCTAGTTTGATAGAACGATTCCGCTACCAAGGCAGCTCCCCCATCCTTACGCAACATAAGCCTGTCAATGGAATAATTAACCAATTCTTTACTTTTCCCCTCTCTTCGCTCCCCCATAAATTTGACCATGAACTCCTGTGGAAAGGCTGATGTGTACACACGTGATTCAGTGAGACTGTCTTCATTCATGCTGTAGTAAAACGCGCCTGCAGTAGAATAGGTGGTTCTGTCAGAATAAAATCCTATAACAACGATTTTTCTGTTATAACTGTCTGCAGTAATTGAAACATCCGTAAGAAATTTATCCTCTACTTTAACTTCCCGATTCAAAAATTGATTCAGGCTTCTGTTATAGCCTGAAATCAGGTAAAAGCTTTCACCGGGGGATTTGACTTTTTTCTCCGTTGTAAATTTCATCCCGAGAACAAAAAAGTTACCCTCGTCGGTAAGTAAAAATGTAAGCGGCACATACATCTTCACCGGGAGCACAACATCAAAATCCTTAGTGTAGATAAGGTTCAAAGCCGAATCCATGACTACAGTATGGTAATACTGTCCGGACTTATCTTTAGAAAGTTGCCGATAGGTAAAAGCAATTTTAGATTCATCTTTTGAGCTTACTATTCCCGGCAAATTGTCTTCATCGATATTATCTGCAGCAAACTCCACCATAAGCACGGCCTGACCTTCCAGATCTCCGGCATCAGTTAAATACTGAGCATAAAATTTATAACTGTGTTCACCTTTGTCAGTTGAATAAAATATGAGTAAAACTTTTCCATTAACCATCTGCAAATCGGCAAGACGCGCATTTTCAACTGGAGCTTTAAGATCATACTCAGAAAGCAGTTGCATTTCCATTGAAAACTTCTGTAGTAAATACTTCCTTGTTTTAAATCCTGACCGGGCCTTTGTATTGTCAAATGTAATGTTACTTCGCAGCACAAAAATTCCTGTTGCACTTGCACCCATAATCTTCATATAGGGCAACTTACTATTATCGCTAACCGGCTTTGACCACTTTACTGTTTGTCCGGAAATAATTGATGGAAATATAAAAAAACACAGCAATAGAGAAATGCAAGAAAATGAAGCAGTACTTAATTTCATATTTTTTTTATTATTAAATCCAAGATAAGTATTAATATGAATCAAACATTCATGGTGTCTTCTGCAGCCCTCCTGTTTTTCAATTTACTAAAATGAAGCATGGACAAGTTAAGGACATCAATCTTCCGGATGGATGCGAGGAAGTGTTGATGGACACGACCGGCACCTCAAAGATACGTCGAATTATTTCGACATGCATCTTGAGATTGCCCTGATCCGGACTTCAAGATATGGAGCCATCCGGTTTTACGAGGGGCAAGCTCATGCCACACAATTACAAAAACCTATCGTGGGGCATTTATAAACTTACGGAATCAGAATCCGGCCTTTTTGAAAGTACTTTGTATCTGTTGCAAAACCCTCTGCGATTTTCCCGGCAATCTGCATTGCTTGAAGTTCTGAAGTATGACTCCATCAAGGAAAAGGAGGCTTGTATAGTTTTTTAGAAAAAAGTTGATTCAACTCACTTTGTGGGCGGAAGCGATGGTGAGAAGCGCCTGATCGACAGAAAAGAAGCCACCTTGGTCGCTTCTGAAATCCAGATTACTAGTACACAGATGGAAAGCCGGGATCGTGGTGATGATGAAAACGATCAACAGGTTTAGGCTGCAGAATTAGTGCATACCAATAAACCAGGAGAACAAAAAGAAAGTAATCTGATTGACCCTGTTCAGAAAAAAAATTGACTATTCAATATTCTTCCAATGCACAGGTCTGCATGGTTTAATTCTTGCCTGAATCTTTTTATCCATCACTTCGGGATTATTGCGAACAAACTTATGGATTTCATATTCGGTTTCGGCTTCCATCAAAGTGATTACACCACTGCCATTTTCGAATAAAGCAGCCACCAGTAAACGTCCATCCCTGTATGCTTGCTTCAGGTAGTTTTCATGCCTTGGCAATTCATGATTAGACAAAGTTTTTTGTGCCGGGAATTTTTCTCCGATGGTCCAGAGAATGAAATACAATTGCTTCATTCCCTTAACTTCAAAATCTTCCATGCGTAAATTGTTTTGTAGTTCTTGTAACATAGTGTATAATTAATTGAGAATAATTAAATACTAATTCAATTAAGGCAATCTTCTTTTGTACGAAATATGCCAGTTTGTTTTCCATTTAATTCTATCGGGAGAGCTCTGCCATTTCCATTCAAAACTGTTTAATTCGATTGAATAAAATATCATCCGTCTGTAATGTTTCTGTCCGTTTAGTGTCACAGAATTATTTTCGGTGAAGAAAATCGTGTCCCGGTCTTTGGATCCGGTAAAAAGCATATACGCTCCGGAGTTATCTACCCAGGTTTGATTCCATACTGCTGAAACGCTATCAAACACGCTCCAGCTGCCGCCTTCAAAGCCATCGTCGAATGTCATGAATTTCTCTTCAACAACTTTATTGTTCATGCTCTTCAAAATCAGATTCTCCCCTATGAGTGTATCAGATGAAAAGCAATTCCAATTCCCTATCCAGAAATCCAAATCTGTTTCAGACATTTTTTGTGACATGCAATTGACATGAATTAAAAAAACGAGAATGATGCTACCGGCAACATTTTTCATGAGCTGAATAAGTATTGTTATAATACTCCCAGGAATACCCGAATGAATAAAAGAATAGCATTTCCTGAAAATAATATTCTCAAAGTTATTTCATCTCGCGGATGATTGCCAAAAAAAATGATGTGGCAATGATGTAGGTGGACTGAAGCCGGCTATGAAAAGGCACTAATAAAACCGTTCAAAAAGCTTTAGTCTGTCACAAAAAAAATCCGGACAAAAAAATGGATTTCCCCACCCTTTTGTCCGAATGACTATTCAAATCCGCAAGCCAATCTCATTTATGGCCTCATACTCATTCGCGAAATATTATTTTCAAGCAAACTATAATCACTGGATTCAATAACACCATCGCCATTTAAATCATCTGTAAAATATCCATACAAAAACACCTGCTTACTAATTTCCAGTGCGGTAAAATCAAGCTGACTGATCATTCCATCCTGATTAACGTCGCCGCTGTACAGGGAAGTTTTACCGTCATTTAAGATTTTCATGTTCTTGGAAAAAGCCTGACTCACGGCACTTGTGAAATCATAGCTAACAGGATTTCCATCAAAGAAAACAGGAAGCATGCTCCATGTTTCAAGTGAGTTTCGATGCTTTACTGAAATATAATACGATTGACCTGAAATGTACAAAGGGAATGTTGCAACAGCTAGACCATTTTCCCGTAGCAAGGCTTTTACAGAAGAAAAAACAGCGAATGGACTGGTAGAATTACGAAGTTCTACAGTGATAGAATCACAGGCAGCAACGTCACCGCTTAAGCCTTGCTGATACAATACGGGTCTCATCATGCCTCCCCCAACATAGAGTCCTTCTATGAGAGCTGAAAGGTTTAAGGTTGTAGAGCTTGGGCATGCTGTAGTTGTTCTGACAGTAGTGGTAATAACTCCAACACCTGAACTGTATCCTTCTGAAACAATGTAATAGGTTCCTGCAGCCAGACTCGTCGAAATTGATGAGCGATTACCGGTACATAAAGGTCCGTTGTCATCGTTAAATAATAATTGAGTTCCACTGCTATTCAATAAATGGAGATAGCTATCCGCCAAACCACTCGTCGCACAATGTCCGATTTGTACGGTTTGGGTTGAAGCCAATGTAAACTTATACCATATGTCAGGTGAAGCCTGGTTATTAGCCCCGCTATAATTATTTGAAAAACAATTTGCGGTTGAATTGGTCTGCGTATTCACGTAGGCATTTGTAGAGCAAGGAGCTTGCCCAATCACAATAGGATTTGCAAATGAGGTTCCGGGAATACTTGTGCAATTGGCTGCTGTAGTGAAAGGAAATGGTCCTGTCCATAAACTTGTACCATTCCCGCCGGCTATACAATCTGCTGCAACCCAAAATTCATAAGGAGTACCGGCCGTCAGTCCACTTGCATTAAATGGTCTTGACACAGAAGGATTAGACGGAGAACCTGTTGGAGCTCCGCCGCCTGAATTTGTTATATGCAGATTCCATAATGTTTCTGAACATCCCGGTGTCCAGTTCAAAGTGGCCGTAGTTGAGGTAATCGCCGTTGCCGTTTGTGCCGAAGGTTTTGGGCACGCAACAGATCCCGCAATTGTTATTGTATAGTCTTCGGCTTCGCCATAATTGGAATGGTAAATACAAGGATCAATAGTTGGGCCGGCAAGATTATAAACTCCACGAACCCTCATTCTGTGAGGACCGGCCGGAGCATTACAAGAAATAACGATTGGAATGGCGCGCGATGAACCTATGACTCCTACACTTCCACTTCCCGGTACTACGGTTGTAGTATTTCCAACTTTTTCAGTGGAAGAAAAAACTCCGTCATCATTAAAATCAATCCAGATTGCATAGCCCTCACCATATTGACCGGCATAAACCGTACAATTGTAAGTGTTCCCGGCTTGTAATGTTGTCGTATGGAGCGGATTTGAACTCGCAGAATAATCTGAATAACCGGCAACACCCGAGGGGCAACCTGCGCCGGAATTATTATCAAGGGTATTTAAAATTACACGGGCAATTACATCACCATCCAGACAGCCTGAGTTACCTGTTGTTCCATAAACCGGAATACAATAACAAACTGTAGAGCTGACTATCATTGTAATGCCATTGGAGGTGGCGGTACTTGTTGTTGCACATGAAAGACTTGAAGTCAATACGCAAGTTACTACCTGGCCATTTGAATAATTTGAGGCGGTATATGTTGGGCTGTTTGTGCCAACATTTGTTCCATCAACTTTCCATTGGTACACAGGAGCAGAGCCACCATATGTCGGAGTAGCAGTTACTGTAACCGTACCGGCTAAACACATTGGATTACTACCTGAGGTGATAGCAATTGATACACTTGGGGTCACGGTTCCGGAAAGAACACTAACTACGACAGGGGCTGACGAGGCTGTAGATGCTCCGCATGTGCTAGACACTGTGTAGCTTCCTGCAGTATACACCACAATCGATTGGGTTGTTGCTCCGGTGCTCCATAAATAATTTGAGGCAGTATTCGATGTCAAAGTCACACTATCACCGGGACAAATTGTGGTTGGGCCACTTGCAGTGATTGCAGGAGTTGCATTTTGCTGCGTAAGTGTGATAGGGACGGCTATGGTATTATTTGTCTCATCGCTTTCAAGAAAATTGTTGTTGGGATCGGTGATAGAAACAATATAATAGGTTCCATTACAAACATTATCCAAAATTATCGGATCATTCAATCCCATGCTGTAAACGTCATATTGCCCCGGATAAATTCCTTGATTGAGTCCACAGCCGGTGTGAAAACCTACACCATTATTCGGAACAGTCAGAATGGTATTTCCATTGTTGTCGGTACATTCACCCGGATTACTGTTGCAGGAGTCTAAATTTATAAAAAAAAAACTTTGCTTGGTGCCGGTTCCAATGATCGGCCAGTTTTTAGGATCAGGATCAGAAGTTGCAGAACGCAATGTATAATTAGACCAATGGTCAACGTGAATATGTCCATGTGCAGCATGGTATGTCATCCTGCCTGCAAGCCGGTCATAAAAACTCAGAGTATCCGTGCCGGCCACTTTCTGATAAATTCTTTGTCGTACAACGTGCTCAATATCTTCACCTCCGGGACATACAGTCCCGCATGGCACATTGACGGTTCCACAGAAACAAGAATCCATACCATATATCTCTAAGGGACCATAACCGATATTAGGTGTAGCATTGGAAATATCAAGAAAGCCCGGAGTTTCATTATGATTAAGATTTATCTCTTTGTAAGAAGCTGTCATGTCCGGCAAGAGATCACAATTTGCCGCTCCACCCGGACAAACGCAGGTAGCACATATGGCAACGCCGGTCGGACCACCACCGTTCGGCCCAGGAGTTTGTCTTGGAGGATTGTTAGTGAATTCAATATTTAACTCCTGCACGGTACCCGTATCAGAATTTGCTACATCTGAAATAATAAATTTCCAGATACCATTCGGATTCTGTCCATTATTCATTGACGCGAGATTACCCACCGGCACCATCAGACCAGAATAAGGAGGTACAAGGTTGCTGAATTCCGTGCCATCCATAGCGAGGCAAGTACCGTAAAAATTATTTTCTGATCCGCCTTGGTTCTGAATTAATACTACAATTGATCCGTCAGGTGACATTAATTTAATAATGAGATCCGACAAATAAGAATGAGTCAGGGTGATACAAGCATGACCAATTCCAAAAGTTGTATCAATGGCTGTTGGCAATCCCGAAACAACTATCGGGATAGTATCTGTTTGTAAATCCATGATTGGCTCGCTTCCATTCCAGTAAAAAGTTTGAGCCTTGGAGAAATGAACAATGCAGACAAAGAGAATGAACGTAAATAATTTCTTCATATAATTTCAGATTGTAATTTTCATATAAAATCCGGAACAATTAGTCAATGCTCCGGTCCACATCCCATTCATTAGTAATACTAAATGGCCATAATCTTTTTTAAATATATACCTTTTATGTTGGAAAACCAGCATTTATCAAAAGAAGGCAAGCACTTTAAAGAATTCTCCTTCTTGCAAATCGCCATATTGCATAGTATAGCATTCCTCTAAGAATGCCAGTGGATAAGCATCCGGCAAAACACATTTTTTTCAATAAATTTGAAGAAAGTATTATTGAATTAGAAATTTGAATATATTTGCGCTCCCAATTAGAAAAAAACAAGCTCTAATTATTGTTTACTAATTGATAATCAACACATTGGGAGCTTAGCTCAGCTGGTTCAGAGCATCTGCCTTACAAGCAGAGGGTCACTGGTTCGAACCCAGTAGTTCCCACTAGATTTCAAAAGGCTTACAGGATTTATTTCTGTAAGCCTTTTTTCATTTGCATAAAATTTGCATAAAATCCTAATAATCATGGCCTCTTTTAAGGAATTTGTCCTTGCCATGGGTCATTTAGAATCGCTGGGAACGCAATTGTGGATTACAGTTTCAGTTGTCAATAAGTACTCTGCCAGTATAGAGTTGCTGGTCTTTGGTTGCTAGCTTCCATAGATATGCCCCAGATGCAAGGTTTGCAATCTCAATATTGATTGTATCATCCATCTTTTTAATCGCAATTTGCAAAACCTTCTCGCCGACAATGTTGAATAAAGAGAAGTCAGCAGGTACAGAAACATTTCCAACAACTCTAAGAAAATCTCTTGCGGGATTTGGAAATACCCGTAAATCTTTGCTCGAAACACTATTTCTTCCAGTCGCTAAGTCAGCAAACCACATTCCGTCGCTCCAGCCTCCGGAAATTATTTTATTTCCAATCTTTTCAAATCCCCAAACGCCTCTTGCCGATGGAGGAGTAAAGTTGCTCTGTGACCATGTTGTGCCACTGTCAGTTGAAAAAAAGATTTCAGCAATTCCTGAATACCCATAATCAGTCCCTGCAAAAGCATAGTTGCCAAAAAGATCAAAAGAAATAACATTTCTCCCCGGTAATCCAACGCGTGTCCAACTTTCACCATTATTTAATGAACGGTACAATCCTTTACCGAAACCCGCAAACAAGGTGTTCCCTTTGATATAGACTACCCAAGCAACGGAGCCACTAACTCCTTGCACAATCGTTTCTCGCCATGAATTACCATTATCATTGGACACCAAGATTTTTCCGAGCGAACCAACACAAATATTGTTGCCATCTGTGCATACAGAAAATCCACCTCCGCCACTATTAAGGGAGGTATAATATACTTGCCAAGATTTCCCCAAATCATCTGTTTTAAAAACCCCTTTTGAACACGCAATAAATAATGTTGTTTGATTAACGGCTATTTGATATGCATCCAAGGTGTCTACAAAACCGTTATCAATTCGCGTCCATAGCTGACCATCATTTGCAGTGTATTGTATTCCCAGGGCACCACAACCACCAATACAAGCAAATAGAGTATCCCTGCGAATTGCAATACTATGGGCTCCACGTATTAGAGATGGATAAATACTTTGCCAAGTATTCCCAAAATCAGATGACATATAGACGCCGTCTCCGTATGTTCCTTTATAGATTTTAGACCCATTACTGCTTTGTGCAAATGACGTACCGCCATAATGTTGGTCTGCTAGAGGTAGCCAATCAGTTAATTGGGCATTGCCATTCTTAACCAAGAACAATAGAAATAAAAAAAGTAGATTTTTCTTCATGACACTTTTATGTTAATGGTGGAATATGTGTTGTTAAACGCTATGAAAATTGTTTGTTTGATGTTTGGTTTCCACTGACAAGCCGGGTTAATGGAGTGGCGAAGTCTGAAGCTACAAATTCCTCTGGCGTCTCATATAATAATTAATAAAATTAATGGAAAGAGCCGAAAAACAATGTCCCAGTTTTTTCTTTTAAACCAATCTTATGCACATGTGCTCCAATAAAGCTAAGGTGTCTCTTTTGTGCCAAATTCTGCATTACAGGCAGAGGGTCACTGGTTCAAACCCAGCAGTTCCCACTTAATAATCAAAGGCTTACAGGATTTTTCTCTGTAGGCTTTTTTGATTTGCAAAAAATTGAAATGCAAGTCCGCCTCGAACTTTGCAGAAGGTCAATCTTCACACTATAAAATATGCCTGGTGTTCGCTAACTTGACAAAGGTTCAATAGTATTTCGCACTCTTACACTATTGAATAAAAATTCAAGACCATTTCTACTAATTCAAAATGACTCTAAGTATCCGGTCAAAAAATAAGGAGATTTAATACCACCTGCTCTCCTCCTAAAATCACATTTTTCGCAATAAAAAGCGTAGGCATGTGCTATTAATAAGTTGTCTCCATAGAAAATTAAGTGATATAGGATACAATTACATACACCAACTATTTATTTCAGTGCAGGGCTTAAAGATCAGAGAAAAGACAAACAGCTAAATGAATTGAAACGTTTTGAATTCTATCCTTGATCCAGGTATGCGGCTCTCTTTTCTAATAGATCTGACTAGGGTAAATTACAGTTTGTATTAACAAAGTTCCAAAAGCAACAATAACTGAATAAAACAAAATAATTGTTTCAAAGGGGCATAAAATATTTTACCGTTTGCATCGTTTTAACCCCTATTATAAATGAATATCCATGAAGAATAAATCTCCTCTTCCCCTTGTTCTCATTTCAGCCTCAATCCTCACCTTTCTCTTTTATAAGGAGTCCCTAGGTTTAAACATCCTTATTGCAGAAGCAACATTTTTTCTTTGGCTACTATTCACGAAGCAAGTAAAACTCAACAACAGCCTTGTATCTATCAGCGCAGGCGGACTTATACTAACAAGCATCTTTATTGTAATCAACTTTTCTCCGTTTACCATTCTATCCAATTTTCTTGCTTTGATAATTTTTGTTGGAGTGCTTATTTATCCGCAAACAAAATCTTTCATTAACAGCGGAAGGCTATCCTTCCTTCATAGTTTTAACGCGCAATTCCAATTTCTAAGGGAATTATCAAACTCCGGAACTATTGGAAAAAATATTGGAAAGTATATTCACAAAACCAGAATTCTATTCTTTCCATTGATAATTATATTTCTGTTCATCGTGTTCTACAGAGTATCAAATCCGGTTTTTGATTCATTGATTCAAGGCATAGAAATTTTTATTGCTGAAAATATACTGGTTCTATTTAAGCATGTGAATGTTCAGCTGATAATAACATTCACTTTCTTCCTGCTCATGAGCAATTACATTTTTCTTCGAACAGCCAGTAAAAGGATAATAGACGAAGATCAAAACTCAAGCGATGAACTGATTCGCTTAAAAAAGAAACATCGAAGCCAATTTAACTTAAGCGCTCTTAAAAGCGAGTACAAAGCAGCATTGTTTCTGGTCTTCACACTAAATTTCGTTCTATTTATTCTAAACTGCATAGATATTTACTGGGTCTGGTTCAACTTTGAATGGGAGGGCCAGTACCTCAAGCAGTTTGTGCACGAAGGCACTCACTTTCTGATTCTTTCAATTCTTATATCCATTGGAATTGTCTTGTATTTCTTCAGAGGGAACATTAATTTCTACAAGGAAAACAAATTACTAAAAAGCTTATGCTACATATGGATAGCACAGAATGCAATCCTGGCTATTTCAGTCGGCATCCGGAATTTATACTACATACAACACTTCAACCTGGCATACAGAAGAATTGGCGTTATCATTTTCCTTCTTTTAACGCTATACGGACTTTTCACTGTTTACCTAAAAGTCTCAAAACGCAAATCAGCATTTTACTTATTCCGACAAAATGCGCTATTTGTCTATGTTGTGTTAATATTTAGCTCCCTTTTCAACTGGGATAGCATTATAGCAAAATACAATTTTGCTCATGCGGACAAATCTTTTCTTCACTTGAATTATATGGTTAATCTATCCTATAAAACTCTTCCCATCCTTGATCAACCACTACCAGAATTAATCCGCATTGACTCTGTCCAGAGAACCATATTTCCCATCGAAGAATATTACTTAAAACCCGAACGCTATCACGAATTGATTCAAAAAAGAAAATCTAACTTTAAACTACATTGGGAGCGTAAGGGAATTTTATCATGGAATTTGGCGGAGTATAGAGCGTATCAAAAATTATTTGTAAATTCAACTCCTTAGAATAATTTTCAATTATTCTCCATGAGATATTCTACTAAAAACCTGGTGCTGCTTTTTCTTTGCTTAGTGCTATCAACCCTTCAAACCTACTCTCAGTCGATTGAAGAAATTCAAGAACATTATGTCAGGAAAGATTTTGCAAAAGTAATCAGTCTGGGCCTTCAAGCACTCGAATCGGACCCGGAAAATGCATTGGTCAATTCCGTTGTCGGTCGCGCTTTAACCGATTCAAAAAAATTCAAAGAAGCAATCCCCTATTTAATAAAAGGATTAGCGGAGAAGGACAACCCAAAGTGGGTGATTGCATGGAGTCACACTTATCTTGGCCTGTGCTATTATTTCACGGATGAAATCCTCAAAGCCCAAGAACATTTTAATGCTTGTATTAGATTAAATGCCACAAAAAACTCAACACAACACGCAGAAAGAAGACTCAAAGCATTTCAACTTGACGAATACTACAAATCCTGGCATAGTATAGAAACAGTTCATTTTCGTTTTCACTTTCAAAACAAGAAGGATATTCCTGACATGGCCTCATTTACTGATTTACGTGAAAAGGCATATGAAAACATAAACAAATTTTTTAAAGGGACACCACCAAAAAAAATTGATTTCTATGTCTGGTCGGATGCCGATGCAGGAAAATCACAACTCGGAAAAAATGTAGGTTTTGCGATTGCCGATTTATGTATTATAAACGTCATGAAAAATCAGACCCGGGGCCATGAAATTACCCACATTCTGCTTGAATACGGTCTGCATCCAATCATTAAAACGGGATTTATCAATGAAGGAACAGCGACCTTTTTTGATCAGACCGACAGAAACAGAATGGAAGTTGCAAAAGAAGCCATTGCCGAAATCGAAATTAAAGTATTAGATTTATGGGATAATCCTGATAAATACACATCAGACTTAAACTATACGGTGGGCTCTGCCTGGATTGAATATCTGAATAAAAAAGGATCAGAAGCACAGTTAAAAAAACTATTAGCAGAACAAACTTCTGCGGCAGCGAAATTAATTTACCAGGACTTCGACGATCTATTATCCGAATTTGAGAACGCGCTGAACAAAAAATAATTTTTATAATTTTTTCACAAAGGTTAAAAACCAATTCGCTGCTATGAACAAACTCAACCCAAAACTAATCTGGGCACTCTACATCACAGGATTGTTAATTGTGATTAATGCCATGTATATGAATTCGAATTTCCTGATTATAAAACTGGGAATTGGATCGTTCATACTTTTTGTCGCACTTGTCTTCATTTTAAAGGAACTCTGGGGCACTAAGATTGAAAACAAATGGCCCTGGACTTTCTTTTTAGTTTTGATGGGCGGAATTGCCATCCCCGTTTTTATGCTTACCCGAACAGAACGGAATGCCGTAAATCCTTAAAAGCATTATGCTTAACGAAGAATTGATAAAACACTTCTACACTTCATTTAAAAATGGAGATGCTGAAGGAATGATTCTTTGCTATGATTCGAATATTGTTTTTTCAGACCCGGTATTTGGAGAATTAAAAGGAACCGAGGCAAAGAATATGTGGCGGATGCTAATTGCAAGCAGCAAGGGAAATTTAAAAATAGATTTCGAAAATGTGATTGTCGACAATAAAGCAGGCTCAGCAAATTGGGTAGCTGAATATGACTTCAGCAAAACAGGACGCAAAGTGATTAATCACATCCATGCTCAATTTGAATTTCAGAACGGAAAAATCATAAGACATACAGACGAATTCGACTTATGGAAATGGTCCCGGCAGGCATTAGGATGGAAGGGGTATGTATTAGGATGGACACCTTTTATGAAAATTGGAATCAGAAAAATGGCAAGACGAAATTTGTTAAAGTACACTCAAAATAACAAGGCATCAATTTGAATAAACTCTGCAATTCTTTCTAACCAAACTTATTCATTAAAATTTTATCCTGATGAAAACAGAAAAACTTTTGGCAATCTTGCTTTCTCTCTTTTTCAATTCAGCTGCGCAATCACCAATATCCATACTGAAAGCCTCCTATATAAAATGCCTTTCTATTGACAACGGCTATTATGAATTAGAAAGAAACATGAAATTCATGGACGGCCCGGATACATCGAAAAGTATACATCGATGTCATTTTAAAAAACTAAAAGATGACACCCTCTTTTCCGCTAAGTTTCATTTAAAAACAATTTACCGGAACAAAGAAGAGAGGGAAGTACTGTATGATGGTGAGGACTTTATTACGGCCTACTCAAAGGATAGCAGTGGAACATTTTACTCTAAAACCCTATGGGCAGATGAAATAAAGTCTATACGACACAACTTCCATTTTTTTACACCATTCACAAAAACTGAAAAATCTGCATTACCCGGAGAATCTGACCTTGTTAATCCGAAAAATCAATTAAAATTTATCAATGAAGAAAGTATCAATGGATCCATGTGTTATCACGTTCAGCTGAATAAAACCCCTGAAAATGACAGTCTGGATGAAATTCAAACTTTCAGAATTGAACAACATTATTGGATCAGCAAAGCGGACTCAATTCCGATGCAATATTCTGTAGCCTATGATATGGTGATGAATAATGACAGTATGTACCAATATGAATTGATCACGCTAAAAAAATACGACTTGAATAATATTAAAGATGAAAAGATATTTAAATTACATTCTTTACCGGAGTATACCAAGCTCAAAAATTATGTCCCAATTGATGAGCCTCAACTCTTAGCAAATGACAGCCAAGCACCATATTGGGAATTAACTTCCCTGAAAGACGAGAAAATAAATTTGACGGATTTAAAGGGTAGTTTAGTTTTGGTAGACTTTTTCTATAAATCCTGCTATTACTGTATGTTGGCACTACCGGGACTGGAAGAATTACATCAACAATACAAGGATAAGGGCTTGAAGATTGTCGGCATCAATCCCTTCGATGAAAAAGACAAAGGAATCGTAGCATTTCTTGAAAAACGAGGCGTGACCTATACTGTTCTGCTCGGAGGTCTCGAAGCTGCCAAAGAATATCATGTGACCGGATACCCAACTGTATATCTCATTGACAAATCAGGGAAAATAATTTTCTCGAAAATGGGGTTTACTGAAGAACTGAAGAAAGAACTGGAACAACTAATATTAAAGAATCTATAGTTAATTTTATGGAAGCCCAATAAAATCCAACGGTACTCTTCCCTCAAATTTTAAATATAAAAATGGCAAGAAACACCAAACTAAACTGAATGAAAAAACTTAGCCTTTTTATTTTATTCATACTCTTAATCCCGATCAGCTCCGAAGCTCAAACAACAAGCCCAACCCTGATTGGCTATTGGCACAACTGGGACGACTCCAATGCACCTTATATCCCACTCGATCAGGTTGATGCACGCTATAAGGTTGTGAACATTTCATTTGCTGTTCCACAAACGGGAACCGATTATAAAATGGAGTTTATCCCTGACCAGGTTAATTCCACGACACTAATCAGCCAAATTCAGTTCCTGCAGTCTCAAGGAAGAACAGTAAACATAAGTCTGGGAGGAGCAGGAACTCATATCGCCTTGGATCAAATCAGTAAGCGGGATACTTTTATCAATACAATGAATACGATTTTAAACACCTACGGCTTTGATGGTATAGATATTGATCTTGAAGGTAATTCTGTTGTAGTTTCAGGTGGCACCATTGCGATTCCGGTCGATGCGAAGATTATTAACTTAATCGATGCAATAAAACAAATCATGAGCGACTACCGCTCGACCTATAATAGAAAAATGTTTTTAAGTATTGCACCGGAAACTGCTTTTGTTCAGGGCGGGATGTCTGCTTATGGAGGTATTTGGGGAGCATACTTGCCGATTATCGACGCACTTCGTGATTCCATTGATATTCTCCATGTACAACTATACAATAGTGGAAGTATGTATGGAATAGATGGAAACATTTACACCCAAGGTACTGCAGATTTCATTGTTGCGATGACAGAGGCCTGCATTCAAGGCTTCAATACAAGCGGCGGCTTTTTCAACGGACTCCCGGCATCAAAAATTGTTGTTGGCCTACCCGCTTGTTCATTGGCTGCAGGTGGAGGGTTTGCTGATACATTAATGGTAAAATCAGCAATAGACTATTTAATAGGAAACGGTCCTCAACCCGGATCTTATAGTCTTATACAATCCGGTGCTTACGCTGATTTGAGAGGAATGATGACCTGGTCGATAAATTGGGATGCCATAAATTCCTGTGAAGATTCTTATCAATTTGCTGAAAATTTTGAAAACATCTTTAATCAAACTACACAAACTTCAAATCCCAATGCAACACCAAGAAAGATTATGATTCACCCCAATCCTGTTGCAGGAAAACTGAATGTGAAAATTGAAGGGTCCAAAAAATCACTGTTTAATTATCAGCTTTATAATTATCTGGGAGTATGCATTCGATCCGGCAACATAATTGAATGCGGTAATTCGATTGATATTTCTAATTTGACAACAGGAATCTACACCCTACAGATAGATAAAGAAAGGACGATGTTTATCAAACAATGAGAAAGTTCAATTAATCCATTCGAGCTAACTCGGGAAATATTTTTTTCAAAGCGCTTCTGCCACCACAAAAGTACTGCCTCCAATATAAATCATATCATTCTCGGTGGCATTCAACTTAGCTGCATTGTATGCTTCACTTACAGAAGTAAACGTTTCTCCTTTCAAACTAAATTGAGCAGCTGCGTCTTTCAGATCAATGCTTGACATGGCCCGGGGTATATTTGCTTTGCAAAAATAATATGTGGCCTCAGTGGGCAACAAGTCCAGGATTCCACTTATATCCTTATCATTCACGAGTCCTAAGACAAAATGCAGTTTATCAAACTTCTGCCTTTTAATTTGAACTAATACCTCTGCCAGGCCTGGTTTGTTGTGAGCTGTGTCAGCCACAATCAATGGATTATGACCGAGAATTTCCCACCGGCCACGAATGCCCGTTAGCTCTTTTACCCTTTTCAATGCAGATCGAATATTTGCTTCGGTAATGATATAGCCTTTCCCGGTTAATATATTCACAGCCTGCAAAACCGCCGGAATATTTTTTTTCTGGTAATTTCCGATGAGATCAAGTTCAAGGTTTTTGTATTGCAAGTTTCCTCCATAGTAAACATCAAGCAAAAGTCCATCAGAATCAACTGTTGGCCTTCCTTCATCTTCTCTCTTCAAAAAAGATTTCTGTTCATTCGCTTCCACTTTCCAGAGTACTGGTGCAAAAACACAAGAAGTTTTTCTGTCTGTCGCTATTGATGTAAAAACATGCGCAATCTCCTCCTGAATTTCCCCAATCACAAGCGGAATACCCTCTTTAATAATACCTGCTTTCTCCAATGCAATTTTTTCTAATGTATCACCCAAAAACTGCATGTGATCGAAACCAATATTTGTAATTAAAGAAAGCTCAGGTATAATTACATTGGTAGAGTCCAGCCTTCCGCCCATTCCGGTTTCCATGATAGCAATTTCCACTTTCTCTCTTGCGAAAAAATCAAATGCCAAAGCAGCGGTCCATTCAAAAAAAGATGGCTGTATTTCTTCAAAATGCTGTTGATACTTTTCCACGAACTGAATCACTGCTTCTTCCGGAATCATTTTTCCATTAATTCGTATACGCTCACGGAAATCCTTTAGATGTGGCGACGTAAACAGACCGGTCTTATAACCAGCTTCCTGCAATATTGCTGCAAGCATGCTTGACACGGAACCCTTTCCATTTGTACCTGCCACATGCACCGAACGAAATTTTTTTTCCGGATGATCAAGCAACTCGCACAAAGCGACAGTATTTTTTAAATCAGCCTTGTATGCTGCTGCACCGATGCGGTGAAACATGGGCAGTTGAGAAAATAAATAGTCGAGTGTTTCCTGATAATTCATTCAGGATAAAATTAGGGAAACTAATTCAGGGAAAAAGCGCTTTTGAAAATTATGGAATGAAAAATAAACCAGGCCGTTAAACTACTGAACCAAAAAGACGAAGCTAATTGTACCTTTTTGAATATCCGCGCCTTCCGGACTTGGGTTAAACTTCGCCTTCATTGCGGCATCTTTCGCGAGACGCATGAGATATGCAGAAGTGGTTGTCGACCCTCTTCCTCCGGGAATAGCTGCAACCACGTTACCGTCTTTATCTACTGTTATATCTACAACAACCTTTCCTGTCTCCTGTGATCTGTCATTGATCTGTGGAGTACGAACCATTTTTCTCCCTGAAAGAGAAAAGGAAACACCTTTTCCCGAGCCGGAACCTGTACCTTCTCCATCTCCCTGTCCTAGGCCTGTACCATTTCCACTTTTACCATAGTAATTTGAATTAGGATCACCCTTAGGATCACCTTGGTCTCCTGCTCCTTCTCCCGTTCCCTGCGATTTGCTGTTATTGTTTTTCCCTTGATACAATGCTTTGGTGTTAACCGTCTTCACGGGTTCAACATTGGTCTTCTCAACCTTAGTGCTAACAGGAGTTGTCGTTACCTTTTTAACATCTTTCTTTATATCCTTATTCTCCTTCACTATAGGCGACTCCTCCATATCCTGAGTCGCATAATTTTCTTCAGGTTGAGATTGTTGCTTCACTTTATTCACTGATGGATCAACAGTAATATTCTCTGAAACAGGCTGGATCAATCCACCCGCCTCGTCGAGGTATCCGATATTTACAATTACTCCGCCACTACCACCTGCCTCGGGAAATGGAGGAATGGAAGTTTTCATCACAGTGAAGAGCAGCACCAGAAATATCACAGCGTGCACTACAACGGATAAAATTATTGAGCGGGACCTAATAGTATCGTCCATGATTCGTAATAATCTCTTTACTGATATTTATTGTTTGGAAGTCTGCGTGGCTAGCACCATCTTTATCTTTAACCTGTTGCCGATATCCAGTAAGTCAACAAGATTTTGGACCTGGATAGTCTTGTCCACCTTCAATAATACAGCCGGATCTACCTGGCCTTGAATCTCAGCACGGAGAGCAGCTTCCAGCATATCACTTGTAACAGGAGTGCTATTAATGGCATATTGCAGATCCGCATCTACCGAAATAGTAATAGGATGCTTAACCGACTGTGTTCCGCTGGTCGCGCTTGGCAGGAGAAGTTTCAATACATTTGGAGTGGCCAATGTCGAAGTAATCAGGAAGAATAACAGCAGAAAAAACATGATGTCATTCAATGAGCCTGTAAATACTTCTCCAACTACTCTTGTTCGTCTTTTAAGATTCATTTGTTTCTCTTTGAATTATGATGTGGAATTAGCCTGAATAATTTAATTCTTCACAGGCTCTTCCAATACATCGATGAATTCGACTGCATTAATTTCCATCTTATGGATAATCCGGTCAATCATATGTACCAGATAGTGGTAACAAGCATACGCAACCATTCCAACGAGGAGACCGGCAGCACTGGAAATCATTTTTACATAGAGACCTCCGGAAATCGTGTTAATCTCCAGGCTATTCTGCAAGGCGATCATATAGAAAATTTTAATTACCCCGAAGATCGTTCCAAGGAATCCGAACATCGGTGCGATAGCTGCGATGACACCAAGAATATTTATATTCTTTTCCATCTTATAAATCTCCAGTTTGCCTACATTCTCAATGGCCCCTTCAATGTCCTTCACCGGTTTTCCAAGTCTCATAATACCCTTTTCGATCATCCGGGCAACGGGACTATTGGTGTTCTTACAAAGTGATTTGGCAGCATCAACATTTCCGCTATGCACATGATCGCGAATTTGATGCATGAAGTTCATATCAATTTTTGAGAAACGGCGGATGGTAAACAGCCTCTCGAAAAATATATAGAGTGCCATTATGGAAAGAATAGCGATCGGAATGAGGATTGGTCCGCCTTTTTCGGCCATATCCCATAATGAAATGCTTTGCTCAGCAGGTTGAGTCAGAGAATTGGCAGCATTGAGGATGGTATCAGCTGCACTTGCGCCCGGTTGAGAAATTTGTAAAATGAATGCTTTTATCATGAATTAGAATTCTTTAGGTAACATGCAAAGTTACCGGGTCGCAGAGTTGAACAGAGTAAGGACGCAGCTACTTTTAAACAATGATTTGTTAGTGAAAACGCAACATGACCCAAACTTATTGTAGGCTTTTTTAACCTTATTAAGCCAGGTTAGCCTGAGATGCAACAATGGCATCAATTCCATAATCAGCAGGGAAATAAAAATTAAAAGTCCATACAACAACTCACAAGATCTTGTCATTGAAAGCTATACCTTTGGGTATAATTAGTATCTTTCCCCACATACATAAGATGAAAATGAAATCAATCCGCTATTCCTTTTATCTCGCTTTTTTTCTTGCAATGATTGCCTGTACTTCAACTAAGGCGCAACTTAAAGTACTTTTTCCATCCAAAGACGATCTTATGGTAACTGCCGATTGGTACCCGATAAGCTCTAAATTACCTGTGATATTGCTTTGTCATCAAAATGGAGCCAGTCGGGGAGAATATACTGAGACTGCATTACGTTTAAACAAATTCGGATTCAATTGTCTGGCAATTGATCAAAGAGTAGGAAAAGAAGTGAATGGTGTAAAAAACGAAACGGCATCAGATGCGGTGGAAAAGAAACTGAATCCAAAATACGAAGACGCTGAACAAGACATTCTAGCAGCAATCGATTACCTGCAGACACAATACAAGCAAAAAATTATTCTTATCGGGAGCTCATATTCGGCTTCACTCGCTTTGAAAATAGCAGCATCCAATCCTCGAATAAGTGCTGTCGCCGTGTTCAGCCCTGGTGAATATTTCACAGACACAAATTTTATTAAAAACTCTATAAAGACACTGGATAAACCGGTCTTTGCAACATCATCCCGGGCAGAAGCTGATAAGGTAACAGAACTCCTGCAAGACGTCAATTCAAGAATCAAGATCCAATACATTCCTAAAAAAGAAGGGGATCATGGTTCTAAGGTTCTCTGGTCCTCTGCCCCGGAAAACCAGGAATATTGGATTGCATTGATGAGCTTTTTGGGTAAGTTAAAATCTCAAAATTGATAGCAGCTATGATTAAGATGCTATGATAAATTTCAAAAAAATCTTTTTACTGTCAGCCTTACTGTGTGTTTCTTTAGCTACGCATGCTCAAAGAAATGTTACAACCGTGGGCTTACAACTCAAACCAATTTTCCCTTTAGATTTTTTGGGAACAGGTGCAACCAGCAGCCTCGATCTGGACGTGAAATTCACAGTTGGGCTCAAATCAGGTTTTGCGGGAGGAATGGTTATACGCAGAGGAATTTCAGACTTGCTCAGTATTGAAAGCGGAATAAATTATGTGAAGAGAAAGTATGACTTGCAAATTCAGGACAAGGACTTTGAACACAATGCTTCATTTCGCATCATTGGTTATGAAATACCGCTCTCCTTACTTGTGTTCATCCAACTCAGTGATAAGCTTTATATGAATGCTTCTATGGGAGGCAGTTTAGATATGTTCGCAAGTGCCGTCCAAATCTATGATACCGTTTTCAATCAGGTAAGTTTACGAAACAGGGTAATGCAAGGCGCCGTTATCGCTAATTTAGGATGGGAATGGCGGACCGAAAAGAGCGGCTATATATACATTGGCGCTTCCTATCATCGTCCGTTTAACTTTATTTACCTGAGTCGTACACAATATTATGCAACTGATCCGGACGCCGGTGCGTCAATTGAATTACTCGGTAATTACCTTACCCTTGACCTCAGGTATTTCTTTCATGAAGATCCGGAAAAAAAGAAAACCCGTAAAAAGAAATAATTAATTTTCAATCCTTCAACTTCGGATTATCCCGGTGTCTGGAATGGTCACGGGATATTTTCTTTTCCATATTTTTCTGAAAAGCATCATTGAGATCGATTCCTGTTTGGTTGGCAAGGCATATCAGCACAAACAATACATCCGCCATCTCATCAGCCAGGTTTTTTTTCAAGTCACTTTCTTTTGAACTCTGCTCGCCGTATGTTCTGGCGATAATTCTGGCAACTTCACCAACTTCCTCTGTCAGAAGTGCCATATTCGTGAGTTCATTAAAATACCTGACACCATACTTGTTAATCCAGGAATCAACCAACTCCTGAGCTTGTTTAATGCTTAGGTTATTGAGAATTGGGGAAGACATCATTCTTTATTTTTAGTGTCAATTAGTATTGTAACCGGTCCGTCATTTATCAGGGCTACTTTCATGTCGGCACCAAACTCTCCGGTTCCAACTTTTTTATTCAAGATTGTTTCAAGATTTGTAACAAAGGAATTATAAAGAGGAATAGCAATTTCCGGAGCTGCAGCATGTATATATGAAGGCCGGTTTCCTTTCTTCGTCTTTGCATGCAACGTAAACTGGCTTACAACGATGATATCCCCTTTAGTTTCATCGACAGATAAATTCATAACATCATCCGAATCAGGCATGATACGAAGGCGACATATTTTGCCTGCCAACCATTCTGCATCTTCTGATGAATCGGCTTCTTCTATACCGAGTAAAATCAACAAACCGGGCCCAATCTGTGATTTTATTTTTCCGTTGATGCTGACAGAGGCTTCGCTTACACGTTGAATGACTGCTCTCATATATAACAATACTCATTAATCAAAACCACAGCTGAATTTACACTAATAATTCTGGTCTTATTTAAACACGTCCTGCTTTGTTAATATACTGAGATAACTATCAAACCGGCTTTCTGCTATCACGCCTTCTTCCACTGCTCTTTTGACAGCACAATCTTTTTCATTAAGATGAATGCAATTCCCGTACTGGCAATTTTTAGATACTTTAAAAATTTCAGGGAAAAAATGTGAAACTTCATAAGTATCAAAATCAATCATCCCAAATTCACGGATTCCGGGAGTGTCAATGATGTATCCCCCTTCAGGAATCATGTGCATCTCTGCAAATGTGGTAGTATGTTTTCCTTTCTGATGTTGAGCTGAAATCTCAGCTGTCTTCAACTTCATACCAGGTATTAAGGCATTTATTAACGATGATTTCCCAACTCCGCTATGACCGGAAAAAAGATTTACTTTCCCATTCATTTCATCAAGAAGAGACTTAAAGCCAAAACCATTAACAGCTGAAACGCAAAAGACTTTATAACCTATAGATTCATATAATTCCTTTGTTTGGTCTACAAAACTCCAAACCTCATCATCGTATAAATCCGCTTTGTTCCATATAATTCCGGCTGAAATGTTATAAGCCTCTGCCGTTGCAAGAAATCTGTCAATAAACCCAAGCGATGTCTTAGGGAGAACAGGAGTAGCTACAACAAAAGCACGATCAATGTTTGACGCAAGAATCTGAACTTGTCTGGAAAGCTTAACCGATTTCCTGATAATATAATTCTTTCTGGGGAGCATGTTATTAATCTGTCCAACATCATCGCCTTTCTTCCAGTCAACTTCCACCCTGTCGCCGACAGTAATAGGGTTGGTCGCTTCGAAATCTTTCATACGCATATTTCCCCTGATCCGGCAAAGAAGAATACTTCCATCGTCGAACCTGACTAAATATTGTGAACCGGTAGATTTGATTACTAATCCCTCCATGAAGCGAAAGTAGAAAAAATGTACGGGCTCTTTCAAAAGCTTTATTGAAATTGAGAAAAAACTCATGCATTAATGTGCCGATCTTCCATAATAGGATAAAGCTGTCGTCTTTGAAGGAAAAGCACTAAATTTGCATGCGATAAGTAAAACACCGAACATGTCAGTCACCGTTAAAAACATTACTAAACTTTATGGCAGTCAAAAGGCATTGGACGATGTGTCATTTAAGGTAGAATCGGGAAGTGTTGTCGGTTTTCTTGGACCTAATGGAGCAGGAAAATCAACCATGATGAAAATAATCACCTGTTTCATTCCTCAAAATTCAGGAATTGTAGAATTTTGTGGACAGGACGTCATTGAAGATTCATTGGAAGTAAGGAAGAATGTGGGATACCTTCCGGAAAACAATCCTTTGTATACCGATATGTATATCAAAGAATACCTGGAGTTTGTAGTTGGGCTGCATCAGTTAAGCGGTTCCAGGAGTAAAAGAGTTGCTGAGATGATAGAGATCACAGGTTTGGGCCTCGAACAGCATAAAAAAATCGGAGCTCTGTCAAAAGGTTATAGACAAAGAGTTGGTCTGGCACAGGCACTCATTCACGATCCTAAAGTTCTTATATTGGATGAACCCACAACCGGGCTCGATCCGAATCAGCTTGCAGATATACGTCAGCTGATCCGTGCCCTCGGCAAGGAGAAGACGGTGATTCTTTCAACCCATATTATGCAGGAAGTTGAAGCCATTTGCGACAGGGTTATTATTATTAATCGTGGCAAGATAATCGCTGATGGCTCGAGTGCAAGTTTGACTAAGGCGAGTAATTCCGGTGAGCTTATTCTTGTTGAATTTGAACAAACTGTGAATAAAAATTCCTTGCTTCAAATCAATGGCGTATCAGGAGTTGAAAATATTCAGGGAAATAACTGGAAGATAAAAACTCAACCGGGTGCAGATGCCAGAGGCGCACTATTTAAATTTGCGGTTGACAACAATCTCGCAATACTTTCTCTTCAAAAACAGGAACAGAAACTGGAAGATATTTTCCAGAAACTAACACTGGAAAACGATTCCAAGAAATGAAGAAAAAAAGGTACGGATTATTTTTTACTTTCCTTTTCAAGTCAGTGATGACTTTAGTGTTTTGCGCATTAGCAATACCTCACATCACTTCAGCACAAAACATTTCTGCCTATTCCGATTACCGTGGATATCTCCAGGCATTTGACAATGGGATGTTTAAGCAATTGGAATACATGCCCGTGAAAAACTACAAGTTTGGGCGAAGCGTTATAGCCTATGTAGATAACCGAAATGATTTTAAAATCTATTACAAAGGAAAGTCGACATACCAGTTAAACGCAGCTGACTTTTCCTATGAGGTTTCAGATTACCTCGTAGCATATCGCGTTGGTGCCGTGTTGTATGTCTTTGACAATGGAGAAAAAAAACTGTTGAGTTATTACAACAGTATGGTTACATTAAATGACAGCATCCTTTCTTATTTCGATGATTCCAAATACACTTTTTCTGTTTATTATAATGGAAGAGAGGCATTGCTCGAAAATTCTCTGCTCGACAGGCCAAGGAGTGTGCGAACAGGATCTAATACTCTCGCCTGGGTAAATCAGAGTGGTTTCTTCAATATTTTTTATCGTGGAGTAACACATACTCTAGACAACATCCCTCCACTTGCCGTGGAAGCAGGAAGAGATATCGTTGCCTACGTGGATGACTTTGATCATTATTTCCATTTGTTTTACAAGGGAGACACAGCCATTGTAGAAACATTTGCACCGGATTCATTCAAAGTAGGATACGGTATTATGGCTTATGTTGATCAGCAGGGCGATTTTAGAATCTTTGAAAATGGATCAACCAGAAAAATTTTATCGGCAAGACCGGACTTTTTCTTTGTAAAGGGTGAGATCATTGCCTATGCTTACAATAGAATGTTCAATGTTTGGTATAAAGGAAAGGAGTATACGCTGGAAAATTACACACCAAGAGATTTTCAGTTGGGCACAGAAGGCATAGCCTGGATTGATGAGAGTGGTCGTTTAAAATATTTTGACAAAGGAAATATCAGTACAGTTTCTTATGAGATTATTACCGGCTATAATTTAACCGGTTCTGTTTTAAAATTCGAAACCGGCAATAATACAGTAAGCATCTTTTTTAAGGGACAGAAATATTGAGACGAATAGGGAGTTGAAAGCTTCCAATTTCGGTTAAAAAGGCTATTGTTAAGGAAGAAACTCCGGTCTTTAATCGAAAAAAAAGAGCAGCAAAATGTCAGTCGGAGTTTTTTTTCATTACTTTTTTTCACG
>SHNE01000032.1 GCA_004295015.1 Bacteroidota bacterium | reverse complement strand
AGAGAAATTATTGGACATGCAATGACCGTGCACAAAGCACTGGGAAATGGCTTTCAGGAATTGATTTATCAAAGGGCTTTGGAACTTGAAATGAGTTTTCATCTTCTTGATTTTAAAAGGGAATTCGAAATGCCGATCTATTACAGAAAGAATCATATTGGAACACGCAGAGTTGATTTTTTGGTTTCAGGCATCATATCGGTTGAATTAAAAGCCCTCATCAATTTGGAACCGGTTCATTTTTCACAAGCCATAAATTACCTCGAAGCCTATAATCTCGAAATTAGACTACTGATAAATTTCGGTTCAAAAAGTCTGGAATTTCATCGATTCAAAAATTTAAAGTTCCAGCACATCATCTGAACTGGGATTTGTGAGATTATTGTGTTTCTCGGGATATTAAAAAATCCTGAATGCAAGCAGCCTCTCGAAATTAATACCATTAAAAAAATCTGGAATAAATTTATCTTCCTCGCAGGATCCCAAGAAGGACAAAACAATTCTCAAAAATCCCACACATCCCACAAATCCCAGTTCAGACAATTTTAATGAAACGCTCTGTACTTTGGAAATGTCTAATTTCATGGAATAAATAATTAAAAAACCGAAGTTATTTAATTAATTATTTTCATCATATACAAGCCAACATTTAACAAAGAGGTCAAGGCATTCCGGAGCTTACTGACCATAGCTTAATATTTTTATCATCACCACCGGAAAGCAGTAAATTTCTTTCTTTCAACCAAAGAACTTTGTTGACACTAAATGCATGTCCTGAAAAACTCTCTCTGTCTATCCGGACAAGAAAATCCAGATTAGTTGCATCCCAAATCTTTACTGTTTTATCGCGACTTGCTGTAGCGATAAAAGCGGCATCCATAGAAAAGTCGATGGAATACACAGCATAATTGTGTGCCGGAATGCTTTTGATGAGCTTATATGATGTGGTATCCCAAAAATTCAACATCGCATCTCTTCCTCCACTCACAAGAACATTTTGCACAGGATGATACCTGAGGCAATTAGTCGACAAAGCGTGTGCACTATATTGTTGATCCATTGTCATGGAAACACTGTTAAAAATACGAATGGAACCGTCACCGCAGGCGATGGCTACATTGGTTTCATCAGCATTTATCGCAATGTTTCTGATTTTTTCTTTACATAATTTATAACTTTTTAAGAGACTAAAGTCATCAAGACTCCAAACAGCAAAGGAACCATCAGCACTACCTGTGTAAACATGCCTATTCTCCAATGAATACTTGATATCAAAAATACCTCCTTGATGATGATTAATAAAACGAACTTCTTTTTTCTCTACCCTGTCAACGACATGTAAACCTCCGTTTGACTCACCAATCAAAATGATATTTTTCTCCGGCACATTGCAAACTGAATAAACTATTGCTCCTACATTAATCAAGGCTGTTGGAGGGATAGCAGGATCAAGATTCCATGACGAAACCAATTTGTCACCACTTCCCGAGAAAAAATTTTCACTATCATTAGCATGTTCCAATGCGTAAACCGGTCCATCGTGTCCGGTGAATGTGTGTAAGAGATCAACTTGTATACTCATAGATAAACACTCAAATCAGATTAAAATAATACCCCCAAGAGCAAACTGAAAGCCTTGCTAGTGCAGTCGAAGATAAAGAGAACGAGGCGAAACAAAAGCCGGATGCAACGTTTTGAAATTAACCTCCACCATACACGTTACAGATGCATTTAACCGGCCCAAACACCTGTCCCTTCACTACAATTTTTGCAAATATCAATCTCTTTTCTGTTGGCAAGCAAGCTTTTCCTAAAAGCGAGATAGCCTGAATCATTCCATATTTCAGAAAATGTTTTTTCATGGAGCGTACCCATTTTATGTCCGGCATCCTTGTCAAAACAACACGGTACTACATTACCATCCCAAGTAATGACACTTGAATGCCATAGCTTCCAGCATTGATTTTCCAGTATGTTTTTTATTTCGTAGGTGCCATCAGACATTTTTCGGTACCGTGAATACTTCTCGTTAAGAGGAATCAAATCATTCCCATTCTTGAAGTCATAAACCTGCGCGGTTTTAAACACTACTTTGTCGACACCCAATTCCCTGGCGAGTTTCCGTACTTCATCAATTTCATGTTCATTTGTCCTTACAACCAAAAATTGAAAAACGAGAAATGGCTTCAACGAATTCAGCTTTCTCTTCCACGCTACAATTCTCTTCGTTCCTTCAATGACTTTTGAAAGAGAGCCCCCCTTTCTATACTGTTCATATGTTTCCTGAGATAAGCCATCAATGGAAATGATCAGACGATCAATTCCTGACTCCACTGTTTTCCTGGCCACTTCATCACTCAGATAATGAGCATTGGTGGATGTAGCCGTATACATTTTTTTTGAAGAAGCATAGGAAACCATTTCCAGAAAATCCGGATTTAAAAATGGTTCTCCTTGAAAATAAAATGTCAGATAGAAAATTTTATCTTTAATCTGATCCACAATCTTGCGGAAGAACTCAGGATCTAACATTCCTGTTGGCCTGGAGAATGACCTGAGGCCGCTTGGACATTCCGGACAACGCAAATTGCATGAAGTAGTGGGCTCAATGGAAATACTTACAGGCATAGCCGGGTGAAGAGTCCGCCCACTCAGGCGAGAATAATGAAAGCTGATGTAAACAATAATGATATTCCAAAAGCGCTTTACAGAAAGCTTGGAGATTAAATTAAATGTATCAGACAGGTTTCCTCTCATTATACATGCAAAGATGCACACAATATTCTGTTAAACTTATCCTAATTGCTGCATAGCTTAAAATTGAAGTAAATTTTAAGAAAAATAAGTGCTGACAGAATTTAAAAATCGAAGATTTCAACAATGAGAAAAAGGCAAGAACTTAAAACGGATTCAAACTCCTTTGCTTCATTCGATAGGAATGTACCATAACTGATAAACAACAAAAAAATATTCCTGTTCCATTTGTTAATAAGTATGATCCGAATAATCAATGCATCGCTTCAAGGGAATTATCTTTATGATCTGAATACAAATTTACATGCGGAAAATACTTCTTCTCATTGCATTGACTGTTCTAACTTTACAGTCAAAATCTCAAGATAATTGTGCCGGTGCAGTGGCCCTCTGCGCCAACAGCCTGATCACGCGTACTACAGTAGGCGCCACAACCAATGGCACGGATCCAGCTATTTCCTGCGGTGACAACATCGTGAACAATAGCGTTTGGTTTACCGTAATCGCCTTCAATAACGGCAATTGCACTGTGACTGTATCCAATATAGACAATACTCCCGGACTGGAGATGGCCGTGTATACAGGCAGTTGCGGAAGTCTTAGTCCGCTCGGCCCTTGCGCCAGTGGAAGCGGCTCCACCGGTAGAACAATGTCAGTAAACTTTCCAACAATAGCAGGAACTACCTACTATATCATGGTGGATGGCACCGGCGGCAATCAGGAAGCATTCGACATCCTGGCAACAACGTCCGATGATGCAATTATTGCTAGGCCCGATGCAAATTTTAATACTAACCCTTCTTCAGGCTGTACTCCATTGACGGTTCTTGCACAAAACACAACCATACTGCATGGCGGAAGTAATATCACCTACGACTGGCGAATAAATGCCGGACCCTATATACCGGCCAGCGGTGCTGATACCACCTTGCTTTTCAATACCACCGGAACACATTCGCTCATCTTACGAGTTTGCAACACGCAATGTGGCTGTAAGACCATTACACAGGAAATTGTTGTACAAGATTTATACCCTTCAATCGTCTATTCTCCTCCGATAAGTTGCGTCGGAACCGACCTGACATTTACAGCTTCGGCAGACGTACAACCTGATCCGCCGTATGTGGATCCTGCTATTACAAGTTGGGATTGGAATTTTGGTGATCCTGCTTCCGGTGCTGCCAATACTGCGACCGGACAAGTAGTTAATCATACATTCAATGGGACGGCAACATCCTATACAGTTACCCTGGTAGTTCAAGGAACTTGCGGCCCTGATACAACACAGACCACTGTTAATCTGAGACCAAGACCTTTTGTAGATGCAGGACCTGCTCAAATTATATGTGAAGGCACATCTGCAAACTTGAATGCCGTCACGTTAAACCTCGTGAATCCGATCACATATTCATGGTCAGGGCCGGGGATTTTCTCTTGTGATAGCTGCTCTTCAACGGATCTGAGCAATTTAAGTCCGGGAGGACCTTATATAGCTATGATTAGTGTGATCGATAGTTTTTCCTGTACTGCTGATACGACTGTAGAAATTACCGTCAACCCGAAACCTGAAGTTGATGCTGGAAGTGATTTACAAGTTTGTCCGTATAGCAGTAATCCATTAAATGCCACGCCAACAGTTGGCAATCCCCCATTTGGATTCACATGGTCACCTAATACAGGACTGGACAATGACGCGATTCAAAATCCTATTGCTACAATAAGCGGTCCTATAACTTATTGTGTTCAAATTACTGACAGTGTTGGCTGCATGTCTGATCCCGACTGTCTTGATATTAGCATATTTTCCCCACCATCAATCAATGCTGCCACGCCGGTGCTTTGTGCAACGGATCCAACCCTACAGAATACTTTTACCGTAAGCGGTGCCGCAGCAGGCTCAACTTATGAATGGTATCTGTCACCCGATTTCAGCCTCATCAGTTCATCTAATCCTGACTCATCATCTGTTACAGTGACCTTTCCAACAGGCATTGCAGCATCCTATTCATTTACGGTGAAAGTGACAGATGCAGTGACCGGTTGCATTGACACCTTGTACACCGGCTTCACCGTTACCACAGGTTTGACCATGGCTATTTCAGGGCCTACAGATTTATGTCGTGACGATATCGCAACTCTTGATGCATCAGGTGCGGTCAGCTACAATTGGAGTGCCAGTCCGGCATATCCATTTGCAGACCCGACTCTTGCTTCACAAAATGTATCTCCAAGTGTAAGCACAACATTTACGGTAACGGGAACAGCGGGTACCTGCACCGAAACTATAATTCATACGCTCAATGTGCTTGATAAACCAACTGCAAATGCTCAACCGCTAACACCCGTGTGTGGATGTAGCACCATTTCGCTCGATGGTTCAGGAAGCACCGGCGGAATGATATACCATTGGTCGAGTGTATCAGGAAATACGATTAGCGATACCTCAGCATTAGTTAGCAGTGCCCAGGCTTGTGTCAATGATGTCTTTACACTGCGGGTCACAGATCCGATGAGTGGATGTTTTATGGACACTTCAATCTCGGTGATCTCTCAACCAAAACCTGATGCAAACGCCTTGGTAAGTCCAAATCTTATTTGTGATGGAATTAATACCGTAATTACCCTGGATGGTTCAGGGAGCAACACAGACCCCGGAACCACTTATCATTGGTCGAGTTCAAATCCGGGCGCCATGATTTCAGATACGGTCAATATATTAAGTTCAGCGACAGTGAGTACAAATTCGCTGTTCTTCTTTACCGTTACAGATGCTCAGGGATGTGACAGTGTTGCGACAGCTACCGTAAATGTTTACCCAATTCCTGTTTTTATCTCCTCCAATCCGTACTTATGTACAACAGATCCACTGCTCCAATCAACACTTCAGATTTTTGGTGCGGCAACAGGTTCACTATATGACTGGACCAGCATTCCCCCTTGTGTGACTCCGACATCAAGCAGCTTCGACACAGAAACTTTTGATTTCACTGCATGTGGTCCCGGATCTTACACATTTGATGTACGTGTTACCGATGCAGTTAATGCATGTGTTAACGATTTAAGTCTTACGATTCAGGTTGTCAGCGGTGTTAGTCTCAATTTATCCGGAGACACAACAATTTGTGAAGGAGGAACAGTAAGTCTGAACGTCTCGGGTGCAAATACATTTTTATGGAATACTGCTGACACAAGCAGCACCCTCGTAATCCCGGGACTTACCGCCGTTGGTTCACCCTACAAATATTTTGTAACAGGATTTATTGGAGGCTGTTCTGCCACTGACTCAGTGGAGGTAACAGTTAATCCGGTACCTGTAACTTCTCCTATTAACGGCCCGTTGACTATCTGTGCAGGTGATACCGGTATATACTACGATGTAACGCCATCGGGTGGAAATTATACATGGACTATTACCGGAGGGACAATAACCGGCGGTCAAGGTGGATCAATTATTACGGTGAACTGGGACTCAGCCGGGACGGGAAGTTTATCGGTAGTGGATACAAATAGTTTTGGTTGTCCGGGTAACACCGAAAATATAACAGTAGTCATAAATGCATTGCCTGATTCAACTACCGGCATCCAAGGACCTGTGACTGTTTGCGAAAACAGCATTGAAACATATTTCGTCATTCCGAACAGTGGATCTTCATATTCCTGGACCGTAGGCGGAGGGGTGATTCAGGGTAGCAATATGTCTGATACAATTCAGGTAAACTGGGGAGCTAATGGAACAGGATCCATAAGCGTGTTTGAAATTAATTCAAACGGTTGCACAGGACCGGATTCTCTTATCACAATAACTATAAACCCAAAACCTTCCGCACCTGTAGTTCTTGGAGATCAGTCGGTGTGCGACAGCAGTCAGGCCAACTATTGGACAGGCTTTAATAGCGGGTCGAATTTATTCTGGACAATTTCAGGAGGGAATATCACCAATAGCAGCCCTAACAATGATACAATTTCTGCAACATGGACCGGGGCAGGTACAGGCACGATTTCCGTACATGAAGTTAATTCCTTTGGCTGTTCAAGTGACACAACATTTTATTCCATTGCAGTAAATTCTCAACCTTCAGCTATTGCGGCACCTGATTCCGCAAGCCTGTGTCAAAACGCCTCGATAGCCATTAGTGGTACGGCTACCGGGAGCACTATTCAATGGATAAGCAGTGGTACCGGTACGTTTAACGATGCAAGCATTGCATCACCCGTATATTTTGCAGGAAGTTCTGATACCGGATATGTAAGTCTGTACATGATCGTTTCGGCTCCACCCTGCCCTGATGATACAGCTGGTGTGATTTTATATATCAATCCATCTCCTGTTGTAAGTATCACGGGAACTTCTAACACCATTTGTTTTGGCGACAACGACACCCTTCGTGCTCAGGGCGGCGGGAATTATCTTTGGACTCCGGGCGGCTCAACTAATGCTACTATTGTAGTCAGCCCACCGGTCACGACTACATACTATCTCAACGTTAGCAACAGTTTTGGCTGCAGCACAGCCGATTCAGTAACAGTTACCGTAAATCCTCCGGGCATTCCAAATGCAGGTTCTGATCAATTAATTTGTCGTGGTGATAGTGCAACATTTTATGGAACACAAGCCGGCGGTGGAGGATATAATTGGACCAGCAACGGAGACGGAACTTTTATTCCGAATAACTCAGATCAACAAGTGATTTATGTACCAGGTGTAAATGATACAGCGAATGGTTTTGCCCGAATAATTTTGGCTACCACCGGGTATTGCCTGAATCTTACTGATACATTGATCTTGCAGGTGAATGATCTGCCTGTCATCGAGGCCGGGCGAGATAGTACAATCACTTCCGGGTCCGGTTCGGGTGTGGCCATTCCACTCAGACCATCAATTTTGAATGCAAGCGGAGTGTACTGGACGACAAGTGGCAGTGGAAGTTTTAGTCCGAATGACACCACATTCAACGCACAGTATATCCCATCTGATGATGACTTCACGCTTGATTCAGTGATCATCACGGCCAATGCTACAGGTGCATGCCGGATTGCCCTTGACTTCCTTGTGATTGAGTTTACTCCATTTGCTATTCCAAATGTATTTACTCCTTATCCGAGCTCTCCGGGATTCAATGATTATTTCGAAATTCGAAATCTGCCTAAGAATACCGGATTAAAAATCTGGGATCGTTGGGGACTTGTTGTTTTCTCTACAGATGATTATTTAAACAATTGGGAAGCAGCCGGACTTCCATCAGAAGTATATTATTACTCTCTGACTACTGCCAAAAAAGAATATAAAGGCTGGATACAAATTATACGGGATTAAAAAATCAGGATTCTCTGATCATCAGGCTCTCCGCAAGATTCATCAGGGTTTCCTTTCTTGCATCCTCCACTTTCACATTTTGAAAGTCGTTCAGTGCGATCTGAAAATATTTCTCCATTTCTTCTTCTGCCTGCTTTCGAATGCCAAGGTGTTCGAAAATCTCGCGAACGGCAGAAATTTTTTTCTCGGGATTTGCGACAGGCTTGTTGATCCACTCCTTCAATTCATCAACCTTATTTTTATTTTTATGGGACAAGGCAAGCAGGAGAAGGATTGTTTTCTTGTTGGAAAGCACATCACCGCCAACTTGTTTGCCAAATTTTTCAGCATCTCCATAGAGGTCAAGTATATCATCATGAAGTTGAAAAGCAATTCCCAAGTTTTTTCCAAATGCATACATTCGGCGGGCGTCTTCCGGTTCGGCATCTGCAAGTATAGCACCCAGTTGCAGTGAACAACCAAGCAATACTGCAGTCTTCAAGGATATCATTTCAATATATTCCTGAATGCTGACATCCTCTCTACTCTCAAAATTCATATCCAGCTGTTGGCCTTCGCACACTTCAATCGCAGTCTTGAAGAAGAGAGACAATACCTCTGCACTGAAACCTGAATCGATGCTCATCATCAGCTGACAAGACTTGACAAACATGGTATCTCCCGACAAGATCGCAGTATTCGCATCCCATTTAGTATGAACTGTGCTTTTATTCCTTCTCAGAGGAGCACGATCCATGATATCGTCGTGCATGAGAGTAAAATTGTGAAAGACCTCAACTCCTAATGCGACTTTAATAATTTTTTGGGGATCTGCACCAAACAATTCATTCGACATGAGTACCAAAGAAGGGCGAATTCTCTTCCCTCCCAATGACATCATGTAACGAATTGGCTCGTAAAGTTCAGCGGGCTTAGACTGAAATGATAGTGCCGCTATTTCTTCATCAATAAGTTCCTGAAAATACTTCGGAGAATGCATATGTAAACATAGAAATATTCAGTCGGAACAAAACTATTTTAGAGCGAAAAAAATCAATGCGTGACAAATCGGTCACTATTGATTAATTCCCTGAGACCGACCTCAAGTGAAGTAAACTCGCGTTTTAGAAGAGACTTCATCACTGCCACATCCGGTTTCCGACGCGTCATATCACCTTCTTTTAGAGAAGGTAAATGGATAATATTAGAACGGCTGTTGGTGACTTTAATAATTGTTTGTGCCAGCTGTAGCACTGAAATTTCCTGATCAGTACCAATATTGGCAACATCATTCAATACAAGATTATTGTAAAAGGCGTTGCAGGTAGCTTCGAGGTGATCGTCGATGTAGCAGAATGTACGGGTCTGGCTTCCATCTCCGTAAATGGTTATATCCTTATCCTTCAAGGCAGCAAGTAAAAACTTGGTAATGACAAAATCTGCACTCTGTTTCGGGCCATAGGTATTGAATAATCTAAAAATAGTATAATCCAAATCATACTCATGTTTGAAAGAACGCAAATATGCTTCGCCGACATTTTTTACGATTGCGTAAGGGAGTCGTGAATTTAATGGTGTTGTATGTTCATTTTGCGGAAACTCAACGGGCTCTCCATACACCTCAGAGCTGGAAGTATAAAACACCCTTTTAACCCCGGTGTTCTTGGACAAGTTCAGAATGTTATTTATGCCACTGATATCATGCAAGACCATAACAGGATGAGCGAGAGTTCTTTTCACCCCTACGACAGCTGCATAGTGAAAAACATAATCAAAACGATAGGCAAGAAAAATACTCGAGATATCTTTCAATTCATTTGCATCCGCTTTAATGAACTTCACGTTTTGATGCACTGATTTTGGCACTTTTGACATAGACCCGGTGAGAAGGTTGTCAACAATTACCACATAATTTTCAGGATCTTTGGCTAGTCTTTCAGCAAGACTGCTTGCAATAAAACCGGCTCCACCGGTAATGAGTATTTTTCGCATCATGGTAGTAAAGGATTAGAATTGATGAACCAATCCTCAAAGTTTGCATTTTTCTTCATTCACAAGTTAAGGATTCCACCAATAACAGACAAATGGTGGTTAACGCATGTATTTAATCGGTCAATTACTCTTCGAGCAAAGATAAAAGATACTTTCCATATCCGCTCTTAACCAATGGATCGGCAATTTTCCGCAACTGATCGGCATTTATATAACCCATCGAAAAGGCAATTTCTTCAATACAACCAATTTTATATCCCTGCCGTTCTTCAATTACCTGAACATATTGTGCCGCCTGCATAAGTGAAGCAAAGGTCCCGGTATCCAACCAGGCAGTTCCTTTGTCAAGAATTCCTACTTTCAATTTGCCATTTTCAAGGTAAATCCTGTTGATGTCAGTTATTTCATATTCGCCTCTGGCACTTGGTTTAAGATCCTTTGCTACCTGAATTACAGAATTGTCGTAGAAGTACAATCCCGGTACGGCAAAATTCGATTTAGGTTTCTTAGGTTTCTCTTCAATGGAAATAGCATTATTCTGTTTGTCAAATTCCACCACACCATAACGCTCCGGGTCTCTTACATGGTATGCAAATACAACACCTCCTGAGGGATCAAGATTATTCTGCAACAATTGTTGCAAGCCTGTGCCATAAAAAATATTATCTCCCAATATTAGTGCGACTTTATCCTTTCCGATAAATTTTTCACCTAAAACAAAAGCCTGCGCAAGTCCATTTGGTACGGCCTGTTCAACATATGAAAACTTACAACCGATGGCAGAGCCATCTCCCAGCAAGCGTTGAAAATGTGGCAAATCATGAGGTGTGGAGATTATTAATATCTCGTTAATTCCTGCCATCATCAGAACTGAAAGCGGATAGTAAATCATCGGCTTATCGTAGACAGGCATAAGCTGTTTACTCATTGCTAATGTGAGAGGATGAAGCCGTGTACCGGATCCTCCGGCCAGGATTATGCCTTTAGTCATAGCTTATTCTTTTAGGGCTTTATTCGGCTGTCCATTGGTGCCAAAATCATTTTCGGGATTTTCCATACGAACCCTCAAATCATCCAGTTCAACATCTTCATCCTCATCAAACATTTGAAAAAGTGGTTCTTTGAGGAAGGCTTTGGTGATTATTCTTTTTTCAAGTGACAGCAGCAAGGAAGGCAGCAAGATCAGGTTGCTGAACATTGCAATAAGCAAGGTAACTGAAATCAAAACCCCCAAAGCTGAGGTACCACCAAAACTGGATGCAGCAAAAATAAAAAATCCTGCAAAGAGAATGATAGCCGAATAGATCATACTCACACCTGTTTCCTGTATGGAAAGCGAAACAGTTTTTGATATGCTGCCTCCGTACTTTCGGAGTTCCTGCCGGTATTTAGTGAGAAAATACATGGTTCCATCACTGGCAATTCCGAAAGCAATGCTAAAGATCAGGATGGTTGATGGCTTCAGGGGAATACTGAAGTATCCCATTATGGCTGCGGTTAATAAAAGTGGACTCATACTTGGAATGAGTGCGATTACCACCATTCTAAATGACATAAACAGAAAAAACATTACCGTACCTATAAGGAGTATTGCCAACATCACACTTTCCTTCAGGTTCAGCAGCAAGTAATCATTGTTCTTCAGGAAAATTATCGAATTTCCGGTGAGTTTAATATTGTAATCATCAGGACTAAAAATACTATCCAAGCGTGGTTTGATTTCAACAAGAAGAGTCTTCATTTTTATCGAACCTATATCTGCAACCTGGAAACTTATCCTGGTTTCTTGTTTAGTACTGTCGATAATGGATCTGAACATCTTTTGATTTTCCTTTGCTCCGGAAGAATATCCCGATAGTCGTGCCATTTCCTCTACATTAGGAATGACATAAAAACGAGGTTGATTGTCGTTCAATCCCTGATAAGAAAACTTTATTCCTTCTGCAATTGAAACAGGTTCAGAAAACTCTTTATAATTTGCCAGAACTTTTTGCAATCGGTGAATCTTATAGAGCGTTTTTAATTCGAGCGCTCCGCCTTCTTTTTTAGTATCTATGGTAATCTCAAAAGGGAGAACTCCACGAAAATGCTTTTCGAAGAATTTGAGGTCAGTGTAAATGACATCTTTCTTTGGAAGATCATCCACAACAAAACCGACAGTTGTTATTTTGCTGATTCCGTAAACACTTATTGCCAGCAATACAAATACGACGGTATAGATCCGTTTACGATAGTGATGAACCCAGTGGTCAATTTTATCCAGAAAAAACTGAAGTGTCTTACGCTCCAGGTGCTTCACCTGTTTTTCTGAAGGTGCAGGGAGGAAGCTGTAAACAATCGGTATCATGATTAAGGAGATGAGGAAGGTCACCATAACATTAATGGAGGTGATTATTCCAAATTCAATCAGGACACTGCTATGGGTAAAAGCGAAAACCAAAAAACCCAAAGCGGTTGTCACATTAGCCATAAATGTGCTTGCTCCTATTCGATGAATAGACCGGGCCAGGGATTTTATTTTATTTCCGTGCTTGGCATATTCCTGCTGGTACTTATTGAGAAGTAAAATACAATTAGGGATGCCAATGACAATTATTAAAGGGGGAATGAGACTTGTTAGAATGGTAATTTTAAATCCAAACAACACGAGTGTACCGAAAGACCATATTACCCCGAAAACTACCACAATCATCGGAAATAAAACTGCATTGAAACTGCGGAAGAAAGCCAGCAATATCAGCGCGGTTATTAGTAGGGCAAGAATCACAAACATCTTCATCTCACCAACTATCTTTTCGGAAACTGCGGTGCGGATGTAAGGAAGGCCGGAATAATGCAAGTCCAGATTATGCTCCTCAGCAAACTTATCAGACATGCTTCTGATTTTTTTAACCATACCGATTCGACTCTTCGAATTCAGTGTGTGTTGGTCAAACGTGATAGCCATCAAAGTAGCTTTCGACTCCGGATTAAAAAGAAGTCCCTCATAAAAAGGCAAATCAGATAATTCACTATAAAGATTGTCTACCTCAGCCTGACTATTCGGCCTCTCCTTCACCAATGGTTTAAAATCCAGCTTATGAGTCGAGTCATTTCTCTCCACTCTAAATGCTCGGGCAATCGAAACAACTTCCTGAATCCCCTCAATTGATTTTATCGAGTTAGTGAGATCGTACCAATCTGAAAAAGTCTTTTGTTCCCAAATCTTATCGCTTTGGAAACCGATGACCATTACGGTGCCATCTTCGCCGAATTTGGCCTTGAACTTCAGGTACTCTGCATAGGTGGAATCGGTCGGAGGGAGAATTTTAGCTCCTTCGTAGCTGAGCTGAACTTTACCGGCAAAAAAGGCCATTAGCCCTGTCAAAGCCAACAGTGTAAACAAGGTAGCAAAGCGGTAACGTAAAATTATACGTGCTGTGGCTTTCAGCATAATAATGGGCAATATTTCGCGTAAATGTAAACTTTAAAGATGATGAAATTCAATACTCCGGAGAAGAATTGAAAACGGGTTATCACCAACAGCAGCGTTTTAACCCGGCAATTAATTGTTTTTCAAGACCAAGGTGAATGCTCCTGACAAATTCAAGGCCTTTCTATTTTAGGATTATGTCAGCAATCTTTGACAAAATTTGACAGCAAAACATCAAGCAACGAATTATGAACGGAATTTATAAACCCCGGACATACCGTTTATCCTAATCTTAAAAAACATAATTTGTCCTCTGTTAAATATATTCCTTAAGGCACCCAAGGCAGCCCGACAAAAATCCTCCTGGTAAGCATCTTTCTATTGAAATGTCTGGTTTGCCATACAAGGAAAGGACTCTAACCTAATTGTTTGATAATTCGGAAGGTATTGTACCTTTACTGGTAGCGAAAAAGCAATCAGCATGATTCATTCACACATTTCTCTCAAACAATGCGTTCAACTTCTCCAACAGGTAGAGTTGTTCAGGCATGTTCCCGAAAATGTGATTGAAGCACTGGCGCGTAAAATGATTTTGGCCGGCTATCCTGCAGATGCAACCATTATTAAAAAAGGAGATGCCGGAAACTCCATGTTTGTTATTCTTGAAGGTAAAGTAAAAATTCATGAAGGGGAGCATATGCTCGCTGAAATGGCTGCAAAGCAATTCTTTGGTGAGCTCAGCATATTGGATTCTGAACCGCGTTCCATGTCAGTGACGGCCCTGGAAAGCACCACCTTGGGCCTTATTCATCAGGCCGATGTCTACCAGGTATTGAAAGATCACCCTGATGCAGTACGCGATATTATTGGAGTCTTAAGTCATCGTTTGCGAAATCAGAACCAGACAATAATTAGCCAACTCAAAGAACGAGGAGCTGAACTCGAGAAATTGGTTAATGAAAAGACTAAAGATTTAGTTGAAAAAAACACTGAACTTTCCTCCCTGCTTTTAGAACTCCGACGTACACAAGAGCAACTGATTACACAAGAAAAACTCGCAACACTTGGACATCTCACAGCAGGAATCGCACATGAAATTCAGAACCCATTAAACTTCATTACTAATTTTTCATCCCTTTCTGTTGAACTTATCGATGAATTTAATCAATCTACAGATGAAGCTGAGCGCCGGGAGATATTGACAGATTTAAGCAGTAATATCCAAAAAATTTATGAGCATGGTTTCCGGGCTGATAGTATCGTGAAAAACATGATGCTTCATAGCAGGGCAAGGGTAATAGAAAAAACTGAAACGGATATTAATAAGCTCATCAGTGACTACATGGAACTTGCTTATCATGGTGTACAAGTCAAGGATCCTAACTTCAATTGTAAGATAGAAGTCAGCCTGGACAAGAATATTCAAGCAATAGCACTCCACCGGCAAAATATAAGTCGGGTCATTCTGAATCTTCTGGGAAATGCCTTTTACACGGTCAACAAAAGATCTAAACTGGCTGAAAGGGATTATTCTCCATTTGTAAGAATCAGCAGTATTAAAGAACCGGAAATGCTCCGGATTGAGATTGAGGATAATGGTGAAGGAATAGCTTCCACAGAAATGGAAAAAATATTCCAACCTTTTTTCACGACTAAACGTATAGGAGAAGGAACAGGACTTGGTTTATCCTTGAGTCATGATATTATAACGAAGGAGCATGGAGGCAGTATGACTGTAAAAAGCCAAAGCGGAGTTGGTACAACATTTACGATCCGCATTCCATTCAACGTATAAAGACACTTAGGGTCAAAAAAAAAGCGGAACATTCGTCCCGCTTTTATTACCTGAAGATAGTGAATTAAGAAAGGTGCTTGCTGACTAATTTAGTCATTTCAAACATGCTCACAGTCTTTTTGCCACCGAAAACTTTTTTCAAATTCTCGTCAGCATTGATGTTACGTCTCTCTTTAGGATCCTGAAGTTTGTTCTTCTTGATATAGTCCCAAAGACGCTTAGTAACTTCAGTACGTGGAAGCGGCTTGCTACCAACAACCGGCTGCAATGTAGCGCTGATTGTCATCGGCTTCATGAACGCAGCATTTGGCTTACGCTTTACTTTCGCTTTTGCAGGCTTAGCTTTAGCCTTTGCTTTTGGTTTTGCTTTCGCTTTTGGTTTTGCTTTCGCTGCTGCCTTAGGCTTTGCTTTTGACTTTGCTTTTACTTTAGCTTTCGATTTAGATTTCGCTTTTGCAGGCGATTTCTTCTTCGCTTTTTTTGTTGCCATGATTCTTTAATTAGGGGTTAGTGTTTTAAATTATAGGCAAATCAACGAAGGAAAACACTATGTAAGTAAGTCCCCCCAAAGAAGTTTTCCACAACCCCTGTCAATTCCCTATAGGGGAAATCGCTTTCCTCCATGGGAGAAGTCAGTATTTCAGTTGAATCAAAAATATTTTTTCTCGAAAAATCTTTGAAAACGAGCCATGGTGGCTTGTTTTCAAAATTTAGCAAAAGCAGGCCGCCCACTCCTAAGAGTGTGCGAAGAACAAAAAACACTGTTGATAATTAACTCCTTTACCGGGTAAAAACTTTCTTGGCAGACAGGAAAATACAATTTCCTCCTTTGACCAATGAGTTTAGAGACCTAATAAATAGCTTCCGCACGGTCTGTATACCCAATTCCTGCTCATCTCGTCCTTCAGCTTGTCTGTTCTCAGGAAGTTTTATATACTTGTAGGAGATCACCCAAAGCTTCTGCACTTTTGAAAATGAATTATTACATCAGCCTCATTCTCCTGATTATCCTGAATATTTCCGGTAATCCAATGCTGATTGCACAATCTGCACAGGATACGCAAAGCAGAAACCTGGTAGGCTGTGTCAGCGGTAATTGCCAAAACGGCCAGGGAGTGTTTCGGAATAGTTCCGGAAGCCTCTATGAAGGAACCTTTGAGCAGGGGAAATTTCAAGGCACAGGAAAGATGACCTATAAGGATGGTGATATATATGAAGGTGAATTTAGAAACGGCAAAATGCATGGCCCGGGAAAATACAGTTATTCAGACGGAAAGACATATGAAGGTTCTTTCGAAAACGGAAAGATGCAAGGAAACGGCGAGCTGATTTACAACTCAGGAAACAGGTACTTAGGATCTTTTCAAAACAACATGAAGTCAGGGGAAGGTACTTTTTGGTTTAATGATAGCAGCAGGTATGAGGGCTCCTTCGCCTATGACAAAATGGATGGCTATGGAACATGGTTCTATTCAAATGGAGATCGCTATGTCGGAAACTTTGCAAAAGGAAAACAAAATGGATCGGGTGCTTACCACTACCTTGATGGCAACCTTTATGAAGGAAATTTTCTCAGCGGGAACTTTCATGGAAATGGAGTTCTGACCTTAAAAGATGGAAGCTATTACACAGGTGAATTCAAAGCTGATAACCTGAATGGATTTGGAATCTTTTACTATGCCAGTGGTGACGTCTATGTCGGCTCCTTTGAAAATGGAAATTATGAAGGCTGTGGCACTTACTACTATGCAAATGGCGACCGTTACGAAGGAGATTATCAAAACAATCTCTCTCATGGTACGGGTATCTATTATGAAGCCGGAGGCGAGGCAACCAGATACCACTACCTCAAAGGAGAAATCGTTGGCGAAGGAGTTCAACTGGCACACATTTCAAATGCGCCTTTAAAGGATATCAAAAAAACTGACCCTTCTACAGGAGTAAAAGAGCAGCAAAGCAGTAAAGCTTCAAACGATGCTGATGTTGCTAAACCGGCAAACAATAATTCCATCAGCCAGTCCCGGGTTTCTGTTACGACCGAAGTAGCAATGGCCGGTATTGCTCCATCAACGCTTGCCTGCACAGCATGTAAAGGAAAGGGTAAACTATACCAATCAGAAATCCGAAAAAATAAAATGGTTACCAAGGACATTTCTAATGGAATGGGACCAAGAAATTTTGTTACCTACTCTGTAAACGAAATTGTGCGACCTGCGGGTTTTGTAGGATGTGGAAGATGTGACGGCACAGGACAGGTACAAGTTGAATAGTCAAATATCTAGTTTGGGAATCCTTATGAAAAAACAGCTTGTATTATTCCTGCTCTCTCTGATTTTTTTTTCAACCTTGTACGGACAAGGACTGAATTCAAACTTACGCTTCGGCCGACTTTCTGTCGACAAGGGACTTTCTCAATCAAAAGTGTATTGCAGCTATCAGGACAACCAGGGATTTATGTGGTTTGGTACTGAAGACGGCTTGAATAAATATGATGGATATAGCTTCGAAGTTTATAAACATAATCCGACTGACGAAAAAGCCATTTCAAACAATATAATACGATGCATCTTTGAGGACAGTAAAAACAACTTACTGATTGGAACTGATAATGGATTGAATATTTACCAACGATCGAACGGATCATTCAAACGTTACCAAAACCGACCGGGCGACAATAATTCCATAAGCGACAATATCATTTCATCTGTTTGTGAAGATAAAAACGGGATTATTTGGGTTGGTACCAGTAAAGGATTAAACTCATTTGATATATCAAGCGAAAAATTCAGCCTTGCACCAAGCCAGCTTTCCATGCCGGGAACCTTGAGCAGTCCGGCCATTTCTTCTTTACTCTTAGATAAAAACGGCACACTCTGGGTTGGTACAGTTGCTCATGGATTAAATGCCTTTGATGTTTCAACCCGGAAGTCTGTTCGATATTTGCACAATCAAAATAATCAGAATACCCTAAGTGAAAACGAAATAACATGCCTGAAGGAGGACAAGTCAGGGAATATTTGGGCAGGGACTGTAAATGGAGGGATTAATATTATCAATACAAAAACCGGAAAAATAACTCATCTCACTCAGGAAAATGGCCTGAGCAGCAATAGCGTATTCTCGATTTTACTCGATGTCAATGGCAATACGTGGATCGGAACCCTGGGAGGCGGACTCAATGCTATTGATATACACAGCGGACGAAAATATACATACCTCAGTAATGCACAAAATTCCGAATCCCTTTCCAATAATAAAGTGTGGAATTTATTTGAGGATAATGCCGGAACTATTTGGATTTCTACATCAGAAGGCCTGAGCTTTTACAATCGCACCTTGGCAAAATTTAATACTTATCAACCCAATCCTGTATCAGGTGGAAACAACAGTGTCTTTTCAGTTTACGAGGATGAGAACGAAAACATATGGGTCGGCGTACTCGGCGGTGGCTTGAATGTTTTTGACCGAAAAGAAGAAAAATTTGTACCCGAAAAATTTGCATCTCTGAATCAGCCACTGCTTCGCTTCAATAATATATTTTCAATAACAGGAGATAAAAAAGGCATCCTCTGGCTAGGAACAACCGATGGATTGATTTCCTATGACAAAAATAAAGGAACAGTAAGACAATTTAAATCTGATCCATCAAATCCATCTTCAATAAGTAATAATTACGTCCGTAGCATATATATTGATAAAGACGGATTAATTTGGATTGGCACGCATGGTGGGGGTTTAAATGTTTTTAATCCTCAAACAGAAAAATTTTCTGCGTTCAGAAATAAAGCCTCAGATCCAACAAGCTTGAGCAACGACGTTGTAATGAATGTTTACGAGGATAGACAAGGGAGTCTGTGGATTGCAACCTATGGTGGCGGACTCAATCAAATGGACAAAAGAACAGGGAAGTTCAAATCATTTCAAAACGACATCAACAACAAGGCAAGTATCAACAGCAATTTTATTCATTCAGTTTATGAAGATTCAAAAGGATTACTTTGGATTGGCACCTACGGCGGAGGAATCAATCTGTTAAAACCCGGAAACCCGAATTTTCTTCACTACACCGAAAATGACGGCTTGCCAAATAATATCGTAAATGGCTTCTCTCCTGACGCGAAGGGTAGTCTTTGGATAAGCACTAACTCGGGAGTATGTAAATTAAATCCTCGAAGTCTTGAATCAAAAATTGTTGCCTCGGCGCGTATTTATAATCAGGAAGATGGTCTTCAAAATAAATTCAACGAAAACGCCTGTTTTACAGGAGCAAATGGCTGGTTGTATTTTGGCGGAAACCAAGGATTGAATGCCTTTCATCCTGACAGTATCAATGACAACAAAGTTGTTCCACCGGTGGTGATCACAAGGTTTTACCTGTTTGAAAAACCGGCACGTATGGACACCTTGATCACCAACGAACGGACACTCAAACTCAATTATAAACAAAATTTTTTCACCTTCGAATTCGCAGGCCTGAATTACTTACTCCCCGAAAAAAACCGATATGCCTATAAAATGGAGGGGCTCAATGATGAATGGGTTGAATTCGGAACAAGGCGTTATGTCACATTCACCAACGTAGATCCTGATCACTACGTATTTAAAGTAAAAGCCTGCAACAACGACGGAGTTTGGAATGAGGCCGGGATTTCAATTGATATAACCATCACTCCTCCTTTTTGGAAAACATGGTGGTTTACCGGATTGAGTGCCTTAGCCATAACCTTGCTGATTTTTACTTATATCCGTATTCGTACAAACACTCTTGTCAAACAAAATGTATTACTTGAGGAAAAAGTGCATGTCAGAACTCATGAGCTTCAGGAAAAAAATGTGGAACTCACTATGACTATGGACAATTTGAAGTCGACACAAAATCAACTTATACAGTCAGAAAAAATGGCCTCACTTGGACAACTTACCGCAGGGATAGCGCATGAAATCCAAAATCCATTAAACTTTGTAAATAATTTTTCGGAGTTATCTGTAGAATTACTTGAAGAATTTGGAACGGCTCCTGAGGAAGAAAAAAAAGAAATTGTTGGCGACCTCAAACAGAATTTAGGGAAGATAGTTTTTCATGGAAAACGAGCCGACAGTATTGTGAAAGGGATGCTACAACACAGTCGGGCTTCTACTGCAGAAAAACAAGTAACTGATATAAATAAACTGGTAGAGGAATTTTTTAATCTTGCTTACCATGGAATGCGTGCAAAAGACCCTGCCTTCAACTGCACGATGCAAAAAGATCTTGCACCGGACATCCCTCAGATAAAAATTATCCCTCAGGATATTAGCAGAGTAATTTTAAATATTTTCAATAATTCCTTCTACGCAGTTGATGAAAAGAAAAAGATTAGTCATAGCGCAGACTACCAGCCTGTCGTTTCAATAACAACTAAAAAACTAAATGGCCAGGTGCTAATTTCAGTTAGAGACAATGGAAAAGGAATTTCTGCTGAGATAAGAGATAAAATTTTCAATCCCTTCTTCACCACAAAACCTACAGGCATGGGAACCGGACTGGGTTTATCCATTAGCTACGACATTGTGGTAAAAGGGCATGGCGGAGATATTAAGGTAGATTCTAAGCCGGGAGAATATACAGAGTTCACCATTTTACTGCCAATTTTAACCTGATAAAAAACGCAAATGATAAATATGTTGGTGGTAGATGATGAGCAGGATGTAGAAGTTCTGTTTAAGCAGCGGTTTAAGAAGGAACTTAAAGATGGCGAAGTTCGCATTGACTTTGCATTCAGTGGAAAGGATGCTCTTCATTTTTTACGCACACTTAATCCCTTTGACCTCATCCTTGTTTTGAGTGACATTAATATGCCCGGAATGACCGGACTGGAACTCCTGCGAACCATCCGGGTTGAATTCCCAATGCTAAAAGTAATGATGGTCACTGCCTATGGAGATGAAAACAACCACCGGACAGCTGTATCATACGGAGCCTCCGATTTTGTAACAAAACCGGTAGATTTTTCGCAATTGAAAGAGAAAATTTTCAAGCTTGCAGGAACGAATTAGTCCGAAATTCTGATAACTTTACAGAATTCGAACCATGATTTTATTTTTCACATGGATAATACTGCCAAAATATTAGTTGTAGATGACGAACCGGATCTGGAATTATTAATCCGGCAACGCTTCCGTCACCGGATCAGAAACAACGAACTGTATTTCGAATTCGCCGGCAATGGTGTTGAAGCCATGAAAATGCTCACGAACGATCCCGACAAGTTTGATATGATTCTCACAGACATCAATATGCCGGAGATGGATGGACTGACATTACTGATTCGCATCAAAGAGCAATTTAAACATTACAAAGCAGTTGTTGTTAGCGCCTATGGGGATTTGGAAAACATCCGAACTGCTATGAATCGCGGGGCTTTTGATTTTGTCACAAAGCCAATAGACTTTACAGATCTCGAAACAACGATCAACAAGACTATTGACGAGTATAAAATTATCCGGCAAGGACAAATTGCAAAAGACCAACTCGATATCACCATCAGGCAAAAGGAAAGAGCAGAACTGGAAAAGCTAAAAGCAGAACAAAGCGAGAAATTTAAACAACAATTTCTTGCCAATATGAGTCATGAAATCAGGACTCCGATGAATTCCGTAATTGGCCTGACAAATTTGCTGATGAAATCAAAAATGGATCAGCAACAGACAAAGTATCTGAATGTGATAAAAAAATCTTCAGAAAACCTGCTGGTGATCATCAACGACATATTGGATCTTTCAAAGATTGAAGCAGGCAAAATGGATTTTGAAAAAATTGCATTTTCCCTGCATGATTGTTTGGATACGGTTTACCATACAATGGTTTTCAAATCAGAGGAAAAAAGTCTGGAACTGAAACAAATCATAGATGAAAAGGTCCCTGAAGTTGTGATAGGTGATCCGGTACGCCTCAATCAAATTTTGATCAACCTTGCAGGAAATGCCATCAAGTTTACGGAGAAAGGATCTGTAACAATTCAAATAAAGGAATTAAATCGCCACGACAACATTTCCATTCTGGAGTTCTCCATCACAGATACCGGAATTGGAATTGCTCAGTCACAACTCGATAAAATATTCGAAAGCTTCAGTCAGGCTAGCAGCGATACCACCAGAAAATTTGGCGGTACAGGCTTAGGACTGACTATTTCCAAACAACTGGTCGAACTTCAAAACGGAAGCATTTACGTTCAAAGCCAGCCCGGCCAGGGTACCACCTTTTCCTTTAAAATCCCATATCCGATCGGAAATATCACCGACCTTAATAAGCCGGGCTCCGGAATTGGTGATGTTCTTGGCGAAGACCTGAAAGGCATACGCATATTATTGGTAGAAGACAATGGATTCAATCAAATGGTTGCAGTAGATACCTTGAACGACCTGATTCCTGAATTAACTGTTGACATTGCCGAAAATGGGATCGAGTCACTGGAAAAATTGAGGTCGGCAGATTACGATATAATTCTAATGGATATTCAGATGCCTCAGATGGATGGCTTTGAAGCCACAGAGCGCATCCGGACGGATTTCAAGTCGCCTAAAAATCAAGTTCCCATCATGGCAATGACAGCAAATGTTACTCAGGAAGAAGTTGAGAAGTGTTTCAATTGTGGCATGACTGCCCACATTTCAAAACCTTTTGACCCTCAAGAACTTTTGAACAAACTAGGTCAATTAGTTCTGAAAAGTACTAATTGAGTTTGTTATTCATCTGAACAGATTTCGTTTCTTTCGGAATTGAAATCAACCAAATAATAATTCATTAACCTTTATTTTATGGCCAAAGAAACCGATCTGACATTTTTGGAATCCTTCACCGGTGGAAACCCGGAAAAGATGAAAAAGTATATGAATATGTTTATTCAAATGTGTCCGGGACAATTAACTCTTATGTCGGATCATCTGAAGAACCAAAATTATGATCAATTAAGAGCTGCGGCCCATTCCCTGAAACCTCAAATTACCTATATGGGTATCAAACGAGGAGAAGGATTGGTGAAGGAAATAGAACATATGGCTGCGGAAAAAAGAGATGTGGAAAAACTGCCAGATATGCTGAGTGAATTCAGTAATATTTGTAATATGGCCGTTGCAGAACTGAAAGAACGTATCGTATAATAATAACTTGAAAAAATAATTAAATAATAATTTCCTATTTTTACAACTTAATTCTCTCCTATGAAACAAGTAAAGGATATTTTTATCATTGACGATGACCCGATGCAGTCCATGATGCTACAGGACTACCTGAGCAAATATTCGACATTCACAATTCATGTTTACAATTCAGGTGAGGAAGCGTTGAAACACCTTGACATTAATCCTCAAATTATTTTTCTGGATTACAATTTTGACAAAGCAGGTGCAGATGCTATGGACGGCGTTGAAATTCTGAAAGAGTTAAAACAACACATTCCTCTGACAGAAGTTGTCATGTTTAGCGGACAGGATAAAATAGAGGTCGCCGTTAACACCATGAAATATGGCGCATTTGATTATATCGTAAAGAGTGAAAGTGCATTTCACCGAAGTGAAAATGTCATTTTTAATATTATCAAAAGAATGAAACTGCAAGGTGAGGCTACTATGTACAAGAAGCTCACCTACTCACTCGGCATAGCTTTATTATTAGTGATCATCATTGCAATTTGGTTATATAAAACCGGAAACATCTCAGACAATCCGGGCTGGATATAAAGCCACAAACCTTATCAAAATTATACAGGAGCTTCCCGACGGAGCTCCTGTTTTGCTTTAAAGGCACAAAAGACGAGGTTTTTTGTACCTTCACAATGAGCAATGCAAGCCTGGCTTATGACTCTATATCCAAATACAATAAAATCAAAATTGCCCGGAGTTGGCACAACGATCTTTTCAGTCATGACAGCATTGGCGAATGAACACAAAGCCATCAATCTCTCTCAAGGTTTTCCTGACTTCGAATCTCCGGCTGATTTAATTGAACTCGTTCATGGCTATATGAAGCAAGGCATGAACCAATATGCACCAATGCAAGGTCTGCTTTCTCTGAGAGAACAAGTCTCTGAAAAAACAAAAAACCTTTATGGGGTGGAATACGATCCGGAATCAGAAATAAATATTACATCAGGAGGTACACAGGCACTCTATACTGCTATTACCGCAATGATCCGCGATGGTGACGAGGTCATTGTTCTTGAACCTGCTTATGATTGTTATATCCCTGCAATCCAACTTGCAGGAGGTGTTCCTGTTTGCATTCCACTAAGCGGTCCTGAATTCAAAATCGACTGGAACACTGTTCGGAAAGCAATGACATTTCGGACAAGAATGATTCTCATCAACACGCCACACAATCCTGCCGGAACCATTTTTACTGCGAATGATTTTCTTGAATTAGAAAGGATAACTAAAGGAACTGAAGTTATTGTACTTAGTGATGAGGTATATGAACACATAATTTTCGATGGCAAAAAACATGAGAGTGCAATAAGCTATCCGGGCTTAAGAGAACGAAGCTTCGTTGTATTCAGCTTTGGAAAAACTTACCATACTACCGGATGGAAGATGGGCTACTGTTTTGCTCCGGTCAACCTTATGGCAGAATTCAGGAAAGTGCACCAGTTCGTGGTATTCACATCCAATACACCGATTCAATATGCATTGGCCGATTATCTTAAAAATAAAAGTTACCTCGAACTACCTGATTTCTTTCAGAAAAAAAGAGATTATTTCTTAGAACTTATTTCGGCTTCCAGGTTTACATTTACTCCTTCTCAGGGAACTTATTTTCAACTTCTGGATTATAGTGCTATCACCAAAGAAAAAGACACAAATTTTGCCAAACGGCTCACAAAAGAATATGGTGTTGCATCAATTCCTCTGTCAGTGTTCTATCAAAAAGCACCGGACACAAAACTTCTCAGATTCTGTTTTGCAAAAAAGGATGAGACCCTGGAGAAAGCAGCTGATTTAATCTGTAAAGTTTAAGCTAGTCATACTACAAGTACATCAAATTAAAATATGACAACAGAATTAAAAATTACAATGGTTCAGCCGAACCTGTTTTGGGAGTCTCCTAAGAAAAACAGAGAGTTTTTTTCGAATTATTTTCGATCTATAGTTACTGAGACCGATCTCATTATCCTACCGGAAATGTTTAGCACCGGATTTTCAATGAATGCAGCTAAACTCGCTGAAGATATGGGTGGAGAAACAATGGAATGGATGCATAAAAACGCTGCCGAGAAAAAAGCAGTAATCACAGGAAGTTTGATAATTAAGGAAGATAACAAATACTACAATCGATTGATTTGGATGAACCCAAATGGATCATTCAGCCACTACGATAAAAGACATCTCTTTTCATTGGCAGAAGAAGAAAAAACATATTCCAGGGGAAATCATCAATGGATAATGCCATTAAATGGGTGGAAAATATTTCCTCTTATCTGTTATGACCTCCGGTTTCCGGTATGGAGCAGAAGAACTAAATCACTAGAATACGACGTTCTTCTTTATGTGGCAAACTGGCCCGAAAAAAGAAATTTAGCATGGAATCAATTACTAGTTGCAAGAGCTATCGAAAACCAAAGTTATGTTATAGGTGTAAACAGAGTTGGTGAAGACGAAAATAAAATCATCTATAAAGGCGAATCAGCTGCTATCGATTACAAAGGTGAATTGATTTCCACCTTCAAACCATACGAAGAAAAACACGAAACGATATTATTGAACAAACGATCGCTGGTGGAGTTTAGAGAACAATTTTCTTTTGCAAAGGACGGAGATGATTTCACGTTAAGCTAAAGATTGGATTGTATCCGGTATAAAAACATTACAGTGAAATCATTTAAAGCCAATATATCGGTTACTTTTTTACCATATTCAACAATGAAAAAATATACGCTCGTATTCGCATTTCTTTTTTTTCTGATAAATATATCTGCCGGACAATCAACATCTGTCGAGCATAAACTGAGCCCATCGGAAAGGCTTTTAATTCCTGATTACCTCCGCCAAATTCAAACTAATAGCAGCAATGGTATTACTCAGCCTCCTTTTTCACCGGTACGTGCCAGCGCAGAATGGGAAGAAATAGATGCATTGATGATTACCTGGACGAGCTACACATCTATCCTGAAAGAAATTGTTCGTGCTGCACAAGTCGAAACCAAAGTGTTAATTATCTGTTCTGATTCCACCTCTGTAAAAAATTATCTTAGTTCGAATTCAGTACCCCTCTACAATATTGAATACCTGATCGAACCTTTTAATTCCATCTGGTGTCGCGACTATGGCCCATGGAATGTATATACAAATGATGTAGATTCCCTTGCCCTCATCGACTGGATCTATAACAGGCCGCGTGCGAAAGACGATACCGTTCCTGCAGCCATTCAACGTCACACAGGCTTACCAATGTATCAAACAACTCAAAGTCCTTATGACCTTATTCATACCGGTGGAAACTTTATGACGGATGGTTTAGGAACCGGATTTTCTTCCAACCTAATTTTGCAGGAAAATCCAATGAAGAGCGAGGCCGGTATTGATTCCATCATGAATGAGTTTATGGGAATTACGAGATATATTAAAATGCCTACACTCCCTTATGATCAGATTCACCACATTGATATGCACATGAAACTGTTGGATGAAGAAACAATTCTTATGGGAGAATATCCTCAGGGTATAGCAGATGGTCCTCAAATAGAAGCAAATCTTCAATATATTCTCGCCAATTTCAATTCAGTTTTTGGAACACCATATAAAGTTGTCAGGGTTCCAATGCCGCCTGATAATTCGGGAGCATATCCTAACACCGGTGGAGATTATCGGACTTATGCCAATGCTGTCTTTGTCAATAAAACTGTAATTCTTCCTATCTACGACGAGCAATATGATACAACAGCAATAAGAATTTGGAGGGAAGCTCTTCCTGGATATACCATTACAGGAATTAATTGCAATTCGATGATTTCTGCACTTGGAGCAATTCATTGCATTACTAAAGAAGTTTCTACAGCTGACCCACTCCTGATTTCTCATCAGGCTTTGCACGACACATACAATGCCGCTTCTCCTTATCAGGTTGATGCAAGAATACTCCATCGTTCAGGAATTTCACAGGCAAGTATTTATTTCAGAACAGACACACTCAATCCTTATCAGAGCACAAGTATGAATTTGAGCTCCTCTGCAAATGATACATGGACAGGCTTTATTCCTGCACAGCCGGCGGGAAGCAAAGTACATTACTACATACAAGCCGAAGCTGTGAGTGGGAAACTACAAGTTCGTCCGCTTCCGGCTCCTGCCGCCTACTGGGATTTCGAAATACTGTTAAATACTACTCTGACAGAAAACCCTAAGAGTTCAAATTCTGTAATGTCTCCGGTTTTCCCAAACCCATCACAAGGGATTACATGTATTCCTATCTCAACTGAGAATGAAGCATACATTGAAGTAGAAATTCGGAATTCGGTCGGGCAACTTATAGAAAAAATTTATTCCGGTAAAGCTGCCGGGAGAAAAAACTTTTTTGTGAATACGGGTAATTACTCCGGCGGAGTATATATCATTCAAATGTCAAGCGGTGATGAAAAAACCGTACAAAAACTAATTGTCTATTGACCTTATTTCCCACTGAGCTTTTTTTCCAATGTCAACAATTCCGATTCCGTAAAACTTTCCTGAATCATTTGAAACAATTGTCGTTCTTCTTTTCGAATGTGGGACTCGAGCAGATAGCCTGTTTCATTCAAGGCATTCACGAGATCAGCGACACCCTCTAGCGAGTTAATTCTCAGTTCAAGTTCTCGATGCTCTAAAATCAACTCTTTTATTAATTGATCGATTTCAGCCTTACGCCCGGATACGAAAGGAAAAAGAATTTCTTCCTCAGTAAGAAAATGCCCCCTTAACTCTGTCACATATTTATCTTTGACAAAAACGACTTTGTCGCCCGGAGAAACAGGCATATTCTTGAAATCAGGTGTATCTTTTTTTAGAACAGATGAAAGAAGCAGTCCTGAATAATGATCCCTTGAAAGATTAACTAACGAAGGATGTCGCTTAATAGGTTTATTCATTTTCACCAATTTAAGAATTTTGCAGACGAGAATGCAACGATGTCACATTTGCTCCGCAACCTGGCGCAATACGTTTATCCAATCTTCATTAGCACGTCCGGTTCCCAGTCGCACCATAATTAAATTCTTCTTTGGCTGAACGTAAACGTATTGACCCAAATGTCCGATGGCAGAAAAGTCACCATTTAGTTCTGATCCAATCCACCACTGCCTGTTATAAAACCATGCAGCTCCCTTCTCTGTATTCAACGCCGTGCTTTTTTCAACCCACTCTTTCGGAACAATCTGCGACCCATTCCAGTTTCCTTTATTCAGATACAGTCTTCCAAATTTAGCGAAGTCTCTTGCTTTTGCATTGATACAACAAAAAGTCTTTTCAAGTCCATCTTTCTTCTTGTCTATACTCCAGCTTGCATCATATTCCATTCCTAAAGGCTTCCAAATTTTTTCATCCAAATACTCCGTAACCCTTTTACCGGTTGATCTTTCCAAAATTAGCCCGAGCAGTTGTGTATTGATACTTTGATATTGAAAACCTGACATCGGTTCCTTCTCAATTTTTAAACCGGCAATAATGTTTCTAAGCTCCCTGCCATAATATATTTTTGCCGCACCGCTAAATGGAGTATTATATTTTTCCGTGAAACCAATCCCGGAAGCCATTTGGAGAAGATGATGGATTGTAACTTTATCCCAACCTTCACGACCTCTTAACTCATCGACATATTCAATAACCTTATCATCTTCAGACTTGATTTTCCCTTCGCCGATTGCTATACCAATCAATGCCGAAATGTACGATTTAGCTACAGAAAATGAGGCCACATCAGATTCCTTATCATATCCATCAAAATAACGCTCGTACAAAAGGCTGTCATTCCGAATAATTAAAAATGCAACTGTAGGGGATTCTTCCAAATATGATTTCAACGAAAAAGCCTTTCGTCTGTAATTCATTATTTGAATCCTTTCATCAAAGTCACCATTCATATCTGCACTTGTGAATAGAAAGGGGCTGACCGATTTGTGCAATGGCCGGGCTGGGAAAATAGAATAATCAGTGATGTTCGAATAATTATACCAAACGAACCGGCCCACTTTACAGCCTGAAAAAATCAACACAATTAAAACTGCAACAATCGCACTTCCTGTTCCTAACTTTTTTCTCATACTTTATAGCCTGTACTGCTTTACATTTCGAAATAAATAAACACAAATTTGAAAAAACTGTTCTGCTTATTAAGGTATTTGCCACTTTATATCTACATCCCAGTTGGACCTGATTTGAATTGATTCAGGATAATAAATCACCGTTTCAGGTTGTCGCTTCGCTAAATAGAGTCCGGTATCCCAGCGTCCATTAGCATTGGAGTCGAAAATGATTTTCAACCGATACATTCCTGCTTTTAAAAAATCAAAAACAATGATTGAATCATTTTGCAAGGATAATTCCTTCTTGATATTCTCCTTGTCATCTAACAGCTGAACGAGTACCGGATAATGCAAAGTCTTGGACTGTATATTGACAGTGAGAGAAGCATAGTCAGTCTCCTGCCTTGTTCGGAATTCAGTGATAACTGTATCATTCTCTAAACCGAAAATATCTTTAAATGCACCGGATGGCAGAAAGAAATTATAAGTTGTTGAAGGCTTCCACTTGTATAGATACTTTATCTTCATATGCAAGGAATCAGAAAACTGAAAATTAATCGGATCCATGACCATACTGTCTTCTAACATCTTAATCAAACCCAGCTGTGCCTTCTCAACAGGATGATTAAAATGAAGTTCAAAGTCACGATTTAATTCCTGATCATTCAATAAATCTGCACTTGTCGATACACGCAAAGAAGGTTTTAATCTTGAAAAAACTTTAGAATCACTCTTCAATAATCTTATGGTGATCGTGTCCTTCGCAAGTTGAGGAAACAAAAGCTGAATAGTGTCGGCAAGAACATTTTTGTACCAAATTGTCAAAGTATCTCCCAACTCCGAAAAAACCAATGAATGAATTTTCAAAAGTGACGTGTCTGTTAGCCAACTAATATTTAAAGTATCTGCTCTTCCATTAAAAGCACAAATTGCTTTCCCAGGTTCCTCAGAATAGGTTCTCAGTAATTTAAAATCTTCCGCTTCTTTAAAGAGGCGTAAATTAATATTGGTTTGACCGGCCTGAACCATGGAATCAGAAAATGCAATTCGCTCGTCAAAGGGATTGTACAGGTAATCTTTGTTTGGGTCTGTCAAACCTACAAGCTTGAAAGATCCCGGCCTGATATTTCGGATACGGTAGTTCCCATCAACATCTGACTTCCCAAAATAGTAGGGTCGCTTTATATATGGCAAAGAATCGGTATCCTCTCTATAAAGCATAAGCAATGCCCCCTTTTCAGGTTTGGAGTCAAAAGCATTTTGAATATTTCCGGTAAGTTCAAGACTATCTATCATTTTTCCGGTTGAAAAAACAAATTGAAAGTTTTCAATGGAATTACCTTCGTTATTATCCGCAATGGAATTTCCAAAATTAAATGAGTATGTTGTATTCTGTTCAAGTGTGTCTTCAAACAGAATAAACAATGTTTTTTTCCTGACTTTCAATTCAGGAAATTGTTTTAGAGGAGGAGAGACTACCAATTGTGTCTGCACATCCTTCAATTGAATAAATTCATCAAAGATTATAGATATTTCATTGCCGCTAAACTGTGTGCTGAAATTCTCGGGTGTGGAACTTTTCACTTTAGGTGCCGAAGTATCCTGATCCCCGCCTGCAGGAGGGACCTGTATGGCACATGAAGACAGCAATGCCAACACAATGAACCAATAAAAAGGATGAATGAAACTCTTCATAATAGTTGTGCCAAAAGAACGCTGACCTGTTCCAGGTATTTTCGATCCACAGAATCAAAGTCTGAAACATTTATACTGTCCACATCAATTACAGCGCATATTTTATTGTCCTTAAATACCGGAATAACAATCTCAGATCGTGATAAGCTGTTGCAAGAGATGTGCCCCGGAAACTTATCCACATCCTCTACAATAATGGTTTTCCCGTCCTGCCAGGCAGTACCGCAAACTCCTTTTCCGAAAGCAATACGGGTGCATGCAACAGGGCCCTGAAATGGCCCAAGAACCAACTCTTCTTTTTCTGAATTTTTCTGTACGAAATAGATTCCTACCCAAAAAAAATTCATGGCATATTTAAGTGCCGCCATGATATTTGCCACATTAGCAATCGAATCCGGCTCTCCATCAACTAAAGCCCTCAATTGAGGTAATAATGCAATGTACTTTTCCTCCTTATCTGCGTCAACAGGGACTGATATATCTTCAGACATTAATCAATGTTTCTGCAAAGATGGGAAAATTAATCGTTTTATAATCCGCTGTTTGTTGGCTTTACGAAAAGAGGCCTTACAGGAAAAATAAATTAAATAAAATTCTCTGTTTAAGCACAAGCCAAGGCTCCAATACTAACTTTCGTTCCCGGAACTGAAAGCAATTCCTCTGCACATGCAATAAAAGTCGAGCCCGTCGTGATTACATCATCCACCAGGAGAACATGCTTCCCTCTTATTAATTCAGGAGAAGGAACAGAAAAAACCCTGTTGACATTTTCATATCGTTCATACCGATGCTTTCGGGTTTGCGTATCCGTTGCCCTTGTTCTCAATAAAACATTTTTATTATAGGGAACACCCATTGCATTCGCAATACCTTCGGCAAAACAGTCGCTCTGGTTATAGCCGCGAATTTTTAGTTTAGCCGGATGGAGAGGCACCGGAACAATTAAATCTACGGTTGAATAAGGATGTGTGTTCATGATTTCATATCCAAACAATTCACCGGTAAATTCACCGATATCCTGTCGCCCTTTATATTTCAAATAGTGAATCAGGTTTTGCACCTTTTCTCCCTTTCCAAAATGATAATAGGCACAGGCAGCTTCAATATTAACCTTACCCCAAAACTGCTTGAAAACAGGATTCCTGTCATCTTTATAAAATTGAGTTCTGGGTAATCTGAATCTACACGTAGTGCACAAACATTTTTCTCCCCTGTTCAAAGGCTTCATGCATGCAGGACACGTTTCAGGAAAAACCAGATAAGCCAGACCATCGAGTGCATCTGAAAAATAATCGCGAAAAATATTGACAGGCATTCGCAATGATACAGCTTGTCAGTGCTAATGACAACCGCAAAAATTAGAATATTCGCCGGGAAGAATAAAGCTGATCTCTAAAAATCCGCCTAAATCAATTTGCTTTTACAACATGGAAAACTTTTCTATATCCATTACTAAGAACCTCAATAAAATAAGTACCGGCTGAAAGTTCGTTTCCGATTTCCACTGAACCGACAATGTTTTCCTTACGCTCTATTAATCGACCGCTTACATCGAGTACATTAATATTCAGTTTCCTTTCAGAGAGAATTCTCAGCGTTGTAGAAAATGGATTTGGATACAGGTATACGCCGGGAGAAGAATTTTGGAAATTTTCAATTCCGGCACAAACGTCAAATTCTATTCGAACCGTATCACGTCCATAACATCCTGCTGCATTGGTAACCGTGACTGAAATCTCTTTTACACCAAAACCGCGTCCTGAGCTGTCTACCTGTATTGACTGAGAAGTACTGCCTGTCGACCAAAGTACAGAAGAGAAACCTGAGCCGGCATTCAGACCAACACTTGAATTTGCACAGACGCTGGTGTCGGATCCCAGATTAATTACCGGTGCAGAATTCACCAACATTGATCTGAGCTTTGTATCAGAACAAGCATTCACATCAGTGTAAGTATAAGAGATCGTATAATTTCCTGCTCCTACAGCAGGATCAAATGTACCGTTACTTACTCCCGTTCCACTATACAGTCCACCTGATGGTGTTCCTCCCTGCAAGGTAACAGGGCTTGCATTCGAACAAGCAGGCGTGAATGGATTTAACTGTACTACCGGTGCCGGATTAACTTGTATAGGATTCGATGCCATACCTGAACATCCGAAAGCATCAGTATAAGAATAGTTGATTAGATATGTCCCCGCACCTACCGAAGGATCAAAATTTCCTGAGCTAACACCTGTTCCCGAATAACTTCCACCTGCCGGTGTTCCGCCGTTAAGAATTAAAGGGCTTGCATTAGAGCAAATGGGAGCAAAGAAATTCAAAGCTACCACAGGAAGTGCTTTGACGGACATTATTTGTGATGCAGTTCCTGCGCATCCATTAACATCATATACTGTATAAACGATGTTAAAATTTCCTATTCCGATACTTGGATCAAAGCGTCCATTATTAACCCCTGTTCCACTATACACGCCGCCAACCGGTGAGCCTCCCTGGAGAATAACCAGCGAAGAGTTAACACAAACCGGTGTAAATGTGTTTTGATATACAATTGGAGCTGCTTTCACATTAATATTCTTTTGTGCAGAGGCGGAACAAGTGCTACTAACTGTATAAGTATATGTAATTGGAAAAACTCCCGGACCTGTGGCCCCCGGATTAAACTGCCCTGAACTCACTCCACTTCCACTATACACTCCTCCCGCCGGGCTACCTCCACTAAGTGTGATGGGAACAGAGTTAGAACATATGTCGGATAATGCTGAAAGATTCACTGTAGGTTGGGCCATTACCTGGAGTGGCGAACTTGCAGAACCTGAACACCCTGCAGCACTTGAATAAGAATAAACAATGGAGTGTGTTCCTATTCCCGCTACTGAAGGATTGAATACATTTCCACTCACACCCGGTCCGGAATAAGTACCACCAGCCGGCGAGCCAACACTGAGCTGATAAGAGGCTGAATTCAGACATGTCGGACTCAATGAAGCCAGGCTTACAACAGGAGGTTGGTTAACTGTTATAGTTGTCGAAGCTGAATTCGAACAAGAGCTTGCATTCGTATATGTATATGTGAGTGTATGTGTACCTGATCCTGCATTCATAGGAGAAAAAGATCCTCCGGACACTCCGGAACCTGACCATGTTCCTCCTGATGGAGTTCCACCGCTTAAACTAAAAGTTGATGCATTTATACAAACAGGCGAAAATGAACTTGCGCTAACAATCGGCGAAGCCGACACAAGTATGTTTCGTTGAGCAGTACTTGTACATGAGTTTGCACCGGTAACAGTATAAGAAATAGTGAAACTACCAGCACCTGTTGAAGAGGGGCTAAAGACGCCTGCACTCACCCCGTTTCCGCTGTAAACACCTCCGACAGGTGAGCCTCCACTTAACTGAAATGAAGAAGCATTATCACACACATTTGAAAATGCCTGTAATGAAACTGCCGGAGCTGCTAATACCTGAATAGTGGCAGAACTGGAGCCGTCGCAACCCCCACCACCTGTAATACTATATGTAATCGTATGTGTACCCGTTCCTGCAATTGAAGGATCAAACATGCCTGCATTGACTCCGGGTCCACTATAGGTTCCTCCTTGAGGCGAGCCACCTGTCAGCAAAAAGGAAGGTGCATTCTGACATACCGAACTGAAATTCGACAGAGTAACAGTTTGTGGTGCTATAACGGTTATGCTCGAATTAGCAGAACCTGTACATGAGTTTCCGTCAATATATGTATAAGAAATGCTGTGGGTTCCCTGCCCGGCAGATGATGGACTGAAAACTGATCCACCGACACCAACTCCCGAATAGGTGCCACCTACAGGAGAGCCACCTGTTAATGTGAAAGGAGAAGAACTTAAGCATACTGATGGCAATGAAGCAAAACTTACTGTTGGAGCCTGTTTAACCAATATATTTCTTTGTGCTGAAGCTGAACAGGAATTTGTTCCTGTATAGGTATAAGTAATTACAAATGTTCCGGCACCGGATGAGGCAGGATTAAAAATACCGGCATTAACCGCTGTTCCGCTATACACGCCCGATGCAGGAGAACCGCCACTCAATTGAAATGAGGATGTATTTGAACAAACGTCAGCAAGAGGAGAAAGGCTAACAGCAGGTATAGCCAACACCTGCAGTGTTGCTGAACTGGAGCCTGAACATCCTGCGCCACCATTGGTGGTGTAGGTGATGGTATGTGAACCCACCCCGGCAATGGATGGATTAAACATTCCTCCACTTACGCCCGGACCACTATAAGTTCCACCTATTGGTGATCCACCGCTTAAAGCAAACGCAGAAGTGTTCAAACATACCGGACTAAAGGTTGCAAGCGTTACTGATTGTGGAGGAACAACTGTTATAGTCCCACTGATAGAATTCGTACAAGCATTTGCATTCGTATAAGAGTAGACAATAGTATGTGTTCCTGCTCCTGCATTAGAAGGAGAAAACTGGCCCCCACTTACTCCCGGACCTGAATATGTACCTCCTGAGGGCGAGCCTCCTGTCAGCACGAAGGGAGCAGTGGAAGTACACACAGAACTAAAAGCCTGCAATGTTAAAGAAGGCAATGCATTTATTACCTGATTGCTATTTGAACTGGCACTGCAGCCATTTGCTGCTGTGTAAGAATAAGTAATGGTATGAGATCCTACACCTGCAGTGGCAGGACTAAATGTACCGTTCGAAACGCCATTGCCTGAATAGACCCCTCCGCTCGGTGATCCGCCACTAAGTGCAAAGTTTGCAGCGTTGATACATTTCGCAGTTAATGCAGACATAGTCACTGATGGTGCTGAAAGAACAGTAACCGTAATTTGGTTTGCAGCCTGACAACCGCTCGAATTTGTACCCGTAACAGTATATGTAGTCGTAGAAACAGGAGTTGCCGTCACTGTTGCACCGCTTGTAGAACTCAAACCTGTGGAAGGAGACCAGGAATAGGAGACAGCCCCACTGGAAGATAAATCAGCAGAGCCACCCGGGCAAACAGCGGGGGTACTTGCAGTGGCAGTAATACTAAAACTATTTGTGAGCAAATTTGCAACCGGATAACCGGATGTATAATAATTTGTAAAAGCGTTATAGCCGTTGTATTCTATTACAGCGAAATGGTAAACAACTCCTGTTGTCAAACCGGTTACGGTAACATTGTTTCCGGCACCATTATAGACAACGAAATTACCATTGCCAAGATTTGCTCCTGATCCGAATACAGAGCTTGCGGAATATAAATTCCCGTCGACAGGAAGTGCATTCACCGGTGATGATGCACGAGCTATAACTATTCTATTTGCCCCATTGCCTGCATTCCAGGTTAATTGCACATTGGTACAATTTGTTAAGGAAGCATTCACCAAACTTGATGCTTGTGTTGGCTCTGTGGTTACGGCAGGTGATATTTTAGCGACAAAATAATCAGCGAGTGGATAACCGGAGACAGAATAGGCACCAAAATATGCAGTGTCGTTCGTAAATCCTGTGTGGTATATATTTCCGGAAGTGTCAGTAGCAGCTGCATAACCGGCATCGCGTCCACGACCACCCGCCGTTTTCAACCATTGAATTTCTCCATCGTAGTTCACCGCTGAAACCCAAATATCCCGATTACCGGCGCTGAACACATTGATACTGTCAAAATCGGCACGGTAATCAAACATTCCTGTGAAGTAAACCAATTTGCGGGTTTTATCAATTGCTGATCCGTTTCCATAATCCTCATAGGTTCCTCCATATTTCTTCGCCCAAACAACATCACCATTGGGGGCATATTTTGCAATGAAAGCATCGGTGTTTCCAATTCCGTTTAAGGTAATATTCCCAAATTTTACCTGGTTCTTAAAGTAGCCTGTAAAGTACACATTGCCCAATTCATCAACCGATGGCCCGTATGCTCTGGTAGTATCACAACAACCACCTATAGATCGAACCCAGGCGAGTGAACCTGAAGTCGTGTATTTAACAATGGCTGCACTATATAATGAGCCTGTTACATCCGAAATATTTGTACCACTAAAATTTGCCGATTGGGTATAGCTCGCAGTTAGATACAAATTTCCTGATCCATCAAGGGTGATGTCACGACCACGATCATCTTTCGATCCGCCGGCTTTTATCGACCATTGACGCGTTCCTGCTGAGTTATATTTTGCGATAAAGATATCGTTACCGCCGGAGCTGGTCAGATTCTGACCTCCAAAATTAACTGTACCGGAAAAACTTCCGGAGATGTACGAGTTTCCCGATGCGTCCACGGCTATGGCACGCCCCCTGTTATCACCCGTCCCTCCAAATTTTTTCACCCATTGAAAAACTCCATCGTTATTATACTTTACGAGAAAAATATCATTGTTTGCACTTGAAGTGATACTGTCGGTCGGGGTAAATTTACAGGTCGTTTCGAACTCCCCGGTAACGTATACATTTCCTGAAGCATCCAAAGCAATCGCCGATCCGGCATCACCATCACTGCCACCTGCTTGCCTGATCCAAATCAAGGTTCCGGCACTATTGTACTTCGCGACAAAAATATCATGCTGTCCCGCTGCAACCAATGATACATTTCCAAACGTGGAGGTATACTCAAACTGACCGGCAACATAAACGTTTCCTGAATCATCGGTCGTGATATCGTTTCCATATTCAAAACCTGCCGACTTACCAAAATTAACCCACTGATGGGTTTGAGCTGATAAACCGATTCCGGTCAATAGGAAGATAAAGCAAAGGGCAATACGGGTAAAGAGAGCTTTCATTTGTATTTGTATATATCTGCTTAAAAACGGTAAAAAGAGAAACTAGTTGATCGAATTCCAGCGTACACCTTGCAATATTCTTACATACACAATTTATTAACGAGAAGATTTATATAATCATTTATCCAAAATTAATGCTTTTTTAAACATCTTAAACAAATTGAATAATCATTAAATTAAGAGTTGAGGGCAATCTCCTTAAGATCTGCAAGAACTCATCATCCAAAAAAAGCTGAAAAGCAATAATATCCATTGAAATTTTCAGGGTCCGGTCAGAACTCCAAGCTTTAAAACAGATAAAACTGAATGCGATAAAAGTCTAATTTCCGAGCTTCACTTCGTGAACATGGACGGTATAGACCTGATTTCTAAAATTAATTTGTTCATGAGTGGATTCAACAAGGAATCCTTGCGTTTTTAAATCGCGGAAAAATGATTGTGAAAAGGCTCTGTTAGGTTCGGAAATAAACATTCTTGTATTAATGCCCACCAAAAATCTGAATGCGCGAACCAGATCTTCAAAGGATTTTTTCTCATAAGCAATATCAGATGCAAGGATAATATCTGCTTTCAAAGAAATGTTTGGTTTACGCCAATCCATCAATAAAAATTCTGCTGTTGCACCATTATTCTTATCCCAATTAAGCTTTGCAAGATCCAAGGCCTCCTGTATATAATCTGTAAAAACGACATGCGCTCCGAGCCTTCCCGAGATAATCCCGGGCAAACCAATTCCACATCCGAGCTCCAAAACCTTCGACCCGGGATGAATGATATCCCGGCGCACCAAATACTTTGACAAGACGATTGCTGAAGGCCACAGGTCTGCCCAGTATGGTATTCGTTCATCTTGTACATCTGCATGATCCTTTCCTTTTAGCAACAATTCATCGAATAAAGCGTCAATATTTGAGATCGTTTCAACTTTGACAGAAAATCCTTCAATATCAATCTCAGTTAATTTAGTTTGAAGCTTGCCCATAATTCGTGATTGAAATAGTCACAAAGTTTATATCCCCTACTTAAAAAAACATGGGTTTGATTAATGAATCACAACGATTCTTTGTGAAAGGTGCTCCTCCCCATCCCTGATAGAAATAAAATAAACGCCGGGAGGGAAAATTTCAGTCTGTATGACCTCTTTCTCACTGCTCATTTCTTTTTCTACAATTGTTTGACCCATAGAATTATAAATATTCAGATGATACTTTCTGTTTTTCTTCATCGACAAAACTTGCAAGCTGAAAGATGATCTTGCCGGATTGGGGAAGACAGTGAGTTTCGCTGCAATCTCTTTCTCTGAAATGGTATTTATCAAACTATCCTGATAATAAAACTGCACTCCTCCTCCATACAATCCAACCAACATATCAATCTTTCCATCATTATTAATATCGCCTCCGCTTACTGAAATATTATACTGGGTTCGAACCCCTTGATAGAAAGACAATACGGTATCTTCCAAAGAATAGGATCCCATAATATTCCCTTCGATTCCACCATACTTATAAATGTCTCCTCTCATACAGGAAACAAGTATTTTGTAAGAACCACTATCTTCATAGACAAAGGGCACAGAAAATCCATCAATATAATTAAAGGTTTGAACGTTGATTCCGCCCAAAGTATCTTTCGTAGGAACAGAAGAAAAAAATGGAGCGTTAACAGTTCCTGAATTTTCATAATATGCAAGCACACCGCTCTTCTTTCCAATAACCAAGTCGAGTTTACCATCCCTGTTCAAATCTATAAGCTGGGGACTACTGAAATTACCGACATCTATTCCAAAGTACGTCGCAGAAGCGAAGACAAAATTAGCAGGCATACCCGCGCCTGCTGTATTCTCAAATTGATATAATTCGCCTGTTTGATGGCCAAGTAACATATCCATATCGCCGTCAGCATCCAGATCACCAAATGCTGGAAACAAAGGACCCGTGAGAGGATACGATGAAAGTCCGGCATAATCGTTTGTTACAAACTGAAAAGATGGAACTGAACTCGTTCCTGTATTCCGGTAGAGTGTCAGTCCATGACTTACAGTGCCTCCTGCACCGGTACTGTTAATATTTCCAATAAGCAAATCCAAAACACCATCGGCATCAACATCAAATAAAACCGGCACGGCGCCTTCACCTACGTCAATCATTTCATCCTGCAGAAAACCATTCATGATAAAATTAAAAACCGGCAAACTACTGGTACCTGTATTCCTGTAATAGTGTACTCCTTGTTTGTTCTCAAATTCATTATGCCCAACAAGCAAATCCTTCTTCCCGTCATGATCAACATCCATGTATGCATAATTTGGATAGGCGTTAATATTAACAGGCGTATTGTATGAAGGAAACAATGTATCCTGCGAGTCCATGTCAGCGGAAAGAAAAGTTCCGCCATTGTATACCAACAAACTATTTCGTGCACCTGAGTCACCGATTAGCGCATCCATGTCCCCATCATCATCAATATCAAGTGTGTAAATGCCTGCATAGGTATCATCCTGGACGGCCAATTCATAACCAAACATATCAGCCGGCGGAGCAGCCAAAGCACAGCTTATGTGAAATTGACCGACAGCAACATTACTATATGCCCCTGAACGAAGAGCAAAATTTCCCCATGCATAGGTATCCAGCCTGAACTTACTCACTGAGTCACAAACCCCGTAATTATCCATCGATAAATTTCTGTAGTAAGCAAAAGTCCCTACGCAAAAAAACTGTTGTCCGAGGATATCCATATCACCATCTCCATCTATATCATTAAAATGCGGGATGAGCAGGCCACTTGCAAATACTCCGGAAATACTGCCTCCACCATAATCAGCCTTCATCACAGAATCGGCGACGGTAAATAGTAATGATCCCGGAGGAGAATCATTTCTGAATTGAATAATTCCATTATTACTAACGCTGGTAGTAAATAAATCAGCCTTCCCATCACAATTATAGTCGTAGAATAATGCCCATCCACGAAGCGCCGGAAATTGTTTGGCAAACTCAGGAGCATATCGGTAACTGTTGATCCCACCTGTGCCGGTATTAATAAAACATAACACCCTGTTGCATGAACGATCAAATGCAAAAAGATCTTCCAATCCATCGCCATCCAGATCTACAGGAGAAAATACAGGGAAATTAATTCCACCGGCCCAGGGATATAACAAGGGGTTAGAACCCACAATTACAGGTATATCTGTTTTTAACTGAAAGTAATTTTGAGCATTTGCAATGGAAAGGACGAGAACAAATGGAAGAATGAGCAGATTTCGCATTGAGCAGGATTATCGTCTAAAATTACGAATAATCAGAAACGCTTAGCGGAGAAATCAAAAAAATACGCCGCTGCAGGAGCTAAATTTGCAGCGACGTATTTACACAATGAAACACAAACTATCTTATACTGATTTTTCCGCTGTTAACTTTTCCGCTTTGTGTATTTATCAAACGGAACATATATAATCCTGATGCGAGCTGCTTGCGATTTAATTCCATAAAACTTCCATTGCTCTCAAGAACAGAAACTCTTTGTCCTTTCACATCGAACAACTCCATCAACATTCGCTCTGATCGTGTATTCTCAAAACTGAAATAGCCCTTTTCATCCATCGGATTTGGATAGAAGAATACTCCCTCATCCACCTGAATCGACTCAGATATTCCAACAGGAATAACCTGCACTAAGGTATTCCAGGTAGTATTGGTCACCACGGCCGGATTGAAATCAAAGTAAATATAGGCGGTGTTCTCAACCACTGTTGGGTCTATGAGAATAGCATTCGGTTGTATACGATAACGCACAAAGCCATGACTATGCGGTTCATCAACCACACTGTCAGCAAGCATGATGTTAGCAAACATAAACACAACAGCCCTGTTACTGTCTACCTCCGTCTGCACCGAGTGACTCGAGGCAAGCACTTCCAAGCTTGCTAAATCCAGAGAAACATCGATGGTATCTCTGATATAAACTGTAAATGCAGTATCATTTCCTGTATTCTGGAAACGGATCAGGTATTCAAGTGGATCAGTCATGAGTGTATAGTGCATTACATCATCAACACCTTCAGGGAAAACTGCTTTATCATTTGGATCATATGCACAACGAATTGAAAAAGGTGTTGTACTGGTATCCTCAAACTGTACAACAGATGAGCCATCAACAACTTGTATTCCACTTTTAAATGAAACTGTACTTCCTGCACCCGGATTCGTAAATGCAACTGTTATTTGACGCGATTCAAATGGCTGAAGGTTGCTGAAGTCCCAAAATATAGTGTCCCCTGATGTACTGCTTGAAACAGGAACAGAACTGCTAAATACGGTATTTGAACTATGAGCCAGATAAACCTTACCCTGACAAACGACATTGCTGGTATTGGTATAAACAATAGTAGACGTAACGGTCTGGAAACAGCGCATGAAACCAGGGTTAAAGCTGATCGCACAATTATAATCAGGAAGTGATGATCGGAATCCAAAATCAAAACCTCCCTGATTACCTGTATTAGTGAAAGAATATGAAGGCTGGGTCGTCAAGGTCATATATGATGTCGGTTGAGAATTAAAACTCAGTACATGTGAACCTAATCTTGCTCCAAATTGATAGTCCCCGGAAGAATTACTCACAGCATATGACAATTCCGGTGTAAGGAACATAGTTGCCCCCCCAACCGGTGATTCACCTAAATCAAAAAGCCCATTATTGTTTGCATCGAAGAAACAATGTCCGGTCAAATAAGATGGCGGCAAAGTGATTGTGAGCGCTCCAGGGAGAAAATAGCTGAAGTTGTTAATTCTTATTACTAAATCATAAACACCTGTCGGCGCTGCTAATGGGATATTGAACAGTAATTGGGCATTACTGGAATCTATATGTTGAAATGAACTTGTAGTTATATTGTATTGACTGAATGGAGAAGTGGTCAACCTTATATATCCACTTGAAATGTTTCCCCAGGGATTCGCGCCACTGAGAAAAAGCAATCTCGAAGTTACATTTGCATTCAAAACATCACCTTGAAATGCCACAGATGGCGCCAGACTGGTTAATCCATCTACTAATCCAAAATCCAATCCACTGACGTTTGAACTATTAACTGTAATATTAAACGCAGCTGAATCCGAGCTTAACAAATACTTGTGGCTAAAATTACTAATCCATGTTACTGTGTAATTTCCATTTGACACCCCTAAGTTGTAATCTCCATTAGCGTCTGTTTGGATATTGATATTGCTAGGCTGAATAGTTAATGATTGATTTGCTAAGGGCGATTCACCAACATCATAAATTCCATTCTCGTTCTGATCCAAATACACTTTACCGCTAATATACCCATCCGGAGGCGAAACTGTAAATGCTCCAGTTGCAGTATACAGCTGAAGATTTGATCCCGGAAAAAACGGATCAGTCGTTGTTAATTCCAAATCATATAATCCTGTAACGGCGGTCCCTGGTATTGAAAACACGGCCGTGGCATTATCCGGATCTAATACATTTACACTCGGTGGCCATCCAAACATTTGATAATCATAAATCGGAATAACATTAGCCCCCTGGCGAAGAATAGCTTCATATATATTACCTTGAGGAGATCCAACTACCTGAAATAAATTTGTTGCCGTGATCGTTGTATTCAGATTTTGTTGGCCGACTGTACCGGTGTTAGGAATAATGCCATTTAAGGTTTGTGCCTGAAGAGAGCAGCAGATAAAGATGCTTGCAATGATTAAGTAAAGTTTTTTCATGGTATCGTGGGTTTGGTTAGGTTAAAGGAAAGTTGAATGACATGAGATAATATTGACTCATCCGGAATCCAAATTCAACATCATGGATCCCGGGGAAAAGGTAAACGAAAAAACTGTTAAAAACTGCGACATGGTATTCTGTAAAGTCCTGAATTGAAAAAGAATGATTAAAATTATCAATTCGGTTCTTTCCAAGATTGGAATTTGGATGAAATAACTCAAAGGATATGTGAATAACTGAAATTCGTATGCCAATGAGTTTTTAATGGTTCAAAATTGACCCAATTTGAACTAAAAAACATCATACTCAAAAGAACTTTCAAATGCTCAATAAAAAAATGATTCAACGGGGAATTAAAAAAAGGCTGTCTTCCAAATTGAAGACAGCCATAAACATGCACTCGTTAATTTATTTTCGCCTCCGCTCCAGGTAATACAATAATCCAAGAGCTAACACAGCAAAGATGATTTCATATTCAGGTTCCTTAGCTGCATTGCCGGCTTCACTATAATTTTCCTGCTCATCAGAAAGTGGAAAACTCATGGACAAAGAATCATGGAAAGTAACTTGCGTAATAATCTTAGAAGTGTCGGCAAAAGCATTTGGCTTCTTCACACTTTTTCTTGGAGGATCGATAAATGCGACATTTTTTTTATCCATAGGCTCTAACGGAAGTGTATATCCCATAGCCTCCTGTAAGTAATCACCGTATTTTTTAATGTCCCATCCGGTAAGAGAATGCAATTCCTGCAATTCACGATATCTCTTCTTTCGTAACTCCTGCAAGTACGCCTTCCCTTCATCGCATGTGAATGGACCGGGAGCAGGGTGCGTAAGAATATACCTTGCCTGAAAATTCTGTTTGTTAGGCGTCTCCTGAAACACCAGGTCCTGTGCAAAATTAGCTCTGTCATAGCTTACATGCAGTCGTGTAAAATAAACTGAACCCTGATATGTTCCGTTACGGTTTGACTGCAACCAGGTAGCTCCGGCTTTTACCAAATCAGAATAAATAGGCGGTGCACTGGCACAAGGATCACACTTCATAAAATTGTTACCGGAAATATCCCATGCGTACTCCAGAAAAACATTCCTCCGCCCTTCTTTCTTAACCACATTGCTGTATGTGTCGGCATAAAATTTACCAAAGTTCTCCTGAACAAACTCCGGTACCTTACGATCCGTAGGCATGTTAACCGTTCTGTAATTACTCGTTTCAACTCTGCCATTTTTCGTTAGCGCATAAACGATCATATCCTGACTATCGGCAGAGTTTGCCATTCCCAATCTTATCGGCAGCATAAATTTAGGAGAATGAAAAGCAATTTGCAGAGGGCGAAGCAACTCTGCTCCTTCTTTTTTGTAGCCATCAATATTTACTTTGACCACAAAAAATTTCATGCCACTCTTAATATAGGGCTCTAATACATCACGCGCACCAAGAGGTATTCGGTATCCGTTACTTGTAAGCCAGTCTTCCAGCCCACTGCTTTCTTCTGCAGAAAGAATTAAAATATCATACTCGCCAACAACATACTGAGCTTCGATGGTTACTTTTCTTTCTTCATCCTTAAGAGTAGAAATGTCTGATTCTGCAACTGATGCAGCCATCGGAGAGACCTCGAACTTCGATTCGCCTCTCCTTCTGTCCCAACAAGGGTTCTCATCCCAGTATTCAACCAAGCGTGGTCCGGAGTAGGCATCAAATGCATCAAAGAGCATTCTTTCCACTACTCTAATATCTGATTTTTTCAGAACGACCGGTACAGGAACGACCATGGCGAAATCTTTCAATTCACCTGAATAATCACTGCTCATCGTCACAACCGTATGATCTCCGTCTCTCACCAATATAACTTGTGATGATTTATTGAACAATGTAGCATCCGCCTTCGCAACATAAAAACCGCAAAAGGCTTGCATCGAGCCCGGGACTGCAAGCATCAAAAGAATGATACTCAACATAGCACTCCTTTTCCGAACTATTGAATTCATACTGATACCGGATAACGGATTGAATTTTGTTTTTCCGATTCCATTCCATTCAAATTTTGCCGCGACAAAATATTTATCGAAGAATGGAGTAAGTGGAGACAAAAAGAATAATGCCCAAAGTGGCGAGCCATTTACCCATTGATGAATTTGCAAGTAAGCTGCCAGAAATCCAATCAGGGAAGCCCATATGATTCTGGCCGGGAAAGCAGAAGGCGTTGATTTAGGATCAGTGATCATGAAAAAAGTAAAAAGAATGAGCGTCCCGCTTGTCATACTTTGAATAAACACATCGGCACTCCATCCCAGAAACACCACTGTTCTGATAAAATGATATAAACCAAAGGCTGCAAGAAAAGCAAATGCTGTATCGAGGCGCTTAACTTTTAGTAATACCAGCAGACCCATGGCTCCCAAAAGAAAAACCAAGAGAGCACTATTTCCCCATTGACCCGGTGAAATCCAAGCATCCTTGCTGAAAAAAATTGTTACAATTATTCCAAAATTCGTTGGGTTGAAAATATGCTTGCCATTATATCTGAAAATAAATTTACCGGCAATACTAAGAAACGCAGCAAGCACCGCGGTGCCGAGAAAGTTTGTCTTCAACATTAAACACAAACTCAAAGCAGAAATCAATGCACTTTTCACACTGGTATAATCACGATTCGTAAAGCTTGAAAAAAGCAGTTGAGAGAAAATACAAACACTAAATGTGAGAAGAATTTTGACTACCTGAACTTCCCAATGGAGACTAAAAACTCCGTAGACTAAAAAGAGGCTCAGAAAAATAATTTGATAATGTCGGGGGTCACCGGTCAGGAATTTTCCGAGTGAATCTACGATCGACTTGGATGGCAGCCCGGGCAACAGCCGGGGAATAGATTTTTTTTCCATAAGATATAAGATTTATGGAAGGATGCCCTAAATAAAAAAATTCCATACTTAGGCAGTTTTATGAAGGCTCAACTCCATTATGCAATACCAGCAGTTTTTAAATATTCAATTAAATATCCACAGAGTCTGTAAATAATTATTACAGTTTGCCTAAAATCCTTATTCATGGCGGTCTGTGGCCTGAACAATGAAATTATTTATACTTTTGGAAAATATTCAAAACCCAAAAACCTCGTTTTTTTCGTAATTAAAGCATCTTTTTGACCAATGATTTTTAAGCATTCGCCAAAAACTGTTTCGAAAAAATGAACTTACAGCTATATTTACCCATAACTAGACACAAATCTAACTCTTCTAATAGTTTAACCAAGATGAACCATTTTTTTATGCCGGTTATCAGAACCGGGATGCTAATTTTTTTATTTCTGATTTCCCTTCATTCAACTTCACAAATTTTAATCAATGAAATTTGTCCTTCCAACGTCTCCAACAAACTCAATGAAAACGGAGAATATGATGACTGGATAGAAATTTTTAATGACGGAAATTCCGCTGTTAATCTTGGAGGATACGGTTTATCAGACATTATTTCAGAACCCTACAAATTTGTTTTCCCAAATTTTGATTTAGGTCCCAATCAAAAAGTTTTGGTTTTTGCTTCAGGTATCAACCGTACAGACTTAAGCAATCATTGGGAAACAGCAGTAAGTGCGCAGACTACATGGAAGTATTTTGTAGGAACGAGCACGCCTGACAGCAACTGGAGAAACTTAAGTTTTAACCATTCTTCCTGGGCATCCGGAGCAGGAGGTATTGGTTTCGGCGACAATGATGACAATACTACCATCACACAATGCAAATCTGTGATGATGAGAAAGGAATTTTTTGTTCCTGACACCGGAAACATTGGCAGCGCTGTATTCAATATTGATTATGATGATGGCTTTGTTGCTTTTTTAAACGGAGTAGAAATTGCACGCGCTAACCTGGGTAGTCCGGGTGACCGGCCGGACTATAATGTGCTGGCATCCGGTTCCCATGAAGCCATGATGTATCAGGGCCATGATCCGGATTCATTCTACATTGAAGGCGATTTTTTAAAATCAATATTACTTCCGGGAGTAAATGTGTTAGCGGTGCAGGTTCACAACCAATCATCCGGTTCAGGTGATCTGTCGGCAATTCCATTTCTATCCTTTGGAATGCTCAATTCAACTCAAACATTTTCCTCAACCCCATCATGGTTCAGGGCACCGGGCTTTCAATACTTTCAGGCAAATTTTAAATTAAGTCGCGAAGGCGAGACGGTATTGTTAACAGACAATACAGGATTTACACTCGACCAACAGGATTATACCAGAATGGACCCTAACCATTCGACGGGCCGTTCTTCTGATGGATCATCAAGCTGGTGTGTATTTACAAGTCCCACCCCGCTTAGTTCCAATTCCAATTCAACGTGTTATCCGGGCTATGCCAGCGACCCTGTGTTCTCTCTTTCTGAGGGATTTTATTCCACCTCTAAGACACTTTCTCTTAGTACTTCTAGCAGTGGTGCTAAAATCAGGTATACCACAGATGGATCAGAACCAACATCAAACTCAACTCAGTACAACAATTCCATCAGTATAAATAGTACCAAGACAATAAGGGTTAAGGTTTTTAAAACAGGTTATCTCCCTTCACCAACATTTACCAAAACCTATTTTATTGGCGAAGATATAGACTTACCTGTTTTCACCGTTTCAACTGCACCTGACAATCTCTGGAATTACAATACAGGAATTTATGCGACAGGGCCAAATGCAGATTCAGCATATCCATACAAGGGTGCAAATTTTTGGCAGGACTGGGAAAAGCCCGCAGCTATTGAATATTTTGACAAGAACAAAGTGAAACAGGCCGGCTTTGATGCGAACATCGAAATCTTCGGTAATTATTCTCAGGCAAAACCGCAGAAGAGTTTTGAAATTAAACTCAGTGATGAGATGGGCACACCAAATCTTGAATATGCTCTTTTTCCTGACAAACCAAAAATAGATAAGATCGACGATTTTGTACTGAGAAATGCAGGAACAGAGTGGAACAAAGTTCATTATCGTGACGCACTCATGGAAAGAGTTATGAGTACCACACACTCCGGCTACCTGGCTACACAACCTGTCGTGGTATTTCTTAACGGCGAATACTGGGGCGTCTACACCATCCATGAAAATCATGATCAACATTGGATAAAAAACAATTATGACCTGGGCAAAGATGAAATTGACATGTTACTTGAAGGTGGAAATATCACGACAAAATTCGGGTCAGACGATGGTTTTTGGGATATGGTGAATTATGCAACAAGCCAAAATGCAACGGGCCAGAATTACTACAATGACATGAACGACATGTTGGACATCGAGAATTTTGTTGACTACATGATTGCTCAAACGTATTTCAACAATGGGGACTGGATGGGGGACTGGACGAATAATATTAAAATATGGAGACCGCAAGAATCCGGAGGTAAATGGAAATACTTATTGTACGATCTCGATTTTGGATTAGGGTATTCAGGGAGTGTTAATGATAACAGACTTGGAATCGCAAGGAACCCCAACTCTCAAAATTACACATCTGACATGTTTGATGCGATGCTTCAAAACACAAAGTTTAAAACCTATTTCATCAACCGGTATGCTGATCTGATTAATACCATATACAAATCTTCGAATCTGATAAGTGCTTCTCAGGAATTTGAAGATGAGATGCGGCATGACATGTCTGATCATTTTGCAAAATGGCCTTCATTCAATGGAGATAACTTCAGCATCAGTACCTGGAACAGCAGGATTAGTGCTATGGAAAGCTTCATCAGCAGCAGGCCCGGAAAGGTAAGAGGACATATACAGAGTGAGTTTTCCTTACCAAGCCAGGTAACGCTAACCTTAAATGTAAGTCCTGCCGGTGCCGGAAGAATTCAAATCAGCACAGTAAATCCGACATCATTTCCCTGGACAGGCGTATATTTCAGAGGCAATCCGGTTACCATCACGGCAATGCCAAATCCGGGTTATGAGTTTGATCACTGGAGATCGAACGCAGTTATCAGTTCCAATAACTCCAATCAGGTTGCGACTTATGACTTTACTTCCACTGATCAAATCACTGCTTATTTCAGTGGATCTGCACAGACTCCGAAAATAACAATCTCAGAAATAAACTATCACTCAGCTTCATCGCAAGATGCAGGTGACTGGCTTGAACTGCACAATTATGGAACTGTAGCACTTGACATTTCCAATTGGAAACTCAAAGACGACAAAGACTATAATACCTATACTTTTCCTGTTGGAACTGTTATTGATGCAGGCGAATACCTCGTCGTTTCTGAAGACTTAAGCAAATTCAATTCAGTTTTCCCTCAAGTGAACAATGTAATTGGCCCGATGGGCTTCAACCTTGATAACAGTGGAGATGAAATCCGTTTGTTCAATTATTTAGATCAGGATATTATCGAAGTTGAATTTGATGACAACTCTCCATGGCCTACAGGAGCAGATGGACAAGGTTACACGCTTGAGTTACTAAGCAACACCGGAAATTTAAACAGCAGCAGCAATTGGTTTCTCGGATGTTTTGGTGGTTCTCCCGGAAGGATGTACAGTTCGCCATCGGCAAACATCAATTTATCAGGCCCCTCAACTTTTTGTGTTGGAAACAGTGTTGATCTTTTCGTCAATACTGTTTCCGGAAACGAGTATCAATGGTATTCAAACAATCAAAGTATACCCGGCGCTACTCAAAATTCTTACAATGCAAGCACGTCAGGAAATTATTCGGTCCGGGTAAGCAACCAGGGTTGTTCAGTACAATCTTCGAGTGTAACAGTCACGGCAATGCCATATGGACAAACGCCTGTTGCAACAGGGGGCTTTCATTGTGGTCCGGGTACCATTCAATTGAGTGCACAATCGACTGACACATTATTTTGGTATGATATATCAAACGGAAATCTATTGGCAACCGGCCCTACTTACACCACTCCGGTATTATTTACATCCGTTGGCTATTGGGTGAGGTCTTCGAGTGTTTGTCCAAGTGCACCTGCAGTTGTCTTAGCCGATATCATCAACACGGCATCAGCACCTCTTGCCCAGGATGCATACACCTGCGGAAGCGGATCGGTTACATTGTCTGCAACAGCAGTAGAGCCAATTTCCTGGTATGACGCAGCAAGCGGAGGAAATCTGGTTGGAACGGGACCTGTCTTCATTACCCCTGTACTGAACAATTCGACCTCCTATTATGCAGTTGCTGGATTAAATTGTCCAAGTCTGCCTCTGCAGATAAATGCATTGGTCTATACACAGCCAAACGTTTATTTGGGAGCAGATACGGCTATTGAATCAGGGCACACTTTGACACTAAATGCAGGACCATCCTTTACTTCATACCTTTGGTCCACAGGTCAGTCAAGCCAAAGCATTGTAGTAAATTCCGCCGGAACATATTCTGTTATCGCTACCGATATCAATAATTGTACAGCCACCGACGAGATTGAGGTGACAACGTTTACAGGAACATTAGCCAACGCTTACAACTTTGAAACTTTCCGTGCATATCCGCTTCCAGTAAAGGATCGGGTGACTATTGAATATTTCAAGCAGGGTAATACTGAAAGTATTTTACAGCTGATTAATTCTGAAGGCAGACTTCTGCATTCTGAAACAATCCATGCAAAACCCGGCCCCTATAGTCTTGAGCTGAACATACATGACTACGCATCGGGAATATATTTCCTCCGTTTGATTGATGCGAATAAAACCCGTGTACTCCTCTTACCGGTCAAGTAATCCGAAGTTTGATTACAATCGGACAAAAGCACAATATGAAAAACCCATTGTATTATCAATGGGTTTTTTTATGTCTTTATCTTGAGGCTTTCTGTATCAAATTTTTCTCTTTACTACTGAATTAAACAAGTTTGATGCATTTTTTAATTAATTTGCATGCACTCCTAAACATCGGTAAGGGCTAAAATTTCAGTGCCACAAATCTCAACTACCTTTTATGAGAAGAGTCCTTTATTTTTTTCTTTATTTAATTCTGTTGCTCTCACTGAAACATTCAACTGCAACAGTTATTGATACGATCACTCTTGAGAAACTGGAAAAAGGATTTTCACTGGAAAAAAAATGGCTGTTTGTAGTAGATGACAAGCCTGAATATGCAACTAAAGCGTTCAATGATTCGGATTGGACACTTTTCGCAAAGGGTTCTAAGGAAGAGTATCTCGACTCAATTTATAAAAATGCACCTGTAATCCTTTGGTTCAGATATAAATTTATTGCAGATGCCTCCATCGACAAAAAAATTACAGGCCTTGAATTTACGGTTAAGGATGCTTGTGAAATTTATCTTGACGGTATAAAAATTAAAACAATTGGCACACTCGAAATCAATGGTGAAAAGGGTGTCTCAGGCTTTAGCGCAAAACCTGAACCCATGCCAATTGTGCTTGACAGCGGAGAACATGTAATTGCGGTACGCTATTCGCGATTCAGCGGCGCCGGCGACAACCGTGACCTTCAGATCGATGTTTTAAATACAGGGACCGGATTCAGCGCATCAATGGAAACGATAGAAAACTCCATTGACAATTTACTTGACACAACGCAGGTCTTTATTTTCTCATTCTTCTCCGGCATATTTTTAACATTGAGTTTGTTTCATTTTATTCTATTCCTTTTTTACCGGAAAAACCGGAGCAATCTGTATTACAGTCTTCTCACATTATTATTATTTATAATCTTTTTCGGTATCTATAAAATAATCAGCGGTTCAGATTTTTATCTGACTACAAAAATCGGAATACTGGAAATTGTATCGATACTTAGTATACCGCTTTTCTTTATATCCCTCCTTTATCAGATTTTTTACAAGCGAATGCTCCTCTACTTTTGGATTCTCAGCACATTATTGGTTACCGGATTAGTAATGGTAGCTTACAGTGAAGACCAAAGTACAGGAAGCTTATTCATTTTAATTTTTGTCATTTTAAGTTTTATTGAAATTCTACGTATTTACATACAAGCATGGCGTAAGAAAAAAGAAGGAGCCGGGATTTTCCTTTTTGGAATTCTTCTCCCTCCCCTTGGAACTATAGTTCTTGCTCTCATTGCCTATGTTTTGAAGGCCATGAATTTTACTGAAATCTCAACAACTATAAACTCTGCGTTGGGAGAATTTATTGGATACGGTATGTTGTTGAGCGTTTCCGTTTCAATGACCATTTATCTGGCTAAAGACTTTTCAAAAATGAATTTAAAGCTTTCTCAACAGCTAGAAGAAATAAAGAAACTGTTTCAAAAGACCATTGCACAGGAAAACGAACGAAAGCGAATTCTGGAAAATCAGAATGTCGAATTAGAGAAAAATGTAAAAGAAAGAACAAAAGAGCTTGCGCAGAAGAACAGAGATATACTGGACAATCTGCAATATGCACAACGCATTCAGACGGCCATTTTACCGGAGACGGGAATGATTTATCAAACGCTGAAAGATTCATTTATTTTTTACCGTCCAAAAGATATCGTGAGCGGTGACTTTTATACTTTTTCTCAGAAGAATGGAAAGGTGATCATTGCTGCGGCAGATTGCACTGGACATGGCGTAACAGGTGCATTTCTCAGCATGATTGGAATTTCTTTGCTCAATCAATTAGTGAATGAGAGCGGGATAACTGAGCCCGCACAAATCCTCAATCAATTGAATGCAGGAATTGTCAGCTCATTAAAACAAAAAGCATCTGAAGTGAGTGACGGGATGGATATTGCCATATGCACTTTTGATTTAAAAGAAAACACATTGGAATATTCGGGTGCTAATCGTCCCTTGTATTTGATTCGAAATGGTTCTATTGAAGAAATCAAGCCCGACAAGTTAGCCATTGGTGGTTTTCGTTTGAACACAGAAGCAACTTTTAAGAATCACTTTTTAAAACTTTCAAGCGGAGATAGTATTTATATTTTCACCGATGGGTATGTCGATCAGTTTGGCGGAGAGAAAAGTAAAAAAATGCTAAGCAAAAGATTAAGAGAACATCTTTTGTCCATTCAACACCTGACAATGTCTGAGCAGGAAAATAGTTTTATCAAATACTTCGATACCTGGAAAGGTACGAATGAACAGGTAGATGATGTATTACTGATTGGGATACGGATATAAAATTCTGTTGTCAATTTTACAATTAGTGACAAAGAAAAAGCCTCATCCTCCGAATGCAACTGGCATCAGGAAGATGAGGCTTAAATCAATCAACGAAAAATTACTTCGCGACCGTTACTTTTTCTGTATATGCGTTACCGTCAACAGTCATTCTCACGAAGTAAACTCCTTCAGAGAATTTTTGAAGATCGATAGTATTGCTTTCCTGAACTCCAATTTGACTAAACACTTCGCGTCCTGTTATATCAAACATTGAAAGCGTAGCTGAAGTATTTGCAGATTTTGCTTTAACATTTAAGATTGACGAGGCCGGATTCGGATGCATTGTGAACACATCTTGCTTATAAACATGAGGAACATTCACGAACAAAGGATCGAGAACATTTAATCTCATCAAGAAGGTGATTTGGAAGCTTGCATCCAATGCCTGCCATGTGGTAGAACCGGCAAACAAAGCCTGACAACCGTTTGGCTGAAAATTAAATGAGGTATAGCTCATACTCAGATTATTCACGCTGTATTGACGTGCACCGACAAAATAAGATCCGGCACCAATTGGGAAAGGTGCAGTTTTAAATCCTATGTCAAGTACTTTACCAAATGCAGCATCAGTTGTTGTAAATGTGTAAGTGTAAGTAGAGGCAATCACAGAACCCGGTCCGGCACCAAAAGTGTAGAGGTCAAAACTTACGCTGTCTCCGGCTGTAGGGGCAGTAAAGTAGGCAGTCACCGAACTTGCATATGAATTAGCTCCAACTGAGAAGCGCTGTCCAAGAACACCTGCAGAAGCCTGAAGTCCAAGAGAGCCTTCTTCAACACCATCATCCATACCTAAAATAGAATCAGTTACAGCCATAGTGTATTGAATGGAATCGTTTGAGTTATCTTCATCAACCTGGCTTCCTGTACTTATGAACGCTGAAATGTCATAAGAACCTTTTGAAGATGGAGAGAAGGCTGCACTGGAGGCAAGGTTTGACATAGATCCGGAAGCGAAATTAAAAATACGTGAGGTATCAGACTGAAGGTTAGTACCTGCGCTATCAATGTTTATAATAAGGCTTAAAGTATCAACGGCAGCTGATCCAAAGTTCGCAACGTCTGCATCAAAAAATACCGGACCGGAGAGATACTCAGGAACGAAAGTCAGAGCCGGGCTGAAATTAAATTTCTCAAGTCTTGATTCAGTAACAGGAGGAACAAAATCATTCAATTCATAAGCGAATAATCTGTTCGGAGAACCTTGCATGACACCAAGAATACTTTTCTCACCACCCGGATCCAGGCCCCAGGTAATTCCGAGTCCACCTGCTAAACCACCCGTACCACCAAGACCAATATCTGTGGTTACATCATGCGCAAATGCATCAGCAAGACCTGTAGAAACATTAATTCTCTTAATCTTGGCTACACCTGTAGTTCCACCCTCCTGATCGAAAGCCCAGATATATGGTCCGCCTGTGGTGTAGTTATCGATTCCTATTCCAAAAATTCCAACCAAACCATGAGTAGCTGCAGGAATTGCACTCAAAGTCAAACCTGTGCGATCAATTAGAGTAATATCGGTTTGAAAATTGCAAATCCAAAATCCGCCTAATCCTCCGTTTGCAAGAGAGTCATAAGCGATTCCGCGCACAAACTCAGGAGCTGTGATTGTGGCAGTAACTGTTTTTGTAACAGGATCAATTTCATAAATAGTAGTTGTGTTAGCGCCTGCATAGATGTGCGTACCATCCCAGGTCATACCACGAACTCCGGAACTTGCTGTTCCAACACCTGTCACTTTAAAACGGGAAGTGATAACTCCGTTGATATCAAAGGTGAAAAGGGAATCAGTATTCCAGGCAGACACCCAAAACTCCGTACCTGTCCAAACAACGCCAGCCATACCTGCAGAACCACGTTGAGCCTGAATGTTATAATTCAGCTGAACGTCAAACAAGGCATTGACTTGATTTGATGGCGTTGCTTTTCTTGCTAATGCCTGATTTAAATTTTTTGAGATGCTCTGCACACCATTGGCTACAGATGCATTCGCTGATCTTTCAGATTGTGCGAATAACATCGTTCCGGCACAAAAAAAGACAGCAGTGGTGTAAAGTAGTTTTCGTAACATAATTGCTTTGGGTTAAATTTTTGCCAAATGTATAAAAGATAAAGACTTTAAGGAACATCAGACTGTCAAAAATGACTTGCTTAGGAAACATTAACAATTCAAACAAGCAACCAGAATGGACAAATCGGGTTCTGATTTAGCATTATTCAATTCATTCTCAACGCAATTAATAATTAAAGCTCCTCTATTCATAGTCAAAAAAATGACGTAAATCATCAAATTTGAGCCTTTTATTGTGAATTCAGTAATTCTGACTACCTTTTCGAGCCATTACCAAAACCCTCCTATCTCCGCTTAAATCCTGAACTCAGATTCAATATTCGTAAGTCTTTGTTCTAATCAAAAATCCAAATAATTCCGAAAGAAAAACACTATGATCAGTAATAATGATGTACTCAAGAAACTGCGTGTTGCATTGCAATTGAAAGACGACGATATCATCAAAATATTAAAACTTGTAGATTTCGAAATCGGAAAAACTGAACTAAGCGCATTTTTCAGGAATGAAGATCATCCGAATTATAAGCTTGCAGGAGATCAAGTGCTAAGAAATTTTTTAAACGGATTGGTGATTTATAAGAGGGGGCCAAGACCAAATAGTGATGCTTCTAAAGGCTGATACAAATTTATTCTTTCAAAAATCCGGAAATGGGTTTAGCTATTTGAATAGCCGGTCTTTAAATCCAAAGAAAGCAATCTTCTCTTTTAAGTCATTTGTGGAGTTAAGCTTGTGTTTTTCCAAGTTCAAGGAAAAAAATTGGTTTTTTCCCAAAAAAATCCGTATTATTATTTTGCTTTGAAAGACCAATTAATGTCTATAATTTACAAGGGCAATTCCTTAAACCTGCCTCAGAAAATATGCCTGAAAAAATGAGACCCGGGAATTATTGCTTATCGAATTTATCCTTCATGACCTTCTTAAAAAGAAAAGAGCTGTGTACTCTTAAAGTGCGCACTATTATTTTCGGATTTCTATTTTCACTGTTTCAATTGAATAGCTTCCATGTTTTGGCACAGCAAGATATTCAGTTGTTAAATGCTGATTCGATTAATCAACTGAAGATCGATGGTAAATTAACAGGCAAGGAGTTTTTTAGTAACTCACGCGCCCGGATTTCACAAAGCCCAAATGTAGTACCGAACCCTTCCAGCCTCCCCCCACTCACCTGTGATTGCTGGATTACGCGTGACGCAAGTTGGCAGGTTGGAGCATTTGACGGAAGTGGTGCCAGTGGCGGACCGGGGCTACCACCTGATTACAGAAATGATGACTGGTCAACTTTACCCATCGCCTTACCATTCAATTTTTGTTTTTACGGAGCAAATGTGAATAGTCTTTTTCTGAATAACAATGGAAATGTTTCAATCGGAGCTGCAGAACCAACTTTCACCGCGTCCCCTTTCCCAAATAATCAATTTGTAATGATCGCACCTTTTTGGGGTGACGTTGATACACGTGGTCCTTTAAGTGGATTGGTTTACTATCGAATTACACCTACACATATGGTTATACAATGGGAAAACGTAGGATATTTCAGTCAGCAAGACGATAAACTAAATACTTTTCAATTAATCCTCACCGATGGAAATGACCCTATTATACCTGCCGGACAAAACACATCTTTTTGCTACAAGGACATGCAATGGACAACTGGTTCAGCATCCGGAGGAGTAAATGGATTTGGTGGAACGGCAGCAACCGTAGGTGTTAACAGAGGAAATGGTACTGACTACATTCAGGTAGGATTGTTTGACACGGCCGGTGCTGCCTATGATGGTCCATTCAACAATAACGACGGTATTGACGCATTAGACTATCAATCCTTTTATTTTAACTCCTGCGTGAGCAGCTCTAATGTTGCACCTCTGGTTACAGCCATTCAGGTTTGCGATACGATTAAAGTTTGTATCAATGACTCTGCAATGATACATGCGGAGTTTCTTTCTCCTGAACAAGGTCAGATTACGACTGCAGGTGTAAATCCCAATGGGATGACCGGCGTTTCCATTCTCAACAGTACCAGTGGAAACACGGCATCAATCGACGTGCAAATTTCCGGAATCTCATCGAATGTTGGGTACCATACAATTTTTATTACCGGAACAGATGATGGCACTCCTCCTCTCACGAATTCGACGCCTGTTATTGTTCAAATCATGCCGGCACCAACGACGAATTTTTCGTACTTGCCGGCCTCTCCGGTTAGTCCCGGGACGATGATTCAATTTACCAGTAGCAGTGTGGGTGCTTTTGGCTTCGTATGGAATTTTGGCGACGGCTCTCCTACTTCTAACCTCATGAATCCGACACATTCTTATTCAAGTCCCGGAACCTATGATGTAAGTTTAACGACTACAGGGCCCAATGGCTGCTCATCAACAAAAGTGGAAGAGATAATTGTTGCGGCATGTGCTTCGGCAAGTTTCACGGTAGTCGATACTATTTGTCAAGGAAGTTCAACACTCGTTACCTTCACGGGCATAGCAAGCGCGGGAGCAACATTTACCTGGAACTTTGGAAATGCAACGGTTCTTTCCGGAAGTGGAAGAGGCCCATACTCCATTGTGTGGAATAGTCCGGGAAATGAAACTGTTTCACTTTCAGTAACAGACAATCCTTGCGCAACTATTTCAACTTCTTTGTCTGTTAATGTCATACCAATCCCCGTTGCATCAATAACGACCAATGCAACGGTATGCGCCGGGGATCAGACAAGCGTAATTTTCAACGGTACTGCGCAAGCAAATGCATCGTACACCTGGAATGTTGGTTCTGCTACAATTGTTGCAGGAAATGGAACGACAACAAATCCTTATACTTTGTTATGGAATACTGTTGGCCCGACTAATCTGAGTTTGATTGTCAACCAGAATGGTTGCAGAGATACAGCACAAGCCAATGTTCAGGTATATGCCATTCCCACTTCAGCTTTCACTGCTCCTGCTTCTGTATGCGCCAACAGCAGTATTGTTGTGGCTTACACAGGAAATGCAACGGCCGGAGCTTCCTATACGTGGGATTTTGACGGCGGCTCTATTCTTAGCGGAAGTGGCCAAGGTCCTTATTCACTGAGCTGGAATACCGATGGCAATAAAAATATAACACTTAGTGTAAATGAAAATGGCTGCAGCTCAACTCCAACCATAATCCCGGTTCGGATTGACGCAATTCCTGTAGCCTCTTTTACGGCTGATCCAAGCTCCTGTCCGGGAGTTCAAAACACCGTTAATTTTACCGGAAGTCCATCCGGTGGCGCCAATTACATCTGGGACTTTGGAACTGCCACTGTTATTTCAGGAAGCGGTTCAGGGCCTTATGTTTTAAGTTGGAGTAGTCCCGGACAAATGAATATAAATTTGATTGTGGAGAATAATGGCTGCAATGATACAACGATGCTTGCCGTCACAGTTTTTCCAACACCTACTTCCACATTTTCCTATCCTGCATCAATTTGCCCCGGGGATACTGCACAGATAATTTATACGGGCAGTGCAGGGCCGGGTTCAACATATACATGGGATTTTGCAGGGGGAACAGTCATCTCCGGAACTGACGAAGGCCCCTATCTCGTGAGTTGGCCCGGTGGCGGTACACCTGCCTTATCATTAATCGTAAATGAAAACGGATGCCCTTCAATTCTAACACAAAATAACATCAGCATAGCTCCCCTGCCAATTGTAAGTGCGGGAAGCGATGTTACTATTTGCTCCGGCACTTCAACTTTAATTGGAAGTAACCCATCAGCCGGAACTACCTATTTATGGTATCCTTCTACAGGCCTCATTGATCCGAATGCCAGCTCCACGACAGTACAAGGAACTACATCGGGAGTTTTTGCTGAGCTTAGAAATTATATTCTCCGGGCCACTTCTTCCCTTGGTTGTACCAATAGCGATTCAATTAAGGTAACAATTAATCCTGTGCCTACTTCAGTATTTACCAGTCCGCTTCCGCAATGCCTGGATAATAACTCATTCAAATTTTATCTGTCAGGAACAGTTATTCCGGGTGCTCAATATATCTGGGACTTTGGCCCTCTTGCCAATCCGCAACAATCCAATCTTGCTGCTCCACCGCCGGTAAGCTATCCGCAAATTGGTACTTATGCAGTAACAGTCCAAGCTAGTTACGGACCTTGCATCGCTCCCCCATTTACGGATAGCGTCAGGATTATTCCTAATCCGGTAGCAAACTTCAGTGCATTAATTGTGGAAGGTTGTGTTCCTCTGACTGTGCCTTTTGTAAATCAGAGCTCGGGTCTATGGAACAACTATGTGTGGACATTCTCTGATCAGTCGACAGACACCTCAGCACAAGCACTCCATGTATTTACTAGCCCGGGAACTTACACCGTTGAATTATTAGCTCAAACAACTAATGGTTGCACTGATAAGATTACGTATAATGATTTGATCAGAGTAAATCCAAAACCTGTCCCTGCATTTTTTCCATCTCCTCAAACAACCAGCATCTTTGAACCTATGATTCAGTTTATTAATTCAACTACCGGAATTAATTCATACACCTGGGAATTTGGAGACGGAGACAGTTCATATGCGGTAAATCCGGACCATTTATATCGAGAAATCGGGGAGTATACTGTATCACTGTATGTAACAAATATTTATGGTTGTAAGGATACCATCACAGCCCTGGTTCGAATTGAAGATGATTTTACTTTTTACATTCCAAATACATTTAGCCCTAACGGAGACGGGAAAAACGATTTCTTCGGAGGTTTTGGTACCCGATTAAAATCATATCAAATGGATATTTTTGACAGATGGGGTTTATTGGTTTATTCAACTGATGATATTTTGAAACCCTGGGACGGAAAGAATAACAATAATGTTCAGGCTGATGTATACATTTATAAAATACGCGTCACCGACAATAAAAACCAGGGCCATGAATATACCGGACACGTTAATATAGTCCGATAACCCGGCTTCTTTTAATTTCCCCCCATTTTAATTTTTCATTTTCAGACCTTCGATTAGAGGGGGGTGATTTTATTTATCTATGGTCAAAGAATTATTTTTTGATTACTTTGCCACCGACTGGATGATCTGACTTTACAAGATCTTATTAGTCAGATTTTCAAAACTGATTTTTATGGGAGTCCTAAGATTTGTACTGGCCTTGTTTGTAATCTTTTCACATGCAGGATCAAACCTCACAATTCCTTTATGGGGAAATCACATGTTTCAGATGTATAATTTCGGAGGGCGGAATGCCGTAGGAATATTTTACATTATTTCCGGATTTTATATGGCAATGATATTGACAGAGAAGTATTCAAAGTCATTAAAATCATTTTATGTAAGCCGCGCAATGCGACTATTTCCGACATATTGGTTTAGTCTGCTTGTAGGGTTTATTTTTATCAATTCCGACTTTACAAGAGTGATGAATATGATTACAATGCTGCCATTTACCACTCAGATATATTATCACGTTTGTAATTTCATGATGATTGGATCAGATACGGCCTATTTGGTTACAGCAGGCTGGGATGGACTTCATCTGGATCCGTTTGGAGTAAGCGAGACCCATAATGGTTTTTCATTCTTACTCAATCCGCCGGTGTTCACTATAGGAATAGAAATGTTGTTTTACATTCTTTGCCCATTGATTATAAAGAGCCTTAGAATAACCATGAGTTTTTTAATTTTCGGACTGGCTTATCATCTTGCCATAAAATATTTCGGAGTAAATAATCTGATGTATCAGTATCATCTTTTCCCATCCTCTCTCTTATATTTTACCTTAGGAATTCTTGCGTATAGATTGTATCAAAGAGGGTACAGTTCCATTGACAATAAAACATACAAATATTTTTTACTATTTGCTTTCGTCCTCTTTCTTACTGAACCGCTTCTTCCCAATTTATATCTTTTTATTTTTCCGCTCTTCGTACCTTCATTGTTTCAGTTAACGAAGCATAATAAAATCGACAGGTTCTTAGGGGATCTTTCCTATCCTTTATACATGATACACTATATTGTGCTGAAGTTTTTCTGGTCATATGGCACCGACGTAAAATGGCTTGGCACTTACGTCACTCTTTGCTCTATTGCCATGGCAGTAATTATACATTGGTTTTTAGAAAGACCGGTGGATAAATACCGGCATAATCTGGCAAAAAGACTCCAAAATAAATAAGTGTTTAGAAAAATTTGTCAATGAAGATAATATCTGATTAGATTTTGTACATTCGGATTTGACAAATCAGACTATCTTGAAAAAACTAGGATTCTTATTTTGTCTTTTTATTCTGCAAACTGTTTACCCATCACTTCTTTTTTCGCAAACGGGAATTTATTTTGATGGAGTAAATGATTATGTTTCTTTTGGAAATGCAACCGGATTAGGAAGCTCACAGTTCACTTTAGAAATTTGGTTTAAGAAAGAAGGTGCAGGAATTTCTGTACAGACGGATACGAACGGCGTCGTGGCGACACCACTTATTTCCAAAGGAAGAATGGAGGCTGATGGAAGTACCCTTGACATGAACTATTTTCTTGGAATAGATTTAGCTACCAATACACTTTGTGCGGATTTTGAAGAAGGAAATGGCCAGGCCAATCCGGGCAAAAACCATCCAATAAAGGGAGTAACAACGATTTGCAATTTTCAATGGTATCATGCAGCAGTCACATTTAATGGAAGTATATTCATCTTATATCTGAATGGCATTCCTGAAAGCACCATGTCATTAAATGCTCTTCCGCAATCTTCTTCCATTCAACATGCTTCTCTTGGAAGTGCCTTAAACTCCAGCGGCGTGGCAGCAGGATTTTTCAATGGACGCCTTGATGAAGCGCGCATATGGAATTATGCCAGAACACAATCACAAATCAGCTCCAATTACACTCTTGAACTTGTTTCAGAACCCGGCTTACAAGGTAGATGGGGGATGAACGAAGGAACAGGAACGATTTGCCAAAACTCCGGCCTGGCTTCTGCTCAGGGAAGCTTAACTAATGGTGCGTCATGGCTTAAAGGCTCTCCTTTTTCTGCTTCAGTCTCACAACAAAATTACAGCCTGGCCCTGGAAGGAATAAATTCTTATGTAAGCTTTGGAAATAATCCTAATCTGGGGCTTGCACAATTTACTCTTGAAACCTGGTTTATGCGAAAAGGAACCGGCTCATTTTCTTCTTCAGGTTCAGGAGGCGTTATTGCGATTCCTCTTATTGCCAAAGGCAGAGGAGAATCAGACGGGAATAACCGGGATATGAATTATTTTCTTGGCATTGATACCTCGACGGGATTTATTGTAGCGGATTTTGAAGAAGCCATTGGCCAAAGAAATCCCGGGAGAAATCATCCTGTTCTGGGTGCTACACTCATTCAGTATAACATTTGGTATCATGCAGCAGTCACCTACGATGGTCTTACATGGAATCTCTACCTGAATGGTAATCTGGAAAATCAATTAAGTGTCGGACAACTTCCCCAAAACCAAAGTATACAACATGCAAGTATTGGAACGGCCTTAAATTCGGCGGGAACACCGGAAGGATATTTTGATGGCCTCATGGATGAAGTGAGAATTTGGAATTTCGCTCGAACACAAAACGAAATTAAAAGCAGCATGAACCGTGCGATCAGGTCAGCTACATCCGGATTGGTAGCGAGATGGGGCATGAATGAAGCCTGCGGAACAGCTTTGGCTGACAGCTCAGGAAATTCGGTACACTCCGTCGTTCAAAATAAAAACTGGTATTGGACAAATGGATGCAATTTTGATTTGCCGGTTAGTACAGACCAACCATCCCTGGCAACTCCGACAGATTTGGAAGGAGGCGTTTACCTCAATTCCAATCTTAGTGTCGGAGTTAGCGATCCTGAAGGAAAAAATTTATCAGTAACCTATTTTGTCCAACCTTGCCCAAGTCCGGCGCGTGAAGATTTTACGGTAATTGGCCTACCTGATACCCAACATTATGTTTCTAATCTTTTCGGAGGAACGAATGAAATTTATAAATCACAAACGAACTGGATTGCTCAAAACCGAATTTCAGAAAATATAGTCTTTGTACAAGGGCTTGGTGATTGTGTGCAAAATGGTGATAATGGTGGAAATCCGATAGAGTGGCAGCGGGTAGATACTGCCATGAAACTCATAGAAGATCCCATTACCACACAGTTACAAGATGGAATCCCTTACGGACTAAATGTAGGAAACCATGATCAGTCTCCTATAGGTGAAGTCACCGGAACCACTAATTTTTTTAATGCCTACTTCGGCGAATCGAGATTTCTTGGACGGAATTATTACGGAGGGCATTATGGAACTCAAAACAACAACAACTTTTCATTTTTTTCAGCAGGAGGAATGAATTTTATTGTAATCAATCTTGAGTATAACTACAACAATATAGGTGGTCCGGTTGCGCAATGGTTAATCGACCTCTTAACGCAATACCCAAATCATTATGCTATTATAGGAAGCCATTATATGCTGAACGGTGATGGAACATTCGCACCTCAAGGCTTGGCAATTTATAATGTCATTAAAAGATTTCCGAATGTAATTTTAACGCAAAGCGGACACGTCTCAGCAGAAGCAAGCAGAGAAGACTTTTATAATGGAAATAAAATCATCAGCATCATGGCTGATTATCAAGGTCGATCCTATGGTGGAAGCGGATGGATGAGGTTACTAAAATTTTCACCTGAAAATAATACCATCAATGTAAGGACCTTTTCACCTTGGTTAAACCAATTTGAAACTGATAGCAATAGTCAGTTTTCATATTCATTCAACATGAATCCCCGAAGCGGATATGTGGTACTTGGGACGAATTCAAATGTACCTCCGGGTTCTGTCTCTGCATACCCCATGAACAGTCTCTTACCCAACACCTGCTACTATTGGTACGTGACTGTGAGTAATGGAACAAGCACCACCACAAGTCCGGTGTGGAAATTCACAACCGTTTCCGAATGTTCAAAAATTACTTCTTTTTCTCCTGCAAGCGGTGCAATCGGTGATACCATAGAAGTAAGAGGAAAAAACTTCAATGTTCTAAGCAGTGTACAATTTAATAGTACATCAGCGGCGTTTTATATCATTAATGACAGCACAGCAAAGGCTATCGTACCTACTGGAACCGGCACAGGTAAAATTATGATTTCAGGATCCTGCAATGATAGTAGTACAAGCAATTTTACATTAATCAGTTGCAATGTGATTCCGAATGGCTACACCATCACCGGCGGAGGTTTTTACTGTGCCTCTCCCGGGACAGGAAGCATGGTTGGTCTCACCGGATCACAAACAGGTGTGTCGTATCAACTTCGATTGAATAATAATCCTCTTGGCACTCCTTTGTACGGCACAGGCGGATCATTAGCCTTTGGCAATCAAACACAAGCCGGGGTCTATACAATAGTTGCAAGCAATCAATTCGGATGTAGTAATCTGATGAATGGTCAGACTTATGTAGGCCCGATGTCTAATCCTGTACTTAATATCAGCATCATTAATCCAATTGTTTGTTTTGGTTCAAACGCCACTCTCTCCGTTCAGGCAACCGGGGGAAGAGCACCTTATAGTAATACAGGAACATTTTCAAGACCGGCGGGCACTTACACTTTTACAATCAGTGATGCCAATAACTGCAGTGCCAGCAACCAGATTACAATTAACCAGCCGGTAAAAGTTGAAGGAAGTGTTTCAAGTATAAATGCATCATGCGGACTTTCCAATGGAAGTGCCACAATTTTTCCGACCGGAGGAACATCTCCATACACTTTTGTTTGGTCGAATGGTCAAACAAATCAAACTGCTACAAATTTGGTTGCCGGAAATTATTCTGTAAACATATCAGACCTTAATGCTTGTACAGGTGTGGCATACTCATCCATAATCAATTCCGGTGGCCTGCCATCTTCTTCAGGTTTGATAAGTGGTGCAAGTGAAGCTTGCAGAAACTCAACGATAAGTTACAGTGTTTCATCTTTGCAGAATGCTACTTCTTATACATGGACACTTCCCTCCGGTGTGAGTGGAAATTCCACATCAAACAACATTACCCTTAGCTTTTCTTCTGCATTTAACGGAGGCTTTCTTTGTGTGAGAGGAGAAAATAGCTGTGGAAGCGGCTCCAGTACCTGCATTTACATATCTGTCCTTAGCACCCGACCGGCCGGTCCATCTGCTATAATTGGACCAACTGATGCATGTCCTCTTAATACATATACATATAGCGTTATCAATAATCCTTCTGCCAGCAGCTATAGTTGGTCAGTTACCGGGACCGGGGCTACAATTGTATCAGGACAAGGAACGAATTCCGTTCAGGTTTCAATATCCGGCGGATTTAGTAAAGCAACAATAAACGTTTCTGCATCAAATTGTGTGGGGAATTCCAATTCAGTGAGCATGGATATCTTTGGGATTCCGACTCATTCTAATTCATTGATCGGTCCATCAAACATCTGTGCGGGTTCTCCATCTGTGGCATATTTCATTAACCCGGTACCGAGAGCAAGTTCTTACAGTTGGAGTATCCTTAGCGGAGACTTACAAATTGTATCTCAAAATGCGAATACGGTAGTCATCAGTGCAGGCTCTATTTTCACAACCGGCGTTCTTTCGGTCGATGCAATAAACGCCTGCGGAAAATATAGCCGAAGTTACACACTCAGATCCGGGCCCAGCCAACCTGGTGGTATAAGCGGTCCATTCACAGGCATGTGTTTGGTCAATAACATTCAGTATTCGATTTCAAGTGTAGCAACTGCCACTTCCTATGTATGGACCGTTCCGACAGGAGTACAGGTGAATTCTGCCAATGGAACAACATTAAATGTTAGTTATACCTCCGGTTTTAGTGGAACAGGAAATATTTGTGTGGTAGCAAACAATGCATGTGGTCAGTCAATTGCACGTTGCCTTCCGGTTAAATCAACATTAGCACCACCTTCCCTTATCAACGGAGCTTCTAACGTTTGCAAGTCGCAAACAAACGAATTGTATTCGATTTCACCTGTTAACGGAGCCTTATCTTATCAATGGAATATTTCTAATGGTGCATTTATTTCACCACAGGGAAACGGAACTAATGCTATTGCGAATTTCAACTGGGCATACAGTAGTCCCCTATTTATATCTGTCAGCTCTGAAAATTTATGCGGATACGGTACAACAATCAATAAAACCATAACTGTCAATATGGGCTGCAAAGCCAGCGAACTCGAAACATCTTCTTTAAATGAAGGCTTAATTTTTCCTAATCCAAGTGATGGACGCTGCCGGTTTCAAATTTCTCTCGATAAAAGTTCAGCGTATTTGCTTTTACTTGAAAATATGCTGGGAGAGGTTTGTTTAGTAAAGACTTTTCAATTTAAGGAGGGAATAAATATTCAAGAGCTGGACTTAAGAATTTTACCCAAGGGAATATATTATATGAATCTCAGGAGCAAAAGCAACTCCATTCAGTTCCCACGAATAGTGTTACAATAATTTTTCCGGGACTGTTATTGGAAAATCAAGTTGAAGTAGAAATTCAACATTCATCTCCCCGCTTTCAAATTATTTTTTTTTATTCTGTGTCAAAATAAGCCGAAGCGATGTATCCTTACTGATATAAGCCCAGGCCCAATTGATAAAGATAATAAGTCTGTTCTTAACGCTCAGAATCAGCATAAGGTGAAGGAACATCCAGATAACCCAGGCAAAGTACCCGTTGAATTTAACGAATGGTAAATCAACAACAGCCTTATGCGTTCCAATTGTTGCCATGGAACCCCGATCTTTGTATTCAAAATCCTTCAACGGCCTCATCATCACTATACATTTTAAATTCTTAGCAAGTTTCTTAGCCTGATTAATGGCTACGTTTGCAACCTGCGGATGCCCTTTGGGATAAAGAGGTGTTTCCATATAAGCAATATCACCTAAAGCAAAAATGTTATCTGCCCAAGATACCCTATTAATTCTATCCACTTTGATTCGATTACCCGGCATTAGACTTTCCGGCGGTATGCTCTCCAGGGTATTTCCTGTTACACCTGCTGCCCAAATAACTGTTTTACTTTTAACAGTTCTTCCATCCTGAAAGGTCAGCGTTTCACCATCATAATTTTTTACATACGTTTCTGTATAGATTTTAACACCCATCTGCTCAAGATATTTTTTAGAAGCAGTTCTTGAATTTTCACTCATCGCATTCAGGGTGTTCTTACTTCCTTCCACGAGAACTATTTTAAACCTCGAGAAATCAATTCCGGGATAATCCTTTGGGAGAATATTTCTTTTGATCTCTGCAAAAGCACCGGATAACTCAACGCCGGTTGGCCCTGCACCTACAATAACCAGATTCAGCAATGATTCTTTTTCTTCCTCCGTGGCTGAAATGATTTTTTCAAAAGTGAGGATGATATGATTACGAACTGATATCGCATCATAGGTGGTTTTGAGAGTAAAGGAATTCTCTTCAATATTGGAATTACCATAAAAATTTGTCTTGCAACCAATTGCAATAATTAAATAGTCATACTCAAATTCACCAATCGATGTAATGATTTTGTTTTGACTTCCTAAAACACTAAAAACTTCGGCGAGCCTTACCTGAACATTCTTTTTAGTCTTGAAAATATTTCTCAAGGGAAAAGAAATGCTTGAAGGTTCAATTTGAGAGGTGGCTACCTGATAAAACAAAGGTTGAAACTGGTGATGATTTAATTTATCAATCAACAGTACCTCGAAAATAGTTTCGTCAAGATGTCTGATGAACTGAATCCCGGCGAAACCTCCTCCAACAACGATTACTTTTTTCTTCAGAGCCATTTAATGAAAAATAAGAAGGAGATTCCGAACAGACAAATCTAACACAATAGAACATCAACGCTTATTCTTTGCATCGGATAATCCCTTATCAAACTCTACTTCTATATCAGGTAAAGAAAAAGGGGCAGAAACTGTATTACGAAAACAATCATGCCAGACCAGCTCTATATTAGCGGTTTGCATGTCACCGTTGGAAACGGGAATATCTTTCCACAGCACAACAAAGGTATTATTCTGCCCCTTTTTAAGAAGCATTGGTTTTCGTTGTCCCCGAGGTGCCATATTTGCAAACTCAGTTCCCTTCGGCGTGAGGAGAGTAACTTGTCCGGGATGTACAATTCCAATCTGATCACCATTATAATCAACCGAAAATTTTACAACTACATCATCAGTCTTCTTTGTAGATTTCAGTTGGATGAGCTTAAAAGGCCCCGCTGTAAATTCATTCTTTACGATGGGGAGCTTGAAGTTCTCTGCTTTAACTTCTCCGGAAGCAGCCGGGATTCTGGAAAAGCCTTTTAACTCAATGGTAAACTTATCAAATCGCAAGCCGCTACCCTTGATGTCAATGACTCTGGAATCATCATCGTTGGGGCCAATTAATAAATCTCTTTCCAGATTTTTATACTCCTGGCCATTGGACTTAATTATAATGTTGTCTGTGCTGACAAGAATATAATCCGAAGTAGTATTTCTTACGCGCAATTTAAATTTAATATACGCTTCAGTGGCAACGCCATCTTCTATACTAACGGTTACAGGACCGGCATCAGCAGAAACAGCTTTGTAATATACCTTGGCATATGATTTACTTTCCTGAGCATTAATTCCGGAACAAATGCCTATAATTAAAAATGATAAAACGATAACTTTTTTCATAGCGATTTTTTTCAGATAGATGATTGTCATATATTTTATTTTTTTCTGCATCAGAAATTTTTAAGATGCTGCATATTCTTATGCCACCGAACTGCAAAGATAAATAAATTTGATGCCAATTATAAAGCATGACTAAACTCATTTAAAATCTGCCATCTGCTTTAGATCATTCTTGGCACAACGCACTGATCTCCTTAACATTTTTACCAAAACCCCTCCCGGCGAGGGTATGACTGGCCTAAGCATGAAAATTCAGGTCAGTGCCCAATTCCGACATATTATCTGAATGCTTAGCCTATTCTACATGATTTCAGCCTCGGATGAAACCCGGAATACGCAGTTAAATACCTTACCTTGTGCAAAAAAATTATTGAGTCTCCGGAAGTGAAACCAATAAAACCTGATTTTACAAACTCACCTTCCCCCGGGCAAGCCTATGCCATCCGCCAAGACAAGTGTGTAAATGAGGCAAAACTACGCCATGAATAAAGAAATCAAAAAATACAGCCTCGAGTCAATTATCAAGAATTTAAATATTGATTCTCTGAACGAAATTCAACTCGCCGCACTTGAAGCAGTCAAGCTGAAAAAAGACCTGTTTCTAATTTCACCGACAGGAACAGGGAAAACACTTGCTTTTTTGTTGGCCCTTATATCCAGATTGGAGTATGGCGCAAAGTATGTACAAGCTGTAATACTTGTTCCGACACGTGAGCTTGCTTTGCAAATTGAATCGGTAGTCAGACAAATGAAAACATCATTTTCTGTTACTTGTTGTTATGGTGGTCATTCCGTACAAGTTGAAAAAAACAGCTTATCACAATTTCCCGACATCGTTATTGCAACACCCGGAAGACTCGCAGACCATATTAGCAGAGGTCATGTCAATGTTAGCCGGGTTCAAACTTTAGTCTTGGATGAATTTGACAAGTCTCTTGAAATGGGCTTTGATGAAGAGATGGAATATATCATCGGAAACCTCAAGGCAGTAAATAAGAAGATCCTGACTTCAGCTACAGAAGGAGAAGCAATTCCCGTCTTCGTTGGGATCAACAATCCAATAAAACTAAAATACCAATCTGAGAGTATCGGAAATAATTTACTTCGACTGCAACAAGTCCAATGCCTTGACAAGGAAAAGCTGGCATGCCTCCTAAAATTACTATGTAACATTGCAGATGAACCTTGTCTGGTATTTTGTAATCACCGTGATGCTGTGGAGAGACTGAGTGCTTATTTGGAAAAAAAAAATATTATCCATGATTATTTTCATGGAGGACTTGAACAAGTAGACAGGGAGAAGACACTGGCAAAATTCAGGAATGGCAGTACGCGAATACTCATTGCTACAGATTTAGCCGCGCGCGGACTTGATATTCCGGAAATTAAATTCATCATCCATTTTCAGCTTGCTATGACAGAAGATGCATTTGTTCACCGCAATGGTCGTACCGCAAGAATGAAAGCAGAAGGAACAGCAATACTACTATTGAACAAGACCGAAACTATTCCACCCTATATTAACCCGAAACCCGAAGTACTGGACCTAAAGGAAATGCCACTTCCTTCCGCACCGGAATGGGAAACTCTGTTTGTCGGAAAAGGAAAAAAAGACAAGGTTAATAAAATTGATCTGGTAGGATTTCTATCGAAAAAAGGTCAACTGGAACAAAATGAAATTGGCCTTATAGAAGTGAAAGATTATTTCTCTTATGTAGCTGTTAGAAGAGATAAAATTAAATCTCTGATAAAAATGGTAGAGTCGGAAAAAATAAAGGGAGCAAAGGCGAAAATTCAAATTGCGCGTTAGAGGAATAACAAATCCAGTACGGCAGAAAAATAGTAAACAAGAATATGACCGAAAGAAACAGACCCGAACAACAGGTGTATGCCAACTACACTCCGGAAGACTTTAAGGTATGGAAAACCCTGTTCAACAGACAATATGAATTGATAGAAAAACATGCTTCCAAAGATTATATTATCGCATTGGAGAAAATTGGTTTTACTGCAGAACGTATCCCGGATTTTCAAGAAGTTAATATTCGGTTAAAGAATCTAACAGGATGGCAACTAACGACTGTTCCCTGTATTAGCCCTGCTGATAAATTTTTTAATTTACTGTCAAAGAAAACATTTACCGCCACATGCTGGCTACGAAATTTTTCGGAATTGGATTATATTGAAGAACCCGACATGTTTCATGATGTATTCGGCCATGCTCCATTATTGAGCAATCCGGATTACGTAACTTTCTTTAAAGCGATGGGGGACATTGCCATGAAGAACATTCATAATCCACAATTGATCATCATGTTGCAGCGTCTTTACTGGTTTACTATTGAGTTTGGATTGGTACTTGATTCAGGTGAAATTAAATTTTACGGAGCAGGTATTCTTTCCTCTATGAGCGAGACAAAACATGCATTAAATCCTGAATCAACAAAAAAGGCATACAATGTTTCAGAAATTATGCAGCATGATTTCCGAACTGACATCATCCAGGAAGAGTACTATGTTATTGATTCATTCGCACAACTCTCGGATTCTATTGCAGATATTGAGAAGGAAGTTCTAAAAACACTGACATAGAACTACTTTAACATAAATTAAAGAACATTTTAACGCGGACGAAAGAATTTACTCGTAATTTTGCTTTCAATTTATTCGACTCAATGAAACGATTGATTATTCGACATGTAATTTTTTTGCTTCTTACTTTCTCTTGTATTGACGGTTTTTCTCAGGTAATTGCAAGCTTTACAGTCGACAGATACAATGTATGCAGTGGCACCTCTGTTCAATTGAATAATACAAGCACAGGTGCCAACAAATTTGAATGGTTGATTGAAGGCACCCACTATTCCCAAGCAAGAGATACGAATGTGGTCTTACAGGAAGCTTGTTACGACCTGCAGGAAATTAAACTTATAGCAGAAGATACATTATCAGGCATACTTGATTCAAGTTCCATCGTAGTAGAGGTGTTTGACACATGCTTCTTCCATTGGACAGGTACCTTTCTAAATTGCCCGGGAGACACAATAAGTCTGGCCATTAACCCGGAAGAAACCTCAACATTATTCAACATCCAACCCTCCGTAAATATAATAGCCGGTTGTTTTACATGCCCATCCATACAATTCATATTGACTCAGCCGGGTACAATTGCAGATCGAACATCAACCTATGTTGGTGGCTGTTCAGAAATTACAAGCTATGAATACTTCTGCACCATCAACAGTATCAGTGAAACAGAAGACAGGAAAATAAAACTTTCACCTAATCCTGTAATAGATCGATTGCAAGTAAATAATACTGCTGCATCTGCTGCAGAAATAAAGATATTGAATGTGAAAGGTCAGCAGGTGTTTGAATCTAAAATAAAAGCAGGGAAAACCATCTTTGATTTATCACAGTTACCGGAAGGAATATATTTTATGCACACCTGCTATCATGACGGCATCAGTGTACAAAACAAACTGATCAAACGCTGAAAGCAAACCCTGACATATACTTTATTCCAATCTACTAAACTCAAATATCCGGGAGAAAAACCTATCACAAAAAAATGGAAAATCAAAAACAATCACCTGGGAAATTCAGCTATCGGATCATACTACAGTTTTTCCTTCAGGGCCTTCTTATACTCGCACCAATAACAATTACCGGGTTTTTATTGTACTGGTTGTTCGAAAAGATAGATGGAATATTAAGACCGTTGGTAAACATTCGAGGCCTGGGTTTTCTGATTATCATTGGCTTTGTAATCTTCATTGGATGGCTAAGCTCTAACTTTTTAATGAGCAGCTTACTTCGCTTCTTTGATTACTGGCTTGAGAGGACACCGGGCGTAAAATTTATATACACTTCAGTAAAGGATTTTTTTGGTGCATTTACCGGGGACAAAAAAAAATTCGACAAGGCCGTAATAGTTAATGTGTTTTCGGAAGACGTATGGATTATTGGCTTTCTCACCGATGAAGAACTGGCAAAATTCGAGCTGGGCTCTGAATATGTTTCCGTGTACGTTCCACAGTCGTATAATTTTGCCGGGCAGTTATACATGGTGAAGCGCAGCAAAGTAAAAATGATACAACAGATCAGTTCCGGTGAAGCAATGAAATATTCAGTAACCGGAGGAGTGGTGGAATTAAACGAAGAGAAAACCGTTTAAAAAAACGTCTGGTTTCAAATTTCAAGCACTATCTGCCGGAATCAAGAACAAATCTGTGCAATGAATAGTCATCCGTTCCTGTCTGTCGGACTCGTAAAAAATAAATCCCCTTACTGAGATGTTTAATGTTTAAAGTAAGAATTGACTTGTTCTTTTCAACTAATTTACGAATGGAATAGACCTGCTTACCTAAAAGGTCCAAAACTTCTATATCATACTCCTGTGCAAATCCCTGACTCAATTGAATAGAGACTTCTCCGGCACTTGGATTAGGATATACATATTGGACAGCCCTTTTAAATCCACCGTTTCTCACAACTATGATTTCGGAAGAAGCATTGCTGCCATCGTAATCCACTTGTAATAACTGATAATAATTATGTCCTGGCGAAGGATTAGCATGAATATATGAATATTCAATATCATGGGTGCTGTTTCCTGCTCCTTTAATCCTTTCGAGCTTCCGGAATAGATTTCCATCTACAGAATGCATCAGCAGGAAATAATCATTATTAATTTCCGTTGCTGTTTTCCAAAAAATAAAATTCTTACCATTGTCTTCAAAGCCATCAAAACTCAACAGTTCAATGGGTAAAGGTACCGTCGACTGAGCTGTACCAAAATGTGAGAAGCCGGTCATCGCGGTGCGCATTACCTGATTGACAGTTGAAGCGGCCACACACATCCCATCCAATCCCCATGCACCTGAACCGGCAGGATCTTTCATGATGGTCCACCCGTTGGCGCCACCTGCATTGGTGTAACTTCCCACTCTGTTATATAAAGTCATATTATAGACTGCATTGCCTGAAATTTGCGCTGACGAAGTATTATATGCATTGATAATCCATTTCCCATCATCGAGAGCATTAAGATTATAGGTGGCAAGGCATTCTGACAAGCCCAATGGCCCCGGCACTGCTGCATACGTCACAAAACTGGAAAGTAAATTATCAATGTTAGTATTGGAATTCAAATTTATATTGGCTCGTTCGTAGCCACGAATCGATTGCCCAACCGGAAAATCATAAGAGCCTGTGGAATTAATATAGCGGCGTAAAAAACCTTCCACATAACTTGATGCATTGCCAACGGTAACAGCAGCAGGAGTTCTGTTGAACACGACAACTTCATTTGCAGCGGTAATAATTTTACCTGCAGTCAGAGTAAGAGATCCGGTCACAGATTTAATACGCATAAATGTATTCAATGTCAAACCGGGACCGGTGTGATTCATAATCACAAAATTTAAATCAAGATTTGAAGAGCCCTGGTTATAACTTTGTGCGGCAGTTCCATTAAACTCCAAGGTACCAAGGGTGCCGGTGTTTGAATACGTAGCATTACCATTCGCATTACTGAAATTACCTGCAAGTTTCACATATTGTCCATTGCTATTAAATACACTGGTACTGTTGCTGGTTGTAAAATTTCCGCCAATATCAATTGCATTATTTAACAATACCTGACCACCGGTTTTAGTGATGACCAGATTCGGAAAACGATCTGTTCCCGTGAGAGTACCTGAAATAGTTTGATTGACTGCGGCATTATCAAAAATAATTGTAGATGCAGGGTTAGCATTCAATGAACCTTGATTTAAATAATTACCACATATATGAAGTATTGCCCCCGCCTGAAGTGTTAATGTAGATCCTGTATTTATGGTTAGGTCTTTTACATAATGATGTCCGGCAACAAGTGTTGGCTGATTGAAGGAAGAAGGTGCCACTGTTGCACTCACTCCACAAACAGGACTATTACAACCACCCCAATTAGTTGGAATCGCCCACTGAGTATTCGTACCTCCGGTCCATACCACCGAACTTGCAGAGCCGGTATAAGCTATTGGAGAGCCTGTTCCAAAATTTAAAGTAAAGCCGGAAGTACTATTTGAGAAATTTGAAATAACGAGAACATAAACTTCACCTGAAAGTACCGGCAATGCGGCTTCATAAGCTGATCCGAAACCGGGATACGCTGCAGGCGATGTACCGGCTGCAGCACCATTCAATCCTGTCAGACCTAAATAATTATAATTGCATCTCACAGGTGCAGCACCTGAAGCAATACTTGCACATGAAGTTGCACCTGCACCGGTGATTTTCCAGATGGCAAAATCGTAATCAGTTGCTGTGGTGCTTGGTGCACCGGCCCAATCATTTGGAATTAAATCAAAAGTAAGGTTACCGTTTGCATTAATTGGAATTGAATACCAGGCGGAACCTCTTTCTCCTGAAGATAAACAATTTCCACCACCGCCCTGGAAGTCACAATTATTTCCATAAGCCTGATAACCGGGATTTCCGACCAACACAGATTGCGTACATACAGGACTTGGGCTGACACATTCTTGTCCAAGGGATGGGGGAAAACCTACAAGGTCATCAACAACCATCACGTCAAAAGTACCCGTCAAATCACCGGAACCATCAACACGAATAAAGTAAGTTGAACCTGCACTTAATCCGGTTGCTACTAATTCTGAGTTCGTATAGGATGAGCTTCCGCAAGCAGGAGCATTCAAATTACATGCTACGAATGCAGGTGCTGTACATGGACCTGAATACAATGCTATTTGGGTATTGGAAAGTGTTCCGAGCGTGGTACGAATTCGAATTCTTCCGGATGAAGGAATGACAACACTATACCATACAGTATTCAAGGTTCCGCTTGACCAGCATGAAGGAACTGCAGGTTCAGATGCACCACCTGCACAAGAATTCGTTCCGGCAGTATTTACATTTAAAGGCAGTGGGCTTGCATTGCAAGGAAGATCATTTGCAGGTGTAGATCCTGATGAGAGAATCGAAATATCATAGGATGCTGAAGAAGGTGATGCCCATGTATCGACAACAATGTAATATATTCCGGCAGAGGGAATCGCAAAGGATCCGCTCAAAGGTGTCGATCCACCTTTGGATCCGATACAAATTGCTCCGGCAGTTCCGGGACAACCGCTATATACCTGAAAACCTATATAAGTCGTGCTTGCATTGGTAAGTGTAACATTAAGGCATTCGGGACCGGAGGCGCTGTAGGCATACACACGATCTTCCCCTGATTCGTATAAAGTTCCGCATGAACCAATACTGGCATTACTGTAATCATTTCCGTAACAAGCAGTATTATGACCAGTGGCACTATAGGGAGATGTAACAACAGGTGCGGTGCTACAAACACTTCCCGGCAGGGAAGAGCCGGGTGAGGCAACACAGCTAATTGTTGCATCCCATCCAAAATAATTTACTGAACCATCAGAATAAAACTGAAAAGTAAGACAGCCATTCGCAGCAGAAGAAGTAATATTGCAAGGCAAATTTGTTCCTGCAAATGTTCCAAGAAGTGGTGCGGCAGTACTATTGCCATTATATATTCTGAGGTAATCACAGCACGACTCTAAGTTAAACGAATTAAAAATTACCTGCACATACTGGCCGGCAGCGGAGGGGCAAATGGTTCGTATGCTACTCTCACTATTCGAATAATTCGCCGTAGGTCCTCCGGAATCAAAGAAGGTAGCAGAACAAGTTGATACCGTCCCGGTACCTTGTAATACACAAGCCGAACCGGTCATAAACGACCAAACAGTACAAGATGTGGCATCGCCTACTGCATTAGTAGGAACTACCTGCCAGTAATACGTTGTGTTGGCACTAAGTGCCGGTGGCGTGTAGGTCAATACATTTCCAAGGTTCGTTCCATTTACAATATTTGTAGGAGGGAAATTTGTACCAAAGAATAATTTATAGCCTGAAGGAGTTCCACCGGATCCCGGCGCTGTCCAATTGAAGACATTGCCTGAGGTACAAAGTCCTGTAGCTGCATTTGCGGGTGAAACAATCCCTGCACAATTTGGTGGAGGAGGAAGACTACTGATTATAGTGACATTGTCAATTGTTGCAGGAGGATTGGATCCTAGCGACGCGTCATTTCTCCACATAAAAACCAATCGCTGCGTTGTTCCTGCTGCACTTGCCGGGATGATAACAGAATAATTGGTACAAGATCCAACAAGATTATAGTAAGTCGATCCAATTTGTCCGGTGGCAAGAACTGTTCCGGCAACAGGAGTTGTGGCGGTAGAAATAAGAAACACACGCATGTAATCATAGGTGCTTTCGCCTTGTCCCTTAAAATCAAAAGTCAGGTTTATATAAGTTTGGCCTGCAGGAAATGTGATATCCCTGTATATATACACAGTAGAAGTAACGGTGTTAGTATAAGTATTGTTTGTGCTTGCAGTACCGACGAAAGCAGCCTGAACTCCGGAGCAAACAGATGCTGTACCGACAAACCATTGATTTGTTTGAGAAGCATTCACTATGTTCCAGCCTGCCGCTCCTGATTCGAACCCTCCATTATTCACAGTAGGAGAAATGAGCGTAGTTTGAGAAACGGCAACTTCTGCATGAATCAATACAATAAAAAACAGCAAGAGTCGAAAGCAAGTCTGCACAAGCTCCGACAGTCTAATATGTTTTTTAGTATTCATGCTTATGATTAATTATGGAAAAGCAATAAAGCTCCTGCAATTTTGATGAAAGCGGTCTAAGGAAATTTCATCCTTTAAAAAAAATTTTTCAATTCCATGACTCTTTAAACGAACATAAATCTGGTCAATGCTTACTTTGTTTTTATCCAAAAGCCGGATCATCAATAATTTATTGTCTACGCAAAAGCCTGATTCCACAATAGTGCTATCCGGGCTAAACCAGGTCCTCACACTATCAATTTGTTTTTCGTTTAAGTCAGGTAAATTAATAAGCACATGCCCTGCTCCTGCCAACGATTGTGTGTGACAGAACGCAAAAAAAACAAAAAGAAAAAGCACCATGAATGACTTCATACAAACCAAATATAGTCATTTTTTTCGAAATTTTCAAAGCCGATTGGTGAATGACAAAGGGAGATTAACTCATAGTGTAATTACTCAAAATTTAGGAATAAATACATCATTAAAGAATAAAAAATATCCGTGAAATGCTCTGTGAAAATGGCCAAAATCATCCTCAGGCTGGCACCGCATTATGGTGCCGATGCGACCTATAAGGGTACTGTCTGATCAACTAAATAAAGGTTAAACTTATGACTTCACTAAGCCGACTTTCGTCTCACTAAATTCAGAAGTGGAGTGAAACTGAATCTCCGAAAAGCTTTGTTTTATCATATTCAGCATCCAGTCACTTTCTGACAAATATACCGGTCTGTCCTCTTTGTCAAATGCAATTAGAGAAGCCCGGTCACGTAAAAAATGTTGTAAGGCAGCGGGGGTATTTCCTGTCACCCAATAAGCGTTTTTATAATTGAGAGGCCGGAAATCACATTTGGCACCATACTCATGTTCAAGACGAAACTTAATCACGTCGAACTGGAGCTCTCCAACCGTTCCTACAATTTTACGGTTTCCCGGCTGTTGAGTAAATAATTGAGCAACTCCTTCTTCAGTCAATTGTTGAATTCCCTTTTCGAGTTGTTTAGTTTTGAAAGGATCCCTGTTCTCCAATTCTTTAAAAATCTCAGGAGAAAAACTCGGTATGCCTTTGAAGTGAAGCGACTCTCCTTCTGATAAAGTATCACCAATTTTAAATACGCTGTTGTCGTACAATCCGATAACGTCTCCCGGATATGCCTCTTCAATTAAGGTTTTCTCATTCGCCATAAAACTTGTAGGATTGCTAAACCGTATTTTTTTATTCAGACGTGTATGCCAGTAAAATTTATTTCTTTCAAATTTACCTGAGCAGATTTTTAAAAAGGCAATCCTGTCTCTGTGATTCGGATCGAGATTGGCATGAATTTTAAAAACAAATCCTGAAAACTTTGGCTCCCTTGCATCAACAGTTCTCTCAATACACTCACGACTTGAAGGAGGAGGAGCAATTTTCAAAAATGTTTCGAGCAATTCCTGAATACCAAAATTATTGATAGCACTACCGAAAAACACAGGAGCAATTAATCCGTCGCGGTATAACTCCTCATTGAAAGGTTCAAAAAGATCCTCAATTAAATGAACATCATCCCGTAACTTCTCAGTTTCCATTTTGCCAATAAATTCCGTCATTTTCTCATCGGCCAGATCAACAATTTTTGCTTTGTTTTCTGAAATTCCTGTTTTATTGGGTTCAAAAATATTGAGTTCCTTTTGGTACAAATTATACACTCCTTGAAAACTACTTCCTCCGCCAATTGGCCATGTAAGAGGACGTACATGTATCTGAAGTTTTTCCTGAAGCTCATCAAGCAAATCAAAGGGGTCTTTCCCTTCTCTGTCTAATTTATTGATAAAAATGATCACCGGAGTATTTCGCATTCTGCACACACTCATTAATTTCTCTGTCTGCTCCTCTACTCCTTTTATACAATCAACTACAAGGATTACAGAATCGACCGCTGTAAGTGTGCGGTAAGTATCCTCCGCAAAATCTTTGTGACCGGGAGTATCAAGAATATTTACCCGCATTCCGTTATAGTCAAAACCCATCACAGAGGTCGCTACAGATATCCCTCTTTGCTTTTCAATTTCCATGAAATCCGAGGTGGCAGCTTTACGGATCTTGTTACTTTTTACCGCACCTGCTGTTACAATTGCACCGCCAAAAAGGAGAAACTTCTCTGTGAGAGTAGTTTTACCGGCATCCGGGTGACTGATGATAGCGAATGTTCTTCGCTTGGATATTTCCTTTTCTAATGACATGTAGTCGAAATAAACCTAAAAAGCTCACATTTGGATATTCCTATCAGTCTATCTTCAAAGGCAAATCTTAATCGGCCGACAAAAATACTCAATCAAAACGCTTTCTGAAAATGCGTTAGTAAGATTTTTTATCCGGCCATTGGCTGTAAAAATTTTAGACGGCTTTTAAACTTTTAGAAAATCTGTATATGATCAAAGCTCAAAAGCCGTAATCACATAAAGTTATTATAGGTATTGATGGATTTAAACAGAAAAAAAACCGATAACACTTAACAAAAAAAGCACCGTTTCGAAAAACGGTGCTTCAAAAAAAAACATTTTTATTTATGGCTTTAGTTTAGTCTTTCCAACATTATTCTCAATCAAACTAAAATCTGCGGCCTCGACCAGATTATCTCCATTTAAATCATAAGGATAATAACCGATTGTCATCAACTGAAGTGAGTTTTCCATATCCAGAATATCGCTTGAATTAATCAGGCCATCCTGATTAACATCCCCGCTAATAATACCAAACACACCGCCCAAATTAACCATATTATTTCCATAAGCCTGTGCTGCTGATGTCGTAAAATTATAACTATTTACAGCTGCAGGAAGCGATAGAGGTGCTGCACTCCAGGTTTCCAAAGTGTTACGGTGATTAATTACAAGGTAGAACGCTTTTCCAAATGCAGCACCAGGGAAATTAAACGTACCATCTCCACTCCTGTTGATTGTACCTTTAACAGTATAATCGATAATGAACGGAGAAACGGTGCTTGCAAGGCTTACTATAATTGTGTCACAAACAGTAGGCGATAAAACACCTGTCATTTGTCCTGTCCCTGTATAAAACCCTTCGATAAAGACTTTTACATTCAGGGAAACTGAACTATTAAAATTAGAAGAGCTATTAGCCGTTCCACATGGTGTTGTGACAGAAATCAAACCTGTACTTACTCCGGCGGGAGCGGTAGCTGTAATTTGTCCGGAATTATCTACCGTAAAGGCAGCGTTTAGTCCATTAAATTTAACAGATGTAACATTAATATATCCTGAGCCGGAAATAATCACCGATGTACCGGCACCACCACCCAAGGGTGTAAAGGAAGCAATGACAGGAGGTGCATTCACACCCATTGTAATTGAATTTGATGTTGCCGGGTTAGCGCTCACACATGCTGCATCTGAAGTCATAACACAGCTAACTATTTGCCCGTTGTTTAGAGTATTTGTGGAATGCGTTGCTCCGTTGACACCTACATTCGTTCCATTAACTTTCCACTGATAAATCGGATTACTTCCACCATTGGTTGGCATCACAGAAAATGTTACTGTTGCCCCTGCACATTGCGGATTTGTTCCAGCCGTTTGTGAAATAGTTGCGGAAGCTGTCACATTCGCATTCACCGTTATTGATATCGAATTCGATGTGGCAGGACTTCCTGTGACGCAGGCAGCATTAGATGTCATCACACAACTAACAACTTGTCCGTTAGTTAATGTTGATGTCGTGAATGTAGCACTATTGGTTCCAACATTAGTTCCATTCACCTTCCATTGATAGATTGGTGAAACTCCTCCATTGACCGGGCTTGCCGTAAACGTTGAAGAAGCTCCACTACACATTGGATTCGTTCCTGTTGTCAATGCAATAGATACGGTAGCAGTTGTCGCAGGAGTAACATTATAATATTCAATATTGGAAGTAGCAGGACTTCCCGAAACGCAATTCGCATTACTTGTCATTTCACACCGAATATTATCACCGTTACTTAATGCGCTATTCGAATAGGTAATACTGTTTGTTCCGACATTTGTTCCGTTCAATTTCCATTGGTATGAAGGAGTGATTCCACCATTTGAAGGAGCTGCAGTAACAGTAACATTTGTTCCTGCACATATTGATGTGGAAGGGCTTGATGTAATCCCAACACCGGCAGTGACATTTGGATAAACAGTCATGGTAATTATATTTGAAAGAGCTGGACTACCGGAAACACATTCAGCATTACTTGTCATTTCACAGGTGAGCTGATTACCGTCTGAGAAGGACACAGCTGTGAAAGTAGAATTTGTCCCTGAGATATTTAATCCATTCCGTTTCCATTGATATGCAGGTGAAGTCCCACCATTTACCGGTGTTGCGGTAAGCGTTACAGATGTACCTGCACAGAACGTATCGGATGGGCTTACAGAGATACTTACCGATGCTGTTACGGCCGGGTTAATTGACATTGAAATAGTATTCGAAGTTGCCGGGCTTCCTGAAACACAGCTGGCATTGGATGTCATGACACAAGTAACAGCTTGTCCATTTGTTAAAGCTGTGGTAGTGTATGTAGCACTATTAGTTCCAACATTGGTCCCATTAACTTTCCATTGGTACGAGGGAGAAGCTCCCCCATTTGTTGGTGTTGCAGTGAATGTTGCAGAAAGACCGGCACATTGTGGATTTGCCCCTCCGGTTTGGGCGATTAGAACTGAGGCTGTCACAGCAGAATTAACTACCATAGTAATGGAATTGGATGTTGCCGGGTTTCCTGAAACACAGGATGCATTTGAGGTCATAACACAGGTAACCACCTGACCATTGGTCAAAGAGGTTGTAGTGTAGCTTGCACTATTAATTCCAACATTGGTCCCATTCACTTTCCATTGATACGATGGGGCTAAGCCTCCGTTCGTAGGTGATGCCGTGAATGTTGCAGAGGCACCGGAGCATTGCGGATTGTTTCCGGATGTTAGTGCAATTGAAACTGAAGCCGTAACAGGGGTATTTACAGTCATAGATATTGCATTCGAAGTTGCCGGGCTTCCTGAAACACAGGCAGCATTGGATGTCATTACGCAAGTGACTGCTTGTCCATTCGTCAAAGACGTAGTAGTATAAACGGAGCTATTGGTTCCGACATTTGTGCCGTTAACCTTCCACTGATAAGAAGGTGTCGGACCGCCATTTGTCGGAGTAGCAGTAAATGTTATTGTCGCACCGGCACATTGCGGGTTAGATCCGGAAGTAATTGCAATTGCCACGGAAGCAGTCGACGGCGAATTGACAGTCATTGCAATTGCATTCGAAGTTGCCGGATTTCCTGTAGCGCAACCTGAACTGGAAGTCATGACACAAGTAACAGTCTGACCATTGGTCAACGAAGTCGTTGTATACAAATTGCTATTTGTTCCTACATTGGTTCCATTCACTTTCCATTGATAAGAAGGAGTGGATCCACCATTAGTGGGTGTTGCTGTAAAAGTTGCCGTTGCCCCAATACACTGAGGATTTGATCCGGTGGTTTGTGCAATCGATACTGCTGCCGGCAAGGATGAGCCAACATCCATAGTAATGGAATTTGAGCTGGCATTTACTTCGGAACCAATCCGGCTAAAAACCATATTCGGTCTTTTGGAACCTGTACCGGTGGTAGTTGTAGTAGTACATATTCCTGCTCCACCGGAGCCGTCAACCTGGCGGTATACAGTAGAAACAAAAGCAGTATTTGTCTGATAATTTTGATAAGCCGTAACGCCGACAACCAAATTTGAAAAGCAGATGTCAATAATAATATTTGTGCTTCCATCCCAGTAATATGGATTGATAAAATTGTGTGTGTTCAAAGAACTAAGCGTTGGAGTATAGTTCACAGGACCAAATACAGTGGTAAAAGCAGGCGTTAAAAATGCAGCAGTCAGGAATGCATCCGGAGTATTTCCAATTTTAATTTCATAATCATTCAATGTCGCCGGATTACCTAAAGTGCCATTAATTGTAAAGCCAATCGAGTGAATGTCTCCGGCAGTTAAACCAAGTCCGCTCAATTCAGAAGCTAAAATTAAATACTGCTGTCTGCCACTTCCATAGTATGAAGGATATGCGACCGCCAAATCACTGGAAGTCGTGTTAGTTCCTGTTCCTGTCCCAAGAGTTATTGTTTGTGTGGCTGCACAATTTGGAGTAGAGGTAATATCACATGTTACCACCTGACCATCTGTCAATGACGAAGTAGTATAAGTAGAACTATTTGTTCCAACGCTTGTTCCATCCACCTTCCAGAAATAACTGGTTCCACTTCCATTAGATACAGTTGCAGTAAATGTTGAACTTGCCCCGTTACACTGTGGATTCGTTCCGGAAGTCTGAGATATACTGACAGTAGGACTGATCACCGCATTAATAGTAAGTGTAATTCCATTTGAGGTGGCGGTTGACGTGCTTGTACAAATTGCATTACTTGTCATGACACAGGTCACAATTTGACCATTACTTATAGAGCTCGTGGTATAAGTCGCACTATTTGTTCCAACGTTTGCACCATTTAACTTCCACTGGTAAGATGGCGTCGTACCTCCATTTGTTGGGCTTGCTGTAAATGTTAAGGATGTTCCGGCGCATGAAGGATTGGTTCCCGTGGTGAGAGCGATCGAAACAGAAGGTGTCACCGTAGGGCTAACCGTTATTGTAATGCTGTTGGAAGTGGCAGGACTACCAATTACTCCGGGTAAATTTGAAGTCATAACGCATGTTACTACTTGCCCATTCGTGAGGGAAGAAGTGGTGTAGGTGCTGCTGTTTGTGCCGACATTCGATCCATTTACTTTCCATTGGTAAGAAGGAGTAGTACCACCATTAGTTGGCGATGCTGTAAAGGTCATTGAAGCACCTGTGCATGTTGGATTAGATCCTGAGGTGACTGAGATATTTACGACTGCAGTATTTCCACAGCTTGGAAGTTGATAAGAAAAAATTCTTGTCCTTGCTGCAGATGCACCGGAGCTGCCACCCATATATTCACTCGTATGCCAAAACGTTATTCCGTCAGGATCCAAAGAAGTTTGCGCGTAGTCCCCTACCCTGTTCACACCACCGGTTTGTGATCCGGTTCCGGCGATAGCAAGGCTTTCAGTTATTGGTAGCGTCCCGAGAGGATCACAAGATCGTCGACCGGTATAATACAAACCGGGATAAATAGACGTCGCATCTGATTTCAAATAACTCAAGCCAATCGAACCATTAACATCCATTGCTATTCCTCCCATCCAGCGCGTAGCTGCATCCGGAGTATATACACCTTCCTGATAAATCGACCATGCAGTAGTTGTCTGATCTTGTCTCAGCTCAACCCACTTAATGCTTCGTTGAGTTGCACTGATTTTAACACCCCAATTCAAAAGAATTGTATTGTACCCATCCCAGGATCGCCATTGAGCTCTGTACATAAAGACTCCACCGATACCATCAAGTTTCTGTGTTGTTCCGGGTTGATCAACGTCATCCCAGTTAGAGTCATAGCTGGCATCAAATGCAGCAGGTGACAGATTTGCTTTAAGGGTGATACTACCTGTTGGAGTTGTTGGAACCCAATCAACAGTCATCTGATAAATATTTATGGCATCAACATAGCTACCGCCCCAGCCATTATCTGAATAAGAAAAAATCGGGCAAGGAGTTCCGGGAGGCGGCAGAGTTCCATCAGCTGCATCGCCGGGTAGGGGACAAAAGAAACCACTTTTGGGAGGAGAAAAATTAATATAGATAGATTTTGCTCCGGGTGTTCCTGCCAGCATCGCTGTTCTGTCACAGGCAAAAACTTTTTGAGTGCTCTGGTTAGACGTCATGAAATAGCCATCTGACCAGACACCAAATTTTAAATAATCAGGAAACAGAGGCGATGTATAGGTGTAAGTATAATAGGTTCCAAGCGGATCACTGGTAGTTGAAATTGCGATGTAAATCTTTTTGTCGGAAGAAGAACCAAACTGAGCAAGAAACCACCGGTCTGCGGCCTTATCATACATCACAATAGGATCACCATTGTTGGCGGTTGCAGGCGACCAAAGATTTCCCAAAGTTGCAGTCAGCAAAACAGCGCCGGTTGATTTATTATACACTTTAAATGTTGTCGAATTGATCATCTGGATATAATGATTGGGCCCCGGTGCTCCAGATGGATCATAAGGCCTGAATCCGGATGCTGTTTGTCCGGCCCAATTCGCTATGGGTGCGCGACCCGGTACGGTTCCCATTTCTCTTTGCATCACTGCCGGGTCATTTCCAAATTCAGGGCCATCAGCGACGGTTCTGGGAAACTCCTGAGCTTTGCGATGCTTTCGGTCTCCTGATTCTTTCTTTATATAGACTTTGTTCTCATCAACAGGAAACTCTTTGGCAATTTCAGACAAAGGTTTGCTGATGTGAAATTCATCAGCAATGATTACACCACCGGTATTAAACACTTCTTGATTTTGAGCAAAGACATTGCTCATTAAAAAAATCAGAAAAAGAAGGAAGTAATTTTTTCTCATAAAACTCTTGTTAGTCGACGGATAGTCTTCGTCGTTTTTGAAATAAATAAATACGATTAATTAAGAGAATATTCGCAGCATTCTCTCAGTTTGGACGGCAATACTGTATGGCTCGACCCTTATTTGTTTAAATTAATTTTATATTAAATCAATTTGACAGGATTACTTTTCTTTGAGTTGCATATCCTTCCGATGAAAGCACGCTTACAACATAAACACCATTTGACCAGAGGGAGGCATCAATGCTAAGATCCAATTTACTTTGCCCCTGCCCGTATTGATCACTGAAGAATAATCTTCCCTGAACATCACGAACTTCCACCAGATATCCATTTGACAATACACTAGCTTCAACAGATATACTGAGACTTCCTGCACTAAATACAATTTCCCAAGGCTTAGAAGTTTGAGAACTGATGCCTGTACCATTTTGATAAAATACCGTCATCGATAAATAATCTACAGAAGCCGGCTGATCATAACTATCATTGGTAAGTCTGTATATCAATCCAAAATTTGCATCATTCACTGATGAAGGATACCAGGTGTATGACCAGGTGTCAAGTGAATCGCCGTAGCTATTTAGCGTCGGAGTATCAGTCCAGTATGCCGGATTTGCATAATCACTTCCTACGCCTGCTCCATTCATGGCAAGCATGAGGATGGAATCACGAATCCCTCCGCCCGGAGATGAAACGCGTTGCATCACATCAAGTTTAATCCCGGTAATTATAGCCGTAGATGGTACGGAAAAAGCGAAGCCACTAAAAGATGCTTCATTCGAATAATAGCACATGCCGGAATTACAAGTTGGGTATTGGGCCAAATCAACATAGGCCGGGTTGTTATCTACGGTATGCACTCCTCCAAGATTCGTCCAAGGGGCACCGGCACCATTTCCATTAAAGGCAGTAGGGGAAAAAGGCCCTTGCGACTGTGCAAAAACAGCCCCAAAGGCAGTAAAAAACGCCAAAAACAAGCCTAAAGCCAATTTCATTTGAATAGTATAGGTAGCTAAATATAGTTAAAATTGCAGATCAGGCTATTGTATTGAAGGAAGAATCCCTTGTCTTTTGGCGTACATCATTTAGTCTCCAAATTTTCGGGCAAGGCTACCTAGAGTGAATAATTGATAAAAAATACTCCCATAGCCACGAATGGATAGACACAAATAAACCACTCGAAACGGAAGCATTTTCCGGTCAACTAAAAATATTGAATTACAATCTGATTGTTTCTCTATTTATTTCTTTCCAAAACCCATCACCAGACCTACAACTCCAGCACCCAGTGCACTCATCACCGTATAGGCAATAACATCAACCAGCATGTGAGTGATGCCGGAAATCATAGTAGACATGGAATAAAAACTTGCATCAATAGATATTCCAAATAACAATCCTACAATGGCTCCTATCTTTGCACCTGCAAGAGCACCACTTGTATTTGACCAACTAATGATCACCGCAAAAAGAATTCCCCCAACAATATTTGAAAGAATCATTGCCCACCAAATGAATTCTTCCATAGGTCGAGCGGCACATTGGTTTCCGTTTGACGCCATAAAATCTGCCAAAATAATTCCGTAAATTAACCATCCGAGGAAAAACATGGCTATTCCGCCGGCGATTCCTCCCAATAAAATTTTGTTTGTGTTCATTTTTCGTTGGTTTAATAATGGTTTGAATTTTTTCTAGACCGAATTTAGTATGTATAAACTATTTCAACGGAGAATATTCTGCCTCTTATTCACCGGTATCGGTTAATAAGAATACAACCGATTAAATTAGTGATTCAGAATTTTAGTCGAAATTAATTAATAGGTTTAATCATTTTTTCGTAAATCTGCCAACATCCAAGGATTGATAATCTAATATAGCTGCTGCATAACAATATTTAGCTTTAATTTTCTATTGGAATACCATATTTCGATGGGCGCGTTGGCCCGACCAATTGCCGGGAAGCGTCAGCATGTGCGGCTGGCAGGGTCAATTGGTCTTGATTTTTTTGCTTACTTTTTTCATCAAGTATACAGCAATTTGCTATTGCCAACCCCTTGAAGTAACTTAGAGTACATGAAGTCCACTGTCTCAAAACCGCATTTTTCATTGGTGATTTATCCCGACATCAAGTTTGGTTTGGTTCCTTACGTGACAACCCATTTGGTGGTGATATAATATCAACCCCGTTTAAGAGCATACAAGTTCCACAGGAATCGTCAGTGACTTTTTAAAACTTAAAATTATGAAAAAGAAATCAGAACCAACCACATTTCCTGTTCTATTTCCAAACGCAGCTGGCATAGATATAGGAAGTAAAGAACACTACGTTGCGGTGCGTCCGGATATTGATCCAAATCCGGTTAGAAGTTTTGGAACATTTACAGATGATCTGATTGATATTTGTGAATGGTTGGACCAGTGCGGAGTTACTACTGTTGCAATGGAGGCCACAGGGGTATATTGGGTGAGTTTATACTTATTGTTAGAGCAAAGAGGAGTCGAAGTTGTACTAGTTAATGCCCGCCATGTAAAAAACGTAAGAGGAAAAAAAACAGACGTATCAGATGCCGATTGGATTAGACAGTTACACAGCTGTGGATTATTATCTGCCAGTTTTCAACCTGACGCATTTACTAGAGAATTAAGAGCATACATGCGACATCGTAAAAACTTGATTGAAATGTCAGCTAGTCATATTTTAATGATTCAAAAGGGGTTTGAGCAAATGAATATCAAACTCCATCTTGTGCTTACCGACATAACTGGTAAATCAGGTCAGGCTATAATTAAGGCTATTATTAATGGTGAGCGCAATATTGAAAAGTTGTATGATTTGGTTGATCAAAGGGTAAAGGCAAAAAGGGACGATATCTTAAAAGCATTACGTGGCAATTGGAAGGAAGAACATTTGTTCCAAATAAATCAATCCTATGAAGGATATCTATTTTATAGAAGAATGATAGAAGAGTGTGACAAAAAAATAGAGGAATTATTGAAGAAAAAAACCACATACAAATCTCATCCCGAAATAAAAGAGAAAAACCCCAGATCAAATTTGAATAATTTAAATTTTAATGCCAGCACTTTACTTGCAGAGATTACGGGCATAGATCTAACCAAAATATTTGGTATACGTGCAAGTACTGCAATTGAAATAATAAGTGAAGTAGGATTAGATTTAAATAAATGGCCAACCGAAAAACACTTTACATCGTGGTTGAATTTATCACCGAATAATAAAAAGACAGGCGGGAAGGTGATAAGTAGTAGAACTAGAAAGAAGAAAAACAAAGCCGGTCAGGCATTTAAAGCGGCAGCAAATGCAATTCAACGAAGTAAACATTGGTTGGCGTCATTCTATCAAAGAATAAAACAAAAAGGAGGAGCAGGAAAAGCAATTACAGCAACGGCAAGAAAACTGGCAATTATATTTTATAGGATGTTAAAAAACAAAGTAGAGTTTAACCCAATTCCGATAGAAGTATATTCTCAAATGTATAAAGAACAAAAAATTCGGAAATTGAAATCAACAGCTTCAAGACTGGGTTTCAATGTAATAGAACGAGAGCGAACTCAAGTTACTTAAGAGTATACAGCAATTTGCTATTGCCAACCCCTTGAAGTAACTTAGAGTACATGAAGTCCACTGTCTCAAAACCGCATTTTTCATTGGTGATTTATCCCGACATCAAGTTTGGTTTGGTTCCTTACGTGACAACCCATTTGGTGGTGATATAATATCAACCCCGTTTAAGAGCATACAAGTTCCACAGGAATCGTCAGTGACTTTTTAAAACTTAAAATTATGAAAAAGAAATCAGAACCAACCACATTTCCTGTTCTATTTCCAAACGCAGCTGGCATAGATATAGGAAGTAAAGAACACTACGTTGCGGTGCGTCCGGATATTGATCCAAATCCGGTTAGAAGTTTTGGAACATTTACAGATGATCTGATTGATATTTGTGAATGGTTGGACCAGTGCGGAGTTACTACTGTTGCAATGGAGGCCACAGGGGTATATTGGGTGAGTTTATACTTATTGTTAGAGCAAAGAGGAGTCGAAGTTGTACTAGTTAATGCCCGCCATGTAAAAAACGTAAGAGGAAAAAAAACAGACGTATCAGATGCCGATTGGATTAGACAGTTACACAGCTGTGGATTATTATCTGCCAGTTTTCAACCTGACGCATTTACTAGAGAATTAAGAGCATACATGCGACATCGTAAAAACTTGATTGAAATGTCAGCTAGTCATATTTTAATGATTCAAAAGGGGTTTGAGCAAATGAATATCAAACTCCATCTTGTGCTTACCGACATAACTGGTAAATCAGGTCAGGCTATAATTAAGGCTATTATTAATGGTGAGCGCAATATTGAAAAGTTGTATGATTTGGTTGATCAAAGGGTAAAGGCAAAAAGGGACGATATCTTAAAAGCATTACGTGGCAATTGGAAGGAAGAACATTTGTTCCAAATAAATCAATCCTATGAAGGATATCTATTTTATAGAAGAATGATAGAAGAGTGTGACAAAAAAATAGAGGAATTATTGAAGAAAAAAACCACATACAAATCTCATCCCGAAATAAAAGAGAAAAACCCCAGATCAAATTTGAATAATTTAAATTTTAATGCCAGCACTTTACTTGCAGAGATTACGGGCATAGATCTAACCAAAATATTTGGTATACGTGCAAGTACTGCAATTGAAATAATAAGTGAAGTAGGATTAGATTTAAATAAATGGCCAACCGAAAAACACTTTACATCGTGGTTGAATTTATCACCGAATAATAAAAAGACAGGCGGGAAGGTGATAAGTAGTAGAACTAGAAAGAAGAAAAACAAAGCCGGTCAGGCATTTAAAGCGGCAGCAAATGCAATTCAACGAAGTAAACATTGGTTGGCGTCATTCTATCAAAGAATAAAACAAAAAGGAGGAGCAGGAAAAGCAATTACAGCAACGGCAAGAAAACTGGCAATTATATTTTATAGGATGTTAAAAAACAAAGTAGAGTTTAACCCAATTCCGATAGAAGTATATTCTCAAATGTATAAAGAACAAAAAATTCGGAAATTGAAATCAACAGCTTCAAGACTGGGTTTCAATGTAATAGAACGAGAGCGAACTCAAGTTACTTAAGAGGAAAAAAGTGAGAAGGGTTTAGTGAACAGTA